>JAXGQE010000001.1:0-299100 GCA_040766585.1 Candidatus Sumerlaeota bacterium
GACTTTTTACAAAAGATCGCCGGGACGATTCATTTTCCAAGTTGCTGGAGGCGATTCTCAATCAGGTACTGATCGCACAGTCCACCGAACAATTGGGTGCAGCACCTTATGAACGATGTGACGAACGCTCAGCGTATCGCAATGGTTTCAGAGATCGAGAGCTTACGACCCGTATTGGAACGCTGACTTTAAAAATTCCTCGCCACAGAAATGGAAATTTCAGCACCACCATGTTTTCCCGGTATCAAAGAAGTGAACAGGCTCTTGTACTGGCCATGATCGAAATGGTAATCAACGGTGTATCTACCCGAAAGATTGAAAATATCACCGAAGAACTGTGCGGTAAGACATTTTCCAAGTCCATGGTTTCTGACCTGTGCAAAAAACTGGATCCAATCGTCTATGCCTTTCAGAATCGACCGTTGCGGTGTGAATATCCCTTTCTTACAGCCGATGCGATCTACATCAAGGTGCGGGACGATCACAGGGTAAAGAGCAAGAGTCTATTGATTGCCACCGGCGTAAATCATGAAGGATATCGGGAGATCCTGGGATTCCATTTATGCGAAAGCGAGTCCGAAAGCAGCTGGGATGACTTTTTTACAGAACTTATCCAAAGAGGCCTGCAGACGCCCCGGCTTGTGACATCGGACAACCATAAAGGGCTGGTTAAAGCGATCCAGAAGCGTTTCCCCGGGTCCAGCTGGCAGCGTTGCCAGACCCACTTTTCGCGCAACTTACTGGATAAGACCCCCAAGACACTGCAGCCGCAAGTGAAAGAGGATCTGCGCAAAGTGTACGAAGCGGTGGATATGGACAGTGCCCGAAATGCGAAGAATGAGCTGCTCCACAAATATTCAGCTAAAGCGGCCAAAGCCATGGATCTGCTAGACGAAGCATTTGATGATATTACTGCGGTCTTAAGCTTACCGATACGATACCGCAAAAGGCTGCGTACGACCAATGGTATCGAAAGACTGAACCAGGAGATCCGCAGAAGAGAACGAGTCATTCGCATCTTCCCTAACGAAGCATCTGCTCTCAGGCTGATGGGTGCATTGCTGATTGAACAGGACGAGAAATGGTCTACAGGACGCAAATATTTCGAGATGGACGTCTACTATGATTCCATCGCTCCCCTGCAGGAACCTGAACAACATGTGGCCTAAGAAGCAATTTATTCCACGGTCCTCTTGACAGCGAGCCTCTGCCGGCATGGGTGCGGGGCATCACCGGGCATCCTGTTCGCTTGATGCGTGGTCAGAAAGTAGCATGCTGCCCGCCTAGGTAGCTTACCATGCCGTTCCTCACTGTAAAGAGGCTTTCGCGGCATAAAAATGTGGAGAATCTATATCATAAATTATTTGCCGAGGAATTTACCCACTAATTCGGACTTGACTTAAAACCCTGCCGAGGAGATGATTTCATGAATATCGATGGTGTCACCAACCGTCTGATCCACGAGAAATCACCGTACCTGTTGCAGCATGCCCGAAACCCGGTGGACTGGTATCCCTGGGGGAACGAGGCCTTTGCCAAAGCCAAAGAAGAAAACAAGCCGATTTTCTTAAGCATCGGCTATTCTACCTGTCACTGGTGCCATGTCATGGAGAAAGAATCCTTCGAAGATGATGAAGTAGCCCGGACCCTGAATACTCTTTATGTAGCTGTGAAAGTGGATCGGGAAGAGCGTCCGGATATTGACCATATCTATGTGATGGCGGCCCAGGCCATGACCGGCCGTGGAGGGTGGCCGCTGACGGTGCTGATGGACCCGGAGGGAAAGCCATTTTACGCAGCCACTTACCTGCCCAAAAACGACCGCCCCGGCATCACCGGACTAATGACGCTTCTGGTGCGGGCATCCGATTTGTGGCAGCAGAACCCGGAGGAGCTGACCGCCGCCGGCGACCGTTTCAAAGCTTGGCTCAAATCCGCAGAAACTTCCATCCCCCAACCGTTCCCCGAAAACACAATCCAGCATGCCTTAGTCCAGTACCAGGAGCGGTTCGACCCTGTCTACGGCGGTTTCAGTCCCGCCCCCAAATTTCCTTCTCCCCAACATTTGCTGTTTTTGCTGCGAGCCTACGCTGCAAAGGGGGATGCCCACATCCTGCACATGGTCACTACCACATTGGATGCCATGGCCCGTGGTGGTATCTATGATGCCATCGGTTATGGGTTTTCCCGCTACGCCACCGATGAACGCTGGCTGGTCCCCCATTTCGAAAAGATGCTCTACGACAATGCACTGCTAATCATGGTGTACGCCGAAGCCTGGCAGGTTACCGGATCGGAGGCCTATCGGCGCATTGCCGAAAAAATCATTGAATACGTCCGTCGGGATATGACCGATTCGGACGGTGGATTTTACAGCGCGGAAGACGCCGATTCCGAAGGAGAAGAAGGCCTCTTCTACACCTGGACCCCCGATGAAATCACCGCGGTGCTGGGCGAAAAGGACGGGGAGCGTTTCTGCCGGGAATACGGCATCACTTCCAACGGCCATATCGATGGACGCAGCATTCCCAACCGGTTGAATCAGCCGGAACCCGACCCCGCGGATCCCTTCTGGAAAAGAAGCCGTACACTGCTTTTTCTCCAGCGCAACCGCCGCATTCATCCCTTCAAAGACGATAAAATACTGACCGGCTGGAATGGGCTGATGATTGCCGCCCTGTCCACAGCCGCCCGGGTGTTCAACCGGCCCGACTATCTCCAAATGGCCGAACGTGCCTGGAGCTTCATCCGGCAGAACCTGATCCGGGAAGACGGCCGGCTTTTGGCCCGCTACCGGGATGGCGAGGCAGGAATCCCAGCGTTTCTGGATGACTATGCCTATCTGTCTTGGGGGCTTCTGGAGCTCTTTTTGGCCAGCAGCAAAAGCACCTATCTGACATCCTGTCTGTCCCTGTGGCATGACACAGAACGCCTTTTCAGCAGCCCATCCGGTGCATTCTACCTGTACGGCAGCGACTCGGAAGAACTGCTTTCCCGTCCAATCCATCAATGGGACGGCGCCCTCCCGTCCGGGAACGGCGTCATACTCAACAACCTGGTCCGCATCCGCCAGATTACCGGCCGCAGCGACTGGGATGATTCCATCGCCGACATGTTCACCGCTTTCGGAGCCTCCATCGCTCAGCAGCCTATGGGCTACGCATCAGCCCTGTCCGCCTATCTGCATGACACAGTTCCTGGAGAGGAAATGGTGATTGCCCTGCCCGATGACCGCACTCCCGATCCGTTCCTTCCTCTTTTGCCCCGGGAATATCGACCGTTTTCAGCCGCATTCACCATCCAGCCCGAAAACGAGGATCTGTCCGGGATTTCACCTTTCCTTAGCCAGCTCAAGTGCATCGACCATCAGCCCACCGCCTACTTATGCCGGAATCATGCCTGCAGCCAGCCGGTCACATCTGCGGATGTATTTTTGGAAATGGTTCGTACCAGCGTTGACAGCCAACCCACAGAAAACGAAAGCGATCCGCTCCGGTAACGAAAGGGCAGAGTCGTTGAAAGGGAGAACTGTTGCCGGTCCTCCCTTTTTTATTACGCTCATTATGTTATTTCTGAGGCAGAAGAAGCGGCATCCTCTGATCCGTAACCGTCCGGGCTGTTGCCCGCTGGATGGATAGAACCGGATCATCTCCCGTTCCGGGAAAATACAAAGTCCGGATATAGAAAATTGCGCCATCAACTGTTTTTTCCAGCCCCACTTCAGTGGTGTTTTCCAGAGATAGTCGATCCTCTCCGCACACCAGATGCACCCGTGTCAGCCGCAGATGATCCGGCGACGAAATCGTCACATAGGTCCCATTGTCGGTCCGGACTGTTTCCAGAATCTGCAGCGGATACCCCAATACCACCTCTTCCCGAACCGGTTCTCCCACAGTCAGCGGGAAGGCCAGGTCCACATCGTAGTCCGCCTGAAATGAAACCAGCCGGAGTTCCAGAGACTCCAGAGAATCCGGCAGCGCTTCATAGTCATGGTGGAAGGAAATTCCCCGATGATCGGTGGTCAATCCCCCTCCCTGTTCTTCCCACGGCTGACCGTTTACCAGAAGCTGCAAATCCATCTGCTGCGGACGAAAGCGTTCCCCAGCCAGGGTGTCCATAACCAGTCCCAGGATACCCTGCATGGATCCCTCCACCCGGACCTGGGTCGGTGAAGCCTGCAGTGAGTGAATGAGAATCCGATTATCCCCCACGGAAAACGACTGCTGCACCGGCACACGCAAGGTGAACCCCATGGCTTTCTGGCGATCCAGGACAAAGCGGATCTTCCCGGTTTCCCGCAGATCACCGTCGTTATAGGTGAAAGCCATACTGAATGTCTTTTCCCAAAATCGGGGTGGAGAAAAGCGGTAGACATATTTCATTTCTTTGGCATCGTCCCGGAGGGTTCCCGCCCCGCTGCTCATAAAATACCGTCCCCATGTACCAGCAAGATACGGTTCCGCGTCTATACTGACTTGGGCCAGGTCGCCGTAGGGACTCAAGAAGGTACAAAACGCCAGAAGCTGATTGCCATCCCACATGATTCCATCCAGTGTTACTGTATGCCCGGTGGTAAAAGTATAGGTTCCATCCACAATTTGTCCTTTGCCCAGCTCATTCAGCTCCTGGACAGGACCGTCCACCACCGCATCAAATCCGACAAAGCGTCGTCCGTAGTAGGCCAAAGTGCTGTAGTGGTATCCAAACAACATGAAAAATATCAGCACCGCCGCCACCCGCGCCATATATGGGAAGCCGCGCCGCCTCTGGGATCCGGTCCGGTCCAGCGCACGAGTCAATCGTTCCTCCAGGTCCGGAGGAGCCTCCATGGCCTGTATATCCTGTCCCGCTCTTTTCAGCGCATCATCAACCTTCATACCATCCCATCCCTTCCATCCGTGCCTTCAACTGCTTGATGCCATTGGCCAGCCGTGATCGAACGGTTCCGACGGGGATCTGCAGAATGTCAGCCATGGCCTGGTAGTCGTAATCCAAAAAGTAGCGCATGCGGATAATCTCCTGATAGATGGGCTTCAGTCGGGAGATGCTCTGGCGTGTTACCAGCACCGTCTCCCTGTCCATGGGATCATCCTGCGAAGCCACTATTTCCTCCACCGCATCCAGAGGATGGATCCGGCTTCTGGCTCTCAGTATCTTCCGGCAGCAGTTCTTCAGCATGGCTTTGGCCCAGGCGTCAAACCGGTCCGGCTCTCTCAACTGATGCATCTTCTCGAACAAAATTACAATCATATCTTCCAGAGCATCCCCGGCATCATGCGGGTTTCCCGTCAGCGCATACGCCAGCCGGTAGTATGCATCCTTCTGCTCCATAATTAAAGCGACCAAGGCCTTTCGGTCGCCCTTCCTGGCCAACATAATCTGCATCTTCCGATCCACCCCATCACCCCTCTGCTCTTAAGAGTCCCCATGGCTGCAAAAAGTTCAAAAAAAAAGAAAAGCCTGTAATAGGCTTCATTTGGCCTTGGCCGGAGGCATTCCTGCCAGGCGTCGGGCCAGAGGATACGCCTGATTGAAAAAGACCATTCCCACCAGCGCTGTCAGAAGAATATAGATGCCGGAGAAAATACGCAGGGGGGTCGAAGCAAACGCGGCTGCAATGGCGGAGAATTCGCCCCGGGGGATCAGTGATAATCCGGCCCGGTAGGAACGCATGGGAGTCAAACCGTACGCCCGGCCTCCAAAATATCCCACCCCAAATTTCCCCAGAATCGACCAGGCCAGCAGCACAAAAAGCAGAGGGTACAGAGAGATTCCCTGGCCAATCTGGATGGTGGATCCGAACCAGAAAAAGAAAAAAGGCAGAACCAGGTTTCGTACCGGCAGCAGCAAATGATCCAGCTCAGCCGCCTGTCCGGCTTCCGAGATCATCACGCCAGCCAGAAATGCCCCCAGAAATTCCGACAATCCCATGGCCATGGCCAGCCCGGCAGTGAGCAAAGCCCAGCCCACGGCAAAAAGTGGCATAAAGTCCTCTTCCAGATACCGGACAAAAAAACCTGAGCTGCGGCGAAAAAACACTCGTCCCACAATCCCGCTGCCAAAAGCCAAAAGAGCCACTTTCGCCAACACCCATCCAGCTCCACTGAGCCCCAGTGCTGTACCGGCCGCGGTACTGGCCAGAAACGATACCATCACCGGTGCAATCAAATCTTCAAATATGAGCAGAGCCAGGATGAATTCGGACTCCTCTGCCGCCAAACGACGGTTTTCTTCCAGCATCTTGACAATGATGGACGAACTGCTGGCATAGGCCACTGCTGCAATCACAAAACTGGTGAAAAAATCCAGACTGAACATGCGGGCAATCAAAAAGCTTCCGCCAAAACTGATCACCGCATCCATCAGACCGGCCGGCCAAACCCGCCGGGCAATCTGCAGCATACGCTCAATGGGAAATTCCAATCCACGGGTAAAGAACATCAACACGATGCCGATCTGTGCCGCCTGCTGCAGTGGAGTGGACTGAAAAGGAAAAAACCGAATCATTATAAGCCCCAGCAAAATGAATGCCAGGGTGGATGGAAACCGAACCTTCTCTGACAGGATACCGATGGCAAAAAACGCAATGAGCAGCGCCCCACCGGCCAGCAGAAAAGACCAGCTGCCCATCACGGCTGCCACCCCCCGGGAATTCGACACGTACCATCCTCGCCGCACAAGTCATCCAAAGATTTGATCTGGTCCCTGCGTCCCACCACCATCAAAAGATCGTTGGGGAGGATCACCTCATCCGCTTCCGGACTCCCGATGATCTTCTCTCCTCGTTGAATCCCGATAATGGTAACTCCAAAGGTACTTCGAACCCTGGAGTCGCGAATGCTTTTATGGGCTAGGGGTGATGCGGCCTCTACATTTAGCCATTCAATGTACAGATTGTTCATCAATACAGCCAGGCGGTCGTCGGTTACCGGCTGGTAATCCGAACCGGCGATGATGGATCCGATCTTCCGGGATTCTTCATCGCTGAGACTGATGATCGAAGACGGTTCATCTTCATCCGGACTGTCCATCAGATAGATTTCCCGTCGGCCGGAATGATGAATGATCACGGTCAGCAGTGTCCCATCCGATAAATCCGCACTGTACTTTCGCCCAACTCCCGGCAGATCCACTTCCTTGATTTTCATGGTACACCTCCATTTCGATCCACCGCCAGGCAGATCCATTCTTTCACATCCATATTTTCGCGATGAAGCGCCTATCCCCTGCCAAGGGTCTTTCATTTACAGATACGTCCAAATATGATACGATTTTCTTAACCCTTAACACCCAAACCAAGTCAAGGAGGGACTACCCATGACATTCAGCTTCACCAGCATTATCTGGCTCTTTTTCTTCTTTACGGCACTGGTGCCGTTTCTCCGCCAAAGGCAAATCGAAGTGGAACGGGTGAATACCATTCGCGCCATCGAAAAAGAGCGGGGAAGCCGCCTGATCACCATGATCCACCGCCAGGAAGCCTTGAGTTTTTTGGGCATCCCTCTGCGCCGATACATTAATCTGGAAGACTCCGAACGCATTTCCCGAGCCATTCGCTTCACCCCGGACGATATGCCCATTGACCTGATTCTGCATACACCCGGCGGCCTGGTTCTGGCTTCCGAGCAAATTGCCCGGGCCCTGAAGCGTCACAAAGGGAAAGTCACCGTCATCGTCCCCCATTATGCCATGTCCGGCGGGACCCTCATCTGCCTGGCTGCCGACGAGATTCTGCTGGATGAAAACGCCATGCTGGGACCCATCGATCCCCAGATCGGCCAGATGCCGGCCAGTTCCATTATGCGGGTCCTCCGCGACAAACCCATGGCCGATATTGATGATGAAACCATTATGCTCTCCGATATGGCCGAGAAAGCGGTCCGTCAAATCGAAGACACAGCAGCCCAGCTTCTGGATGACAAAATGAATCCGGAAGAAGCCCGGGAGGTAGCCCGGGAGCTGAGCAAGGGGAAATGGACCCACGATTTCGCCCTGGTGTGCTCGGCCATCGGTGAGCTGGGTCTTCCAGTGGCCTGCCGGATTCCGGAATCCATTTATCGCCTGATGGATCTGTATCCCCAGCCCAGCCGGGCACCCATGTCGGTGGAATTCATCCCCATTCCGTACCGCCGCAGCCGGGAAAAACCCCAAGGCTAAAAAAATGGAAGCCGTGCAACACATCGCCTCTGTGCCCACGGCTTTTTCTTTGCCATTCTTTTTACACTGACTGACTGCGATCAGGAATGAGACTGAAAATAAGCCAGGATTCCCTGACAGAGACTGTGGGCAGCGATCGTCCGAAACCCATCGCTGTTCAAAAGCAGCTCTTCCTCAGGATTGGTTATGAACGCTATCTCCACCAGGGCAGAAGGCATCATGGTTTCCTTCAAAACGGTAAAGCTGGCTGTCTTGACGCCCCGGTCCTTGCGCTGAATCCCGCTGACCAGATACTGATGAATGGTCTGGGCCAAAAACGCACTGTCGGGATGTCCGGTGGTGCAGTAGAAGGTTTCTGTCCCATGAGCCGTCTCCTGAGTATATCCGTTGGCATGGATACTGACATAAAGATCGGCACCGGAAGAATTAGCTATTTTAACCCGATCCGCCAGTGAGATAAACTGATCACCTTCCCGGGTCATGATGACCCGGGCTCCCAGATCCGTCAGCTCATCTTTCATCCTCAGGCCCACGGCCAGATTCACATTTTTCTCGTGTGTCCCCTGGGGTCCGACAGCCCCGGGGTCGCTTCCCCCGTGACCCGGGTCCAAAACAACGGTTTTCCCTGTCAATGGCGGTGGCGGTTCCAGTGCAATGGACAGGATTGCTCCGGTGATTCCGTTTTTGAGCACCGTCATTGTCTGGGCACTCCGGTTCAACCCCAACTTGAGATTCAGTCCGCCCTTCGCATCCGTTACCACTTGGATGGTCCGCAACATTACTCCGGCCACCGATGTGGAATTCCCAATCTGATCCGGTGACCAGGATCCCGCTTCATCTCCGCCAAGAAAATATTGTATGACAGCAGCATCCGACCAGGCGGCCGCAGGAATATTCCAGACCACATCCTTGCTGCCTGCCGGCGCGGAAACCTTCAACCCGTTTTCCGCCTGCAGGGTCACTGTGATGGATCCTTCTTCCTCGTGCACTGTCACTTCCTGAATCAATGATGAAAAGATCATCCTCACACCTCGTTCATCCGATACAACCTGATAGGGTATCTCTTTGACCAGATCGGCGACAACCCGGACCGTCTGGGTGTCATACTGGGCAAAACGAATTCTTTCCACCAGGGCATGATCCAGTTCCAGCGTGCCCTCTCCGTCGGACAAAATAGCCTGCTCCAAATCAACCACTGCCCGCCAGGGATCCTGGAGTGTCATAGCCCGTGTGATAGGCTCTCCGTTGGTGGAAATCATCACTGTATCCAGTTCGTTGTCATGAATCCAGGCGATGCTCTTGACCATCCGGGGCAGCGACAGGATGTAAGAGCGGGCTGTTTGGGTATCCGCCCATACTTGCCCGGGTTCCAGTTGGATCAGGACCTGAGCAGACCCATCCTGGGCCTCTCCAGCGGTGATGCTGGATACACCTCCTAGCTGAATCGGGACGGTTCGCAGAGGAATACCGCAGTTTATTCCCGGAAGTGTGATCAGAATCGAATGGTTCTCCGGATCATATTCCCTGACAAACACAGCATCTTCATTGGTTTTCAAAGCCACAAGGCCTTCTCCTTCGCCATCCATATAGCTGGCTTCTGTCAGTCGGCTTACAGCAGAGTCAATATATACGGTGTTTGTCTTTTCATCCCAAAACACTGAAGCTCCCAGCCGTTCCGATATGAAACGAATGGGCACCATGGTTCGTTTATCGCGGATCAGGGGTTCCGTATCCAAAATGTATTTTCTTCCATTGACATACACTTCCGGGCTGCCAATGGTCAAAATAAGAACATCCTCATCTCTTCGGATCGTGACAGTTTCCGTAGATTGTTCCCAGTGGACATCCGCACCCAAACGCTCAGCGATGACTCGCACCGGTACCAGGGTTCGGTTGTTATGCAGATAGGGAGCCACATCCGTCTGAACAAGAACCCCATCCATGATCAGTCGGATTTCACCCGTATCCGCAATGGCCGGCAGGGCCAATATGAGAAGCAGAATCAGCGTCATCAGAACTGAAATCTTGGTTTTCGTCTCTTTTCTCACAGTATGTCCCCCCCCTGTCGATCCTCCCTGAGATCAATCTCCGGTCATTCCGCCGATTTCGGGTATCGATAGTGCCCCACAATGGTCCAGCGAGTCAGGGCATCCTCTTCCACAGCCATCCAGGCATTGTGGATGACCAGCGGGATCCCGTCGGAGCGTGTCCGGTCGCTGACGATCCCGGTATGATAGAGTCCATCGGGTCTTTGCCAGACAACCACATCCCCCCAATGCCATTCATCCAGATGATCGGTTGTATCCACCGGTAAGGAATCCCCGTAACGGATGAAAAACGTCATCTGGTTGGGCACGCGGCGGTGATCAATATTGGGATCCGGTGCATCCAGTCCCCACCGATCCGGGTATTCCTGAAAATGGGCCGCCATGTCTTCATGAATCAGCTGCTGCAGATCATACCCTGCTTTCCGCAGGGCGCGGATCACCACATCCGTGCAGGCACCCCGGTCTTTGGGTACATCGCCTCCCGGGTAGTCCAGTACCACATACGAAGCATCGTAGATGGTTCTATTTTTTACTTCCTCCCGGGCTCCAATGACGATCCAGTCGGCAGCACTGCGTTCCGATACCGGAATACGCTCCGCAGGGGAAAGGCCTTCACCCACTCCACAGGCTGTCAGGCATCCAGCTAGGACGATGAAGATGCAGATTATGAGGCCGATGGTTTTTTGATTCATTCTCCGTTCCCCCATTGCTTCTCTTTCGTGCAGGAAATGCCCCAGGCAGGAATTTTATATTCATTCTCCGAAAAGGATGTACAAAATGAATAAAGGAGGATCCACAATGGCCACTCGATATCTGGAAAACCCGATGACTGCATTGGGTGTATCCGAGCCTGTTCTGTCCGGCCAGACCGCCTTGATTACCGGTGCGGGCTCTGGAATCGGGAAAGAATTGGCTCTGATTCTGGCCAGTCTCGGTGCACAGATTGTGATTGCTGAAATCAGCCCCCAGGGCAGTGATACAGCCCGTCTAATCCAGGAGCGAAAAGGACATGCACGATTTATTCAGACCGATGTGGGGTCGGAAGAAAGCGTCCGTGACCTTTTTGAAAGCATTCGCAGTGAAGAAAAATCCCTGGATATTCTCGTGAACAACGCCGCCGACAGTCCGGTCGTCCCCCTGCAAGAAATGAGTCTGTCGGATTGGGATCGGGTAATGGCCGTGAATCTGCGAGGCACCTTCTTGTGCTGCCGCCACGCGCTGACCCTGATGAAAGAACAAAACCGCGGGACCATTATCAACATGGTTTCGGCTCCCTCCATGCCGTATCTAGCGGCATATACGGCGGCCAAAGAAGCATCCCGGTCCATGGTTCACTCCCTGGCGGGAGAATTGGAGGAAACTGCCATTCACGTTATTGGCTACGCCCCCGGAATGGTGGAAACACCCGGTGCTGTTCGTGCCTTAAAACAGCTGGCTCCATTGATTCACGTTCCCTACGAAGAATTGGTTAACAGCGGCTTCAACCCCGGCTACGACGGTTTGATCCCCGCCTACGATGCAGCCCTGGTACTGTCCCATATAATCTGCCGGCCCAGCAAATTTCACAACCAAACTGTCACCATCGATGAGGCGGCATCTTTCCTTCCCGGCGGAAGTGTTTCAGTGGATGATGAACCGGTGTACGACTGTGATCGGATCCGGGAACTCATGATATCCGTCCGGAATGAAGCACTGGAGCTTCTGCATGCTGTTGAGTCCACTGATGAAGAATTTAACCGGCTGCCGTTTTTTGTTCGCACCATGGCCCGTTCCGGGTTCCGCCGGAAAGTGGGTGTGGCAGTCGGCGATTTAAAAGATTTGCTTCTGCAGATTCACCAGGTCAGCGACAGCATAGTCGATACGCTGGCTGAATCCAACCAGGATCCTGAAGAGCTGCCCCGAACAGACATCGCCCAATGTCTGCTGCACTGCTCCCAGATTGTCAGCATTTTGTCTCAGCTAGAGCAGTACTATGAAGAGGTTCCTCAGGAAATGTCCCGCTTTATTCGGGACGAGAAGGCCCTGCGGGAAGTGATGCATACCTGCCAGGAACGGGTGCAGATGACAAAATCCCTCCGCACTGCGGCAGAATCCACCCGAACACTGTAATGCTAACGGATCTTCAAACGACCGCTGTGCACTCCGTGGTTGGCTGTCCAGGCAATATCGGATGTGCTTTCCCGCTGCAGTGAGTTGCGAATTCGCAGGAGATGCTCACGGTTACGAGACAGATAACTGATCCGATTTTCAACGGATTCTCGGCTGCGGTTCAGAAAGCGACAGATTCCTGTGACGCTGTACTGCTCTTCCATCAGCTGGAGAAGCAGCATATCCCCGGTACTGGTCCAGGTACGGTCTGGTGAATAATGAATCCCTTTGCTTTTTTCCACGTGTTTTCCCTCCATTGAGGGTCCGGTTCGAAAGCAAAGGGATAATAAAACCGTCTCCGGTTTTCACCAAAAAGACGGCGTTTAATCTATACCATTCTTTTTGGCAACTGGCTATCCTAGTCTTTCGACCTTAGACCCTGTAGCTTTGCGCCCCTGCTTTTCAACAGGTTTGCCTTTTTCAAAAAGTCTATTCAATTTTTTATCTGCGCTGCATATAGCGCACAATCAGAGCATCCAGCTCCCTGCTCAGCCGGTGGACTTCCGCCCGGCCAAACCGACTTTCATCCCCCTGGATCATGTTGTGCAATCGGAGGCGGATATCTTCCATCTCTTTTCTTATTTTTGCTTCAGCATCACTCTCTTGATAAGCTATCGCTTTCGAGAGCATGTGTACCACCACCTGTTCGCCGTATTGGCTGGTGGAGATGATGTGCTCACTGCAAAAACAGCCACAACCACTCCATGAGGCATTTCTGTTGTTAGATACGACAATCCTATCACGTTTTTTTTCGGGTGTCAATAATTTACAAAATATTTTTTTACATTTTTATGAATTTTTTTACGGTCGATCCGTAATGGCGAACATCAGGTCCCCTTCAGCCACTACTTTTCCGTCCACTTCCACGCGGCCGCTGCCTTTTCCGATTCTTCCGCGAACCCGATCCAGCACGACTTCAATCTTCAGTTGATCTCCGGGAACCACCTGCTGACGAAAACGCAGGTTATCAATCCCGGCAAACAAGCCGATTTTCCCTTTGTTCTCCGGAATACTCAAAAGGGCCACTGCGCCCACCTGGGCCATGGCTTCCACCAATAGGACACCCGGCATCACGGGGTATCCGGGAAAATGTCCCTGGAAAAACGGTTCATTGATGGAAACATTTTTCAGCCCCACCGCTCGCTTTCCTTCTTCCAGTTCCAAAACCCGATCCACCAGCAAGAAAGGATACCGATGGGGTAAAATTTCCTGTATCTGATTGATGTCCAACGCCAGCGCCTCCTTTTAAATCTCTACCCAGAATTTCGCCTCAATCCCTGCCATTCCTGCCTGATCACGGATGTTCGTGTTTTCCGATGGTTCCCATGATAACCATCACTTCTTCCAGCAGCTTTAGCAATGTTTCTTTCTGGGAATCCTCCAGTCCGGCGATGACTTCTTCCAGGACATCCAGATAACCATCATGGGTCTTTTTCAGTAGTCTCTTCCCTTTTTCCGTAAGCTGAACTTTGATGACCCGCCGATCTTGTTTAGAGCCCAGCCGCTCCACCAGCCCCTCTTCCACCAGTCTGTTCAGCATGATGGTCAGACTGGAAGTGCTGACCATGGCGGCATCACTGAGATCACTCATTCGGCAGGGCTGCATATGGTTAATCAAAGCCAGCACTTTATATTGAGTGGAAGTCAGATTTGTTTTCTGTTGATCCATCTGTCGGCTGAACTGATATTTGATCCATCCGCCGGCTCGGCGAAAGAACTGATCCAGAAGCACTGCTGTTTCGCGATTTTTCAGGGTTTGAAGATTCTCATCCAATGTCTTCAGCTCCCTTCTTGCATGTTCAGCCTCTGCGTGTCCGATCGGCTGCCGGGTTCAGAATCCTCATCCTCTTCAACCGCTGGAAGAACCGGGTGGGTACGAACCACACCCTTGTCTTTCCATCGCCCCGTAGCGTAATAGATCCGAGCCAGGATCATACCCATGGTGGAGCTGATGGCCATGGCAATCCAGATCCCCTGCTGCCCCAGATCCGGCATGGCTGCGAGATAGCGGGCGAGAGGAATACGCACAAACCAAAGGGTGACCAGGGAAATCACCATGCTGGGGACGGTATCGCCAGCCCCGCGCAGGGCACCTGTAATGACAAACATCAGCGCAAAGGGGATATATGACAGACCTACAATACGCAGATACTCAGAGCCAAAAGCAATAACTTGTGCATCGGTAGTAAACAGCACGATCAGAGTCTGGGGACGCAGCAACGCTACCAAGGTCATAATGCTGGTGATACCGACTGTAATGATGGACCCCCAGCGGACGGTTTCTTGCACCCGGTCTTCCCGGCCAGCTCCGATATTCTGTCCTACTAGGGACGATACCCCTAACCCGATGGACATGGATGGCATGAAGGCAAACTGATCCAGACGCATGGCTGCGCCGTAGGCTGCCACCACCATGGGCCCGAAAGAATTGATGATGGAACTGACAGCTAGGCCGCCCAATGCGACCATGGTCTGCTGGACGCCGGCCGGCAGACCAATCCGGACCGTAGTCCGGGTAAGTTCAGCATCGTATTTTAACTCGCTTAGACGGATTGCTACCAGATGATCCTTCTTATTCAAATAGTTTAAGGCCAGTACTGTGGATATCCCCTGAGAGATGACGGTGGCCAAAGCCGCGCCGGCCACACCCATCTGCGGAAAAGGACCGATACCAATGATCAGGAACGGATCCAACACCAGGTTGACCATGGTGGCCACGAACAGGAATTTCAATGGGGTTCTGGAATCACCCAGTCCCCGAAGAATTGCACCCAGGACATTGTACCCAAACATAAAAATCATACCGCTCAGGAAAATGATCAGGTAGCTGGAAGCCATGGGCATAATGGATTCGGGAGTATTGATCAGCCGAAGAAGCGGTTTATGCAGCAGGATTCCGATGACTGTCAGAATAAGCCCTGCAATCAGCAGCACCAGAATGGAGTTATTGATGGTCTTACGCACCATGTCATACTGTTTGGAACCGGCATACTGAGCGACCATGGTGGTGGTCGCCATGGTGACACCCATGATCATTGCAATCAAGGCAAATATGATGGGGAAGCTGATGGATACGGCACCCAGAGCTTCAGCTCCGACATAACGGCCTACCCAGATACTGTCCACCGTATTGTATAGCGCCTGCAGCACATTCCCCAATAGCATGGGAATGGAAAATTTAATCAAATGTCGAGGGATATTCCCTTCGGTCAGATCGACCATCATGCGATGACCGCCCGGTTGTGCCATAATGAATCCATCTCCTTCTTCTTAGAACCTAAATACTAAAATATTTTAGCATCTAAATATTTGTCTGTCAAATAATATAATCCTTATCTTGGTAACGAAAAGATTCCTACCAAAAACTAAATTGAACTACCACTGGATCGTTGCACATTCCAGATTTCAAGAGATACACCGGAAGGATAGGAACTGATTCGTTCATGAAAAAATATTACCCTGCTTACGATCTGCAGGGTAAAGAAGATATATTTATCGGATCATTCACGAGAAAGCTGATACCTTATGTTCATACCCTATGTAGATTTTGCTCAGTGAGCTGAGTTAAGATTCCAAGACTACTAGGAGTTCGCTTTCTCTCCCTCACCATTTTCCTTATCCTTTGTTGTATTCTCTCCCGTACTACCAACTTCCAGGTTGATGCGGGTTCGGCATCGCCAGCAGTAAATATATCCTTCGATGAAAGTATCAAAACTGGTCTTGATGGATTCCGCCACCGGAGTACCGCATTTGGGGCAATAATCTTTTCCTTCCCGTTTGTCCATTCTGTCATCTCCTGTCTCCATCAGCGGTACATCAGGCACTGACTCCAGCACCGACTAAAATCCCGCATGAATCTGCAAAACGCTCCGGGCTGACTACACTGATTTTGCGGCCGTGGAGACTGCCAAAGCCCTGAATCAATTTGGTATGACAAGTATGCAGCAGGGACTGAACAGGACGCAGTTCACAGTGACTGGCTTGGCACATTTCCTCAATCCCATCCACCAGAATACCCAATTCCCGACCCTGTACCTGCAGGATTAAAACCCAGTTTTCATCAGAATGCCTCTTCGTGTAAATACCGATTTTTTTACGAAAATCTATAACAGGGATATCCTCTTCACCGATTCGGATCACCCCTTCAATATCTTCCGGCTGATCGGGTAATTTCTGGAGTGAATCGGTAACGACTATTTCTCTAACCATATCCAGTCTCAGTCCGTAGAGATCATCTGAGACACGAAAAACGACAAGTTGTTGATCCATTACCGAATCCACCTCTCTTTATACTGGTGCGAACAGCAGTTCGTTTCCCCCTAGAAAAACAAAAAGCCAGAATCTTCGCGAGAAGATTAGAGCCTTTGGTAAGCATGTCTTTAGTGGGCTGATGCATACGGTGTCTCCAAAAAATCACATTCAGTGAACAATATCTTACAAATCCAACTCAATTATATCAGAATCATTTGTAGTAATTTGTCGTTTTTTGGTGCGCCCCAACATATTTTCCTTATCTTTGACAGTACATAAAAAAATGTCAGACTGTGAGACTATTATAAGACATTTTACCCATTCCGTAAAGGAACATGTGTGACGTTTTGCAGATATTTTGACTGATTATTTAGACAATTGTATAATGAGTTATAAATATGAAACTTGAGGGGTGACGATATGAAACTATTGATTGTGTATTATTCCCTGGAGGGTTCAACCCGGACTATTGCTGAAGAAATGGCCAGAGTGTCGGGTGGAGATCTGTTGGAGATTCACCCGGTGAAAGAGTTTCCCAGCCAGTCTGGGTGGAAGTATGTAGTTGGCGGCTTCTATTCCACCATGAGGCGGCCGTGTCCGATTCAGGATTATGATGTGGACTTGGAAAAGTATGATCTTATCGTCATTGGAACCCCCGTCTGGGCATATAACCCATCGCCACCCATCGTTACTTTCATGAAGGACCCTGATTTGAAGGGGAAAAAGATCGCTTTGTTCTGCACCCACGGCGGTGGACCCAAATCCGCCATGGATGTGATGAAAAGCTACTTTAATCCGGAGCAGATAGTATCCACCATAGATTATATTGGTAGTGCGGATAATAAGGAGAGCAATATTCTAAGGGCACAGAAATGGATTAAGGTCATTATGAAATTGATATAGAAACAGTAAGAAGCCATATTCCGAAGTGCTTCTTACTGTTTTTAGCACGATATGATCATTAGTAATGAGTTCAAAAGCATAGGGGGGGCAAGTGAAAGGGAAGGACCCAGGGAATGAAATAGGAGAACGCATCCGAACATTCAGACTGTTAATCAGAACAACTCCGATCTATTACATGAAGCAAGGGATATAGTCTCATCTCAATATTATGAAAAATCACTTAAGATAAAAGACCCAGCAATCACTCCTCCGAAATGACGAAAATGACTGCAATCACGAATAATTGTTCTGGCCAGAGGTTACACCGAATGCCCTCATTGCAGAGAAAATACGATTGATTCTCATGACTACCTTCCCATACCAAGTTTTCCTGTCCGTGACATCTAGGTTCTATAATAAATGTTGGGGTTAGGTGAAAGGTGAAGGAACCAAGGAGTGAAAGTAAGAGAGCATATCCAAACACCCAGGCTTGTAATCCGACCCACTACGATCTTTTACAAGGAGGAAGGGATACGCTCTCATCTCATTATACCGAAGAATTGTTCGGAATTAAAGATGCAATCATCCACTCGATCGAAAATGACACGAAAAATGCTTCTAAGCACATTTATTTCAGTTTGGCCAGAGATTGTATGGAATGCCCGCAATGCAAAGAAGTAAAGATTGATATTCATGACTACCGCTGGCAGATTATCAGAGGACCCCCATGGGCCATCAGCGTATGTTGTTTCACTATCGCAAACGACGATACCGATGCCCGCATTGTGGCAAACGGTTCTATGAACCGAACAGTTTTGTGTCGCGCTACCATCGGATGAGTTTCAGTCTGGTCAGGTACCTGCTGGATGAACTGCAGGATGTGCAGCCAGTGAAAACCATTGCAGCCCATTGCAGCATATCGGCTACGACGGTCAACCGGGTCTTCAGCTATATTAGTTTTCCGACCCCGAAATTACCCAAGGTGCTGGGGATTGACGAATCCAAAGGACACTCGGGGGGCGAGAAGTTCCAATGTATTCTCACGGATCCGGAACATCATCGGGTGCTGGATATCCGTCCGGGGAGGCAAAGCCATTACCTTACTTCCTACTTTCGTTCATTTTCCAAAGAAGAACGCTCCCAGGTTCATGCCGTCGTAATGGATATGACCAATACTACCGGGACCTGGCCGAAAGCTTCTTCCCCAAGGCTACCATTTAGCGGATCGATTCCACTATGTGCGTATGGTATACTGGGCCTTCGATCAAGTCCGCCGGGAAGAGCAGAAAAAGCTCCATCCACAACGCCGCAAGTATTTCAAGCGCAGCAAATCTCTTCTTTGGAAGCGTCGCAGCAAGTTGAATCAGGAGCAGCTCGATGCGGTGGAGGCCATGCTCAGTCTCTCTGCCCGGGTAGGCAAAGCCTATCTGTTGAAAGAGCGGTTCCTTGAATTTATGGATTCCACGGACCTGAGCCAGGTCAAAAAGCGGCTTCATTTGTGGTTTGCGTTATGCGATAGCTGTGCTCTGCCGGAATTCAGCCACTGCAAAGAAACACTGTTTCAATGGCTCGGGCCGGTTCTGAATTCCTTTCGGACACCCTACACCAACGGATTTACCGAAGGCAGCAACAACTAGATCAAGGTCTTGAAGCGCAATGCCTATGGAGTGAGGAATTTCAGTCGTTTTCGCAGTCGTATACTGTATATTCTCGCTTCCTGATATCGTTGTATCCTGATCATCCACGCTTTGATATGCCTTTATGTTTATTATCGGGTCATTTCCATAGCCTTAAAGATTGGATAGGTGAAGATTGCCGCCTGTATTCTCCGGCGGCAATCCAATAAGCTTCTTTGATTCACTTCAATTAGCCTCTACCCCAATATTTGACATAGTGCCGACATCCAATAGCGCGGGACCTCCCACTACAGGAGGTCCCGGAAATATAGCATGTGACTTCATTCATTCACTGTTGTTACGGTGTATAAGTGAAGGAATAGGGTACGCTTTCCCCAGTTGAATCCGCGATTGCCGTTCCGCTGACGGTTACAGGAGGATATGAGAAAAGTCTTGACGCTTGCACGGATCCCGAATGGTAATGAACTGTCCCGTCCGTCAAATATACCACGATATTCTCTACAACCGTGTTATAGGTGAACCACCCTGATCGATAAAACCTCACATCATAATCATAGCTACTCACTGTAACCGGTGCAGCCACCACGGTAATCTGGGCAGTGTCTGTGAAGCCTCCATCCACAGTAGTAACAGTGATCGTTGCACTGCCAGTTGCGTGCGCTGTCACAACTCCATTCATGTCAACGGTTGCGACAGAATGGTTGTCGCTGGACCACTGAACAGATTTATCATAGGCATCTGCTGGCGATACTACCGCATCCAAATCCCCTGTCTGCCCAATACTCAAAACAAGGGTTTTCGGTTCAATCGTTACACCTTGGACTAGGACCCCCGTAACTTCAACATCGTAGGCTGCAGTCTTACTCGAATCAAGAGAAGCTGCTGCAGTTAATGCGTTTGAAAAAATGCCGATGTTCATTCCAGAGAGAATATTACCAGAAACGGACACACCGGGTGCAGATGCTGTCCAAGTTACGTCAACTTCACGAGTATCTCCGTTAGTAAGAACTGCAGTCAAACGAGAAGGCAAAGCGATGGGAGTTCCTGCTTCAATTCTGATCCTATCCGCTGTATGTGGAATCAGGCTCTCAATACCAACTACACTAACAACGAGTGTGGTTGTTTTCGTGTTATCCATTAAAGCAGTAGCGGTTAGAAGCTGAGTACCAGTAGTAGAAGTGTCCACATTTCCATTCCATGTAACTGGAACTTTCTGAGTTGTCCCATTGCTCATGACAGCATCCAATACCTCTGGGAGCTGATACGTCTCTCCTTGAATGAGTGTTTTGGCAGGTAAGGTCTTGAGATAGACAATGGTTGCAGATACATCGCCAGGATCCGGGTCGAATTTATCCAGCAAATACTCCTCAACAGACGCTAGGTCGCTACCTGAAAGACTGCGATTATAAATCAGAATCTCCGAAATCTGCACATTCTGCCAATCAATTGTTAATGATGAATTTGCCGCTGTCACGGATGTACCTGAAGCTTCATCGACCCCATCCACCCGTAGTGACAGTCCACCATCGGAAGCAATAGCCGTAAAGACATGCCAACTTCCATCCAATCCAAGATTCCCATTCAATTCAGCAGGGGTTGCACCGGTATTAAAACTCAAGTTGCCCGATGGATTCCATCCGAAACTCCACGAATTACCCTTTACTATGGGGACATCGCTTTGTATCGCGGTGCTCTTGGCAACTACAACCACTGAGTAGTTATTCATTGAAGACGGTGTGAAAGAATTTATCCTCATTGTTGTGCCTGCAGCATTGGGGAACAAGCTTTTCCCCCATACGAACAACTCATCCGAGAATTGGGTTTCACGAAGTTCTGGTTTTAGATTCTGTGTCACTTGATATGCATGATTGCCATTACCCGTTAGATCATCCCACTGGGTTACATAAACGCGATTCCCAAGTACTTCAATTTGACTAACCGTTGGATCTCTGCTGATGATAGATGCATCCAAATGCAATACTAACCCATCCGTAACGGTGGGTCCATGCAAAAACACGGGATCACTAAATACAGTAACTCCCTTTTTACCTGAAGATGCGTACGGGCTGATGGTGTAAATAATATGCCTGCCGGTATATTCACTAGTAATACTATTGAAGGCACTCTGATTTAGCATATCTGTATTTGCCTTGATAGGAACAGGAATGTAATCATACGGGAAAATCGGGTAAATACGGCCGAGATCAAAATCCTCGTCAATGTATGCAGCTGAGACATAAGGAATGCTGAAACCAGGACGTGATACAAACCATTCGTGACGGTTCACTAAAAACACTCCGTCCGGATCATCCACGACTGCCGTAGCTTTTGCTCCTAATCCCGAAGTAGATACATAAGCATAATTATCTGATAACTGAGTCGAATTCTTCTCCAACACCAGATTCACACTGCCAGCAATCGGGACTGGAAAGTCTGGTATTCGTGATTCAGCTATCACCGTATGGATGCTTTTTCCCGCCAAAGCGACCTCACGGTAAAACCCGTCTATTGTCACCTCATTAGATTCGCCTTCAAAAAGAGTGTACGATGCTTTCCCAGAGGGAGTAATCCCTGCACTTAAGTCACTTTTGACACTCTCGATTTCCTTCTCCATCGCCTGCTGCAACTCAAAAGCATCTGTTGTCAACTCTCTTGTATCCACCAACAAAGTAAAATCCGTTACCAAAGTCGACACAAAAACTGTAGATATAATACCAATCAATAGGATTGCGACTAAAATCTCAACTAGAGTAATACCTCGATTATTCATAGTTCATCACCTCTTTAGGCTAATGGCTCCTACAAATTGGGGCCATCAATATGCCATAAATCGTTCAGAATCTCTTTCTGAATCTGTCCGAAGATAATATCCAGTTCGTCCTCATCTCCAGCTTCAAAATAGGGTAGACCCGATGCAGTAGGAAGAGCACCGGTGCTGGATGCAATATTGGCCAAACTAAGAAGATCACTGCTTCGCGATGAAAATCCGATAACATACACTTTAATTTTTGTATCATTGATAACCATAGACCCGGTTTGAACAACATACGGCTCCCCGTAAGTTGTATCAAGAGAAGATCCATTTCCTGCAATTTGGCCAGAACTTGTATTGTAAGGGGTTCGATCCAGGAATCCCTCATTTACATTGTTTGCATTGGTTACCCATTGACGGTTCCAATTGCTTATGACACTGCCAAAAGTTGTAACTCCATCCACCAGAACGATCATATAATCACTAACTACTCTTCCCGCATATTCAGGATTGCTTCTTCCAGCAAGAATTTGATGATAACCACGCCGAATACCATCACCAGTATTCGTGCCGCCTCCTGCTGACAATGAGTTGATATTGCTGTAAAGAGTTGAGGTTTCATTCTGGGCGCTTCTGAATGCTTTCGGATTATTCGCCGATGTAGAAAATGGTACTAGCGATACTGAAACAGGGTATTCCGAAGCAGCGAATTGCTCAATTAGTTTTTTGGCTGAATTCTTTAGTTTCGTTATCCGGCGGTCTGCAACCACATTCGTTGTTGAACCGTCCATTCTCCATTCCATACTGCCGGAAACATCCAGTACCATTGCAACCTGAGCAATCGGTCGCCTTACCTCAATGTCAGGGTCATCCCTCGAATCTGTGCGATATGCAATCGCCACTGCCGGATCGAGTGGGGTTCCTTTATGAACGACCTGTAACGAATTCAGTGCTTCAGTCTGGGAAAAAATACTCATGTGCCCGATGGGTATTCCCAAGTGGTCAAGACTGACCTCTTTCCCATCTTGGAAAGCTTTTATCGTAAAACCAACAATTTTTTCTTGATAGTCTTCTATTTGCTTCTCGAAGAATATCTCATAAGTGAGATGATCACTCGCAGGAACCAACTCAGTCTTATGATGTCCAATAACACCATTTTTCTCTCCGTATTCATATAGAACAACAGCACCATCCAAGACCCCAATATAGTTCCAGGAATCAGTAAGATTATCTTCTTTGAAGCTTGACTCAGGAATCGTGAAAGTTGCAGATGCATGCCTCGTAATATTATTAATATAGGCTGCCGTTAAACGAGTGTTGGATTGAAGTACATATTCATCTATGCTTGCTCTGTGAACCCTTTGCCCAAAACCCAGTAAAAGGAAACTAGTGGCAATAACCATACCCAGCAATGCAAGTACCAAAATCAGCTCAACCAGCATGAACCCATTCTCTTTTTTGCTGTATAACATTTCGCAACCCCTCCTGACTGAAAGAAAAACTCAGTTCACTCCCAACGCAGAACCAGTGGATTCTCAGCGTCAAAGATCAAAGTCAATGACTTCGTAACTCCTGAGCCATGCAAAGTCCCCAACGCATGAACAACGATTTCCCGTTTTGACCCTGAGTTGATGGGGGTGATGGTAACAGCTACTTCATCATCTTCTATCTCGACAATATCGAAGAACTCAGGTCTAGTAACAAGATCATCAGCAATGTCAGGGTAAGCATCTTTATCCCACTTCAATGACTCAATCAAAGGTTCTTGGTCTGGATCCGCAGGATCAAAAAGCAAAGCAGAAACAGCCAAATCTATCCCTGCCACCGCCAGGTAGTGAGCTCTGATCTGATTGGCCTGGAGGTTAGCTTGCTGCAAGTTTTGGCTAAACACTGAAGCTACTGAAACCGACACAATGATTATCACTAAAAACATTCCAATGACAGATATCATAGCTATACCGTTGTTCTTTCGGAGAAGCCCCATTCTCATTCCCCTCATCCCTTTCACGGGTCCCTCTAGATACAACAAACACCAACAGCGCAAACCAGAGATTCTGACTCGCTCCTGCCGGTCCGATTTAGAAAGATTCTGAATACATTATACACTTCAAGTAAAAATATGTCAATAGACGAGCCAATCCAGATAGTGTCAACTTACTGTAGGAAATTAAAGAATTCGAAAATCCCCTACACATGAATACAATGCAACTAACCTCGATAGGCTTTCAACAAGACCATAGTCCCAGTCCGTTTGCCGTAATTTACCGCTGCCAGATTCCCAGAGTCTCGTAACTTACCTTCCTTGCCTGTCTGAGTACTCGCTGTTCGATCCGCTGAATCCGTTTTTCTTTCTCCTGTTTCTCTTTTTTCACTCGCATAAAATCATACAAGTTTCCGCCGTTGAACTTAAATGCCCTCAATTTCACCATCAAATCCAGCCCTGTGACCGACCACCCCATCGGTCGCGAACTGCAGCGCGCCGACAATACATGACTCACATGTCCTTCGGCACTGCAACCCACATAGTCTCGGCTCTTTTGCCGCTGGATCGCTTCCCAGTGATTGAATATATACCGCTTGACTTCCCGCACTTCCTGCTGCTTAAAACCACTATCTGCCTCATCGGCCAGGATATCCAGCAGCTCCCCTGCCGCCCGGCTCATCCCCCGTTGCACATACCCCCATAAGGGACCTCGGGCATAGCGGCGGTGGCTTTGCGCACATATTTGGATAGATGAAACCGATCCAGGACAAATGCGGACTTTTCGATCCAGTTCAGTCCTTCCCGGATCCAGCCGTGTCCGTCTCCCGATATGAATACTTTCCGGATAGCTTTGCTGTCATACGCCGTCTCCAGATACTCCGCTGCCTTCAGCCACAATTCCTCGCTGCTTCTGTCACTCTGACTATATACCGTGGGTTTTTCAGCTCCTGTCTCCCTTACCTTACCGTTGTCAACGCCGATTTGAATTCGACCACGACCGCCGGATTATAATGACCAGTTCAGCCGGTTAGAAATCGACCATTCCATAAGCTTTGGGTTCAGCACCCAAAGAAAGTTCCGAAGTGAGACCGACCTTGGCTCTGCTTTTTAACCGGTTACTTTGGCCTTTGATGTTTACTGCATGAGAAGGAAGTATGAAAAAGTCCGCTCTGAGGACAGGCATGGCCTCCAAATCAGTTGCCAGGAAATACAGTGGCTGGATGGCATCATCAGTCCCCTTATTAAAAAGGGACAATCCTTTCATCACACCTGTATCTATCATAAAGATGAGATCATGTGGCATGAGAGAACTCAGTATCAATATTTCAGTGCCGGGATCTTTTCTGCCGAGAACATGGACATGCCCCTGGTAGTCCGGGGGGCCGCCGCAAGCTTAAGAAAAACGATTTTCAAGTAGACAGGCGGTGTCGGGAGAATCGTACCTACTTAGACTACAAATCATGGCTGAGAAACGGGTCTTCCCGTCGTGGAAATGGATACTTTGGAAGGAATTAAGGGGGGGGAAGTACTCTTGCCCATCCACTTCACAGTACCTCAGTTCATGCTGCGATTACAACGACATGATCATTGATGATATTTTGGCTACATCCCATATTCAGCGGTCTTTGAGTCTTAAGGGTTGTCCTTACGATAATGCCGTGTCTGAAGCAAAATTTTAACTCTTTAAGATAGAATTCGTCCAGTGGTGAAACTCTGAAAGCTTGGGTCGTTTAGAGTAGAGTTAGTTGATTATTTTCATTAGTACAACAGTATTCGGATCCACAGCCCTCTGGGTTATCACGCCCTTAAGAGTTTAAATTGCAGAATCTATAGTTTCTGTGCAGAAAAATTTTGCCATACTTCATTCTACAAAGCCTATTGTAGAATCTATAGAGCAAACAAAAGTTTTTGTTTCGGCAAATAAGAGCGCCATCGACAAAAGTTATCATTGAATCGTGTCTCAAATCAGAAATCCCAGTGTTTGCATGGTAAACAGCACGCCCTGCTGTATGAATTCGTCAATAGTACGAAAATAACCTGGCAAGCTCTGTTTCCAACATTCGCATGGATAGCATTGTGTGCTGGTATTGCAATAACCGACAAGATGCCGATAATGACATCAGCTGTCAGTAACACCATTAAAGAAAAGCCATATCCATTTTTATGTGAAGAATCAGCTAGAAGCATATTCTTATCCTCACTATACTTCTTGCTAAAGCTCATGGTCACAATCTTCGTGGTCTCCCAGAAACTCATTGGAATCCCAGTAACCTTCGCGCATGTGACCATCAGGAAAAATCATTACTCCGTAACCGTGCATGTGACCGTCACGGAATTCACCTTCATAAATTGCACCGTTTGCATAAGTCAATATGCCAAAACCTTGAAAGGAACCGTTTCGAAATTCTCCGTTGTAAGTAATACCAAATGCACTTTCCCACCTACCTTGACCATGGAAGGTCATTCCTCTAAGTTGACCGGTATAGACACCTTCGCCCAGAATATCAAGGGTGGCAGTTCTAGGGAGAATTGTCCAGTAGGCTATGACAACTATAAATATTATGAGGCAAGTGCCTATTAAGAGACATAAGGGGGGTTTTCTCATGATATCATACCTTTTCGATTATTCTTTATTGAACACCTCCCGCTATAGATTATAACGGGAGGTGTTTTTAGATGACAAGTAGTTACACAATATTGCTTCAGTTTCACAATGTTGTTCTAGTAGTGAGCGTGCTCATCGCAAGCAATAACGCCATCTACTAAGGTATAATTTCCTCCAGAAGGACATACAACTGGGCCCACTAAACCACCCACTGTTAAGTCACCATCAACATCATCTACTGCATGAGTGACGTCTTGTGCTAAGTACATTTGAACTGCACCCTCAACGGTTCTCTGGTTTGCTTGGCATGCCCTTAATTCAGCATTAGCTGTAACAGTGTTATAAATCGGAATAGCAATTGCTACCAAAATCCCAATGATGACAACGACTACCATCAGTTCTACGAGCGTGAAGCCCTTTTGGTTCTTTTTCAATAGATTAATCATTTTTTTCACCTCTATTATTTTAGTTTGTTTCTGTACCTTCGTTATACCAATACTTCCACTTTTTTAGACATCACCTCCCGAAAAAAAGTAAAAAACTCTTTTGGTTGCAAAAGAGTCGTAGAACTGATTAACGGTTTACCCGCTAATTGACCTATCTCTTCGGCAACCCAGCCGCCCTGGTCTTTTGACTGTAGGCCTGTGGCTTTGCGTCTCTCGTTTTCACAAGATTTGCCTTTTCGAATTCAGAGAATATCCAATTAATTACAAGGAAGTGTTGTTCGACAGAAGAATGCAAAACTCCTGCAAGAAATGGAAAAATAATTTTCTTTTACACGATAACCCTCATTACTTCCTCAAGTGAAGTGAGACCTTGCTTCACCTTCATTAAACCATCCTGGCGAAGCGTTATCATACCTTCACGAACAGCTGCTTCCTTAATGGATGATGCCGATTGCCTCTGCAACGTCAACTTCTGAATATCTTCGGAGTTAATCAGTAATTCGTACACCCCAATTCGTCCTTTATACCCTGTCTTCGAGCACAATGAACACCCTACAGGTTTATACAGCGTCAGCTTGTTTTCCTTCTCCGATATGGGAAAACCAGGCACACTTTCCAAGAGTTCTTTTTTTGATATCTCATAGGGTTCACGACAATGCCTGCATAGGAGTCTGACTAGTCTTTGGGCAATTACGCCCGCCAATGAAGAGGCGGTAAGATACGGTTCGATACCCATATCGCCCATTCGAGTTATCGCTCCTGCTGCGTCATTTGTATGCAAAGTGGATAGAACTAGATGGCCTGTTAAAGATGATTCCACCGCAATCCGGGCAGTTTCATGATCTCGAATCTCACCGATCATGATAATGTCAGGATCGTTTCTAAGTATTGACCGCAGCCCCGAAGCGAATGTTAAACCTGCCTTTGGGTTGGTCTGCACTTGATTGACCCCATCCATGCGATACTCAATTGGATCTTCAACCGTGATTATATGCTTTTCTACACTGTTTAATTCTGCCAAAGTCGCGTACAAAGTCGTAGTCTTACCGCTCCCAGTTGGGCCTGTGACCAAGATGAACCCATAAGGCAGCCTCATGATCTTTTCATACTTTTCCAGATAAGACTGCGGTAAACCCAGTTCGGTTAAACTGATCACATTATCGTCCCGATTCAGCAACCGCAAAGTCAGCTTTTCACCATATGCAGAAGGCAAAGACGCAACCCGAACATCAATGGTCTTATTCTCTACCCTCATGGTTACCCTACCATCCTGAGGAATACGCCGTTCAGCTATATCCATATTGGCCAAAACCTTGATCCGGGAAACTAAAGAAGGGTGCAATCGTCTGGGCGGTGTCATGACCTGATGCAACACCCCATCGATTCTGAATCTGACTCTCATGGCTCTTTCAGATGCTTCGATATGAACATCACTTGCCCCCGCAGCGACAGCTTGATTCAAAATAACGTTAGCTAATTGTACAGCGGGTCGTTCGGCTGCATCTTCTGTGGTAACAAGATCATCGCTGTCTTCTTCAATCCCTTCAGTGCTATCGATATTTCTGGTTCTGTTTAAGAAACTCTGGAGACCCGCTTTAAACTCGCTGTCTTCCAAAATAACCGGTTTGATGTCATATCCCGTTATTATACGCAGGTCATCAATTGCGATAATATCTGTGGGATGGGCCATTGCAACTACAAGAAGTCCTTCCTCAAAACCAATAGGAAAAGCTTGGCATCTTCTTGCGGTATCTCCTTCAATCAATGATTGAGCAAGATCATCCACAGTGTAGTCATCCAACCGTACGAACTGTACTCCTGCCTGTTTCGCCAGCGCCTTAGTTACCTTTTCTTCGCTGATGTAGCCGAGTTCAACTAAAATTTGACCAAGCAAACCTCGCGCATTACTCTTTTCTTTGTGCTTTTCCAGCGCGTGGAGCAATTGCTCTTCAGTGATATCTCCGCTCTCCAAAAGGTATTTCCCTAAGAATTTACCTGTGATTGGCACAAAACCGTCTGACTCCGCCATGTAATACACCTCAATGTCCAGGAGTCGAAACCATCACCTTCTGTAGAAAGTACTTCCGATGATTTCTACTCGAATCTGTGGAAACCCCTCTCTGCCTTGACCGATTCTTACCTGTTCCACCCGCATCAAACGATTGCCGATACGCAAAACCTCTAATAGCTTGAGCATCTCTTGATAGCGCCCTTCGAAACCAATCGTCATAGGCATAACCATCAGACGCTCCTCCTCAACACGAGGCAGAAAACGCACTTGCAGAAAATGGATACCCGCTAGATCCGCAGCGCCCTGCAAATACTGAATCATTTCATCCTCTTTAGGCTGATCCGGCAGAAGCATCTCAAGGTAGGCTAGTTGAGCCCTGATCTGCGCCTCGTTCTCCTTCAGATCTTCAAGACGTTCCAAACGCTCTTCCTGTTGTTGAAGCTCTTGTCTTTCTTGCTCGACAGTAGCTCGCGCAGTCTGAAGATTATTGTACTGATTATATACTAAGATGCAGAGCAATGCAATAATGACAACACATGCTAAAACCATCAGCATATCTTTACAATTTAGGCCACGCCCTCTTTCTTCCATTTGCTACATACCTCCCTCTTTCAAGAGGCGATTCCGGCTCTTTCAGGTATTACCGCCGCCTTAATCTCGTAAACGAATCGCGGTTGCCCGTCAATTAAGGTTTCTGAAGAAATCTGAAAGCCTGCTACATCATCAAGTTTTTCAAATGCTAGCAACTCTTCAAGCCATTCTGTTGCCATCACATGACTTGGTGCCATTCCTTCAATGTCATGACCCGATCTTCTCCGATCTGTGTTCCTGCAAAATCGGTCAGGTACACACCGGCAGGATCTCTTCGCCGATACTGATGAGAAGCCCACTCCAATCCGGAACCCGACCAACGGCAACTCGCCCAAGATTATCCAAGTCACTAATCTTTGTAGCAATAACTTCGCAATTCTCTCAACTGAGCGATTTGCTGATCCACCAACTGACGCTGGTTTCTCACAGCATCCAACTCTCTGTTGACATTCAATGTAAGCAAGAAGAGTGATGCAAAAAGAATGAGGAACACGGCGACAACACCGACACCGATCTTAATATACATATCTCTATTCTCTTGTGACCGCTGTCGCTTTCTTAAATCGGAAGGCAATAGACTAATTCTGGTCATGCTTCATCCCTCCAATCCCCGCAGCGCTAACCCAATGGAAACTGAAAAATCCGCTGCTTCATGTATGATCTCATCATCCCGATGAACCTCAATACCTGCATTAAATAATGGATCGATCAAATCAACGGGCAATCCAAGACCCAGACTTAAATACTCTTGCAGTCCTTTCAATCTTGCCCCCCGACCACTTAAAAACACACTGCTAACCTTGAAATCACTTTGTTGACCATGGTAGTAGTTGATTGACGATCTGATTTCGCTGGTAAGCTTTTCAAGCCACTTGCTTATCTCTTCGTCATTGCTGGTCGTTTTTTCAATGACTTCTTCTAATCCATAACCCTTTATCGCAGCTACATCCTCAAAACGGTTCCCGAGAATACGCACCAACCTCGGCATCCCTTCAGCAGCAATCAATAAACCTGTCATTCCATCGGCTATGTTTACGACTGCCACTGTTTTGCCAATCTGCTCTATCGGCAAAACACGATTGAGAACTAACACCGTGACATCAATATCTTGAATCTTCCATCGAGCAGCATTCAGGGCAGATACAAAGGCTCTAATCATGTCTTGCTTAGCAGCAACCAAAAGCACTTCAATCTGTTCTTTATCCTCTCCAGATAGAACTTCATAGTCTAGGTTCACACTCATAAGCGGAAGAGGTAAAAAATCTTGAGCCTGAATCCGAATCATGTTGTCCCTTTTGCTTTTCTCAACATTGGGAAAGTTCGCTACTCGAACCAGTACACTCTGGTTTAAAACTCCTAACAATGCATGTGCTTGACCTATACCGTTGTCTCTCTTGAGGCTGATCAAAGCCTCCTTGACAATATCGACATCCACAATGCCACCTTCACTTACAGCTCCTTTAGGCAATCCAATGCGTCCCCATGCAATTAACTGCGGTTTCCCCGATTGAATCTTTAATTCCACCGCCCGAATCTCCGAAGAGTCAATCTCAACTCCAACAACAGAACTCTTCCCAAACAATGTCATTGATACTCAGCTCCTTTATGCGGTTCGTACGAATCTGAGTGTAGGATTGCTATACCTGATCTGCCAAAACAGCTAATCCCCTGTTCAAAACTCTGGACACTTGCCGCTGAGAGATCCCCAATTCTTGTGCAATCTCCGATTGGGTCATATCTTTATAGAAAAACAGAAAACAAACCTTCTTTTGAATCTTGCTCAAAGATTCAATTGCTTGACTTATCACTATTCTATCTTCAATCGGTAATTGAAAACTTCGATACTGCAAACTCCTGACCACGTTTCGGTCAAGTTCTTCCAGTGAGATTCGACCCGCTTGCATGACCATGCCTAACCCATCTTCCTTCACATTAGTCTTGGCAGCTACCTCTGCGAGAGTTGGAATTGCCCCATTTCTTTGGATCATTCTATCCGTTTCTTCCAAGATCTTGTGTTGAAGATCGATAATCCATGCGGGCCGATAAAACGTTTTCTCTCGTCGGATTTCGTGACGAATCTCACCCAGAATACAATGGGACGCGAATGTGGAGAAAAGGACTCCCCGCTCAGGGTCATACCGTTCTAAAGCCTTTAAAACCCCCTCAGCACCCGCCTGAAAAAGGTCCTCATATTCATGATTTTTTGAATACAACTTCACAAAATGTTGAATAAGGTGCTGTGATAAGTCAACAACCAAAGCCCTTTTTTCTTCCGAAGGGGCTTCCAAATAGTCACGCACTGCCTCCTCTAACCCCGGGTTTTTTCCCTCTCGGACGCTTTCATTTTTCATACCCATCACTGTCCAATCTGTGTGACAGCCGTAAATATTGGTAAATACATGGATATCAGCATAATTCCTACGACTATTCCAACTATAACCAAAAGGATGGGTTCCAACAGAGCTGACAGCCCTTTTGTAATGATCGCCACTTCGTCCTCATAAAACTCAGCTACCTTATTCAGCAAAGAGGGCAAGGCACCCGTTTCTTCACCGATCGCTACCATTTGCACCACCATTGGAGGGAATAATTCCGTTTCCTTTAAAGGGCCAGCAATATTCTTCCCTTCCTGAATTTTCTCAGCTACATCCTCCATGGCCTTTTCAAACAACATGCTGCCTGATGTCTTTCCCGAAGCATCCAAAGCCTGCATAACCGGTATGCCCCCCGAAATCAGGGTGGAGAAAGTCCGTGCATAGCGAGCAATGGTGGCTTTATGAATGATGGGCCCAAAAACGGGAATCCTGAATTTGATGGAATCAAACTGGCGCTTCCCTGTTGCACTCCGAAGATAGGTTCGTATTGCAAGAATTGCTGCAAAAACGATTGGTATTAGAAGATACCAATACCCTCTCAGAAATTCTGACATCGCGATAATAACACGAGTCAAAAAAGGCAACTCTATACCTTCCGGGAAAAATCCCTGAAAAACGGGAACAAGGAAAACCAACATTCCAATTAGAAGCAACACGGCAAGACTCGCCACCGTCATAGGGTAAAACGTAGCAGCTTTTATGTTGTCTCGCAAAGTCTTATCCTTCTGAAGCTGATCGGACAATCTTTCAAGCGTGTTTCCTAAAGTACCACCCGTTTCTCCGGCATTAATCATCCCGATATAAAGATCATTGAATATGGATGAATGGGCTCTCATTGACTCTGTTAAGCTCATGCCACCCTCGACACTGTTTGCAATTTGTCCTATTGCTGTCGAGAAAAACTTGTTTTCGATTTGCTCACTCAGAGTATACAATGCCCGGGTTAAAGGAACACCGGCGTCTAGCATTGAAGCTAACTGACGGCTGAAAAGAGCAAGATCACCAATTCTTACCTTGTTGCGGAACTGAAAAAGGGAACTCAAAACAGAATTTCTTTTTTCCTGTACGTCCAGCACCCGAAACCCCATCCCTCGAAGCTTTTCAATGGCTTCATTCTCAATCCTCGCTTCAAGGGTTCCTGCCAATACCTCACCATCTTTATTGATCACCTCATAGGCGAAAACGCTCATCGAGCCTCACCTCCACAACACTGCAAATCCATTTACCTGTTAGATATATCAATAAGAACTCCCCATAGATCCATTCGTTCCAATCCCGGTTCGATCCAGCAGCCTCTGGAGCTCAATCCGATCAATGCATCGCTCGAATGCAAGCTCTCGAGTAATCTTCCCAGCATAACATAATCGAGCCAAAGCCGTGTCCATGGTCTGCATATCCTGATTCTGTCCAGTTTGTATCGCAGTGTACAACTGGTGGATCCGCCCCTCACGAATGAGGTTTTTGACTGCAGCGGACTCACCCATGTACTCAACAGCAACTACTCTTCCATCTCCAGTTGCATTGGGTAGAATCTGCTGAGATATTACACCTCTTAATGCATCTGCTAACTGCTGTCTCACCTGTTCCCGCTGATGTTCCTGGAACACATCCACTACACGATGGATGGTCAGCGGAGCCGTCTGAGTATGCAGAGTTGAAATGACAAGATGCCCTGTTTCAGCAGCTGTTAATGCAATGTGAATACTCTCGAGATCTCGCATCTCTCCAATCAAAATCACATCCGGATCATGCCTTAACACATGTCTTAATGCCGTGCCAAAAGACCGGGTATCCACACCAACCTCCCTTTGCCGAATCGTCGACCGCTTGTTGGTGTGAAGAAACTCAATGGGATCTTCTACAGTGACGATGTTAAGATTCCGTTCTTCATTCATCACATTAATCATGCCAGCCATAGTCGTTGATTTTCCACTTCCAGTTGGTCCGGTAACTAAGATCAATCCACGATTCAAATAGCACAGTTTCTTAATCGCTGGCGGTAAACCCAAAGTGTCTAGCTCAGGAATTTCATAGGGAATGACCCTCAGAGCTACGGACAAAGAGTTCCTCTGGTACATAACGTTGCCACGAAACCGTGATACACCAGGGATTGAATGGGAAAAATCCAATTCCCATTCCTCTTTTAAAACCTTCATATGGTACTCTTTAATGATCTGACGAAGAAGACCTTCCACATTTGAGTTCTGCAGTTTGGGAAACTCTAAAGCTATGAGTTCACCATGAATTCGAGCTAGGGGAATCGAGCCAGCTGTCAAATGCAGATCTGATGCTCCTCGTTCAACTACCAAACGAAGCAAATCATCCATCGTGATAGGGTAGCTGGTCTCTCCCATGAAAGCAAGGTCATTATCCACATTATCATCTCCTAATTGATGACCCGAAGGAATTAAACATCCACCAAAGCTATCAAATCAACCATCTCTTTTATCGTTTGGATGTTATCCGGTGTTTCCTCTACCCAGAGCAAATCATCCACAATCTGAAAAGTAAACTGATCATCAAATGCATATTCAAGCCGATCCCGCAACTGTTCCAAATATGCAATGCTGCCTCCGGCCAAAGGAATTCGGATCTTCACAACAGCAGTACTGGTGGTGTCAATGCTATTCAGTGCGGATTCTACAGGCCCAGCAAGATGAGCCGGCACCACGACCACCAGATTGCGACTAAACTCCGGATAGCCCAGGTTTATTATCTGGATACCTGGAAAACCGAAAGCACTCAACCGCTCAGATGCATATTGAGCTGCAACATGCTTAAGCTCATGCGTTACGATGGTTGCATTCTGCCCAGGAATATCAACTTCTTCTATGATCTTCGCTACTTTGTATATAGCTTGAGGTGTTCCTTGAACCCACATTACCTGCGGATTGGCAGCCATAGTCACCTGTTGCAGAGGAATACTCAAAGTACTGAGGATTCCAGCTAATGTTTCAGCAGAAATATAGTCCAGATCGAGACGGGTTACCACCATCTGTTTGTAAAAATCAGTCTGGAGCCGTTCGAGCTTGCCCACAACCACAAGGTCACCTTCACGAATGTAGCTGAGGGACTGGCTCTGCACAAACAGTTCCAGAGCCTGTGTAGGAGTAACATCGCAAATCTTGAAAGTTACTCTCACCGGTTCATCAATAAACAGAATCTGAACATCCATCTTGATGGCCAGTGCAGTCAGAACATCCCGAATATCGGCATTCACCACTTCGATACAAATCTTGTCTGCATCCAGTCCTGGAGGAATCGGATTGATCGGCTCGCCGCCTTTCCCCCAGTCTTCATCGGCGTCCATGGTATAGATGTCTTCCTCTGCATCCAGGGCGTATACTTCTCCCCCTGTGGGGATCTTCAGTTCCTGACCCAGTTTGACCACATTGCTGTCTCCCAGATCGTTGGCTTCCTGGATAGCCTCCACTGTTACATTGTATTCCCTGGCCAGTCGATACAAGTAATCGCCGCTTTCCACAATATGAATGATAAAGTCATCTTCGGCGAAAACCGTACCTGTCAGCATCAATCCCTGCAGCGCCAGAATCACGATCAGGAGGCCAATCAGCCAGAACTTGCTGTTCCGCTTATTTTCTTTGCTCATTCTTTACCACCTCTATCCTGTATTGGCTGCCGGCCTAGCGGTCGACCAGCTGCAGAGTCATGTCTTTCTCGTCACTGCGCAGTTCCACAGCTTTTTCTTTAATGCTGAGTACCGTCCAGTAATCGGCAATTTTGGCACCTCTCGGTACCACATACGCTGTCCCGCCGGCTTCAATGATGGCCAGATGATGGCCGCGGCCGTCCAGCAGAACCCCCACCAGTTTCATCGGCCCGACAAACGGATCATTTTCTGTGCTAATCATAAAGGGATCCGCATAAGTTCGTGTTTCCTGCGGTAGAGCTTCTGCATTCTCATCATCGTTGCTAGTTTGGGCCAAAGCAATGCTGTTATCTTCTCCCGCCGGAGCACCGCCGCTGAACATTCCTGCCGCATACCCGGCTGCTAGAGCAAATACCAGTACCCCGGCAATCACTCCTGCAGCTTTCACCCGGTTTGCCTGAAGCCATTCCAGCAGAGAAGCATCCTTACTCTTTTTTTGACTCTTCTTATTCAAATCTGCCACATCCGATCACTCCTTTCCTTCTAGAATCACAGCTACAGTTCCTGATCCCTACTCCACTTCTCCCAAAATGCTCCATTCAGATTCCGCCTGATGTCCCCCACAATGATGTACTTTTCCCAGTCGATAGCCATCACCATCCAATCAGACGCAGATACGCAGACAGCAGCCGCTGTCCCCACAACACAGATACAGCAATTCCCAAAGCCAGAAACGGCCCGAAGGGAATGTACTCTTTTCGCTTCCGGATCTTTTTCACAATCAGCACAATACCCACAACAGACCCGATCAGCACACTGACAAACAAAGCAATCCCAGTTTGCACCGGCCCCAGGATAAACCCCGCAGCCGCCAGCAGTTTGATATCCCCGCCGCCCATACCGCCCCGGCTGATTACCGCTGTCAGAAAGAGAATACCCCCGCCCAACAGAAACCCGCCGGCTGCCTGCCACCAGGAAATGGGCGCCATCACAATCTGCCAGAACAATCCCCAGAGAAAGATGGAAAGCACCAAGACATCTGGAATAATCTGATGATCCAGATCAATAAACGCGATGGCAATCAGCAGAGCAAAAAGCACAGCCATTTTAATCGCTGTCAATATGCTGCCAAACGACAGCCAGGCGACGGCGAAAGAAACGGTCGTCAATATTTCCACCAAAGGATAGCGGAGCGCAATGGGTTCCCCGCAGTACGCACACCGACCGCGCAGACGGATCCAGCTGAGCACCGGAATCAGATCCTGCGGTTTTAACGGTGTATGACATTGCGGACAATGCGATGGAGGATAGGTGATGGGCTCATCGATGGGTAAACGATAAATGAGTACATTCAGAAATGATCCGATCACCAGCCCGAATAATGTGAATATAACTAGCTCCATCCCGTCACACCGCTCTCTTCTCCTGTCGGTAATCCTTTAGCGCCTTCAATTGGATGCAAAGTAGTAAGTACTTCCACCATAAAAAGGGATTTCCTGCTATCTATTAGAACAAATCCATAATATTCACACATATTTATTAGAAAACCATCAATTTTTATACAAACTATCGTCAAATGGGCCCTTCCATCCGGCAGGAAACCTCCTCTGCACCCCGAAACCGTTACCAGGAGAAATTCATTTTGCGGATTTCATTGGGACCCGGCATTCTGCGAAGAAATACAGATATGACAAGCTTTCAGCGCAATTGTATAATAAATCCAAAAATGCGTCAATGATTTTGTCAGAATACTTTGGCATTTTCGACAAATCGTTGTAGTTTTCAACCCAAACTGGAAGGAGTGTTGGTATTGGTAACTTTTCTGGATGTCATCAAAGCGCAGAAGAATATTCAACCCTGGGTCCAACCATCGCCGTTGGAGCATTCCCGCCGTCTCAGCGGTCTGCTAGGCACTTCGGTGTATCTGAAACTGGAGAATTTTCGGGAACTTCGCTCTTTCAAAGTAAGAGGCGCCGTCAACTTTGTGGTCTCCCGACTGGATGAATGCCGCCTCCACGGTGTCGTAGCCGCATCCGGCGGCAGCCATGCACTGGGTGTGGCCTACGCGGCAGCCCACCTGGGAATCCAGGCCACCATCGTGATGACCGAACGGGCACCGGCCAATTTGAAGAATATCGTGGCCAGTTACGGTGCCCAGGTGGAAATCAGCGGACAGGTGTATGATGATGCCTCCGCCCGGGCCAAAGAGATTTCTCAGAAGACCGGAGCCCTGCGGATCGATTCTTTCAATGATCCATACATCGTAGCCGGACAGGGTACCATCGCGCTGGAGATTTTCTCTCAACTGCCCGATGCCGATATGATCATCTGTCCCGTGGGCGGAGGGGGACTCTTGGCTGGTGTATCCTTGACCGCAAAAACCATCAGCCCCCACTGTCAGATCTACGGCGTTGAACCCGAGCAGGCCAATGCCATGTACCGATCCATGGCTGCCGGGAAACTGGTGGAGGTGGACAACCCGTCCAGCATCGCCGACAAACTGGTTACTCGTCATACCGGGGACCTGGTGTTTGATATTGCCAGGACCCACACCACCGGCATGTACTGCGTATCCGAAGAGCAGATCCAAGCCGCCGTTCGCCTTCTTCTTCACGAAGCTGGACTGCTGGCGGAAGGCGCCGGTGCCGCCCCCCTGGCCTTGCTTCAAAGCGGGCAAATCGACAGCGCCCGCAAGAAAGTGGTCCTGGTGGTGACCGGCGGAAACATCGACCCGGCAGTGCTGATAAAAATCTTGCAGAACTCCTGATCTCCATACCAAGCAAGATACACAACGAAAAATGGAGAGGATCCCTCTTAGGGGATCCTCTCATTGCATCGCCTGACTTGACCGCTCTAACGCAAAAACAAGCAAACAGTTTATTGAAACCATTGATAAATAAGGATTTAGAAAATTTATAAACAGCAAATGTGGTCACTAACAGAGTACAGCAAACGAATATTTTGATATAATCAACTCATGACGAACTTCATTCGGAAAGTGAAAACAAAAAGCGGTGCAACCGCAGTGCAGATCGTGCACAAACAGGGACGACAAAGGGTTGGGATAACACACATCGGATCAGCACACAACGAAGCTGAACTGGAGTTGCTTATTTCGCTTGCCCACAAAAAGATGAACGAAGGACAGATCAGTTTTCAGTTTCAAGAAGAGATCAATTCAGATATTGTCCTTGAGAAGTCCTTTTCCGGGCTGCTGTGGAGCACATTGGAAACCATGTATAGTAAGCTTGGATTTGAAGGTATTGGCGATCCCGTTTTCAAACAGCTGGTTCTGGCCCGGATCATCGAGCCGGTATCCAAGCTAGACACAATACGGGTATTGGAAGAGCTTGGCTTAGATGCGCCTTCCAACACTTCCATTCACCGCTGTTTGAAGCGAATTGTGCAAGAAGGGTACAGAGAATTTGTCAGTGGCGCTTGCTTCGTACAGACCGATATGGAAGCGCTTTCGCTGGTCCTCTACGATGTAACGACCTTGTATTTTGAGATTCAAAAAGAGGATGATTACCGCAAAAGCGGGCTATCCAAAGAGCGCCGTCTGGAACCCCAAATCACCATTGGACTGTTGGTGGACAGGCACGGATTTCCTTTGGAGATTCAGAGTTTTGAAGGCAACCGCGCAGAGGTGAAGACCATCTTGCCGGTATTGATGGGATTCCGGGATCATCACCAGCTGCCCCATATCACGGTCACAGCGGATGCAGCGATGCTATCAGCAGGGAACATTGCTGAACTCGAGCAACTTGGCTACCATTACATTATTGGCTCCAGGCTGGCCAAAACGCCTTATGAGATCGAAGAATATCTGGCTGAAAAAGATGTTCAGATGAAAGACGGGCAAATCTTTGAATCAAGCATGGTGGTAACGGTCGACGGGGAAAGGAGAAAACGGCGTGTCGTCTACCAGTATCGCCAAAAACGGGCGACCATTGACCTATTAAATATCGATAAAACTCTGGTAAAAGCTCAAAAGATGGTGGATAAGAAAGCGGATATCAAACGCAATCGATTCCTAAGCATCCAGGGAGAAAAACGTGAAATCAACAAGAGCCTTGTCGATGAAGCACGGCGCAAAGCAGGGATCAAGGGATATGTAACCGATTTTGATATCCCTGCCCAGCAAATTATTGATGCGTATCACAATTTATTCCAAGTAGAAAAGTCATTCAGGATGTCTAAATCTGATTTAAAGGCCAGACCTGTTTTCCATCACAAGCGAGAATCGATTGAAGCACATTTGACTGTCGTTTTTACAGCATTAGCTGTTGCAAGAAGCATTGAACGGTTTACCGGCATGAGTATCTCTAAGTTCGTAAAGACGCTAAAACCGATTCGAACTGGAATTATCTCTATCAATGGTACATCTTACCCTCTTAAACCAAAGATCCCAAAAAATATTCAAGATACTATTGATTTATTGACTTAATATGTGGGCACTAATTCGGTCAAGTCGGGTACCAAGCAAGATACACAACGAAAAATGGAGAGGATCCCTCTTAGGGGATCCTCTCATTGCATCTTATTCCATAACCTCTTTCACCCAGCCGATTCCCAGTTCATGAAGCTTGGCTTCCGTCGGAACCCCTTGATCATCCCAACCCATCAGGGTGTAGTAGGCTTGAACCGCTTTTCCCATAATCTCCTTGTCCGCTTTCACCCCGGCCAGAGGACCATCTTCGAAGGGTTCGTAAAACCGTTCGGTGAGGTAGTCATCTTTGGCGGTAAATCCTTCACGAATGTTGAAACACCGGGCCAGTGTTGCTGAGCGTTCCCCCGCTTTCATCAGTTCCAAAATGGAAGTATCCCAGCCGGTAATGGCCTGAACGATCTCTTCCTTCTGGTGGGGGTTCCAGGGAACAAAGTTGCAGAAAACCGCCGTGTTGTTAAAATGGTTCCAGTTGATCTCATATTTGGCCATGCTTACCTTGTCCAGGCTCATATCATCGGCCGGGAGCGGTTCCAGCACGCCGAATGTGCGGAGATTGCCGGTACTTTTCACATATCCCGTGTCATGAATATTGTGGACATGATCCGCTCCGGTGGGCGATACTGCATACCCCATACCCAGGGCCCGCTTCAAACGGGGTTCATGCATGGGCACTTCCTGACCCTTCACATGAATGGCATACTTTTCTGCCCCGTTGCCGATCCTATCAGCCGCCCGTTTGCTGCCTTCGGCCAAAATATCCCCAAAGCCTTCCCGTTTGGCAATCATTTCGGTCATCTTCACCATGGCTTCCGCATTTCCAAACCGCAAATCCAGTCCCCCCAGCTGATCCTGGGTAATCAGACCGTTTTCATAGCATTCCATGGCAAACGCAATGGTAACGCCGGTGGAAATGGTATCGATGGAGTAGGCGTTGCAAATCTCGTTGGCCTTGGAGATGGCTTTCAGATCATCCACACCGCAGGAAGAACCGAAAGAACCCAGTGTCTCGTATTCCGGCCCGCCGTATTCAGGATCCACAACATATCCTTCGCTGCTTTCCACTACCCGCTTGCAGTATACCGGGCAGGCAAAGCAGTTACCCCGATTGATCATGATGGTGTCCACCATGGCCTGACCGGATATTTTTTCCGCCCCCTCGAAATGGCCGTCCTTGAAATTCCGGGTCGGCAGTCCACCGGAAAGATGCAGCGGCATGAGAACACCCGGGGTTCCGTACTTGGTCATCCCTGCGGAAATCTCTTTCACTTTTTCTCCAAACCAGGCGGCCCGCTCTTTTAACTTATCTGCATCGGCCAGAGGAACTCCCACAGATCCTTTCACCACAACTCCTTTGAGGTTCTTGGATCCCATGACAGCGCCCATGCCGGTTCGGCCGGCTGCGTGCTTCAGGTCGTTGATCACACAGGCAAACCGGACCATTTTTTCTCCACCGGGGCCGATGAGAGCCGTCCGGGCATTCTTTTCACCCATTTCTTCTCGCATGCCTTCTTGGGTTTCTTTGGTGGGTTTTCCCCAGTATTCCGACGCATCTTTAATTTCCACCTGATCGTCTTTGATGGACAGATAAACCGGTTTTTCCGATCGTCCTTCCACCACAATACCATCCCATCCGGCCCGTTTGAGTTCCGCTCCAAAGTAGCCGCCCACATCCGCTTCCCCGTAGCCGCCAGTCAGAGGGGACTTGGCCCCTACGCTGTTCCGTCCGGAACCGGCAATGGGCGCGCCGGTTACGACCCCGGGGGCAATAATCAGTTTATTGTCCGGCCCCAGCGGATCAATACCCGGTTTTATTTCTTTCAGTAAATAGTATCCAATCACTCCAGAGCCACCCAAATAGGTTCGGTAGAATACATCATCGTGAACATCGGTACTGATGCTTCTGTCAGATAGATTTACGCGCAGTATCTTCCCGTGATATCCGTTCCCCATAAATCACAATCCCTCCTCGTCCAATTTACTCGCACTGATCCTGTCTTTCCATATATTCGCCCTTTTCTCATAATCTCCTACTCACGAGGTTGCAGTTTCGGCCGAAGCCATCTGCCTACATACCCGATTCCAATGGATACTCCGATCCCCGCCAACCCGCTGAGTGAATCCAGGAACACATCGCGCCACTGCCCGCTGCGGCCCGGAATCAGTGTCTGCAGGAATTCATCAGTACCCGCCACCAGAATGATCAGTCCCAGCCCCATCCAGATGGCCTGTCCGGCTGAAATGCCGGAATACCGAATCGCCGTATGCATCAACACACCCAGAATCAGATACAAAGTAACATGGGCCGCTTTGCGCACCATCCAGTGCAGCAAGGCATCCGGGATCAGCTCCCGTCCCAGCATCCCCTCGATCCGTTCCAGCAGGGGTTCCACGATTTCCAGCATCCGGGAGCTCTGCTGGGCTGACTGACCCTGATCCTGCAGGGAGAAGTTGAAAATGATGCCGATCCACAGGACCACCAGCAGCCACCACCATCCACTGCCTGTTCGTTTGAACATGATTACGACTCCGGTCTGTTCAGCAGTCGGAACATGTGCGTCTTGTAGGCTTCTACCCCAGGCTGGTCAAAGGGGTTGACCCCCAGCAGATAGCTGCTCAGAGCGCAGGTTTTCATCAGGAAATAGGTCAGGGCGCCAAAGTACTCAGCAGTTGCCTGAGGGACATGGATTGCCAGATACGGGACGCCGCCTTTGATGTGAGCTTCCCGGGTCCCTTGGGCTGCTTTCTGATTGACTTCTTCCAATGTTCTTCCGGCGATATAGTTCAGTCTGTCCCGATCGGGTTCTGTAGCGGGAATCACCAAGGGACTGCGGTCTTCATCGAACAGAACTGCTGTTTCCATGATGTGGCGCTCCCCTTCCTGCAGGTACTGCCCCATAGAATGAAGATCCGTGGTGTACTGCAGAGAAACCGGGAACAATCCTTTTCCGCCCTTCCCTTCGCTTTCCGCAAAAAGCTGCTGAAACCAGGCCCCCAACCCCCGCAAGCTGGGATCGTAATGAATCAGGGCCTCCAGTTTAATGCCCTGCCGGTACAGCAGATGACGGATGGCCGCATAGCGCCAGGTGTCGTTGCGGGTGTACCCCATGGTTCCATACCACTTCCTGGCCCAGCGTGCACCCTCAAGGACCTTTTGCACATCCACTCCAACAATAGCTAACGGCAGCAGTCCCACCGGGGTCAGGACCGAATACCGTCCACCGGTACCTGCCGGAATCGAAAAACGTTCAAATCCTTCTGCCAGAGCCAGATCCCGCAGCAAGCCTTTTTTAGCATCGGTCACCGCCACAATCCGCCGGGCCGCCTTTTCCCGCCCGTACCGTTCCATCATATATTTGTGAATGAAACGAAAAGCCAATCCGGGTTCGATGGTGGTCCCGGACTTGGAAATCACTACCACTGATACATCCTGACCATCCAATTGTTTCAGCAGAGCGGAGATGTATCGACTGTCCATATGATGCCCAGCCCAATAAAGACGAGGTCCCCGCCTCACTTTCCCGGACAGTTCATTCCAAAACGGGGACAGAAGCATTTCTGCACCGGCACGGGCTCCCAGATACGACCCACCGATCCCGATAACCACCAGGGCATCGCTGCTCTCCCGCAAATGACGGGCGACGGCTGTCAGCCGGGCCATTTCCTGCGGATCCATGGTTTCCGGCCAATCCAACCACTCCAGGTACTCGTTTCCCGGACCGGTTTTCCCATGCAGGGCCCGATGGGCCATCTCCACTCGATCTTCCAGTGAAAACAGTTTCTGAGGCGATACAAAACCAGCCGCACCGCTGTCGTCCAGTCGGATCGGTTCCATTTTCAACCACCCTCTCATTCCTGTCATACAACAAAAGAGCCTACGAATAACGTGTGCTCTTTAGTAAATACTTCATATAAGGCTGATTCCCTGCACCATCAAGAATATCGTGGCAGCATGACATACTGGCTGTAAATTCCCTCGAATTCTTCAAGGGCCCGTCCGGTCCCCAGGACCACGCAGGACAGCGGATCTTCGGCTACATGGACGGCCACGCCGGTTTCCCGGGAAAGCAGTTGATCCAGGCCGTGCAGAAGAGATCCGCCTCCGGTCAGCACCAAGCCTCGTTCAGAAATATCGCCCGCCAACTCCGGCGGGGTCTTCTCCATGACTCGCTTGACCAGTTGAACCAACTCGTCCAGCACCTCCGCCAAGGAAGTACATATCTCATCCGAATTCACGGCAATGGTTTTAGGCAGTCCGGTAACCAAATCCCGCCCCTTTACATCGTATAAATCCTGTCGGTACCCTTTCAGGGCCGATCCAGCCTGAATCTTCACGGCTTCGGCAGTTGGATCCCCGATGAGAAGATTATAGGCGCTGCGCACATGCCGGACAATGGCTTCATCCATGCGGTCTCCACCCATACGGACCGATTCACTGACCACGATGCCTCCCAGCGAAATCACAGCAGCATCCGCTGTGCCGCCGCCAATGTCCAGTACCATGTGCCCATATGGCTGGGTAATATCCAGCCCGGCACCCAGAGCCGCCGCCAGCGGTTCTTCAATGATTTCAGTCCGTCGGGATCCCACCTGCATCGCCGCATCCATGATGGCTTTCTTTTCCACCGTGGTCACCCCCGTGGGAGCACAGACAATAATCCGGGGCTTGAACAGACGCGATGGACTGCTGACAGAGCGAATAAAATGGCGCAGCATGGCTTCGGTGATCCGATAATTGGCGATCACGCCGTCCTTCAAAGGACGTACCACGGTAATCCCCGTTGGTGTCCGCCCCATCATTTTCAACGCTTCGCTGCCGTAGGCAATGATGCTGCCGGAATCGCGCTCCACAGCCACCACTGACGGTTCACGTAGAACAATACCCCGGCCTTTGACATAAATCAGGACCGAAGCGGTTCCCAAATCTATTCCAATGTCTGCACTGCTTTTCAGTATCGGCACAGTATCGCCACCCACAGTCACATAATCGACACCGAATACCCTCTTTCGACAATATTTGTCGATATCCTCCCAAATTTGCAGAAAATTCGAAAATATCTTCCTGTCTCTATAGACAAAGGGCCTCCGTTATTCCTTTTTCTCTGTCTTCGACGGGTTGACATCCTCTTTTCCCAGCATCTCCAAAAAGAGCGCCACCACTTTCGGATCAAACTGCGTTCCGGCACCCTGCTTCAATTCCTGCAGTGCCTGGCTGTATGTCAGTGCCTTCCGGTACGGCCGGTCATGCAGCATCACATCAAACGCATCCACCACCGCCACAATTCGAGCCGTAGCGGGAATCTGGTCTTCCTTGAGCCCCTGGGGGTACCCGCTGCCGTCCCACCGTTCGTGGTGGGTCAGGATTCCGGTGGCAATAGGCAGCAAATCATTGGATGCGCTGGCAATCCGATAGCCGATTTCCGCATGGCGGCGCATGATGGCCCATTCTTCCTCTGTCAGTGGACCGGTTTTGTTCAGAATCCGGTCCGGTATGGCGATCTTCCCGATATCATGGAGAGAAGTTAGCAGTTTCAATTCATCCAGTTGGTTTTCAGCCAGCCCCAGCTCTTTACCCAACCGGACAGCCCAGCTCTGCATCCTGCGGGTATGCTCTTCAGTTTCATGGCTTCGTTCCCACAGGGTGTTCTCCAGAGACGAAATGACGGCGGACCGAAACGACTGGCTCTCCAGCAGCTTATTCTGGTACATCCGATCTTCCGCCTCCCGGATGATCTGATCCACCGGCTGGTCATCGCTTACTTTGGTGGCCACACCCAGGGCCATGCTGATGGTCAGCAGTTCTTCTTCATCTGCCGCCAGGCTTTGGCGAATGCGCTCAATCAGCCGCTCGCCGGACTTCTGATCGGTCCTGGGCAGCAGCATGATGAATTCATCCCCGCCCCAGCGGGCAATCAGATCTTCCTGCCGGCAAGCTCGCTGAAGGGTCCGGGCGATTTTAGCCAGGAAACGATCCCCTTCACTGTGTCCAAAGGCATCGTTGATGAGCTTCAGACCGTTCACATCCCCCATGAGTATACTCAAGGGCAGCTGCCGCGGTGTATCCATGCGCTGCAGTTCCTCTTCAAAGTAGGCCCGATTGTACAAACCGGTTACCTGATCATGGAAGCTGAGATGGCGGATCCGGGCCTCCACTTCCAACTGATCAAAATATACCCCCATAACTTCAGCTACGCTGCGCAGCAGTTCAATATCTTCTATCCGCCAGTCCCGGGGGGACCGGTGATCCGTAAACCCGAGGAAGCCCACCATGCGATCATCCCGAGAATAGAAAGCCACATTCAGCACCGCCTTGATCTGCCCGGACTGAAGATCTTCTTTCTCCGCTGCAGCCTCAGGAGGCAGATTTTCCACATCCGCCATCACCAGAACGCCTTCTTTGCGCAGAATCGAGTAGTACCAGGGCATCCGGCGGGTATCGGTCTTTCGCCCCAGCGGCAGGACGGTTTCTACATGGTCAGCTATCCACTGGGCCATTTTGGTGGCAAGTATCTCTTCTTTGTCATACACATAGATAAAGGCTGTACTGCAGTCTACCGCTTCGCCCAAGATGGCGCAGATTCGGTCAAAGTCCACTTCATCCCGACGGATCATTAGACTGAGCACCTGGGATATCGCCTTTTCGATAATCAGATGATGCTGGACACGCTCTTCCCACTGCAGCCGGTCAGAGATATTGCGCAGCGTCACCAGAACACAGTCTTCATCTTGGTAATGGATCCGGATGGCTCGGGCTTCCGTGGGAACCACATCGCCGCTGCGGGTAATCATGGATGCTCGGAATTCCGCCTTGCCAGTCCGCACCAGTTCGTCGCGGTATTCCCGATAGGCAACCTCCATATCTTCCACCGGATCCAGATCTCCCGGTCCCATGCCCATCAGCTCTTCCCGAGTGTATCCCAATACTTCCATCATAGTCCGGTTGACCTCCACAAACAAACCGGCAGGCCCCTCCAGACGGAACCGGTAGACACAAGCCATATCCCTCATGTTGTTAAACAGTGACCGAAAATGCTCCTCGCTGACTTTGAGTTTTGCCTCCACTTCCGCCTGTTCGGTCAGATCGTATGCCGATCCCACCAGTTGAACCACCATTCCATCCTGGATGACAGGGGTCAGATAGACCTGCTGGACCTTGATTCCCGCGGCAAACCGACGCCGAGCCATATAGACATAGGGTTTACGACTTTGTATACACTCGGTAAAACGCCGTTCTATATCCGCTCCGATCTCGTCTCCAAATATCTCAGGTGGTGTCAGGCCGACGATTTGCTGGGTACTTAAACCCACCAGCATTTCATTGGCCGGGTTGAACCGACGGTAACGAAAGACCGGACCCGGTTCCACATCCACCAGAAACAGTGGATGGGATACCCCCTTAAAAATTTGCTCATAGTCCTGCAGAAGAGCGCTAATCTTGCGTTCTGCTTCTTTCCGAAAACTCATGTCCTGAAACACCATGACTACGCCCATTTCATCACCGGATTCGCTGCGAATGGGCGCCGCAGAATCGGCGATGGGACGCCGGGTCCCATCCTTGGCCAGTAGCTCAATGGCATTGGCCAACCCCATGGGACGCCCAGAATGAAGGACTCTTTTTGCCGGCACTTCGGCCGGTGTCCCATCCGCCTCATGGACAATGCGAAACACTTCTCCCACGGGAACCCCCACGGCCTCTGCTGCAGAAAATCCGGTCAACTGCTCCGCCACTGGATTGATGAACACGATATTCCCTTCAGCATCGGTGGCGATGACTCCGTCCCCAATGCTGGACAAAGTAACCGCCAGCCAGCGCCGATCTTCTTCGGCATTCTGCCAGATGACCGACTGGCGCTCTTTTTGTTCCCGCTCCTGATGGATATCGAAGCAGCAGCCAATCAGAGAATTGGGATCCAGTCGACGTACTTCTTCCCGGATCCACCGGAAAACACCGCTGCGATGCCGCAGACGGTATTCCCGTACCCCAACATCTTCTCCATCATCCACGGTTGTGAATTCTGAATCAAAGCGCGATCGATCATCGGGATGCACGTGCTGCAACCATCCCATCTCTTTCACATCTGCCAGCGACAGCCCCGTAAATTCCAGCCAGTTACGATTGAAAAATGATCTACTTCCGTCATTCCGGCCTTGCCAGATCATCACCGGCAGATCATTCATCACGTCCAATACGGCACGATCCATTGCACCTAAGGTGTCGGTTCCGGGGAGTTTGAATGCTTCGTTCATCCTGGCCAACCGCCCTTCCAAAATGATGGTACTATTCTACCATGATTGTGCAAATCCCACAACCGCAAGGCTTGAGCGACTTTTTTCAACAGATTTCTAATCGTTTCGCAGTCAATCGGCAGCCTTTGAATCTTGACAGACGCCGTCCCAATTCCTACAATGGAATTAGCACTTACGGGGCGAGAGTGCTAAAATACACACTCATTTTTCGGGAGGTGGCTGTTGTGGCTGGTTTGTTACCTTATCGAAGAGGCCGTTCTCTGCTGGGCAGCAATCGTTTCGAAGACTTTTACAGTCTGCTGGATGATTTCTTCAACGACATGACGCCCCGCATCGGCCCCTGGCGTGATTCATTCCGGCTGGATGTCCGGGAAGACGAAAAAGAATACCATGTGGAAGCGGAAATGCCTGGCGTGAGCAAAGAAGATATCAGTCTGGACGCATCCGACAACCGTCTGCGGATTGCTGTCAAACGCACTGAAACCATTGACGAGAGCAAAGGAGACTTTATCCACCGGGAACGGCGCTATGGTTCCATGGAGCGGTCCATTCACCTGGCTGCCATGGATGAAGCAAAGGTTTCAGCTCGTTTCGAAAACGGTATCCTCTATATAACCGTGGGGAAAAAAGAACCGGGACCCCAGGGGAAACAGATCCAGATTGAATAGGCGAATCTACTTTCAATCACCCGGACCGCCCCTCCGGGTTTCTTTTTTTTCCTCGTCCGCCCTTTTGCTTTTCAAAGATTCCAATGATCCGGTTGACAAACCGACAGCGACTCTGTATACTAATGCTTAATTTCATAATTTTTGATCCATTGACTTATCCAGAGCGGCGGAGGGACTGGCCCAATGAAGCCCGACAACCGACATTCCCATTCGAATGAAACGGTGTCAATTCCTGCAGGATGGTAGAACGATCATTCTGAGAGATAAGGACAAGGGCTTGATCTGCTGACGTGTTATTTGTACAGCACAGACAGGCTGCTTTCCTTGCGGAAAGCAGTTTTTCATTTTGCAGACGGCTTTTTGTACCCCAAAGGAGGAGCTTTCCATGAACCGATCCAAAACAGTAGACGAAATCAATGAGAAAATCCGCAGCGGCAGCGCCGTCGTTATGACCGCCGAAGAAGTCATCAGACTTGTTCGGGATCAAGGTATTTCAACAGCTGCCCGGCAGGTGGATGTAGTCACCACCGCCACCTTCAGCCCCATGTGTTCGTCCGGTGCATTTTTAAATTTCGGCCATTCCGATCCCCCCATCCGCATGACCCGGGCATCGTTAAACGGGGTCCCGGCCTATACCGGCGTGGCCGCCGTCGACGCATACATCGGTGCCACGGAGACCCGCAATGGAACCGGCCCGGCCTATGGCGGCGCTCATGTCATCTGCGATTTGATTGCCGGCAAAAAGGTGCATCTGACGGCATCATCGCCAGGAACTGACTGCTATCCTCGCCGTCGTTTGCAAAAAGATATTGGCCTGGAAGAGATGACGGACGCGTTCTTGCTGAACCCGCGGAACGCTTATCAAAATTATGGCGCCGCTGTCAATACATCCGATCGAACCATCCACACATATATGGGTGTTCTGAAACCGCGGATGGGCAACATCCACTACGCCACATCCGGAGAACTCAGCCCGCTTCTGAAGGATCCTCAGCTGCGGACCGTCGGTGTTGGAACCCGGATTTTTCTGGCCGGAGCCGTGGGCTATGTCGTTGGAGCCGGAACCCAAACTCGCTTTGACCGACAGTTGGGCGAACACGGAATTCCCACAGCTCCTGCCGCTACCTTAGCTGTCACCGGGCCCATGAAGTACATGGACCCTCGATATATTGCCCCCGCTGTTTTTACCGGGTACGGAGTTTCACTGTATGTCGGCATTGGAGTACCCATTCCGGTTCTGGATGAAGAGCTCATGGCCCAGCTGGCCGCTGCCAACCAGCAAATTCGCACATCCATCACCGATTACAGCGTGCCAAGGCGGCAAAAGCCGGTCATTGGCAGTGTGTCGTACGCAGAATTGCGCAGCGGTTCGGTGAAGATTGATGGAAAAGAAATCCCCACGGCACCCTTATCCAGCTTGCCAAAAGCCCGGGAAATTGCCCAAATACTAAAAGAATGGGTTCGAGGAAGCCATTTCCTCTTGACGGAACCGGTTCAATCTTTGCAGGCAGCCGCAGAAGATCGTCTTTCCACCCGAGAGGAGCTGACAGTGCTATGATTGGCTATGATCCAACCCTTTGTGTACACTGCGGTGCCTGCAGCGTCCACTGTCCCCATGGCACTATCACCTTCGATACTAAGGATCTCATGGTATTTTCCCACGAAAGGTGCCTCCATTGCGGCGCATGCCTGGATGCCTGCCCCTGCAGTGCACTGAGTGAGGTGAACAGCTATGTATGAAGAGCGGACATATCGAAAGACTGTATCCGCTGCCGGTTTGCAGCAGTGGAATGTGGTGGATGGTGAATCGGATCTGCAAGTCTACAGTCCGGTGGATATCATCGTACCGCTTCAGGATTCTCTCCAACGCCATCGGTTGGCTATTCAGGAATACATCGCCCAGCATCCGGAGTTTGCTGAAAGCCTGGTCCCCTTGCCGGAGGATCCAGCCGCGCCGCCCATCGTGGCCGCCATGCTGAAAGCGTCTGCGTCTGCCGGAGTGGGCCCAATGGCTGCCGTGGCCGGTGCCATCGCACAGTTTATTGCTATGGATGTGATCCATCTGACTCCTGAAATCATCATTGAAAACGGCGGTGATATCTACATGCAGTCCCCTTGCCAACGGCAGGCCACCATCTATGGAGGAGAATCGCCCCTATCCAATCAGCTGCACCTGTCTCTGCAGGGGGGCCGTCCCTATGGTATTTGCACATCCAGCGGCACCGTGGGCCATTCCCTTAGCTTCGGCCGTGCCGATGCTGTAGCCATTGTATCATCCGATGCGGCTGTGGCGGACGCTGCTGCTACCGCCGTGGCCAATCGCATTCAGAGTCCCCAGGACATACCGGATGGACTGCAGTTTGCCTGCTCTTTGCCCGGTATCGAAGGAGCCGTCATTTTATGCGGCCCGAAAGTCGGAATCAAAGGAAACGTCTATCTGGCATAGACCTACGAGGTGAACCCATTGAAGATACAACCCATTATTCGAGAAAGATTGACCCTGTCGGTGGAAGTGTTTCCGCCCCGCCCTGACAGTGAACCGGAAACCATTTTCCGAACCATTGAAGAACTTGGCACTTTGCGGCCGGACTTTATCAGCGTCACATACGGTGCCGGTGGAAGCACTAAAGGATTCACGGAGGAAATTGCCGACGTCATAGTGAATCGCCATGGAATTCCGGCTCTGGCTCACCTGACCTGCGTGGGAGAAACACCGGAATCGATTCATCCCATTATTGAGCGTCTGCAGAGCAACAATGTTCAATCGGTGCTGGCCTTAAGAGGGGATGTCCCTGCGGGACAGGACCCAGACCGTGTTATTCGCCACTTTCCCTATGCAGCCGATTTGATTGACTTTTTGCGGCATCATTACCCCGACCTGGAGATCGGAGCTGCTGCCTACCCGGAAGGGCACCTGGAATGTGACTGCCTTGAGACCGATCTGGATCATTTGAAAGCCAAAGTCGATCGGGGGGTGGATTTTCTCATCAGCCAGCTATTCTTCGATAACGAGCGTCTTTACCGGTTTATGGACCGGATGGAAGCTCGAAACATCCAGACTCCTCTGCTGGCAGGGATCCTTCCGGTTACCGGACGACGCCAGATCGAGAGAATTCTCAGCCTGAGCCGGACCGCCTTCCCCCCCAAATTCCAGCGCATCCTGGACCGCTATGACCGGCACCCTCAGGCACTGCGGGAAGCAGGAATTGCCTACGCCACCGACCAGATTATCGATCTGATCAGCAGCGGCGTGGATGGCATTCATCTCTATACCATGAACAAACCGGAAATCGCCCGAAAGATTTTCGGAGACATTCAGCACATCCGGGGATATCTGCAGTCCCCCACCGCCGGAGCGGAAGGATTCCGGCAGCTACAAACCGAATAGCTCTGTCAGGAGGTGGTACAGATGTTTACAAAAGCCATCGTACGAATTCCCGGCGATTCCCTGACCGACGGCCTGACAACCGCCAATCTGGGCCAGCCCAATCCCCAGAAGGCCCGGGCCCAGCACGAACTGTATGTAGAGGCTCTCAAAGAGTGCGGTCTGGTGGTCACCATTCTGCCGCCGGACGAAGCATATCCGGACAGCTGCTTTGTGGAAGACCCGGCCGTTTTGACCGAGCGCTGCGCCATCATTACCCGGCCCGGAGCCATTACCCGCCGGGGAGAAACTCATTCCGTTCATAAGGCGCTGGAAGATTTTTATGACACCTTTGCCTTCATTGAAGAACCCGGGACTTTGGAGGGCGGCGATGTCATGAGAGTGGGCGATCATTTCTACATTGGTCTTTCCACCCGCACCAATGACCTGGGAGCCCAACAGCTGATTCGAATTCTAAACAAATACGGATACACCGGTGAAACAGTTCCGCTGAAAGAGATGTTTCATCTGAAATCGGGCGTGGTCTATCTCGAAGATAGCACCTTTGTTACAGCCGGCGAGTTCCAGAATCATCCTGCCTGGAAAGGCCGCAGGGAAATCCAGATCCCGCCGGACGAAGAGTACGCAGCCAACTGCATCCGGGTCAACGATCCTGTTCTGGTGGCTTCCGGATTTCCAACCGCCAAAAAGAGAATTTCAGTGGCCGGATTCCACATTATTGAAGCGGATACCTCCGAATTCAGAAAAGTAGACGGCGGCCTCAGCTGCCTGTCTCTGCGCTTCTGATCCCGCCCATAAAAAAAGGACCGTATGCACTGAGTTCATTGAACGCGACTCAGTGCATACGGTCCATCTTGATTTTATTCGGCTACTCGGTAGATGTCGGCTCCCAGCCCCCGGAACTTATTCTCAATGTCCACATACCCCCGGTCAATATGCTGGGTTCCCGAGATCCGAGTTTCCCCTTCAGCCACCAAGCCCGCCGTAATCAAGGCTGCCCCGGCCCGTAGGTCGGTGGCTGTGACCTGGGCTCCGGTCAGCTTCTCGATTCCGCGGATAACAGCGCTGCGCCCTTCAATGCGAATATCCGCACCCATCCGTTTCAGTTCATCCACATGCATAAAGCGGTTTTCAAATACGGTTTCCGTGATGACACTGGTTCCCCGGCCTACCGTCATTAACGCCATCATCTGGGCCTGCATATCGGTGGGAAACCCCGGATAAGGCAGTGTCTTTACATCCACGGCGTGGATTATGCCGTCGCTGATGACCGTAATGCTGCCGTTGTGTTCCACCACTTCCACACCGGTTTCTTTCAGTTTGGCGATGACCGGTTTCAGATGGTCCGCCAAGACATTTTCCAGCACAACTTCACCGCCGGCGATGGCTGCAGCCACCATGTAGGTGCCGGCTTCGATCCGGTCCGGAATGACGGTATAGGTGGTACCTGACAACGACGGAACTCCTTCGATCTTCAGAATATTGGTGCCGGCTCCCCGGATCCGTGCCCCCATGGCATTCAAATAGTTGGCCAGATCCACAATTTCCGGTTCTTCCGCAGCATTCTCAAGAATGGTGGTTCCTTCCGCCAGGGTAGCTGCCATCATGATATTTTCGGTCGCACCCACACTGGGAAAGTCCAGATAGATATTCGCTCCGGTCAGTCGATCCGCCGCCGCTTCAATATATCCATGGCCGATGGTAATGCGAGCGCCCATGGCCGTAAATCCTTTCAGATGCAGGTCGATGGGACGCGTGCCGATGGCACATCCTCCCGGCAGGGATATCCGCGCTTTGCGTGTTCTGGCCAACATGGGTCCCATCACCAGAAAAGAAGCGCGCATCCGCCGAACCAGATCGTAGGGCGGTTCTTCCTCTGATTCCAACCCCGGCAGAATTTCAATGGTCCCGTCCGGCAATAATTCTACTCGGGAGCCCATCGAACGGAGCACAGCACAGATGGTCCGGACATCTTCCAAAGCGGCTATTCCCTCCAGTGTGCACTTTCCTTCTGCCAGAAGGGAAGCGGCAATCACCGGAAGCACCGCATTTTTGGCGGAACTGATCCGAACGGTTCCATACAGCTTCTTTCCACCCGCAACGATAATTTTCTCCACTGTTTTTCCTCCTGCCGATGTATTCTCTATCGGTCCGCCGGTGAACGAAACTCATCCGGCGCCTGATTTGTCTTGTGAAACGCGTACAACAATCCTTGTCGAATCCGTCGGGCAGCCTGCCCGTCCCCGTAAGGATTCACTGCTTTTGCCATTGTATCATAGTGGGTCGGATCCGACAACAGTTCCTGAACTGCACGGATAATATCGGCTTTCCGGGTTCCTACCATTCGCACCGTTCCGGCGCGGATGGCTTCCGGCCGTTCCGTGGTGTCCCGCAGCAGAAGAACCGGTTTTCCCAGTGCCGGCGCCTCTTCTTGCAATCCTCCGGAGTCCGTCACCACCAGCCAAGCCTTCTTCATCAGTCGTGCCCATTCCACATATTCCATAGGCGGCACCGGGTGAATCCGCGGTGTGTCCGCCAGGATGGAATGTACGGTTTCCTGGACTGCTGGATTGCGGTGGACCGAAAATACGATTTCCAGTTCACGGCTTCCTTCTGCCAATTCTTTGAGAGCCCGGCATATGTCCTCCATGGGAGCCCCCAGATTTTCTCTGCGGTGGGCATCCACCACCAGAATCTTCTTCTCATCGTAGGGAAGATCATTCAGAATAGACAGTGAAAATGGTTCATCCTTTTGAGAGACAGCCAACAGCGCATCGATGGCCGTATTGCCGGTAACAAAAATCGAATCGTCCGCCACCCCTTCACGAATCAGATTCTGCCGGGATTCCCGGGTGGGGGCAAAGTGAATGTCTGCAGTCACACCGGTCAAGCGTCGGTTCATTTCTTCCGGATAGGGGGAATACTTGTTGCCGGTACGCAGACCGGCTTCCACATGCCCCACCTTGATCTGCTGGTAAAATGCAGCCAGGGCCGCCGCCATGGTGGTTGTAGTATCCCCATGGACCAGAACAATATCCGGTTTTTCCTTTTTCAATATATCCTCCAGCCCCTGCAGTACCCGCACGGTGATTCCGGTCAGCGACTGGCGTTCTTTCATAATATTCAGGTCGTGATCCGGTTGTATTTGAAAAAAATCCAGCACCTGATCCAGCATTTCCCGGTGTTGGGCAGTAACCACGACACAAGACGCAATCTCTTCCGGATAGGCTGCCAGTTCCTTCACCAGGGGGGCCATCTTGATCGCTTCCGGCCGCGTTCCAAACACAGTCATCACTTTCAGCATGTGGGTTCCTCCCGGTCCGCTATTTTTCCTGCTTGATACTGAACAACCGCACTTTTCGAGCACCCATGAATATGAACAGGATTACAGCAGCCAAAAACAGGAGCGGCCAGTATCCGTCCAGACTGGTAATGATAATGGCGCTGACACCCAGCAGGGCGCTGACCGCATACAGCAGGACAACAACCCGCCGCTGGCTCAGTCCAAGATCCATCAGGCGGTGATGCAGATGATTCCGATCCGCCTCGTAGATGGGTCTTCCACTGCGCAAGCGCCGGATAATGGCAAAAAATGTATCGAAAAAAGGCAGCCCCAGTGCCAGAATGGGCACAATCAAAGCAATGGTGGCTACACTCTTCAAAGCCCCTTCCACAGATACCGCGGCCAGGACAAAGCCCAAAAGCATACTGCCGGAATCCCCCATAAAGATCCGAGCCGGATTGAAATTGTACCGGAGAAACCCCAGGGAGCTTCCAATCAGGGCGGCGGTAATCACAGCCACCTGAACCTGGCCGGCCCGGTAGGCCAATAGAAAAAGCGTTGCCGCCGCAATGGATGAAACCCCTGCAGCCAACCCATCCAGACCGTCAATGAGATTCATGGTGTTCACCACCAAAACGATCCAGGCAATGGTCAGGGGAATACTCCACCCGTTCAGGTAGATCATCCCGTTAAACGGATTGGTCAGCCACCAGATCCGTACATCAAATACCATCACCACAACGCCGATGACTGCAATCTGCCCCAGAAGTTTGTACCGGGCCAGCATGCCCATCTTGTCATCCATAACCCCCAGAAGCATCAGTCCGGTGGCTCCAAACAGAATGCCCGCCACCTGGGGATCGTCCAACCCCAGAAAATATAGAACCGATGCACAAAAGCCCAGGTAGATGGCGAAACCTCCCAGGTATGGAATCGGCTCTTTATGGATTTTTCGGCCATCCCCGGGCCGGTCAACAATTCCCAGCTGCAGAGCCCATCGCTTCACGACGGGAGTAACAGCAAAAGTAATCAGCAGTGCGGATAGAAATGCAATATAGACATATTGCACAAACGATCACTCCTCCGCCGGGGAATGGTTCCCCGGGCGTGGTCGGAAAGTACTTCGCTTATTGTACGCCTCACATAGACCCTTGTCAACCGGATCATGCCCAGGCTTCTCTACCGAAAGACGCTACGGCGCCATGAAAGTTCCCAACCATCCTATTCCAGAAAAAGATATCCTTTGTCAATCAGTTTTTCCAGATGAAGGCTCAGAGATTCATTCAGGTCCACCCCATACTGCTCTTCCAGAACAAACATCATGGTAATGGCAGTCTGTGCCACATCCAGAAGTTCCCGGGTAACCCTCATTAGTCCGTCCCGGTCCCGTACCGGCTCGTGTTTGCCGTGGATATCCTGGTACGACCCAATGGCTTTGCTCAGCTCCCCGGTTTCTTCCATCAGTTTCAGTGCTGTCGATTCCAAAGTGGGATACAGACCGTTGAGCCGGGGTAAAGCGATGGTTTTAGTTTCCAAGAAGTACACCTTCCTCGAATCGGACAATCTCCACTCCCGCTTCTTTCAGAAGCTGGCGGGACAGATCGTCGGGATAATCCTGTTCGTAAATAATCTTGACAATTCCAGAGTTAATAATCATCTTGGCACAGGTTACACAGGGGTGCGCCTGGGAGTAGATCACCGCTCCCTGAATGCTGACCCCGTGGTACGCAGCCTGAATGATGGCATTTTGCTCAGCATGGAGACCGCGACACAATTCAAATCGTTCTCCAGAGGGAATTCCCATCTGCTGTCGCAGGCATCCCACATCCAAACAGTGAGCAAGGCCGCTGGGTACCCCGTTGTACCCGGTGGATAGAATTCGTTTGTTCTTAACAATGACTGCCCCCAGCTGACGCCGCAGGCAGGTTGAGCGCGACCCCACAACCCGGGTCACTTCCATAAAATATTCATCCCATGACGGTCTTGTCATTGTCTTCCCTCCGGTTGTCTTGTATTCGTAAGGCATCGGTTGCTCATTCGGTTCCAAACAACCGGTCGCCGGCATCCCCCAGTCCTGGGATAATGTACCCGTTTTCATCCAGGTGACTGTCAATGGCCGCTGTGTAGATGGGAACATCCGGGTGTTTTTCTTTCAGTGCCCGAATCCCTTCCGGGGCTGCGATGAGGCACATGAATTTCAGCTTTTTCACGCCCTTGGATTTTAGAAAATTCACGGCGGCCACAGCCGATCCTCCGGTGGCCAGCATGGGATCGACCAGAATGATCTCCCGCTCTGCCACATCCGCCGGCAGTTTCCAGAAATATTCCACGGGCTGCAGCGAATCATGATCCCTGTACATACCCAGATGACCGACCTTGGCATTGGGAATCAGCCGGGTCATACCGCTGACCATACCCAGACCTGCCCGCAAAATCGGTACAATCCCCAGCTTTTTACCCGCCAGGATCTGACCGTGGGTTTCTGTCATGGGGGTCTGAATGCGGACCTCTTCCAGAGGCAGATCCCGAGTTACCTCATAGGCCAAAAGCAGCGATACTTCCTCCACCAGCTCCCGGAATTCCTTGGGCCCCGTTTCTTTGTCCCGAATGTACGTCATTTTATGCTGAATCAACGGATGATCAATCCAGTGCACTTGATTCACCGCAATCACCGGCCCTTTCTAAGTCGGTCTCAGGCATACAGCCCGAATCGACTGCAGATTTCTTTGACGCTTTCCCGAACCTGCTGTTTGACGCTTTCCGAATCCGGATTCTCCACAATATCGGCAATCATGTCGGCGATGGCAATCATTTCCTCTTCCTTCATTCCGCGGGTGGTCACAGCCGGTGTACCAATGCGCATGCCGCTGGTGATCGTCGGTTTTTCCGTGTCGTAGGGAACCGCATTTTTGTTCACGGTGATTCCCACATCATCCAGCGCTTTTTCTGCCGCTTTCCCAGTGATCCCTTTGTTTCGCAGATCGATGAGCATCAGATGATTGTCCGTGCCCCCTGAAACCAGTTCAAAATCCCGTGACAACAGCCGGGCGGCCATGGTCTGGGCATTTTTCACAATCTGCTTCTGGTAATCCGCAAATGCCGGTGTCATGGCTTCTTTCAGTGCCACGGCTTTGGCTGCAATGATATGCATCAGCGGACCTCCCTGGGTTCCCGGGAATACCGCCTTGTCAATGTCTTTGGCCAGTTCACTTTTGCACAGGATCATGCCGCCCCGGGGACCCCGCAGGGTCTTGTGGGTTGTGGTTGTCACCACATCCGCATAGGGGCAGGGATTCGGGTGCAGGCCCGTTGCCACCAGCCCGGCTATGTGGGCCATGTCCACCATAAAGTATGCGCCCACTTCCCGAGCTACCTGGGCAATCCGTTCAAAATCGATAATCCGCGGATAAGCGCTGGCACCCGCCACAATCAGCTTCGGTTTTTCCTGGCGGGCCACTTCGGCCAGTTCGTCATAATCCAGCCGTCCGGTTTCCTTGCGGACCCCGTAGGAAGAAAACTCAAAATACTTACCGGATATATTCACAGGGCTGCCGTGGGTCAGATGTCCCCCATGGGGCAGCCGCATCCCCAATACCTTATCCCCGGGATTCAACAGGGCAAAATACACAGCCATATTGGCCTGTGCTCCCGCATGGGGCTGTACATTGGCATGTTCAGCTGAAAAAAGTGCCTTGGCGCGCTCAATAGCCAGACTCTCGGCAATATCCACAAACTCACAGCCGCCGTAATACCGTCTCCCCGGATATCCTTCTGCATATTTGTTGGTCAGTACAGAACCCTGTGCTTCCAACACAGCCGGACTCACAAAATTTTCCGATGCGATCAGTTCGATTTTGTCTTTCTGTCTCTGTGTTTCTTTTTCAATCGCTTCAAAAATATCCGGATCAATCCCTTTCAGCCCTACCATGATAAACCCTCCTTGTCGGTCTACTTCTGCTCCAGATCCCGGATCTTCTGAATTCTGCGGGAATGCCTGCCACCGATGAATTCAGAGAGCAGCCAGGTATGCACAATCTCCAGAGCCAATCCATGCCCGATGACACGCTCACCCATTACCAAAACGTTTGCGTCGTTGTGTTCCCGCGAAAGACGGCAGGAAAACAAGTCATGACACAAAGCAGCCCGTATGCCGCGCACTTTATTGGCCGTAATGCTCATGCCAATCCCGGTTCCGCAGATCAGTATTCCCCGATCATACTCCCCTCCGGCGACAGCTTCTGCCACTTTCACGCCGATATCCGTGTAATCCACTGCATCCAAGGATACTGCCCCGAAATCGGTGAAATCCAATTCCAGGTCCGTCAGCAGCTCTTTGATTTTTTCCTTCAACGAATATCCGGCATGGTCGCTTCCGATTGCAATCTTCATTTCTTCACCCCCGAATTTGTATGGTAACAGTACATCTTGATAACACAGAATAGAGAATCAGGCATCCTGCTTTCGATAAAACCGATGAATCAAAAATTATTCCATATCATTACCCTTATTCTTCCCTGTTGTTTTTTTTCCTGCCTTTTTCCTCTTCTTCTTTTTTTATCTCATCGGTCAGTTCCCGGAGCTGACGGCTCAATTCTAGGGCACATTCCCGGTACACTTCCAAGGGCATGCCATATGGATCCGCCATGGCCAGCACGCGAATTTTATCTGCGGCGTCCGGCACAAGGGCAATGACAGCGTCCCGGTGCCTTTCTGTCATAGCCAGGATGAGATCCGCGTCTTCAATCATGGAAAGATTGACGAGCCGGGCCCGGTGCGAACGAATGTCGATGCCCATCTCTTCCATGGCAGCTATGGCATTCTCAGCCGCCTCGTCACCATCCAAAGCGGCTGTTCCGGCAGATCCGACTTGCCAACCGCTTTCCCCAAACGCTTCTTTCATAAATGATTTCAACAGTCCTTCCGCCATCGGACTCCGACAAGTGTTCCCTGTACAAACCACCAACACAATCATAGTCAACGGCTCCTTTCATCAGACACGAAGTATTTTGTATCCGGCTGCTTTGCAGAGCCGGTTCATAATGGCAGTTCCCAGTCCTTCAGAGGCTACGCCTTCGGCCAGGATCACGTCCACCTTTTGTTCATCCAGCCAACGAAGCATGGCGTAGAGTTTTTGTGCAGTTACTTCTGGGTGGGATTCCTGACCCGCTGCAGCTACCACAAACCCGGGATAGCGAAAGCGGTGTTCTTCCCGGACCAGCACCCCTACTTTTTTGCCTTCCCGGCAATACTGCTGTCCCAACTCCCAGATTGCTTCCTGCATCTTCTGCGGATCCCCCACGACCACCTGCAGCGGTGCTTTGGGCGCATAGTGGCGATACTTCATTCCAGGCGATCGGGGAACAGCTTCATCGACGGTGTCATCCGCTGCCTGGTCCACTCGAGGCAAAAAAGCGTACAGATCTTCCCGGGTCACTCCACCGGGCCGAAGGATAGTGGGAATCGGTCCGGTCAGATCCAATACCGTGGATTCCAATCCAATGCCGGTATCCCCGCTATCCAGAATCATGTCCACCCGCCCCATCAGGTCCTGAATCACATGCTGGCCCGATGTGGGGCTGGGACGTCCGGACAGGTTGGCGCTGGGAGCCGCAATGGGCAAGCCCGCTGCAGCGATGAGTGCCAATGCCACCGGATGATGGGGCATTCGGACACCGAATGTATCCAACCCGGCTGTCACCGCAGCCGGAATCACTGCTTTTTTCTTCATGACCAGCGTCAAAGGACCCGGCCAGAATGCATCCATCAGAACGGAAGCAGACTCAGGGATCTCTTCGGTCAGAGCCAGGGCATCGGCTTGGGAGGCTACATGAACAATGAGAGGATTATCGGATGGACGCCCTTTGGCTTCAAAGATTCCAGCTACGGCATCGGCGGACAGGGCATTGGCTCCCAATCCATATACGGTTTCCGTGGGGAAAACCACTGTACCCCCCTGCCGGATCACTTCAGCGGCAGCAGAAAGCGCCCCCCTATCCATGTTATTCGGATCCACCTTGAAAATCCGAGTGTTTTTTCGATAATTCTTCATTCTGGGTCCATCCTTTCGGCATCCCGATCCTTATGCTTTGATGGCACTGACCACCCGGTCGTGCTCTGCACAGTCTTTGCAAATTTCGATATGACGGAAGCCGCCTGTTTTTTGAATCAGTGCAGCCACAGATTCACCCTGGTCCCAGCCGATTTCCAGTGCCAGAAATCCACCGGTCTTCAGCAATTTTTGGGCCCGGGGAATGATGGCTCGATAAAACCGGAGCCCGTCTGCTCCGCCCCGAAGAGCTGCCTGGGGTTCATGCTCGGCAATCTCAGGGGCCAGCTGCTTCATGGCCGAATCATCGATGTAGGGAGGATTGGATACAACTCCATCAAACTGGATCCCGGACGAAATGGTATCCAACGATCCCAACATGTCTTCACGCACAAACCGGATGCGATTCTGCACACTGTGCCGGACTGCATTTTTGTGAGCCACATCCAGGGCTCCTTCCGATATATCCACGGCTGAAACCACTGCATCCGGATGGAAAACTGCTACACTGACCGCAATGGCCCCGCTGCCGGTACCCAGATCCAGAACAGTCGGATTCCTCCGGCCGTGGAGAAAAAAGAGGACCCTCTCCACTAGCAATTCTGTTTCCGGTCTCGGAATCAGAACCCGTTCATCCACGTGAAAGGAAAGTCCCATGAAATTCTGACTGCCTACAATGTATTGCAGGGGCCTGCGCTGGATTCTCTGTGCCAGCAGCGCTTCGTAAATATCTGTAAAGTCCTGCGGCAGAAACTCCTGCAGGTTCTGGTACAATTGGACACGGGACCAGCCGGCAGCATGACGCAGAAGTGTCTCGGCCTCCCACCGGGCTGAATCCGCAGCGATTTCCCGAAGTCGTGATTCTCCATATGCAATCATCGAGGCAACGGTTTTTACAACAGCCTCCATTTATTCCACCTTCTTCAGTCTCTCCGCCTGGTCTGTGGTAATCAACGCATCCAGGATTTCATCCAGATCCCCTTCCAGCACCTGTTCCAGCTTATGGAGAGTCAGTCCGATACGGTGATCGGTTACCCGGCCCTGGGGATAGTTGTATGTACGAATGCGCTCACTGCGGTCACCGGTTCCCACTTGAGATTTCCTGGCTTCGGCCATCTCCGCCCGGTTCTCCTCTTCAGCAATATCCAACAGTCGGGCCCGCAGTACCCGCATGGCTTTATCCCGATTCTTATGCTGCGATTTTTCATCCTGACAGGATACCACCAGCCCTGTGGGCAGATGGGTAATCCGAACCGCCGAATAAGTGGTGTTGACGCTTTGACCACCGGGTCCACTGGAGCAAAAAAGGTCAATGCGGATATCGTTGGGATCGATACTGACTTCCACTTCTTCCGCCTCCGGCAGTACCGCCACCGTCACGGTGGAAGTGTGAATCCGCCCTCCGGATTCTGTGGTGGGAATTCTCTGCACCCGGTGTACCCCCATCTCATACTTCAGCCGGCTGAATGCGCCGGTGCCTTCAATGACAAACACAACTTCCTTGAATCCGCCCAGTTCCGTCGGGTTGGCACTGAGCACTTCCACCCACCAGCCCTGGGTTTCAGCATAACGAGAATACATCCGAAATAGGGTACCGGCAAAGAGGGCTGCTTCATCCCCGCCGGCTCCGCCGCGGATTTCCATCACCACGTTCTTGTCGTCCCGGGGATCCTTCGGCAGCAGAAGCAGTTTCAAATCCAGCTCCAGCTGGTTTTTCCGTTCTTTGAGAGTGTCTTTTTCCTGTTCCAGAAAAGACTGCATCTCTTCATCCACTTTTTCATCCATCAACTCTTCGATATTATCCAGTTCTTCTTCTACAGACTGCCATTCCCGATATTTATTCACAACCGCCGAAAGAGCCGAATGGGCTTTGGCATGTTTTTGCCATTCGGTTTGCCGGGCAATCACGCCAGGGTCGTTTAGCATCCCTTCCAGTTCTTTATATTTTTGCACAATGGATTCCAGTTTATCGATCATGCTCCAACCACCCTTCACTCATATACACCGTTCAGACTTGCTTGGCCAGCGGCTGTCCTTCCATGGCCAGTACACTCTTCAAAGCCTGGATGGCCACCTCGATCTGGCTGTCATCCGGCTCCCGAGTCGTTAATCGCTGCAGCATCATCCCGGGTTTACAAAACAGCTGCAGCAGGAAAAACCGGCTTCGGCCCGATGCCCGGATGATTTCATAGGAAACCCCGGCGATGACAGGCAGCAGCAATATTCTGGACAGGACCCGCCAGAGCAGGTTCTCCCATCCTATCCAGAGGAAGAAAAACATGCTGACCATAAATACAATCAAGATGAAACTGGTGCCGCAGCGCGGGTGCAGTGTGGACTGGCGACGTACATTGTCCACCGTCAGATCCAACCCTGCTTCGTATGCATGAACGGCTTTGTGTTCTGCCCCATGGTAGGAGAACACTCGCTGAATGTCCTCCATGCGGGAAACCAGGTAGATATAGAGGATAAAGAATCCGATCCGGATTCCAAATTCAATCCCGTTGAGGATCACATTGTGGGTAATTCTCTCCCGGAGAAGCCGTGTCAGCAAAACCGGCGCCACCATGAAAAGGCCCGTACCGATTACCAGGGCCACCAGAATCGTCAGATTAATCTCCGTCCTGGAAAGCTGGGCTTCTTCTTCGCCGGCCTGACTGGCTGAATACATCAGTGTATTGATTCCCAAAGTCATGGATTCGGCCAGTGCCGCCAGCCCTCTGAGAATCGGCAGTTTGAAAATCGGCCAACGGTCCCCCCATGTTTTCAGGACCGTTCTTTTGGTGGTAATCCGGCCGTCCGGCGTCCGCACGGCCACGGCGTATTCTTTCGGCCCTCTCATCATAACTCCTTCAATTACTGCCTGTCCACCGATTTGCAGTGTCTTGGGCATCAATGACCCCCCCTTCAAAAAAAAACAGAGCCTGCGGCTCTGCTTATTCTTTGCTTTTGATCCCGTATTTCCGGTTGAATCGTTCTACTCGTCCGCCGCTGTCGACTACTCTTTGTTTTCCTGTATAAAAAGGATGGCATTTCGAGCATATTTCAACCCGAAGATTTTTCTTTGTCGACCCGGTCTCAAAAGTTTCACCACAGGCGCAGACCACAGTCGCCTTCTCATATTTGGGATGGATATTCTCTTTCACAGATCACACCTCACTTCTGGCTGCGAATTCAAAATTTTGTCACCTGAATAACCATTTCATTATAGCATATCGTTCTATAACAGGCAAGCCATAAAATCTGGAAAGTTCGGACTCCAAATATTCCTTTTTTTTACACCTATTCCTTCATTTTATTAATCATCTGGACAAATTCCCGGTTGTTTTTCGTCTTCTTCATCTTTTCGTACAGGTACTCCGTCGCTTCGACAGTGCCGAACGGGTGAGTGATGCGACGCAGGGACCAGATGGCTTCCATGGTGTCTTCCGACATCAGCATTTCTTCTTTGCGGGTACCGGAACGCTTGATGTCAATAGCCGGGAAAATCCGTTTTTCAGCCAGCTTCCGATCCAGATGCAGTTCCAGATTCCCGGTTCCTTTGAATTCTTCATAGATCACATCGTCCATTCGGCTTCCCGTTTCAATCAACGCTGTGGCCAGAATGGTCAGGCTGCCGCCTTCTTCAATGTTTCTGGCTGCTCCGAAAAACCGCTTCGGCTTGTGGAAAGCTGCCGGATCAATCCCGCCGGACAAGGTCCTTCCGCTGGCTGGAATCACCAGATTGTATGCCCGCGCCAACCGGGTAATGCTGTCCAGCAAAATGACCACATCTTTTTTCTGCTCCACCAAGCGCTTGGCTCGTTCAATCACCATTTCCGATACCTTGATGTGGTTTTCCGGCAGTTCATCGAAAGTGGAGCTGACTACCTCGCCCCGGACCGATCGTTCCATATCAGTCACTTCTTCCGGGCGTTCGTCTATCAGCAGGACCTTCAGCACAATTTCAGGATGGTTGAAAGCAATGCTGTTGGCAATCTGTTTCAGTAAAATGGTTTTTCCGGCTTTGGGCGGTGCCACTATCAGCCCCCGCTGTCCTTTCCCGATGGGAGAAATCAGGTCAATGACCCGTGTGGACAGGTACCCTTCTTTGCTCTCCATCAGGAGCTTTTCATCCGGAAACAGGGGGGTCAGGGAATCGAAATGGATTCGGTCCAACGATGATTCCGGATTGTGCCCGTTGATTCCCTCCACCCGCAGGAGCGCAAAATATCGTTCCGAATCTTTAGGCGGGCGGACCTGCCCGGAGATCATATCCCCGGTGCGCATGGCAAAGCGGCGGATCTGGGATGGGGAGACATAAATATCTTCCTGGCTGGGCAAATAGACAAACGGACGCAGAAAACCGAACCCGTCCGGCATGATGTCCAAAATCCCCTGGGCAAAAAGGAGCCCGTCTTTTTTGGTTTGGGCTTTGAGAATCTCAAATATCAATTCCTTTTTGCGAAAAGTATAATAGGCCGGGATATCCATCTCCCTGGCTACTTTATACAATTCGATCAGTGTTTTTTCTTCTAGTTCCTGATATGTCAATCATTCCACCTGCTGTCTTCATGTAATCAGCCTGCCGGATGCATCTCGTCAATGCCCCGTTCAGCACGGCCGGCTGTTTCGATCTACCAGTCTTTGACCTTTCCGGCTTTCTTCCAGTCCTCCATAAACCGCAGGATTCCCGCGTCGGTTAAGGGATGCTTCATCATCTGCTGAATCAGGGCATAAGGGACTGTAGCAATATGGGCTCCTGCTTTGGCGGCCTCAGTGACATGCTGCGTATGGCGGATGCTGGCAGCGATGATCTCCGCTTCCAAACTGTGGATACGGAATATTTCTGCAGTGTCCCGCACCACCTGCATGCCGTTCTGGTTAATATCGTCCAGACGGCCGATAAAGGGGCTGACATAGGCAGCTCCGGCCCGGGCGGCTAAAAGAGCCTGATTGGCTGAAAAAATCAGGGTTACATTGGTCTTGATCCCTTCTTTTTTCAAAGTATGAACAGCTTTCATCCCATCCCCGGTCATGGGGATTTTCACGACAATATTCTCTGCCCAGGATGCCAGTGAGCGTGCTTCCCGGATCATCTCCTGAGCATCCAGGCTCACGACTTCCGCACTCACCGGCCCGTCGATCATGCGGGTAATCTCCATGATCAGATCTTTGAAACTTTCTTTTTCTTTCGCAGCCAGGGAAGGATTGGTGGTGACACCGCAAATCACACCCAGTTGATTCACTTCCCGGATCTGCTCAAGATTGGCTGTGTCTAGAAAAAATTTCACTGTATCCATGCTCCTTTCGAGACTAGCGCTGATCCATATCCCATTTTTCTTTGAAATCCCGCAGCACCGGTTTCCGGTTCAGCTGATGGACCGCTTCAATATCCCGGACGGTTCCGGTTTTGGCTCTCATGACCACAGAGTAGGTCCGGCATCCGTTCCCGGTATACCGTACCCCTTTCAGCCAGTCACCGTCGGTAATCCCGGTTGCAGCAAAAATCACATCGTCCCCTTTAACCAGGTCATCCATCCTCAGCACCCGATAGACATCCTTGATGCCCATTTCTTGAACCCGGCGGACCTGCTCTTCATCGCTGGGAGCCAGCCGTCCCTGCATTTCTCCTCCCAGACAGCGCAGCGCTGCTGCAGCCAATACCCCTTCGGGAGCGCCTCCGATGCCTAGCAGCATATCCACGCCGGTTCCTTCGATGGCTGTGGCAACGGCTGCTGCCACATCTCCGTCTGTGATCAGCTTGATTCTTGCTCCGGCTTTGCGCACATCCTCCATGATCTGGGCGTGCCGCGGCCGATCCAACAGCACCACGGTCAGATCCCGGATCTTGCTGCCCTGGGCTTTGGCCACACTGGCCAGATTATCGTATACAGACGCATCAATGTCGATGCAGCCGGCAGCCTGGGGTCCCACTGCGATTTTTTCCATGTACATATCGGGTGCATTTAATAGACATCCACGTTCTGCAACGGCCACCACCGCTATCGCCCCCGGCAGTCCCCGGGCTACCAGGTTGGTCCCTTCCAGGGGATCGACGGCAATATCCAGCATAGGAAGCTGCCCGGTTCCCAGTTTTTCTCCAATATACAGCATAGGAGCTTCATCCATCTCCCCTTCGCCGATAACCACCAGACCATCGATATTGACCGTATCAAAAACAGCTCGCATAGCATCCACCGCCGCTCCATCCGCAGCTTCTTTGTCACCCCGTCCCATCCAGCGTGCGGCAGCAATCGCCGCGGCTTCAGTCACTCGGACAAACTCCAATGATAGTTCTCTTTCCATTTTTTCGCCTCCTCGGTATCTGTTCAATGGGTATTTCCGCAAATTGGCGCAGGTCGTCGGCAGGATCCTCCTTCCCCAGCGGCTGCGCAAAAAAAACAGTCAGATATCCTCTGCAAACTCACCGGATGGTATCCATGGTGCCGAACCTGCATCGGTCATCCATTCAATCGCACCGATACGATTCGTCCAGGATGGTTTGACATCCAGGGCTCTTTCATTTTCATATACCCCAAGGTCCATGAATATTGCAGGTACAGATCGCCGCCAGAGGGCGGGCTGCAGCAGGAAAGAATCGGAAGGCATCGTGCATGCCATAAAAGATCATGAAGATTTTCTGTGGATCTTTGTGAGGTAGCTGGGAAAGTTCCTTGCCAAAAGCACGATCCAGCTCATGGGTCCATCTGAAGATGGATGTTCTTCCTTTATTTTAACCGATAGAGGGTTGGGGGGGCAAGTTCATGGGGTCCCTGGGAATCTTCATCTTCGATCATATACTCGTCCATACTGACAATTTCCATTCGATCTTCGTCGGTTACAGCCTGGATTCGGGCTGTCATCCCGCACTCCACACAGTGCAGCTCCAGATATTCAGGGCGCAGGTCCAGTTCAATGGCCATACTGCCGCATTGACAGTACAAACTATGGGTTCCGGCCAAATCCTGCAGGTGTTCCAGAATATCAAACACCACAGACGGGTTCAGAAAATAGTCCGACAGTCCTTCTGTGCCGCCATCCTTCCATTGTCTGCCGGCTTCTTCCACTTCGTCCCTTTCACCCAGAAAACCCAGCGTTTCTCCAAATATGGGACATGCCATTGTCCCTGCCGCAATCCGCCAGATGGTTCTGGCAGAATAGGTGTATGCATGTTCTCGGCCGCAGGAAATGCAGGGGATCTGAATCTGAAAATTGTTTGGAGCCCCTCTCATAACCATGGCTTTACGGAACCCGCAGGAACAGTGAATCCGGTGGGGTTGGTCCGCCTTGATGGTAAAAGGGGAAAGGGGATGATACTCTATTTTACCGCACAGCGGACAGCGCAGTGCAATGAATGCTTTCTGATATATTTCCGCCATTGTTTTCACTTCCTTTGCAAAGTATATAGTTCGGCAGATGGTCGGTTTCTCCTTTTGTACTAATGGATGAATTCTTTCGGTACGCCATCCGTTTCATTCAGCCGCCGGCAAAAAACGGTTCCGGTTGTATCTAAGCTCAACCGGAATCGCTAAGGTATCTATTCATTTCTAGACCAGATCAGACCTGCCCAGCCATGCAGTCATCATAAAACAGTTGGACCCGATTGCCTGACCTTCCATCCCAGCAGCAAATCTTTACCCAGAGGGACAGTCAGCTTTGCGCTCCAAATCTTTCTTCCATCTGTTCCCGGGCAATTTTTTTCAGGTCGTTCAGATCAAATGGTTTGGTGATATGTCGTACATGGCCAAGCTGAATCGCCTCTTTGATTATGTCAGTCTCCCCGTATGCTGTCATCAATATGACGCATGTGCGAATCCCCATCCCGCGAATCCGCTTCAATGTTTCGAGACCGTCCATGCCCGGCATCTTGACATCCATCAGAATCAGATCAGGTGTTTCTGTCATGGCCAGCTGCAGCGCCTCGTGGCCATCGGCAGCCAACATGACGCCATACCCTTCACGTCGAAATACTTCGTAAAGCAGTTTCCGGACACCGCTCTGGTCATCCGTAACCAGGATTTTCTTTTGTACGCTCATCAGAATCCCTCCTGAACGGTAGTTGCCTGGACCGTACAGACCATCATTGGTGGGTTTCTACAACGCAAGAATTATCCCTGCTATGATCTTTCATCATCTCGGTCCTGTCAATAGTCTGAGATAATGTCACCTAAAAGAGACGAGATTATTCTGAGAAAATGTCACCTTGAATAAGTCAAGAAAGAGTTGAAGAATTTGTGTGACGCTGTCCTTACCCCCTGTCCTGGCCGAAGGCAGGTGCCTGATGGGACAGGCACCTAAAAACAGGATGGATAAACACAGGGGACTGCCTGGCGGGTACATACAAGCGAATAAGACCGCTCGCTCCTTGACAGTCTGAAGCAAATCCTCTATGCCCATGGACGGACGGAGCTAAACAGATCATCCAACATGGCGAGCACGGGCATCTCTCATGAAGCCATAAAGGGGGACAGGGTTTTTACACTTTTTCGCCAGGGATGATCGGCCGATGCTGAGGACCTCATTTTCAGGGCGAAGGATTTTCAACCAGATCCATTTTCTTAGGCCTTTTGATCCAGAATGGCGGTCTGGAAAAGCGCATCTTTGTAGATGCAGCGGATTCCTTGAAGCGGATGATCCAAGACGGTCACTTTGGCCTTCGGCATGGCTTGAACGGGTTTATGGTGCTGCATTAACTGATAATACAGACCGGTACGAAAAAGCGCCCTGGATGATGAGAGTACGGGTATGTTTGATACAAAGCACCGTAGTGAGATCACAAGAAGAATCCACCGGGCGAAAAGCCGGGAGCGAGTCTTGCGGAACCACCGCAAATCGAAGGTTAAAATGGCGGATCATTTCCGTAAGAAGGCATTGGCTTGTTCCAGGGAAGTAATGCCACTGAGTTCAAACATCACCGGCAATCGATCTTTAGGTGTTCCAGAGCGTTCGATACGGCCCTTGGCTTGAGGAGCGGGCTTTGATCATCTGAATGGCAAGCTCTTGCATGGCCCGTCCGAATTGGGTCAAAGGCTCAGTGACTCCTTGAAGCTGATCTTCTAGCGAGACAGCCGTATCCTTCGGAGAAAAGAAGATGGTGTGGCGGTCACAGTACAATTAATGGACGGCCATATTCTGAGAAGCTGATCACCTGAAAGTAGCCATGCAGACACTCATTTTCCGAAAAATGCAGCCCTAAGATGGCCCCAGTGGCATCATCAATTGCCCCACAATGTGATGGGCTTTTCATTGGGAATCCAGGCAAAAGGGGAAGCATCCATTTGAACCAGAATGCCTGCCTGGCTCTGTCTTTTACGACGATGGTGTGCCTTTTTCTGGCGATGAATTTTGGGGCTTTTAATCCCCGCCTGAGTCAGCGTGCGGTAAACGAGGGATAACTAATACGGATCCCTTCCATCTCCGCTAAAAGCCGTGGAAATGAGCAAAATTGGCCGATGGATACTTAGTCTGTTTGAGAGAGACTATGCGTGTGCAAAGCGGATCAGAAACAGCGTGTGGCGGGTGCTCGACCTCGATTTTTTATGGATGAGAAACGACGAACCGTAGTTCAAAAAAAAAAAAAAAAAAAAAAAAAAAACCCTCCTTTTAAACGGAGCACTTGTCGTTCACTGAGGCCCAACATCTCAGCCGCTGTTTTGATGGTAATTACTTTATCAATCGTTTGGTTAATGACCCGAAGTTTTCTGATTCTCGTAGAGTCATGTTGAATATCTCCCTTCTCATAGGTGACATTTTATCAGAATAAATTCAACATGACATTATCACAGAATAACTACACTTTCATCATCTCGGTCCTTGCAATCTCGGTGAAAAAGTATTAGAATATGTACATTGCTAAAATTGAACTCCTCTGAAAGGAGGGTCGCTTCTCTGCAAGTCCCGGACACTGCGTATGCATGTGCCCCGGGGTTATTTGGTTTTAGGCCTAAATAATCGGAAGATTTGAAAAAATCTTCTGGATAGCGAGTTCTTTACCCAGATGGTATAGAGTGCTTTGAAGCACATACATTGTCATTTTTCTAATTTTTGAGGAGGTTTTTGGTATGTCTGTTCCCGCAACACCCGACCATGAATCAAAAAGTCCGGCCCAAAAAATGCTGTCCTACCGGTGGATCATTTTTGGCGTTTTGTCCTTCGCCTATCTGATCATCATCTTCCATCGGCTGTCCCCCGCTGTTATGTCATCGGATCTCATTGATACCTTTGCCATAGACGGCGCGGCGTTGGGCCTTTTGGGATCCATGTATTTTTATCCCTACGCCATTATGCAGCTTCCGGCCGGTCTCATGGCTGATTCCATCGGCCCGAGAAAACTGGCTTCCATATCTTTTGGCATTGCTGGAATCGGAGCCCTTCTGTTTGGTCTGGCACCCAACTTTCAGGTTGCACTGATTGCCAGACTGTTGATCGGCTTGGGACTGTCTTGTGTGTATGTACCCACTCTGAAGATCTTTTCAATCTGGTTCCGCAAAAACGAATACGCAACCATAGCCGGCATGCTGGTGTCTTTGGGAAATATCGGCGGCTTGATTGCGGCCACCCCTCTGGCCATTATGATCGTCCGGTTCGGATGGCGAAATTCTGTCACCGGTATCGGTGTGGTTACCGTGCTCCTGGCCATCGGTATGTATATCATTGTCCGCAATTCCCCCAAAGACATGGGGCTTCCGGAACTGGATGAAATCGATAACATCCCTCATGATGAACGCGTCCCCTTAAAGCCGGTTCCCATTTTCCAAGGGATTAAGACCGTAGTCAGCAACCGGTACTTCTGGCCGGTAGCCATCCGTAGTTTTGCTTCCTACGGTGTGCTCATGAGCTTCCAGAGCCTCTGGGGCGGACCCTACATCATGCAGGTTTTGGGCCAAACCCAGGTCCAAGCCGGCAGCATCCTGATGATGATCTCCCTGGGCAGCATCATCACTCCGCCCATCGGCGGCTATTTGTCCGATAAGGTGCTGGGATCACGAAAAGGGATTGTTCTTTTTTCCGCATTCCTCAGCACACTGTGCTGGCTTCCCATTGCATTAATGCCGGAGCGAATCACTCCCGGCTTGTTGTACGGTCTCCTCTTTTTAATGGGGGCATCCGGTGGTTTGGGTGTTTCCGGGATCGCTATGATCAAGGAACTCTTCCCCATCAATCTGACCGGAACGGTCAACGGCATCAACAACTTCTTTACCATGGCCGGTGGAGCAGTATATACCGTCGTCATTGGGCTGATCATAGAAAGCTACCCCAAAACTGCCGCCGGGACATTCTCTGTCGAAGCGTTTTCAGCCGGTTTCCGCTTCCTGTTCATCAGCATGGTTATTGGTACCATTGCCATGATGTTTGCCAAAGAAACCAAAGTAAAAGCCAAGTAACTGGTCAAAAGTCGAACCGCAACCGAGGAGTTCACCTCCTCGGTTTTTTCATCCGCAGCAAAGGATCGTTACGAGAACTCCGAAACATCTGGATGGATGCAACAAACAAAATGAATCCTGCTGCTGACAGCAGCGGGAACAAGATGAACGAAACCCTTTCGCGAGAATGACCCCATGGATTTCCTTCATTGAAGCGGACTGAAGCCTGAAAAATCCCCAACCTCGGCGCATCCGGCCAGGGAATAGATATCGTGCGAGTTTCCTGAGGCTGTACAATGACCTTGTCCAGAGCCAGTTCCCGCAGCATCCCTTCGTTCTGGTAAATCTCTACATATCCGGTAAGACTCTGGTGGATATCCCCGTCGTTGTGCACTGACAATTCGATTGTAGGGCTACTCATCCACCAGTTCTTCACATTAAGACAGTCCATCTCCACAGAAAATCGGTTCTCTCCTCCTACAGAGAAAAAAGTCAGCATCCCGATCCGGTTACCCACCTGGGCTGCTCCGGAGGGATTTGGAACCGATTCAGCAAACACTACGCCCCGGTATGACCCTGCTGCAGCATCTGCAGGTACTTCCAGGACCACATCAATCTGATGCGTCTGATTGGGTTCCAATTGAAGAATCTGCGGATTCACTGACAGCCATTTGCTGGCATACGCCTCCGGTTCTTCAGCCCTCACATAAACCCCGGGGTTGTTTTCACCTTCTCTGGACGCAATATCGCAGGCATAGATATTCAAATGCAAAGTATCGGACCCCACATTGCGAATGGTCATCTTCTCCGTATACCTGCCTCCCGGTTCCAGCACAGCTTCCATAGAAAGAGGAGAGAGACTGAATCCCTCTCCCCCGACAGCTCCGACTCTCTCAAGCCCGCTGCTGACCAACGCAAGCACCACCAAAGTAAGAGCCAGCAGCTTCATCACTTTTCTTTTCGAATCGCTCTGCCAATTCCTCATATCAGTAAGCCGCAGTGGTGGTCACCGTGACCGTACTCTGATAATCCCGGGCTAGATCGGCATAAGTGATTTTCGTTTTGAGGCCGATATTGATTGTTGTCCCATTACTATCACCAGTCGCAGCTGCATCTTCTACAACATATGAATTCAAAGGAGTACCATCAACATCATATAGAAAATTGGAGTAATTCTCCTGCCCGATAACGATCTGAGGGTCTGTATCACTTCCCAAACCCACCGCTGCACGCTTTTGGAACTGTTCCGCCGGAAGCTGGATGTTCTCTTCGCCAGCTGCAGAAGAAGTCATGGGATCAGCCTGTACCTGCATAGACCACTGCCCATTGCTTCGAACATTCATCTTAATCGCCTCATTGACAATGCGCTCTTCCCCTACAAACGACCCGAAAGAAACGGTTCCGGAAACAGCGGATGCTTCTCCTGATGGAGAAGACTCACTGAAATCATTAGTGGCTACTGTCACCACCAGTGTTTCCGGACTGCTGGCTGTACTGACCACAGTGGAAGCACCGATGGTGCCTGATCCTGTAAGAATCAGTACCAGACTGCAGATCAGAGTAATCCCGGCAGTTAATCTTCTTTTCATACGATACACCTCCTGGTTTTTTTGCTGCTGCATATAGACTGTGAATACTGATGCGTGTGAGTGTGCATCACCTCCGGCGGTCAGTTCTGAGAAAGCTCGGATCTTTATGCTCCCCCGGCTAACAAAAAAGCCAAGGAAGAACATTCTTTCCTTAGCAAACATTCCCTGCAAAATTTTGGTCGCATTTTTCTCTATTTTGCGACAATTCAGCCATTTTTGAACCAAAAAGGCCAAAATGAGTCATTAGCTCATGCATTTGCGGTCTTGCATCTCGGATGATTCATTATCGAGAAGAAGTCGTCGCTTCAGTCTTTCATGTTCGTCCGGATCCATTGAACCTGTTTTGGGCACCAATAAAGGGAGCGTCGTTAATTCGAAGCGCTCCCTTTACTGACAGGTATCATCGGTTTCCCGATGGTATGTTCACGGTATATTCGCGATGATTCTGCGAAATCCTTCTTTTTGAATGTTTTTTTAATGGAGATTCAGTTCTTTCAGTAAAGCCACTGCTTTGCGAAGCTGTGCATCCCCTTCAAACGGCATGGAATGAGACAACAGCGCGTAATTCAATCGAGCCAGAGTTTCGGTATCCCCGATTCCGGTGGCCGGGAGCCCCACAGCTTCCTGGAATCGGACCAAAGCTTTTTGGGTGCCGGCATCAAAGGTCCCTTCGACTGACCCTGTTTCGAATCCCAGATGCGTCAGTATCTTCTGCATTCTGGCTACAGCGGTGCCTTCGTCCCCCAGCTGCAGGGGATACAGTGCCGGTACAGTCTCTATCCGGGCGTTATCCCCGGAGATTCGCTGATAGGTAATGGTATTGGGGACGATCCCTTCCCCTTCAATGGGGTATTCATCCGGTGTGAAATAGTTGGCCATGGTGATTTTAACGCCGCCGATCCCGAAATTGAACACCGACTGCACGGATCCTTTGCCGTAGGTGGGGGTCCCCACCAGAAATCCCGCTCGGCTGTCCTTTACGGCACCGGCCACGATTTCAGCAGCACTGGCCGTTCCGCCGTTCACTAGCACCGCCAAAGGCCAGGGCAGTCCTCTGCCTGTCGAATAGTAGGTTTCCTTATATCCGGTCCGATCCACCACATGGACAACCGGACCTTCCGGAACCAGCATCTTGGCCACCTCAATGCCCTGGTCCAGCAGCCCGCCCGGATTGTCTCTCAGATCCAATACAAGGCCCTTGATTCCCTTGTAGTACATGGAATTCAATGCATCTGCCAGATTGGAGGCAGTGTGCTCGTTGAACATGGAGATGTAGATATACCCAAACTGGTCATCGATCATGCTGGATTCCACGGTATTAACCCGGATTACTTCCCGGGTAATGGTATAGGAATACTCTTGGCCGTCTTCCCGCAGCACATCCACCTGCACCCGGCTGCCGGCATCCCCTTTCAACCGATCCCCCACATTGTCCAGACCGGATCCAACGGCATTTTCCCCATCCACCCGGATGATTTTATCTCCCGCTCGGATCCCTGCTTCTTTGGCCGAACTGGGTTCAGTCAGCCGGACAACCCGGGTGTATTCCCCTTCCTGGGCAATGACGACGCCAATCCCTCCGAATGTACCAACAATGTCCGTGAGAAAACGGTCATACTCGTCCTCATCCATATATTGGGAGTACGGATCGTTCAGCGTACGCAGCAAGTTCTGCATTACCGTTTCGGTCCAGCCATTTCCCCGGTTGGGATCCGATTCATTCCATTCACGCAGCCAATCAACGCCGCGGTCAATGAATTCGTAGAACAGGATCCCCCGATCCGGTATCTGCGGATCGGTAAAAACTGAAAAACCCTGGACAGCCGCGCAGGCAACAGCCGCAATCAGTATGCATGATATTAAAGCTGTCTTGGCCCGGTTCATGCCCTCGCCACCTTCGCTTTCCGACGTGGATATATCTTCGACAATACACGGCCATATCCTCCAAATTGTCAGACAATTGAATAAGCCTCATCAGAAGGATTTACCCCACTCCTCCAGAATAGTGAAGATGCAGAAGGAGGACTTCACCGTCATGATTGATCTATTCAAACCAAACTTTCGTGCACTGATCCGACAATTGGGCCGTCCCAGCACATATCTGTATCTTCTGTCAGGAATCTTCTGGGTAGCCGGACTGTATTACCCCGGTGCGGGAATCCTGTTTTACCTGTTTTTGATGTATCCCTCTGTCCGCCTGGTTCAAAAGCAGCTGCAGTCTGAAGACCTTTTCTTTTTATTGCTTCCATATTTTTTAACCATTGGGGCGGGGGTATGGCATTCGGTGATCCCCTACAACCTGGGCATCCCTCTTTCCATCCTTCTTTGCGACCTGATTCGCAAACTGTTCTACCGGTTTCTTGCCCCCGACAGCGCAGCCGACAGCCTTCAGTTTCTGCTTCTTTCGGGATTTTTGACTTTGCTGGATGCTGTGTTTCAGAAAATTCCGGGTTTGTCCTCCATGGAAATGATCCCGGTCCTGTCGCCGATCTACCATCACACTCCACTGCTGGCTCCGGCCGCATTTTTAGGGCGGCATATCACATTCTTTCTCATCCTCTCCGCCGTCACAGCCTGAGGGCTCCTTGTAGTATCCAGCTTTCCCACTGCACTGAAGATCCCCGCCTCTGAGAGAAAAAGAATTCTGGCGGCTGCGGTACTTTGTTCCATCCTGATAGCCGGATCCAACACCGCCGCCTTGACTGATACGGATCCCGAGGCGCCGCGAATATCCGTAACCGCTGTCCAGGCCAGTCTGGGCACCCGAATAATCCCGGACGGCCTGCAGGGAGAAGCCTTGATGCAGTACCGCTATGATCGCTATGTGGAGACTGCCGGGAATCCCGACACCGATATCGTCCTTTTCCCTGAGATTATGGTGGGCATCTATGACAAGGCGGGTATCGCCGACACCGCCTACCGGGAACGCTGGATCAACCAGGCCAGGGAATGGAACTGCATCCTGATTCCCACTGTGCTGGAAGGAGACAGCCGCACCCAGTCTGTCCAGGATCGGCGCATCACCACGCTGGTGGTTGATCCCACCGGCATATTGGGCCGCAGCAGCAAACGTAACCTGGTTCCTTTTTCGGAAAGCAGAAGGTACCGTCCCGGAACCGATTACATGCCCATCTCAACCCCTTTGGGGGACATTGGCCTGTCCATCTGCTTCGATGCCAATACAAATACCATCCAAAAGCTGGCCCGAAACAACGCTCAAATCATCCTGGCTCCATTTAATGATACCGGCTTCAGTCCGGCTTTTTACCGGGTTCACCGCTTCTATACCATCATCCAGGCGGTAGAGTTTACCATCCCGGTGGTGGTTGCCAACGAGAGCGGCCTGTCTCAGATCATAGATTCGCGCGGTCGCATCGTTGCTGACATCCCTCTGGCTTCCGCAGGAGTCGTGTCTGCCCAGGTGCCCTTGTCCCAGTCACCCTCCTTCTATCTCCAGTACGGGAAAATTGCGGAAACCCTCTTTTTGCTTTTCATCCTGGCTCTGAAAAAAAGAAGCCCCCTGCCGGGGCTGTCTGATAAATGATGCAGCGGGTAATCCGCTGCATCGTTGTGTTCTTCTTATGAATGAACGGGCGGTATGTTTTTCATCGTCAGATCATAGATCAGATACTGCTTTCGAAGATTCTTGAAATCATTCAGCTCATCCTGATAGGCCGTCACCACCTGCTGAGGGCTGAGTCCTTGTTCCAGCCACTGCCCAAAACGATCGGTCCCCATCACTTTGTCAAACATCACAATGGTGGTATCCGTGCTTTTGGGAACGACAAAATCATCTTTGAGTTGTTTGGCATAAATCAGGGCATAGAACCCCGACAGTGCCGGATTGAAACTGCGGTAATCGTAGATCTCCAGACGGACCCCGCCGGATGAACCCTTGGGTTCAGGGATGTATTGAACCCCCGGTAGTCCCGCATTGTTCAAAAGATCGGCAAACTGCTGCGAATCAATGCCGGTTCCACCGATCCAGGTAAACTGATCCTGCTGCCCCACCCGGGTGCCTTCTCCCAGGCCGGTGGCCATATAGCCGAATGCAGACTGGATCGTCTGAATGCTGGGCGATGTGCCTACAAATTCCAGTCCGGTATCCTGATAAATCATGTCCCGGGTATATCCAGACATGGGAATCACCGTCACATCCGCGCCGATTATCCGATTGTAGAAACGCGCCAGTTCACCGGCTGTCATTCCGTGGGCCATGGGCAGATTGTCCACCCCCACAAACGTTTTGAACCGATCTTCCAGCACCGGCCCTTCCACAATCATACCGCCCACCGGATTGGGTCGATCCAGGACAATCATGGGCAGCCCGTCTCTGCGGCAGGCATCCATGCAGTAGTTCATCGTAGACATATAGGTATACGTCCGGGACCCGATATCCTGGATATCGAAAATCAGCACATCGATTCCCTCCAGCATGGCCTCGGTGGGCTTCCGCGTTGCCCCGTACAGACTGTACACCGGGATTCCCAGCTCCGGATGAGTGTACGATTCTACATACTCGCCGGCTTTGGCCTTGCCGTCAATTCCGTGTTCCGGCCCGTAGAGAGCCACCAGATGAATGTCCGGATCGTCCGCCATGACGGAAATCAGATCCTCCCCTGTACTGAGAACACCGGTTTGGTTGGTCACCAGGCCGACCCGTTTTCCGGAAACCAGCTCTTTATATTCTTCCAGGAATACTTCACACCCAAGCCGAAAAACCACAGGATCCGGGTCGGGATCCGGCGGCGGGTCAAATATGCTGCAGCCGGCAGTCAGAATCACAAAAGCCAGGCAGCCGCTTAGAATAGTCTGAAACCGCTTCCGCGTTATCATTTCGCACCTCCGAGTTTACACAGCATTCCATGGATACCCTAAGGACGATACACGGCAGGGGGTTGTTCCGTATTCGCTACCCTCTTTTTTTCTGCAGTTCTTCCCTCAGCCATGTGCTGAGAGCCTGAGAACTGGCGGCATCCGCGCCGACCCTGAAAATATGGATATCGGGCTGGATTCCCTGGATTTCTTTTTCCACTTTTTCTATGTCATACGGCAGGTATTGCAAAAGATCCACTTTGTTCATCACAACCGCTTTGGAGTTGCGGAACATCCCCGGATATTTCAAAGGTTTGTCTTCTCCCTCGGGAATACTGAGAACCGTCATCTTGAAATCTTCGCCCAGGTCGTATTCCGCCGGGCAGACCAGGTTGCCTATGTTCTCGATGAAAAGAATATCCGGCATGTCACCAATATCATCGATGCATCCGGCGATCATTTTGGCATCCAGATGGCAGCCTCCCATGGTGTTGATCTGGATTGCCGGTACATCCATCTTCGCAATCCGTTCAGCATCCCGGCTGGTCTGCACATCTCCTTCAATAACAGCCACACTCAAGTTCTTTTTCAGTTCCGGAATGATCTTCTCCAGAATGGATGTTTTCCCCGCCCCCGGAGATCCGGTCATATTCACAACCAGTGTGCGGCCGGCAAATCTCTCTCTCAGCATAGCCGCCTGGGTTCGGTTATTCTCAAGCACATGCGTCTTTAACCCTACTTTCACAATCATCATCCTCCCCAATGAAATAAAAGAAAACCTGATGCTACACTGATGGTAGCATTCAGGCTTTCAAGTGTCAAGACAGCGCCCTTAGCTGCTCAAATCTGTAGATCCCGGAACCCCATGAGCCTCATACCGTTGAGAATAACCAGCAGAGCCGCCCCGGTATCGGCAAAGACCGCCATCCACAGATTGGCAACCCCCATGAATGTCAGCGCCAGGAAAACCGCTTTGATGCCGATGGAAAAGAGGATATTCTGCTTAATAATGCTCAGAGCCTGGCGGCCCAACTGCAGTCCAAAAGCCAGCTTGCTCAGGTCATCCGACATCAGGGCAACATCCGCGGTTTCCAGTGCAGCGTCGGTACCGGCCGCACCCATGGCGATCCCTACCGTTGCCGCAGCCAGAGCCGGGGCATCATTAACCCCATCCCCAATCATGGCCACCCGGCGGTGATTACCGCGGATTTCTTTCACGGCTTCCACTTTTTCCTCAGGCAAAAGCCCAGCCCGGACATCGTCGATTCCCATCTTTTCGGCCACCACATGAGCCGCCGCCGGATGGTCTCCGGTGAGCATGACCATATGCTGGATTCCCGCTGCCCTCAGACGATCCAGAGCCGAGTTGGAACCGGCTCGAATCTTGTCTGCCAGGGCGATGATCCCGACCACCACATCGTCTTTCATCACCACTGCAACCGTTCGTCCCTGGCAATGCTGGATCCGCACCAGCTCCGCCCAGTGATCGTCCACATGGCGGGTATTAACCACCCGAATACGGTGGTCTCCCATATTCCCGGATACGCCAATCCCCGGCTGCGATTCAAAATGGCTGACCTCCGCCAGGACCAGTCCCTGCTCCTGGCTGTACTCCACAATGGCCCGGGCTGCCGGGTGCTCTGAATAGCGCTCCACCGCCGCCGCCAAAGCCACCACCTCGTCGGATGTATACGATTTCTCTGGAACCACATCCTCCACCGCCAGCCGCCCCTCGGTTAATGTCCCGGTCTTGTCAAATGCGACTGCCTGGATCCGGCCCAGGTCCTCCAGGTACGCTCCCCCTTTAATCAGCAGACCCTGCCGGGAAGCATTCCCAATGGCAGAAACAATGGATACCGGAGTGGATATGACCAGTGCGCAGGGACAGGATATGACCAGCAGAACCAGGGCTTTGTAGAACCACGGTGTAAACGGCTGCCCCAAAAACAGCACCGGTACAGCCACCAGAGCTACGGCTCCCATAATCACCGCCGGTGTATAGTAGCGGGCAAACACGTCCACAAACTGCTGGGAAGGGGCTTTTTGAGCCTGGGCCTCCTCCACCAGGTGCATAATCCGGCCAATGGTGTTATCCTTGGCCAGCCGGGTCACTTCAATGGTCAAAGAACCGGTGCCGTTGACGGTACCGGCAAACACATCGTCCCCCTGATCTTTGTCAACCGGAACCGATTCCCCCGTCACAGGAGACTGATCCACGCTGCTGAACCCCGATAAAACGGTGCCGTCCATGGGGATCCTTTCTCCCGGTTTGACCCGGATCCGATCGCCCACCGACAGCGCGTCCACCGGCAGAATGAATTCAGATCCTTCCCGGATAACCAACGCTTCCTGGGGTGCCAGCTCCATCAGGGCACGGACCGAACGCCGCGTTCGATCCATACTGAACGCCTGAAGGGAATTTCCCAATGAGAATAAGAACACCACCACAGCTGCTTCATTCCATTCACCAATGGCTGCTGCCCCTACGGCTGCTATGGTCATCAGCAGATTCATGTCCGGCACCATGGCTCTCAGGGAAAACAACCCGATCCGAACCACATGGTATCCGCCAATGATCATGCTGGCCAGATACATGGGAATGATCCATTCAGGGGCTGCCCCCATGAAGTTCATGGTAAAAGCCGCCGCTAGAATCACGCCTGAAGCAGCGGTCATCTGGGTTCTTCTTTCCTTCCACACGGAACCCTCTTCCGGTCGAGCCATCGTCCCCTGGACGACTGTACCCTTGTACCCGGAATCCTGTACGGTCTGTAAAAGCAGGGATACCGGCACCGCATGGTCAACCGTCAGTTTACCGGTAGCAAATACCAAAGTTGCCTGGTGGACCCCTTTCAAAGAAGCCACCTTCTTTTCCAGTTTGGCCGCACAGTTGGCACAGTCTAAACCGGATATCATGATCTCTGTTTTCCTAACAACCTCTTCCGGCTGGTTGGTTCTCTGCTGCATGGTTTCCATAGTATACTCGCCTGCACGACTGTTCAATGGCCTTACCTCCGCATCAAAATATATTTATCCGTTATTCCAGGATGCATGTTCCAGATGTTCCAACCCTTGAGCAAACAGGGTGTGGACATGATCATCATCCAGTGAATAGAACACCTGCTTGCCATCCCGGCGATTTTTCACCAGACGGAAATTGCGCAAAATCCTCAGCTGATGGGATATGGCCGACTGGCTCATATCCAGGGCAGCCGCTAGATCGCAAACGCACATCTCCCTTTTCCGGAGAAAATGCATGATCCGTATTCGTGTCGGATCGCCCAGGGTTTTAAAGATTTCAGCCAAGCCTGTCACTGTTTGATCCGGCAGCTGCACCTGCTTCATTTCAGCTACAACTTCAGGATGGATCACGGTAACCGCGCAGCTGTCATCGCTGAACTGATTTTTCACAATCATCCCTCCTATATATGAACATGCGTTCATATGTATTATACCGAACGACGGTTTCTTTGTCCATAGAAAACCTGCAGAAATCTCTGCAGGTTTATGTGTTCTTTTCTCTCCTCGAAGCCAATGCTGGCCAACTGTGCAGAATGGACCCTATCGTCCTTTTGCCGATGCAGCAGCCAGAGCCGTCAGTCGTTTTCCGGTATCATCCAGAAGAGTGTACAGCACAGGGATGAAAAACAGGGTCAAAAGCGTAGAGAACATCAGACCGCCAATAACCACCGTCGCCAGAGGAGCCAGCAGCTCACTGCCGTCTCCGATTCCCAGAGCCATGGGGAAAAGGCCCAGAACCGTGGTCAGTGTAGTCATCAGGATGGGCCGCAGCCGGGTTTCCCCCGCCAGATAAATGGCTTCATCCCGTTCTGTCTTCTCTTCTCTCAGCTGATTGATATAGTCCACCAGAACAATGGCATTGTTAACCACAATGCCGGCCAGCATAATGATGCCGATCACAGAGGGTATGTTGACTGTTCGTCCTGTGACAATGAGGCTTCCGATTACCCCCACCAGGGCAAAGGGAACGGAGAACATGATGGTCAGGGGATGCACCAGGGATTCAAACTGGGATGCCATCACCATATACACCAAAACCACCGCCAGACCGAAGGCAAAGAACAGGTCCCCGAACGCTTCCCACATGTCCTGGTTCTGGCCCCCGTACTCGATGCTGTACCCGCTGGGCAGATTCAGTTCCCCCATGGTGGCTCGAACATCATCGGTAACGCTGCCCAGATCGCGGCCAAACACGCCCATGCTGACTTCCACAATTCTTGCCTGGTCTTCACGTCCGATAGCCACCGGCCCCTGCTCCAGCTCAAATCGAGCCAGTTCACCCAGCGGAATGGTATTCCCCAGGGGTGTAACCAGAGGCATCCACTGCAGATCCCCGGCTGTTGCCACCATCTCCGGATCAAGGCGGACCAAGACATCAATTTCGTCCCCCTCCAGGCGATAGCGGGTGGCTGTCTGTCCGCTGATGCTGGAGCGGACAGCAGCAGCTGCCTGATACACCGTCATGCCGTAAGTAATGGCAATATCTTTATCAATGATGATCCGCAGCTCCGGACGGCCGGCAGTGAAACTGCTTTCCACTTCCCGGGTACCCGGAACCTGCCTGACCCGGGCTACCGCCTGGGTGGCCAGATCCTGCAGTATATCCAGATCGTCTCCCTTGATTTTAATCACAATGGGGTCACCGCCAAAGCCGCCCCCCATGAACATATCTGTCTCCTGGACGCTGATTTTAGCTCCAGGAACCTCCTTGAACTTCTCTCTCAGTTCTTCCACCACCAGCGCTGTTTTCCGGTCCCTCATGGCCCGCCCCACAATTTTCACATCCAGATGAGCCCGGTGAGGCTGAGCCGAAGTGGTCAGTGTGGATGCTCCCGATCCGCCCATGGTCAAAAAAACGGATTCCAGCTCGGGTATCGTGTTCAGAATCTGCATCACTTTTTCAGTGACTACTTCTGTTTCGGCCATCCGGGATTCATTGGGCAGCCGAATATCCACCGTCAGGCGGGATTGATCCACGGTGGGCAGGAATTCTGTCCCCACCACCGGAATCATGGCTATCCCCAGGATCATAATCAGTACACCGAATGCCACTACCATCTTACGGTGCTTCAGCACCCATTTCAACGAACGGCGATAGCGTTGGGCCAGAGAGAGAAAAACTCCGTCCCCCTGCTGGTTCCGCAGAGGACGAACCATCAGGCGGGATGCCATCATCGGAATCAATGTCAGAGAAACCACCAGGGACATCAGCAGGGAAAAAATGACCGTCAGCGCCATTTCTTTGAAGACAACTGAAGCAAAGCCTTCCACATAAACCACCGGTAAAAAGACCACCACCGTCGTCAATGTGGACGCGCTGATGGCTTTTCCCACACCGGCGCTGCCCAACTGGGCTGCCTCCAAAGCGGAATACCCTTCCTGCCGATACCGGAAAATATTTTCCAGGACAACAATGGCGTTGTCCACCAGCATACCAACCCCCAGAGCCAGACCACCCAGAGAAAGCATGTTGAGCGTCAGTCCGGCAAAATGCACCAGTGTAAATGTGGTGATTACGGAAATGGGAATGGCCAGGCTGATCATCAGCGTGCTTCTGAAACTGCGTAAAAAGAGAAACAGCACCAGCACAGCCAGCAGGGCCCCGTTGACAGCCGAACGCCCCAGAACCCCAATGGATCGCTCCACAAATATGGACTGATCCATGATTTCTGTATAATCAATATCCGGATTCTCTTCTTTCAATACCTTCAGTTCCTGTTTCACCAGACGAGCTACCTGAACCGGATTGGCGCTGGTCTGCTTTTGCACCGTAATGGCCACGGATGGTTCACCGTTGAGAAGACTGTACCGGTCAACCTCCTTGTAGCCATCCGTTACTTCGGCGACATCCCGCAGCTTGACCACCACACCCTGGGCTCCGGGAACCGGTATATCCCGAATCTCTTCGATACTGCGAAACTCGCCCACTGTTCGAATCAGAAGATTGGTTTTTCCATCTTCAATGGTTCCCCCCGGCAAATTCAGGTTCTGAGCCATCAGCGCCTGGGCGACCTGCGATGGAGCTACCCCGTAGGCTACCAGACTATCCGGGCGGATATCCACCAGAATTGCTCGCTCCAACCCGCCGGAAATAGTGATCGAGGCCACACCGTCCAGCCGCTCCAGCCGCCCTTTGAGGACTTCATCGGCATAGCGCCGGACGGATGAAATATCCCGGGAGCCGCCGACACCGATTTGCATCACCGGCATCAAAGTCGGATCGAATTTGAAGACCAGAGGACTGCTGGCATCGGGAGGCAGATACTGGCGGATCAAGTCCAGCTTTTCCCTCATCTCCAAAGTGGCAAAATCCATGTTGGTACCCCAGTTATATTCCACAATGACCATGGATGACCCACTGGCCGATGACGATGTGATGCTTCGTACATTGTTTACCGTACCCATGGTTTCTTCCATGGGTCGGGTAATCATATTCTCAATTTCCAGAGGCCCGGCCCCCTCGTAGCTGGTTACCACGGCAGCCACCGGAAAATTCATTTCCGGCAGCAGATCAATATCCAGACGGGTCAGCGAAACGCCTCCTAAGAGCAATGTCAAAAGGACAATCATCACTACAGTAACCGGGTGATGAATGGAAAACTCAGATAGCTTCACTGTTCTTCACCCCATCCGCGCACCGCAACCGGATCCTGATCCTCCAGGAACTGCTGGCCGGATACGACCACCCACTCTCCTTCTTCGATCCCATCGGTGATTTCCACCAGTTCGTTGGTATGAAACCCGGTCTTTACCTCTCTGATCGCCGCTTTCTGGTCCATGACAACGAACACATACGTTCCTTCGTAGCGCTCCAGAACCGCCTCCCGAGGCAGTGTGAGCACATTTTCATATGTCTGAGCGGGAATCTCGACTCGGGCAAACATTCCGATCAATACTCCCTTTTCATACAGTGAATGACTCTTTTCCAGTTCATCCAGGCGCATGCGCACGGTAAACGCCCGTGTTTGGGCATTCAGCACCGGAGATACCGTTTCCACAGACCCCCACAAGGGGTATTCGGAATAGGCAGGAATATGGATGATCCCTTCCAGATCTTTTTCAATCCGCCCAATCTGGTTTTCGAAGACATGAATATCTACATACATTTTTGAGGTGTCCAGCAGGATAGCTACCGGGTTGCCGCTGGCCACCACACTGCCTGGCACCACTGATACGATGCCCACAGTCCCTCCCACCTGGGCTTTGACGGTCATATTTTCTTTTTGTGCTTCGGCCTGGGCCAGGGCACTCTCCAGCTGGCCCAGCTGGGCTGCGATGATCTGCATTTCACTCATCAGCTGCGTTACCTGGGTCAGCCGGTCAAAGTCCGGATCCGGCAGAATGTCATCCTCCGAATCACCCAGGAGCTCATCCTCTTCGGCTTCAATCTCGTCCATGCGTTCATTGAGGTCATCGATGGCATCTTCCAGTTCTTCAATCTGCTCGCTGATCTGTTCATCATCCAACTGGGCAATGACGTCATCTTTCTTCACGGAATCGCCCAGTTCCACATAGACTTCTTTCACAAATCCGCTGCTCAGAGAAATCACGGGGATTTCTCCCCCTCCGGTTACCCGGCCGCTGAACCGCAAATAGTCGGTCAAATCTTCCCGAGCAGCTTCCTGAACCATGACTGCCACCGGGTCCTGGGTTTGACCATCCGGCAGCTGACCGTTGTCTGTGGATGTGCAGCCCAGAAGGGATGTCAGCAAAACACCCATCAGCCATAGAATGCCTATTTGTTTCTTCCATCTGTTTCTCATTGATAACCCTCCATTTGTCGGTCAAACTGCCCTTTCTCATGTTCCAGTTGAACGGAAGGATCCCTTCCTTCAATCCCGTTCCAGCAGATCTGCGGCATAGGCCGCGTTCCGTTCAGCAGCCTCCTGCAGAGGAGGCATAATTTCATTGAGATGCCGGATCGTTTCTTCTCTTTGACGGTACGCACTGCCAATTTGCTGATAAAGTGCTTCCGGCTGAAAGGAGTCAAACACCGTGTTCCATGTCTCCATACCGGTCAGCTTCATAAACTGAGTCACTTTGGGATCGTAGCTGATCCCTACATACGGAACCCGCTGCAGCCCGGACAGAATCAGTCCATGGAGCCTCATGCTGACCACCATTTCCATGCACCCCAGACGCTGGGCCACCGATATGGGTGTGATGCCCGGCTCGCTCTGGCTCACTTTCTCTGTATGTTGAACAGATTGCAGCACCCGGGCTGCCATCTGTCTGTCTTCATCGCCATGAAGAGGGATCATTTCCACGTCCCGCCCAGTCTCCGCCACCACCCGGTCGATGATCCGGGCAAAGTCCGCAGCTCTCTCTTCCCAGCCCGGCCACGTCCTCAGGCAAAAGCCGATGGTCGGCATTGGATCCGATCCGGGTACCAGTTCTCGGATGGAAAGGGCCGGATCCGCTGTCACATGAATGGACGGGCGGGTCACGCCGCAGTCGACCAGCAAATCCGCTGACTCCTGATCCCGAACCGTAATCCCATCCACCCGGTTGGAAAACCACCGAACCTGCCGTTTTCCCCACAAGGAGGTTATGGGCCCCACTCCCAGTCCGTAATACATCACTTTTTTCCCCTGGGCTTTAGCCATCCCCACCCGGCTGAACCAAAATGGCAGGATCCTTCTTTCCCGATCCTGGAGCAGTCCCCCTCCACCCAGAATAAAAAGATCGGTCTTGCGGATTGCCTGCCAGACCGCGTCCAACCCATCCCACCGCCGTCCGGCAAAAACAGCCTGAACCGGCAGCTCCCTCTCGGTTTTGGCCGGATCAGCCGAAAGAACGGTGATGGAAAGATCCGGCATTCTTCTGCGCAGCGATTCCACCATCCCTTTCAGGATCATCTCATCGCCGGTATTCTCATATCCGTAATAGCCGAAAATCAGGACGTTCTTCTTCATGTTTTCACTCTTTTCTCATATCGATCACAGACTCCATGGTTTGTATCCGCTGATCCCAGGATTGATCCACCACCCGGTCCTGCCGGCTTTGGTTCTGATCCGGAGTATTTCCCGTGTCAATCATCTGGGAGATACCTGCTTCAAATTCCCCGGCCTGGTCCACCAGAACAATACAATCCTGAAAAGCTTCCAGTTCCGGAAGCCGGGAAGCCACCACCGGTTTCCCCGCTGCCAGGTACTCATACAATTTGATGGGATTCACACTGCGGGTCAGTTCATTCTGGACAAATGGAATTACGCAGACCGCGAATTGACGCAGGTAATCCGGCAGTACCTCATACTTTTTTTCCCCCAGAAAATGTACATTGCTCAGATCCTCCAGAGTACCCACATCCGTATGCACCGGTCCGATGATCACAAACGACCAGTCCGGCCGGTTCTGGGCAGCCTGCCGAATCCAGGCCTGATTGAACCAATCGTGCACATACCCGATATACCCCACCACCGGATGGGGCACAGAGGCCAGATCCTCCGGTATGGGGCCATCCTCCTGGGCCTTTTTGAAATGGGTAACATCGGCCCCATTGGGGACCAGAAACACAGCATCGCTAAACTGCCTGCAGCGCTGGGCCAGATGGCGGGCGGATGCAAAGACAATATCCGCCCTCTGTATTAGCCGGTTTTCCATCGACGCTACGACCCGGGGGTTGTGTCCGGGAAACGCTCCATGATCATCCACGCAGTCGTAGATGACCATGGATTCGCCCAGTTTGCCCACAAGGTCCGCCGAGGTATGCAGGTATGTCCAGAGAATCACATTTTCCATCCCTAAAGAATCCACGGCCGCTTTCACAGTCGCGGCAATGGTCTTCTGGTTGACGGCATTCAGCCCGAAAAGACGGCTGCCAAAGGGATGAATCATAGGCAGATCCATCACATACAAGCGATCCGTTACAGGGGTGACTCCCCTCTTCCAGGCATCTTTCTTATTTTTCGCGGCCGGATCGCGCAGCGGCGACAGCCAGCTGGCCGGCGGGTTCACATACAAAATCCGGTTGCGCTGGGAAAACCGCTTCATCAGCTGCTGGGATCGGTTTTGAATGCCGTCCCAATCCACGGCGGCTATGCAGACCATATCACGATTGATCACGGGGATCTCCCTCCTGCGCGGTCCGTCTGCTGGAATACTGAAAGGTTTCCTTCAACCCCTCCGCCAGCGCAGTCCGGGCCGTCCAGCCCAGACGGATTCGAGCCCGCTGACAGTCCAGGGCACTGAAGCGAATATCGCCGGGTCGGGCATCCCCATACTCAGCCTGAATCGGATGATGGCAGGCCTTCTCCATAGCCTCCAGCAAATCCTGCACCGAAGTCTCCGTTTGTGTACCGATATTGAAAACCCCGGTTTCCTCACTCATCAGCGCTGCTGCATTGGCCCGGGCCACATCTCCCACATACACAAAATCCCGGGTCTGAAGGCCATCCCCCTGGATGCATGGCGCCGTACCGGCCAGAATCTGCTGGCAAAACACCGACACCACACCGCCTTCACCTTTGGCGATCTGCCGCGGTCCATACACATTGGCGTAGCGGAGAGCGCAGGTCGACAGTCCGTAGTTCACGGCGTAGGCAGCCAGATAATGTTCCCCGGCCATTTTGGATATCCCGTAGGGTGAAAACGGTCTGATCGGACTGTCTTCACCAATGGGAACCCCTTCCGGATTCCCATAGACTGCTGCCGACGAAGCCATCAAAAAGCGCCGGCTTCCGAATTTGCGGCTAAGCTCCAGAAGGTGGATGGTTCCTTCTATATTGATTCTTGCATCTTCCATGGGGTGAGCCATGGAGCGGCTGACGCTGATCTGGGCTGCCTGGTGAATCACAGCCTGAGGGGGATCATCCCCAAAAATCGTATCCAATTGACTATCCAAAATATCCATATGCAAGAAACGGGCACATCGGTGAATGTTTTCTTTTCTACCGGTGCTGAGGTTATCAACGACCGTAACCCGATGATTGTCCCGGATCAGATGATCAACAATATGGGAACCAATGAATCCGGCTCCGCCTGTAACCCAAATATGCATCGTCTATCCCTCCGTTCCCGCCGCATTGTCACCGGGCAAGACGCCCTCCAGGAGCTGCCGGTACAAATTCTGTGTTTTTTCAGTCACAATCTCCACGGTGTATTCCCGATCCAATGTCAGCTGGGCTTCCAGCTGAAAACGACGGGCCAGATCGGTATCCTCCAACAGCCTCATGATTCGCTCTGCCAGGCTTTCCGGATTATGAGGCTCCACCATGAACCCGTTTTTCTGGTCCACCAGCACTTCAGGAACACCGCCCACCCGAGTGGCAATGGCCGGTACTCCGGCAGCCATGGCTTCCAGAAGAACAATGGGTCCCCCTTCTGTAAACGAAGAGATGACAAACACATCCATCATGCTGAAAAAGGCGGGGATGTTTTCCTGAAACCCGGTGAAGAGAACCTGTTCATGGATCTTCAGTTTCCTGGCCAGTTCCTGCAGAGAATCCAGACACGGCCCTTCGCCCACAATCATAAACACAGCCTCAGGGAAGCGGTCTTTCACTTTCTGCGCCGCTTTCAAGAAGACATCGTATCCCTTAATGGGAACCAGCCGCCCCACGGCCCCAATCACTTTCTGATGAGGCTGAATATTCCATTCCGCCCGAATTTCAGCTGCATCCTCTGCGCTAAACCGGCGGAAAGGGACAGCATCAATCCCGTTATGGATCACCGACATTTTATGGGCCGGAATGCCCTGCTGCACCAGGTACATTTTCAGCTGATGCGAGACGCAGATCAAATGCTCCGCCATAGGGGACGAGAGACGGTCCACCAGAGAAAAGAACCAGTTGCCCCATTGAGTCGGGTAGTCCATGGATACCCGGCTGTGGATCGTGGTGACAATATGTTTCATTCCTGCCAGACGAGCCCCTGTTCGACCGCAGAAATTGGCCCGAACACCGTGGGTATGAACCAAATCCGGCTGCTGTTGTTTCAAATACGATGCGATTCGAAATATGACGGCCATATCCAGATTGTTTACCATGGAAAAAACCTGGACCGGAAAGCCCTGCATCCGGGCTTCTTCCGCCAGGGGACCATCGTTCAGGCAGATCAGGCTTACCCGAAACGATTGGGGATCCATATTTTTCAAAAGCGACAGTATGTGGGTTTTGGCTCCGCCCCTGTCCCCGCCGCCAACAATATGGGTGATCATATATTGAGACAATAAGACCCCTCCTGCGTTACGGCATCAAAGAATCCGACCGCCGGGGCGGCTGCCAGTTCAAATGCACCATGGCCGTCATCACGCCCAGAAGAAACCACCAGTACGTGGACACGAAAAGCACTTCAAAAACACTGACTGTTACGTTCTGAACAATCACGGCCACCAGTCCCGCCGTTCCTCCAGCCAGTACGGCTATCTGGAAAGGATCCTTCAGCCAGCGTCCCCCCCGGTTAAACGGGGCCATCAGACTTCGCCCCATCAGCCACAGAAAAGCCAACAGTCCGGATACTCCGATTTCGGCACCCACCTTCAGATAGTGGTTGTCCACCCAGATGGAATCCGGGATCAGGTGCCGGCGGGCCACAGCATCACCGAAAGTCCCCGGTCCCACGCCCAGCCAGGGATGGGTGATCATTCGCTCAAAGGCCTGCTTCCAAAAGAAAATCCGCCCCCATTTGGCGCTGATCCTCAGGTATTCCGGTGAAAAAAGCACCAATATCCGGTCCTTGATGGTCTGAGGCAGGATAAAAGGACTGGCTGCAAGGCCCAGAAGAAGCAGCCATAGAATCCGCCGATCCACCATCCAACCCAGCAGCACCAGCGACAGAGCAAATCCCAGCCAGGCTCCCCGGGAGAAAGTGAACACCAGGCAGATGGAAAGGATCATAAAGATGCTGCCATAGATGATTTTCTGACCCCAGCCAGCGCTTTTAAAAAACAGGGCCAGCGCCACCGGAGCCATGAGAATCAGATACCCTCCCAACGCATTGGGGTTTCCCATGGTGGAAAACACCCGGGTGCGAATGCCCGCTTCCGCATCGCCAAACAGCCATCGGTCCGGGGTTTCCAGACCGCTGGCAAACTGATATATACCGTAAACCGCAATCACTGTCACGCAAATCAGCATAATGATCACCAAAATTCGTACCTGCCGCTGACTACGGATCAGATTGTATCCCACCAGATAGAAAAGTGACCCCTGGAGCAGCACCCGAATGGCTTCAACCCCCAAAAAAGTCGGGACCCGGTTCACCACCACCGACAAAACCGCCAGTGTCAGCATCACTGCCAAAGGCAGGGTCACCAAAGAAGGGCGAAACTCCCAGTTTTTATTCAACACCATACGGACCGCCCAGGCAGCCAAAAGCCCCCCCAACAAGGCTTCATCCCATCCGGCTGCAAAAGCCGGAGACAGCGGACTGGCCCGCAGGACATAATCCACCAATGAAAAGCCAGCAGCGGCCAAAAGCCCCCACCAGACGATCCCATCCAGATATTGAACTGCCTGCCGATTTGGTTTCATGCTCTGCTCTCCTGTCATCCTCTTGCCCGCTGGGATTTGCCGCGAGAGGCCTTTTTCCGCCGCTCAGCCTGCTTCATACCGATCCCCCAAATCACAATGAAAACAATTCCAGCCAGCGCCCCCAGCCACAATCCATTCAGAGTCCGAATCAATGACTCCATCAGGGGTGTGCGTATATGCAAAAATGTGTTCATCACTGAAATCTGCCCGATGGTGCCGGCAGCAAACAAACCAATTAGATACTTCCTGTAGCGCTGCAGGGCGGCCATGCAGGCCAGAATCAGCATAGGATGCCCCACCAGAAATTCTTTGGTTCGAGGACGCACCGTTAAAACATCCCCCAGCCAGCCCCGGACCATGCTTTCCACAGAACTGATTTCGGTATTGCCGGAGCGGAAAAGATACAGATAGGCCAGTCCCGCAAAAAGGCCAACCAGCAAAATATCCTGAACACGGATGCTCCTGCGGAAAAAATCCGACAGTTCTTTAAACAAACTGGCATGCCGCTCCCGGCTAAACGAACTTCCCCACAGATAGATGACCAGTACGGCCAGTAACGGGGCGATGTAGGATACTTTGACACCCCGGAAATAGTCCGCATCCAAAATGAAGCGATTGGTCGACAGCAGCGCCGAAACCAGGGCTGCTCCCCCCAGGGTAATCAGTGTGGTTTTGATCCACAGATAATAGGTATCCCCCCACCGGGCTGCATACCGGTCCGGGCGAAAGAAAGCCCGGTCCTGCATTAGAAGGGTCATGGCCAGCACCGGAAAGACCAGGGCTCCGGCCAGTGCCCAGCCCCACTGTAGAACAGCCAGCTGAGAGACAGAAACCGTCAGTCCAGCCAACCCGATCAAACCGGCCAGGCCCAACAGTTGGACATTGGCAGAGATTGTAAACAGCAGATTCATCAGCAGCATAAAGGTTGCAGCGATTCCTGCCATTAGCAGGATCTGCATGGCCGGGTGCTGCATCGGCATCTGGGGATAAGAAGGGGCCGAACCGGTCCGGTATCCAGCTTGATAAATCTCCTGATTGAGCTGATCCAGATAGGTCAGATTCCGCTGATATGCCGGTTCATCCCCCTGAGCCTGGTAAAAGGGCCGCAGATAGAGAATCCGGATCCGGTATTCACGAATGGAGTTCATCCAGCGGTCAATCATATCGTCGGTGCTTTTGACATTGTTGGTGATGCTTCTGGATACAATGTAGGCCCGGGCACCCCGTTCTGCCGTTTGTTCCAAAAGCTCGTCGATTCCTGGCATGGCCATATATCCCAGGAGGGTATCCGGAGGTTGAATCAGCCCCGTCACCATCTGACGGTCATTCATGATGCCGGCCGTCTGGGAAATGTCATCCGGATAACCCGGAACAGACGGCCCTCCGAAAAGAACGCTGCGCACGTCCCCGTACGGCTCCAGTGACTGAAGGATCCGGGAATACCGCAAAGGCGTTGTTCCGCTGCTGTAGATTACCGGAATCAGATCCAGACCGGATTCGGCAATCAGAGCCAAATCCGCACCCGAAAACCCGACTCTTTGAGCCAGAAGTTCATCGTAGGCCAAGACTACCTGAATACCCCACGGCTCGGACAGCGGCAGATTGGCCACTTTCTGATCCCCCCAGCGGGAAACCAGCTCTGCCTGAATCTGTATGATCAGGGGCAAATCATCCCCAAACAGGTAGGTGGAATGCGGATCGACAACGATTTCGCCGGGAAGGTCCCATTCACCCAGACGCTGCATCTCCAGCATTTTTACTCCGGAAATGACGCTGATATCGCCCTGCTTCAGATGATCTTCCACCGTTTTCTCGCGGATTACCACCGCCTGAAGGCCATGTTCTTTCAACTCGGTCAGATACATGGCCAGAGGAATCTGCCACAGATCCTGGCGGTTGGCCAGATCATCATAATCCATGGCAATCTGCACCGTGCCATCGCTGCCGTCTACCTGCATCCGAGAATACAGCACGAAGATGCTTCCCAGCAGAGCCGCTATTAAAATGAACGCCATCATCGAATTCATCCGTTTCATCGAGTACCCTCCAGCATCAAGATACGAAAGTACTTATTCGATAAGCGTACGGAGAGTCCTGCCGAATCGGTCCAGCAAAGAAGGCCAGAAAAAAGACCGACTGCAAGGTCGGTCGCCGATTCTCCCGTATGTGGTTTACATACCCGGCATGAGTGGAAACTCTGTCAAACCCATTCCCATGATCACCAAAATGGTGAATAGAGTCATTCCCAGCACCAAAAGCACAATGCTGATGAAGGGAATCAGAACAGTCCAGATGGACTTTCCGGTACTTAATCCATGAACCGAGCGAACAGCTAAAACGGTCAGTACAACCACCCACACAGTCAGTGCGAATGTCAGCAGGTTGGCTGCCCGGGGCCAGTTTTCTCCAATCAGAAGCGATACCGGGGCGGAAAACAGAGACGGTGCGTATGTAAACCCCAGCGCTGTAAACAGTTGTCGCCCCCGGCCTTTTCCTCCCAGAAACTCGGCCAGAAGCTGCAGAACGGAGGCGTTGAAAAACCATCCGATCAGCGCCATGGCCAGGATCATAATGGGTAAAAATGAAATGAATGCGCTGCCCAAAAGATTGGGAAACTGTTCTCGAACCATGGCAACCCCATTGATCAGAGACAGCATCTGCACAATCAGGAAAAACAGGACAGCCTGTCCCACAGGAGGATTTTCTGCGATGGCTTCAAAGGCTGCCACCGGAGAAAAAAACACACCGTAGATGGTTTCCAAAAAACCAGGACTCTTTTTCTCTTTCGGTCCAGCGGGTTGGATTTCGATCTCAGTCTGATTCTGAATATCTTCGCTTTCCGGATGGGGCTGGATCTCTTCGTGTTCCATTGCCTGTGACTCTTCTGAGTCACGTGGATTCACCGGTTCGTGTTCAGTCATGGACGGTCTCCTCTCCATTTATATTACGGCAGTACGCCTTCATAGATCAGCAGCAGCGTATGGATCAGCGCCCCATCCTGGGGTGTTCCGATTCCCGCAGCCCCCGACAGGCCGAAAAACATATCCCACCAGGACCCGGAGGAGTATTCAAACACCGAGTACGAACCGTCAATTCCGGCCAGCTCGGCTGCCCGCTGGATTGCCTGGTAATAGTTTCCGATTTCGTCCACCAGCCCCAGTTCCAGGGCCTGACGACCGCTGTATACTCGACCGTCCGCCAATTCACGTACTCGATCTTCAGACATATTCCGACCGTCTGCTACTACTTCCACAAATTGATCAAAAATATCGTCCACCATTTCCTGCAGAATTTGCAATTCCTTTTCGGTGGGATCCCGGGCATCGCTGCCCATGTCTTTGAATTCACCGCTTTTGATGGTGATGTATTCGATTCCCACCCGATCGTACAGTTCCGAGTAATTCACAATCTGGGAAATGACCCCGATACTTCCGGTTGTCGTGGAACCGTTGGCCAGTATTCTGTCAGCATACGCCGACACCCAGTATCCGCCCGATGCTGCCACATCACTCATGGAAACAACCACCGGTTTACCCGCATCGCTGGTCTTTTTCACCTCGTACCCAATTTCTTCCGATGCTGCGGAAGTCCCTCCGGGGCTGTTGATGCGCAGAACCACCGCCCGTACAGTGGGATCTTCCCGCGCTTCTTTCAGCTGCCGAATGATGGAGTCGGACCCGGCCACAGTACCCAGGAAACTGGCACCTCCCTGGCCGCCGGCAATGACACCCTGAATGTGGATGACCTGAATGCGGTGATTCCCCAAGCCCCCGCTACCTCCCGTACCAGGAATGGAGTTGCCCATGGCACTGATCACGATGGTCAGAAAAACCAAAGCCAGAATCAAACCGCCAATCCACGATTTCTTTGACAAGACGATCCCTCCTTTTTGCAACCCGCTGGAAACGTGCCGGAGAAGGAAATCTCCGTCCGATCCAGAAAAATACATGCATCCAACCGATACGGCTCCTCCAACTGATAGATTGGGAGGGATTCTTATGTCCGGTCAGTCATCAAAAATCCGCACAATTTTTGTTTCCATCCTGGTTGCCGTCACAGCCCTTGGATTGATCTTTCTGATTTACCTCCAGGCCACTTCCTATCCGGCTCTGGAGGATACCGCTTCCTGCTATATCAACAACCCCACAGCTCGTGTGGAATCCGATCGCATATCCTTTTTCCCCGATTCCTCCAATCCAGCTGCAGGCATCATCATTTACCCTGGAGGAAATGTGGATTTTGAAGCATACGCCCCTTTGGCCGGCCGTCTCAGTGCCGGGGGATATGCTGTTTTTATTCAAAAAATGCCCTTGAATCTGGCCGTCTTCGGTATCGACCGGGGAAACCGTATCCTGACTGACTATCCGGATATCCAATCCTGGATTCTTGTCGGTCATTCTCTGGGAGGAGCCATGGCCGCACGATTTGCCGCCCAGAATACCGAAACCATCGATGCCCTGGTTTTTCTGGCTGCCTACCCCGATATCGATCTCACCGATACGCCTTTGAACATCCTCAGCATCACCGGCAGTGAGGACGGGATCCTGAATCGTGAGCGCTTTGAAAATGCTAAAACGCTGCTTCCGTCTTCCACCCGCTATCTGACCATCGACGGGGCCAACCACGCCGGTTTCGGCCATTACGGTCCCCAGCGCGGAGACGGAGAAGCCTGGATTCCTCCGGATCAGCAGTTAAACAGAACAGCTGCCGCCATCCTCCAGTGGATCCAGGAAACCCGGTAGCGCCCATCCATCCGTCCTATCTGGCAGAGCATGCGCAATCAGGAATTGGCCAGCAAGATAATGGCCAGCATAATCACTCCGAAAATTCCCAGGCTGGCCAGGACGATAATCACAGCCAAACGGCTGTCCGTCAGCCCGAAGGTGGTACGATACGGATCCACAGTACCGCCCGGATATTTTCCTCTTTCTTCAATACGCCGTTTGAACCGTATCCGGTAATCGTCAAACTTCTCCACCAGTTCCCAGCCGTTTTCCGCCTCTTCAGCCAGCAGCTGTTGGAACCGATCCCCGACGATCTTTCCGGCCGATCGTACAATCTTAAACTCCCAACCTTCCAGATCTGCAGGCCGGTAATCTGTCAACTGTTCTTCCTCCTCGTGTTTCCTTTTCTGTTCCTGTGCTGCCGCAGCAGCGGCTGCTCCTGCCATATTGATCCCACCCCACGGCTTCACTCGGTACGGGCCTATTTCTAGTGCCATGCACCATTACCTTTTTTCGGCAGATGCTTCCCGGTTCCTGCTGCTACCGTGAATTCTGTTTTGTCAGTGCTGCCTGGATAAAATGAGCAAACAGCGGATGAGGACGGGTCGGCTTGGATTTAAATTCCGGATGGAACTGAACACCCACAAACCACGGATGGTCTTTCATTTCAATGATTTCCACCAGATCCTCCTCCCGATAGAGCCCCGAACAGATCAGGCCGCAGTCCGTCAGCTTTCGCCGGTAATCATTGTTCAATTCGAAACGATGCCGATGTCGTTCCGAAATGACCGGCTGCCCATACGCGTGGATGGCATGGGAGTCCTCCTGCAGCACGCATGGATACTGGCCCAACCGCATGGTCCCGCCCTTTTGTTCCACATGGATTTGGGAGGGAAGCAGGTGGATCACCGGATGTTCTGTTTCCGGATCAAACTCGGTGCTGTTGGCTCCCTCCAGGCCGCAGACGTGGCGGGCAAACTCAACCACGGCAATCTGCATCCCCAGACACAATCCCAGATAAGGTATTTTGTTTTCCCGGGCGTATTGGGCCGCCTTGATTTTCCCTTCAATGCCCCGGTTCCCGAAACCGCCCGGTACCAGGATGCCATCGGCGGATGCCAGCAGAGATTCTGCCGATTGCTTCTCCAGATCCTCAGCCTGGATCCAGTTCATACGAATGCGGGCGCTGTTGGCAATTCCACCGTGCCGGACCGCTTCCACCACGCTGAGATAAGCGTCCTTTAAGGTAACATATTTGCCGACGATGGCAATTTCCACTTCATGTTTGGGATGGGTCACATTTTGCAGAACCCGATCCCACTCCTTCCAGTTGGGCCGGGAACTCCGCATCCCCAGTCTGGCCAGAATGATTTTGTCCAGATGCTGATCGGATAGTTTCTTGGGGACCAGGTAGACATTATCCTCATCCCGATTCTCGATGACAGCATGCTGCTCAATATCGCAGAACTGAGCGATCTTCATGCGAATTTCCGGGGTCAGGGGATGCTCGGTCCGACAGACTATGATATCCGGCTGGATCCCGACACTGCGCAGTTCTTTGACACTGTGCTGTGTGGGCTTTGTCTTCATCTCCTTAGCCGCAGCCAGATAGGGCAGCAGTGTCACATGGACATTTAAAACATTGTCCCGCCCCTGCTCGGTCTTAAACTGCCGGATGGCTTCCAAAAAGGGGAGGCTTTCGATATCCCCCACCGTTCCGCCGATCTCAATAATCATAATGTGCGGGTCCAGCGCATCGGCGGCCTGCCTCATTCTTGCTTTGATCTCATCGGTAATGTGGGGAATGACCTGAATCGTGCCCCCCAGGAAATCCCCTTTCCTTTCTTTGGTCAGGACCGATTTGTATACCTGCCCAGCTGTCACATTGCTCAGATGCGTCATATCCCGCCCGGTAAACCGTTCGTAATGCCCCAAATCCAGATCTGTTTCCGCCCCGTCATCGGTGACAAACACTTCTCCGTGCTGATACGGGCTCATGGTGCCCGGGTCCACATTCAGATATGGATCGAATTTGGCCATGCCCACACGGATTCCCCGATTCATCAGAAGCCTGCCGATGGACGCCGCCGTAATCCCCTTGCCCAAAGAAGAGACCACTCCTCCGGTCACAAATATATATTTTCTCACGGCCATCACCCTTTCAAAAAAATAAACACCGCTCTTGCCGTTTTTTTTTACGGCACGTGGGCGGTGCTTTTCCATACCCATATTCTACACGATGGCTATTCGTAATTCAAGACAATTATTCTGATTTTTTTACCAAATTGGTCCGGCGTTATCTCAATCTCACTGAGATTGGGAATTTCATAGTCCGGATACAGTTTGAGAAAGTGTTCAACCCCCTTAATGGGAAAATCGATGGCCGGAGTTTTAAAATGCATGGGAATGACCACTTTGGGGTTCAGTTTCTCCACCTGGGCAGCGGCCGTCTCAGCATCGATGGTGTAATGTCCGCCCACCGGAATCAGCAATATATCCACCTTGCCCATGGCCTTCACCTGCTGATCCGTCAGTGGGTGTCCCAAATCCCCCAGATGAGCCAGACGCATACCGTCTGCATCGAAGACGTGAATCAGATTGTGCCCCCTCTCAGCACCCTCGGCCGTATCATGAAACGCTTTGACCGCGGTCATGCGGATCCCGGCTGCTTCGTGAATCCCCGCCGTTTTGAATACCTGAGGGTCTCCTTTCAACCGGTCCACCGCATTGTGATCAAAATGATCATGACTGACAGTCACCACATCCGCCTCCAGATCCAGTGCCGGATAACCGATTTCACCGTATGGATCAATCACCACCCGGGTTCCGTTTTCGTAATTCAGCTGGAAGCAGGCATGTCCAAGCCAGCGAATCTTCATCGGTGACACCTCCTTGTATACATTCCTTCGTCTTCAGTCGTCATAGTCCTCTTCAGTGGAATCGCTGAAATCAAAATCATCAATAATGAAATTCTTCTCCAGTTCCTCTTCCTCGCCATCATCCATATCATTGATGGGTTCTCTCTCCCGCTTGTTCAGTGGTGTCAGCAGCGGAACACGGGGTGTTTTCTGTTTCGGCGACCATTCTTTCAACCCCCAGATCCCTTTTCCATGATGGAAAAACCGCACATCCAGATTCATTTGGGTTAATACAGCGGCAGCCTGACGCAAAAACATATCACCTTCCACGGATTGTCCTTTCAATTCCAAAGCCTGCCGGATCAGCTCTTTGTAATGGGTTTGCTGCCGACTTTGTTTCAAAAGCAGGTAAAGAATGTCAACGATGTCCATCTTAGGATGTATTTCAGGGACCGGATGTTCACTCATTCCTATTCCTCCCCATCATTGGGCTGCTTTCGCAGCAGCATATGTATCAGAATTAGTCTGCAAATATTTTCCATATTTCATCTCTTTCCGGAGGCTCTGCCGGATAGACCTGGCCGTTCCGAACGATCCGGTACCCTTCCTCCAGAAACCGACCAATGACTGCTGCGGAAATTCCTTCTTTCTTCAATGCTTCCACAATGGTCTTCCCGTCGGGAGCTGCAATCATCATGGATCCGCTGGAAACCAGCGCCAGAGGATTGATTTCAAAAAAGCGGCAGACACGGTCAGTCACCGGATGGATGATCACTTCATCTTCCCAGATCTCGACACCAATCCCCGATGCCGCCGCCATTTCGTAAGCCGCACCCAAAATGCCCCCTTCGGTCACATCGTGCATGGCAACCGCCCCATTCCGGACAGCAATCCGGCCGTCTTTGACCACACTGATCCATCGAATAAAACTCTTGCCTGTTTCAATTTGCTCTTCCGTAAGAGTCCCCATCAGACGCTCTTCAAAATCCGTCACCAGTATGGCGGTTCCTTCCAGCCCGGCCCCTTTGGTCATTACCAGGTCGTACCCCGGTTTGGCACCGGATGAGGTGACAAAGTGATCTTTTTTAGCCCTGCCCACCGAGGTGGTGGAGATGATTACCCGGTCAATCCCTGCCGTGATTTCACTGTGACCCCCCAGCACTTCAATGTCCAAGAGGGATGCCTCTTCATGAATCTGACCCATAATCCTTCCCAGATCCTCTGCGGTGGTTCCCACCGGAGCCAGGATAGTAACCAGTACACCCACCGGCTCCGCTCCGTTGGCGGCAATATCGTTGCAGGAAATATGAACCGCCAGTCGGCCGATATCCTGAACCGCCCCGGTGATGGGATCGGTGGACAGCACACAAACCTCATCCCCGAAATCGATGACCGAACAGTCTTCACCCAGCGATGAATGAACCAGCACATCGCTCCGTTTCTTCCCCAGATTTCCGAATATATACTGCTTCAGAACATCCGGAGGTACTTTGCCCACCTTCATCCTGCTGACCTCCCTTGTATTGGGCCGCCATTTTCCCGCGGTCTGATGTTGATCGCTGGTAAAGCATACCGCCTGCGCATGGTACTACCGGGCGGAATGATCAAATATATCCTGTACAAATCTCGGCAGCACAAAGCAGGCGTGATGCAGTGCCGGCGTGTAGTACCGGGTTTCAATTTCCTCTAAATCCCGGATCTTGCCTAGAGGATCGTTTCGTTTGGATCCCAGGATAAAACTCCACATCCCGCTTTGATAAGTGGGGATGAAGGCCAGATAGCACCGGGTTATGGGGAAAAATTTCCGTACATCAGTATAGATCTTCCCCAGAAGCTGCTTGTTATGAAATGGAGATTCTGACTGGGCAGAAAAAAGGCCGTCTTCTTTCAGCGCTTTGTGAATGCTGTGGTAAAACGATCCTTCAAACAATCCCACAGCGGGACCTTCCGGGTCCGGAGCATCCACAATGATCACATCAAATTCATTTTCCCGCTGGGCCAGGTACTGGATCCCGTCGGCAAAAATGAGTTCCAGTCTGTCATCATCCAGCTTTGCCCCGATAGTAGGCAGAAACTCCTTGCTGACAGCGCAGACACGCTCATCGATTTCGCACAGAACCACTTTTTCAACCGATGTATGTTTCAGCACCTCCCGGGCTGTTCCTCCATCCCCTCCGCCGATAATCAGTACACGGCGCGGATCGGGATGGGTCAGCAGCGGAATGTGGGCAATCATTTCATGGTAGACAAATTCATCTCTTTCGGTGGTCTGAATCACTCCATCCAGCACCAGAACCCGTCCATAGTGGTCCGATTCCAAAACAACCAGCTCCTGATAGATGGACTTCTCTCGATGCAGGACACTTTTGATTTTCAAGCCCAAAGACAGTGTTTCCCGTCCCTCTTCGGTCAGCTGCTTTTCCGTAAACCAAAGACTCATTGCCGCAATCTCCCCTTTCAGTCCATCCCGCTATACCGGATACCAGACTCCATCCGAATCCTCGTTCTCTTCCACCATGCCAAAATCCACCCGATAGGATTCCGAAAGCCTCTCCCGCAGAAACTTCAGAGCAATGGGCGGGAACAGAAGGTAGGAAAGCAAGTCTTCTTCCTTCTGCAAATATGGATTCACTTCCGGATAGACTGCATCCATGGCCGGTTCCAGAAGGTCAGCCGGTCGGCCGGTAATCACGGGTTCATCCCCGATAATGGCTTTCTGCAGTTCCTCGTCGATCTTTCCGGGCGGTCGGCCGTAGAGACCTTTGACATATGACTTCACTTCCGAAGGGATTAGCTTGTAGCGTTCTCCCGTTACCACATTCACCACAGACTGGGTCCCCACAATCTGACTCATAGGGGTAACCAAAGGAGGATACCCCAGTTCCGCCCGTACCCGCGGAACCTCTTTCAGTACTTCATCCAGCTTGTCAATGGCATTTTGAGCCTCCAGCTGGGAAACCAGATTGGATACCATCCCTCCGGGGATCTGGTAAGACAGCACATTGGTGTCGATGCCGATGGCTGTTTGGGCATTGTAGTTCTTTCGAATCCCGCGGAAATATTCTGCCAGTGACGACAGGGCCTTCAGGTCCAGCCCCGTATCGTAGGCAGTTCCCTGCAGGACAGCCACCATGCTTTCCGTTGGCGGCTGCGAAGTGCTCAAGGCAAAGGGGGACAGAGCTGTATCAATAACATCCGCTCCAGCCTCCACCGCCTTCAGATAGCTCATGCTGGCCATACCGCTGGTGTAGTGGCTGTGGACCTGAACGGGAATCTTCAAAGCTTCCTTTAGCCTTCCAACGGTTTCATAGGCGGCGCTGGGGGACAATAGTCCCGCCATATCCTTCAGACAGATAGAATCCGCTCCCTTGTCCTGCAGCTCCAGAGCCAATTTCACATAACTGTCCAGATTGTGCACGGGGCTTGTGGTATATACAACGCAGGCCTGCACATGGGCACCCTGCTTTTTGGACTCATCCATGGATACTTCCATATTCCGAACATCGTTGAGGGCATCAAAGATTCTCATGATGGATATTCCGTTCTTTACCGCCAGCCGGACAAAGGCCCGCACCACGTCATCCGGATAATGGCGGTATCCCACCAGATTCTGCCCTCGCAAGAGCATTTGCAGCGGTGTATTTTTCGCTTTTTCCTTCAGTTTTCTTAAACGAAACCAAGGATCTTCATTCAGGTAGCGCAGGCAGGCATCAAAAGTCGCACCGCCCCAGACTTCCAGGGAATGGAATCCGATTTCGTCCATCCGCTCCATAATCGGAAGCATATCGACTGTAACCATTCGGGTTGCAAACAGTGATTGGTGGCCGTCTCGCAAAGTGGTATCTGTAATACCCACTTTTCTTTCCGCCATGTTGCTTCATCCCTCCCTCAAGGATCCATATATTTTTGGACACCGGCTTCGTCGTCCGGTGCATCGTCCGATCAAGTCAAACTGCTCAATATATATTATACAAAAGCCAGTCATTTCCTTTTCAGGCACAGCAACAATTTCGTTGACAGAATCCACCGTGATAGGATAAACAAAGCCTCCAGACCCATCTGAAGGCTTGATGCGCAAATCTCAATCAGCCTCGGGGGGCATCCTGAATCCGGCTGACAATGAATGCCCCGGCCAGGGTCACGGCGGCTGACAGCAGGTACACGGCCGGAAATGCATTGACCAATCCAAACACTTCCTGGGACAATGTGGTGGTCAAAGGATCCCAGAGGGTTTCAAATGACGCAGCCCGAATCTGCAAAACACTGCCTAAAATGGTGGCTGAAAAAACTGATCCGATGAAACGGACCATGTTGTAGAGCCCGGAAGATACACCCACCTTTTGCGGCGGGCTGGCTTCAATGACCCCTCCGGTCAACGCGGAAGTCATCAGCCCGATTCCGGTACCGGCCATGACCAGCCGAATGACAATGGAGATTCCGCTGCTGCCCAGAGACAGCCGGCTCAGTGATAAAAATGAAAGGGTGCAGAAGATCATTCCCGCAACAGCCGGGATCCTCTTGGCATACCGGTCGACAATCCACCCTCCAATGGGAGAAACCAGTGTCTGCGACAGAGACGATGCCACCAGGAAAAGTCCTGTTTCAGCCGTTCCAAACCCCTGAACTTTCTGCATGAATATGGGAATGGGCAGGACCACCGCATAGATTGAGAACATCTGGATAAATCCACCTGCTGTGGCCGCCACAAAGGTTCGATTGCGAAACAGCGAAAAATCCACCATGGGCGACTTTGCCCGATTCTCCACTTTGGTGAAAAGAATATAAAAGACCAGAAAAAGAGCAACCAACCCCAGTACCGGCAACGAAAGGAAACCATATCGTTCGATCTGAGTAACCGCCAGCATCAGGCTGAAAATGCTAACAGCCAGTGTAATCGCGCCTCCCACATCAAACGAGCGTGTCTGCGAGCTGCCCCGGACTTCCCGAATCACAGTGATGCAGAGGGCCAGACCAATCAGTGCCAGGGGAATGTTGACATAGAATATGGCCCGCCAGCTGGCATACTGAACCAGGTAACCCCCCACTGTGGGTCCAGCCACAGCTCCCAGCGCAGCCACGCCGCCCCAGATCCCCAAAACCCGGCCTCGCTGATCCGGGGGATACACGGCTGTGACCAGTGCCATTCCATTGGGTAGAATGGCAGAAGCCCCCACAGCCTGCACGACCCGGGCTATCAGCAGCACCGCAAATGAACCGGAGATGCTGGCCAGCAGCGATCCGGACAGAAATATCAGAATGCCGATGATGAATATCTTTCGGCGTCCGTACAAATCCCCCAACTGCCCGAACATGGGCATGAGCACAGCATACGGCAGCATGTACCCGGTAACGACCCATGTCAGTAAATCAATGGGAATCGAAAACTCCTGCATCAAAGTGGGCAGGGCGATATTTACCATGCTTGAATTGAGAACGGTCAAAAATGTGGCCAGCAGCGAAGTCACCAGCACCCACAGTGCATAGGTCCCACCCACTGGGTTTTCGGATTTTTCCTGGTTCATCATATACCTCCGTAACGACCCGCTATACCTGAATATCCTTCCATCGTCCCGCAGCAAACCGCCGGAATGCCAAAAACCCTCTGAGGATAACATCGGCAGCCATGGCTACCCAGACACCGGTTAAACCGATTCCCATGTAGATCCCCAGCAGATACGAAAACAGCAGCCGCACCCCGTAGGTTCCCAGTGTGGTATTCTGCATGACCCAGCGAGTGTCTCCAGCACCCCGCAGGGCTCCCGCCATGGTCATGGATACAGCCAGCGCCGGCTGGGATATGGCCACGATCCGCAGACAAGTAGCCGCCAGCTTGATAACATCCGGATCCGTACTGAAGAATCCGACAATCTGCGGTGAAAAGAAGAAAAATATGACTCCCATAATTCCCATCAGAATCATGGCCATCCGATTGGCTTCCCGCCCGCAGGCGTCCGCCTTGCCCGGTTTTTTAGCGCCCAGGCTCTGTCCCACCAGGGTTGTGGCAGCCAGCGCAAATCCATACCCCGGCATGAATGAAATGGATTGGGAAGTCATGGCGATCTGGTTGGATGCCACAGCCATGGTTCCCATGCTGGCCACAAAAATGGTATATATGACGCGAGAGCTCTGCATGACGCCCTGCTCGACAATGGCGGGGATGCTGACCTTCATCAGCCGATTCACCACCGGCATATCCAGACGGTATCGGTCACGGATAAACAGCCGCACCGGGATGCGCCCGCTGAAAATGACCATCAGTGCCAGAATCCCTCCGATGGCCCTGGCAATGGCGGCGGCAATGGCCGCACCGCTGACTCCCATGGCCGGGAAGAACCAGGCTCCGTACACCAGACCATAGCAGAGAACTCCATTGATAATGTTGATGAATCCCGTAATCAGCATGGGGGTCTTCATATCCCCCGCCCCCTGGGAGATGCTGCCGATTACCGACATAATCAGGGCTAAAGGCAAAGTTATGGATACAATCCGCAAGAATTCACTGCCCATAGCCAGCACCTGGGGGTCCCCCCGTTTGTCCATGGCCACCATAAACCCGATGGCTTTATGGGGAAACAAGAAAAAGAGCAGGCCAATCAACCCCGCCATAATGACACAGATGATCACAGCCTGCTTGGCCACGGTATTGGCAGCATCCTGTTCTTTCGCTCCCAGATGCCGGGCTACCAAAGCGGTAGCTCCGATTCCCAGGGCCATAAATGTCATAATGACAAAATCAATCAGGGTGTTGGCAATGCCCACAGCGGCCAGCGGCTGGGTTCCCAGATTCCCGACGATGGCCACATTGACAATTCCGATGGCACTTTGAAACACATTGCGGACAATAGCCGGAATGGCCAGCTTCAATACATTGCTCCGAATTTCTCGGATTTCTCCCACGACCTCGGGAATCGGTTCATCCAATACAGGAGAACCAAGAATCACCTGCTCTGATGTTTCCAAGAAAAAACCTCCTCCACAATCCCTGCCTACAGGGGCATTGGCCTGTTTGCTACAGGCATCTCTTTGTGAGCCAGAATATCTTCCAGCCATCTCTTTTCTGTCTGCAGATTCCTTGCGATATAATCCAGGACAGCCAGACGAAAATATTCTCCGCCTTCGATTCTCTTTTGGATACGGTCCATTTTATCATTCAATTCCTTCAGCTTGCCTTCCACCGACAGAAGCCGGATGGACACGATTTCCCGGACTCTTTCGTCAGGAAGATACCCGAAAAAAAGAAGACGAAGCATAAATTCATTGGTTGTGTTCCGATTCAGATCCTCCACACTTTGGGTATCGCTGAGCCACTGGAGCAGGGCTTGTTCGCCCTGTTCTGTCAGGTGGTACACTTTGCGCCCATCGGCTTTCTCCGCGTCCCGCAGCTGATGGAGAATATATCCCAGCTCGGACAGTTTACGCAGTGCCGGGTACAGCGACCCGTAACTGACCTTCCAGAATAATCCACTGATTCGCTCAAAGCGCTGTTTGATCTCATACCCGTGCATGGGCCTCTCTTTTAAGAGCCCCAGAATCACATATTGTGCCAGCAATGCATTACCCCCCGCTGTTTTCTGTGCAAAACAGATAGATGCATTATACCATACCTGTGTATCGTTTTGATATAATATTATTCAGTTTTTGGTTCCACCAGATCATAAAATCCCAACACATCCCGGACGAATACCTTGACAATGTCCGGATCAAACTGCCGTTCACTCATGGAGATCAACTCCTGGGCTGCCGCTCGGGCGTCTTTCTTGTCCTGATACGACCGACCGCCCGTCATCACCTCATACGCATCGACAATACTGATTATCCGTGCCAGCATGGGGATCTTTTCACCGGTTAGCCCCTGGGGATAGCCGCTGCCATCCCACCATTCATGATGGCTGAGGATTTCATGGGCAATGTGGGCCAAATCCGGAGCCGACTGGGCAATCCGGTACCCAAATTCACTGTGGCTCTGCATAATCTGCTTCTCTTCTTTGGACAGTTTGCCTTTTTTATGGAGAATTCGATCCGGGATCGAAATTTTTCCCACATCGTGTACGGCACACAAAAGCACCAGATTGTCCAGCTCATGATTGCCCAGACGGAGGGCATTCCCCAACGCCAGACAGTTTTGTCTCATTCGGTCTGTATGTTCACGGCTCTCACCCGTGCGGTCCTCCAGCGACTTCAGCAGCGAATGAATGATGGAACTGCGAATGCTCCGACTGTCCAGCAGCTTCCTCCTGTACATTCTATCCTCGGCCTCTTTCATCACCTTTTCCACGCCTGTATTCATGTCTTTTTTCGTGGCAGTCCCCACAGAAAGACTGATGGGTACATTCATGGTCTTATTCACCAGCGCAATCCGCTGCAGGATCCTCTGCACCACCTCTTCGGCAGCTCGTTCATCGGTCTGGGGCAGAAGAATGGCAAATTCATCCCCGCCCCAGCGGCAGATCATATCTTCCTGCCGGCATGAGCCCCGAAGGATATCCGCAGTGGCCTTGAGAATCCGGTCTCCCTCCTGATGGCCCAGCGAGTCGTTGATGAGTTTCAACCCATTGAGATCGCCCATGATGATGCTGAGAGGAAGCTGTCTGGGGACATCCAGCCTTTTTAGCTCCAGCTCATAAAACGACCGATTGTAGACACCGGTCAGTATGTCGTGATAGGTCAGATGACTGATTTCAGCTTCCGCCTGCTTTCTCTGGGTAATATCCCTGGCAATCCCCTCCATTTTCTGAAGGGTTCCGGCTTCATCCTGTGTGGACGACATGACCACTTCAAGCCATACCTTCTCTCCGGATCGGTTTTCAATGGCCAGTTCCAGTGAATGCTTGCGGCTGGTGGAGTTTCGGATTCTGGCCAGATAATGTTCGTTCATATATTCCCCCAGCAGATCCCGAATAATCTGCTCGGTAGAACTGGTTTCATGGGGCAAATACCCGGTAACATCGAAAAACGAAGGGCTGATGAAAGTAAAATGCGGTTCCGGTTTCATCTCGATGGAAAATACAACATCCAGAGGGTTTTCAGCCAGCATCCGGAATCGCTCCTCGCTTTCACGAATGCTTTGTTCAGCTTCTACCCGCTCTGTCACATTGCGGGTAACATTCAGGACAAATTCCACATTCCCGTCCACACCAAATTCCGGCACAAAACGCGCCTGAAAATGCTTCATGCCCCGGGGAGTCGGAATGGCCATACTGTTTTCCTGAGGATCACCTGTATCAAAACAGGCCTTCAGTTTTTCTTCCAATACCTGCACCACATGGCTGGGCATGACCCCTTCGTAGATGGACCGTCCCAGCAAGGATTCCACCGGAAACCCCATCTCTTTTTCGATGGCCGGATTGATAAACACACGTACAAAATCCCGGTTGTAGCGAGTGATAATATCCGGTGAGTTTTCTGCCAGTGCCCGGAATTCTTCCGCCTTACGCCGAAGTTCTTCCTGATTCTCCTGGACTTCATCCAGTTTCTCCTGCAGGATCCTTCTCAATTCTGTCTGTTCTTTTTCGCTTTCCCAAGTCAAAAACATGGATCTCATAAATACCATTATCATGGAAGCTGCTTGCCGATCCGGCTCATAATCCGGATTGGTGGATAGCAATGTGAAAATTCCTTTCATTGTACTTCCGCAAAAAATCGGGATAACAAAAACACTCCGGATTTTAAACAATGTCATCATTTTCTGCGCTTCCACCGAAGGCATCAGGCAGTTGTATCGGACATGGTTTTCCGGAACCCGGGCGACGGTATGGGGTTTCAGGTAATCCAGCTGCTCTTGATCAAAATACCATTCTTTTCCTAAGAGGTCTGTCCGCAGAACACGGGATGCCGCCTCCAACTGCTGCGGATCCCCTGTTATTCCTTTGATCACAAACCAATTGCTGCTGACAGACAAATGCAGTACCGCATATTCGGCGCCCATCAGATCCCGAATATCCGTGGCCACCTGGTTATAATCTACCGATTTTCCATCCCCATCCAGATACCGCTGGACACATGCTTGAAAATCTTTTTTCGCATTCCCGCCGGTCATGGATTGTCCTCCCCCGAAACGAAGCTTCTCTGCCGTACTTTCTTCATTGAGGCAGCAAATCCTGCTCTTTTGCACTCAGTACACTTTGGTTGTGAAATCACATAAAAGCCTCCCCGGATTGCACTCATTCTTTCCCGGAAAGGCTTGTAACGGCATCGTAAAAATTCGGATATGATACTTCCATGCATTCAGCATCTTGCAGGATGGAAGTTCCTTTGGCAGACAGCGCCGCCACGCTAAGTGCCATGGCCACCCGATGGTCATTGTGGCTGCAAAGAGATGCTCCCTGGATGGTTGGGCCTCCCCGCACTATGAATCCATCCTCCATTTCCTGAACATCGCCACCCATCTTTCTCAGTTCAGCCGCCATGGCGCGAATTCGGTCGCTTTCTTTGAATCGCAGTTCCTCCGCTCCCCGCACCACCGTTGTTCCTTCGGCATACATACCCAGCACAGCAATCAGAGGAAGTTCGTCGATGATTCGAGGAATCATGGCAGAATGGATTTCCACACCGCGCAGATCGCTGCTGGTTACATGGATGCTGCCGACCGGTTCTCCATTCCAATTCTCTGCATCCCCCACATCCATGTCGGCTCCCATTTCCCGCAGCACATCCAGAAAACCGGTGCGCGTTGGATTCAGCCCCACTTTTTCAATTCTCAGTGCACCCTCCCGGGCCAGCAAAGCGGCACTCAAAAGGAATGCTGCCGATGAAAAATCCCCCGGCACTTTCTGCGATCCGGGGACCGGTTCCTGCCCACCCTCCAGGGATATGCAAGTACCTTCCCTTTGAAGGCGAACTCCTCGGTCCGACAGCATAATTTCCGTATGATCCCGGGTTGGCGTCGGCTCAATCAGAGAATGGGTTCCCTGTGAGAAAAGTCCCGCCAGCAAAAGGGCCGATTTCACCTGGGCACTGGCTACAGGAATGGCATAGGAATTCAGAGGATTCAAAACACCGCCGTGAATGCGCAGAGGAGCCCGTGTATCGTTATCCTCCCCGAAAACCGCAGCACCCATCATGGTCAGGGGTCGGATGATTCGGTTCATGGGCCGCCTCCGCAGAGAATCATCCCCTGTCATGACGGTAGTAAACGGCTGTCCCGCCGCAACCCCGGCCAAAAGCCGCAAGGTGGTCCCGGAATTGCCTGCATCCAGAGGATGGTCCGGGCACCGATAACCATGAAGTCCTTTACCGTGAACAACCACCGTGTTTTCTCCGATATCCATCTCTACTCCCAGCTCTCCAAGGCACTGGATGGTGCTGAAGCAGTCACCGGTGGTCAGAGCACCCTCGATGAAAGAAGGACCGGATGCCAGGCTGCTGATAATGAATGCCCGGTGCGAAATGGATTTATCTCCCGGAACTTGAATGGTCCCGGATATCCTTTTCAATGGAATCAGGATCCGATTCATCGGAAAATCCCCTTCTTCCATTTTTCCCACATGCGTTTTTGGTGAGAATCCAGCGCCGCTCGAATTCCTTCTAATGTATCCGAACCATACTTTTCCACCACTGCCGCTCCCACCGCCAGAGCCGCCGCCGCCTCTGCCACCACAGCAGCCGCCGGCAGAGCGCACACATCGCCTCGTTCCACAGCCGCATCGGCGGCTTTACCGGTGCGCAGATCCACGCTTTCCAGAGGCTGGCGCAGGGAGGGGATGGGTTTGAATGCCGCTTTCAGCCACAAATCTTCACCGTTGCTGATTCCCGCTTCCATGCCGCCGGCATGATTGGTTTTTCGAATATATCGATCATCCACCGCATAGATGGCATCGTGAACGGCCGAACCTGGAAGTTCAGCAGCAGCAAATCCCAACCCGAATTCCACAGCCTTTACTCCGGGAATGCTCAAGACAGCCTGTCCCAACTGACCATCCAGCCGGCGGTCCCATTGAACATGACTGCCCAGCCCCACGGGGATACCCCGGCCCAGAACCGCGAAAGTCCCTCCCAGGGTGTCGCCTTCCGCCTTGGCCCGGTCAATGGCCCTCATCATCTCCATGGATGCCTCCAGGTCCGGACAGCCTACCGGGGAGGCTTCCGCGGCCTCCAGCATATCATCCATTCGATCCCACCGGATCTGTGCTTCAATTCCCCCGATGGACAGCACCATGCTGAAAAATTGGATGCCCAGACAGTCCAAAAAAGAGCGGACCACTGCACCGGCTGCAACCCGGGCAGCCGTTTCCCGGGCGCTGGCCCGTTCCGAAATATCCCGGATATCCTCTCGTTCATACTTGATCAGTCCGGCCAAATCACCGTGTCCAGGCCGGGGCCGTGACACCAACTCCATGAACTCTGGAACCGATTCCACATCCATCAGTTCAGACCAGTTTTCCCAGTCCCGATTTCGAATCAGAAGAGCCACGGGGCTGCCGATGCTTTCCCCAAACCGGATACCGCTGATAATCTCGCATTCGTCCGATTCAATGGTCATTCTTTCTCCCCGCCCGTAGCCTTTCTGCCGCCGAGCCAGTTGAACATCGATGGCTTCTTTGGCTACCGGAACCCCTGCCGGAAGACCTTCCAGAATCACGACCAGACCTTTCCCATGCGATTCTCCCGCTGTCAGGAAACGGATCATGGTGATCACCCTTCTTTCTGATTATCGATAGCTCATATCTCCGCAAAACGCTGAATGACCGTGGCCGAAGTGCGAATCCCCTTGTAGAAACAGTCCAACTGCAGATTTTCATCGGGGGCGTGCTGCCCGCAGTCGGCATTGGCATAAGGTACAATGACACTGGGAAGACCCAGCCTGTCCGTAAACAAATAGTCGGGGCCGCTGCCGATGATCCGGGGAAACAAAAGTGGATCCTCCGAAAAAGACTCCGCCACCGCTTTTCGGATCATGCTCACATACGGATGGTCCAGATCTGTCCTTGACGGCTCCAATCCGCTCAGATACTCTACCGTGATGGAATCAAAGCCGTGGTCTTTCAAATGCTTTTTCACCTGTTCATACACTTCTTTGGGTTTTTGGTCGGCCGCCAGACGAATGTCCAGCTTGGCCGTAGCTTCTGACGGGAGAACCGTTTTGGTTCCCTGTCCGGTAAACCCGGCGGAGATCCCGGAGATATTGAATGTGGGAAGCATCCGGGCTGCATAGAAATTATCTCCCACCGTGGGGAGCATGGCGGGGATCCCCCGATCTTTCATAAGTTTTTCCCGGTCCACCGGCAAGGATGCCACGATTTCTTTTTCCTGTTCACTGGGCGCCACAACCGGATTATAGAATCCCTTCACTTTCACATGGTGGTCCGCGCCCTTCATGCTTTCCAGCGCCCAAACCAGATCCCAGACCGGGTTGGGTACATAGTCGGCCTCTGCCGAGTGCCGGTCCCGGTTGGGTCCTTTTGCCTTCAGTTCCAGATACACCATGCCTTTCATACCCAGTATGATCATGGGCCGGCCGGAGTCATGAATACTGGCATCCGAAGTGTACTGGGCATCGGCCTGGAGCAGTGTTGGATGGTCCACGATGAATCGCTCCAGATGAGGGCTGCCCATTTCTTCTTCGCCCTCAAATATGAACTTGATGGAAACCGGCAGCGACCCCTCTACCGCCTGGATAGCTTCAATGGCCGCCAGGTGGGCAAACAGCTGTCCTTTGTTATCCGCACTGCCCCGGGCATAGATCCGCCCATCCCGAATCTCCGGGACAAAGGGGTCTGAAGTCCATTTGTCCAGCGGTTCCGGCGGCTGTACATCGTAATGCCCGTAGATCAGCAGCGTTTTGTCAGATCGCCCTTGAATGAATCCATACACCACCGGATGCCCTTCCGTCGGGATCACCGTGGTCTGGATCCCCAGCTTCTCCATTTTGTCTGTGAGCAGGTCGATGCATTCCCGGATTCCTTCCCCCCGGGTACTGATGCTGGGCTGCTGCAGCAAAGCCATCAGTTCGGCCACATACTTATCCTGGTTTTGCCGAATATATTCATAGATCTGATTCATCATGGATTCATTCCTTTCAGTCTTCTTGTTGTTCGCCATACAGAAACAGCGTCATGGCCAGCATTTTGCACCGTTCCGGCAGGGTATTCAGTTCCAGATATTCATCATCGCTGTGCACCCTTCCACCCACCGGCCCCATACCGTCCACAACCGGAGTTCCCAGAGCCGATACAAAATTGCCGTCCGACCCGCCTCCAGTGGCTGTATCTGTAAGATCAAACCCTACCAGGGCAGCTGCTTCCTTTACCATACCCACCAAGGAAGCTGCTTTATCCGTTTTGACCATGGGCGGGCGGCCCAAGCCCCCCAGTATTTTCGATTTGGTGCCAGCAACCACTGCTTCAGCAGCAATTCCGGCAACGGCATTTTGAACCCGCTCAGCCTCTTCCATGCTTTTGACCCTCAAATCCACCTGGGCATAGGCTGTCTCAGCCACCACGTTGGGACGGGTTCCTCCTTTGATGACTCCCACATTGACGGTGGTTCCCGTGGTGAAGTCTGTCAGTCGATGCAGGTCTAGGATCTTGTTCGCCAATTCCTCGATGGCAGAAGCTCCTTTTTCCGGTTCAACGCCGGCATGAGCCGCAATCCCTTCGATGATCACTTCATACCCCCCGACTCCTTTGCGTTCCGATACGATGGACCCGTCCGCCCGGCCCGGCTCCATGACAAAAGCAGCATCGGCCTTTTTACCCTCCCGGGTAAATATCTCTTCGGAAGTATGGGATCCAATCTCCTCGTCGCCGTTCATGACCACCGTAATTTCTCCAAATTGATCCCATCCGTTTTCCCATAATGCTGCCAGGGCATAGAGGATGGAAATCAATCCGGCTTTCATATCTGCCACACCGGGTCCGTAAGCTCGATCTTCTTTCACCGTAAAGGGACGCTGTGCAGCCGTTCCTTCATCAAAGACCGTGTCCAAATGCCCGACAAGAAGAATCTTACGCTCTCCTGTCCCTTTCTTCCGGGCAATCACATGGCAGCCCAGGTTTTCCTGGACAATGACCTGAACATCCATACCCAATTCCCGCAGCCAGGCAGCCATCTTTTCCCCCACCCGGTCTACACCTGCTTTGGTGTAGGAGCCGCTGTCCATATTCACGATGGTTTCCAGGCGCTGGATCATTTCTTCCCCGTGCTGGTCAATGTATGAAAAAATCTGTTCCTTCAATTACCGTTTCCTCCTTTCTGATTTCCCGTATTCCTTCCACAGCCGCGTAAGTTCTGACGCTCCGCTGTCCATGCTGTATTGATATTCTTTCAAAAATTCATCCATGGGGGCTCCATCCTTTTGGGCATCCAATGCTTTTTTCAGCGACCTTCCCGCATTCAGGTAGTGATCACGGCATTCCAGCAGCTCACTGTCCGTAAAATCTGTATTTTCCAGACCCAAAATCAGATCATTCATATCGCTGCTTAATCCCCCGTAATATTCTTTCCGAAAAGACTCACCTTTACCCAGGGTTTTCTCCCGCCGGTACTTTTCATAGATCCAGATCTCTTTGCAACGCGCCGCATAACGGATGATCATTCCGTCAAAGGATCGCAGTCTCTGCCAATCCAAATGCACACCCCCTCCATATGATAAATCCATATCTTCCATACTTTCTGATGGTATTCCTTCTGAAAAAGAAAGCTGGCTTTTTCACTTTTTCAGAACCTCTATAGGAATTTACTGAAAGATCGAGAATACCCTGATTGAAGAGACTTGAGAATTGGAGGGATATTGATGAACAAAAAGGAACGCGTTCTTGCCGCTTTACAGGGACAGGAAGTGGATCGGATCCCCTACAGTCTGTGGTATCACTTCGGAAATCAATTCATGACCGGTGAAGCCATCGCCGAAACCCAGCTGGCTTTTTTTGAGCGGTATGACTTCGATTTCATCAAAGTGATGAACGATTACACCTACCCCTTCCCGGAAGGGTTGGATCGAATCTCCAGCCTGGAAGACTGGAAACGACTCTCTTCGGCTCCCCTGGATTATTACTGGTTCCAGGAACAGCTGAAAGCATTGGGCATCATCGGCAAACGCCTGGACGGGAAAGCGTGTTACATTGAAACCATCTTCAATCCCATCGGTGTCGCCCGCAGAACCGCCAAAGATGTCATCTTTAATCTGATGAGAGAGCATCCGGACGAATTCAAAGCCGGCCTGGATGCCATTACCGAGAGCTTCATGGCCTATGGAGAGGCAGCCATTCAAGCCGGCGCTTCCGGCATCTTCTTCTCCGTCAACGGGGCCACTGACGATTTCATGAGCCGGGATGAATTTATGGAATTCGTCAAACCCTACGACATGAAGATGCTGGAATTCTTCAAAACGAAGGGTGTCTTCAATGTAGCGCACATTCACGGATTCAATCTGCGGATGGATGATGTATGGGATTATCCGGTCCATGCCTTTAACTGGTCCCATCTCCATTCCGCACCTTCCTTGAAGGATGCCCGCAGCATGACCGATGCCTGCCTGATCGGCGGGATCGATGAACAGAAAACCAGCTATTTCCACGCCAATGATCTGGAAGCCCAGGTGGAACAGGCTGTCCAGGAAGCAGGGACCCGCCATTTCATGGTGGGACCGGGGTGCGCCATCCCTTCCGACATTTCGCCCCATTCCATCGATGCCGTGAAAAAAGCGGTACACAAAATTAAAGTGTAACCTGCTGGGGCACCTCTGGCCAAGGGGTGCCCTGTTTTGTACGAAGGAGAGAACGTCATGATTCAGATAACAGTACCGCCCGGTGCCGGTGGCAGACGACTGGATGGATTGATCAAGGATCAGTATCCGCATGTTCCCCACGGCATCATTTTCAAAACCATTCGCAAGAAAGACATTCTGGTAAACGGTCAGCGGGTTTCAGAGAACGTGTTTGTGAACCCCGGGGACATCATCACTGCCTACATTCCCGACCGCTACACCGCCCCGGAAGGATCCGGCACAGTGGATCTGGATATCCTCTTTGAAGACGAACATCTTCTGATCGTCAACAAACCGGCGGGAATGTCGGTGCATCCGGATCGAAAAAGCAGCCGGACCACCCTGATTGAACTGGCAGCCCGGTATGTATCGAAAAACAAATCAGAAACACAAACCAATGGACTGCCGGCCCTCTGCCACCGTCTGGATCATCATACCGGAGGCCTGGTCATCATTGCCAAAACAGCCCCTGCCAGGGATTTCATCCTGCAGCAAATCAAAGAACACCGCATCCGCAAATTCTACCGCTGTCTGGTGAAGGGCACCCCGGAACCGCCGGATGGACAAGCCGTCCACTATATCCACAAGAACCCCCACCTGAGTCAGGTTACCGTACTGGATACCCAGCAGAGGCACTCCCTCACCGCCATCACCCGCTATCGCACCATCCGCTCCGGTCAGCGGATCAGCCTTTTAGAAATTGAGATTGTGACAGGACGCACCCACCAGATCCGTGCCCACATGGCTCATTTGGGGCATCCGGTACTGGGAGATGACAAGTACGGAGATCGGCAGCTGAACCGGCTCTACCGAGTCAAGACTCAGCAATTAAGTGCTTTTCGGCTGTCTTTCCAATTCGAAACCCATGGGCTCTTTCAGTATCTGAATGGAAAGACATGGACTCTGAAACCGCTTCCTTTTGAGCATCTGGATTTGGATCAGATCCCTTTGGCCGCTGATGCCAGACCATAGATGAATTGCTTAAGGGCTTTCCATACTGGTTTGGAGCATCTGGTCATGGCTGAAAAATGAGTGAGTCTCCTTGCCCTTTGAATCGGATGCAAGCAGCCATGTACTGCAGCCCGGTGAATGCCCGCCTAAAGAGAAATCTTGTGTCAACAGATACCGTACGCTTTTCATCCGCTTCGGTATCTGTTTTTTCAATTCCCATCTGGTTCCCATCCCCACATAAAGCCCCGGTATTTCCCCTGCAGCGCGCCATCAATACAGTGGCCAGGATTGTCCTGGGCTGTACCTTCAGAGATGGCGCTTTACTCACTGCTGATTTGGAAATTTCCTTGAAATGAACACTGTGCCGAGTTGCCTCATCCGAAAAGACAAACTGGCCTTCTCGAGGGTTATGGTGGAACCGAGATTCCAGAGCACTTCTTTCCTGCCGCTTTCTTCTGGCAAGAGAGTTGTTGACACCTGCATTCATCTGCCATCGCCGGTTGGCACGGTGATTGTTTACGATGGCAAATGCATGGTGATCCTTGTGGAGGTTTCAACATAGCTCTCCACATACACAGCACCGATTACAGGATGGGCCACCCTTCTGCTGGATCTTGATCCAGCAGATCCCTCGGTTTATCCTGATTTTTTCGCTGCAGGATTGGTTCAGGCAATCTTGCAGAAAAAAGAGCCACCCTATGGCGGCCCTGTTGGGAAATGCATCGGAAGTTTATTGCCTCAATCCAGTTAGTTTCCTGCTGTACCTTTCAAGTCCGGTCGGATGAGGGCATAACAGACAGAATCAGCTACCCTCCGCCTACGGGAGGAAATATGGCAACTCGGTCCCCATCCTCCAGAATATAGCTGCCGTCCTGGCGGCGGTTCTTCACAAAGAACTGCTTGATTTCCTTTTCTGGGATACCGAGTTTGCCCAACAGCTGTGTTATGGTACTGTTCTCATCCATGGATACAATAAACGGTGCTGCACCACCCTGGTTCGGATGATAGCGACTGAGGCTGGCATACAAAACCACTTTCACTTGTATCATGGCCATCATCCTTTCCGAAGCCGTCTGCAATCAGTACCGACCTCTTTTTTCTGCTTCATCTAATCCCAGATCGCCGCCAGCTCTTCATCCGAAATGTCGAACACCTGATTGTGGGGCGGCAGTTTTTCCAACCGCATAAACTCTGGAATCCGGTGATGCTCTCTGGAGATTCCGGCTTTCCGGTTAAATTCATTCTCCACATCCATGATCTCTTTGCCGACTTTGGCGATGTCGTCCACGGTATAGCTGGATCCGATGACACCGTTGATGGATTCGACCATTCCCTCCATCCCTTCCGGGAAATCAATGATGGGAAATGCAATAAACAGGCAGTATCCGGTTGAATCCACAAAGTTCGTGACATACTGGAAGGTCCGGGACAAGTCGATCTTTCCTTCGGAAGTCAAGGGATCCACTTTCCCGCCCACTCCGGCAATCTCCGGTGCAATGGTGTACCCGGCGGTATGGTCTGCCCCCATGGAACTGGTGGCGTAGGTTACGGCGATTCCTTTGACGGCCCGAGGTTCATACGCTGGCATACCCTGTTTTTTCACAGTGGGAACCCGTACAACCCCGTAAGCCTGCCCGGTAAATTCGGCACCATTTCCCAGAATTCGTCCCAGCGGCGTAGCTTGACGAATCTCTTCCATCAATTCCAAAGCACCGGGGCCATCCCCGAATTCTTTAACCCCGGCTTCCATGGCCACACCGATGGTAACCCCGGCTTCGATGGTGTCGATCCCAATGTCATTGCAGTCGTAGGTTAGTTTCCCGATGATGTCCAGATCTCCAATCCCGCAGTTGGCTCCCAAAGACCAGGTGGTTTCATACTCGATGGCGGATACCATTTCCGATCCGTCCTCGTTGGGGTATACATTGGAGCAGCGGATGATGCAACCGGGATGGCAGCCGTGTCCGGTTTCTCCCCCTCCCCGCTCTTTTACCCGTTCGGCAATTTTTTCTCCGCTGATATTGGCTGCAAACTCAAAATTCCCCGAACGGAAATTATTGGTGGGCAGCCCACCCGCTTCATTCAGAAGATTGATCAAAACCGCAGTGCCATAGGTGTTCAGCGCTCCATCCTTTTTGGTCAAATCGTGTTTACGGATGGCATCGGTAAGCTTCTTGCGTCCTTTTTTGAACAGTTCTTCATCAACTATTTCTGGACCGGGTGCTCCTTCATCACTGATCACCATGGCCTTCAATCCTTTGCTGCCCAGAACGGCCCCCAGACCCCCGCGGCCTGCATAGCGGCTGGGTCTTCCTTCTGTATCGCTGAAAGCAATTCCAGCCATGCTCATTCTCTCTTCCCCGGCAGGACCAATTCCCATCAGGGCATATTTGTCGTTGGGATACTCCTGATGGAGAATATCTGCAGTTTCGTACAGACCTTTCCCTTTAAACGCTTCCGCATCCAGGAGCTTCGCTCCGTCTTTGTCCACTTTCAGCATCCATATCTTTTCAGTGCACTGCCCCTCAATGATGATGGCTTTGATCCCCAGTCGGCCCATCATCTGGCTGAATGGGGTCCCTGCATTGGCCTCCTTGATCCCTCCCGTCAGAGGAGACTTTCCTCCCACGGATAGACGACCTGAACTCGGTGACGCTGTGCCGGTAACCATCCCGGGGGCAATCACAATTTTGTTGTTGGGCCCCAAAGGATGACACAAGGGGGGAACCTCGTCAGCCACAAGATACGATGTCAGCTGACGACCGCCCATGCCTTTGTACTTTTCCGGTACAACTTCTTCGGTAACCGTTTTCTCTGTCATGTTCACGCGGTAAAATTTGTTCATGGTTTACCCTCCTTTTCCTTGGTGTTGTGATTCCGGATCGAAATAGCAAACTGAAGTCAAACTCACGGTATACTGTATCCCGATAGTCCGGATGAATCCAGCGGTTATCAACCGCCTGATACTTTCCAAGCAGGTAATCCCTTATTCCGCGATTCCTCCCTATCCACCCCCAATCCCCGTAAAAATGAATAGGTGAAGCATACCATCTGCCTCACCTACACTCGCTATCTCAAAGCTTCGCCCATTTTCTTTCCCAGTGCTCTCGCATCATCCAGCCCGGACGGATCCGGATTCCATACAGCTCGTACCGGATCGCCCACCAGAGCAAACCCGCCCTTTTCTAGCGCCTGGCTGATGATTCCCGCGGATTCTCCGCTCCAGCCGTAACAGCCAAATGCCCCTGCTTTTTTATCCTTGAATGACAATCCCCGGATCAGATCCAGCATTCCGGCGATGGAATACAAAATCCCTTTATTAAAAGTGGGTGAACCCACCATGATCGCTTTGGATTTAAAAACCTCCGTGATCACATCACTTTTGTCCGAATGTGCCGCGTTGAATAGCTTCACAACGATGTCCGGATTCGCTTCTTTAATGCCGGCTGCCACCGAATCTGCCAGACGCTTCGTTCCATTCCACATGGTATCATAAATCAGTACAACCTGATTTTCCTGATAGTTCTGCGCCCACCGGGTATATAGCTGGATGATTTTTTCCGGTTCTTTTCTCCAGATCAACCCGTGACTGGGGCAGATCATTTCCACGGGGACTTTCATGTCCAGAAGCTGATTGATTTTACCTTCCACCAGACGGCTGAACGGAGTCAGAATGTTGGCGTAATATTTGATGGCTTCCTGATACAGTTCTGCCTCATCCACCCGGTCGGCAAACATCTCTTCCGATGCCAGATGCTGGCCGAAGGCATCGTTGCTAAACAGGATATGATCTTGGGTCAGATAACAAAACATACTGTCCGGCCAATGCAGCATCCTGGCTTCAATGAAAACCAGCTCTTTGCTGCCCAGATTCAGCGTGTCTCCGGTTTTGACCGGTACAAAATTCCAATCCTGATGGTAATGCCCTTTCAGAGACTGCATCCCGTTGGGTGTACAGTAGATGGGCGTTTCCGGAATCTCTCTCATCAGTTCCGGAAGGGCTCCGCTGTGATCCGACTCTGCATGATTGGCAACGATGCAGTCAATGCGGTTTAAATCGACGGTTTCTTTCAGTTTCCGGACAAACTCTTTGGCAAACGGTCCCCAGACCGTATCGATCAAGACCGTCTTTTCATCCTCCACCAGATAGGCATTGTAGGATGAGCCTCGGTGGGTGGACAGCTCGTCTCCGTGAAACGATCTCAGATCCCAGTCAATTTTTCCAACCCAGGTAACGCCGGGTTTGATGGTATATGCCATACCTTCTTCCCCTCCCATTGAAGTACATCTTCCTGTCATCAGATATATAGATCGGCCATGCTGACAGGGTATCCTTTTGATTTCATGTACATATACATCTGCGCACGATGGTGATAGACATGGGTAATCACTTCCAGCAGCCATCGGGCCTGTGTCATCCCCGCATCGGCATAAAATGCCTGAGTAGTTTCATTGAGAAACGCATGGACACTGAGAGACTCCATATACATGTTCAGTTCCCGATACCCTTTGACCATTTCGTCTTTCAGTTTTTCCACATCGTTGATTTCCTGCAGTTTCTTTTCATATGCCTGGACATCTTCCTGTGTCTTTTCCTTCATAATCAAAAGATCAGCACCAGGAACTGCAGCCAGATGCTGCACAGTTTCTCCAAGAGTTCGCATCTCAGAAGTAAGCCGGTAATCCCAATCATCCATGTGAATCTTGTCCATAAGCTTGAGTACAGAGTTAATTACGTGATGGAGATCTGCCAGCATCATACCTCTGATCTGCAGGGTCCCGCTCATTTGAACCGCCTCCCTAATGTTGTTTGCCGCACTCTTTGTTCGCTTTTATCTTATCATATTCGCAGGTTGGATAAAAGCCCTATATAACGCATCCGCACCCGGATGCCGAATGCGTCGATACGATGTTTTTTTCGCCATAAGCACCGGCTGATTACCATTTTGCAGGGAGAACGGCGCCAATGTCGAAATTGAAATATTAAACCAACTTTATATCAAGTACAAATTCAAACAATTTTTGAGGGAGTGCCAATGAGCGAGACCATGCTGCAGTGGATAACCTGGGCTGTACTGACCGGTGTATTGCTTTCCGTGGCCACCGGAAAATTTCCCATGGACCTGACGGCGGTCACCGGACTGCTTCTTCTGGGACTGGTCCGGGCTGCCCCCCAATCGATCCTTTTTTCGGGGTTCGGGCATCCGGCTCTCATTACCATTCTGGCGGTGATGATCATGAGCCAGGCCATTGCCTCTTCAGGGATTCTTTCCGGCCTGGGACTGAAAATTGCCGCAAGGAGCAAGACCCTGCAGGGACAGATCCTGGCCACATCCATGGTAACAGCCGGTCTATCCGCTTTTATGAACAATGTGGGAGCTGTGGGTCTTGTGCTGAACACCGCCACCCGGATGGCCGATCGAGCCCGTGTTCACCGAGGACTGTTTGGAATGCCGGTGGCTTTTGCATCCATTCTCGGCGGAACACTGACCCTGATAGGCAGTGCTCCCAACATCATCGTAGCCAGCTATCTGTATTCAGTTTCCGGGCAAAGTTTCAAGATGTTTGACTTTGCGCCCCATGGTGCAGCCATCCTGATTTCATTTGTCCTTTTGTGGCAAATCAGTCTGAAGTTGGGTTTTTCACCCATCCGTAGTTTGCAGACTCTGCAGGAGACGGTCAGTGTATCCGTTCCGCCTCCGTCCCAGCCGGGATTGCTGGCCACCCCCAAACGCCGTTTCACTGTGCTGGTTTTAAGTACGGCCATCCTTTTGGTCAGCGCCGGGATCATTGGTCCCGCCATCGGATTTGGCTCCGTCGTCATTTTGTTGATTGCTGCCGGCGTCATCTCGTCTCAGGAGGCGTACAGTTCCATTGAACTGCCCATTATCTTTTTTCTGGGGGCCATGATCGGCATCGGACAGACATTGGATCATGTGGGTGCATTGGATCAGTTGTCTGCCCTGCTGCTGCCCGTCATGGGCGGACTGAACCCTCTGTCGCTGCTGATGGTGATACTGTTTGGAACCGCGGCATTTTCCAATGCCATCAACAACAGCGCAGCCGCCGTCATTATGGCACCCATTGCCGCCAGTCTGGCCAGTCAGTCTTCAGGTGTGTCTCTGCCGGCTGTATTGATGGCTGTTGCCGCCGGTGCCAACCTGGCCTTGATCTTGCCGACACACCAGGCGGCACTTCTGGTTTTAAGCAAAGCCCCGTTCAGCATCCCGCTGTACATTCGCTCCGGCGCAGTTCTCACTGTTTTTGCTGGAGTGGCCGCGGCACTGACGATTTTTCTGCTTTGGAATTAACAACTTAAGGAGGGATCAGTATGTTTTTCAGTCACATTTACAGCTCGGGACTGGCTCACAGTTCCTATGTAATCGGGGGGAAAAAAGGATGCATCGTGGTGGATCCAGGCCGTGATATTGAAAAGTACATGAAGCAGGCCAAAGCGTTTGGGCTGCCCATTACCGGAATCATCGAAACCCATCTGCATGCCGACTTCATTTCCGGTCATATGGATCTGGCCGAAGAAACCGGTGCCGTCATCTATGCATCCAAAGCGGCCAAATGCGCATATCCCCATCAGGGTATCGAAGATGGGGAAACTTTTACCCACGACACATTCTCCATCACCATGCTGGACACACCCGGCCACACCCCGGAGGGAGCTGTGTTCTTTGTGGCCGACCATGAACGCGCTGATGAACCCATTCTCGTCTTCACCGGGGATACTGTGCTGGTGGGAGATGTGGGCCGACCGGATCTTTTCCCGGATATGAAACAGGAGCTGGCCCAAAAGCTCTACCGCAGTATCCGGAAACTGAAAGAGTGGGGGAATCACATCGAGTTGTACCCGGCCCACGGCATGGGCTCCCTCTGCGGCCGGTCGCTGTCGGCTAAACTATGGACCACCCTGGGCATTGAGAAGCAGTGGAATTATGCATTTCAACTGGAAAAAGAAGAAGATTTTGTTCAGGCTCTCCTCACCGGGATGCCGGAAGCTCCGGACCATTTTTCCAGGTGTTCCGAAATCAACCGGCAGGGCCCTACTCTGATCCAAGATCTGCCGAAACCCGTACCCATCGGCCCGGATGCCTTCCACAAGAAAATCCAAGAAGGGCATCAGGTTGTTGATGTACGAAGTTTCGTGGAATTCTCCGGAGCGCATGTCCCCGGAGCGTATGCCATTCCCCTCCAGGGCAAATTTTCGACTTTTGCCGGATGGGTTGTCCCCTTTGATGTCCCCCTGCTGCTGGTGGCCGAAACCGATGACGAACTGCAGGAAGCCCTGGTGGGTCTGCGGGCAGTCGGCCATGACCGTGTGGTGGGATACCTCAGCGGCGGAATGCTGAAATGGATCAATGGTGGCTTGAGAACCAACCGCATTGATACCATTTCCGTCCACGAACTGCACGATGTACTGGAAAATCCGGAATACACAGTTTTGGATACACGGCAGCTCAGCGAATGGGAAGAAGGACACATCCCCGGAACCATCCATGCCCCCACTCCCGATATTCGTCAACGATATGTGGAATGGGATCCGGAAAAGCCCATTGTTACATTGTGCAATACATCCAACCGTTCCATTCTGGCAGCCAGTCTGCTGAAGCAGAAAGGATTCAAAACGGTCCTGAACATGGTGGGAGGAACCACGGCCTGGGCTGCTGCCGGATTCTCTCTGACAAAATAACAAGGAGTGATCATTATGATGTCCTGGCTTTATGAAGCCATTTTTGTCACCCCCTGGCCCTGGTGGGCGGGAGGCCTGGCCATTGGGCTGCTGGTCCCCGGACTGTACTACTACCAGAACACGGCTTTGGGCGTCTCCACAGGATACGGGAACTTCCTGAAAATGCTCCTTCACGGGAAGAAACCATTGTCCTGGCTACAGAAAGATACGTTTAAAGATCTGTTTGGCTGGCGTGTCTACTTTATCATTGGGATGATTGCCGGTGCTTTCCTGTCGGCAAGGCTCAGCGGAAGACCCCTGATCACAGGAGAGATGGGGATCCTGACAGAAACAACAGCCTGGCCCACGGTCATCTACGGGTTGATCCTCTTTGCAGGTGGGACTCTTCTCGGGCTGGGTGCCCGCATTGCCGGGGGATGCACATCCGGACACAGTATCCACGGCTTGGCCACACTGCAGCTTTCCGCCCTGGTGGTAACCATTGGATTCATTGTCATGGGTGCACTGTCCACCTACATTGTCCGATTCCTGCTGCTGGGAGGTGTGACACCATGACCCAGAAAACATCCTTACTGTTTTTCGGTGTGTTTTTCGGATTTGCCCTGAGCCGGGTGGGAGCGGGAGAGTATGACCTTATATACGGCATGTTCACCGCCACCAATCTAAAACTGGCCTGGGTCATGATCAGTGCCATCGTAGTCGGGCATCTGGGAATGCGTTGGCTGGCCTCCAAAGGAAATGTAACCAAAAACGGTACCCCCATAAAAATCAGCTATAAAAAACTAAAGCCCACCAGTCTTCTCGGTGGCGCCATATTCGGATTGGGCTGGGGGCTATCCGGAGCCTGCCCGGGAACCATCCTGGCCCAATTGGGGGAAGGGAAGATCTTAGGCCTGTTTACAGCCGTCGGTCTCATTTTCGGGACCTACCTGTATGCTCTCCTGGTGGAAAAATATCCGGACCTGTCTGAATAGGATTCATATATAGAAGAAGGCAGGATGCTATCCTGCCTTCTTCTAGTTCTTGCCCAATCCGTTTTCCAAAACATCGATTAGGGTATCTGCCACATTCTCGTATTCCCAAATTGTCGTATCGCCCTTTACATCCATCAGTTCTGTCATATTCTGAAGCAACAACATCATGATTGAATTGACCTGTTCCGGCGAAATATCGCTGCGGACTTCCCCCACTTCTACCGCATGTCGAACCAGATGCAGCAGACTATCCTTATAGTCCAGTTTAAACCGAAGGAAAATACGGTCTCTCAGTTCCGTATTTTTTTCTTTCATAACGGATTCAGAGAATTTTTGATACTCGGGTTTTTCCTGGATAAACTGAATCGCAGCCCTGATCTGGATGCGAAGAAGCGAGAAAAGGCCGTTGGGTATGGATTGATCCAAGCCCAATTCGTGAATCCGCTTCCATTTCTCCTCAACGACTTTTCCCACCAGACTAGCGTACAGTTCCTCTTTATTCGTAAAGTGGTGATAGAAAGAGCCCTTGCTGACTTCAGCTTTTTTAAGAATGTCATTTAAGGATACACGGTCATATCCTTTCTCAGCAAATTGAATCATGGCAATATGTTCCACTCGTTCAACCGTATCCATGGCGTTTACCTAAAGGCGCAGCCGTCTGCGGAAAAAGCCGAATATAAGCCAGGTGACAAGCATGGTATAAACCAGCCCGATCCATAGGTACTGGGAATAAGTCAAATACTGAAACCCTTCACCGCGGGCAATCACACTGATCATTTTAGCCGGCCAGAATCCCGGAGCGAACGCAAAGATCAACTCTTTGATATCATGGAAGAAAAGTCCCGCCAATGGAAACAGCGATACAATGCCCATCCCTTTCATCATGGCAAATCCCTCCACTTTGTTGGATGCAAAGGCATTTACCAAAAAACCCACAATGGGAGTTCCCACCGCAATAATGAGACTGACAAGGGCTGCTTCGCTGTTGGTAATGGCCACAAGATCGGTGAACCAGATAATGAAGAACACCGATAGAAATGTCATGATGGAGGCCATCACCAGGCGGACTGAAAGAAACTGATTTACATTCAGCGGGGTGACCTGAATGGCTGTCAGAATGTTGTCATCCCGGTCATCCAGAATGGAAAAACCGATGACAGCCCCGTAAATGGCCGGGCAGAAAAGAATCAACCCCACCAGAATAATATCGGAAATCCCCTCCAGAGCCAGCCCGGTGTTCTCAGACAAATAGGGGATCAAATACCGTCCCACCAGAGCAAAGATAAACGGATAAACCACCATCAAAACCATAAACGGATCTCGGGTCCATTTTTTCACTTCAGAAGATACAAACTCTCCCATCATCAGCTACCACTCTCCTTTGCGGAAAAGCTGTCAAACTGATTGCGGATGACGATAAACGATGCCGCCGTCAAGATCAGTAGGTAACCCAGAGACAGTACCAGTTCCCACGTTTCCGGCCGATTGACTGCAGCAGTCATTAAAGTCAGCAGTGCTTTGGTCGGCAAAGCATACATTAGTTTTGAAAGCACATCGTTTTTGATCAATCCCACAAAATCAAGAACCACAGGAATACTCATGAAAATATTGAAAGCCATCAGATTCATCAGCATGCCGGTAAAATCCCGGGATCGGTACGTCAGCAGGTATCCGATCAGTGAAAACTGAAATATCCCCAGTATCACAGAACCCACCAGTATAGGAATATTCAACGACACATTTTTGACCCAATACCCGTAGATCAACAGAACCACGAGTGTCAAAAGACTCGATGTCATATTGGCCAGTATTTTAGAGAGGATGAACTCATCCTTGGAGATGGGAGCCACCAGCATGGTTTTCAACGTGGATTCCTGCTTTTCATAGTGGATGGTTACCCCGATCATGATCCCGGCCATGGCCGTCACATCGAAAAACAGCACCACAATCAGCAGTCTCCCAATGTCGGAAGTATTGGTCAAATGCAGAACCAAAATCCAGATCAGTGCCACCAAAAATCCGGCAGCCAGAATATTGTATTTTTTTAATCGCACCAGTTCACCTCTGGTTAAAGCCGCCAGATTATTCACCGCCGTTCCCTCCCGTCACTTTGATAAAGATATCGTCGAGGGTGGTCTCCTTGCTGTGGATTGTAATGATCTTTTTCTCCCGGACCAATCCAAAGAAGTCTTCATTGCTGCCCAGAGTATCCAGATCAAACACTTTCTTCTCGCTGCTTTGACCTTCGTATTCAATTTCAACAATTCGCTGTCCGTATTTCAGTTTCAACGCTTTCGGATCATCGCTTTCCACAATGTTCCCATCCGCCATAAACGCCACCCGGTCACAGAGTTCGTCTACATCCCCCATCAGATGGGTTGTCAGCAGCACGGTCCCGCCGGCCTGTTTGAATTCCCGGATCATGTCTTTGACAATGCGGGCATTGGTGGGATCCAGACCATTGGTGGGCTCATCCAAAATCAGAATTTCCGGGTCATTGAGCAGTGCCCGGACAAAGTTCAGACGGACTTTCATCCCTTTGGAGTAGGCCGATACCGGTTTATCCTTATCCGGATAAAGGCCCAGCCTTTTCATGATGGCATCCGTATCCGCCTGTTTGTGGTACAGTCCTTTAAAGAACTGAATGTTTTCCTGGGCGGTCAGTTTGGAGAAATGCACCGGCATCTCAAATCCAACCCCGATTTTTTCATAGAATTCTTTCCCGTATGACCGCAAATCCTTACCCTTAAACTCCACAACTCCTTGGTAATTCTTCAGCAGTCGAATCAGGATCTTCTGTGTGGTGCTTTTTCCGACACCGCTAGGTCCCAGCAACCCGAAAATTTCTCCATCCCGGACATCAAACGACATCCCTTTTATGGTGTCTTCTTTGTTATGGGGATAGCGAAAACGCAAGTCAGAAACATGAAACATAAACGCACCATCCTTTCATCAGTGACTAGACCAGTCGGTCTGTTTCTTTCATTGTACCCCGATAGTGATTGAATGTCAACATAACCCTGCAGCGATGCTTCTTTTCAATCGTCCTGAAGCCATTCCGCCAGTATTTCGTCCTTATGTTCTCCCAGCCGCGGCGGCGGGCGGCGGATCATTCCCGGGGTGCAGCTCATCTTGATGGGAATCCCCGGCATGGTCACCGGTCCTGCATCGGGATGAACAACGGTTTGAATCATCTGCCGTGCCCTGACCTGGGGATCCTGGATAACCTTGTCTACCGTATTGATGGGGCCACTGGGAACACCTGCTTCCAAGAGTTTTTCCTGCCATGTCTCGGTGGTTTCAGCACCGATTGCTTCATTCATCATGGTGACCAGCAGGTCTCGGTGGTCAGTTCGCAGTTTGTTGGTGGAAAAACGGTCATCCTCCAGCCATTCGCTCTTATTTAAAACATGGCAGAGTTTCGTAAACAACGCATCATTGCCGGCAGCTATCATAATCTCGCCGTCTTTTGTCCGGAAGGTTTCAAAGGGGGTAATGGATGGATGCTGATTGCCGTTGGGCCCTGGAACCTCTCCGGTCACACTGTAGCGGGAAATGGCATTTTCCAGCACAGCGACCTGGCAGTCCAGCATGGCCACATCCACCTTCTGTCCTTCACCGGTCATATCTCGATGGTGAATGGCAGCCAGGATTCCCACTGCAGCGAACAAGCCGGCAGTAATATCGCCCATGGAAGTACCAACCCGCACCGGAGGTCCGCCTACAGGCCCCGTTATACTCATAATCCCACCCATCGCCTGCACCACAGCATCATACGCTGGCCGATGAGAATAGGGACCGGTATGGCCAAACCCGGACACAGCCGCGTAAATAATTCGGGGGTTGTGCTTTTTCAGTTCCTCATACCCCAGATTCAGTTTTTCCATGGTACCGGGGCGGAAATTTTCCACAACAATATCCGCTTTAGCGGTTAGCCTGAGAAAGAGCTCCCGATCTTCCTCCTGTTTTAGATCCAGCTCTATGCTTCGTTTTCCCCGATTGATGCTCATAAAATAGGCGCTTTCACTGCCCACATATGGACCAAAATGCCTGGCGTCATCCCCTCTTCCCGGCACTTCCACTTTCACAACATCCGCACCCAGATCGGCCATAATCATGGTGACATACGGGCCGGCCAGTACCCGGGTTAAATCCAGAACCCGCAGTCCTTCCAACGCTTGCTTCATACACAGCAGCTCCCTTCATCTCAAAGTCAGCGAAACAAATACAACCTCTTTCAAGCGAAAGAGGCCGTATTGTCTCTAATTCTTATCCCAGAAATCGGCCATTTCCCGGCCTGTGCAAAACCAGACTTTCCCCTGCTCTTTGATGTATTTCAGGAGATCCGCCAGAATGGTGATCCGTCCCGGAGAACCGATGGTCTGGGGGTCAAACTGGGGCACATAACAGAGTCCGTAGTAATAGTAGGCTTTGTATTCCTGCTTGAATGTGCTCAGGACGTGACTGTAGTTGGCTATGCGACCCTGTCCCGCTGGAAAAGCCGGTGTATAGTTGAAACCAAAGTAGGGGAAATCACTGATCTCCCACGGTGCCGGAATTTCCAGTACAGATTTCCCTTCCAGGGCCGTCTTAACCCAATACGGCCGATCGTCCCCGAACATGGAACTGGAATAGAGAATTCCGGATGCCGCCATATGGTCGTAGGCTTCCCGGGTCATCTCTCCCTCCGGAACCCGAAATCCCATGGGGTTTTCCCCGGTAACCTTTTTCAACGCAGCCACTCCCTGCGAGAATGCATCTCCAAGCTCACCGTCATTCAAATGTCCGAAATTTTCATGAGCATATCCATGCAGCCCGATTTCAAATCCCCCAGCTGCCACCTCCTGAATGCGGTCCGGATAGTGCTCGGCCACCTTGCCGGGAACGAAAAACGTAGCCGGTACATCGAATGCCTCCAGCACATCCAGCACACGATGCAGGCCTCTTTTCATGCCGTACTCTCCCAAAGAAAGTGTCTTCGGTCGACGATGACAATCATCCCCCAGACTCATCCAGAACTGATCTGCATCCAGATTGAATGTCAGCATAACCGCACAGTTTGCACCGTCAGGCCAGTTTACTCGCTGTATATCCATGGTCACTGCCTCCTTTAGTAATGGGTCCGCCACCACTGAGCAATTTCTCCTCCGGTGGCAAACCAGACATCGGGGAACTTCAGGATCATCTGCAGCAGCTGCTCCAGCATCATGGCCCGACCGGGCTTTCCGATTACCTGAGGGTGCATCATCAGCACAAAGCACAATCCTTCCCGGTAATACCCTTCGAACTCCCGGTAGTAGTTATCCAAAACATAGTCATGACTGGAAATTCTCCCCTGCCCCACGGGTTCCGCGGGGTAATAGCTGTAGGCGAATTGAACATAGTCATCCAGTTCCCAGTGTGCGGGTATTTCGATGAGATCAGTTTCTTTGCCATCAATTACGGTCCGATACGGACGGTCATCCCCTCGCATGGAGCTGGAAAAAGAAAATCCCAATTCATTCAATATTCCCGGTGTTTCCGGCGACCAGTCCCCCGAAGGGGTTCGATACCCACTGGCTTTCTTTCCGATTAGTTTCTGAAAAATCTCCTGACTCTTGTGGATAATCTCCCGCTGCTCATCGGGAGTTTTATCCACAAATCGCTCGTGGGTATATCCGTGGTGCCCCACTTCATGCCCTTCTTCGGCGATCCGGATGAACACATCGGGATAATGCTCTGCAACCCATCCGGGGACAAAAAATGTAGCCGGAAGATCATATTTATGAAGCAGGTTCAATATCCGCGGTGCCGAACGCAGCGGACCGTACTGTCCCAATGACAGCGAACGGATGTAGTTTTCCCCACTGGGAAATCCGTCCGTGCCATTGGCCCATGTGGTCTCGGCATCCAAATCAAAAGTCAACATCACAGCACATTTTGCTCCATTTGGCCAACGGATCTTCGTGTTTTCCATACCAGTCATCCTTCCTCAGCATTCAGTTAATAGCCCTTTTGGTTCATCCCAGCAGGTGTTGCTCAAACCATTTCAGCACATCGCACAGCCAAGCCGCCCTCAAAGTCGGCTTCCCCAACCGGTACATGAGATGATTCCCGGACGGGTAGCGCAAAAATGTTACATCTTTCCCCAGGTATTTCATGGCGGTATAGAGTTGTTCCGACTGTTCGATGGGACAGCGCTGGTCATCTTTTGTATGCATAATCAACAGCGGTGTTTCGATATGGTGGACATAGGTGATGGGAGAGAACGCTTCCATGCGGTCCCGGTCTTTCCAGGGATTCCCCAACTGCTCTCCTTCCAAAAAGAAATATCCGATATCAGAAACGCCGGAAAAACTAAGCAGGTTCGACAGGCAGTTCTTGGTGGCTGCCGCCTTGAATCGATGAGTGTGGCCGACAACCCAGTTTGTCATAAACCCACCGTAACTCAGACCCGTCACTCCCAGCCGTTTCTCATCAATTCCCGGTTCCTTTTTCAATGCGGCATCCACTACTGCCATAAGGTCTCGGTAGTCTCTGCCTCCAAAGTCGCCGCAGCAGCCCCGTAAAAACGACTGCCCGTATCCGGCACTGCCCCTCGGATTGGCATACAAAACCCCGATTCCTTTGGCCGCCATCATCTGGAATTCGAAATTGAACGCATCGCCATAGAGAAGATGAGGACCGCCGTGGATATGCAGAACCAGAGGATATTGTTCGTTTTCCTTGATTCCGTGGGGCTTCATCAGCCAGGCATCGATGGTTTGACCTGATTCTATCTCCACTTTGAATTTTTCAGCATCCGCCACATAACATTCTGCCAGAAGCTTTTCATTCACATCCTGGCACAAAATGCAGCTACCCGACTCCGTCTGGCATTCCCACAGTTCCATGCATCGCTGGGTATCCATCACAGCCAGAGCCAGTTTCCGTCCTGCGGCATCCCCGGACATTCCGAACACAGAACCCTGGATTTTTGCCACCGCTTGAACTTCGCCGCCCTCATCGCTGATGGCATACACGTTGGCCTTGCCCCCACCGGAGCCCCAAAACAGGATTTGTCCTTTGTGGGTCCAAACCGGGGTTACCGGCATGGATCCGATCATCAGATCGCTCTGCACCGAAACATGGACGGATATTTCCAGATTGTCGGACAGGCAATGATCCTTCATATCCTGAAGAAATATCCTGTGCAGGGAGGGCAGTGTAGACGAAGTCAGATATTTCAGGTCATCGTACCAGAAATAGGCAATGGACTGACTGTCCGGAGCCCAGACCGGATAGGCGGCTGTTCCATTTCCATGGACAGCCCGTTGATGGGTTTTTGTTTCAATATCATACACATACAAATCTGCGACATTGGCCCCCAGATAAGGTGAAAGCTCCTTGACCGCTTCATGGCTGCTGGTGTAGGCAATCTTCGAACCGTCCGGTGCCCACACCGGTGTGGTCTGCAGCCGGCTGAATATATGATCCCGGCATGGGGTAATTCGTTCCAATTCATAGGTGTCCATATCCATCAGCCACAGTTCGTTGATCCGATGGGGAAGAATGCCTCCTACTTCGTCCGCCCGGTAATAGATGTTGTCAATCCGGTCGGCTTCATTGTCTTTTCTCCAGGCAATTTCTTCTTTTTCTTTCTCACTCATTTCATCCATCAGCATTTCCGTATCCTCTTCACCCTCGGAACTGCTGACTATGAGAAGGCGGGTTCCGTCCGGAGACCATGCCAGGTCCGAGACTCCATAGCGCATGGATGTCAGTTTTCGAGGACCCCGCAGGGTTTCATCCAGGACCCACACCTGCTTGCTGCCGCTGCTGGGGCTGAGATAGGCCAGTTTCCTGCCGTCCGGTGACCAGCACGGCCGACTCCCGTTGGCCACAGCACAGTAGTCTTCCCCTGCGGCATCATACAGATAAATCGAGCTTTTGTATTCTTTGCTTTCCGGATCGATGCGCATCAGCACATAGGCAATGCGGGTTCCGTCCGGGGAAATCCTTGGATCGGAAAGAAAACGGAACTTATATAAGTCCTTCACACCAAAATGCCTTTTCGTCATGATTCTATCCTCCCTACTCTACACAGCAGACAACATCGATCCCGTTTCCAAGCATGGAATGCAAAAACACAATGTGGTGCAGATCCCCGGAATGGAGTTCGCCGTCATAGGTATCCACAGCATTGATCGGCACAATCACCTTCATCGGACGTTCGTGGGTGTTGGCGAATGTCTGCATGGTTGTGGCGAATTGATAGACACAGATATCTGTGCAGTTTCCCACAATGATCCATGTGGTAATGTCTGCATTGTCCTTATACCACTGGTGAAATCCGGGCTCATGAAACCCGTTGGTGGATTTCTTATTCATCCGCTCATACCCGCCGATAGCCGCCAGTTCCTCTACGATTTCACTTTCGACGGTTCCTTTAATGCTGTGCCGGGGATACACATCAAACTCAGGGCTGTCCTCCGGATGGGCGTCGCAAAACGCAATGATCTTCATGCCCATTTCTTTGCACACTGACTGAATTCGTGCAATTTCAGGAATCAAGGCCTTTACCCGAGGGCTGGCCAAGGCTCCTTCTTTGGCAAACCCGTTGATCATATCCATCATCACCAGCACCGAAGTGGCCGGATCCATATCCGCCAGTTTTTTGGCTGGCCGTCTCTGCAGTTCATCGACCATTCCATCCAGTACCTGATTCACTTTGTCCATGGGAATCTTTCCGATACCCATATTCATTCCTCCCTTCACATGCTGCCGCTGCCTTTCACTATTCATGGTATACAAACTTCACATCGGCATTTAGCAGTCTCTGGAACAGTTTGAACTCCTTGACCTTGTCTCGCCCGGATATGAAAAGTGTTGTAATGAACTCCCAGAGAAATACCCAACCCCCTATCAGTATCCCTTCATGCAGGACGGTGAGAAACATGCTTCTTCCTTCCACGGTGAAGAAATACCCGATACTCATAAAGATCAGCGAAAAAAACAGGTACGAAAAGGCTTTCACTCTCTGGTTATCCAGATCTTTTCGCATCCTCTGCACAATGTAGCCATAAAAATAGCGATAGGCAGAAACCAAAATGGTTTCTTTTTCGGCAGACCGCTTCCCTTCCGGTAAATGCAGCACAATCTGAACATCCATTCTCAGAGGAATGTCGCCGGAAGAATCCACAATAAAGTCATTGAATTCATCTTCAATGTCTCTCTTTTTAAACGGGGATGGATCCCAGTCGTCATAGACCTCATCATAATCATCCAGAGATACTTCAATCAGATACGCTCCGGATTGATCATCGAATCTGTATAGAGTCTGATAATACCGACCGGTCTTTACCTTGTCAGCCATGATTTCACTTCCACATCGTTAATCCAGAAATTTCTGTACTTCCACCAAGTATCCGCTGGGATCCTTCACAAAGAAATGATAGATTTTAAACCGGCTGTTCTCCTGGGGCTCCGAATCCGGTTTATATCCTTTTGTCAGCATATCCTTATGTACCCGATCCACTTCGTCGGTCAGCAGAGTAATGATCGGGCTGTGTTCACCAATCGCCACTGCCATATGGGTGCAGAAGCCAATCCAGGCTCCCGGCAAAACTTCATAGATACGGCAGGCTCCCTGGTCTTTGTACAGTTTCAAACCCAGAGCCTGAGTATAGAACTGGTGTGTTTTCTCCAAATCGGAAGTCCCGTAAAATGGAATCAATCCATCAAAAGAATTCGACATACCATTTTCCCCCTATCATTCGTTTATATGTATCCTTTCGCAATATTTCAACATAATCCTGCGAAACGGAATCAGAGTCTTAGGGACTTTTCGTTTCCACGGTACTTCGCCGTGAAAACCGGTACAAAAGACCCCCGACAGAGCATGCTCTGTCGGGGGTTTCTCCTGCCAAGGACGAATTAAGCCAGGACTGCTTTTTCCAGATCCAAAGGTGCCAGTTGAGCTCCCCGGTGAAAAGCCCGCATATTGCCACCGGAAATTTCATCAATCAATGCCACATGCTGATCACTGCCGATTCTGCCAAATTCAAATTTAATATCGTACAGTTCAATGTCCTTTTTTGCCAGCTCGTCTTTCACGATTTGGGCTACCTTTTTGGTCAAAGCCACCAGCGTATCGTATTCTCCGACGGACAGGATACCCAACAGTTCCAGTCCTTCTTTGGTGATAAGGGGATCCTCCCGATCATCATCTTTCAATGTCATTTCCACATAACCATCCAGTGGCTGCCCTTCCTGGGCATACATGCCGTAGCGGCGGATAAAACTGCCAACGGCCCGGTAGCGGCAGATAATTTCCAAACCTTTGCCAAAGAGGACGGCCGGTTTGACAATCATGGAAGATGCCTGAATGTCTGCATCCACATAGTGGGTAGGAAAACCGGCTTCCCGTATCTTTTCAAAAAAGAACTTGGTCAGCCGCAGTCCGGCTTTCCCGGCCCCCTCGATGGTCAGCCCTACTTTGTTGGATCCCGGATCAAAGACTCCATCAGTTCCAGTGGCGTCATCTTTGAATTTCAGAAGATAGTTCCCATCTTCCAGCGCATAGACGTCCTTGGTTTTGCCTTGATACACCAACTCCATACGGATCCTCCCTTTCAACGGTTCAATTTATGCAGCTTTCGTGGATTAGACAAAATACAGGTCTTTGCTGGGGAACTGGGGCTCGCATGTTAGATTCAATCCCAACCTGCGCAGAATGCATTCATCGGTCTGATTCAGCATCACCGATGAATGCGCTTCGCAGTTTCTCAGGGCTCCCAGTTTGGTCATCGCCAGCTGGGCTGTGGGATTGGTAGCCGCACTGATGCTCAGTGCAATCAGAATCTCTTCCAGATTCAAAATCGAATTCTTATACCCCAGGACATTTTCTTTCAGGGCCAGGATCGGTTTCAGGACAATGGGCGACACCAGATGAATCTCATCGGCGATACCCGATAGGACTTTGATGGAGTTCAAGATCAGGCTGGACGGAGCATTCATCAGTGCCGACCCTTTTCCGGTGACAATGGTGCCGTTTTCCAGCATGACGGACATAGCGTGGACTTCTTCCGCATTGGCTTTATCCAGGGCCGGCTTCACCACGACTCTGTTTTCCGGTTTCAACCCCAGCTCCTTCAGCATCGGATCGACACGCTGGGCAATATCTTCGTCCACCTGCCCTTGTTTGTAGTCACACCACAGCTTGTAGTAGCGGCGGAGAATCTCCTGCTTACCCGCCTCTCGGACCACATCGTCGTCAAAGATTCCGTATCCTGCCATGTTGACACCCATATCCGTTGGAGATTGATACAAGTTTTCTCCGGTGATTCGCTCCAGAATGTTTTTAACAATAGGAAATACTTCAATATCTCGATTGTAATTCACGGTTGTTTTGCCGTACGCATCGAAGTGGAACGGATCAATCATATTGACATCCTTCAGATCCGCAGTCGCGGCCTCATACGCAATATTCACAGGATGCTTCAAAGGGAGATTCCAGATGGGGAAGGTTTCGAATTTGGCATAGCCCGCCTTAATTCCCCGCTCGTGTTCGTGGTACAGCTGGGAAAGACAGGTAGCTAGTTTTCCACTGCCCGGGCCGGGGGCTGTTACAACCACCAGCGGCTTGGTGGTCTCCACATAAGCATTGGACCCGTAGCCCTGATCGCCGACAATGGTATCCACATCAAAAGGATACCCTTTGATCAGATGGTGCATGTATGTCTTGACTTCGCGGATTTCCAGCCTTTTTCGGAAAATATCCGCAGAAGGCTGCCCTGAGTATTGGGTAATGACCACACTGTTGGTCTGAATACCCCATTCTCGCAGGTTGTCGATCAGACGCAGAACATCCATGTCGTAGGTGATACCAAAATCCGCTCTGATTTTTTTCCGTTCAATATCTCCTGCGTTTATGGTGAAAATGATTTCGGCCTTATCCTTCAATGTCTGCAGCAGCCTGACTTTTGCATTGACATCAAAGCCGGGCAAAACCCGAGACGCATGATAATCGTCAAAGAGCTTCCCCCCGAATTCCAGATACAGCTTGTTATCAAACTTTTCTATACGCTTGAGAATCTCCTCTGTCTGCTTTTCGATATACTTTTTGTTATCGAATCCGATTTTCATCCATACCCCTCCACTCAGCGTATCTTAAACCACCACATGATATCACGATTTCTCTTTGTTTTCAATGTAAAATTTGACCAATTTTGCCCATCCATCTCGGCCCTGTCAGGAATCCGCAGCGTAGGCAATCCGTCCACCCACAATGGTCATGGCCACTTCCATATCCCGAATATTCTCCGGGTTCTTTCTGGGATCCTGGGATAATACCGTAAAATCGGCTAGATGCCCATTCATAATCCGGCCTTTGATTTCTTCTTCAAAAGTGGAGTATGCACTGCCTACGGTATAGATCTCCACAGCTTCTTCCACGGATAGTTTTTCCTGAGGCTGAAAAACCATTCCCGGGACGGAGTCCACCGTTCGATTGACCAGACTGTGAATTCCCAGAAGCGGATTCAGGCTGACCACAGGACAGTCCGATCCACCTGCTACAGGGATCCCGTGATTCATCATGGTTTTCCAGGCATAGGTCATTTTGGCTCTTTCCGGACCCAGAAACTCTTCCACCCTTTTACCGTTCAATGCAACAAATACAGGTTGGATATCGGCGCCGATACCCAGTTGTTTTGCTCGATTCAAGATGGCCTCGTTGACGATAGAAAAATGAATCAACCTATGCCGGGCTTGATCCCGAGGCAGTTTCTGCTGAGCAGCCGCAAATGCATCCAGGCACACATCGCTGGCTGCATCCCCAATCACATGGATTCCAATCTGCATGCCAGCCTGATGTCCCTTCCACACCCATTCATTCAGCTTTTCTGGGGTGTGCACCGGCAGTCCGCGATTATGCGGTTCATTGATATACGGCTGGTGAACCTGACCGGTTCGTGCCCCCAGAGATCCGTCCTGAACCAGTTTCATTGCCCCAATCCGCACCTGTTCATTCCCGCTTCCTGTTTTCAGTCCCAATTCCAGCAGCTCATCCAATGCACTCTGGTAGACCAACAGATTGATTCGAATCGTGGGGGTTCCCTCCGCCCAGATGGAGTGGTACATATCCCTGCATTCCCGGATGCTTTGAATGAGATTGCCCCGAATGTCGTCCGTTGTCACCGAGGTTAGTCCGTGGGCCAGTGCCGCCCGGATGGCCGACTGGACCATCTCTTTTTTCTGTTCCGCCGATGGAGCAGGCACCTGGCGAGTAAACAGGAGCTTGGCGGTTTCCATCAGCAGCCCATTGGGTTCTCCGGTCTTTTCATCCTTTTGGACTTCCCCGCCTTCGGGATTGGGAGTGTTTAGATCAATTTCGGACAACTCCAGAGCCCGGGTGTTGACCACCGTCACATGTCCGCATATGCGGGCCAGAGCCACCGGATGATCCGGCGCCACCTCATCCAGATCGTGTTTGGTGGGGAACCTATTCTCCTCAAAGAGAGTCTGGTCCCACCCCCGACCCATAATCACCTGGCCGGGAGGGGTCACTCTAACTTTCTCCGCTACTTTTTCTTTCAATTCAGTGATGGATGATACATTATTCAAAATCACCCAGGTCAGAGCCTGTCCATACACATACAAATGCATATGGCTGTCATTTAGGCCGGGCAGGACCGTTTTGCCCTGCCAGTCCACAATCTCCGTATCCGGTCCGATCCATTCATTCATGTCTTCGTTGGATCCCACCTGGACAATCCAACCGTTTTTGACTGCCACAGCCTGAGCCTCCGGTCGGTTTCGATCCATGGTCATGATGGATCCATGGGTAAACACAGTGTCCGCGTAGATCATGCAATCACCTCCACATACGATAGTCTGTTCTCCCCTATTTGAATCGGCAGAAGACATCCGGTTCCACCGCAAGGCGGGCTGCAAACAAGTTGGCCTCCGGAGGATAGGGTTCGGTCACACATCCCGGTGCAATCATCAATTTGTTGGTTCCCATGGCGGAGATGGCGGATCCGATTTCCTTCATTACTTCTTCCGGCTGCCCGTATGAAATCGCTCCCTTTTCATGGATCCCGCCAATCAGGCACTGCTGGCACAATCCCCTCGCCTCTTGCAGAGAAGGCCAGACCTGTCGGTCATGCCAGTTCAGCGCCTGGACGGGGTAATCCGCCAGTTCTGAGAACATAATATTGTTCCCGTGAATATGGAGCAGGTTAAACCACAGACCTGCCTGATTGGCCGCTTCAAGCACTTCCAGATCGTACGGGCGCCCAAATTCGCTGTATCCTTCCGGAGTCATCAGATCCACAGTAGCACATTGGGTGGCAAAGAAAATACCGGATATTCCTCGCTGGCTGTTTTCGATTACAGAATCCATGGTGGTCCGGGCAATGGCCTGCAGTGCCTGATGTACCCAGTCCGGGGACTCTTTCATATCCCGAAAAATTCGATCTCCAGCCAGTTTGTAGGCCGTGGTTAACGGTGAAAAAATAGTCTGGATCACCGGGATCTTTCCCTGGGTCAGCTGCACCGTGTAATCGGCCAACTGCAGCTGCTGCCCCCAGTTCCCAAAATGGGCCGGCAGAGGCTGAACATTTTTCCATTCCTGGCTGTTGGCTATTCCATTCTTTAAGACTATGGGAGGCCGGGTTCGATCGCAGAAGAACTGCACCCGGCAACCCCAGTCTTGTGCACTGTATAGGCCAAACGGCATGAGTTTGATAAAATCCAGATCATATTTCTGCTGAAAAGCCACCTGTGTGTGGGCCAAAGCCAACGCATCCTGGTCCACATCCGGATAATGCATCCATACCGATACAGGAGGGCGGTCCACACTCTTACCTGCCAAAGCCGCCTGTACTCTTTCCATCTTTTCCATTCTCATCACCCCGGTATCCATTGTAATGTCTCAACTCATAACCTCCGGTTCTCTCCTGATTCATCCCATTCAACGAGTTTTCAGTTCGCCGGAAGACCCATTGGCGAAAGCATCGGAGTTCGGCGGAAAGATTTAAAAAATTAGAGGACCGAAGAGACTCCGGCCCTCACCCGAAAATATACATCATGCTTTATCGCATTTGAACCCTTCATCCGTCTTTTCCATTGGAACCCCGCAGCAAACCAGTTCACCAGCACCATTTGCAGTCACTACAACTTCGTTCCCACAGATATCACAGTAATATTTTTCTCCTACTTCCGTCATGCAATTCCCCTCCTTTCGCATGGCATCGTCTCAAATCAGTATACGTATATAATTCAACCTTATACATCCATCTCCTGCCAAAAGGCAGGTTAGAACCGCAAAGTTGCAGCCAAACCGGTTTCTGTCGGCATGGCCTCTCCCGGTACAATAACCACTTCACCTTTGGTTTTCAAGACCATCTCAGCCAGATCATCCAGAAGATCATCGGTGTCGGGATCGGACAAATCTCTTTGTTCGACTCGTCCCGTATCCCGCATTAGTTTCCCGGGCAGCTGCTTTTCCGCCTCCACCAGCAGGACTTCAATCTGACCCTGCAGCGCAGCCATGGCCACATCGTCCATTCGGTCTGTGGCTAGCCCGCGGTTTTGGGCAGCCTGATAATCACTGACAAAACCCTGCAGCCTCTTTTCATAAATCGGCCCAATTACTTCCCAGCTCAGTTTCCTCAAGCCCTCCAGGTCGTAGGAGTCTGGATTGGTCTTCAGTCCTTCATCCAAAAGGTGACTGTTCCGGCTGATTTCCCTGAAAAGAGAGTGGTATTCCGGCAGCGCCACCAACAGCAAAGGCAGTCCGCTGGGTTTGGAATGATGTTCCCATATGGCTTTGTCCACTACTCGGAAAAATCGTTCTGTATCCCCCTTGACTTCGTCCTTTTTTGAGCCCTGACCGTGATACATCCCTTTTCCCAGACCACCGTAGGATGACACCGTCAAATGGGGATCTGAATACTCTTCTCCCAGTGCATCCGTGATCGTCCTGGGAACTTCCGGTGACAGTTCGACTTCATCCAGCGAGTCCCGATTTCCTTCCAGAAGCTTGATGTCTTTTCGGGTCAGGCACAAAACCTGGTATCGATCGGCCGATTGGAATATCCGCATGAGCGGTTTAATGTGAAAGCTGTCCGAAACAATGGCCAGCTCCGGTACAGGCCGCTGCAGATGATATACCAGAAAAGTATCTTTGGAAAGAAAGATAGCCAACCCGTCCAGGGTCTGATTCCAGAAGCTTCTGTCATCCGCCAGGGTCGAAATAGACTCCATCAGCGGTTGGACATCTCTTTTTGAGTATTTTGAAGTGAGCGATTCTTCCAGGGACTTGACCAGATTTTTGAAACGAATGGGATCTTGCTGATTCTGTGGGATGTGCCGATGGGTCGGCTGATACAAAGATATGCTGGGGCTGTCCTTCTGATCCAACAGCCAGATGGGAAACTCCTTGCCAATGGTAACCTTCATCAGTGTCCCTCCTCCAGATTGTGTTGAGTGACATTCAGATCAAGTCTTACCGCTTCTGTCTGTATTCTACCATATTTGCCCTATGGAATCTACACCGAGCCATGCACCGAGGTTCCGGTTTGTTCCTCAACATGATGAATATACTGCATTACATCAAATTTTCTTTTCGCACCGGAAAGAGACATGTACCGGATCTTGCCAAAGATTTGGCGCTCTGCCCAAGCCCGGTCGTGGACGCCGCCGATGGACCAGGCAATGCCGGCATATCCATTGGCATCGCGACCGTCCCAGAAGTATCGATTGTTCAGATAAATGGCAGCGGAATAGGCTTCGTCTGCATTTTTTGACCATTCCAGAATCTTCTTGGCCCAATACATGCGCAGATACCCGGGCATGGTTCCGGTATGAACCATTTCAGTCTGGGCAGCATTCCACAGTCTATCATGGGTTCTGGCCTCCTCAAGATCGTCCGTACGATACAAATACTCTCTCGGATCCGCCTCATGCTCATGCAAGGTTTTCTTGGCCCAGTCCGGCGCCCCCTCCAATGAATCGTAGCGAGGATTGTAATAGCAGAAATTCTCTGCCAGTTCTCTCCGCACAATCAGCTCTTCCAGAAATTCATCGGAACTGGCGTCACCGGTTTTTCGCACCTCCAGTGCGATCCTCTGAACACTGATCTGCCCAAAGTGTATAAACCGGGACAACTCCGAAGTCACGGATTGGTTGGGGTCGTTGCGCATGGAGTAGTCCGGCAGGCGATTTTCCGCAAAATCCCTCATGCGATCCATGGCTGCCCTACTGCCAGACGCCTCTGGACTGCTTTGGCTCATATCCAAAAGCAGCTGCCGGGTACGGATGCTCTGGAGCCGAAGCCATTCGTCTGCATCGTCACGGCTGTATGGATGACTTTCCAGTTCAGGGATAGAAACCAGGAATTCATCCAAAAGCCGGTGGATTTTTGGACGGATCGTGTATGCACCGTATTCTGCTTTTGGAGAAGCCAGCCAGACCGGTATAATATTATGGGCGTCCATTTCCACGTGAGAACAGGAAAGATTCCGATTCACATCCTCTTTCCACTTTCTTGGCTCCCGCAGCACATGGGAATCGGATACCAGCTGTCCTGCCCCCACTTCCTTCAAGAATCGAGGAACAGTATCTTTCGGATTCCCCGGTACAATGATGAAAGGAATTTTCTTGGATTCCAGTGTCTCCATCACTTCCAGCAACCCTTTGGCCATACATGCATAATGGGGATCTCGGGCCTCCAAAAATGCATCGACCAAAGTAAAAAACACAATGAGAGGCTCTTTTTCTGCTCTCGCCTCACTTTGTGCATAAACCAGGGCCCAGTTATCCAAGGCTCGCTGGTCACGACTCATCCAATACACCACAGGGCCGGATTGGGGCTGAATCTCATTCAGCTTTCTCAATCGTTTCTCCAGCATTTTTTCACCTCCTGCTCCCATTGGCTTATGAATCTGATATAATCAGGAAGAGTCCCCCTATTCGTAAGGACGGTGCGCTGTGAAAATTACCATATATCATCCCGATGAAGTCAAACCGATTGAACCCTTCTATCTCCTTGCCGCCGAAGACTACACCCGGCGGCTGAAACGCTACAGCCAGATTCAGGTGGTGCGAGGTAAGGAACCTCCTCCTGTATCCAAAATGAAAAAGAAGCTTCCTTATCAGATAAACATTCACCCAGACGGAGATCCTTTATCTTCCACTGAATTCGCTTCTCTCTTGGAAACTGCAGCTTTATCGGGTTATTCCGATATTGCTTTTTTCCTGTCCGCAAATACCACCCAGGCCGACAGAACCATCTGCCTGAGCCCGCTGAGTATGTCCCCCTCCATGGAAACAGTAGTCCTCTTAGAACAAATTTATCGAGCCTTTCTCATTAACCAGAACGTTCCCTACCACAAATGATCCCTTAGAGCTGCATGACCCGGTATAGCTGTTCGACGATCATCAGTCGCATAAGCTGATGAGGGAATGTCATTCTGGAAAATGACAGCCCATAATCGATCTTAAGTAACGATCCCCGATCAACCCCGTACGATCCTCCCACAATCAGATCCAGGGAGATTCTGCCGCTGTCTGAAAGTATTATCATTCTTTTCTTCAGCTGCTGCGTTGATAGCATCTTCCCTTCAATGTCCAGGAGAATCACCCGGTGGTCCGGTCGGATTTTCTGATTGATTCGATCCGTTTCAATCTGAACTGCCCGCTGAATATCCTTGGGATTTGGATTGTCAGGTATCTTTTCATCCGGGATTTCTTCGATATTCACCTGCCATTTTCGATTCAGCCGATCCAAAAAGGCATGGATCCCTTCCAGGACATACTTCTCTTTGATCTTTCCGACAGCCAGTATCCGTATCCTCACGGGTTCAGCACCTCGGCATGTTCGTTTTCGGGTACCGGTTTTTGAAACACGTAAGCAGCCGGTCTTTCGCAGTAATGGCAAAGAGGAACCATCCCTTCAGTTCCTCTTGAAGCGGCATCGGCTGGCAGAATATCCGGAGCTGCTGCATTGTCCATGACGAAATCATCCAAAGCCCTTTCAAAATGTTCCGCGCACGAATAGATCATTGTTCATACCTTCCTATTATCTCGTGATGGGTTCTTGAAACTAATTGGCTGGGGCTTCCCCCAGAGTAACCGAGATTTCCCTGGGATTGTCATTTCGAAGAATGGTGACTGCCACCGTTTCCCCCACCTGCTTCTTGCGAATCTCCGACTGTACCGCTTCCACCGTATTGACAGGTACTCCGGCCACAGCCGTAATCACATCGCCCTGCCGAATGCCGCCCTGGTATGCCGGGCTACCTTCCACCACTTCTACAATATATACCCCTTCGTCAAGGACAATATCGGTGAGATCATATTCCTCAATCATCTGCTGATCCACCAGCATGACCCCCATCCAGGGATAGGCAACTCTGCCCGATGTAATCAGGCTCTCCAGGATCGGTTTGGCCATACTGATGGGGATGGCAAAGCCCAACCCCTCGATCCCTGCACCGGGGATCTTGGCGGTATTGATACCGATGACCTTCCCTTCAATATTAACCAGAGGACCTCCGCTGTTTCCGGCATTGATGGCAGCATCTGTCTGGAGAAACACCATTTCCCGTTCTCCTACTTGAAGAGCCCGGTTAATGGCGCTGATTACCCCTACGGTCACCGTATGCTCAAATCCCAGAGGATTCCCGATGGCAATGGCTGTTTCACCCACCTTGACAATGTCGGAATCACCAAAAGGAGCCGTCGGAAATGGCTTATCACCATTTACTTTCACCACAGCCAGATCGGATATGGGATCCAACCCCACAATTCTGCCCGGATAATTGGTCCCGTCTTTCATGGTAACAATAATTTCTCGAGCCCCTTCTACCACATGATTGTTGGTGGCAATGTAACCGTCTTCATGGAAGATGACACCGGATCCACTGCCCTGCTCGACAACACGGGGACGATTCAACCAGTCATACATGATGGCTTTATTGGTGATACCCACAACAGCATCGGATATGTCATCCACAACAGTTACAACCGAACCCTGCGGGATATTTCCCGACGGCAGACCATCCTGCGACTGGTATTCTTCAGCGAATTCAATCAAGGGACCGTATTGCAGATTGAACCATCCAGCCAGCACCACTCCGGTAAGGAGTGAACTGATTAATGCCACCGCTATAATTAGCGGCCATACAGGTTTTTGATGATTTCTTGGATTGCTTTCCCAGGATTCCATACCGTTCCCTCCATTATCGAACTGTGAACCAACTGCCCATTTCTCCGTGCGAACAGCAATATAAATCAATATCTTCCCCGACTCTGCACCCGGCATCACTGAGTTTTGATTCAACGGCAGCGAACGCCAATTCAGGGGTGTTATTGTTTTTACTGAGATGCCCCAGCACAACCTGTTTCATTTTCCCCCGGGCCAGATCGCCAATCACCTCAGCCGCCGATTCATTGGAAAGATGTCCCCTGTCCCCCAATATTCTCCGCTTCAGATACGCCGGATAGGAGCCACGCTTCAACACCTCAATGTCATGATTGGATTCAAGAAACACCAGACTGGAGTCCTTCATTCTGTCTCGAAGATAGTCGGGAACGTGCCCAATATCTGTGACCAAACTGAGAGTTTTTCCCCCCTGGGAAACCGTAAAGCCGATGGGATCCACCGCATCATGGGGAATCGGGAAAGAAGAGATTTCCAGATCCCCGATCCCGAAGTATGCACTGCTCTCGATGCTTCTATGCAGATAGCCGGAAATGCTCCGGTCAGGGAGGTAGTACCATGTTTCATCGGTTGAATAAACGGGAATCGAATATTTGCTGGCAAAGACACGGAGTCCTTTTACATGATCCGAATGCTCATGAGTAATGAGTATGCCCGACAATTCATGGGCACTGATACCTGCCTGAGCCAGTCTGAAAGTCAGTTGGCGAGCAGATATTCCCGCATCAATGAGGATCTTGGTGCGCTCGCTTTCTATACATATCGAATTACCGGAACTTCCACTGGATAAAGTACATATTCTGAGCATCTGATCTCTCCATTCCGCATCTAAGTTATGATTATACACCAAATTTCGAATCCCTTCCACGCATGCAAAGGACCTTAATCAGGATCTGCTGCTGGTTTTCATGGGTATTTTCGGTTATCTGGATTTACACAGCGGCAGCAAAAGAAATCATGTTCTCAGTTCATCGTTCACCCTGATTCTCACAAAAAAAGAAAGAAAAAACTCCTTCACCCAGACAATCACATCCTGACTGGTCCTTGTGAAGGAGTACGAATCCATTTGAATGGACAGATTCTATTCTTTTCGAACAATATCCTTGATTTTCATCAGTCGCGTAATATTGGAACGCTCCTGTTCGCCGAGCTTCATACTGATCCCCTTGACGGCCGATTCCAGGTTCGGAATCATTACATATTCCAGCGCATTGACGCGGCGTCTGGTCTTTTCGATTTCGTCGGCCAGCAATTCCACCGTCTTCTCCACTTCTGCCAGTTTCAGCATCAGCGGCAGTGTATCGGCGAAAATCCCCAGAGATACATCCAGTTCGCTGGATGTTCCGACAAATCCATAGGAGTAAGCAGCCCCCTCATCGTCTTCCTGATTCAGGTTAAACTTGGGTACTGTGACGCCCATGGTGGTAGCCAGATTGACATCCACAGCCACCTGCCCCTTGGAATACATCAGAGCCTCTTCCATAACCTCGGACGACATCATAGCGCTGGCAATGAGAAAACTACGAAAGGCTTTGGACAGTTTTTCTTCCAGCTCTTCTCTCAAGGCCTTGTTCTCACGAATCAGTTTCAAAAATTCTTTCATCAGCTGATCGCGCTTATCTTTGAGCAGACGATGTCCCCGCTTGGCCATCGTAACCCGTTTTTTAAGTTTTAGCAATTCCATTCTGGTTGGGTTCACGCGAATTTCCATTTTCGACCCCCACTTCTTGCAGATGGAAGCTTTCCACCGGTTGTATTATGATGCAGCATCTTCACTGGCTTTCGGCATATATTTTTCGGCATGTTCATCGCTGATACGTTTCAATTCTGCTCTCGGCAGTATCGACATCAGTTTCCAGCCCAGGTCCAGTGTTTCTTCAATGGTCCGGTCTTCGCTCTCGCTTTGACGAACAAATCGAGTTTCGAACTGGTCTGCAAATTTCAGGAACTGTTTGTCGTCTTCGCTCAGAGCAGCTTCACCCAGAACCACTGCCAGCTCTTTGGCTTCTTTCCCACGCGCATATGCTGCAAACAGCTGGTTCAGGACACTGCCGTGGTCTTCTCTTGTTTTGCCGGGTCCAATTCCCTTCTCTTTCAATCGGGACAATGAAGGCAGCACATCCACAGGAGGATAAATCCCCTTGTTGTGAAGTTCCCTGCCCAATATGATCTGTCCTTCTGTGATGTATCCGGTCAGGTCAGGGATGGGATGAGTCTTGTCATCTTCCGGCATGGTCAGGATCGGAATCTGTGTGATGGATCCTTTTTTACCGTGAACCCGTCCGGCTCTTTCATACAGCAGGGAAAGGTCCGTATAAAGATACCCCGGATACCCTCTCCGGCCGGGAACCTCTTTACGAGCCGCGGATACTTCTCGCAGCGCTTCGCAATAGTTGGTCATGTCGGTCAGGATAACCAGTACATGCATATCCTTTTCGAAAGCCAGATATTCTGCTGTGGTCAGCGCCATACGCGGTGTAGCAATACGCTCAATGGCCGGGTCATTGGCCAGATTGATGAAGAGAACCGCTCTTTCAATGGCGCCGGTCTTCCGGAAGTCAGTAATGAAATAGTCTGCTTCTTCAAACGTAATCCCCATGGCTGCAAATACCACCGCAAAGTTTTCTTCGGTTCCCCGCACCTTGGCTTGTCTGGCAATTTGTGCAGCTAAACGGGAGTGAGGCAGCCCCGATCCGGAGAATACTGGCAGCTTCTGTCCGCGAACCAAAGTATTCATGCCATCAATGGTAGATACCCCGGTCTGAATGAACTCAGACGGGTAACTTCTTGCATACGGATTCATCGGGTTTCCGTTGATGTCCAGTCTTTTCTCCGGGATAATCTTGGGCCCTTTATCCATAGGACGGCCGAATCCATCGAATATTCTTCCCAGCATGTCTTCAGATACCGGAAGTTCGATAACCCTTCCAAGGAAACGCACCTTTGTATTTTCCTTTGCCAGCCCGGATGTTCCTTCAAACAACTGCACCATAGCCCGATCTTCCCAGGTCTCAAGCACCTTACCTCGCCGGGTTGTGCCATCGCTTAATTCGATCTCTACAAGCTCTTCGTAGGCGACATTTTCAGTCTTTTCAACTAAAACCAACGGCCCGGCAATATCGGTGATGGTCATATATTCCTTAAGCATGTTGTCATTCCCCCAAATCGTAGTTTAGGTAGCTATTCCAATTGCTTCTCGATATGCTCCATGATGATCTTCATGTCATTGAGATCATCTTCACTGATCAGCCGTGCACGAGCAATTTCTTCACGAACCGGTACAGACAGAATCTTCTCCAGAGCCATACCAGAATCAAGTGCTTTATCCGCGACTTCATGGAAGTGAAGCACCATCTTCAGCAGCCAGTGCTGTTTTTCCAATGAAGCATAGGTGTCGATTTCGTGGAAAGCGTTCTGATAGAGGAAATCTTCCCGGATTGATTTGGCTGTTTCAAGTGCCAGTCTGTCTTTCATGGACAGAGCATCGATACCAACCAGGCGAACGATTTCTTCCAGCTCGGCTTCCTTCTGCAGCAAAGCCATCGCTTCTCGTCTCAAATCCGGCCAATCTTCTCCAATATGTTCAACAAAATATTGCTCCAGCTGATCAAAATACAGAGAATAGCTGGACAACCAGTTAATGGCCGGAAAGTGTCTTCTGGAAGCCAGTTTTTCATCCAGTCCCCAGAAAACCTTTACGATCCGCAGGGTAGCCTGGGTAACCGGCTCTGAAAGGTCACCGCCGGGAGGTGAAACAGCGCCGATTGCACTCAGTGAACCTTCGCGGTTTTCACTGCCGAGACAGATAACTCGCCCTGCGCGTTCGTAAAACTCAGCCAACCTTGAACCCAGATAAGCCGGATATCCTTCTTCACCAGGCATTTCTTCCAATCGCCCGGACATCTCTCGCAGTGCTTCTGCCCACCGGGAAGTTGAATCCGCCATCAACGCTACGCTATAGCCCATATCCCGATAGTATTCGGCGATGGTGATACCGGTGTAAATGGATGCTTCACGGGCAGCAACCGGCATGTTGGATGTGTTAGCGATCAAGACGGTTCTCTCCATCAGGGGTTCACCGGTTTTCGGATCCTCCAGCTCAGGGAACTCCAACAGCACGTCGGTCATTTCATTCCCACGCTCGCCGCAGCCAATGTAGACAACAATCTCAGCATCCGCCCATTTCGCCAGCTGATGCTGTACAACGGTCTTGCCGCTGCCAAAGGGGCCCGGTATGCAGGCTGCTCCACCTTTGGCAATGGGGAAGAACATATCGATAACCCGCTGTCCGGATGCCAAAGGGATTTCCGGAGGCAGTTTTTCTTTGTAGGGACGCCCTTTTCGGACGGGCCAACGCTGAAGCATGGTTACTTCCTTGACTTCATCGTTCACCTTCAGTTTTGCTACCACTTCTTCAACGGTAGCCAGTTTGTCTCCGATTTCCTCGACGATGGCTTCTTCAATTCCGATGGGTACCATGATCCTGTGCTCAATCAAAACGGATTCACGCACCGTACCGAGAACATCGCCGGCAATGACTTTGTCACCGACCTTGACCTTCGGAACAAATTCCCATTTTTTGTCTCGGTCAATGGAAGGAACTTCAACCCCACGGGTAATATAGTCCCCGGATTCTTTCATAACCAGATCCAAAGGTCTTTGAATCCCATCAAAGATGGACTTCATCAGGCCAGGGCCCAACTCAACGCTCAGTGGGAATCCAAGACTTTCAACCGGTTCACCAGGCCGTATTCCGGATGTTTCCTCGTACACCTGGATGGATGCTCTCGGTCCACGGATTTCAATGATTTCACCGATTAGCCTGCTTTCTCCAACCCGGACAACATCGTACATTCTTGCATTTAAAAGCCCTTCCGCCATGACCAGAGGGCCAGATACTTTTACAATTCTCCCATCACTCATTCTCTTTTCCCTCTCCCTTGAATAGAATGTCGACACCGACTGCTTTTTCCATGATCGTTTTCAGCTTTTTCATTGCCATACCGTGATTTTCTCGATGGTCCGGAACAATGGTAATGGCAGGCAAAGAGACTTGCTGCAGCTCACTGATGATATCCTGAATTCCCTGCGCAAAGTATTCGGATATGAAAATGATAGCATAATCCCCTGAACTTGCTTTGCGCAAAACACTCGCTGCTTCGTTTACATCCACCACAGGGTACACCGATACCCCTAACGCTTTGAAACCCAATATGGAGTCCTTGTCCCCAATCATTGCTATTTTCTTACGCATAGACATCACGTAACCTTTCCCGGATCTCTTCGACTGGAATTCCGTTCAGTTTGCTGACCATGATCATTCGAATAATCTTGATTTCGATTTCCTTCGCCAACAGATACGCAATCAATGGCTCTGCCCCAAAAACCACCAGTTTGGCCGATTGGAGGTAGCGAAGAAGATAATTGTCAGCAAGCTTTTCAAAATATGTCGTCGAACGGTTTTTGACCCATTCGCGAACTCCTTCTTCAACGATAGAAGCGTAATCGGTGTTTTGTAAACGAACGATCAAAGCATCGGCTGGTTCGGGCTCCATAAATAATTGGAGAAATACTTGCTTTTCAATCATTCCGCTATCTAGCAAGACGTTCTCCAAAAATTCTCTCGTCTTGTTCAGGTTTTTCACTCTAAGAAAAGCACTGATGTTAATGAGATCTGCCTGGGTTCTGAAATAGCGGACTAAAAAATCGGACTTCTGCTCCTTGGCTACTTCTATCAATATTTTGTATAAGTATTTATCCAGGACAAAACTGATGACTTGAGGATCTTCGCTCTGCTTAAATTCGGCAACGGTGGTTTCAACAGCCGCCCGAATATGTGCGGGAAGATCTCTATAGTTTTCTTCTTCTACCATCTTTTTCAGTGACTCCGTATCGATAGTACCGGCTTCAACCAACAAATGATCCGCATTTTCATCTATATACTTTGCTTTCAGCAGAACCTTAATGTTGTGGAAATCGTACTTCATGATTAACACACTGACGATTTCAGGTTTCGGTGCAATCTTTTTCAGGAGCTCGACTACTTGGTTCCTCTCAGTAACCAGGACTTTCTCATAATCATGCTCGTCCTCAATTTCTGACAGCAACGGTCCGTAATCGGTTTCTCCCAATATTTTGATAACATCCTGTGCAGTTCTGGCTTCAAGCATCATATCGATCCTGCTGCGATCAAGAAGTCTATTCTCCAAAGCCCGGATACGGGCTACTGAATACGCATATCTTGTGTCACTGCTGCTCAAAACTGTAGCCTCCTTCACTCACAGCAAAGAAACAATCTCTTTACTGAAAGAGTATCTCCGCGACTTCCGGTTCTAACTCATCTCTCTGCATGCGGATGACGGATTTGAATGAGTTATTGATTTTGTATTGGGCACTTTTCAGTATGATGCCGCCTCCGAAGTCTTCAGAATCCACTTCCAGCTTCAGATTTCCGCTTTTGCCCATTTTCTTGATCTCATCATTGACCTGCCCAATGAAAGCCTCATCCAATCGCTGTTGATCGTTGGGTGATATCAAGACGGTTTCATTACCTGTTTCAACGGCCTCAAGAATCATCTTTTTAATAATGACCTGGTACTCATTTCGATCCAAGCCAGCCACTTTCTTGACCGCTCCGTTGAAGGCGGCATCAATCTGGTTTTGCTTTTCACTCAAGAGTTCTTTTCTTGATTCAAGTTCAGCCATGGTGAACGCACGCCGTTTGTTCTCTTCTGCCTTTGCTTCCGCTTTGGCCAGAATGTCAGCAGCCATTTCCTTCGCTTGCGCCTTCGCTTTTTCTGCAATCTTGGCTGCTTGCTCTTCAGCATGCTTTTCTATTTCATGGACCTCTTCTTCCGCTTCCTTGGTGATTCTGGAAATAAGGGCTTCGGCGCCAGCCATTGTTATATCACTCCTCTGATTAAGAGAAGGGATGCCAAGAAGGCAAGTACAGCGTAGGTTTCAACCATCGCGCCAAATACCAGGGCCTTACCCAGTTCAGACGGTCTTTTGGCTACCGTATTGATACCGGCGGCACAAGTCTTACCCTGAGCAACAGCGGAAATCAATCCAACAAACGCAATGGGCAGTGAAGCCATGAATACATTCAAGCCCTGCTCGAGAGGAAGAGCTTCCAGCGCGCCGGACAGAATGCCGGTTCCGGACATAACCAAAAAGCCAACGATCAGACCGTAAATCCCCTGTGTGCCTGGCATCGCCTGCAGGATCAGGACCATACCGAACTTATCCGGATCTTCAGTAATAACTCCAGCTGCACTTTCCCCAGCAATCCCTACACCCAATGCTGAACCAATACCTGCAAGAAATACTGCCAGAGCGCCACCTGCCAAAGCTAATACGGTACCTAAAGTCATTTTAAAACTCCTCCTTTTATTCTATATCCACATACTTTGTTGTAATGTCGAAGGGCTGGAATTTCTTTCCGCCGCTATCGTAGAATTTTCCAAAGAACTCAACAAACTGCAGTCTGCTGGCATGTACAAATGAACCCAGTACGTTGATCAACAGGTTGAAAGTATGGGTACCCAGCAAAAATACAGCCATAATCACATAACCAATCACGCCGGCTTCGGCGAACATATACCCCATAGTGTTGAATACCTGGGCCACAACCACCGATGCCAATCCCAATGCCAGCAGTCGCGAATATGATAAGATGTCCCCCAAATAACCGGAGATGCCGTACAAAGCATACAATCCAGCTCCAATTCGCTTCAACGGGTTCCGTTCCTGTCTGGAGGTCATCAGCAGGATCATCAGCAAGCCGGTATACATCATTACCTGGCCGAGAGTTACCACTGCCGCCGGAGCTGCAATCATGGGACCGCCAAAGAAGATAAATACCCCGGTCAAAAAGAGAATCCAGGATCCAATATCGAAAATGGCAGCCATCTTATCGCCTTGCTTCATGAGAATATAGAAGCGAAGCCCAAGACCGACATAAATAACCTGGAATACCCCAAGAGCCAGTGAAACAACCAGCATTCTCATCGGATCTTCCGTTGTATTGAACCATAGGGCTCTAATTGGAATCAGATCGCCGAAGAAGGAGCCTGTCAGAGCCCCCACAATGGCAGAGGAAATCCCCACAATAAAGAGCATTTCAAATAGCTTCTTGCCCATGCCGGCCATCTTGATTCGCTTCATCAAAAACAGGCACAGCAAAGAGAGCCCGATTCCGTAACCAATGTCGCCGAGCATCAGCCCAAAAAACAGGAAATAAAACGGCGCCAGAAATGGCGTTGGATCGAGACCACCCGGTACTGGCAGCGCATACAACTCAGTGATGACTTCAAACGGTTGAATGAACCGATGATTCTTCAGCACTACCGGAGCCTGTTCGTCATCGACAGCATCTCTGACTTCTATAACAGCTGCATCCGTTATCTTGTGGATTTCTTCCGATAACCGATCGATACTGTCTTGTTTGATCCAACCCTCGATGGAGAATGTTCTCTCCGTTCGGGCAAGATTACGCACGGAATTCAACCGGTCACGTTCCGATGAAACATGATCGTAGACAGACAATATTACATCTCTCTGATCCAGATACGCTAGAACCTGCTTTGTCAGATCCTCAATTTTCATCTCTTCCACACGAATCTTCTCTTCATTCATGGCGATGGACTCGATGGGTGTATTGTGAAGATCCGGGAAAGCAGTTCTGGAAAAACCGTAATTCCGTAAAATGGCTGCAACATCATCTTCCTGATCCTTCAGGTAACTGATCATCAGATAAGTTTCCTTTTTAACCTGATTCACTATATGCAAAAAGGTTTCGGGAGCCTTAACTGATAAATCATCTTGAAGTTTTACGTAATAATCAGACTCGATGACACCCAACAAGGTCGTGGTATGTTCCGTCTCTTCGATTTCGTGGAGCGGTATATCCAGAGAAACCCACGGCCTCAAACTATCATTGAGAGTCTGAAGATTCGCAATCAATGTCTTCTTCTGATTGATCGTATCATCCAGATTTCTGCAGGAATGATAGATTTTTGTGCATTCATCCATCTGCTTAGCATATTCTTGATATACTTCTTTCTTCAACGGTACTTTTGTTCCGGTGAACGATTCAAGGAAACTTTTTTTTCTGCCTTCAAAACGCCCCAACATATCAATAACAAACTTCATTTCGGACAGCTTGATATCCAGTTGGCCAATTTCATCCGACAACTGATCTTCCTGAAGTAACTCTGCCCAGTCAGGCTCCTGCAATTTCTCTCTAAGGTCCTCGATTTGCAGGATGCCCATCTTTTGAAGTTGTTTAAGTATCTCGTCTTTATAGTCAGACAATGACAGGATAAAGACTTTTTTCATCGCAACTAGGGCCATTTACCTCACTATCCTTTCAACTATGAACGAAATTGCCTTTTCCATGTTTCCGCTGGCCAGTTCTTTAATCCCAACAATTTCTGCGGCTCCGGCCTTTTTCTTCTCTTCCAGCTCTGCAGCGGTTTTCAATTCTGCTTCTTTGATTACTTCTGCAGCTCGGCGGTTTGCCTCTTCTTTTGCTTTCTCGATAATCCCTTTTGCTTCACGATTTGCATCAGAGATTAACTTTTCTGCATCAGCCTTTGCCTTGGAGACCCGTTCTTTGTGGCCTGTTTCGGCCTCTTTGACTTTTTGCAGTACATCTACAGCGGCCAAAGACATCACCTCCTTCATCAAATATTGTACAACACGAAATAATGAAGGAAAATATGACGAAACCTCTGTTTCGTCATAATTTGACAAAATCTCCTTCAGTATACCATAAAACATGTATCCAATCAATCGAACAGACTACTCAAAAAACACTGGAATATGGAATTGTAAACGAAAAAACTTGCTTATGAAAACATAGACTATATGGAGTTCATCACTGTGAGAATAAAATCCTGCAAAATGAATCAATTTATTCTCCGACAGTGCACCGAGTCAGTCTCCAAGATAAGCTTGGCTCCCTGCATAAATGCTTATTCTTCGATGCTGCATTGGATGAAATTCGATTGAACCCAATCACCAACAGGTCTGGGCTGCAGAAAACTCGATGCATTCGCAAAAGCAAGCGATTCTTCTACCTGACACTCTTACCCAAGGGAAAACAAAAACAGAAGATCCAACGGTTAGACCCTGGATCTTCATTTCATCCTTTTTATGTATTATGGATAAGTAGATTAAAAATATTTCATTGGGTTTACATGATCCCCGTTGATGCGAATTTCGAAATGAAGGTGGTCTCCGGTTGAACGCCCTGTACTCCCAACATAGGCAATGATCTGTCCCTTTTTCACCACCTGGCCCTGTCGGACAGCCAGTGAGTTGCAGTGGGCATAGAGTGTGGAGTATCCGTTCCCGTGATTAATTTCAACCCGGTTTCCATAGCCGCTTCCAGAGTACACAGCCACTGTCACTGTCCCGTCATCAGCCGCTCGTATCGGTGTATTTCTCGGAGCTGCAATATCAACTCCGGTATGGAACCCACCGCTTCTGTATCCGTAGTTCGATGTGATACGACCTTGAACGGGCCACAAAAATCTTCCTGTCCCCACAATGAGTGCTGATGTATCCTGACGACTTCCCCGAACCACGATCTGAGTCACGGGTTCTTCAATAATCTCTTCGGAAATGATATCTTTTTCCACGACAATCCCATTGCGCCGGACAACGCTGTACACGACTTCTTTGCTGCCTGATTTTCCGCGTTGGGCAACTCTTCTTTCCCAGGTCCACATACTTGAATCACTTTGCACTTCTTCATTAAATGCGATTCTTTCTTTTTCGATCAATCGTTCATGACTGACTATCGTCACATAGGGCTTGCTTACCTGAAGATTCAATTCTTGACCGATGGAGAGGAGATTGCCCTTCAAAGCAGGATTGGCTTCACGCAGCTCCTCCAAAGACAGAGAAAACTTTTTGGAGATAGTCCAGAGAGAATCCCCTTCAGCAACCTTGTATACCTTGGTTTCCACTCCACCCGACATAATGAATGAAATGGCTTCGTCCGGTTCCATGAATGAGCACAGAGGAACCGATTTCTCTTCAATGGCGACTTCTTCCTCGATCTCAACGGATTCAATAATGGTGTCCGATTTCGCGTACTTATCCATGTAATCATCTTTGAGCACCTGGATGATCTGCTCAGCTTCTTCTTGGGAAGCAACGCCCACTAGTTCCTCGCCTTCAACCATGATCATATACCCGGCTGTTTCCAAAGTGACGCATTCCAGAAGCTTTTCTTTTACTTCTTCTGCTTCCGAAACTTCCACTTTTTCTCCGGTTACCCGAATGTATTCAACATCCTGACTCGGGACAACATCGCGTTCCATCTGCTCTTCAATCCCATGAATGGCTTCGTCAAACTCTTCCTGAACAGCGCTGACATCCTGTACATACCCGATCACCTCGCCATCCACAGACACGGCATAGATGGGCTTGTACACAACTGCAAAAAACACAGCAGCCAGAGTGACCACTGCAACAGCTGGATAGATTGCCTTGCGATGTTGTAAGATAAAAGGTTTTGATCTCGAGAAAACCCTCAAAAGCCCTTCCCTTGTTTTACCGAAAGACTCTGTGAAAGATATCTTCAAATGATTCGTTGTCTTTTGAATATTACTGACCATGCCCCTGGCCCGTTCAGAAATGAATTGACCCATTTTCTCTCTTTTATTCCAGATGCTTCGTGCACTGCTAACCGCCCAGCGGGTTTTTTCAGAAATTGTGTGAATACAATGCGTGCGTACGAGGTTGACTTTTTCAGTCCAGCTATGCGCCTTTGTCCCGCCTTCATTCGGATCTGCCATCCCCATCCCCCTTCCGAAAAAAAGAAACAAACCGAGGATCATTTCTTCATGGAAGCAAATTAATCCTCTTTTTTTAGTTGAATTTTCAGATAATTTATTGGGCTCATCTTTTTCACGATGAACGAGGTGATTCTATCATACAATGACCAGGATGTACAATTTCCTGAAGTCTCTTATCGAAGAAAAAAGACGGGGAGGCTATCTCAGCCTCCCCGATTCTCCTGAATATTCACTTTTTGGGTCAGTCGATTACAGCGAATTAACTGCTTTTTCCAGTCTCTGCAAAGCTTCTGTGACATAAGCCCGTGGGCATGCCAGATTGAATCTCTGGAATCCTTCTCCGCCTTCACCGAAAATGAATCCATCATCCAATGCCAGTTTCGCTTTGTTCAGCATGAAATCTCTCAATTCTTCATTGCTAAATCCCAGACCTTTGAAATCAACCCAGGCCAGATAGGTCCCTTCCGGTTTGATCATCTTCAGTTTCGGAATCTTTGTTTCAATATACTCCTGGAAATACTTCATGTTGTCGTTGAGGTACTCACTGAGCTGATCCAGATACTCTTTGCCATGTTTGAAGGCTGCTTCCAGTGCGACCAGTCCGAAGATGTTAATTCCGCTCTGTCCGGCTCTTGCCGCTACAAACTTGGCTCTCCATTCCGGATTGGGGATAATGGCTACGGATGCCGGCAGACCTGCGATGTTGAATGTTTTGCTGGCAGACATGAATGTCATGGTAAACTGTTCTGCTTCTTTCGATACCATAGCCGTCGGGGTGTGCTTGACTCCCTTAATCAACAAATCGCAGTGAATTTCGTCAGAAATGATCGGGCAATTGTACTTGATGCACAAGTCTACCAGTGCTTTCAACTCTTCTTTGGAATAGACTCTGCCTACCGGATTGTGGGGATGGCACAGAATCAAGCCGCGAATTCTAGGCATTGACGGTGGGAAAGAAGTCTTCGGTCTAAATTTCACTTCAAGATCTTCCAAATCCATTTCATAGCGTTCGCCATTGAATTTCAGATTGTTTTGAACGATGTGGCAGCCATTGTCCCGAATTGCGCTGTAGAAAGGATAGTAAACAGGTGGTTGGAGTACAATCTGGTCGCCAGCCATGGTTAATGCCTTCACTGCTGAATACACTCCGCTTACAATTCCTGTGCAGTAGACAATCCACTCTTTCTTAATTTCCCAGCCATAGTCGTTTTTCATTTTGTCAACGACGGCTTGATTCAGCTCATCCGATGGATAAGTATACCCAAAAATTGGGTGCTCAGCCCGTTTCTGAATGGCCTTTACTACCGGTTCAGGGCAGGGGAAATCCATATCGGCTACCCACATGTCAAGAACATCGTCCGTGCCAAAAAGCTTTTCATTCAGATCCCACTTCGTGCTCCCCGTACCTTTCCGCTCAATTATCTTGTCAAAATCGTACTTCATAGAGCTCGCCTCCTTGATAATTTGAATACGCCTCATCGCATACTCGGTTATTGTAGTAATTCTGACTAAATGCTGGTTTTCCTTTCCATCCTTCTTCAATCTTATAAATAATTCATGATTCGGTAAATTTGAATCCTGTCTCCTATTGCTTCCCTTCCATATAAATATATTTCCGAATGAGAAGAGTACATATGGAATCAATCATAAAGAAAACGACCCAACCAACAATACGCTGGTTGCGTCGTTTTTCATCACGCATCAAGAATTACTGCTTGTTTTTGTTCAAACGCGAAAACACTTGGTAAAGACCTACTCCCACACCAAAGACCGTCATCAATTTCGATGATTTCATCCGGGACGGCGCCATGTGATTAATTGTCTTGTAAATCATATAGCGTTCCGAGAGTTTCACCGCAGCATTGATGAACTGGTCACTGTTGGAAAAGGTGCTGCGCATAACAGACCCAACCGATTGGACCTCTTTCTCTCCCTTTTCCAGAAAATCACTCACTCTCGAGGCCAGTTTCGCAATAACACTACCAAGCCGGACTGCAGCCACCGCCAGCACCAGCAATACGATTAGATTAAATATTGATGTGAAAAGCAGACTATACAACAGAACTTTGTCGTCCATGATCATGTCCCTTATCTAATGTCATTTTCGATACTGTTTAGTGCTTCGTGCACTTCTTTCGAATCCGGAAGCTTTTCTTTCACTTGCTCAATAATGGCTTTTGCGGTCTCAATGGCAACTTCAGATTTTTCTTTTGCCTTTTCAATGGCCATAGCTCCGACTTCTTTTCCCTTTTCAGCCACTTTCTGCCGTGTTTCCTCTCCCGGAGCCGGCGCAAACAGCAGACCCAGCAGAGCTCCAACGGCTGTTCCGATTACCACTCCCGCTAAGAAATCTCCTTTGTTTTCCATCTTGATCCCCCCTTATGCGTTTATTGTATCATAATTGTCAGACAATTGAAAGGGCAGGAGCAAACCATGGTATTTTTATCCTTTTGGTTTGAACCGATCGTAGCGAAACACATCCACGGGCATGAATGTCTCTTCACCGGTAATTATCTGCGCCAGCAGAAGCCCTGTAGCTGGCGCGATACCGAACCCGTGACCGGTAAATCCGCAAGCCATACTCAGTCCCGGAATCTCATCAATTCTGCTTAGAACAGGTATTTGATCGTGCATTTGATCTTTAAACCCAGCCCATGTCCGGATAATGTGCACATCAGCCATCCATGGAAAATATCCCAATATAGCCCGGCAGATTGTGGGAGCTGTTAACGATCGTGTTACATTGCGGTCGTCTTCAAGCAAAAACGGTTCCAACCCTGTACTTCCCCCGAATACAAAGGAACCAAGTTTTGTTTGGTGCCCATAAAAATCCGCCGGGGCTGTGCCCAGCATCTGCGGAAACATCGGAGGCAGTTCTTCTGTGATCAGGGCTTCGATCAGGATATTCTGCATGGGTAGATAGATCCCTAGCTTTCGGGAAAGCAGTCCCGAATTGTATGCTGCAGCTAACAGCACCTGAGGCGCTTTATACTCACCGGCATTCGTTCGAACCCCGGAAACCTTTCCTTTCTGAAGGGTGACTTCCAGGACTTCTTCTCCCACAATAAAAGTGACTCCCAGCTCTTTGGCCCGTTTATAGTACGCCAGTGTCGCCAACATGGGATTGGCATGGCCATCAGTAGGACAGAAAATAGCGCCAATCACTTCATCTGAAACATAGGGACATACTTCTTTTACTTCCTCCTGTGAAAGCACATCCAAACCCAGTCCAACGGATTTTCCCTGCTGCACTATGTCATCCAGTCTCTTCATGTGAGCCGGCGTTTTCCCCAGACGTAAATTCCCTTTCTGAACATATTCGACATCCACGCCCAGCTCATCGGACAGGTTGGGCCATAGATTTCTGACTGAATAGAGCGCCAGAGGCATTTCCCGCAGATCCCGTGCAGACTGACGAACACCACCGCCATTTCTGCTAGAGCCTCCTGCGCCGATTTCCTCTCGCTCGATCACAAGTACCTGAATTCCTTTTCGGGCCAGATTGTATGCTGTTGAACATCCAATTATGCCTCCGCCGACAATAATCACATCCGCCTTCTTCATGCATCTCACTTCCTTGCTTCATTTATTTCTTACCCATACCATCTTTCGCATAGGCGCCCATAGGAACCGGACGAACGGGGGATCTCGGGGTAGGCATATTCACATCCTCCCTGCGCAGGGACAACTCGGATGCAATAATATCCCGCACGAGTTTGCCGCAGGTCTGTCCTTGGCACAACCCCATTCCAGCCCGCAGATATCGTTTCACCTCATTCATGGTTCTCATCCCGTCGTATACGGCCTTTCTGATTTCACCGCGTGTGATCTCTTCACAGCGACAGATCACCACATTGTCTCCAGGCAGAAACACAAAATCCCTTTCGTTTTTGGTTCTGACCTTTTTGTCCATCATCGGCCCTCCTGTCCAGATTCCGATTCTTTGACCGCACGAAAGCAACGGGCTTTCATGGACCATTCCAACGGCACAACTATGGTTAGTAAAGCGGTCTTATCCATGGCCTTTGTCTTGCGGACGCTGACTATTTCAGCCTCTCCCAGCACCGCACCGGAACGATCCAAAGCCAGTCCCTTGCTGCCCGGTTCTGGAACAGGATCCATTTCATAGGGTATGGTTACAGCGGCCTGATTGGGTCCATAAGTCTCGTCTACCAGAAAAATGGACTGCCCCGGACACGCACTGACGCATAGACCGCATCCGGTGCAGGGTTGCTCCTCCACAAAAGCAGGAATGCTGGCTATAGTTCCGTCTACTCGGATGCATCCTTTTGGGCATGCATCCTGGCACGGGTCACATGGGATATTCTGGGTGCATTCGATAACCGCAACAATTCCCTTCTTACGCCTAGAATCATCGGGAATCCCCGGATAGAACTGCAGCCCGGTATCGGCCAGATACCCCTGGGTCAAAAGAGTCTGACACAACGGGCACCCTTCGTCGGTTTCCACTACATCCAGTTTTCCTTTTTGATCCGGGCCAAACATCCCCTGATGAATCTGATTGAGGGAAGTATAGTACTGGTTGAAGAGTTCTAAGAATCGGGATTCTCCAAGATAGCCTTGTTCCTTTGCTGCAGCAGCCCCGGCAATCTTACCCTGAATCATGGCCGAACTTGCTTCCTCAATTCCAGCCACATCTCCCGCCACATAGATCCCCGGCACGCTGGTTTCCCGGTAATCATTGCATACCGGGATCAAACCTCCTCGAGCCGGTATATCCATCATTTGGCATCCAGCCATCTTGGCCAGCTGCGCCATCGGAGAAAGTCCCACCGCCAGACATATCGTATCGACTTCGAAAGTTTTTTCTGTTCCTTCAATGATTTGCCATTGATCATCCACTGCTGCAATCACAGCAGTTTCCACGTGATCCGAACCCTTCACTTCTTTTATTGTATGGGAAAGATAGAAAGGAACCCCTGTTCTGGCGATTTTGGCTGCATGGACTCCGTAACCGCCGATACGGGGGGCGGCATCCACCACTGCAACCAGTTCACAGCCGGCTTGCATCAGCTGATATCCAACCACCACCCCCACGTTGCCTGAACCGATCATAAGCACTCTCTTGCCCGGCCGAATCCCGTGAATATTCATAAGAGTCTGGGCTGCTCCGGCACCCATTACTCCCGGAAGAGTCCAGCCCGGGAAAGCCAGAGCATTTTCAGAAGCACCCGTGGCGATGATAATATAGTTCCCGCGAATATGGTCAGTGCTGTCTCCCTTGAGTACGGATATTTCCTTGTTTCCGAAAATACCCATAACGGTCGTGTTCAGTTCCACGCTTACTCCCAGTTTGTCGGCTTCATCCAGAAGCTCTTCACCGATCCGATAACCTCTTTGCATAGCTTTATGTTCCCGAGAACCGAAAAACTTATGAATCTGCTTAAAGAGTTGCCCACCCGGCCGGTCGTTTTCATCAAAAACCACCACTTTCATTCCATGAGACGCTGCTTCAATGGCTGCAGACAATCCAGCTGGACCGGCACCGATAACAATAACCTCATATCGTTCCATGAACACACACCACCTCTGATGATCATTTTCCCCGCTGGGTTTCAACCTTCATGCCTTCTTTGAGAGGCGTGATGCAGGTTCTGGTATTTCGTTTACCATCCACCACCATCACACAGTCAGTGCAGCGCCCGATGGCACAGAAAATTCCACGTGGTTCATCATTTTTGCTGGTATAGCGATGAACGATGATTCCCTGGGCCCGCAGTGCTGCCGCAACGGGCTCTCCTTCAAACCCTTCCAGCACCTTACCGTCAAACTGAAACAATACCCTTCTGCCTTTTTGAAATTCTCCCAATACAGGGTGTTTCTCAATGCGCATATCCATCCTTCCCCTTCTGTGGCTTCAATTGCCATAGTCATCCAAACTGAGTAATTAATGATTCATCACCATAGGCTGTGCTTGACATTGAAAACACACGGAAACCCTGTTATCGTAGTAGTTGAGAAGACCACCTACGAAAGCGAGGGAAACCGTGTGTCATACATCCAGTTTACCACAGAGTTCATAGGCTTGCCAGAGTTTACGATTGCATCTCCGCATAAAGCGGCAGATGGGAGTTGGGTCTGTTCTCTAACACCTCGACAGAAATCTTTTCCTTGCCCTTTATGCGGTCAGACAAGTGTAAACCATAGCAGAGAAAAAGTGCGAAGGTTAAGACACCGATTTGTGCCTGGCTGGGGCACGGTGCATGTGACGGTGCCGATATACAGGCAGCGTTGCAGGGATTGCGACCTTACATGGACCGTAGAGTGGCCCGGTATTTCCCCGGGGCGAACAAAATCTACCAATGGTTATATAGCGTCTGCAGTACACGCATGTTACCGCAGCGATATTCAGTCTGTGGCCAGGGAATGGGGCATTGCCTATACCACGCTGGAAAGATGGTACTATCGGATCGCCTCAGCATCGACACCCAGCCCAAAGGACTACGGATCTCCCAGAATTGTTTGCATGGATGAGTTCGCTATTAAGCGTGGACACAAGTACTGTGTCGCATTAATGGATCACTCCAGCGGCCATGTGTGGCAGGTCTTTGAAGGAAAGTCCCGCGAATCTATCCAGGCAGCTCTCAAGAAATGGCCGTTTCCAGACATTCCAGAGGTTGTGATTACGGATTTGGCCCCGGGCATGGCGGATACCATACGAGAGGTATGGCCCAAGACAGTGGTTGTGGCTGATAAATTTCATGTTCTATGCCTGTTTTTCCATAAGCTAAACACGCAACGCAAATTATCCATGGACAACCCCACCAAGCACAAAGCGGTCAGATTCCGAAAGAAGCTGTTAACCACCGATCCTAAGAATTTAACTGCGCAGGAGCAAGAAGAACTGGCCAAACTCCTTGAATCGAACTGGAAGCTTGCTGACCTATATCAGGGATTGCAAGAGATTAGGTCCATCTACAGCTGTACCAACACTGCTGACGGCATAAAGCGATTTAGAGAGTGGCTGTTGATGCGTATGTTTGATGGCTGTGGAGCAGTCAGGAGTATCGCTAAAACCCTCTCACAATGGACCAATGAGGTGACAGCATATTTCTCATACCGGGTCACAAATGCCCCGATGGAAGGGACCAACAATTTGATTAAGACTTTAAAAAGAAGAGCATACGGATATAGAAACATGGAAAGATTTACTCTTAGAATCCGATTGGAGTGCAGGCAACCAGATGGTGCTGATTCAGGTGCAAAAACTATACCAATTGCCGCTTAAATGTTGAAAAACTGCGATAGAGGGAAATCAAGCACATGTTTCGGTGATGAGCCTAATTAATACCAGTATATTTCTCACAGATCATTGGGTTTCCTTCTCCATGACAGTCTTATGCGCACATTTTCATAGAATCCAAACTCTGCAGCTCGATACATCCATTACTCTTTTTTCTGAAGCCTTACCTGTGAATCTCTGCTTCCACGGCTAACTGCAATCGAAGGTTGATTCATAATTGGATAATATGGTAAAATATAGTTGTGAATTTTTCCCCATGCGTACGGCCCTTCCTTTGGGGATAGCCCAAAATGAAAAGGAGATGAAGCAATGAAAAGTAAGAAATCCACAAAGTTTCTGACGGCGTTATTGATATCAATGTTCATTCTCTCACTGACGATCAGCCCGGTTTTCGGTGAGGAAATAGGCGATGTGCTGCGTTTTGCCGGAAGCAATCGCTATCAGACATCCGCCTTGGTTTCTGAACAGATCTTTGAATCCGCCGAATACATCGTTCTGGCCAGCGGGGATTCCACCGGTAACTATGCCGATGCTCTTGCCGGCAGTTATCTGGCCGGATTCCGAGATGCCCCCTTGCTCCTTACCTATCCCCATACGCTGCCCAGTTCCATCCGTGATGAGATTATCCGCCTTGGTGCAACCAAAGCGTATATTCTGGGCGGAGAAACTGCCATCCACCCTGCAGTTGTTACGGAACTGATCGGCCTGGGATTTGATGCTGAAAACATTATTCGGCTGTCCGGTGCCCGCCGTGAAGATACTGCGGTCGAAATTGTGCAGTATGTCTATGATGAAATGTATGGAACCAAAGAATCCGGCGAACATTTTGCTTTTATTGTCAACGGACGAGCCACTGCTGATGCTTTGGTGGCCGGTTCCTATGCTTACCAATACGGCATCCCGATCTTTCTGGTGGCCACTGACTCTCTGCCGGATGTCACAGGACAGGCTTTGATTGATATGGGATTCGATTTCGTGGACATCATCGGCGGTACCGCTGTAATCTCAGACAATCTGGCTTCTTTACTGGATGATTTGTACGGTGTCCGCCAGAGGATCGCCGGGGCACGCCGATATGAAACCAGCACTTTGTTTGCCGAAGCCATGTTCCCGGAAACCGAATTCTTTGCCTTTATCAATGGTACCGATAGCAGTCTTGCCGATGGGATCAGCGCCGCAGCATTCGGCATACCCATCCTGTACGTTACAGACAGCACAGTCCCCGGCGTTGTTGAAACTTACCTGTCCTCATATATATCCGGATTCTCCCGCCTGTTCATTCTAGGGGGCAGCATAGCTGTATCGCAGTCTGTTGAAGATGCTTTAATCATGATCCGTGAGGATGTTCCACCCATGATCGCAGATGCATACATCGAAAATGAAACCGGTACCTATCGAGTATATGCGGATATCGACAATATCAGCAACACCATCACTCTTGAGATTGCATCGGACAAAGACCATGAGCAATTTGTCACCGGCCACAGCCTTCTCAGTAAAGAAATTTACCTTCAGGTTAGCAGTACCGATGGCGGATCCTATGATATTCCTTCCCCCGGCAGGTTGATTCAACCCGAAGATGATTTTGTGGCTTTCATTCTCCAGCAATTCAGTGATAATCCTCCTACCGGTGTGAATGCACAAACACTACTGGCCAACACAGGATCCCAGTTTACGATGACCAGCAGTTCCGATCCCACCAATATAAGGATCTATACGCTTCATGTTGTGATTTCAAGTATCTAGAATGTAGTTTATCGAGATGACAGGGGGGGATCTTTGATCCCTCCCAACAGTTTGGAGTGTTGTCCATGAATAGAAGGCTCAAAAAGTATTGGATTCCCATCCTTTTACTATCCTTCATTATCATTGGCTCTTTTTTTGCCATCCGTGCAACAATTGATTTTGGTCTTCATTACCTGAAGGAAATCATGGATTCTGTAGATATTACCGACCCAGAGATCCCCAATGACATCGAGCCACCTGAAATCGAAATTTCGGATGGATCTTCCCAGACAGAATCTGCGGGTCCATCATCCACCAAGCAGAATCCTGATTCAAATCGGCCTGCCATGAAGGACCCCGATAAAACTCCGAATCCTTCATCTCCGCCTCCCCAAGGCGATGAGCCCGATGATTCTCCGCATGAAACGGACAATCCCATAGAAACTCCGCCCAAAAAGCACGCCATCTTCGGGTATATGCCCGTGGAAGACCAGTCGTACCTGATCAGCATTAGCAACCGGTTTACCCTGACAGAAATCAACGACATCATCCTTGCTTATCAGACAGGAGGAGAATCCTGGGAAGCTTCGAAAGAACTGATTCGCAGCAGGGTCTCTCCGGAGGAAATTGAAAAGGTACGGGAACTGGTTTATGAATACATCCTGTAACAAAAAACGAGCCCTTTGAAAAGAGTTGACTATTGCAACTCCATTCAACCGGCTCGTTTGCTTTCATTCCGTCAGTTTTTGTTCTTTACGACTGAAAATGATTGGTAAATCTTCTCCGTAATCTCGTCGGTGTTCCGATACGGATTGTTGAAGGTAATCCGCAGCTGGTAATATTCATCCCCATGGTAGATGGCCACATGATTGATCATCCCTCGGCCAAACCCGTCGGTGTATGTGACCACGGCGGGAACCCCCTGAATATCGATTGCTTCGGAACGGCTCTCCCCGAAAAAGCTTAATGAAGCGCTGGCTTTTTTCATCACATTGATGAATGCATTGGGAGGTAAGAATCCTTCCGGGAATTTCGCTCGCCCAACCTGGATATGCAGCGGTGACATCAGATAATTCTTACCGGATTCATCGGAACAGACGATGACTTCTTTACCGTCCAAATCCAATTCAGCATGGTATCCGTCAGGTATGGTAAAAGAAAAATCTTTTCCATCGATGGTTTTCCCGTTACCGAACTCAAAATGCTCTTCTTGATTCAGTTCTTCGTCCAGGCCCAGCATAGCAGCCAGCCTTTTCAAAGCTTTGTAGACATCTTCGACATTTTCACCCGGAGCCTTCAAACCCTTCGGCCCCTCCGCTTCATCTTTTTTCTCATCGCTTTCCTCATCTTTGCGGGGATCTTGGTATTCATCATTGACCCACTCGCCGCTGAAACGAGTACCATCGGCCCGGATCCAGGTTCCATGTCCATGCTTCAAATCATCTTCCCAGTCTCCATCATAGCGATCTTCATTGGGAGTAATTTCTGTTCCCTGTCCATGCCGTTTCCCGGCACTCCAATCACCGATGTATTTGGTGCCATCGATCTGGAACCAGGTACCGTGGCCATGCTTGAGACCGTCTTTCCATTCCCCTTCGTACCGGTCCCCGGCTGTGGCAATCTCAGAACCTTTTCCATTCTGTTTCCCATCTTTCCACTCACCCTGGTATTCGTATCCGTCCGGCCCTTTGATCGATCCTATTCCATCTTTTTTACCGTCTTTCCATTCCCCTTCGTATCTGGGCCCGTCTGGTAAATTCTCGATACCTGCACCGTGTTTTTTGCCTTCTTTCCATTCTCCTTCATACCGATATCCATCAGCTCTTTTCAATACACCGTAGCCGTGACGCTCATCGTCTTTCCATTCCCCTTCATAGACATCCCCATGGGCTGTTGTTTCTTTGCCTTCCCCGTGCTTATCGCCATCTTTCCATTCTCCATCATAGGAATATCCGTCAGCATTCTTAAAAATACCGCGGCCGTGTTTTTCTCCGTCCTTCCAATCGCCCTGATATTCACTGCCGTTTTCCAGCTTTTCTTTTCCCTTGCCGTGCTGTTTCCCATACCGCCATTCGCCTTCGTATTCATATCCGTCGGAGCAGGTTAACTTCCCTTTTCCGTGCCAATCACCGTCGCGCCATTCACCTTCATATCGATCGCCATTGGCAGCAATATCCAACCCTCTTCCGTGAGGATGGTCGTTCTTCCATTCCCCTTCGTAGCACGACCCATCTGCGCGCACCCATATGCCAGTGCCATGACGCTCACCGTACCGCCATTCCCCTTCGTACTTCGAATCATCTGGATATATTAATATACCCTGCCCATGGGGCAGCCCTTCTTTTTCCTCACCGGTATAATTCCTTTCGCTCATATCCAGCCCTCCCAGACCAATCCCATCCCTGCACAATATCGCTTCACTGGGTTTCGTATTCTTATCCACGTGTATTCTTTTTATTCAAACAAAATCCTTCCTCGACAAGAGGCTGCATCCATTGAATCACAAAGCAGTCCTCCTTAAAATCTGTGACGAAAACGGGTCTTGTTCAATCCCATACCCCACCTTCCAGTTCCGTCAACATAAACTGCTGTTTCTTTGGGGCGTCCGTTACTGTCCGATACGATTCTTATACCAGAAAAAACTATCCTTGGGAATTCTTTTTAACTGATTGTCGAAATCAACATAGACCAAACCGAATCGAGCCGAGTATCCTTCCCCCCACTCAAAGTTATCCAAAAAACTCCAGGCAAAGTATCCACGAACATCCACACCGTGTTCCATCGCCCGCTGAATCTCGGTCAAATACTTTTCATAGTACCGGATCCTTCGGTTGTCGTGTATTTTCCCATCCTGCCCGGGCCCATCATTGTATGCGCAGCCCCCTTCGGTGATGATGATGGCCGGAGATCGGTACTTCTCGTGGATATTCATCAGTGTCTCATACAAAGCTTCCGGTTCAATAATCCAGCCCAGGTCGGTATGTTGGTCATCCATAAGATCACTTTTTGAGTCATGCGCATAATCCAAGACCGCCCCGAAAGCATCTTGGGAGTCTGCTTTCCCATAATCCGGCGAGTAATGATTCAATCCCATAAAATCGCCCGGCGAATAAATTCTATTCATGTCACCTGGCTTCACAAACTCATCAAAATCGTCTTCCAGCAAGGCTGGATATTTCCCCAAAAATATGGGATCCAGATAAGCATTCTCCCAAACTGCCTCCATCATCTGGGCTGCCCGAATATCTTCTGGATGATCCGAGACCGGCCGGATCGGAAAATGAGTAAAAGTTGATCCCGCTTTAGCCTGAGGGCATAACTGTCGGATGATTTCCATACTGTCTCCGTGGCACAGGTTCAGGTGGTGTGAAGCCGCCAGATACGCTTGCTTGCTCCGGATTCCGGGGGCATGAACTCCCTGATAATGGCCTACATAAGCAATCACCGATGGCTCATTGATAACAATGAAATTCTTAACCATTCCTTGGAAAGCCTTCACCATAGTTTCCACATATTCCGAAAACCATCCGGTAATATCCCTGTGTGTCCATCCGCCCCGCTCCTGCAGTTTGGAAGGAAGATCCCAGTGATACAAAGTCACATACGGAGTTATCCCTGCCTCCAGAAGTTCATCCGCAATCGATCTGTAAAAATCGATCCCTTTCTGATTCTTTTGCCCGGTACCTTCCGGGATCACCCGTGGCCAGGACACCGAAAACCGGTATGCACTCACTCCCAAATCCTTCAGGAGACGAATATCTTCTTTATAGCGAGTGTAATGGTCGCAGGCAACATCCCCCGTGTCTCCATGTTTTATCGTTCCCGGTCTGCGGACAAAATCATCCCATATGCTAGGGCCCTTACCGTCCGCATTCCATCCGCCCTCCACCTGATACGCTGAAGTCGCCGTCCCCCAGATGAAGTTTTTTGGAAAATTTTTCATGCTCGGATCCTCCTTCTACAGTGGATTGATCGTACATACTGACCGTAAGATATCGCAATTGATTCAAAGTGATTCCTTGTTCAATAGAGCCTTTTTGCCTCTTTACGAAAATCTACATCATGCTAATAATGAATGGATGTTGCTTCGATACTCATTTACTCATACTCCATACGTAGTATGGGGTATATCCTTAGGTTATGTTCATAAATATTCTATATGCCATACGTCCTTTCCCTACGAGCATTCTACCCGGCCTGGTATCTTTCGGCTACCTTCCCTGACAGATGGAGGAGATATCCCCCTTGAGTATCAAACCCTGAGGGCAAGTATTTGGCTTCATTTTTGAGCCCGGTAATGAAACGGTCCGGAATACCCTGCAGTCCCACCATCGCCCCGATGAGGCCTCCAGTCAAGGCAGCTCGAGCCATATTATTCCCGCTGCTGTTGACCGCCATGAGCACCCCTCGCTCAAAATCGTGGCTGTACCTCAGGGCATAATAATAGGCACAGGGAATCAGACTGGAAACATGGCAGTTTTGGCCAAAGAATATCGGGGCAAACCGATCGTCCACGATTTCCATCAAGTGGCCCTTTTTCACTAAAAACATGATGTTTTTGAAAACCTGAATATCGTCAAAACTGTTCACCTGCTTGCCGATGACCCCCATTCGATCCATCAGAGCAATGTTGTAGTTTTCATATTCTTCCAAAGGAATCCCTCGAATCAGAGCATGGACCATCATGATATACATGAGCTGCATGGCCACGAAAGCACGATCACAATACCACATGTTCAGAAAATCATAGGCTTGGTAAAACAGTTCTTCCGGATCTGGGTACAAAGCAGCCAGTGCAATGCCCCACTGGGCTCCTTCGCTGGTGGAAGTTCGGGTAACACCGCTGTCTCTGTGCCACCAGCGACCGTTTTTCTTTCCCCCGTTAAACCATACGTCAAAATTGTGCCGGACTTCTTCATTGGTATAACGGCCAGAAAAACATTTGATACCGCTTTTGGAGCCGATGAAAGTCCCGTGTTCCAGTTCCACGCCCTTGTGGGCATTGTAGACATCTATGTCTGTTTCAAATGCAGCCGATGGGAGCAAGTCTTTTTCAAAGAAATCATTCACACGGTGGATGTATTGGTCCGCATCAAATCGCTTGGATGGTCCCGATTCTGGAGAATCCTTTACGGCCACGGTTTCCAAAAGAATTTGCATGAGCTGGCCCGATTGAGAGCTCATACCCGCTCGAACCCCTACATCGTAGCGGTATTTAGAAATCATCTCAAAGGAGCCGCCTTCATTTTCCTTTTTGGGATCCGTATAATCACTCACCCAACTGCCGTAATCTCGCCATAGCTCTTCATAATCATAAATCCAGTGACAACCCAACCCCAAGGCATCCCCAATCAATGCCCCCATGATGGCTCCTTTGATTCTCTCTTCTGTGGACACATTTTCGGGGTAATGCAGCGGAGTATTTTTCATGGAAAACAGGGTCTGGAGTTCTTCTTGCGTCTTCATTACGCCCACCATCCTTTTTGATCATTGAATCACACAATTATCTTCCCTCGAAAATCATTAAAAGCGGTATGCTACCAGTCTCTGATCAATACATTCAGCAAGAAGATCTTATACAGGAACGAACAGATTCAGTACAGCCAATCCATTTAAAACGATTCCAGCCAGCAGTGTGGCCAGCGGGGCTGCCGCCAGTCGGCTGACCGGCCGCCCGGCTGCTTCATTGATGAGATAGAACGACAAAACCAGAAATACCCCCAAAGACTGAGCCATCTTATCCCCCACCAGAATGGCTCCATACAGGATCCCTGTTTCCATGGCCAATGTCATGGCCTTCACCATGTTCTGTGCAATTTCCGAAAAAGCCGGTAGACGACTCAGGAATCTGCCGATCTGTAATGTACCCGATACTTCCACCAGGACAGCCGTAGCTCCGACGGCAAACGCAACGTAAATATTGGGGCTGTAATAAGCCAGAGAAGGGCCTCCAATTCCCATCACCGAGTAAATCCCAGTCATGAGTATGGTCGTCACCCGGATCGGCAGAAAGCCAATATCATCGATCAGATCTGCTATTGCTGCACTGGCTATGTTTCCTTCTTTTAGGGCAAATACAGAAACAGGCGTTTTTCCAAAGAGACGCAGATAACACAGTGTCGCAATGATGCCTCCGGTTACCATAAGATAAGGCAGGTTTTTCTTGAGATATCTTCCCCGTGCCAAGAACAGATCCTCTTCCATGTTTTCATTGTGTGGTGATGTCGATTCACTGCCTTTTTCTTTTTGAGGTCTTAAAATAGCCGCAGACCCAAAGAGACAGGTAATACTGGCCAGCATCACCGCGGCTTCTGGGGCAAAGCGAGGGAGATAGAGAACGGTTAGCTGCCGGATAATCAATGCCGCCGTTAGAGAGAACAATCCGGCCGATAGTCCAAACTGATAGACTATGGCCAATACTGGGAAGAATGAGAATGCCGTCATCAAAGGAATACCCAGGGCTGAGAGGGGCGATAGAAAATCCACGGGCAGTCGTGTCGCCGCGGATAAGACTGCGTGCAATCCCAGACTAACCCCAAGACCCCAAACTGCACCAACAAAAGTCGCTGCCCATACCGAATCAATCATGGCTCCAATGGCTCCCCCTGCAATGAAAAGCAATGGACCGTTCATCAATCCCGTAGCCAAAGCCAGCGGAACACCGCTGCCCAGAACAACCCCAATGCTCAATCCAAACACCAAAGTCGCCAATTCTCTGCGAGTGATCTTGCCATCCCGAAAATCCCCCAAAATCGGGCGGAGGGCATTGAAATAGATCCCCATGGATCGGTTGGCGATAAACGCGGTCAGGGCTGTCGCCGTGACAATCAGGATAACTTTTAATGGGGTCAAATCATTCATTCTCCCTATCCACCTCGGGTACGAAGCTCTTTCTTCTACTGATTAAAATAACGAAAACCGATTCACAGAATTAAAGAAACAACTTCATAGCTTTCTGGGAATGACCTTCATCGCATCTTTCGGTCCCGTATGTTACTATATGGGTGCCATTATCAGTTAAATAACATAGAATCTTTCTTGGAATATCTTTCTAAATCAAAGCCCCGAATCCTTTTACTCGGAGCTCCTCAAGTATAAAGTCTTTTCCATTCTCTTAAAGAGAATCACTCCTAGCAAGAAGTATCTTTCTTTGTCTCATTTCAGCAAAACCTAACGGCTTTAGGTATTGTTATTCTCTCTGAATATCCTGCACTTCTATTCCTCTAAGAATCATGAACAATTCTATTCATTGTGATTCACCGACAATTCGATTGAAGGTTATTCAAGAAGCAAACAAAGAGACCCTGCGGCGATTTTCGCAAGGTCCTCGTATTCCTGGAGCCGATGATGGGACTCGAACCCGGGACACCCTGATTAAGAGTTGAATGATGGTGCATACATACTGATACCCATATTTGCACAAAGCATTGTTTTACTTGGGATTCCCTCATTCTTATACTGCCATTAGCAACATTAAGATACATATAGTTACTGCAAAGCGGGCGACGATTGGGCGAAGCTCATCTTTGTAGACGCAGCGGATTCCTTCAAGCGGATGATCCAGAACGGTCACTTTAACCATCGCCATGGAGGTTACGTTCATTTAATCATTCTCATTACTTGTGTTCGTTGCATAGTTACTACCATCCTGGCCATCGTTAATCGGCTTGGCATTCTTCAAAGTTCTAACAATCATCCCGGAACCTAACCCGATAAGGGGTATAGACCAAACTTTGTCAAGCAACCATAGATTTTCATCAATCCAATCAGGTAAAGAAAGAAAGAACAGCTGTTCATATGAAAAAGCTATTACAAGAAACAACAGTCCAATGAAACCTGCCGTATAGAATTTCCAAAAATTATGGCCTGTTATCCCGGCTGATCCCGTAGCCTGCCAAATAATGATGATCAGCACCACCATTAGCAAAGTTCCACCGGGAACACTGCCTTTGCTACCGACTTTTATTAACAGCATGATCATGCCCGGAACCAGCATGTGTGCCAGATAGATGGTTTGCTTTCTGTCAGTTAACATTCTCCGTATACCATAACCAAAAAGCGGTGCAATCAGCACAAATACCATCCCTTGGTAGTTCAACAGCCAGTGCCATTGAAACCAAATCTCCCCTCTCTGCCGAAATATAATGATGGACATAAAGATAAGAACACCCAGAGCGTTGACCAAATAGTATCTTGGGAAATGTTCTACTGGGTATCTCAGGTTCACAATGATCTCCCAAACGAATAACAATAGAATTATCTGAAAGAGAAATATTTCATTCAAAAACAGGTAATATACGAGCAAAGTAGCACTGAGCCCCAATAAGTGGATAAGATATCTGTTTCGCATTTTTTTATCCATTCGACTATCTCCCTCAGTACCATCCGTCTCTATCAATTGCTCCCTCTCGAGAAGAATATAGGATTCGTATAGGCTTTACCAATATAGGTTGATCCTGCTTCAGTTGTATGCAATACTGTAATCTCAATCCGGTAATATCCTTTTGAATTTAATTTTGGATACATAGTATGAGTACTGGAAAAGGATTTGCTGGTAGAAGTGGATGTGGAAGGGGCCATATCGTAAGTCCGTACTGTATTATCTACAGTATCGTATTTGACAATTCGGACATTAGTGATCTGACGAGTGTATCCCCCAATCGCTTCATGCAAAATGTTCAGTGTAATTGTACTACCGTTGACCACCCCGTTTGTCACGCCCATTGCATAGGTAGTTGAGTTCGAGTACAGTGAGAAACTGGACCATGTATGGGTATTCAAGGCAAAACTAACCTTCCGGGAATTGACAGCCGTCTTGATGCTGGAACCACTTGATGTTACTCCATACAGCCATGTGATTCCCTTACCAACAGAAGAAGCGCTATGTGCATCGCTTCCTCCCAGACCAATTTCATAGCTGCCGCTCGGTACGGTTGAACTGATCCCAGTTCTTAACATAAGATCCCAATCATTAATATTGCCTTGATAGGGAAGCCCGCTGGCGCCCAATTCCGTCACTTTCATTCCACTGGTCTGCAAGTCCGAATCAGTCCAAGAATAACTTGATGCCGGATGAGCAGGACCTCCAAGGGCTCCCTGTGCGTTCAAGGTTGACATATAGTTTGAAAGCGTGTTCGTTCCAGGGATAAAACCTGTAAGTCCTACAGTTATCATATGATCATTTGTTGAAGACGTTGTTAGCTCAAGATTCTTTCCTCCCGTGACATAAGGATAAGTTGACTGCAGGTTATCAATTTCATTGTTCCGAGATGTCCAAAGCGACAGCACCATCATATCATTGTGATCCGTAAAACTGATGGCCTTTCTTTGGGTCGATGACCCCAAAGCATTTTGCGCTGCAGCAATCATCTCATTTACATACGAGTATGCATCGTTGCTGCTGGGACGGGCATGCGTATGCATATCCGCTCTTGACCAGCCGCTTGGAACTGCAAGAATTATTTTCTCTCCCGGGTCGGCTTCTTCCTCCAGGAAAGCAGGCGCCTCAGCATAGTATCCGCCAGACTGATCCTGCGCTTCATAGGTTTTGCCGTTCATTTCATAGACAATGACACCTTTAATCCGGTACACTTGATCCGGACGCACATCATCCAGAAGTTCATCCATGGGGATTGTCACCATCTCGTAATATGTAAGCCCCAGGTTTTCCGACATGAAGTCTTCTGCTGTTTTTGCATCGTCTGGCAGTTCCACTCTGGAGAAGAAAGCAGATTTGAATTCAGAAGTCGTATAGGGAGTATTGAGTGGTTTCAATACCGCATCTACCGGAATGCTTGTGAGTAATGTATTCGTATCTACCCGGAATAGGTCAATCCTTTGAATGTGGATATCAGCATCGTTATTGTTTCCTGCGACCACATCGACACATACATAATCCGAAGGATGCTCAATGTAATCCTGTACCTGGACACAAAACATGATTTCCGGTTCTGACCCGAGCGTCGTGCCGATCGAAGGGAACAGTAAGAAGGCTACCAGCATAGCAATCAATACTCTTTGCATGGTGCTCTTCATGACATCACTCCATTTTTCTTGATAAGTCACATTGAATTCCATGCATATATTTCTATCATTACTAAAATATTCCTACAATAATATTCAGAATTTTTTTACTTTTACTAACATGCAATAGTTCTTTCACGGAGAGTGTTAGATGAATAATTTCCAGCATAAATGCAAAAATTAAAAACGGCGCAAATCCGCGCCGTTACTAGTTTTCTTTGGTGGGCCATCAGGGACTCGAACCCGGGACACCCTGATTAAGAGTCAGCCTTTATGTTATTTATACAATATTGTATAATCCCATGATTGATTATCCTGTAAGGGTTTCAGCGATTATTATGATTACTGAATCCTGCCTTTTTTTACCCCGTGCGGTGCAATCCGTTAGCAAAATGGTTAGCAACTTTTGCAGACAGATCTAATGCATGACTCCCTGCTGATTACGATTCAGCTTAAGTCCAATCTTACATATGATTCGCTATCATCATGTCTAAGTAAATCAATGGTTTAAACACTTCTAACGAATCGTGAAATCAGTGCTATTCAAGAAAAATGGCAACGATTTGGAAACGGTTATTCACTATCCGTTCTTCACGATTCACAGCGGTATTTCATGATGTGTATGAGTGTCCCTCGACAGGCATAACTCGATTCTACATTTTGCTGCTGCTTCTCTCCCATGAGAATGTCAGACCAAGTGAGGGGATCTCACTGCTCAATGCTGCCAGATTCCAGATCGCTCTGGTCTCCCTTGTCCCCTTCTTGCCACACATTCAATGCTTTGTGCAGTTTTACAATCATTTCCTCTTTGTTCACCGGCAACCGCTCCAGATCCTCCCACTCCAATCCTTCCCATACAATCTCCGTGTTAATCCGCCTATAACACTGGAATATACCTTTTCATCCATCGCTGCATTTCATCTTTTTGAAATCTCCTGATGTATATCCCATACTGTAGAACGATTCCTCTTCTTCCACCAGAGCAACACTGAGGCACTTGCTGAATTGGGTTCTCATAGTAGATGTTTGGTTTCTTATACTCCAACTGGCTGCATAAAAGAATCTGAAGCTCAATGGTCATCTTCCGCACTCCAATGATCACTGTATGCCTTCCTGCCATCTCTTAGTTTCTCCTTCCATATGCTTCCATGAATGAGCTCAGAAGATAACGATGTTCCAGGAACAATTCTTCGGTTATAGTATCTGCTTCAATCACCAGCACAGTCACTTCACTGTCTTCTTCTCCAAGGTTATATACATCCATATTAGCTTCTGAGCATTTTCAATACTGCCAAGGTGCCTGTAATGATCTGATATCAAATATTCCTTGATTTGATTAAGAAAAGATCCTTTTTCGATGTCTGCTGCATCATAACGATTCACTTTTTGGGGCTTCTTTTTCGCCAATCCATGAAAAATATGTCCGGCCAATCCAAGCCTTTCCACACATGCTCATATTCATGAAGCCCATTACCCAGGATATGCTTTTTTGAGCCAGGGGTGATATCATCCTGAAAGACATCCGGCTTAAAGGCTTTGGTATACAGAGCATTCTCATGTTCGATCAGTGCATATACCGGGGCAACATCTCCTATCAGTTCCTGGAATGTATGAATGGCAAGAGCGCTCAGAAGTATCTGAAGGGAGCTGACATCTTGTCCACACATATCACTGTGTGCAATCTTTTTTGCCATCTCATCCAACCAATATCTTGCAGCTTTTCTTTTTGCTGCAATACTTCAGGATGAAATCTGCAAATAGTTCCCTATGCTTTAAGAGCATACTCATCGTTAACACATTTTACTTGTATCAGCAAAACGGTTTCTCGTCGTAAATCCGGATCACGCACATATATACTTTCATGGGTACTAATGGATTTTCTATTCCTCCGATATGTGTGTATACCCTTCATCCATGATCGACTTTTTTTGTCTTCAATGAAACCGTTCATCCTATCCCGCATCATCTCATACCGATGCGCCCCGTATAAATTTGCATTGGGCTTAATAACGATGACATCATTTGCATTTTAGCATTAATCTTATTAATAGAATCATTGACACAGCCAATAGAAATAATACTGTCCATCCAACCCGCCAAGATTGAATCCATGACCAGCGTTCATATTGCCCTAATAACGGTGCGATTGCGATGAATATTTAAAAATGAAGGCCAATAAACCAAGCAAGCCTTTACTATTCCTTTGTATTTCATGTTTTTCATCACTGCGCAAATACCTTACCTCCTTGAATACAACTTAACTTATATGTAAACAACAGCTTATCAACCAATCTCAATGAGATGCTATCTATACCATTTTTTAATAAAAATTCGGGCTTCAGTATGTGTACTTCCAACGAATATAACGAATAATAAATGCCCCAACTATCGAAATTATTAATCCTACTAAGAAAACGTTTGACATTTAACAACAATTTCAGAGGATTTGGAGTTCCTGAATATGTAAACCTTATCAGGCTGATTAGAAATAGAATAATATTGAAATAGTTTATCATTATCATTAATCTGCCCGTAAATCCTCTTCTTTTATTCATAGGTCCAATCCTCCTGATACAAAATCTACATCTTGAATTTAAACCAAACTAGGAGATAATCCGGGACGATTCGACCATGATTGAGTGCTCTGGCTGGTGAATGGATGTATCGGCTGCAGCCATCATATATCAATCCTGATGTGTAACCTGCCAAACTCCCCGCTCCTGCCCCTACAGAAGTTTTAACTCCAACTTCGAGTAGCATATTCGTCGTGACTGCAAATCCATTTTCTAAACCATCTATTTTCCCAACCGTTCCTCCAACCATATATCCAAGGGTTGTAGTCGTCAAATCTTTCGCCCATTTCCCCACATTAAAACTCTTTCCTGTAGACTCCCATTCTCTTTTTGCCATATTGAAGTGAAAACATGAGTACAGTTCTCTGCCGGTTATTTTAACTAATGCCGCAGTTGGAGCTGCTGCTGACATGACCATTGTTACTCCTGACGCCGCCATTCCGCCGTACAGTGCACCTCCAATTGCAGCTGACAGAAGACCATCACTCCAATTCTTACCCTCTAATGAATTAGAGATTATTCTTCCTATACTTCCCCCCACTGCACCGATGAGAGACCGCTGCAATCGGACCTATTACCCATATCTCCCCTTCAGCATCTTGTCTCACCACAGGATTGTTGTCGCAGTAGGCAAAGAGGTTCTTGTCAGTCAAGCCCATGGGTGTGAAGCAGGATACCGATGCCTGGTCCGCATTGATGAACCGCCCAACCTCTGGATCGTAATAGCGGCTGTTCAGGTAGTAGAGCCCTGTCTCCGTGTCGTAACGGTAGCTCCGGTAGCGATAGGGATTGAGAGCGCCAACGGTTGAAGCCTGAGACCCGGTGATGCTGAATATTTTACCCCAGCTGTCGTAGGTGTATTCCACCACCACAGCACCGGTGCTATCCAGGATGCGAATGATGTCACCCTGGGCGTTTTTCACATAATAGTAATTCACTCCGTTGTGCTTGAATCCGAACAGGTCCCCCGCCCCGTTATAGTAATAGTAGAGGGTGTTGGTCCCGTCACTTTCCCAGGTCACCCGGTTTCCTACCAGGTGGTAGTTGGTGACAGTGCTTCCCACGGTCTTCTTTGTCCGGATCCCCCCGGTCGTTGTATTCATAGGATGCACTGAGTCCGGTCTTTGCGGCACTTACCAGCTGCCGCCCCCGATCCCATGTGAAGGTCAGGCCATTAATGTAGCTTAAAGGATTCCCTATACTGTCGTATGTAATGGACGCCCCGTCATAGCCGGTCAGCTTATCCTCCCACACCGCATCGTAACTGTACCCGATGGTAGCTATCAGAGTTACCGGATCACCGATTGTGTAGTCATACTCTTTCTTGTCCAGTATAGGTATGACCTACGCCTCCAAAAGAGGCTTAGGAAATTCAAAGTCATTTGCCGATTGACACTTTTGTGCCATTTATGAGCAGATAATATTCATCTGTGAAGTTCTCTACAAAAGAAAATAATAGAATGGTTTTTATGTCAGCATTACCTATTTCTGCAATAATGTTTCTAACTTGTTCATTGTTGCTATCAACAACATTTATTTCGTTTTCTTTAGTAATAATTGTCCCAACAACATAGTAATCGTTAGTTCCAGAAACATTATAGACATCAAAATTTCCGTCTTTATTAAATTTATGTAGTACTTTTTTCACTGAAAACAAGCTAGGTATTTTGTATCCCTTTGTGGATTTTGGAACAATAAAATGACCCCCTGAACTACTGCCTTTTGAATAGATTACCATGCTTGAACCGTTTCCTTGGATTACATCATCAACTGTACCGCCTTGGTAATATTTGAGGACACTTCTAGGGGATTCGAAACTTAAAACATAGTTTTCCACAGGAATTAGGAATGATATAGAGCATATAATTACAGCTAAACCCCAGAAAATTACTACTATAATTTTAGTCTGAATAAGTTTTCTTTTTCCCATATTAACGAAAATTAATGTGAATATTACTCCCCAAAATATGATTCTAAGAATCCCATAAAACATTTCTGTTCACCATCCCTTCACCTAATTCGCAGGCTGCGGCGATGACACCAGATAGTTATGGCTTCGCCCTTGCGCATAGACAAAAATTGGTTTTGAGGAGTCTCCTTTCGAAGATGTAGTAGTAGATGTTCTTTTTCCTGTTTTTACTGTAATTGGTGATGGGTCAAGAATTATCTGTATAGGAGGTGGTGCAACTTGATGAACAGTAGTTGCTTCAACTCCAAATGTTGATTTCACGAAACTGGAAATTGCGGTTCCAACTGATTTAAAAAAGCTACCTATCTCTTGCCAGAACATACCATTGGGATCAGCTCTATTAACTGGGTTATTGCCACAATATGAAAACATATTGTTCCCAAGGATCCCCTGCTCCCGTGGAAATGCATATCCATCCGCATTGATGAACCGCCCAACCTCCGGATCATAATAGCGGCTGTTCAGGTAGTATAGGCCTGTCTCCGTGTCGTAGCGATAACTCCGGTAGCGATAGGGATTGAGAGCACCAACGGTTGAAGCCTGAGACCCTGTGATGCTGAATATTTTTCCCCAGGTATCGTAGGTGTATTCCACCACCACAGCACCGGTATCATCCAGGATGCGGATGATGTCGCCCTGGGCGCTTTTCACATAGTAGTAATTCACTCCATTGTGCTTGACCCCTAACAGGTCCCCCGCCCCATTATAGTAATAGTAGAGGGTTTGGTCCCGTCACTCTCAGATCACCCGGTTTCCTACCAGGTGGTAGTTGGTGACAGTGCTTCCCACGGTCTTCTTCGTCCGGATCCCCCGGTCGTTGTATTCATCGACGGAATATTTTGGTCCCGAATTGTTTTACTACAGGAACCCTCACACTAACTTGGTCAGTTCATAGATTCTCTCCCACTTTTCAAGCTGCAATAGTGGCTTGGTCTTATCGTTATACGGCATGACAAGCAGAGCTCTAAGATCATATCGGACTATAAAAGCTCTCCAGTCTTTGTCATTCTCAAACTTAAATCGCTCGTTGGACAAAGCAATAAAATCGTTGAAGTAGAACAGGTCCTGCCGTGCATTAAATATCCCATAGTACACGGGCTTCGTCAGATCCAAGGTATACAGTTTCTTATTGAATACGGAATAAGAAGTAAACTGATGCTCCTCAGGGATCACATGCGTAAGGCGCCTAATATCTCGCTGTAAACCCCAGGCAGGCACTAAAGCTAATAGAAATCCGAAAACTGGTAAATAATATCTGTCAGCAATATTTGGTTTAGTATAAGCATTATAGAGTATTGGCCCCACAAGGCAAATTACCAGTAGAATAAACCCACTTATGGCACGCACTCGCCACACTTGCGATAGATATATCTTCACTGATCGCGCCCTCCGAATAAGCTGATGACAGACTGGAGAATTGATACATTCCCACCTGTAGCAAGATTAGCTATAAATGCTGCGCCTATATCAACACCATTAACACCTATTGACGGCATAGCTGTTGTGACTATTGAAGCTGCTCCTACTCCAGCAATACCGCTAAGCACGCCAGCAACGGCAGAATACCGTATTTCCTTCCAACTTACATAATCAGCAAAACTTTCGCACTCACTGGCAGTTTTCCCCACCTGCATGGCATCAAAATATGCGGTACCGGTCTCTTCCCGGATCACACCGCGAAACTCCACATCGCTGGAGGCAGAGTCCGCCGGGAATGTGAAGGTCACTTCATACCGCTCCCAGTCATTGGTGCCTGAGATGTAATCCGAGTAGACAAACACGAAGTTATTGGCACTGTCTTTGCCGCCTATGTTGTTGATCTTGATGATACCGTATATATTTGAGAATTCCTATTCTTGTAATGAATGGATATTTCCTTCCTGATTTTCTATTTTCATGATAATGGATCCATTTCATCCTCTATGCATGCGAGTGTTTCATTCCGACTCCGAAAAAGTGACAAGGTTCCAACACAATACGCACACAAAAAGGAGACTGGAATTTCTTCCAATCTCCCGAACCATTGTCATATATGGAGCCGATGATGGGACTCGAACCCGCAACCTGCTGATTACGATTCAGCTTAAGTCATATTTTCCATGTTTTTCATTAACCCCATAACTAGGTATATCAATGTTTTGAGCGCTTCTATACTATCTCAAAATCACTGGTATTCAAGAAAAATGGCAACGATTTGGCAACGATTGTTCACTATCCGTTCCTCACGATTCACAGCGGTATTTGATGATATGAACGGGTGTCATCGACAGATGTAATTCGATTCTCACATCATGCAGACTTTTCTCTCCTGAGAATATCAACCAAAATGAAGAGATCTCACTGCTTTATGCTGTCAGATTCCGTCTCTCTCTGATCTTCCTGATATCCACCTTGCCACACATTCAATGCTTTGTGCACCTTCACAATCATTTCCTCTTTGTTCATCGGCAACCTCTCCAGATCTTCCCACTCCAATCCTTCCCATATAATCTCCGGTATTACTCCGGCTATACCTGGAATATACCTTTTCATCCATCGCTGCATTTCATCTTTGAAATCACCTGGTGTATATCCCATACTGTAAAACGATTCCTCTTCTTCCACCAGAGCAAATACCTGAGGCACTTCTGCTGAATTGGGCTTCTCATAGTAGATGTTTGGTTTCTTGTACTCCAATTGGCTGCATAGAAGAATCTGGAGCTCAATGGTCATCTCCCGCACTCCAATGACCACTCGTATCCCTTCCTGCCATCTCTTTTCTCCATCGCCCATGTGCTTTCCCATGAATGAATTCAAGAGATAACGATGTTTCAAAAACAATTCTTCGGTTATAGTATCTGCTTCAATCACCAGCACAGTAACTTCACTGTCTTCTTCTTCAAGGTTATATACATCCATATTAGCTTCATGTGCATTTTCAATGCTACCAAGGTATCTGTAATGGTCTGATATCAAAAATTCCTTGATCTGATAAAGAAAAGATCCTTTTTCGACGTCTGCTGCATCATAACGATTCACTTTTTGAGGCTTCTTCTTTCGCCAATCCATGAAAAATATGTCCGGCCAGTCCAAGCCTTTCCAGACGTGCTCCGGTTCCTGATACCCCCCAGATAAAAAGTACTTCTTGATCCAAGGGGTCACTTCATCCAAAAAAACATCGGGCTTATATGCCTTTGTGTATAATTTCATCTCTTCTTCAACTAATGCATATACTTGAGCACCTTGAACGTCTCTAATCTCCTTCTTATGAATCTTCAATGTGCTCAACAGAATTCTAAGAGGTATCGACATTTCTCTGACGAAGATTACTGTTCTCATCCTCTTTATCCAGTCTAGATTAGATTTCCCAATGTAGGAAGCCATAAATGAATAAAAGAGATATCTATGTTGAAGAAGCATATCCATCGAAAAAAGCTCTGTCCTGATAAATAGTACAGTCTCCCTTTTGGTTTGCAGGTTCCTGGCATAAACCTCCATGATGGCATTCATATTGTTCTCAATTACTCCTAGAAAATCATACCCATCCGATATAAGCTTATCAGACAAAAATGCTGCAAAATTCGGGCAACTTTTTCCTGAAACGCTATATCGGTAAGCTTCACTAAGTTTACCACTGCCCAAATCGAAAGAACTTGTTTGATGATATGGATGTCTTGATTGCAATATCCCCATACCAAATATACTAGCCAATACGAAAAGAGAAGCCGTAAGGGCAACCCAACGCAATAAGTCAGTCTCTTCACCTATGTATGTCACCCAAAAGAGTATTGCAGCTGCAACTACAAAAAAAACAGAAGCTAAATATAGTAGTACTCCGTAATAGAATGACACTCTAGCATCTGAATTGTTGCCCAAAACTAAACCCCCATTCAATGATTCTTTATTAATCACAGCTTCATATTTTACATAGGCTTTCTATGTTTCGTCAACCGAAAAAGCTAATACATATATTTTCTTTCAAGATATCGTATGGTTGTATGACCGACATAATTATATATAATGAAGAATATAACAAATGACCAAAAGTATCTATCATCATACTTTGAAGAGTTTAAGATTTGGAGAAAAGCACATCCGATAAGGGTAGCTATTCCCATTAAAATTCTTGCTGCTCGTATTCCTATTTCAATTATTTTATTGTTCATTCGGATTTCTTCCTCCACTACTATCTTCATCCCAGTTACGTTTAGTGGTCCCAAATTATTTTCCTATTTCAAACCATTAATCCACCTCGGCTAAATCAAAACATATTAGATCTACTCTTCTATCCCGATGCCCCAATTCAATTTATCCTTCTGTCGATATAAATCGTATGCTAATTTTTATTAACTAAACACAAAACAAAATGCAATCAATTCTCCTAAGGACATACTTTATGACTTAAACATCATCAACGTTTTCAAAATAGGCTAAAAAAGTCTGGTATCTTCAACAATAGTAGCTAGCTATTTGCAAAACAAATAAAGTGCTGTGAATAAGCTCTATGTAAAGTGGGTTACTGCATCATAAATAGAGCCGTACCTCCGCCGCCATGACTACTGGAAAATTGATTCCCTGTGTTATGAAACCAACCAGAACCGAGATCGTAGCCTCTATCCATAATATGTTCAGTTCCTATTCCTAGAAGTTCAGTACCTGCGGTTTTAGAAAAGCCAGCTATTGTTAAGATCGATTTATTTGAATGACCAAGTTTTGAACCAAGTGTACCCGTGCATAAATACACGAAAGTTGCAACAGTAAAGTCCTTACACCATTTTACCCCATCGAAAATCCAGTTTTCGCCATCAAATTGATTCAGTGATGCATAAATCGCACCCGCTGTAATCGCCGCAGCTTTCACTAATGATGTGGCAGCAAAAATTGCACCGTATGCTGCTCCTCCTACTGCTGATTGCAGAACTCCATCTGCAATTGGTTTCCTAAGCATAGCATTAGAGATTATCCTAGACACAAACCCGATCGTAAACCCAATTGCTGCCCCACTAATAACAACAGGTACTGCATCCCCATTTGCATCTTTCCTCACCACTGGGTTGTTGTCGCAGTAGGCAAAAAGGTTTTTTTCTGTCAGACTCATAGGGGCGAAACATGACATCGATGCCTGATCCGCATTGATGAACCGCCCAACCTCCGGATTGTAGTAGCGGCTGTTCAGGTAGTATAGCCCTGTCTCTGTATCGTAACGGTAACTCCGGTAGCGGTAGGGATTGAGTGCCCCAACGGTTGAAGCCTGCGACCCAGTGATGCTGACTTCCTTACCCCAGGTATCGTAGGTGTATTCCACCACCACAGCACCGGTGCTATCCAGGATGCGAATGATGTCGCCCTGGGCGTTTTTCACATAATAGTAATTCACTCCGTTGTACTTGAGCCCGAACAGGTCCCCCGCTCCGTTATAGTAATAGTAGAGGGTGTTGGTTCCGTCGCTTTCCCAGGTCACCCGGTTTCCTACCAGGTGGTAGTTGGTGACAGTGCTTCCCACGGTCTTCTTCGTCCGGATCCCCCGGTCGTTGTATTCATAGGATGCACTGAGTCCGGTCTTTGCCGCACTTTCCAGCTGCCGCCCCCGATCCCATGTGAAGGTCAGGCCATTAATGTAGCTTAGAGGATTCCCTACACTGTCGTAAGTGATGGTCGCCCCGTCATAGCCGGTCAGCTTATCCTCCCACACCGCATCGTAACTGTACCCGATGGTATCGATCAGAGTCCCCGGATCACCGATTGTGTAATCATACTCTTTTTTGTCCAGGAGGTTTCCGCCCTGATCATAGCGGTAGAGTATCGTCTTGCTGATGATGGGGTTGTTTTCCCGGACCAGCCGGTCCAGCTCATCGTATTCGTACTCAATAACTGCCGTTCCGATCTGTATCCGGGTGATATTTCCGTTCCCGTCATAGCGGTATTCTGTGGTCAAGGTCCCTGTCCCTGTACCGCTGATCACTTTGCTCACCATGCCTGTGGTGCTGTTTACTGGATCAGGGAGTGATTCGCTTTTTGTCTTTCCGGTCAGATATTCATAAGTGATGGGATAGAGCTCATTGGCCCCGCTCATCAGCTTCACCGATGCCAGCTGTCCGGTAGTGGCATTGTACGCCACACTCTGGCTTCGGCTTCCATCCCCCGTCTGGATCAGTCGGTTGTCATCGTCATAGCTGTGGACGCTGGTATACTCCGTTCCATTCAAAGTCTCGGTGAACGAAGTCAGGTTGGAGTTCTTATCAAGATCCATCTCACTCACCCATCCATCGGAAGAACGGATCTTTCTCAATCGGTTGATCAGGTCATAGTCATAGCGGGTGGTAAGGCCGGGCTCTTTTTTGTACCCCAGATTCCCCCGGTCATTGTAGCCGTAGAAAACATATTCATCGGTCTGGGTGCTGTCTCCGCTTTCGATGCTCTCTACCCGGCCCTCCCGGTCGTAGCCGTAGACGATCCGGTCTCCGTTTCCATAGTCGGAACGCAATAGCCGTCCAGTCTGATGGTCAGTGCTGCCGATGGTAACCTCTTCGTACACATGGCTGATCAGGGTATTGGTCACATACTGCTGGGTCCCCTCGTTGTAGCCCCGGATCCCCACACTGGACGGATACCCGAACTCATTGTAGGTGAACCGGTAGCTGAAATCATTGTGCTCCAGATCATAAAGCCTATCATCATCGTAGACATATCCGGTCCGGATAGTGCCGTCATCGGTGACCTTGGCCACTTCTGTGAGATTCAGCATGGTATCGTACTCATACCCGGTCCCCCGGTATCCGAAAGCAGATCCCCGGTACACATTCGCCGTCGCACCTTGCGCTACCTGCACACTGTCGTACCAGACTGTGCCGGATTCTTTGCTCAAAAAGAGGGCAAACTGCACCGTGTTTTCCATGGCATCCGCCGGCAGCGTAAAGGACTTGGACAGCCGCTGCCAGTCATTGGTGCCCCGGATCCGGCTGGATGTCACATAGGAATATGTCCCGTCGCTTTTTCGGTAGCGGATCTGAAGCACCGCCCCCTGGCTGTACACATTGGATACATTGTCTGTCTTCACATAGGTGGAGAAGATATAGGTCTCGCCCTTGGTCAGTGCAATATCCTGGGCAAGATACCGGTAGGTGCTGTCGGCACTGCTGCGCTGGATCCGGTAGGACCGCAACCCGGTGTACTCTGCATCCTCCGCATACTGGCTGGTGCCGGTGCCGGATGCATACCAGTGATGACCGTTTTCCATGTCGTGATTGTGAAGATAGTTTTCCGGGATGCTTTCTTTAAGCTCCAGCCCGTCAAACCAGGCCGTCCCGCTGGCACTGACCAGTTCAATGGTCACAGAAGCACTGGGCCTCATGGCATCGGCCGGCACCGTAAAGTCCGCCGATACTTTCGTCCAGTCCTTCGTCCCTGTCACAAAGCTGCAGTAGGTATAGAGATTCCCGCCGCTGCTGCTTACAGTGCGGATCTGAATGCGGGCACCGACTCCGGTGCCGCTTGTTACACTGTCAGTCTTGATATATCCACTCAGGGTATAAGTTTTCCCCCGCTCCAGATAGGCCACATTGTAGCGGCTGTACGAGCCGGAGGTTGTGGTTTTGTTGATCTTGTACGACTGGCTCCCGTTGTACGCCTGGCTGGTGTCATAGCTTCCGGTCCCTGTCGTGGAGGACACCGTCCAGTGCAGTGTATCTTCAAAGTCCGCATTGTCCATGGCGTTGTAGCGACTGCGGTCGTTGGCATCCCACGCTGACTCCAGGGTTCCCGACGGCACATCCCAGAACTTGCTGATGGCGTTCCCGGCCGGATCGATGAAACGGCTCATGTAGTTGCCGTTGGCGATATAGTCGGCGTCATACTGCATGTGCAGCCCGGTGGGATTCCCCAGCACCCCGCTATCCAGGATCCCGCCGCTTAAATAATTGAAACTGTACACCACATTCTCTGCAGAAGTGGCAGAGGTCAGGTTGTGACTGCTATCGTAGTCATAGGTAAATTCATTTCCCCGGCCGTCCGTAAACTGGGTCAGGTCATTGGCCGTGCTGTAGACGCTGGCGGTATCCACATCATCGGGCCGGTTGACGGCCGTCAGATTCCCGTCATCATCGTATTCGAATATCTGACCCTTGAAGTCTTCCTTGTATACCTGCAGTCCGTCGAAATAGGCGGTGTTGGCATTGTCATAGAAGCTGCCGTAGACTCGCACCATGTTATATGCCTTGTCTGCCACAGCCGCATCCGACACATACTGCCACTGCGATGTGGTGGTATTGAAGCTTTTCCCCACCGTTTTCTGAGTAGCATCGGTATAGTAGAAGCGGAACATGATAGAAAACTCGCGGCCTGTATGGTCATCTTTTGTAGGGCATTCGCCTTCCCCCAGCCCCCGTACACAAAAATGTCGTCTTTATCTCCGTCCACAAAAATATCCTGATATACCGTGCGAATCTCGTCCTTGCCGCCATTGATCAAATACGCGTTTTCATCCAGCACGCCCTCGGGGGGCAGGTTGGCTCCGCTCAAGGTGACCCGCATGTCGCTTGCGGTGCAGTCTTCACTTTTCTTCCAGCTGATCTCGGTCGAAGAGGTCCCGAAGGTGAAGTCCGGATCATCCACCAAATTATACCGGCTGGCCCGGCTGCCCTCTTCCACCTGCATGGCATCAAAATATGCGGTACCGGTTTCTTCCCGGATCACCCCGCGAAACTCCACATCGCCGGAGGCAGAGTCTGCCGGGAATGTGAAGGTCACTTCATACCGCTCCCAGTCATTGGTGCCTGAGATGTAATCCGAGTAGACAAACACGAAATTGTTGGCACTGTCTTTGTAGCCGATGCTCTTGGTCTTGATGATACCCGAATATATTTGAGAATTCCTATTCTTGTAATGAATGGGTATTTCCTTCCTGATTTTCTATTTTCATGATAATGGATCCATTTCATCCTCTATGCATGCGAATGCTTCATTCCGACTCCGAACTAGTGATAAGGTTCCAAACAGTTACCTGTTTTTCAAATGGCAACTCTTTAACAACGAATCAACAAAAAAGCCCTGCGGTCATTTCCGCAAAGCCTTGATATTACTGGAGCTGATGATGGGACTCGAATCCGCAATCGGTGTTTGTTGGTCGGGTAGTATAGATTATGAAGCCAATCTTCGAGAATTCCTCGTTAACTAGATTACCTGTCCAAACCATGCAATACCTCGTATAGCTTGTTCATTTGCTTGATTACTTCCCTATATGGAATGATGTCGGCGTTGTTAAAAACATAAACTTTTTGCATTTCGGCAAAAGTGGTCTGCAATTCGGTGTCGGTTTCAAGTGCCTTGAAAAGCAGGAAGTCGGCAAAATTCTTCTGAGCCAAGTCGCTGCCGATTCTATTTTGTTCCTCCCGCCGTTTATATTCAAGCATTTTCAAGAGTTCATCCTGCTGAGCGACAAGAGCGAGGATTCTTTTGTTGTTCATTAGCAAAGTCTGATCATATAAATGCTTTGACACATCAAACAGCATCTGCCGCTGATAATAAAATTCCGCCGCTAAGATTTTATCCGCAAAGATGCGCTCCATTTTGATGGTCTTCACTTCAAAAGGAAATACATCATAATTGTCGTAGAGAATGTTCTGCTGATCAGATGTCGCCTCCATGTAAAGCAAGGGTGTAACCATTAAGGATTCAACAGGTTCGCTTACTGTGAAAGATGTCGCTTCTACTTTCACATATCCAAATCGCTGCAGGGCATCATCGGCATCGATTTTCGTAACCGGCTGATATTCATAAACGCTGGTGATACTTCCTTTGGAATTAATTTCCCTTGCTTTATCGCTGGTTCTAGGCAATGAGGTGTAGCCATTAGCCGCAGTTTCCAGTCTCTTTTTGCCTTGGGTTTTTGAACAGTCTTGGACTTCGACTGTCAGATCTATGTCCTCAGAGAATCTTTTCAAACTTCCGATTGCTTTGTATAATGCAGTACCGCCTTTAAAGTAAGCAGGTAGTTCTGCCTGCCATGAAGCAAGCTCGGAAAGAAGCAGGGTAAGATAGTAGTCCTTCTCAATGATATCCTCTCTAATGCCTGTCTTTTCGGCTATTACTGAAAGCAATGCCTGAAAAGCGTCTTTGTCTTTATGAAGCATCATATCCATCACCTCTCCACCAACACATCAACCAGCTTCAACAGAGTCTTCTGCGGGTAATATTGTCTGGCATAGGCTAGGATTTTCACTGTATCCAACTCATAATTCTTTGCAAAAGCGTTTAGCAATGCTTTGGGATTCTCAGCATCGACATGAGCATTTGGCCAGCCCCTAATGATGTCAAGGAATTGAAAATACCGGAAATTACTGGCGTTTACTGTGACAACTGGCTTCTTCACAATAATGAATCTGTCATCTACTTTTTTACGATAGGCATTGGTCGCAATCTCACGCTTTGTGGGGACAAGCGTTGTCAGGCCTATTTTATTCATCAGGGAATACCCTGTTTCATAGCCAATTATTTCATCGCCCCGGCGGGTTAGCAATTGCGTCTCAATATGTTCTTCACTCGGGCGAGCCGTGCCGAAAATCGTTTGTCTGGAACGATAATATACACCTTTTTGGAAACGTTCTATTAAACCCTTATCCGCCAAGCGCTTCAAAGCGACGTTGGTTATCGGCTTGGCCTTTTGTACGGGAATATTATATTCCTCAGCCATTTCTTTTGCTATAACCTCTGTCTGAAAAGCCTGTCCATAGGGGATGTTGTCGATTTTATTCCTGATAAATTTGCCGTAAGTGAAACGTGCCATAGGTATGGCTCCTTTCTCTTATATTGTAATTATTATGTATATTTTGTTTCAATATTGTTTACTTTATAATATCATAATCCACGCAACAAGTCAATTATGCTCATTAGTCTGTTCAAAAAATGAAAATCGAACAAGCTGAGAATCGTCAAAAGATAGGAGATGCATGGCAAGACCATGGATATGTCTTCTGTTTGGAGATGGATCCCCATTCGATCCATCAAATTTCTCAAGACGATTTCACCGGTTAGCTATAAGAGCTGGGCATCCGGATCTGCGCTTTCATGACCTGAGGCATACCCATGCTTCACTGCTGCTTATGTCCGGTGAAGAAATCACTGTCGTGCAGGAGAGATTAGGCCATGAAAAACCCACCACGACAGCTGCAATTTACGCCCATGCTATTCCAGGTAGGCAGAGAGAAGTTGCGGACCGTTTTGATGCAATTTTAGGTACTAAAAAGAGCCTCTGAAGAATTTGGGCGACGATTGGGCGACGATTTTACCAATTTGAAAATTCATTGAAAAACAAAAACGGCGCAAATTCGCGCCGTTACTAGTTTTCTTTGGTGGGCCATCAGGGACTCGAACCCGGGACACCCTGATTAAGAGTCAGGTGCTCTACCAACTGAGCTAATGGCCCCAAAAAATGGTAGCGGCGACTGGATTTGAACCAGTGACACTTCGGGTATGAACCGAATGCTCTAGCCACCTGAGCTACGCCGCCTTGAAGACTTTGGTTGCGGGGGCAGGATTTGAACCTGCGGCCTCCGGGTTATGAGCCCGACGAGCTACCAGACTGCTCCACCCCGCGTCGCTTCTTTCATACAAGCAAAACCTATTATATTACAATATCTCTTGCGGGTCAAGGGGAAAATACCATGGGTGTGTTTAACTTGTGATAATGTCACCTCGTAATTAACTTGATAAAATGTCACTATGGACGAGGTGCGATTTCTCATGACCCAAAAACAACTGAATAGATTTAAAGTACTATCCCTTGTCATCGAAGGTAAGGTGACGATCCAGCAAGCTGCGGAAGATCTAGATTTAAGTGAGCGCCAAATCAAAAGACTGAAAAAAGGAGTGCAACAACAGGGACCAGAATCCCTCATCCACAGCAATACCGGGCGTAAACCTTCACGCAGTGACTGACCAGCTCAGTAATGCCATCATTCGTCTCAGCGATTGCGGGTTTCCTTCATCAACGCGAACTTTACTCACTTTCAGGAACTCCTGGCAGAGCATGAACAGATTCACATCAGCTATACTCCCTTGTACAAATCTCACGGAAGCCGGACTAGCAAGTCCCAAAAAGAGGCGCAAACGCAAATCCCACCACTGCCGCAAGCGCAAGGCCCGCAGGGGTACTCTGATTCAGATGGATGCCACTCCCTTTGAATGGTTTTCCACCCTGAGAAGTTTACTTCACGGCGCCGTTGACGATGCCACCGGTGAGATTGTGGGAGCCTTTCTAACCCCCCATGAATGCCTGATGGGGTACCTTTGCTGTTGCCCGACAAATGCTTCTCAACTGCGGTATTCCTGTCAGCCTCTACACGGACCGCCACTCCATATTTGTCTCACCCAAAGCCGCCTCCTCTCCATCCAGGATCAGCTTGACGGCCAGCAGATCCCCCACACCCAATTCAGCCGGGCGATGGATGAACTGGGTATCACCATGCATAAAGCACGCCCACCCCAGGCCAAAGGACGAGTGGAAAAACTCTGGGACACTCTCCAAAGCCGTCTCCCGTCGAGTTTAAAATCGCCGGTATCACAAATATCGGTGACGCCAATGCCTTCCTCCCTGCCTACATCAAACGTTTCAACGAGCGTTTTGCAGTGGCTCCCTCTTGAACCGGATTCCGCTTTTAGGATGTTCCCGACTCCACATTGGTGGATCACACCCTTTGTGTCAAACACCAGCGCATCATTGACGCAGGCCATGTCTTCTCTTTTCTAATCGCCATTTCCAGATCCTTCAGGCTGCCCTGGGCTCCCAAAACTCCGGTCCGTGTCCTTATCAGTCCGCCTTTGGGTATTAAGGTGCAGCATCATCAGCATTTTTACCAGGTGATCCCCTTTATCAAGCCGAAAAAAAATCCCAAACCTAAGGCTCCTGCTCGTCAGATCTATACTTCTCTTCCCGATGAACATTACTCAAATACGGCCACATCGCCTGGCCAAGGATCACTTTGATGAAAGCAACCGGGATATCATCCAAATCCTTGAAGACATCTTCCTTCAAAGAATATGCCTGATTATGCGGGAATCAAGGGCGAGTCCCACCGAGTTCATCTTGACCCTTGATTCCCTCGTCCATTCAAACCCTTGCGGGGTTCGTCGTACAGCCCCTCAAGCCCGGCAGGGGTGGGGCAGAGCCCCATATTCCCTGTATCCGGGGTGACATTTTCTCAAGTTAATTAAACCAATTCTAGGTGACATTTTCTCAAGTTATTGACAGGGGAAAATACCATGGGTTGTGTTTAACTTGTGATAGCTGAATTGAAAAATCAAGTGCAATAAGAAATGACAACTCATAGGCACTCCAGATAATGTAGCTACTACACAAACATTAATCGGAGGTGACCTATGAGTCAAACTCATTTACGACAAAAGTAAGATGTTATAAACATCTTTCAGAGACAGAGCGAGGCCAGATTCAAGCCATGGTAGCCCTCAAAGTGAATGTAGCAGCCATTGCACAGGCACTGAGCCGGGATGTCTCGACCATCTATCGCGAGCGAGCTCAAACGTAATTCTGTTGACCAGATGGATACTCTTTGAAGGTGCGCAGTATACTTCATGCGGACTCAGCCCAGAAAAAGTATGTCAGAGCCCGCAAGAAATTGCGGCCGCACATACAAACTTGATTCCCTTGCTCCAGACCATCGAGGACTTGATTCTGACAAACAAGTGGTCCCCGGATGCTGTCGGTTATCTCCGGCGGCAGGGAATGATGCAGCACCCATCGGTCACAACCAGAACGCTCTACATACATTCGCATGGGTCTGAGTCGAGTAAAGCCTTTGGATCTGCATCTGCAGGTACGACGCCGGCGCCGGCGTGATCACCATCCGAGAGAGTACTCGGGAGAACAGTATTGATCTGCGGGAAGCTTTCATCAACGAACGGCGAGTTTGGTCACTGGGAAATGGATACATTGCTTGGGACACGAGCGAAAGGATCTGTATTGTTCACTATGGTAGAACGCATGACTCGCCAGGCGCTGATTGTCAAGCTAGCGGATAGAACGGCCGCCGCCTCCGTGGTGCAGGCCCTCGATGAAATGGCTTGCACCTACGGGGAACGGTTTTCGCAGATCTTTCAAGTCGATCACCAGCGATAACGGTTCCGAGCTTCTTGCTTTCACATCCAGTGATGGAAAGACCCGATCATACCGGGAAGAAGCGAACCATGATCTTTTATGCCCATCCATATTGTTCCGGAGAACGGGGATCCAATGAGAATGTCAACGGACTGATTCGCAGATTTCTCCCCAAAGGCCGGGCGCTGGATGCTCTGAGCAATGAAGTATTGCTGCGTATTCAGAACTGGATCAATTCCTTGCCCAGGCGTATTTTGACTATCTGTCGGCACAGGAGGCATTTGCAGCACAACCGGCTTTACTATCATGACTGTGGGCTCTGCCCACACCCGCCCCGCCGGGAAGGCGCCGCCGTGCTATGCACGACGGTCCCAAATAGGGTTTTAGAGGATAGGCTGTCAAGGGTAAAGACTTCGTCTCGGTTTCCGCCGGCCCCTGACAGCCGGCACACTCATCATTTTTGATCAATCATTGGTACAAAGAGTAGCTATTGCCTGGTTCCCTATGAATTTTGCACTTATTATTTCAATTTAGGTTAACTTGTGATAATGTCACCTCGTAATTAACTTGATAAAATGTCACTATGGACGAGGTGCGATTTCTCATGACCCAAAAACAACTGAATAGATTTAAAGTACTATCCCTTGTCATCGAAGGTAAGGTGACTATCCAGGAAGCTGGTGAAGCATCTAGGATTTAAGTGAGCGCCAAATCAAAAGACTGAAAAAAGGAGTGCAACAACAGGGACCAGAATCCCTCATCTTCACAGCAATACCGGGCGTAAACCTTCTCACGCAGTGACTGACCAGCTCAAGGCTGCCATCATTCCCGTCTCAAAGGACAGGAGCCTTTCATCAACGCGAACTTTACTCACTTTCAGGAACTCCTGGCAGAGCATGAACATGATCTGGCTAATTTCGCTATACTCCCTTGTACAAAATCCTCACGGAAGCCGACTAGCAAGTCCCAAAAAGAGGCGCAAACGCAAATCCCACCACTCGCCGCAAGCGCAAGGCCCGCAGGGGTACTCTGATTCAGATGGATGCCACTCCCTTTGAATGGTTTTCCACCCCTGAGAAGTTTACTTCCACGGCGCCGTTGACGATGCCACCGGTGAGATTGTGGGGATTTTCTAACCCCCCATGAATGCCTGATGGGGTACTTTGCTGTTGCCCGACAAATGCTTCTCAACTGCGGTATTCCTGTCAGCCTCTACACGGACCGCCACTCCATATTTGTCTCACCCAAAGCCGCCTCCTCTCCATCCAGGATCAGCTTGACGGCCAGCAGATCCCCCACACCCAATTCAGCCGGGCGATGGATGAACTGGGTATCACCATGCATAAAGCACGTCTTCACCCCAGGCCAAAGGACGAGTGGAAAACTCTGGGACACTCAAAGCCGTCTCCCCGTCGAGTTTAAAATCGCCGGTATCACAAATATCGGTGATGCCAATGCCTCCTCCCTGCCTACATCAAACGTGTTTAACGAGCGTTTTGCAGTGGCTCCTCTTGAACCGGATTCCGCTTTTAGATGTTCCCTGACTGCACATTGTGATCACAACTTGTGTGTCAAACACCAGCGCATCATTGACGCAGGCCATGTCTTCTCTTTTTCTCATCGCCATTTCCAGATCCTTCAGGCTGCCCTGGCTCCCAAAACTCCGGTCCGTGTCCTTATCAGTCCGGCCTTTGGTATTAAGGTGCAGCATCATCAGCATTTTTACCAGGTGATCCCCTTTATCAAGCCGAAAAAATCCCAAACCTAAGGCTCCTGCTCAAGGTCAGATCTATACTTCTCTTCCCGATGAACATTACTTCAAATACGGCCACATCGCCTGGCCAAGGATCACTTTTGATGAAAGCAACCGGGATATCATCCAATCCTTGAAGACATCTTCCTCAAAGAATATGCCTGATTATGCGGGAATCAAGGGCGAGTCCCACGAGTTCATCTTGACCCTTGATTCCTCGTCCATTCAAACCCTTTTTGCGGGGGTCTGTCGTACAGGCCCTCGCTTCCCGGCAGGGCGGGGTGTGGGGCAGAGCCCCATATTCCCTGTATCCGGGGGTGACATTTTCTCAAGTTAATTAAACCAATTCTAGGTGACATTTTCTCAAGTTATTGACAGGGGAAAATACCATGGGTGTAGTTATTCTCGAGATATATCATGTAAAATTAAATGTACTAGTGTCCGATCTTTGGGTTCGCATCGTATCATGTTACCTTAGAAAAGTTTGCATTTTTACCAATTGAGAATATTGAATGGCTCACCAATATTTCATCTAGAATCCAGGTTTAATTCCAAGTCGAATTCTACACCATAGTGAAAGTCAATAATGGCTTATATATTGATTTATCCCCTACATTAAAATGGTTCGCGATATCCAACCCCAACTATTTAATCAAATGTATAAACCTTGTTAAACGTTTCCATGTCTTTCTCATTCATTCTCTTCCTTTGATGCATTCATGCTCTCTGCTTGAATATATTGGAGGATAATTCCTTCCAGTATATCGCTTTCACTTACGGTAATTTTGTCCCATTCAAATTGCTTCATGAATTGCTGCAGTATTATAGCGCCTGCAAGAATAATATCGGCTCTTTCAGGCTGCAATCCTGAAATACTTTTCCTTTGTTTCACTGTCAATTGGCTAAGCAAGTCCGTCATGGATTCTAGTTTCGTCATTGTTAGAACATATTGATGGACCTTATTCCTTTGATACTCGGTTAGGTTTTGTGCCATAGCAGCCAAACTCGTGATTGTTCCTCCTACTCCGATCAAGGTTTGATATTGCTTTCTGTTCACTCCATTTATATGTTTACAAAACAGCGAGGTAAGATGAATAGCTAATTCTTCGATTTCTGAGGGATTGGGTGGATCACTCTTTAAATATGCTTCTGTATCCCGAACGGCTCCTGCATTAATACTGGCTAGGAAAGATGTTTGGTTCCTATCCCCTCCTATAATCTCGGTACTACCGCCTCCAATATCGATCAACATTACAGGATCTACAGCCCCAAGACTATGATAAGCTCCCTGAAAAGTGAGCTTTGCTTCCTCTCTCCCATCAATGATCCTGGCATGTATCTTTGATTTCATTTTAATTAAATAAAGGAAATCATCCCCATTTTCTGCATCTCTTACAGCACTGGTGGCTACTGCTAAAATTTCTTCTGAATGGTATCGATCAGCAATTTCTTCGTATTTTTTTAAAACAGTCATTGTTCGCTGAATCGCCTCATCATCCAATCGTCTGAATTTGCCGATCCCTTTCCCCAAACGAGTCATCTGAAGATCCTGATAGACGGGGACCAATTGCTCGTTTTCAATTGCTGCCACGATCATCCGCACAGATATGGATCCAATGTCAATCGAGGTAATCACTCTCATATGGTAAACCTCCTTATCAAAAAAGCACTCTCCATAAGAGAATGCTTTTCAAACTGTTCTTATGTTATTCTCCTTCAACGCGCCGCGCTCCGCGACCGCCCCTCTTTGCCTCTGTATTCTTTCGAACATCCTGCTGCCGCTCTTCGCTGTCTTTGAGGAATTTCGACATTCGATCTTCAAAGCTCATCTGTGGTTTTTTCGGATACTCTCTTTCTTTAGGGGCACTTTTTGCTGGCTGAGTTTGCTTTATGGACAGACCAATCTTCCCTTTGCCATCGATGCTGATTACCTTCACAGAAACTTTGTCTTTTTCTTTGAGATAGTCTTTGATGTCTTTTACGTATGCATCCGCAATTTCAGAAATGTGTACCAGCCCAACCTGACCATCGGGTAATTCGATGAAAGCTCCGAAATTTGTAATCCCTGTAACAGTACCTTCTACTATACTGCCTAAAGCAACCGCCATGTTAAAACAATTCCTCCCAGAAAAATTTTGTACCTTACTAATATATCATATTATATGAGTTTGCAGCACACGTCAAGCTTTCATACGTCGCAAATGCAACAAAATCAACCGGCTAATCCTCTACGTCTACGATGGCTGGATCTTTGTCGATAACCTTTACATCCTGATCCTGATCCGATGGGACGGCAATATACGGGATTTCACCCGGTTTCACCAACCCCAATTTTTCTCTGGCAATTCTTTCAATGTATTCATCTTGCTTCATAAGTTCCATTTGATTCAATAATTCTTCCTGCTGGCGTTCTGCAGCTTCTATTTCCTTATTGATCGATGCAATCCCTTGCTCAAACCGATAAAGACGAAGCTGTTGAGTCCCCAGGATAATTATGACATACAATAGAAAGCCCATCACAAGAACTGCACTGAGTTTGAGCTTTTTCCTTTTCTTCTGCACTTTTTTACCAAACTCTTTGGCCTCATTCTTCTGGGCACTGACCTTTTCCAAATCGCTCGTCGGTCGTTCCACATTCAGAAATTTTTTCAAATCGTATGTCTTTGCCTTCTTCCGTTGAATCATGCATATCACCCTCTGTGCCCAATGATTTATGCAGATTTTGTCAGTAAACTTAGATCTAGAATTCTTCTTCGCTGGAAAAGTTCCTGCATAAGGAAAAAACAATACTCATTTCGATTCATACTCATTCTCCGCATCGTTACTACTCTGGATTATCCGATACACCGTATCTGCCAGATTGGCCCGAATGTTTTCAGGTGTAGCCAGTACTTCAACCACCAAATTGGTTTTACCAAAACCGATATTTAGAATGTCACCCGCTTTCACATCGGTACCCGGTTTCCCTGTTCTGCCATTCACCTGGATTCTTCCTTGCTCACATATCTCTTTGGCAATTGTCCTTCGCTTAATAATTCTGCTGACTTTCATAAATTTATCCAATCTCATTGTGATCGCTCCCAACAGACTTGGCTTCTTCCCAGAGAAGATCCATCTCTTCTAGACTCATGTCTTCTAATCGGAATCCTTTGGTTTTCGCGAATTCTTCAATATAGCGGAATCGGCGATAGAATTTTCCTATTGTATTTGTCAAGGCAGTTTCTGGGTCCACCCCTATAAACCGAGATACATTGACAACCGAAAAGAGCAGATCTCCAATCTCTTCTGAGATTTTGTTATCTGAGTGTCCTTCATCCAGTGCAGATTCCATCTCCGATAATTCTTCATGAACTTTATCGATTGCCCCTTTGATGGAATCCCAGTCAAATCCAACTCTTGCTGCCTTCTCCTGAATCTTACTTGCTTTCATCAAAGCCGGTAATTCTTTTGGAATCCCGTCTAGTAAAGATTTTCTGTTTTTACCTTTTTCGGTATTCTTAATACGATCCCAGTTTGATAACACATCTTTTGTACCCTCTACGGTAATATCTCCAAAAACATGCGGGTGTCTCCGGATCATCTTTGCACAAATTGCTTCCACGATGTCATCAAAATCAAAGGTTCCTGCCTCTGTTCCGATTTGAGCGTGGAAAACAACCTGCAAAAGTACATCCCCCAATTCCTCAATGATCCACTCTGTACGGCCAGAACCAACCGCTTCGCTTACTTCATAAGCCTCTTCGATGAGAAACGGGCGCAGCGACTGGTGGGATTGTTCCCGATCCCATGGACATCCATCATTTCCTCTGAGTGTGGCCATGATATCTTTCAATCCATTGATGCTGCATGCATTTCTTTTCCTGTTTTCCGACTGGGCAGCAGGGACAAAGATGGTTGTCAGGTGATCGAAAACATCATCGTGATCCAGCTCATATAGGGGACAGGAAATGACCGACTCTTCCCGGGGTATGCCCAGGTTTTTTAGTATAAATATAGGGTGTTCATCTGGAAATCCTTCCATTAATGCCAATTTGACCCGTGATGCAATCAGGCGATGATTCACCTGAACTACCACACACGCCATTTCCGAATTCAGTGTGTACTTATCTATCGAATGAGCATCTAAAATAGCTACTCCTGCTATCGGATCGAATTCCAGTCGGCTGAACAGCAAATCCAGAAAACTGATCCCACTGATGTAGTGCAAAGCGATTCCCTCTTCTCTGGCTTTTTGGGCCAGCATCTCCACCGTGGTCTCAGCCATCCAAGGATGCCCCGGTACTGCATAGATAATTTCCCCGAGTTCATTTGCCTTGAAGCATACAGTATCGACAATCGCTTCATACACTTCGGAAAAACTGGATTTTTCCTGGTAATATGTATCGAATGCTGTGAAGTTCCTCTTTATACTCCTCAGATAGTCCACAGTCGGATGGATCTCTGTCCGCAGGAAAAGAGGCAGATCAGAGCCAATCATATCCATGGCTTCACGGCTAAGATGTTCGGGATTTCCAGGGCCTAACCCTACAATATGAATGATTTTGCTCATTTCTACCTCCTTAACAAACCGATTCTCTCTAGGAATCTCGCTGGTTTCGAATCTTCCATCCCCAACAGTTCCAGATCTGCTTTGCCCACAGCGCCAATAGACAGCAGGACTATCAAATAGACAAAAGCGCCCACCATGATAGCCGGCAGCGTGGCCATAGCCGCAATCATTCGCTCAGAATAAGCAGACATTTGAAGAAAATAGTGGAACCCCGAATATGAAAGCCACACAGAGACGGTCATAGCTGCAACGGCCAGAATCGGTTTTGCCAACAGCTCTTTGTAGCTAATATCCATCGAAAGATATTTCTTTACCTCATGCAGGTTTAATCCGGATGCCACATAAAAGCCAATCACGGATCCAACAGCTGCACCCTTAATTCCGATTGACGGTATGCCGGTTAAAGTATAGTTGATAACTACCTTAACCAAAGCACCGAAAACCAGATTTCTTACGGGTAATGTGGTTTTTCCAAGCCCCTGCAGTACCCCCGAAGTTGTTTGCTGCAGACATAGAAAAATCAGTCCCCAGGCTAGGTATGTCAACGGAATGGCTGCTTCCAGATTATTGTACAGCATTAAGGTGATGGGTTCGGCCAAAAAGAACAGCCCTGCGGCGGCAGGCAGAGTAATCATATATGTGATTCTCAATGCAGTTAAGGTTCTCACTTTTGCAGACAGAATATCCCCCAGGCTCAGTGCCTCAGACACTGCGGGAACCAGGCTGGTTGCCAGCGCATAGGTGAAAATCGTCGGTAGGTTAATGAGCGGTGCTGCCATGCCGGTTAGCTGGCCAAACAATGCGGTCGCTTCACTGACAGCGTACCCGGCAGCTTGAAGGCGGCTGGGCACGATAATGGTATCCAATGCCTGCATCACCGGAAGCACCAGTCCCCCCAACGAAATGGGTATCGCCAAACTGGCGATGCGGTATGCAATGGTTGAAGTAGTTTCTTCTCCTGCTCCGGATCCCATCCCAGCTGGGTCAACATATTTATTCTTGTCGCGCCAAAAAATATAGATCAAGACCAACAGACCGGCCAGAGCACCGGTTACAGCGCCAAATGTGGCCCCACCTGCAGCGTATTCAATTCCCCTTGGCAGCAAGTAGATGGCCAGTACAAAGACAGTGGCAACTCGGACGATCTGTTCGATGACCTTGGATATAGCTGTCGGCATCATATTCTGATGTCCCTGGAAGAACCCGCGCAGAACAGCCATGACCGATACAAGAAAAATGGCCGGTGCAATCCCGATTACTGCATAGTAGGATCTTGAGTCGCTAAGGATTCTGGAAGCCAGGAAAGGTGCACCTGCATACAGCAAGATTGAAAAGGCTAACCCCACAAAGAAAAGTATAAACATGGCTATTCGGAATACTCGGTAAGCGCCGGCACGATCTTCCTGCGCCATCTTCTCTGCCACCAGTTTTGAGATTGCTACCGGAATACCTCCCATGGAGATTGCCAGAACTGTAGTGTAAATGGGGTAGGCCATTTGGTATAGGCCAATCCCTTCATCGCCAAGCAAACTGGCAAGCGGGAGCCTGTAGACAGGGCCAAGCAAACGACTGATTATTCCTGCTACTGTCAAAATTAGTGCTCCACGAATAAACTTATTGCTGCTTTTACTCATTTTTACGTTCGCTCTCCTGTCGTGGTGGAATCCTGGTTTTCACTTCATCTAATGCATCATTATATCACTAAAGCAGATGATTTTCGATACTTCTGAATGGATTGGCGCTTGCGAACACAGCATCTTCTTTCTGTATGCAAACCGACATATAATCGTTTTATACCGTTTATACCGTCTTCAGCGTGATGCTTTCCCGGTCATAGTCAATCAAACCATCGTTTTTCATTTTCTGCAGTTCCCTGGACAATGATGTTCTGGATATGCCCATCAATTCAGACAGCTCTTTTTTGTTCATCGGAAGCTTAATTCGGCTGTTTTTTTGATTCAAATATTCACCATGAAGATATTCCATAATCAGCTCTCGAATGGTTTTCATGGCAATGAGCTTAATTTTCTTGGTCAAGAATACTGTTCGATCGGACACTCTCGCCAGATACTGTTCTAAAAAGCTGCTATTTTTTTGACAGAGTGATAGAATCCCGTCTTTCTTTATATGCAGTATTCGGGTGTCTGTCTTTGCCATAACCGACATGGGATAGCCTGGGCTCTGAGAAAACAGCAGACTGCCTCCCAGTGAATCTCCTTTTTTCATAGTCGCTACAGTCATTGTATTCCCGTTCTCATCAATTCGGCGAATGGTAACTTCGCCTTCCAAAATGACATCCCATGTAAGGCATGCTTCCCCCTCCATATAGATCATGCTGCCTTTTTCGTGTTTCGTTATGAAGGTTTGCGCATTATCCATCAATTCCTGCAAATCATCTTCTTGAAACGATGAAAATTCGGAAAATCGCTTCAATTCAGATCCCTGTATTGTCACGACAGCACCTCCTGTGCGTCAACTTCGACGTTCTGCCGGACAAAAAAAGGGCTGTGTGTTTTCACCAACCCTTTTTTGCACCGATCTTCTACGATCGAACAATTTCAGCAGTATCCCAAAGCGAATCCACATATGTGGCAAAGATTTTTTCCTGTTCGATTGAAATCAGCCTCTGGCGGACCAGCTCTTTTGCTTCTTCAAATGTCAATGCATTTTCTTCCATATAGTCCGTCAGCTTGATAATGTGGTACCCAAACTCAGTTTCAACAATACCGCTGATCTCGTCCACGTCCAGTGCAAAAGCTGCTTCTTCAAATTCTTCCACCATATCCCCGTAGGTAAAGTAACCCAGGTCGCCACCGCTATCACTGTTAGCCTCATCCACGGAGTACTCTTTAGCCAAAGCGGCAAAATCCCCGCCATTCTGCAATTTTTCGAGTACTTCCTGGGCAACCGCTTCTTCTTTCACCAAAATATGGCTTGCCCGTACAGATTCAGGGGTTATAAATTCATCGGGATTGTCGTCGTAATATGTGCGTACCGCGTCATCTGAAATCTGAACATCTCCAGTGACACTATCGATTAATCCGCTGATGGTAGTCAAATCTGCAATGAGTCCTTTAAAATCATCATCGCTCAGGCCAGCTTTTTGCATCTCTTCATCCATTGTATCCTGTCCGCCATAACTCATGGCCAGCATGGATGTAAACTCGCTGTACTGGGTATCGATTTCTTCTTGATCCACATTGATCTCTTTCTTTTCAACTTCCTGAAGCAAAAGTTTTTCTTCAATGAGCTGATCGAGAATTTCTTCTCCATACAGATCACGATCAATCTCCATCTGATAGATGAAACCCAAAATATCCAAACGCTTTACGAGATCTGCTTCTTTAATTTCTTCACCGTTAACGGTCACCAAGGTCTTCTGGCTTGAATTGGTGCATCCGAAAGAAAAAACCATTGCTGCGATGATCACTGCCAATATTCCATGCCTGATCCATTTCCTGTTCAATAGTCTGTACCTCCCAGTTCCTTATTTTCGAGCAGTTTTCAATGCTCGTAGAATCATTTTCATCATAGTAATGACTTCCTTCTGGCTCATGCCTCCAACATCAATCGAAAGGTGAGGTTTGGGTGAAACCACAATCTCAATTCTTCTGTCATATTGGCGTATTCCCGCTGCAACAGCTTCCTGATCGAATGGGGCAACGGTTGAAAACCGGATCTTCATATTCCCTTTGATCTGATTGATTGAATCAATATAGACTTCTTTGGCATCGATTTTTAAACGAATGATGTCCAGGAGTTGTTGGGTTTCTCTGGGTGGATCCCCGAATCGATCCACCATTTCATCAATTATATCACGAATTTCCTCTTCTGTTTGCAAAGCAGCAATTTTTTTGTACATTTCAATTTTCTGCTGACCGTCTGGAATGTAGTGATCCGATAAATAGGCATCCACTTTAATATCAATCAGCGGATCTGTCTGTTCGTTCTCTGTTTCTCCCTTCGCCTTGCTTACAGTTTCCTCCAAAAGACGGCAATACAATTCAAATCCGACTGCAGAGAGATGCCCATGCTGTTCAGCTCCCAGCAAGTTACCGGCTCCCCGGATCTCAAGATCCTTCATGGCAATTTTGAAACCTGAACCGAATTCAGTAAATTCCTTGATGGCTGCCAGCCTCTTCTCTGCGATTTCGGTCAGCACTTTATCTTTTTTGAACATCAAGTAACAGTATCCTTGCCTGTGGGAGCGGCCGACTCTGCCCCGAAGCTGGTACAGCTGAGACAGGCCGAAATGATCAGCGTTTTCCACCAGAATTGTATTGACATTGGGAATATCCATCCCCGTTTCAATAATGGTTGTACAAACCAGGATATCCGCTTCTTTTTCGATAAAATCGATCATGGTGCGTTCCAGCTCTTCTTCCTTCATTTGTCCGTGTCCAACAACAATACTTGCTTCCGGAATCAGCTTCTGCAGCTTTCTGGCTGCCCGGTCGATGGTCTTGACCTTGTTGTGGATATAGTAGATTTGCCCGCCTCGCTCCAGCTCTTGCATGATTACGTCCCGGACCATCATCTCGTTTTCTTCCAATACAAATGTTCGTACTGGCAGCCTGTCTTCGGGAGGTTCCATAATCATACTCATATCCCGAATCCCGGAAAGAGCCATGTGCAGTGTTCTGGGAATGGGGGTCGCTGTAAGGGTTAGCACATCCACATTCGCCTTCATTGCTTTAATTTTCTCTTTATGACGAACTCCAAATCGTTGTTCTTCATCCACGATCAAAAGGCCCAGGTTTTTAAAAGCGATATCTTTCTGCAACAGTCGATGGGTGCCAATCACAATATCGACCGTACCCTGTGCCAGCCCTTTAATCACTTCCTTCTGTTTTGCTTCAGATACGAAACGGCTAAGCATTTCTATCTTTACAGGAAATCCCTGAAATCGGGAATGGAATGTATTGAAATGCTGCTGTGCCAATACGGTTGTTGGGACCAACACTCCGGTTTGCTTTCCGTCCATGGTCGCTTTAAAGGCAGCCCGGATGGCTACCTCTGTCTTACCGTACCCCACATCCCCACACAGAAGCCGATCCATCGGTTTCAGTTTTTCCATATCTTCCTTGACTTCCTCAACGGCCTTAAGCTGATCGTCGGTTTCTTGATATTCAAATCGAGATTCAAAATCCAGCTGCCACGGAGTATCGGGAGAGAACATATATCCTTTTGCCTTTTCACGAGCGGCATATATTTGCAAAAGTTCATCCGCCATCTCGGCAACCGCCGCCTTGGCACTGAGTTTTGCTTTTTGCCACTCCGCACCGCCCAGACGGCTCATTTTCGGCTTGTACCCATCGGGTCCTATGTACCTTTGCACCATACCCATTTGTTCAACGGGTACATATACTCTGTCTTCGTCCTGGTACTGAATCTGCAAATAGTCCTTTTTAGTGTTTTCGATTTCCAAAGTGGTCAGTCCAATATACTGTCCTATTCCATGATTCACATGCACCACATAATCGCCTTGCTTCAGATCCTGCCAGTTAAACGCCGAGAATTCTTTGCTCAGGTTTCGTTTCTTCGCTCTCTTTTTCCCGCTGATCTCATGATCTACAATCACGGCTAAATGCATAGAAGGAAATTCAAACCCGGATTCAATGTTCCCCACAGTGATGATGCATTGAGATCTCTCTGGAACCGCTGCAAGTTCTTTGACAAAGACTGATTGTACACCATGATTCTGTAATATCTGATGAATTTTTTCAGCTCTTTCCTCGGAAGAGGATGCTACAATCAATCGATAGTTGTTTTTTTGATAGGATCTCACTTCATGAAGAAATGTATCTATATTTCCCATGTATGGATATAAAGGTCTCGCCAGCAGGGAGTGTAGTCGATCCGGTTCAAAGTAATTGATCTTTCTCAGTAGGGATGCCCATAAAAACACAGGAAACTGTTTAACCTCATGGACGATTCCTTCCCAGCTGTCAAACACCTCCAATTGTTCGGGTAATGCTGTCCCCTTTTCCAATGAGATCTGGAATGAATTTCTCAGAAGCTCGGTTCTGGACTGCACGATCTCCTGCAGCCGTGCAGGCTCGTCCAGCATGATGATGGAATCCGCCGGCAGGTACGAAAAGAATGTGGGGGCATCGGGATAGTAAAATGGCAGAATCGTAGGATTCAAATCATCGATGGTATTGTTTTGAATTTTTTCGATTACACCATGCATCTTATCTTTTAAACTGTTTTTGATATTGATATCTTTGATTTTCTTTAACTGCACGGCCAGGGATCGTTCAATCCGTTCAACCGCTTCCGGTTCAGACTCCAGATCCACAAGCAGTTCGCTGGCAGGGGTCACCTCCACCTGATGAAGATCCCCCACAGATCTCTGGGACAGGGGTTCAAAGGATCGAATCCCATCGACTTCATCCCCAAAAAATTCAACGCGTGCAGGATGATCCATCTCGTCGGTGTACAGATCCAGAATGCCTCCCCTGACGCTGAACTGTCCCGCTCGTTCCACCATGGAGACCCGCTCGTAACCGTTTGCAATCAGCTTATTTACGATCTCTCCCAGTCGATATTCTTTTCCCTTGTGAATTGTAAAAATGCTTGTTACATATATTTCTGGTGGAGTAAGCCGCTTCATCACTGATTTGACTGGTGCAATAATGATGATGTTTTCCCCACGGACCAGCTGATTGAGAATGGAGAGCCTTTTGGAGATATCCTCCCGGCTCTGTGAGAAAATATCAAATGACAGTATCTCAAAAGAAGGAAAAATTTCACATCGTTCCTCTGGCAAGAAACTCTTCAGATCCATACGGATTCTTTCTGCCTGGCTGTTGTCCGTAGTTAGAATAACCATTGGTTTCTTGATTCTATCCTTCAAAGATGCAAACAAAAATGCTTTTTGGGAACCGCTTAAGCCATAGATGTATTGTTCCTTCACCCTTTGGTTGTAGGAGTCTACAATATCCATGATCTCATTGGAGTCTTTCGCCAAAGCCAGAAGTGTTTTCATCAAATTCCTTCTTTCTGAAAAGACAAATAGGGCTCTGGCACGAGCCACAGCCACCATCTGCTGGATTTCTTCACTCAGTATACCGCCGAACAGTTCTTTCCGTCAACCCGTTATCACGAGGATTCAGTTCCGGCCATATATACCTGATGGTCAATCATCCTCCGGGGATTCTTTCGACAGGAACTCTTTCCTGTTGTATCGGTTCATAGCCTTTTCCAGCCCCATCTGTATAAATGCATAGGCTGCATCAGCCGATCCACCTACGATATCACGCAGGATCGGGATTTCTTGGGGACAGAAATCCTCCAGCACATAATCAGCCGGATCTGTAAATTCGGGAGGCCTTCCTACCCCAATCCGCATCCGGGGGAATTCCGATGAACTCAGGACATCCGCAATGGATCGAATCCCGTTATGTCCTGCTGAGCCCCCGCCGAGCTTTATCTTGATTCTGCCCAGCGGAAGATCAATATCATCATGCAGGATAAGCATATGATCCAAATCGACTTTCAGCGAATGGACAGCGCTTTTCACAGCATTTCCACTCAGATTCATGTATGTCTGCGGTTTCATGAGGATGATATCCGATCCGGAAATATGCGTACTTCCTGTTAACGAGTCATACTTCCTTTTATTCAGAAGGACTCTCTGTCGTCGGGCAATTTCGTCAATCACCATAAACCCTACATTATGTCTGGTATTTTCATATTTCGCGCCAGGGTTCCCCAATCCAACGAGAAGAATCATCCCTCATTCTCCATTCTAAAAGAGCTGGTAGAGGTTCTATGTTCGTCTACTCTTCGTCCTCTTCTTCTCCAACCAGTTCCGGTTCTGTCATTTCTTCAGCTTCTTCTTCCTCTTCCTCTTCAGCCATTCTCGGGGCGACTACCGATAGAATTGTTTCTGTAGAATCATCCAGTACTTCAACCCCTTCGATTACCGGTAGATCGGACACGTAGAGCGCATCGCCAACATTCAGTCCTGAAATATCAATCGTGAAGTTTTCGGGGATAACGCTTGGCAGACATTCTACCTCAACATCTCGAATCTGATACTGCAGCAGGCCGCCTTCTTTGACTCCTACAGGTTCACCCACCGCATGAATCGGTACTCGAGTGGTGATGGTTTCATCCATCCTAATCCGATAGAAGTCCACATGCACAAAGTCTCCGGACATGGGATTTCTCTGGATTTCTTTCACCATGGCCACATGGCTGGTTTGCTCATTATTGTCGGTCAGAACAATCTCGAATATGGCGTTTGCTCCGCCGCTGGCCAGGGCTTTGCGAAAATCTTTTTCTTCCACGCTGATCACAAGACTATCCGCACCGTGTCCATACATCACTCCAGGAACCATGCCCTCCTGGCGCAATTTGCGCGGTGAGGCTCCACTGTGCCTGGCTTTTGCTGGCAACTCAATTCTCTGCATTGTTACTCCTCCTTAGAATCCTTTTTCAAATCTAATCAAACAATATACTCACTGAAAGATCTTCGTGCACACGACGAATGGTATCTGCAATCAAAGGAGCCACTGAAAGGCATGTAATTTTATCGATTTTCTGACTTTCTGCCAGGGGTATTGTATTGGTCACAACAACCTCTGTAATCGATGAATTCGCAATTCTCTCGATGGATTTTCCTGAAAGCACAGGATGCGTGCAGCAAGCATAGACTTCTTTGGCTCCCCGTTCAAGCAGCGTTTCCGCCCCCGTAACCAAAGTCCCTGCTGTATCAATCATATCGTCAATTATGATGATATTTTTATCTTTGACTTTCCCGATGATATTCATGACTTCGGCCACATTGGGCTCCGGCCGCCGCTTATCTACAATAGCAATGGGGACCTGCATTCTTTCTGCGAAATCTCGGGCTCGGGTTACACCGCCTAAATCCGGAGACACGACGACAACATTATCCAGTTCTTTCTTTATGAAATACTCTGCCAGAATCGGAATCCCCGAAAGATGATCCACCGGAATATCAAAAAACCCCTGAATCTGACCTGCGTGCAGGTCCATGGTCAATATCCGGTCCGCTCCGGCACTAGTCAGAAGATTCGCTACCAGTTTTGCCGAAATGGGCTCCCTAGGACGTGTCTTCCGATCCTGACGGGCATACCCGTAAAATGGAATTACGGCAGTGATCCGGTTGGCAGAAGCCCTTCTGAATGCATCAATCATAATCAGAATCTCTACCAGTGAATCATTGACAGGTGTGCATGTGGGCTGAATGACAAATATATCGGCCCCACGAACACTCTCTGTGATATTGACAAAGATCTCACCGTTACTGAATCGTCCAACACTGACTTCTCCCAGATGCAGCCCCAGATTCTGAGCAATTTCCTCAGCCAGCTTTGGATTTGCATTCCCCGTAAAAACTTTCAATTCTTTGCTCTTGCTGCCAGTCATCCTGATTCTCCTCTCCAAAGAAGGTTATCCTGAATGGGATCTATTTTTTTCTCTTGCGCAGTACCCACCCTTCTATATTCTCCTGACGTGCTCTGGCAATTCCCAGTGAGTTTGCGCTGACTTCCTTCGTAATCGTTGATCCGGCAGCCACGTAAGCGTTCTCTTTGACGGTGACAGGAGCAATCAGATTGGTGTTGCAGCCAACAAAAGCTCCGTCTTCAACGATGGTCTGATGTTTGTTCTGCCCATCATAATTGACAAAAATCGCTCCGGCTCCAATGTTGACATTTTTTCCGATGAGCCCATCCCCCACATAAGTCAGGTGGGGAACTTTGCTGGAAGTCTCAATGACAGACTTCTTAATCTCCACGAAAGTACCCACTTTGGATTTATCTTTCATGACTGTTTCGGGACGGATATAGGCAAACGGGCCCACAGAACAGTTGTGGGCAATGCTGCTGTCCAGAACCACCGCCTGCTCAATTTTGGTCCCGTCTCCGATACGGGAATTGCTGATTCGAGTGCCGGGTCCAATTTTAGCGTCGCTGCCAATTGTTGTTTTTCCCTGCAAAATGGTATTCGGATAGATCACGGTATCGGAACCGATTGTTACATCATAATCTATATATACTGTATCCGGATCCAGAAGAGTAACCCCCTCCAGCATCCATTTGGATCGAAGAGCACTCTGCATCTTCTTCTCGATCTGAGCCAGCTGCTCCCGGTTATTGATCCCTTCTGTCTCATGGAAATCATCCGATTTTACACTTCCGATTCTGGATCCTTTTCCGGCGAGAATTTCAATTGTATCCGTCAGATACAGTTCTCCTTGGGCGTTGTTGGGACGGATCGCTTCCAGGGCCTGGAACAGTTCTTTTCTCTTGAAAACATATATGCCTGTGTTGATTTCTGTGATCTTCCTCTGACGGCAATCGGCGTCTTTTTCCTCCACAATTCCTTGAATGTATCCATGATCTGTACGAATGATCCGCCCGTAGCCGGTGGGATCTGGATGGTCCGCTGTCAAAATGGTCACATCATTTTCTTCAGAAACATGCATCTCTGCCAATCGGGTCAATGTTTCAGCCTTAAGCATCGGAGTGTCTCCGCAGAGAACTAAAACATGATTTTGAACAAACTGATCTTTTGTCTGGAGGACAGCATGCCCCGTACCTAACTGCTTTTCCTGCAGAATATATCTCATTTCACTTCCTAAAGCCTTTTTGATTTCGTCCGCCTCATGTCCGACTACCAACAGAAGATCGGTCAGGCCTATCGTCTTTACTGCGGAGACGATATAGTTGATCATTGGTTTACCTGCTATTGGATGAAGTACCTTCGGCAGTTTGGATTTCATGCGGGTACCTTTGCCGGCAGCCAGGACAATAGCTACCATATTTTCCATGCATAATCCCTCCTCTTGTCGTTACCCTTATCAATTTTACCACAAGAAGACCAATTCCTCAAAACATTTGATCCAAAACAAATAATGGAGCGATTGCCCCATTATTTGTTTTGAATATGTGTGGATCTATTCCATATCATTAAATGCTTTCAGTACAGCATCCTGGATCATTTCCCTGGCAGCAGTGGTGATCGGATGAGCAACATCCCTGAATTCACCTTCCGGTGTTTTTCTGCTTGGCATAGCCACAAACAATCCATTTTGCCCTTCAATCACTCGAACATCGTGCACGACAAATTCATCATCGAAGGTAATGGATGCAACAGCCCTCATTTTTCCTTCTGTTTGTACTTTTCGAATCCGTATATCGGTAATATTCAATTTTTTCACCACCTTCTCCGGCAGTTCACCATCGTGTACGGGTCAGTCACAAAGTGCAACGGCTTCCACTTCCACAGCAGCGCTTCGCGGCAGCTGAGCGACGGCGATGGTTGCTCTGGCAGGTGGATTTTCAGAAAAGAATTTGCCGTATACTTCATTGACAGCAGCAAAATGGCCCATATCTGTCAAAAAGATTGTTGTTTTCAAGACCTTGTCAAATGATGATCCTGCAGCTTCCAGTATGGCACCAACATTTTTCATAACCTGTTCTGCTTGTTCTTTTATATCTCCGGTCACCATTTCCTGAGATTCTGGATTTAATGGAATCTGACCAGATACATAAACGAACCCTCCTGCTTTAATCCCCTGTGAATAAGGGCCAATGGCCGCTGGTGCATTTTTTGTGAAAACAGCTTCTCGTTTCATGATATACCTCCTTGTGAGTATTCATTGTGGGTTACTTATGTTTGAGTGTTTTCTCCATTTCTCATTGAAGTCCTTCATTTAGCACGATTAGAATTGCCCTGCACCCATGCACTGGGTGATATGCGGATAACTTTCCCCTTCTCATCCACATCCTGAAGTACCGCCAGCGCTATGTAATCCTGCACAAGCTTTAGCTCCGGTTCGGCTGTCTCCACAAGAACACCGATTCCCACTACATGCGCACCAAATTCCGTCATCAGATCAATCATCCCCTGGGTAGTTCCCCCGGCTTTCATGAAATCATCGATGATGAGGACTTTTGAGCCAATTGGCAGGGCGCGCTTTGCCAGGGTCATGCTCTGCATTCTTCTGGATGATCCCGATACATAGTTGATGCTGACAGAAGATCCTTCGGTGACCTTTGGATCCCTTCGGATAATGACCAGAGGAACGTTGAATGCATGAGCTGTCATTAATGCCAGAGGTATCCCTTTGGTTTCAACCGTAATGACATAGTTAATATCGGCATCGGAGAATTGGGTAGCAAAAATCTCTCCGACTTCTTTGGCAAAGCTGGGAGAAAAAACAATATCGGTCATATATATGAAGCCTCCAGGAAGGATCCGGTCCGGTTCGGACAGTTTTTTGCACATATCTACAACAAACCGCAGGATTTCTTCATTTGACTTGTAGGGTAAATACTTGACCCCTCCTGCCGCTCCCGGATATGTCTCAACCATTCCCATTTTGAATCTGCCCAGTGATTGTTTGATTATGGTGATATCTTCACTGACCGTTGATTTGGCTACATTAAAAACTTCAGTAAAATAGTTCAGCGAGAACAGCTTATGGGGTCGATCCAAAAGAGTCTTCGCCATAGAAATAATCCGATCACTTCTGCGTAATTTTTCCATCCGAACACCTCCTGTGGCCTACTATCCGAATGTTCGCCCTCAAAATTCAGGCATTATTCGTCTTTCCCCGTTTATTCTTCGCTGTTTAGATTCTTAATCCTTCTTCTTTATCTTTCTGATTCACTAGTCAGCACATTTTTTGCCAATTCCAGATCTTCCGGCTTATCCACATCCACACCGATTTCTGCAAACGGGGATATGACTGCAACCGCTTCAATCCCGAGAACCTTGGATACTTTCTTTTCAACCATGCTGATTGTCAGCGTTTTTGTCAGGAAACGAACTATGAACGGAATACCCAAAATTGCGGCCAGCCGGATCGGTTTCTTTCTCATGGCAATGAACTCTTTTGCCTTCATGTACTGCTTCAGGACATTCTGCACTTTCACCAGGAACACATTTCCACCTGTAAATGTTCCGTCCCGGGTGGCAATATAGGTTCTTTTCACCCCGGGAAATCTAGCCTCGCTGACTTCTTTTGAATTAACTGGATAGTAAAAATCAGCACCCTCTTTTTCCCCGCAGCGCGTAAGAAAGTCCTGGATTGCATCCGGAGAGATCATTGGAATATCGGCGGTGAGTATCAGCAAATACTCTTCATCTTTGAGATGTTCCAGCCCCCGGGCAAGATTGTCCATGATGCTTCCCTGGTGCTCCATCACATCCAAATCGGGGTAAAGATTCTGCAGCTCATTTTTGGGTCCAACCACGGAAATTCTTGTTATTTGCGGTACTCGGAGCAATACATCAATGATGTAGCTGATCATTGGCTTCCCGTGAATTTCTATCAGCGCTTCATTCGTTGCATTGCTTTCTTCCTCTAGCGGCCCTGTGTTGTCAGCTCCTGCTAAAATTAATGCTGCCGGCATTCTCTTCACATCCTGTCTTAGTTGATCGTACTCCATCCAACCAATTCTTCACCTTGCGGATATTTCCTGTCCTTTGTGCACAAAGGTCACCGAATGATATTCTCCCGGCAGGGAGGCAGCTGCCTCAGATACTTTTCGCTGCAGACGATGGTTTTGGACAAAGGCCATCAATGTAGGCCCGCTGCCCGACATCATCACATGGGCTGCGCCGGCCTCCAACAGGATCTGTTTCGCATCCCTTAATTGTGGGTACTGGACCATGGTCACACTCTCAAGGACATTCACCATCCAGGGGTATGCGTCTGTCATTCTGCCTTGTTGAAGGGCGTGAATCAGTTTTTCCTGATCCATGGGCCGCTTGTTTATTGCAGGACGGTAATCTTTGTATACAGCGGCGGTGGATACGGAGAAGGGCGGCTTGTACAGGATGATCCGACTCGAAGCAGCATGATCCACTGGAGTCAATTTCTCGCCCCGTCCCTCGGCCAGAGCGGTTCCGCCGTGAATGCAAAAAGGTACATCCGAGCCCAGCATTTCTCCCAGGCTTTTCAGTTCATCATCGCCAAGGCCGAGATCAAACAGAATGTTCAAGCCTGCCAAGGTTCCCGCAGCATCGGTACTGCCTCCGGCCAACCCCGCTCCAATGGGGATGTTTTTTTCGAGGCGAATGGCCGCATGGAATTTGCTGCAGGTATACTCCCGGATCAGTTTCAACGCTTTCAAAACCAGATTCTCTTCATTGGACGGGAAGCGAGCATGGATGACCTCCAGAGAGTCCTCCAACCGGCTTTTCTTCAAACCAATTCGGTCATGCAAATCAACCGATTGCATCAGGCTTGAAATCTCGTGATACCCATCGTCTCTCAACCCCAGTACATCCAGTGACAGATTGACTTTTGCATAGGACTGTACAATAACCTCATCCATAACAGTTTCCTCCGGCAAATTATTCATCTGCATTATATCTTTTTAGTCTGATTCTGTCTATTCCACGTAAAAAAGCGCCAGAAAAATCTGGCGCGTACGATTCGCGATTATTTAGGACTGCAAGCTATTTTCATTTCTGCATTTTCTCGGCATACAACGACTTCCACCGTTTCTGTCAGCAGATCCGTATAGCTGAACGACAATCTTCTGGGTGCATTGTTCAGTTCATTGATCATCACCACGAAAATGTTGGGATAGGTCTTTTCGAGGATTCCTTCTCGTTCGACCGTTCGTTTCCGCCCTTTGTTTGCTTTGACCTTTATCCTCTCACCGACGAAAGAATCCAAGTCTCTTCGGATACCCGCCAGAATGTTGTTGGGAGCCATAGCATCGCATCCTTTCTGTAATGAACAGTATCATTGTACCATAAATTCGCACAACTGTCAATTCAGAAAAGATTTATTTTATAAGATGATTCGTTATTTGTCAATACAAATTTTCGCTCTTCCCAGATATTTTTGAATCGCTGAATTGAAAAATCAAGTGCAATAAGAAATGACAACTCATAGGCACTCCAGATATAATGTAGCTACTACACAAACATTAATCGGAGGTGACCTATGAGTCAAACTCATTTTACCACAAAAGTACGATGTTATAAACATCTTTCAGGAACAGAGCGAGGCCAGATTCAAGCCATGGTAGCCCTCAAAGTGAATGTAGCAGCCATTGCACAGGCACTGAGCCGGGATGTCTCGACCATCTATCGCGAGCTCAAAGCGTAATTCTGTTGACCAGATGGATACTCTTTTGAAGGTGCGCAAAGTATACTATGCGGACTCAGCCCAGAAAAAGTATGTCAGAGCCCGCAAGAATTGCGGCCGCACATACAAACTTGCTGACATAACTCCCTTGCTCCAGACCATCGAGGACTTGATTCTGACAAACAAGTGGTCCCCGGATGCTGCTGTCGGTTATCTCCGGCGGCAGGGAATGATGCAGCACCCATCGGTCACAACCAGAACGCTCTATACATACATTCGCATGGGTCTGAGTGAGTAAAGCCTTTGGATCTGCATCTGCAGGTACGACGTCAGCGCCGGCGCAGATCACCGCCCATCCGAGAGAGTACTCGGGAGAACAGTATTGATCTGCGGGAAGCTTTCATCAACGAACGGCGAGAGTTTGGTCACTGGGAAATGGATACATTGCCCTGGGACACGAGCGAAAGGATCTGTATTGTTCACTATGGTAGAACGCATGACTCGCCAGGCGCTGATTGTCAAGCTAGCGGATAGAACGGCCGCCTCCGTGGTGCAGGCCCTCGATGAAATGGCTTGCACCTACGGGGAACGGTTTTCGCAGATCTTCAAGTCGATCACCAGCGATAACGGTTCCGAGTTTGCTTTCACATCTCAGATGGAAAGACCCGATCATACGGGAAGAAGCGAACCATGATCTTTTATGCCCATCCATATTGTTCCGGAGAACGGGGATCCAATGAGAATGTCAACGGACTGATTCGCAGATTTCTCCCCAAAGGCCGGGCGCTGGATGCTCTGAGCAATGAAGTATTGCTGCGTATTCAGAACTGGATCAATTCCTTGCCCAGGCGTATTTTGGACTATCTGTCGGCACAGGAGGCATTTGCAGCACAACTGGCTTTACTATCATGATTGTGGGCTCTGCCCACACCCGCCCCGCCGGAGGCGCTCCGCCGTGCTATGCACGACGGTCCCAAATAGGGTTTTAGACGGATAGGCTGTCAAGGGTAAAGACTTCGTCCCGGCTTCGCCGGCCCCGACAGCCGGCACACTCATCATTTTTGATCAATCATTGGTACAAAGAGTAGCTATTGCCTGGTTCCCTATGAATTTTGCACTTATTATTTCAATTTAGGATATTTTTGAATCGTAATTGATGGAACTGTGCACATCCACTCGACCGTTGTAACGCTGATTGTTCGGCACTTGGTCCTATTTTGCCAGCTCTTTACACCAAGGCACCCCCATTCAAAGGTAAAACACGAACCGATCCACTGGCATGGAGACTATTCATCCGGTACCCTATTGCCCGGGCAGCTGTAAAATTATTTTGTATATTTATCGGCAACTTTGGATGCACCGTAAGAGTCTGGTTTGATAATGGGAGCAAAGCCGCTCCCCGTAACCATCCCGATAACCTCCCGAATTAGTTCACGGGTACTGCCGTCTCTTCCCACATCGAGATGAATTTCCACATCCAGGTTGTCAAAGCGCTCATCCAGACCATTGGCTGCCAGGCTGGCGGCCAGCATTCCAGCAGTATGCAGACTCAGGGATGCTTCGTAGAATATTTTTTGACGAAGGCTGTGGATATTGTTGTATTTCTGTTTCTGATAAAAATACCGGCCTCCTTTGCTGATGCGATGGATAATGACCGCAACGACAAACACATATTCTTCTTCCCGCAGGTGCGAGTCGGTCCCGACAATCAATTTATACTTCATGTCCGTGTCTTCGGCCATGTATCCAATAATTTCCTGGAACATCTGGTCATATGTGATTACACCAATGCTGGGGCTCGTAAATTGGTCGGCGATCATCCCTGCACCTTCTTCCCCGATTTCACGATCGGATCCATTTCATTTGCCAATACGGCATATTCCTGAATGCTCAGGGTCTCCCCTCGGCGCATTTTGTCAACCCCCACCTTCTGTAAGATTTCTTCAAGGATTTCAGGAGGTATTGAATCGAGAAAAGAACACTGTTTTAGATTGTTCAAAAGTGTTTTTCTTCTCTGGCGAAACGCTCCGTACACAATATCAAAAAAGAGTTTTTCATTAACCACCTGAACCGGTGGCATCGCTTTCTTCTGTAATCGGATCACCGCAGAATCCACCTTCGGAATAGGAAAGAACGAATTCTTGGGCACCCGAAAAGCAATCTCCACATCCATGTAATACTGTACCGCTATGGATAATGATCCATATATTTTGGTCCCCGGCGATGCAGCCAAACGCTCAGCAACTTCTTTTTGAACCATAAATAGAGCATCCATCAGATTTTCTCTTTCGTCAATAACCTTTTGGATGATGGGAGTGGTAATGTAGTAGGGTAAGTTGGCGACAATCTGAAATCCTTGACTGGTCGGCAGCCGATGCTCCTGATACAGTGTCTGGATATCTGCTTTCAGGAAATCTTCCTGAATCACCACCACATTCGGGAAATCTTTCATGGCACTTTCCAGATACCCGGTCATTTCGGGATCAATCTCGATGCACAGGACTTTTCGGGATACCTTTGCCAGCTGCTGGGTGAGTGTTCCAATACCGGGTCCAATCTCGATAACGATGGTATCCGGATGAATGTCAGCGCTGCGGATAATCCTCTCCAGAACGGATTCGTCCACCAGGAAATTCTGACCCAATCCATGCTTTGGTTTCATGTTGCATTTTTTCAAAATGCTTTTGGTTGTATCCAGCAAACCGGCTGACAAATATACCACTCCTCCGCAATCATTGGGAAAAAATATGGCAGGGTTTCCCCTGCCATCGATTACATATCCAGCACATACACCGTAACTCGACGGCGGCCCACAGCCCATGCATCATCGGCATTGTCAAAACAAAGATCAATTCGGTTCCCTTTGATGGCACCACCCACATCAGCGGCGTAAGCAAACCCATACCCTTCCACATAGACCCAAGTCCGCAGTGGAATAACCCGTGGATCCACTGCAACAAGTCCTTTTCTCGCTTTCATTCCAATGGCGGTGTATCCAGTGGACCAGGCCGGATCACCCCAGTATCCGGTGGCAATCATATCGAGAACCCGGGTAAACCGAACTGTTTTCCCTTCTCGAGTGATGGTCCCGCCGGTACCAATATGGACAATCTGGTCCACAGGTTTTTGAAGAATTTCTTCATGAATGAGCTCGTTGCTTACCTCGACCCCATTCTCATATGTTTTAAGGAACGTTTTCCGCACAAGTCCGTCTTTACCTGTCTGAGTGATCTTGGATGTACCCCGATTCATATGTCCATTGTTTCTCTGGATTGTCTGGAACGCAATGGCAACTTCATAGGAATAGATTTCTTCCGTGACACGAATCACTTCAATTTCAAGCCCTGCTTCAACCGGAGTGTCGCAGGATGGCAGGATTTTGTCTTTTTCATACAGTACAATCCCGGCATCTTCAACGGCTTCCTGTGCATTGTCAGCGACAACCCAGTATTCATTCTCTTGACCATCGCACACAACCCGGACCGGAACCGTTCTTTCCACCAGGATTTCCAGTCCATTTTCCAAGTAAGTTTCTCGACCGGGGAGAACACGATCATGGTCGGCTACTGCGATACCTTCTCTTTCCAAATAAGTTTCAACTGTACCTCCCAAAGCCCTCCCGGTAAGGGTCTGTCCGTCTACAAAGACAGTAATGTCTTTTCTGGCAGTTATTACCCCAAAGAAGAACATGATCAGCAGCGTGTATGCCATAGCAATTACAGGCCATTTTTGCCTTCTATTCAAATGGATCACCTCCATCCATAATTACGTGATCATTCTACAGAAATTAACCTATCCTGTCAAATTGAAGGGCTGGAAATGGGACTGCACTCTCCGACGAAATTATCCATCCACTCATTCGGGAATCGGTGTTCCTTTGCATTTTATGTATTCCAGGATTTCAGCGGCCCCCGCGATTCCTCCCCGGGCGCCCATTCGTTCTACGCAGCGTGTGGCTGCACCAACCGCAAATTGGGCGGCTTTTTCTAGGCTTTCCCATCGATGATACGCGTAGATGAATGCAGCAGAGAAAGTATCCCCTGCGCCGGTGACATCAATCACATCTGTCTGGATCCCTGGAACCGAGATACAATCGGATTCAGAAAAAACACTGCAACCGTTGCTTCCTTGGGTGATCACCAGGATCCTGACTCCCGCATCCAGGATTTTTTTAGCCTGCATCTTTTCACTTTCTTCACCCGCCAACGATGAAAAGCCCTTTTCATTCATGAAAAGGATATCAATATGCCGCAGATACTCCCACTCGGCACCGGCAAAACCATTGACATCCATGTCAAAAACAATCTGGCAGCCGCTCTGGCGGATCTCTTTCAGCAGCTCCAGCGATCCTTTACCGCCGCATTCAACCGGTTGAAATTCGCATAGCGTAGTATACAGGTAATCGGCTCGTTGAATATTTTCATAAGTTTTCTCTGGCAGATGGATGACTTGAATGCCCAGCGTGGGAATAATGACCGTGTGTTCGCCCTCTGCCAGAATGATGATTGTCTTGGAATCGGGAACAGCAGGATCAAAAAGAATCCAGTCGGTACATACCCCCTGGTTTTCCAAATCCTCGATCAGTCTCCTGCTGATTTCCCCCTCATTCAAAAGTGCACAGAAATGGCTGTCTGCTCCCAGTGCTGCTGCCATGCAGGCTGCATTGGCAATCATCCCGCCTGGCTGTGACGGTAAACTGTGAACTACAATTTTTTCTTTGAGCCTGGGCCAGTAGGGAGCTTCATAGTACTCATCCAGCGCCACATCCCCCAGAAAAAATATCGTTGGCTTTTTTTCTTCTCTGATCAATTCTACCAGCCTCCTTTGGCGTCCGTGCAAGCATCAAGAGGAGATGACCGCTCCAAGTCGAATATGGACCATACGATAGTTGATTATCCGGGCATTCCCCAATTCATCCATGGAGGTTATTATGGAATACATCGTAGCCGGCCCCACCATCGTCAACGATATTATCGAATACAGCGGCCGTACCATCCGAAACGTGTTGGGCGGCTCTGTCTACTGTGTATCGGGATTGCTGTTGTGGAGTCCCCACATCATCTATATCAGCAAAGTTGGCCCTGATTTTTCGGATTTCTACGGTGATTACATGAGAAACAACGGCATCTCTTATGAAGGTATTACATATCCCCTTGTTCACACGCACTATTCAACACTGATCTATGATCAAGACGGGAACTATCGAGAGGTTTCAAAGTATCCCCATGAAGATGCTGCCGCATACCCGGCCAGCCGAATCCGTGCTGCAGATATTGCTCGATGCTGTTCCTCAAACACCCGGGGCATTTATCTGGAGGCCAATGAAGATGAAGTCATTTGGTCAGAGCTATCTGTCATTCGCGCCAAAACCGACGCTCCGATCCTGTGGGAAATCCCCGCTGACTCATTATCTAATTCGCCGCGAAGAGCCAAAACCCTCGATATCATCCAATCGACTGATTTGTTTTCGCTGAGTGTAACCGAAGGGAAACAGCTGTTTGAAACCCAGGAAGAAGACCATGTTATTGAAAAACTGCAGAAACTGCATGGTCCTTGCTTTCTTCGCGCTGGAGCCAGGGGATCCTATTGGGTGACCCAACACAGCGTTGATTTTGCCCCCAGCGTTACTGTGGGACCGGCAGTTGACCAGACTGGCTGCGGCAATGCGTCCACAGCCGCCTCTCTGTTCGCATTTGCAGAAGGATACAGCCAAAAAGCCATACCCATGGCAGCCAACATTTCTGCTGCTTTCAATATCCTCCAGTATGGCCCCCGCATGATCATCCGGGAATCGGATCGAAACCATGCCCAGCAGCTGCTGAAAAATTTCATCGACAAAAAAGGAGGTTGCGCCCATGAATGAGCATCAGCATCTTGGTTTTCTCAGTAAATTCAAACACCCCAAACCGATTCTAGCCATGATTCACCTGAAAGGAGAGTCAAAATCAGAAAAACTAGATTTAGCCAAAAGGGAAATTGATATCCTGATGGATAACGGGATGGATGCAGTTATTGTGGAAAACTACTTCGGCACTCCCGATGATATGGAAATGGTCCTGGAGTATATTGTGGATCAGAGAAGTCATATCTGCTATGGAATCAATGTCCTGGACGATGATCCGCGTGCTTTTGAAATGGCTCGCCGCTACAATGCTCACTTTCTGCAGCTGGACTCTGTGGCTGGACATTTGACGCCCAGCGACGACTCAACTTTTGATTCCTTTATCCGTGCTGAACGGGATCGAACCTCGTCGTATGTTTTGGGAGGCGTGCGATTCAAGTACCAGCCCTATTTGTCCGGAAGAACACTCTCTGAAGATCTGACCATCGGTTCAGCTCGCTGCGATGCCATCGTTGTTACCGGTGATGCGACGGGCGCAGAAACGGATCTGGACAAAATCCGTCAGTTTAGAAAAATCATCGGTCCCGACTTTCCTCTCATCGTCGGTGCCGGATTAACCGCTGAAAACTGCCGAGAAAAGCTGATGATTGCAGACGGAGGAATCATCGGAAGCTATCTGAAAGACAACCATAAAGACCATGGCATTGTTTTCGCCGACCATGTGATCTCTTTTATGAAGGAAGTAAAAAGGATTCGTGAATATGCAGAGTCCCGAGAGGATTAACCTCCCGGGACTTGTTTTTACTGCTTCAGATTAAAAACACTGACTGTATTTCGATAAGTTTCCTCTGCCACCTGATCATACGGTATCCCTTTGAGTTCTGCGATTTTTTCTGCAACGAATTTCACATAAGCCGGCTCATTTCTCTTCCCCCGGTGAGGGACCGGAGCCAAATACGGACAATCCGTTTCCACCAGGAGCCGGTCTTTGGGGATGTAGCGGGCAACATCCTGCAGCCTGGGAGCATTCTTAAATGTGACCGGTCCGGCTATGGAAATGTGAAAACCCAGATCCATGCACTGTCGAGCTGTCTCCTTGCTTCCTGAAAAGCAGTGCATCACTCCGCCGTTTTGTCCGGCATTCTCCTCCTTGATCATGGTCAGCACATCCAGGTGCGCATCCCGGTCATGAATGACAATCGGCTTCTTCAATTGTCTGGCCAGATGGATCTGCCTTCGAAACACCTCTTTTTGCACATCTTTGGGAGAAAGATTTCGATAGTAGTCCAATCCCATCTCACCAATGGCCGCCACACAGGATTCACGGCCAATTGCCTCCAAATGCGCCCAGTCGCTTTCGCGGACCTTTGCCGCATCATGGGGATGGAATCCGACCACGGCCGATATTTGCGGAAACGCTTTGGCTAAAGAAACAGCTCGTCGAGATGATGTCAGATCAAATCCCACATTCATGATTCGGACCACATCATTCTCTTTCGCCCGCTTCAGCATATCCTCAAAATCATCTTCAAATTCTTCCAGATCAATATGGGCATGGCTATCAATCAGCATCCGTTTCCCTCCAGATTTGGCTTTTTCGATCTAGGTCAGCTTGTATCCGCTCTGTATTTCCCGGTCTGTCGTGGCCAGAGTCAGATAGCTGTCATCCGGCTCTGATGCGGCCAGCAGCATCCCTTTGGATTCTAAACCGAAAATTTTAGCGGGCTTCAGATTGGCCAGAACGATGATTCTCGTTCCGATCAGGTCTTTGGGATCATAAAAATCAGCTATGCCGGATATGATTTGTCTCTTTTCGTCGCCGATTTCGACCTCCAGGCGCAGGAGCTTATCCGAATTGGGGACTTTTTCAACATGGATTACTTTGGCTACCCTCAAATCCATCCGTCTGAATTCGTCGATGGTGACCATATTTGAATCACCGTCTTTTTCTTCACTGCTCTTTGTTGGTTCATTTTTCTTTTTCTCTGCTTTTTCTGTCTCAATCCGCGGGAATATTGGATTCCCTTTGGCCACCTTGATCCCGGCAGGAAGTTTCCCCCATGATTCTATGCTGTCCCAGGTGTGGAGTTCTGAGTTCTTGACGATTCCCAGCTGACGATGGATCTTCAGGGGAGTAGTCGGCATATGGGGACTGATCAGCACCGATACAATTCGCAGCGACTCTGCCAGATTATATAGGATCGTTCCTAGCCTGCCCTTCTTCTCCTCATCCCGGGCCAGGATCCAGGGGGTTGTTTCATCAATATATTTATTGGCTCGCCCAATAAATTTCCAGACAGATGTCAATGCTGTGCTAAATTCCAGCTTTTCCATGGCCGAATCGCTCTCTTGGATGGTCTGTTCTGCCAGGCGAATCAGTTCGTCATCGATTTCTTCCTTACAAAGAGGCTCGGGAACAATACCGTCAAAATATCGCTCAATCATGGCTACAGTTCTGCTCAGCAGATTCCCCAGATCATTGGCCAGATCTGAATTAATCCGATTGATTAAGGCCTCTTCTGAATAGAATCCGTCCGAGCCGAATGCAACTTCCCGCAGCAGATAGTATCGGACTGCATCCACACCGTACTTATCGATCAAAACCAGCGGGTCAATCACATTTCCTTTTGATTTGGACATCTTGCCGCCTTCGAGAACCAGCCAGCCGTGACCGAAAACTTTTTTGGGCAGCTCGATGCCTGCTGCCATGAGGATGATGGGCCAGATGATGGTATGGAAACGGACAATTTCCTTGCCCACCAGATGCACATCGGCAGGCCAGTAGTGATTGAATTTTTCCTCATCGCTTCCGTAGCCAATGGCCGAAATATAGTTTGTCAGGGCATCAAACCAAACATAAACAACATGCTTGTCGTCAAAACTAACCGGAATTCCCCAGTCAAAAGTGGTCCGGGATACGCACAAATCTTCCAGTCCGCTTTTTATGAAACTAATCATTTCATTTCTTCTTGATGTGGGTTGAATGAATTCAGGGTTGTCTTCAATATACTGGAGCAGCTGATCTGCATATTTGGACATACGGAAAAAATAGCTTTCCTCACGGACCCACTCGGTGGAACGCCCGCAGTCTGGACAATTCTTGCCGTCTTCAAGCTGCCGTTCCGACCAGAATGCTTCGCACGGTACACAATACCATCCTTCATAATAGTCCTTATAAATATCGCCTTTTTCATAAATCTTTTTGAAGATGTCTTGAACCACCTGGATGTGTCTTTCTTCGGTAGTGCGGATAAAATCATCGTTGGAAATGTACAGACGGTCCCATAGATATTTGATTTTCGCGACTACTTCATCGACAAATTCGATGGGCTCTTTTCCTGCTTCTTCTGCTTTTCGCTGAATTTTTTGACCGTGCTCATCCGTACCCGTCAGAAACAGGACATCAAATCCCTTTTGTCTCTTAAAGCGGGAAATGGCATCTGCAGCGACTGTGGTGTATGCGTGGCCGATGTGAAGATCACTGCTGGGATAATAAATGGGCGTCGAGATGTAAAATGTGTCTTTACTCATTGCATTACCTCCCTGTTTACATAAAATAAAACTCTCCCCCTACAGACCAGGGGCGGAGAGTTCTTTTCCGCGGTACCACCCTTTTTCACAGACGTTTCGCAACATCTGCCTTAGCAGGTACAGAGCTTCGCTCGATACCCCGGCACTTTAACGGGTACCTGACATCCGTCACGGCTTACTAGAGATCGTTCAGCCTGCAGCTCCAGAGCCATATTCAATACATTTCCCCAATACCGGCTTTCACCTTCTCCGGCTCTCTGGAATTGGCTACTGTGTATTTACTCGCCTCTTTCATTGCCTTTTATGGATCATATGATTGATTTCATAAATATATCAAATGATTTCAGGATTGTCAAGGCACCGCCCGCTTGCTCCACAATGCGTTACAGGATCCTCTTTCTCATGCATCCACCATAGATATCCGAATGCAGGCTGTCTTCAGGAGGCCCTTGCTTTTTCATTATTGGATACGGAGCCGCTTCTAAATATAGCGTTGAAACTCCACCGTTCTTTCTCAGGGCATCAGCCCGGTCTTTGTGAGACCTATCGCATTTTTCGACAAACTGGCACCCAATGCGTTTTCTTATCCTTCCATTTAATTTGACTACAGTTTCACTGAAAGCATTCAGTTAGAAAGTTTCTCTTAAATAAAACCGTTGATATTGAATGGTTTTTACTTTCGATATAAAATTTCATCAATATATTTTTAATAATTAACAATAAATGGTTGACTTATTCTGGCATTTTTGGTATAGTTTATTTGAGAATAATATGTCGAAAATTGTAGATTATGGGGGAGATAATATGAAGTCAACCGGTATTGTTCGTAAGGTCGATGAGTTAGGCCGTGTAGTTATCCCGATCGAGCTGCGCAGAACCATGAACATTGAGGAAAAAGATGCGCTGGAAATCTATGTGGATGGGGATAAGATCATCTTAAAGAAATATGAACCTGCATGTATTTTCTGCGGTAATGCAGACGAGATTGAAAATTATCGCGGAAAGAACATCTGCAAAGACTGCATGAAAATCCTGGCAGAAAAAGCATAAGGTCGTTTATTCAAATGTTGTTTGCGCACACTGTCTGTTTACAAGGCAGTGTGTTTTTTTTTCGAACTCACGACGAATTTGACTGTATAGTTCTTGGTCCTCTCGAATATCCATTACTGTCAGCACCATTGCCAAAACGGAAGCGCGAATGGCTCTTTTTGCCTCGTCCATCACGCTGAAATCCGCAAATTCCTGGGTATGGGCCTGGAGCCACTCAGGTCCGATTCTAATGGAAGGATGAATGGTCGGGACAACCTGACTGACGTTTCCTACATCGGTAGAACCGCCGCGGTAGTTTTCGGCTACTTGGCTTACATCGTATCCAAGATCCTGCAAGTGTCTGGAAAAAACATCTCCCATCACCCGGTTGTTAACCATCGCTTCAAACAGCGGCTCATAATGGTGGAAATCCACTTCTGCGCCTGTTGCCAATGCCGCACCCTGTGCGCAGTTTTTTACTTTTTCAATAACAGTTTCCAGGTATCGGCTGTCCGCTGCACGAATGCTGAATCGTCCAACGGCTCGGTCAGGGACAATATTGGGAGCTGTGCCGCCGTCCGTTATGATCCCTGGAATTCGGACATCGTCTCGCAAATGATTCTTCAGGGCTCGTATAGCGATATAGGTTTCGATCATGGCATCCAGAGCGTTGATCCCCTCCTGGGGAGCAGCGGCTGCATGAGCTGCTTTTCCGCTAAAACGGATTTCCAATGGATGGGATGCCAGTGAGCTGCCGCCAACCGTTGTTCGATTGGCAGAATGAACAGACATGGCCAGATGTATCCCAGCAAAAACCCCTTCATTCACCATGAATATCTTCCCACCGATTGTCTCTTCTGCCGGCGTGCCCAATACAATAATCCTGCCGCCCTGGCCTTGAAGCAGTCGTTTCAGCAGTATGGCTGCACCCAGGGAGGAAGCCGCCATATTGTTGTGACCGCATCCATGTCCGATCTTCGGCAGCGCATCGTACTCTGCCATAAACCCGATCGCAAGCCCTTCTCCGCCTAAGTTGGACGTCGCGGTGAACGCAGTAGGCAGTCCTCCAGATCCTTTCTGGATATGAAATCCTTCTGCTTCCAGAATACCCGTCAGTTTCTCCACTGCCGAAAATTCTTCTCCTCCCAGTTCAGGGTGTTCATGAAGCCACTGGTTGATTTCAAACAGTTCTCCTTCGATGGTATCCAGTATGCCGATGGCTTTTCCCTTAACCTCCGGGTTCACAGCTGCCCCTCCTTTGCTGTTCTAAATCGGTTTTGCAGGCCCATTTCTCTTCAGCATAAGGTTATTTACATTCCTCATGTGACGATCCTACAAATCCAGCGATATCTTGTAAATATCATTCTTTTTCAGGCCGGTTTTAGCAGCAACTTTCTGGACCGCATCCTTCTTGGATAAACCTTGATCTATGCATTCTTTCAGCATTTGAACGATTCGGTCTTCTTCAGAATCGGATTCCTCCCAATCCTCAACGTCCCCACAGGGAGCCGTCCCTTCTATGACAATCGTGTACTCTCCTCGCGGCGGTTGAAACTTCATACGCTCCATGATTTCACTGATTGACCCTCGTTCAATGTCCTCAAATTTTTTCGTTAGTTCCCGGCACACTGCAACGCGTCGATCCCCTAGGTATTCTTTGACTTCAGATAACATCTTTTCAATCCGGTGGGGGGCTTCATAAAAGATTATGGTTCTGTTCTGCATCTTCAGTTCCTTGAGAACATCGATTCTTTTCGCTTTTTTTCTGGGAAGAAATCCTTCAAAGACAAACCGTTCGGTCGGTAGACCTGAGACAAGCAGCGCAATCAAAAAAGCCGCCGCCCCGGGAAGGGCTTCTACGACAATACCCTCCCGAATGGCTTCCGCTGCCAGCTCAGCCCCAGGATCGGAGATTCCCGGGGTCCCAGCATCGGATGTTACGGCCACAGTATCTCCTCGTTTAATGGATTCAATAATTTCTTTCCCTTTCTCCGCCTGGTTGTGCTGATGATAGGAAACAAGCCGATTTTTAATGTTGTATTTAGCCAGTATTTTTCTTGTTCTGCGGGTATCCTCGGCGGCAATATAGTCGACGTTTTCAAGAGCTTTCAATACGCGCAGCGTAATATCTTCCATGTTTCCAATCGGTGTGGCACAAAGATAAAGCTTTCCCCAGTCATTCTTTGATTTGACCTGATCGTTATCGAGTGTACCATTCATTTATCTCTCATCCTTTGCGGCATAGATATCCAGAAGGTCTTGGGTATAGGTACTGCTGTCTTCATAAACAAACAGCGGGTCCAAGACCGCAACATCCATTCTTCCGTCCTTGACAGCTTCGATTAAAACCATATTGGCCGGTGTTCCCTTCTTGGGATGGACAAACCGGATCCGCTTCGGTTCCAAATGAACGGCTCTCATTTGACATACGATATCTGTCAGTCGCTGGGGGCGATGAACCATGGCAAATCGGCCTCTTGACTTCACGATTCGGCTGGCTGAAAGCAAAACATCCTGCAGGGTGCACAGAATCTCATGCTTGGCGATAGCAATCTCCGGAGTAATGCTCTTTCGTTCAAAAGAACCACTCATATACGGGGGATTGGCTGTGACGACATCGAATCGGGATGAGCCATAGATTGAATGGGCATCCTTTAAATCTCCTTGCTGGATTTGGATTCGATCTTGCAGGTTGTTCAGGAGAACACTTCTTCTAGCCATATCCACCATGGGTTCCTGGATTTCAAGCCCTTCAATATTCGCCGCTTTCGTGCGATCGGCAAGAATCAATGGAATCGCTCCTGTTCCGGTTCCCAGATCGCAGACCACTGCATCTTTTTTTACCTGAACAAAATTCGCCAGCAAGACAGCATCCAGAGAGAAGCAAAAGCCCTGTGTATTCTGAATGACTCGGATTTTCTGGTCTATCAGATAGTCAACCCGTTCATTTTCTTTCAAGAGCGTCATATCCAAAGGAATCACCTCAAAAAACAAGTCTCCGCAAGAACTCCGGAGACTGATAATTTTCTACTTCTCCTTGCTCTCATCCACATCATCGACTTCTTCCAAAGGAAATTCCTTCTTCTGCCCATCGAGCAGTTTGACCAGGACCGTCTCTTTGTTCCCGTTCACTTTAATAATGATACCTTCACCATCTACGGTGAGTACCTTACTCCCCTGGGAGGGTAAATTGGGATTCTTTTTCCCGTAACTATTGGATTCATATTTCAGGCAGCACATCAACCGGCCGCAGAGACCGGATATCTTGGTGGGATTCAATGACAGATTCTGCTCTTTGGCCATCCGGATCGAAACCGGCTGGAATTCACCCAAAAATGAGCTGCAGCATAGTATCCGGCCGCATGATCCGATTCCGCCCAGCATCTTTGCTTCATCCCGAACTCCGATTTGCCGAAGTTCGATTCGTGTACGAAAAACGGAAGCAAGGTCTTTTACAAGTTCCCGAAAATCAATACGACCATCTGCTGTGAAATAGAAAATGATTTTGCTGCCGTCAAATGTATACTCCACACTGACCAATTTCATGTCCAGTTTGTGTTCCTCAATCTTCTTCTGGCAAATCTGGAATGCTTCCTCTTCTTTTGCCAGATTGCTTTTCACCTGTTCCAGATCTTTGGCCGTGGCTTTGCGAATGACTTTCTTCAATGGCTGGACGATCTCATTGTCCGATACTTCTTTTTCCCCTACAACCACATGCCCGAACTCGATCCCTCTGGCTGTTTCCACAATCACAGGATCATCGACGGATAACACTTTATTCTCAGGGTCAAAATAGTATATTTTCCCTGCTTCTTTAAACCGAACTCCCACTACTTTAACCATCGGACTCCTCCTTCTTGAAAATTTTATCCATTTCACCAAACAAATAGTTTACTACCAGGCCGCTGTTAATGTTTCGTTCCAGCATACGGATAGCCTCGCCCGCCTTCTCCAAAAAGTTAATCATACCGTACAGATCAGCATAGCGTATCCCGGCATAAAAGTCTACTCGATCGCGGTGATACAGCAACTCCTGATCCCCCGTCATACGCCAGATATACAGATCTCGAATCACCGTACTCCACAGACGGATCTTATCTTCCAGCATACGGTCTCTCTCGTATCCTCGAATCAATGCGATGATGCTTTTTTTTGATCCGGTCCTCAGCTGACTGATGGTATCATACACTTCATTTCTTGACTCCAGAAGTTCTGGATTCTCCGCTATTTCAATCCCTTTTGCCGGCAGTCCCTCTGCTAAGCCTGCGATCAAATGGGCCGATACCGGATCCATAGAAAAGCGCGATTCCAATGATTCCATCATAGCTTGAGCCGATATTGGCCGAAACGGGATTATCTGGCATCGTGAACGAATGGTGCTTAGTATCAGTTCCGGAAAAGCCGTGATTAAAATTATGACGGCATAGGAAGCCGGTTCCTCCAGGATTTTTAATATGCTGTTTGCCGCAGCCTGGGACATCTTCTCGGCATCCTGAATGATCATGACCTTCCGTTTCCCTTTATAAGGGCCCATTTGAAGATCTTTGATCATATCCCTCATTTGCTCGATCCGAATGGATGCACCATCGGGTGCGATGATCTGGATATCGGGATCTCTTGCCGCTTTTACGCGTTGGATTTCCATTTCCATCTGAGCATCATCCGGTGCTGGGGACTGATTCAACCTAATGGCGAAATAGCATGCAGCATCCAATTTTCCCGTTCCATCGGGCCCTTCAAACAAATAGGCATGTGAAGGGGTCCCTTTGTCTGCATTTTGATCAATCAATCGCCGTGCGATTACTTGTCCGGCTAGAATAGTCATTCTTCATCTCCTGCCATCATATCTTTTCAAACTGCTGGACGTCTACAACAAAAATGGTTGCTCCTCCGATTGTCACTTCCGTAGGGATAGGGATGTAGGAATCCCCACCCATCCCAACAGGGATCACCGGTGTAGTAATCTGCTTCCTGGAGCGGCATACTCTTTTCACAATATCCATAACATCCTCAATTTTTTCCTGGTCAATTCCAATCAGCAAAGTAGTGTTTCCTCCTCCGAGAAAGCCGCCTGTGCTGGACAGTTTGGTTGATCGGATATTGCTTTTGGTGAGCTCCATGATCAAATTGGCTGCATCCTTATCCTGAACAATAGCAATGATTAGTTTCATAGCAATTCTCCTTCCCGGTTATGGCGAAGCAAAAAGCGATCAATGACGGACTTGGTCTTTTCAAACACATTCTCCACACTCCCGCTTGCGTCCACTAGCATGATTCGTTCCGGTTCTTCCTGAGCCATTTTTAAGAATCCTGCCCGTACTCGTTGATGGAACAACTCGTCCTTGCTTTCCATTCTGTCGATTCCCAGGGAAACCGCGGCTGATTCGCTTCTTTCTGCGACACGATCCAACCCCTTGGTGGGATCCAAATCATACACAATGGTTAAATCTGGTTTCAAATTACCGACTGTCATGTCGTTCAGTTTCTGTAAAAAGTCCAATTTCACCCCGGCACCGTATCCCTGGTACGCAAATGTTGAGTCAATAAACCGGCTGCATAAAACGATTTTTCCCTCTGAAATGGCCGGAGCGATCACCTCATGGATATGCTGCATCCGGGCTGCGACGTACAGAAGAACTTCCGTCATGTCCGTCATTTTCCGATTGTCGGGATTCAGAATCACTTCTCGGATCTGGTTGCCGATGGCTGTGCCGCCGGGCTCCTGGGTAATCACTACATCGTAGTTCTTTCCATGCAGGTATTCGCCCAGCAGAGCCACTTGCGTGCTCTTCCCGGACCCGTCGACCCCTTCGACTGAAATAAACTTGCCTTTCACTGCGCTCCTCCGTTCTGATGCTATGAATCCTGCATCCCAAGAATGACTACCCGACGATTGGGTTCTTTGCCGATACTTCGTGTACTCATGCCCCTTCGCTCAGCCAGCATGTGCTGCAGTCGTCTAACCGAAGAATTTTGAGGGCTGAGTTCCACCGAGGAGAATGTTTCTCGAACTGTACGGATGGCATCCTCCACTTCCTGCATCGGATCGCTTGGCTCTTTGTGTTTGTTTTTTCCTTTTCGGAACAAAGTATCCAGGAAACGTTCTATACTGGCTGCAGAATTACCTTTTATCACATAGATGGGTATACCCTTCTCTTCGGCTTCTTTCAGTTTGGCGGATCCTTTTCTTTGCTGTGCCTTTATGGTGAGAAGGATATCCGCTTCATCCAGCCTTTTCACAATCACAATGGGAGCCTGAGAAGTTTGAATGGCGTGTTCCAGCCTGTCCCGACTGATTGCATAGGGAAAGACCCTCAGATTTTTGCCGATATGATCCTCCGCCGTGATGTACTCATCATAGGAAGATATATCTTCTTTTTCTATTTGAATCTCCTGTGGAGATTTGGCCGGTGTCACCACCGTGGCGCCTCTCTCATCCCTTTTCCTGTATTCAGGCTGCGGTTCGTACCCGCGCAGAATCAGATCCACCGTCTCAGCCAACTCTCGATGGATGGCCAGTTGGTCTTTGTCCCGTATTTCAATGAGAATGTCAAAGGTCGGCGGGCCCTTTCTTTCAAGCACTGTTTTCTGGGTTCTTCGACGCCTCGCCTGTTCATCACCCAGGGTAACCGCCTGGATCCCTCCCACCAGATCCGCCAATGTAGGATTCTTCAGCAAATTGTACAAGCCGTTCCCATGAGCGGTACCGATCAGCTGCACCCCTCTTTCAGCGATGGTTCTGGCAGCCACGGCCTCTGCTTCTGTACCGATTTCATCCACAATGATGGCTTCCGGCATATGATTCTCAACCGCTTCAATCATCACTGCATGCTGCTGCTCCGGTTCACCGACCTGCATTCTGCGTGCTCTCCCGATACCGGGATGGGGGATATCCCCGTCTCCTGCAATCTCGTTGGAAGTATCCACGATAATAACTCTTTTCATGAATTCATCCGCCAACACTCGAGCCATTTCTCTGAGCAGCGTGGTTTTCCCCACTCCGGGTCGTCCAAGCAGCAGAATATTTTTTCCGCTTTCCACCAAATCTCGTATAATGTCGATGGTGCCAAAAACGGCTCTCCCGATCCGGCAGGTCAGGCCGATAATCTCGCCTCTACGATTTCGAATAGCGGAAATACGGTGCAGTGTCCTTTCCAGGCCTGCCCGGTTATCCTGGGTGAAGCTGCTCAGCCGATTCACAACATATTGAATATCTTCTTTGGAGATGGATTTTTCAGCAAAAATCTCCAACTGTTGAGCAAATCGAGCCTCCGGCGGACGGCCGAGATCCAAGACCACTTCGATCAGATCTTCTTTGTTTGGATGATTTTTCAATCTTTCCCTGACTCTGACTGGCAGTATTTCCAACAACTGATCCAGGTCATCGGTAATGCGAACCTGAGCATTCAAGCTTTACACCTCCGCAAGTACTCTGATTTTGGTATCCGGATGTTGGCTATGGGAATACAGGCTATTCAACCATTCCGGGGACAATCGCTCTCCCGGGAATAGATACTCGCCCGCAGTGTTTTCAAGTTTATATACCTGCGCCAGCCTCATTCCTGCGGCCTTTGCTGCCGGTACCTGGAAAACGGTCTCTGCCTCCAAATCCTTTGGGTTCATACTGTGCACTCCCAGCACGGCTTTGGATGCGCTCTCTTTTTGAGGGATGATCTGCAGGGATAGAAGTTCGTTGAGAATGTCGTCTGGATGGACCCGGGACCGTTTCAGTTCCGGACAATATATGACGTAGCTGCCGCTGTATCGAAGATGCGGTGACGGGTCTGCCGGGGAAATCACTTGCCCGGGGAAACAGATGGTGGCAATGATTGGATCCACCCCCAGAGAATTTTGAATTTCATCGATGAATTTACCGGTTCTTTCCCCTGCGTTTTTGTATCGAAATTCAATGTATTTTCTGATTTGAATGGCATCCATCACTTTGGCGGGGCCGCACTGCCACAATTCATATCGAAAATCATCCAAGGCACTCATGATCACATAAGACGGGCTTGTGCTTTGAATAATCTGCAGTGCTTCCTGAATGCGTTCAGAAGAGACCGAGGAAGTCCCGCGATGCAGAAATCCTCCCTGTGCAGGGAATCCATCGAAATGGAAATCGGTTTGAATGCTGATATCTGCCAAGATTTTTTTATCGCTGCGGTTGGATCCATGAAAAATCTTCGTTAATGGAGCCACGGAATCGTCGGTAATCAGGATCAGATTGTTTTCTTCGCAAAACTTCTTTACTGCCTGAATGTCGCAATCCAGCCCTGTTTCTGTGGTCGCCTGTAAAAACACCGCTTTACCGGCAGGATACTGGTCAAGCGCAGCCTGCAGGTCAGCGCAGGATGTGCTGGAGAAAATGGATTTCCTGTATATGGATTCTCCGGGCAGAAAAACGGGAATGAACCCTCCCAGCTTAGACGCCCGCCAGACATCCGGCCCCAGCCGTCGATCCGCAAAAAACGCATCCCCTGGAGACAAAACTGCAGCCAATGCAGCATACACGGCTGCTATTCTTCCAGCCACAATCAACCAGCTCTCCTGAGCCCCCAGTAAATCGGCTACTCTTTCCTGGGCTTCTCGGATACATCCTTCAGGTTGATGAAGATTGTCCAATCCGTTGACTTCCGTCAGATCTTTCATCAGCAGCTGCTTCGAATATATGGACAGAAGCTGGGAATCCATGCCCCGCCCCTGTTTGTGGCCTGGAGTATGAAACGGGATGACCTTTTGATCAACATACTGGTCCAATGCTTTGGATATGGGTTTCAGGTAATGATTTTTAGCCAATTGGATCACCTCTGTATGGAACGAATTCGGCAATTTCAGGTGTTTTTCCTTTTCTCAAACAAAATAAGAAAGGATCGAGGTTCCCCTTCGATCCTTTCTTTCTTGCCTCCGTTATTCTCCGCAGCGTTTCAGGAGAATTTCCCAGTCTTTATCGACTTTTGCCTGCAGTTCATCGATAATGTGCTCATTTTCCGGTCGGAACAGATGCTTGAATCTCCCCTGAATCTTCAGCCAGTCGCGAATGGGTCGTTTCTCTTTGGGCTTGTAGGTCAGTTTCCATTCCCCGTCAACTACTTCAAAGAGAGGCCAGTAGCAAGTTTCAACCGCGATACGGGCCAGTTCAATTCCTTCATCCGATTCATATCTCCATCCCCGCGGGCAGGGTGCCATGACATTGAGGAATGCCGGTCCGTTCACTTCAAATCCCTTTTTGGCTTTTTTGTTCAGATCCTGCCAGTGGCTTGGCGATGCCTGGGCCACATACGGAATATTGTGAGCCGCCACAATGGCTGTCAGATCCTTTCGATTCTGCTGCTTCCCGGGAATTGCTTTCCCGGCCGGGCTGGTGGTTGTATCGGCTCCCAGAGGGGTAGCGCTGGAGCGCTGAATCCCGGTGTTCATGTAGGCTTCGTTATCATAGCAGACATACATGAAATCGTGACCGCGTTCCAGGGCTCCGGACAAAGATTGGAAACCAATATCAAAGGTTCCTCCATCCCCGCCGAAAGCAACAAATTTAATCTTTTTGTCGGCTGGGATCTTGCCCTGTTTTTTCATCGCACGGTAAGCTGTTTCTACTCCGCTGATGGTTGCAGAAACATTCTCAAATGCGTTATGAATATAGGGGACTTTCCAGGCCGTATATGGAAAGACGGTTGTTGATACTTCCAGGCATCCGGTGGCACATCCCACAATTACGGGATTTTCTGCAGCAGCCAGGACCTGCCGGACAACAACCGGAGCAACACAGCCGGCGCACATTCTATGACCGTTGCTCAGCAGTTCTTCTTTCGCGGAAAGTTCTTTTAAAGTTGCCATGTGTACACCTCCTACTCTCTGACGCCGTGATAGTTCAATATCTGCACCGATGATCCATCGGCTGCTTCTTTCATTTTTTCAAGGATTTCGGTCACATCTTCCACATTCAAGTCTCTTCCTCCCAGTCCGTAGATGTAGCTGCTAATGACTGGGCGGGTGGGAGAATCATACATAGCTGCCCGTACTTCGTTGAATACCGGACCCCCGAAGCTGGAGAACGAATCGGACCGGTCCATAACGGCGATAGCCTTTGTGTTTTTCAGTGCCTCACGGATCTCTTCATTGGGGAAGGGTCGGAATACCCGGATCTTCAGTACTCCTGCTTTGACGCCCTTTTCCCTCATGGCATCCACGGCATCCTTGGCTGTCCCTGCAGATGATCCCAATACCACAACCGCAATTTCCGCATCATCCATGCGGTAACTCTCGAAAAAGCCGTACTTTCTCCCGGTGAGATTAGCGTATTCTTCGGCTACCTTGGCTATGACAGATTTGGCCTGGATCATACCTTCTGCCTGCTGCCTTTTGTGTTCGAAGTAATAGTCGTACAGATCAAGAGGACCGACTGTGATGGGATTGTCCGTGTCGAGAAGGACGGTGGTTGGGTCAAACTCGCCGATGAATTTCTTAACAGCATCATCTTCCAGGGTCTCCAGAGTATCCAGTGCATGACTGATAATAAATCCATCCATGGTGACCATGGTTGGAAGAAGCACATTCTTGTTCTCCGATATCCGGATTGCCTGAATCATATTGTCATAGGCTTCCTGCGCATTTTCCGAAAAAATTTGCAGCCAGCCTGAATCCCTTGCGCCCATGCTGTCACTGTGATCGCAGTGAATGTTGATCGGACCGCTGAGAGCCCTGTTGACAACCGGCATGACGATTGGCAGACGATTCGAGGCTGCAATATACAGCACTTCCCACATCAGCGCCAAACCGTTGGCAGAAGTGGCTGTCATAGCACGCACGCCTGAAGCAGAAGCCCCCACGGTCGCGCTCATGGCGCTGTGCTCGCTTTCCACCGTAATCGCTTCAGTTTTGACCAATCCTTCAGACACAAAGGATGAAAAGGTTTGTACAATTTCAGTTTGCGGCGTAATGGGGTAGGCAGCGACGACATCCGGCTCGATTTGTTTCATCGCCAGCGCTACGGCTTCATTGCCGCTCAATGCTACACGTTTTGCCATTCCTTTTCTCTCCTCTCTAATTTTCGTTCTCATTCACCATGGTAATGGCTTGTATTTTTTCAGGACATTCCTTGGCACAGATACCGCATCCTTTGCAGTGCTTCAGGTCAATCCCTAGTACCTTTCCATCTTTAACCATTATGGCTCCATCCGGGCAATAGACCCAACATAGCAAGCAATGGATGCACTTGTTGTCATCGCGCACCGGTTTTGCGGAACGCCAGTCCCCTGTTTCATATGTTTCAGCGTTTCCGGCTTCCCGAATCACTCCGGCCTGGGGTACTTCCTTCCACCCCGCTTCTTTTCCACCACTCATGCGTTTTCCACCTCCTGGTAAGCTCTTTCGATGGCTTCCAGATTTCCTTTAATGACTTCTGGTTTGGTCCGGAATTTCTCTTCCAGCTGTACTTTCATAACATCCATGAATGATTCAAATGGAAGAATTCCTGTAGCCTTAATCAATGCTCCCATCATGGGAGTATTGGGGATCGGACGACCGATGGTATCCATAGATATCTTGGAAGCATCCACGGTAAAAATTTTCTTTCCGCTTAGTTGCAGTTGTTTTCTGATATCTGCAGGTGTCATGTCCGTATTGATCAGCAATACTCCGTCTTCTGACAGACCACCGGCAACATCCACCTTTCCAAGCAATGTCGGATCCAGAACAACCACAATATCCGGTTCGTTGACGTGACAACGTAAACGAATGGGCTCACTGCTGATCCGATTAAAGGCCAATACAGGCGCTCCCATACGTTCCGGTCCGTACTCAGGAAATGCCTGGATATACAAGCCGGCATCGGATGCAGCTTCAGCCAGCAGCATGGCAGCAGTCTTAGCCCCTTGGCCTCCTCGGCCATGCCATCTTACCTCCACTAGTTTTTCCAATTTTTTTCCTCCTCTCTTTCATCTTCTATGACCAATCCCGGGTCATGAACGTAAAAAAAACACTCGAACCGCTTCTGTCACCAACAATCAAATCCCGAACAACACTGTTTGGAATCGTTGCAAAGTCATTATGAATATATCACAAGTGCAATGCAAAAACAAGACATCGCCAATATTTGTAATATTCAGAAATATATTGGAGATATCTTGTTCAATTTTGCCTGAATTAATTGACTTCTCGTCTGCCTTCCAGTGCCTTGGACAAAGTTACTTCATCCGCATATTCCAAATCTCCACCCACGGGTATCCCTTTGGCGATTCGGGTCACGCGAATCCCCAGAGGCTTGATCAGACGGGCGATGTACATGGCGGTTGCTTCGCCTTCCACATTGGGGTTGGTTGCCAGGATAACTTCTTTGACCAGATTGCCTTTCAGTCGGTGCAGCAGCTCTTTTACTGTGATATCACTGGGACCGATTCCGTCCATGGGGGATATGACCCCATGCAGAATGTGGTACAACCCTTTGTAATCCCTTGTTTTTTCCATGGCAATCATGTCCCGCGGTGATTCAATGACGCAGATGACAGTCTGATCGCGCCGCTTATCGGAACATACGGAACATGGATTGACATCCGTCAGGTTTCCGCAAATCTCACAGCGAACAATTTTCGTTTTTGCATCCAGCAAAGCCTGACTCAATTCACCGACTTCATCACTGGCCATAGTTAGTATATGGAAAGCCAGCCTCTGTGCTGTTTTGGGACCAATCCCCGGCAAAGTGCTGAGCTGGTCAATGAGCTTGGCAATCGGATCTGAGTAATGAAGGACCATAACTCCACCTCACCGCTATTTAGAATATCCCCGGAATTTTCATGCCGCCGGTGATTTTGCCCATTTCGGCGGCCACCATTTCCTGTGCTTTCTTCAGCGCCTCGTTGACAGCCGCCATCACCAGATCCTCCAGCATTTCCTTATCGTCGGGATCGATGACCTTAGGATCAATAGTCATTTTCTTAATCTCATGGTGACCGTTGGCAACAACTGCAACCACTCCACCGCCGGATGTGGCTTCCACTGTTTTGTCTTTCAGCTCTTCTTGGAGTTTTGCCATATCCGCCTGCATTTTTTGCACTTGCTTCATCATTTTATTCATATCCCCAAATCCTCCCATGAATATCTCCCCCTTAGTTGGATATATCTACTATCTTCCCTCCGAAAAGATCCACATCATGATCCGCGATTTCGCCGGAATCCATTCCCTGTACTTCCGGATCATGAAGCCTGTCTGTTTTCGGTCCGGAAGATGGTCTTTTTTGCTGGATCGTCTCGCAGGAAATATGGATTTTCTCTTTGTACTGTTCCTTCAGAATCTCTTCAACGACTAACCTGTTTTCACGTTTTTCAATCTGCTCTTTGTGAATATCAAACGAAAATCCGATGACCAGATGGCTGTTTTCGTAGCGGATTGGCTGCCCTTCTGCCAAATATGAGTAGATTGTACGGCTTTTGTTTTTGGCTTTGTTCAGCACCTGCGGCCACAGGGCTTTAATGGTTGCATATGTCAGGACATCTTCCCCCGGATCTTCCATTTCCATCGGCATAATCTCTTCATCCGCATGCTCTTCGTCTATGCTGGTTACGGGATCGTACCGAAACTCTTTCGCAGCTGGTTGGATATCGCCCTTTTCCTGGATTTGCAGTTTCCCATCCGGATTTCCCCACGTCTGCCGGTATCGATTCTCCTTCAATATAGCTATTTCTCTTTCCAAAGCGCGCAGCCGATCCGTAATCTGGGCATCTTTTTGGGAAGGCCCCAGACCCGTTACGCGAATCAGGGCTGTTTCCACCGCAATTCTGGGCAGAATCGACCATCGAAGGTCATTTTCAGTTCGGGCCAGGAAATCAAGGATCTGGAGAATCTTTTCTTCATCAAACCCCGAAGACTGCTTTCGTATCTTTTCAATTCCCTCTTCCGACAGACTGACCAAATCACCTGGATGATCCATGCTCTTTACCACCAGGAGATTTCGAAAGTGCAGAACCAGCGCATGCACCAGTTCTTTGGGGTCTTTTCCGTTGTTGATCACTTCATTGACCAGTTCGATAATGCTTCTGTGGTCTTCAGACAGCAGGGCGTCTGCCATCCGGAAAGCGATGTCGTCATCAATGATGCCCAGTATGGAGATCACTTCTTTTTCGGTGATGGTCTTGTTCCCGAAGGAAGCAGCCTGCTCCAAAAGTCCCAAGGCATCCCTCATAGCTCCTTCTGCATGGCGCGCAATCAGCACCAGAGCCCCTTCATTGGTGTTAATCTGGTGAAAATCTGCAACCTCACGAAGGCGGCTGCTGATTTCTTTAATGGAGAGTCTTCGAAAATCAAATCGCTGACACCGGGATAAAATGGTAGCCGGCAGTTTATGGGGTTCCGTTGTGGCCAGAAGGAAGATGACATGTTCAGGTGGCTCTTCCAGTGTTTTCAGTAGGGCATTAAATGCTTCCGTTGTCAGCATATGTACTTCGTCAATGATGTATACTTTCTTTTTGCCTTCCGCTGGCAGGTACCGTACTTTTTCTTTCAGATCCCGGATTTCATCAATGCCTCTGTTGGATGCTGCATCGATTTCCAGCACGTCCACAAATGAGCCGGCTGTAATACTCAGGCAGTTGTCACAGCGGTTGCATGGTTCGATATCCGGACCATTCAGACAATTCACTGTTTTGGCCAGTATCTTCGCAACACTGGTCTTCCCCGTTCCCCGGGGTCCGCTGAAAAGATACGCATGCCCGATCTGTCCTGCCTTCAGAGCGTTCTGCAGGGTGCGTACGATGTGTTCTTGTCCAACCACATCAGCAAATCGCTGGGGACGCCATTCCCGGTAAAATGCCCGATAGCTCATACAATCACCTCAACAGTTTTTCCTGTCCTCATTGTAGATTCTGGATCAATGGAAAATCACCTTCGAAACAAAAAAGAAAGATGGCTTGGTTTGTCACCTTTCTTTGAAAGACAATTGGTCGTGCCCCATCTTCGACAGTCCCTTCCAGGCGTTACTCCTGCAGTTAACTCGAGCCAGGCGCGCCTGCGGCACATGAAATTGCCTACTTACCGCTGCTCCCTCCCGGGCCTGACGGGGTTCATAAGTTTCCATTGCGCAGGACCCGGCCGTCTTCATCACTTACAAAAGCCAGACCCCAAAAAGAAGTGCCTCACCATGGGCCTTCGACCCTGCTATAGCGGATTGCAGGTACAGAGCACCGCTAACTCCCCGTCTAGCACGACCAAGACCTTTATGGATATTAATGGCGGAGAGAGAGGGATTCGAACCCTCGGTACAGTTTCCCGCACACACGCTTTCCAGGCGTGCCTCTTCAGCCTCTCGAGCATCTCTCCGCAAAGTATTTCATTATCTGTACTATCTATTCTTATGGCGGAGAGAGTGGGATTTGAACCCACGAGGCAGGCTCTTAACCCACCTACTCGCTTTCGAGGCGAGCGCTTTCAACCCCTCAGCCATCTCTCCGGCTAACTGCGTTTCTCCTTGAAAAAGTGTTGCAGCATCCTGCGGCATTCATCTTCCAACACACCGCCGCAGTAGCTCACACGATGATTTAATTGTGGAATATCCAATATATTGGTCACCGACTCCACAGCACCGGCCTTCAGATCATACGCACCAAATACCAGTCTGCTGATCCGTGCCAGAACCAGGGCACCGGCACACATGCTGCAGGGTTCAAGGGTGACATACATGGTGGCATCGGTCAGTCTCCATGATCCCAATACTTCGGCCGCTTTTCGAATCGCAATCATTTCGGCGTGAGCCGTAGGATCCTGATCGATTTCTCTGCGGTTGTGCCCTCTGCCGATGATCTTGCCGTCAAGGACAATTACCGCACCCACGGGGACTTCGTCCATCTGGGCTGCCAACTGTGCTTCTTTCAACGCTTCTTTCATACCGCTTTCATCCACATTCATACGATTCACCCCAAAAGCACATTGGCGCCCCCGGAGAGAATCGAACTCCCGACGCAGGGCTTAGGACGCCCTCGCTCTGTCCACTGAGCTACGGGGGCATAGTTGGCGCGCCCGGCAGGATTCGAACCTGCGACCTCCAGATTCGTAGTCTGTTACTCTATCCAGCTGAGCTACGGGCGCACAATGTATGGCGGAGAGAGAGGGATTCGAACCCTCGATACAGGTTTTAGCCCGTATAATCGCTTAGCAGGCGACCGCCTTCGTCCTACTCGGCCATCTCTCCAAACTATTCAGTTTTACCTGATGAATGTAAGGGTAATTGTATTATATGCTTCGTTTTTTGTCAAGATTGCAAACCCTGTGAGGCAAATGGCGGAGAGGGTGGGATTCGAACCCACGGCCCTTTCGAGTCACTGGTTTTCAAGACCAGCTCCTTAAACCGCTCGGACACCTCTCCTTACGCAACCACTAGTATAGCATAGATAGTCAATCAGCGTCAACAGATGCAAATCAACTGCAAACTCTTTTCATACAACGGTTATTCATCATTTCTCATGATGCAGCTAAATACAGATTCCAGATACTTTTCACGCTCTTCCGGTCGGTGAATATCTACCAGCGGATCCTGCCCAATACCGGAATGGATCAGTACTGGGTAGATTACGCACGCCATAAGTTGCTGGGTCCGCCGAGCTGCAGTACTCGGATCATTATCAAATCCGGCTTCTTCCATGACTTTTACCAGCTTTTGCTCTGCTGCCGTGATATATCCGGAAAGGATCTGATTGTCTTTTTCGAAAACCTTAATCCCCAGTGCATAGATAAATCCCGGGTATGCCAAAATGAACTGCATCATTTCTTCCGCCCACTGCTTTAACTTCTCCTGAACCGGTACCCCTTTCTTTTCCAGTATGTCATATATTTCTGTCAGCATATATCCCATGGCCATCTCAGCTTCTTCCAGAAGGTCCTTTTTTGAGCGAAAATAATAATTGATCGCAGCAATGTTTACTCCAGCCCGGGATGCAATTTCCCGGGTTGTCGGTTTCAGGTTTTTTTCTTTCCCAATCATTAGAACGGCCGTCTGAAGAATGTGGGTGCGAGTATCCGGGCTTTCCATATTATTCCCCCTCAAACAGTCTTTTGATCCGAATGAGCAGTTCCTGGAAAAATGATGCTTCTTCGGAGCTTGTATCCGCATCGTCATCGTTGCTTTCAGCCAAGGTCAGCGCCGGTGTCTGCATGATAAAACGGACCTGACTTTTTTGGTTCCGGTCGTTGTCAGCAAATGAACGATAATTCTCGGCAAGCTTTTCCATCAGCAGCAGTTTTTCTTCTGCAAACAGGATCTCATCCACACCGGAAGCCAGCCCGCTTCGCATGGGTTTCAACCCCTCATCGATGATGCGGCTCATCCCATCTGCAATGGCAGCCTGTGCTTCAATCAGAGGCTCCAGCGACAGGCTTTGCCTGGCTGTGTTTACCCCTTCTTGCAAAGGATTCAATCCTTCTTCCAAAATAGCTCTGGCCCCAAATTCAATGATACCCACCGCCTGAAGGATCCCCTGTAGAGAGAAGGCAGAAGCAGCCTGATCGATTCCGTCAGTCAAATAGCCAAGTCCTTCATCCCGTATTCTTTGAATGCCGTCCCGAATACTTCGCTGCCCTTCCACGAGCTGATCCAGATATCCGGGAAGATTCCTGATTTCATCCAGTTGTTCTCGTATTTGCGGCAGTGTCAGCTGCAGCTGGCGAATGTATTCAATGCTGTTGTTCAGGTAGACAAACAGCATGTCAAATACGGCTGGATCCACATCGTTTAGCTCTGCAATTTCGATAAGAAGCTGTTCCAGTTTCGTCACAATATCGGATACGATTTCTTCGGTATTCCCTTCCAGTATGGCTGCAGATTCCTCCAATACAGCCAGGGATTCTGCAATCAGCTGTGAATTCTTATTCAGGAGAACCAGGCGATCTCCCTGCTCCTTCAACAAGACCCCCAGCTGGTAAAGCTCCGATTCTGGCGGATAGTCCTCCATAAGACTTTCTGCTGCCTGTTGAATCTTTTCATCTGCTTGGATCAGCTCTGCCAGAGTTTGATCCAATTCGCCTTTTTGCCGATATACATCTGCCGCATGGATGTTGAATTGATCCAGAGAAATCTGAAGCTCTTCCTGGGATTGCTCCCTGAGAGAATTTAGCAGCTGATCCAACATTGCAGCCAGATCCTCCAGCAGCGGGAGCATGGTCTCTGCTTCCAAAGACTCCAGATATTCCAATGTTTCATCGATATTGTCCAGGATCGGGTCCATGGGCTCCAGCACTGCCTTTGCCTGTTCATTGAGTTCTTCTAATCCCGCAAGCATTCCATCGGATGCTTCGTACAGCGCTGTCAAACCCGCTTCAATCTCGTCTGCCCCCATAGACAATCCTTCAAAGAGCTGGCCCATGCTGCCTTCTGCAAAAACCAACCCTTCCTGCAGTTCCTGCAATCCGCCGGATAATTCAAGCATTCCGCTCTCCACGGCATCCAGTCCGAAGACAATTTGCTCAATCATGCCGGATATGCCCTGATCCGCCGTTTGGGTCCCCTCTGTGACTGCATTGAGCCCTTCGTAAAGACTCTCCATCCCTTTTTGCATATCTCCCAATCCAGATAGCAGTTCCTTCAGATCATCGGCCATATCCATATCACTGACAGGAGGCATCTGAGGCATGAGAGTAATGGTCATCGGATCCAACTCGATGTCTTCTGCATCGGCGGATATCATGGTTTCCGCCTTGGGGTATGGGAACATCATAAAGCTGACATTGGCCGTCTGCCCGACTTCAACCACAGCCCCGCTATCTACAGAAATGTTTGAAAACTTGCTTAGATCCATGGGAACCGTTCCCTGGACAACAAATGGAATATAGTTATCATCCTGGCGCAGAGTCTTTTTCCCGGAACTGGATGAGAATGCAATCGGCTGTTCTACGGACATTACATTTTCGAAAGACAGAATAATCTCCAGTTTTCCACTGGCACCCTGCAGTGCATCGGCAGTTATCTCTTTCCCGTCCAGTCGATAGCGAATCGTCGTAGCCACGGGCAGCTGTTTTTCGAAATACCCTTCATAATATAAATCCCCATCCTGAAATGCTTCAACGGGCCAGTATACACGATCGTTCATGGCATACCCTTGAACGCCCGAAGTAAGATTTTTGATCTCTCCATAACGGCCATAATCAACCACCCATGGGCGAGAATCGCTTTCATCATATGTCAGATGATTCAGTACTCTGGTCTCCACCACGGTTCCGGTATGATCCAACATGGAAAATACGGCCTCATGCCTCGAGGAAGGAATCGCTGTCTCTTCTTGATCAATATCGATGTTGTATCCGCTGTTTGCAGGACCCACTCCCAAGGTAAATGAATTGCCAACGGCTGCACCCAGCAGCACCACGATCACAGCCATGGCGATTTTAATTTTGTTCATCGCTTTCCCATCCTTTCGGTCAATTATCCAGCTGGAATGACCCCTATTTCGGAGGCGGCCACTGCCGGGTTGTCTTTTGAATGGCTTTATCCATGATGATTAATAGAGCCGGAAGCCAGAGGAAAATGACAGCCATGCTGATCAGTGCCCCCCGGCCAATCAGCATCGTCATTTCTCGCGTTGTCCGGATGCTGGCAAGAAAGGATATTCCGATGGTTGCAGAAAACAGAGTGAGGGCGCTGGTCAAAATGGACCGGCCAGCATCATTGAGCGTTTTGCGTACAGCTTCTGTGCGTATTCGGCAGAGCTCCAGATTCTCTCGGTATCGGGCTGTAAAAAGAATGGCATAATCCACTGTAGCCCCCAACTGGATGGCTCCAATGATCATGGGTGTTAATGAAGAAAGTCTCTGCCCGGCAAAATATGCCACGCTCATATTGATATAAATAGCCAGCTGAATAGCGGTGATCAGTAAAATCGGCAAAAGAAGAGAACGAAAACTGACCGCAATAATCAGTGCTATGCAGATCACCGAGAAGATCGCCACACGATTGGCATCTGTGATCACCAAAGATGCCATATCTCTGGTTAGGGCCGTTGCGCCTGTTACATAGTATTCCGGATAGACGGAAGCCTCATTCTTAATATTATCCACAACTTGGAATGCGTCTTCTTCGATCTCGAACTTCTCCAAAAAGACCATGCTGTACCGATACCCGTCCGATGAGAATTCTTCTTTAACCTCTTGGGGAATAATCAGATCCGGCAGAACGGGATCCAGCTGCTCCGATAGGGCTACCACCGACCGAACTCCATCGATATTTTTCAATTGCTCAACAAATCCTGCTTCATCCACTCGGCCACGATCTGGAACAATCACATAGATCAAATCCGTGATTCCAAACGACTGTTCAATATCTTTGGTGGCTAGTACAGAAGGAGCGTTCTCCGGTAAATAGTTCTTGCTTGAATAATAGAAATCAATCTTGCTTTGTGCTAAGAATCCGGGAACCAGAAGAAGAGAGAAGATTAAAAAATAGGCCCATCGGTTTTTTACAATCCGGTATGAAAGTGCATGAAATGAAGGAAGCAAGACACGGTGCTGCAACCGCTCACTCCATCCACGGAAAACCAGAAGCAGACTTGGCAGCAAAGTGAGATTCACCAGCAGGCTGATCAGGATCCCTTTGCCCAGAACAAACCCCAAGTCTCTTCCCATACCGTTTTGCATGGTCAAAAGAGCCGCAAACCCTCCGATGGTTGTCAGACCGCTGGCCATGATGGCCACGACCGTATAGTTAATCGTCGCTCTCATTGCTTCCAGGGGATCGTTTGTTTTTGCTTTTTCTTCTTCAAAACGATGCAGTAAGAAAATCGAATAATCCAGGGCGATGCCGAACTGCATGACAGCGGCAATCGATGAAGTCAAGAAAGATATGTCACCGTGAATGAAGTTGCTGCCCATATTCAATGCTACGGCTACAGCCACAGACATCAGAAAGATAAATGGGTCCACATACGACGAAACAGACAGATTGAGGACAATGAGAATCATCACCACAGCCACGGCCATGTACATGACCATCTCTTTTCTTGTGATCACTCTCATATCCCGAAGAATGGCAGGCTCCCCGCCAAACTGTAGATTCGGATCATCCGCGATGGTTTCATTAATCGTCTTCACTGCCCGGCTGGTGGAGTCGCTGCGGGAATTATTCAAGAATCGTATCTGAAGGAGGGAGAACTGCCCTCTTGTGAAATTCTCAACGATACTTGCATCCTGAAAAAATGGCGGGACGTACAAATCCGCATAGCTTCCCAACCACAGCACTTCTTTTACTCCATCGATCTCTTCAAAAACATCTGCCAGCTTCTTCATTTCCCAAGGCTCTTTGTTTTGTGCAAGCACTAACCCCAGCCCGGACAGTGAAAATGACTCCTGTAAAAGCTCTTCACCCAGCCTGGAATTCATCGTTGGCGGCATATATGCCAATTGATCGTAGTTGATGTCCGTCAGCAGATAGCCAAAAAGGGCCGGCAGCATAAGCAATAAATAGACGGCGATGATCCGTTTTCGATGTTTGACAATAAAGCTGCCCGGGTCTTTCATAGTGCATCTCCTTGTATCGTCAATTAAACATGCTTTTTAAACATTTGTTTTATTCCATTTCCATACTATCACTTGCCGGCACGCTGTCAAGCCCCAAGTTCCGGAAGTTGGTTTTTGTGCAAGCGAATAAGAGGCTGTTTTTCAGCCCAAGCCCTCGGAAGGTCTTTTTAGGTAAAAAAATTCCTTGTCAGGTACAGTTTATGAATCCAACTGTATCTGGCAAGGAACGTTTCTGTTTCAACTCATCCGGACACCTGGAGTGGGATCAGGAAGCGCATCCATGTTCTTTTTACGCTTTGGTGATCTTCTCCAGGCCGAACATATACGGTCTCAGCGCTTCTGGAATAACAACGCTTCCGTCTTCTTCCTGGAAGTTTTCCAGAATGGCAGCCACGGTTCTTCCAATGGCAACTCCTGAACCGTTTAGGGTATGCAGAAATTCTGGTTTTCCGCCTTTGGGCCGATATTTGATATTAGCCCGCCTGGCCTGGAAATCGGCAAAATTGCTACAGGAAGAGATCTCTCGATAGGTGTTGTAACTAGGCAGCCACACTTCCAAATCATATTTTTTGTACTGAGCAAATCCCATATCCCCCGTGCACATGAACAGAACATGATACGGCAGTCCCAGCATCTTGAGAACAGTTTCAGCGTCATTGGTCAATTTCTCCAGTTCATCCATGGATTCTTCGGGCTTCACGAATTTTACCAGCTCCACTTTGTTGAACTGATGCTGACGAATCAAACCGCGGGTATCTCGGCCTGCCGCGCCGGCTTCAGCCCGAAAACAAGCGGAATAGGCCGCATAATAGATGGGCAGCGCATCTTCATCCAGGATTTCGTCTCTATGAAGGTTGGTAACCGGTACTTCCGCTGTTGGAATCAGGTAATAATCCCCTTCACGAAGCTTAAAAAGATCTTCTTCGAATTTCGGTAAATTCGCTGTTCCAATCATACTGGCTGTATTGACTATGAATGGAGGAAATATTTCTGTATATCCATGTTTTGAAGTGTGGACATCCAGATAGAACTGCATAATGGCTCTTTCCAGTCTCGCTCCAAGCCCTTTGTACACGGTAAAACGAGCCCCGGAGATTTTTGCCCCTCTCTCAAAATCAAGGATATCGAGATCGACACCGATTTCCCAATGCGGCTTTGCTTTAAAGGAGAACTCGCGAGGTTCACCCCATTTGCGAATTTCGATATTGTCTTCTTCTCCTGTGCCGTATGGAACGCTCTCATGGGCTACATTGGGTACAATCAGAAGGAATTGTTCGATTTCATTGTCAATAGCGCGGATTTCGTCATCCATTTCCTTTATCTTTTTCGAAACTTCCTTCATTTCGGCAATCATATCCGCGGCGTTTTCTCCAGCCACTTTCTTCTTTCCGATTTCTTCTGACACTACGTTTCTCTTGTTTTTTAACTGTTCCACCTGGTACAGCTTTTCTCTTCGTGCTTCATCCAGTTTCAGAAATGGCTCAATATCCAGGTCGATTCCTTTCTTTTTCGCTCCTTCGACAATCAGATCCGGATTGGCTCGAATGATTTTTATATCAATCATGCTGCATCCCCCCATCTTTTTATGGAAATAAAAAAACCGTCCTGTAAGGGACGGATTATACCCGCGGTGCCACCCTGATTGACCAAAATGCAGTCCTCTCATACAATAACGGGTCTTCCCCGGCTTGGCTTTTTACCGCCAGCAGCTCACAAAGCGGATCTCCATTGATTCGCCGATAGCTTGCACCGACCGCTATCTCTCTGAAGACTCATCAACAAATATTCTCTGTTCATCGCTTTTCACTTTTACTGAATTATATCACGGATAAAATATCATGACAAGCGGCAAAGTAAAAACCCCCACTGTAAGGTGGGGGTGAAAAAAGAAGTACTCCGGCAGCGACCTACTCTTCCAGGGAAAGACCCAAGTACCATCGGCGCAGGAGGGCTTAACGGCCGTGTTCGGGATGGGAACGGGTGGAACCCCTCCGCCATTGCCACCGGAATGCACCTTCAAAATCACACAGTGAATGAGGTCAAGTCCTCGACCGATTAGTACCAGTCAGCTCAATGCATTGCTGCATGTACACATCTGGCCTATCTACCTGGTGGTCTTCCAGGGGTCTTACTAATTGGGAAACCTCATCTTAGGGCCGGTTTCGCGCTTAGATGCTTTCAGCGCTTATCCATCCCAGGCGTGGCTACCCAGCCGTGCACCTGGCGGTACAACTGGTACACCAGCGGCCTGTCCATCCCGGTCCTCTCGTACTAGGGACAGATCCCTTCAAGTTTCCTGCGCCCACGACGGATAGGGACCGAACTGTCTCACGACGTTCTGAACCCAGCTCACGTACCGCTTTAATGGGCGAACAGCCCAACCCTTGGGACCTACTTCAGCCCCAGGATGCGATGAGCCGACATCGAGGTGCCAAACCTCCCCGTCGATGTGGACTCTTGGGGGAGATAAGCCTGTTATCCCCAGGGTAGCTTTTATCCGTTGAGCGATGGCCCTTCCATGCAGAACCACCGGATCACTAAGCCCGACTTTCGTCCCTGCTTGAGTTGTCGCTCTCGCAGTCAAGCTCCCTTGTGCCTTTACACTCTGTGCGCGATTCCCAACCGCGCTGAGGGAACCTTTGGGCGCCTCCGTTACTCTTTGGGAGGCGACCGCCCCAGTCAAACTGCCCGCCTGACACTGTCCTCACACTGGCTTACAGTGCCAAGTTAGAACTTCAATAGTCAAAGGGTGGTATCCCACCGTCGACTCCTTCGAGGCTGGCGCCCCGAATTCTCCGTCTCCCACCTATCCTGTACATCCACTACCAAAATCCAATATCAGGCTGCAGTAAAGCTCCATGGGGTCTTTCTGTCCAGTCGCGGGTAACCTGCATCTTTACAGGTACTTCAATTTCACCGGGCTCCTCGTTGAGACAGCGCTCAAATCGTTACGCCATTCGTGCGGGTCGGAACTTACCCGACAAGGAATTTCGCTACCTTAGGACCGTTATAGTTACGGCCGCCGTTTACTGGGGCTTCGGTGCAAAGCTTCGGTTTCCCTAACCTCTTCCCTTAACCTTCCAGCACCGGGCAGGCGTCAGCTCCTATACGTCGGCTTGCGCCTTAGCAGGAACCTGTGTTTGTGGTAAACAGTCGCTTGAGCCGTTTCTCTGCGACCCCCCGCCGCTTCGTTTTCACGCACCGCAGGGGGTACCCCTTCTCCCGAAGTTACGGGGTCATTTTGCCGAGTTCCTTAACGAGGATTCTCCCGTGCGCCTTAGGATTCTCTCCTTGCCTACCTGTGTCGGTTTGCGGTACGGACACAGCACTCCCTCGTTAGAGGCTTTTCTTGACAGTGTGGGTGCCGCCACTTCGTTACTTAATTTCACTCCCCATCACCGCTCAGGCTTCTCACAGTACGGTTTTTCCTGTACTGCACCCTTACGGCTTGGGCGCACTTTTCCATCCGTGCGCTTGGCCTGCCCTCCTGTGTCACCCCTTCCTCAATCGGTCGTGCTGCGGTGCCGGAATATCCACCGGCTTTCCATCGCCTACGCATCTCTGCCTCGGCTTAGGACCCGACTAACCCTGAGCGGACGAGCCTTCCTCAGGAAACCTTAGGCTTTCGGCGGGCAGGATTCTCACCTGCCTTATCGCTACTCATACCGGCATTCTCTCTTGTATGCGCTCCACCATCCCTCACAGAACAGCTTCTCCGCCCATACAATGCTCCCCTACCAACATATTCCTATGTTCCGCCGCTTCGGTGGCATACTTTAGCCCCGTTACATTATCGGCGCAGCACCACTTGACCAGTGAGCTATTACGCACTCTTTCAATGATGGCTGCTTCTAAGCCAACATCCTGGTTGTCTATGCAGTCCCACATCCTTTACCACTTAGTATCCACTTGGGGACCTTAGCGGACGGTCCGGGCTCTTTCCCTCTTGACAATGAAGCTTAGCCCTCACTGTCTGACTCCCAGGCTCTCATCTGACGGAATTCGGAGTTTGAATGGGTTCGGTAACCTTGTAGGGCCCCTAGCCCGATCAGTGCTCTACCTCCCTCAGTGCTGCCTGAGGCTAGCCCTAAAGCTATTTCGGGGAGTACCAGCTATCTCCGGGTTCGATTGGCATTTCACCCCTACCCACAGCTCATCCCACAGCTTTTCAACGCTGACGGGTTCGGGCCTCCACGAAATTTTACTCCCGCTTCACCCTGGCCATGGGTAGCTCACCCGGTTTCGGGTCTACAGCAGTGAACTTATTCGCCCTTTTCAGACTCGCTTTCGCTCCGGCTCCGCACCTGAAGTGCTTAACCTTGCTCCCTGCCGTAACTCGCCGGTTCATTCTTCAATAGGCACGCGGTCAGATCGCTCCTCCCACTGCTTGTAAGCATACGGTTTCAGGTTCTTTTCACTCCCCTCCCGGGGTCCTTTTCACCTTTCCCTCACGGTACTTTCCTCTATCGGTCGCTAAGGAGTCTTTAGCCTTGGAAGATGGTCCTCCCTGATTCCCGCCGGATTCCTCGTGCCCGGCGGTACTTGGGGTCATACTCAGCCAGTGCTTTGGGCTTCGGGTACAGGGCTCTCACCCTCTCTGGCGGGCCTTCCCAGACCCTTCCCCTGCCGTTTGCTTTCTTCCTGGCCTCCGTGCCTGCAGACACGAACTCGTATCCCCCGCTACCCATCCCATGCAGCGACTGCAGTCTTCTGTCACATCGGATGTTTGGGCTCTTTCCCGTTCGCTCGCCGCTACTTGGAAAATCTCTCTTGATTTCTTCTCCTCGGAGTACTGAGATGTTTCAGTTCCCCCGGTTCCCCCGCATACACTATCGTTTCATCTATGCGTGCCGCAAGTTCCCCTGCGGCGGGTTCCCCCATTCGGGTACCTCCGGATCGTCGCCTGCTTGCCGCTCCCCGGAGCATTTCGCTGCTTGCCGCGCCCTTCTTCAGCTCTTAGCGCCTAGGCATCCACCGTATGCCCTTTCTTTCTTGACCTCGTTTCACTGTGCAATTTTCAAGGTGCAGTCTCCTGGTCCCTGATAACCAAACAGTACGAGAAGGGGTCTTACCCTGTGTTCCAGTGCGCTTGCGCACCTTCGACCTCGGGATTGCTCCCTAGAAAGGAGGTGATCCAGCCGCACCTTCCGATACGGCTACCTTGTTACGACTTCACCCCAATCACCAACCCCACCTTCGACGGCTGCCTCCTTTACAGGTTCGCCCACCGGCTTCGGGTGTTGCTGGCTTTCGTGGTGTGACGGGCGGTGTGTACAAGGCCCGGGAACGTATTCACCGCGGCATGCTGATCCGCGATTACTAGCAATTCCAGCTTCATGCAGGCGGGTTGCAGCCTGCAATCCGAACTGAGATCTGTTTTCTGAGGATTGGCTCCGGGTCACCCCTTCGCATCCCGTTGTACAGACCATTGTAGCACGTGTGTAGCCCAGGGCATAAAGGGCATGATGATTTGACGTCATCCCCACCTTCCTCCGAATTGTCTCCGGCAGTCTCCTTTGAGTGCTCAGCTTTACCTGCTAGCAACAAAGAACAGGGGTTGCGCTCGTTGCGGGACTTAACCCAACATCTCACGACACGAGCTGACGACAACCATGCACCACCTGTCTTCCTGTCCTCCCGAAGGAGGCCGTCCTACTTTCATAGAACTCCAGGAGATGTCAAACCCTGGTAAGGTTCTTCGCGTTGCGTCGAATTAAACCACATGCTCCACTGCTTGTGCGGGCCCCCGTCAATTCCTTTGAGTTTCAACCTTGCGGCCGTACTCCCCAGGCGGGGCACTTAATGCGTTAGCTGCGGCACAGGAGGGGTCGATACCTCCTACACCTAGTGCCCATCGTTTACGGCTAGGACTACCGGGGTATCTAATCCCGTTCGCTCCCCTAGCTTTCGCACCTCAGCGTCAGTTGCAGACCAGAGAGTCGCCTTCGCCACTGGTGTTCCTCCTAATATCTACGCATTTCACCGCTACACTAGGAATTCCACTCTCCTCTTCTGCCCTCAAGAAATCCAGTTTCAGCTGCACTCCCGGAGTTGAGCCCCGGGTTTTCACACCTGACTTGGATCCCCGCCTACGTGCTCTTTACGCCCAATAATTCCGGACAACGCTTGCCCCCTACGTATTACCGCGGCTGCTGGCACGTAGTTAGCCGGGGCTTCCTTCGGCGGTACCGTCACGGCTATATCCCTATAGCCCGTTCTTCCCGCCTGACAGAGTTTTACAATCCGAAAACCTTCTTCACTCACGCGGCGTTGCTCCGTCAGACTTTCGTCCATTGCGGAAGATTCCCCACTGCTGCCTCCCGTAGGAGTCTGGGCCGTGTCTCAGTCCCAGTGTGGCCGGTCACCCTCTCAGGCCGGCTATCCATCGTCGCCTTGGTAGGCCTCTACCCCACCAACTAGCTAATGAAACGCGGACTCATCCTCAATCGGGCCGAAACCCTTTCCCAATCCTGCCATGCAGCAAGATCACCTATCCGGTATTAGCACCTCTTTCAAAGTGTTATCCCGGGCTTGAGGGCAGATTGTCCACGCGTTACTCACCCGTTCGCCGCTGCAGTCCCTATACAAGTATATGGCCTGCCGCTCGACTTGCATGTGTTAAGCACGCCGCCAGCGTTCGTCCTGAGCCAGGATCAAACTCTCCGTGATATCCTGAAAGTCTGTCTTGACTCTCGTTTACTTCTTTCCCCTTCGTACTGTTCAGTTGTCAAGGACCAGAAAAAAGAATCCTACAAGTCGCAGGATTCGCTTTGGAAGCCAGATAAACGACATTTGTTGCTAGAATGTGTAGAGATTGAATTCAGTTTGGCTATGTGCCATGCTTTATGGCACATCCAATAATATATCATTTGCTCCAATTCGTAGCAAGAGAACTTATAGGTGATAAAAGCCCGTTTGAATCGAATATCCTCAATTATCTCCCTATTATTTCTCCTAGCTATGTATCTCTGTAATTATTAATCGCCATTTGTATCCTCATTCTTGGACAAAATGGTGGCCACACTGGCAAGCTGATCTTCCTTAGACAGACGCATGACCAAAACGCCCTGGGTATTTCGTCCGGTGGACGGAATATCTTGAATTCCGATGCGAAGAACCTGGCCCTCTGTGGACATGAGCATCAGTTCACTGCCCTTTTTTACAACCTTGACAGCCACTACATGACCATTCTTTTCAGTAAGCTTAATGGTTTTGACCCCTTTACCGCCTCTGGACTGATTCTTGTATTCTTTCAGCTTCGTCTTCTTCCCCTGTCCGCGGTCTGTTAAGACCAGAAGCTCGGAATCTTCTTTTACGGTATCCATACCCACCACATAATCCCCTTTGTTTAGGTTGATTCCTTTGACACCGGCCGCTCCCCGACCCATGCAGCGAACATCTTCTTCAGAGAATCGAATCGCCATTCCCTGGTGGGTGACCATGATGATGTCATCGTCCCCGTTGGTCAGACGAACCCCAATCAATTCATCATCTTCATGGAGCGCAATGGCAATCAGACCGCCTTTTCGAGCGGTATCGTATTCAGACAGAAGTGTCTTTTTGATGATTCCTTTCTTTGTAACAAATACGAGGTTTTCATGTTTGTTGAACTCTTTGACAGGAATAACCGTGTTGATTTTCTCGCCCGGTTCCAGGGGGAGTAAATTGACAATAGCCGAACCTTTTGCCTGTCTGCTGGCCTCAGGGAGTTCATGCACTTTCAGTCGATACACCCTACCGTGATTGCTGAAGAACATCATATAGTGATGGGTGGTGGTGATAAAGAGATTCTCTACGAAATCTTCTTCTTTTGTATTCATTCCGGTAACCCCGCGTCCACCCCGACGCTGGTTTTTGTATGTGTCCATGGGCAGCCTCTTTATATACCCAAAGTGAGTCAGAGTAATAACCATGTCTTCTTCAGCAATGAGATCTTCTGCTTCAATATCGTCCGCAGATAAGGTGATGGTTGTTTTTCTGTCGTCTCCATATTTTTCTTTGACTTCAGTCAATTCTCTTCGGATGATGTCCAGCAGCAGCCGTTCACTGCCCAAAACCGCTCTTAAATATTCTATAGTTACAAGCAGTTCATCGTATTCTTCATCGATCTTTTGTCGTTCCAGACCGGTTAAACGCTGCAGCCTCATGTCCAATATGGCTTGCGCCTGTTTTTCACTTAACTCAAACCGGTCCATCAGACCAGTTCTGGCAACATCCACATTGGCGGCAGCCCGGATCAGAGCGATAACTTCGTCCAGATTGTCCAAGGCGATTTTCAGGCCTTCCAAAATATGGGCTCTCGCTTCCGCTTTGCCCAACTCGAACTTGGTCCGCCTTGTGATGACTTCTTTCTGGTGTTCCAGATAGTAATAGAGCATCTCCTTCAGGTTTAAAACCAGGGGTTTGCCATCCACCAGTGCCAGCATAATGATCCCGAAGGTTTGCTGCAGCTGGGTATTTTTAAACAAATTATTCAAAACGACATTGGGATTCGCATCTTTTCTTAATTCAATTACAATCCTCAATCCATTTCTGTCGCTCTCGTCCCGCAGATCCGTAATCCCATCGATTTTCTTCTCGTGAACCAATTGGGCAATTTTTTCAATCAGTTTTGCTTTATTGACTTGATACGGAAGTTCAGTAACCAGGATTCTGCTCTTTCCGTTATTCATTTTCTCGATCTGGTGCACTGCCCGCATCTTAATGATGCCCCGCCCGGTAGAATATGCATCCCGTATCCCTTCCCGGCCCAAAATCAGGCCGCCGGTAGGGAAGTCCGGACCTTTTATATATTGATTCAGGTCTTTTTGGGCAATGTCTGGATTCTCGATCAGTGCAATGACGCCTTCAATCACTTCATTGAGGTTGTGAGGAGGTATATTGGTGGCCATCCCAACAGCAATCCCTGATGATCCGTTGACCAGCAGATTGGGGAACCGGGAAGGCAGAACTTGCGGTTCCTCCACGGTTTCATCAAAGTTAGGGATAAAATCAACTGTTTCTTTGTTTATGTCGGACAGAAGTTCCGTGGACAGTTTGGACAACCGCACTTCTGTGTACCGCATGGCTGCGGCAGGGTCTCCATCCACGGAGCCGAAATTTCCATGCCCGTCCACCAGCAAATACCGGGTTGAAAAATCCTGCGCCATTCTGACCATAGCATCGTAAACAGCCGTATCCCCGTGGGGATGATACCGCCCTAAAACCTCTCCCACGATACGAGCCGATTTCTTGTACGGCTTATCCGGCGTATTCCCCAGCTCGGACATTGCATACAGTATTCTGCGGTGAACCGGTTTCAGGCCGTCACGAACGTCCGGCAGTGCCCTACTGACAATGACGCTCATGGCATAATCCAAATACGATTTTCGGATTTCTGTCTCAATGCTTACAGGAAGAATCTTTCCATGTGTATACTCCATCCGTTGGTTTCCACCTTTCTCTATATGCAAAAGTGCCCAATTTGTTCAATTCAGTCGATCTCCATAATCATTGTCAACACCGTTGGTCGTCTCCCTGTTTCGGTGTAGATCACATTGTCGAGATCCTTTCTCACTTTCTCCTTGATTCCGGACCAGCTGCGAATGTTGTGGTCACCGCAGTATTTCATGGTTTCATTGACGGTATCCTGCATGAGCTTCATCAGTTCCTCGGAATCTCTGACATACACAAAGCCGCGAGACAGAATATCCGGTCCGGCAACAATTTTCCCTGATTCCTTCTTCATGGTCAACACCACAATAACAATCCCGTTTTCGGAAAGGTTCTTCCGGTCTCTCAGGACAATATTTCCCACATCTCCAACGCCCAATCCATCGATTAAGACGCTGCCAGAGGCAACTTTTTCGATTTTGCTCAACTTGCCGTCCAGAAAGGATGCTTTATCTCCCAGTTTCAGCATCAAAACATTCTCTGTATCGATGCCGAGTTCATTGGCGATCTCCCGAAACTGCACCATATGCCTGAATTCACCGTGAAATGGAAGGGCATACTTGGGTTTAATTATGCTCAGCATCGTCTTTATATCTTCTCTGGCAGCATGGCCGGACACATGAACAGGAGCCACATCTCGGTAAATGACCTTAGCCCCGGCCCTGAAAAGATTGTTGATTGTCTTGTACACTTGCTTGGCATTCCCGGGAATGGGTGTGGCGGAAATGATGACTGTATCTCCAGGGAAGAGTTGAATCTGGCGATGCGAACCTTCCGAAATCCGGGTTAGAGCGGCCAGCGGCTCTCCCTGGCTTCCCGTTGTGATAATGACGATCTGATTCTCGGGGAAATTATTAATTTCAGAGATATCCACAAACATGCTTGGATCGCAGTTCAGGTACCCCAGCTCCAAAGCGGCTTCCACGACTTTCACCATGCTCCTGCCGACAACCCCTACTTTCCTGCCGTACGCGCTGGCAGCATTGATGACCTGCTGAATTCGATGCACATTGGAAGCAAACGTGGCAATAATGATTCTTCCTGATGCCCGGCTGAATTCCCGGAAGAAAGTCTGGCCAACCAATTTTTCTGACGGGGTGTATCCTTCACTGGTCGCTCCGGTACTGTCGCAGATCATGGCCAGGACCCCGTCTTTTTGAACATCGATCAGTTTATGGAATTCAATAGTTCTGCCATCTATGGGCGTATGATCCAACTTAAAATCGCCGCTGTGGACAATGACTCCTTCCGGAGTACGGATGATCAGTCCCAGCCCGTCCGGGATGCTGTGGGTTACGCGATAGAAAGACAATTGAAAGGCTCCTGCTTTAATGATGGTATCGGCTGTGATTTCTCGAATGTCAGGCGTTATCTCAACCTTTTTGTCTTCCAGTCTTTTTTTAATCAAGCCAACGGTCAGCCGTGTACCGTATACAGGAACATCAAAATCCTTCAAGACATACGGCAGGGCCCCAATATGATCTTCATGTCCGTGGGTAATAAATATCCCTCTGAGTTTCTCTTTGTTCTCCATCAGGTAGCGGGTATCGGGGATAACCAAATCAACGCCCGGGAGATCCTCTCCGGGAAATGCAACCCCGGAATCCACAAGTATTATATCTTTCCCGTATTCCAATACGAGCATATTCTTGCCGATTTCACCAAACCCGCCCAACGGTATTAAGGACAGTTCTGTCCTTTTTTTTGCCACACGAATCACCTCAATAATCAAACAGATTATGCCACTATCATTCTATCAAATCAAAACTGCAATAACAAATAGAATCAGGATCTCGACAAAAGAAATATGGGAAGGGACATCCCTTCCCATGAATCCATTGGATGATTTATCCCACCGTATCCAGGTTCCTCACTTCTTTGGCATGCCTTTGTATAAATTCCCTTCTCGGTTCAACCTTGTCACCCATGAGAATGGTGAAGATCTCGTCTGCCGCCATGGCGTCTTCCAGGGAAACCTGCAGAAATGTTCTCTTTTCGGGATCCATCGTCGTTTCCCAAAGCTGATCTGCATTCATTTCTCCCAATCCTTTATAGCGCTGAATCACAATTCCGGTCCGCCCAATCTGTTCCATGATGGCCGCCAGCTCATCATCGTTGTACGCATAGTGCTCTTCTCTTCCTTTGCGCACCAGATACAAAGGCGGCTGGGCAATGTATATATAGCCTGCCTCAATAAGGTGGGGCATATATCGATAGAAAAAGGTCAGCAACAAAGTCCGTATATGAGAACCATCCACATCCGCATCGGTCATGATCACAATTTTGTGGTATCGTGCTTTTTCTATATCGAAATCATCGGAAATACCGGTTCCCAGTGCAGTGATGATGGTTCGGATCTCTTCGTTGTTCAGGATTTTATCCAGTCGTGCCTTTTCCACATTGATAATTTTCCCTCGCAGAGGAAGAATTGCCTGAAACCTTCGGTCCCGGCCTTGTTTTGCAGAGCCTCCGGCTGAATCTCCTTCCACGATATATATCTCTGCCATGGAAGGATCTTTCACCGAGCAGTCTGTCAGTTTCCCGGGCAGAGCCGATATTTCCAGGGCGTTTTTCCGTCGTGTCAGTTCGCGTGCTTTTCTCGCTGCCTCCCGTGCTCTGGCTGCATAGACCGATTTCTCCACAATTTTCTTCGCCAGGGATGGATGTTCTTCCAAAAAAGTACCCACACCATCCACTATGACTGAATCGACAATCCCTCTCATCTCGCTGTTTCCTAGCTTTGTCTTCGTCTGTCCTTCAAACTGGGGATCCAGCAGCTTGACGCTGAGAATGGCTGTCAAGCCTTCTCGAATGTCTTCTCCGCCCAGATTGGATTCACTTTCTTTGAGCAGACCGGATTTTCTAGCGTAATCGTTGATTACTCTTGTCAACGCGCTTTTGAATCCGGATTCGTGGGTCCCGCCTTCATATGTGTGGATGTTGTTGGCAAAAGAATACAAGTTTTCCGCGTAACCGCTGTTGTATTGGATCGCAACTTCAATAACGCTGTCATCTTTGGTTTTCTCAAAAAAGATGGGGTTGTCGTAGATGACATCGCGGTTTTTGTTCAAATGTTTAACAAAGGATATGATCCCGCCTTCATAGCAAAACACTGATTTTTCCTTAGTACGCTGGTCCAGCAGTGAAATGCGGATGCCTTTGTTCAGGAAGGCCAGCTCTCGCAAACGTGCTACCAACGTTTCATAGGAAAAAACGATGGATTCAAATATATCAGAATCGGGCAGGAATTTCGTGGTGGTTCCTGTTTCTTTGGTGGGCCCTACTTTGGCCAGATCCGATACCGGGCGGCCGCGGCGATACTCCTGCCGGTAAATGCCCCCGTCCCTCTTGACCTCGACGATGAGCCATTCAGATAGAGCATTGACAACCGAGATTCCCACACCATGGAGCCCTCCGGATACTTTGTATCCGTCTCCTCCAAATTTTCCACCGGCATGCAGAATCGTCATGACAACCTCCACGGTTGACTTGCCGATTTTGGGATGCTTTTTAACCGGTATACCTCTGCCGTTGTCAGACACGGTTATGCTGTTGTCTTCACCGATTGTAACGCTGATGGAATCGCAGTATCCCGCCAGAGATTCATCAATGCTGTTGTCAACCACTTCATAAACCAGATGGTGCAGCCCCTTGGCCGAAGTACTTCCTATGTACATGCTGGGTCGTTTTCGAACGGCCTCCAGGCCTTCCAGAACCTGGATCTGGTGCTCATCGTAGTTGCCATTGTGGTTTACTCCATTGCCTGTTGTGTTCTTTACCATGCTTAACCTCCATAGTCACATTGGGTTCGCATTGTCCTTTTACGACCAATACGATCAGTAGACGCTATATTTTTCTAAATCCTTCTTCATTTCTCCTCTTCTTTGCAGCGTGCTGGAAGAAATCGGAGAGTAAATGATCTTGTCTTTCGTGATTACATACGACTTGGGCTGATCCTGGGTCAGATCAATGATTTGGTTTTCCTTCTTGATCTTTTCAATGAATTCCTTCGTTGTATGTGAGGTTCTAATCAATGCCGCGTCAATAATCATGAGTACTTCGTCAATCGGTACAACATAATCAGACCCGATGTGCAAAAACATACTCTACACCTCCAATAAATTCTAGGCTGCTAACCACCAAAGAGCGACTGCCAGTTTTCATCCCCAATACACGCCCTGATTCTCTGGCTGTCCAGCAAATCAGGGGTTAATCCGGTCTCCAGCATCGTTAATGTCATGGCCTTGTGAATGAATTCCGGATTCTTGATGTTCTTCCGGTTGTTTAATTCGCTTAGCAGTACACTCTTTACCTTCTCTTTGACTTTTTCAAAGGTCTCCCTTTCCAATGCAAAAACACTTCTCTGAGCATCTTTCAATGCTATCCAAGGTGTTTCCTTCAGTATTTGTGTTAGTCTTCTTTCCTGTTCCGTCAGTTGAGACTCTTGGCAGAATTGGCAGATATCCTGTCCCGGTGGGGATATGGATCCGCAAATCCGGCAGCTGCCCCAACCTTTACTTTTCTTGGCTTTCTTGTAGATCAGGTCTTTTCCCATAAAATGTTCAAACGCTTTTCTCACTTCTTCAGACTCTACCGGCTGTGCGATTTGTTTGATTCGATCTTCTTCTTTTTGGGTCAGGCGGACTGGCTCTGGATGGATTTCGATGGTTTGGGTATCTTCATGTTCGAGACGATGATCCCTCCGGACATCCCCCACAAAAAAAACAATGTCTTTGATGGGGGAACCGCTGAGGTATTGATTGATTTTCTGGACATAGTCCCTCTTAAAGTATGTTAGCTGATGGACCCATACAGAGTTCGTAACCACCACAAACAGTTTGTTGTCGGTTATTTTAATTGCTTTCGTTTGTCGAGATAAATTGGGCCCAACCATCGTATCCCATGCTTCAATCGCCTTCATCTCCATCAGTCTCTGGTTAACTCTGAGGGTTTTTATGCGGTTTTCCAACGCCTCTTTCAACGAAGAAACTTTCACGCGCGTCTCTCCACCTCTCCACCCAGTACTGTGAAAATAGCGGTGCGATCTGTACAAATCTGTTGATATGGGTTCAGATTGGTCGATGTAATAATCGTTTGACTCGAATTTTTTACTTCATCCAGCAGAAATCCCCTTCTTTCATCGTCCAGTTCGGACATAACATCATCCAGAAGCAGGATCGGTTTTTCTCCTGTTTGATTCGTAAGAAGATTAACTTCGCCCAGTTTCAGGGAAAGGGCTGCCGTTCTCTGCTGTCCTTGGGATCCAAATTTCTGAACATCGTTGCCGTTAATAAAAATTCTCAAATCATCCCGATGGGGTCCAGTCAGGGTGAATCCTCGGATTCGTTCCAGATCTCTGACTTTCTTCAATTTTTCAGCAAATAGTTGCTGGATTTCAATTCTATTGAAATCGCCCACATCGCCAATCGACGAATGATATGCGATTTGCAATTCTTCTTTCTGCCCGGATATATGTTGATGGATGGGAATAATTTCATCTTCCATGGTCATCAGAAACTCTACTCTTCGTTGGATCACTTCACTACCAGCCTCAATCAGCTGATCATTCCAAACCGATAATGTGGACTGATATTCTTTTGAATTGTCGTTTTTTTTCAACAGTTCATTTCGCTGAGTTAAAATCCTGTGATACAAGTGTAAATGGTGAAAATAGCTGGGGCTGGATTGAGATGCTGCAAAATCAATATATTTTCTTCTTTCCTGGGGAGAGCCCTGAATTATTCTCAGGGATTCAGGCGAAAACATAACAACAAAAAACTGACCGATCAACTCAGATAATCTATGAATATCTTTCCGGTTAATTCGTATTCGCTTTTTCCCATTTTCAGCATACTGAATGTCATATTTTGTTTTTCCGCTCTTCTTTGCAACCTCGCCCTGAATAGAAAAACAAGAGGCTCCCCACTGGATGAGTTCGTTGTCACGGCTGCCTAGATGCGAGCGCCCCGAAGCCAGATAAAAGATCGCCTCCAAAATATTCGTTTTTCCTTCTCCGTTCTTGCCTGTAATAATATTTACGCCCGGTATCAATTCAATTTCGGTATTGGCATGATTCCGGTAGTTTCGAATGGTCAGCTTTTCTAGATGCAAAATATTTCACCTTCAGTCCTGCTTATGGCTTCTTACCTGATAGCAGTTTCCTGATACACATATTCTATCCCCATGGAACAGAACCCTGGATCGTTTCTTTTCAGTTTGTCCATTTACGGAAACAAGTTCATTTTGAATCAAATACTTTGCAGCTCCCCCTGTTTCAGCAATGCCTGCCCATTTTAAGAATTTATCCAGCGAAATACTATCAGTGACGATGGTTATTGCGGTCGTTTGTTTTTCTATCATTGCGGCAGCCGAACCGGCAGGACGATGTATTCATAGTTGGTTGAATCCAACGGCCGGATACTGGCCGGTTTAAGCTCTTCGGTCAGTGAAAATACAATCTTTTCATCAGACAATACTTTTAGCACATCAGTAAGGTACTTGACATTGAATGCTATCTTGATTTCAGCATCTACAAACCCGATATCAATCTCGTCGTATGTATCCCCAATCTCTGGTGAACGGGCGGTTATGATCATTTTCTGATCCTTCGTAACATGAATGCGAACTATGTTTGGACCTTCTTTGGTGATGAGTCCGACTCGTTCAATGGTATGCAAAAATTCTTCCCGATCCAATTCAATATTGATGGGATGACTTTTGGGAATGATCTGTTTATAGTTGGGAAATTGTCCTTCAATCAGCCTGGAAGTAAGTACGGTGTCCGGAAACTGGACGGTCAGCCGATTATCCGTGATGTCCATACGAATATCATCAAAGTCTTTTCCTGACGAGAGACGGAAAATCTCGCCGGCCGCTTTACCCGGAAGAATGACGGAAGATATATTTCCTTGTATTGCAATGTCACTGTATTTCACCGCCAGCCGGTATCCATCCGTTGCCACAAAAACAATTTTGCCGTCTTTTTGCTCAATCAATATTCCCGTAAAAACGGGTCTGCTCTCATCATGAGATACAGCAAATTGTGTTTGAAACAATGAGTCCCGGAAATGATCAGCCGGAATCAGAAATCCGCCATCGGGAATCTGGATTGAGTCAGCCGGAAACTCTTCAGCGCTCAATCCATGAAGATTAAATTCAGATTTTCCTGCTTTCATCTTTACATAATAGTTTTCTCTGTTCATCTCAAAAGAGATAACCGTACCTGGCAGATTGCGGACAATGTCAACAAAATACTTGGCCGGAAGAACCACTTCTCCCTCTTCTTCAATCTCTCCGTAAATCTGGCATTCAATCGATAATTCCAGGTCTGTGGCATTCAGGGTAATTCTATCGCCTTGCGCTTTGATTTTGATTCCCAAAAGAACAGGTAACGTATTGCGGGTGGAAACAGCCTTTTGAACCTGGTTGATCCCGTATGATAAATTTTGTTGAGAGCAACTGAATTTCAAAATTATCCCCCTCTTTTCTTCTTTTATTATATTAAATATTTATAGAAGTATTCGTAGTAGGGACTGTTGAAATGTGGAAAAGGTACTCTAGAGTAGGTACATCAACCGTTTGGTTGACGAACATCCTGTGAGTAGTTTGCTCTGAAAGGGTTGATTTATTCACATTATCAACAGTGATTCAGTTTGTCCAAACTTTATCCACACTATGTCCATAGTTTAATCACACTTTATTCATCTTTGATTCTTCGGGTTAGATTTTCGACTGTGGACAACAATCCAGGATCTGATTTGATCTCTTGTGAGATTTTCATGCAGGCGTGGATAACGGTTGTATGATCTCTGCCTCCGAAATCCTCACCAATCTTGGGAAGCGATGCATCAGTAAGCTCACGGCATAAATACATGGCGATCTGTCTCGGGAACGAAATGGACCGATTTCTCTTTTTAGCTTTAAAATCATCCGGCTTCAAATCGAAATATTCAGCGACAGTCTTTTGAATCAGCGATATCGTAATGGGGCGATTCTGATTGGGTACCATATCTTTGAGTGCTTCATCGGCTAAAGAAACGCTGATTTGATCTTCCGTAAGGGATGCATATGCAACCACACGGATCAGTGCCCCTTCCAATTCTCGAATATTGGTGCTGATCTTTGTAGCAATATTTACCAGTATATCGTTTGGAACTTCCAGGTTCTCCTGTTTTGCCTTTTTTCGCAAAATGGCAATTCGCGTTTCCAGATCCGGCTGCTGGATATCGGTAATGAGTCCCCATTCGAATCTGGATCGCAACCGATCTTCCAGAGTGGGGATTTCTTTTGGTGGACGATCGCTGGAAACAACGATCTGCTTATTCGCTTCATGGAGCGTATTGAAAGTATGGAAGAATTCTTCCTGGGTACGCTCTTTGCCGGCCAAAAACTGAATATCGTCAACCAGCAGTACATCCACATTCCGATATTTATTCCTGAACTGAATCGTTCGGTCATCACGGATGGAGTTGATCAACTCATTGGTAAACGTTTCAGAAGACACATACACAACCTTTAAGCTCTTGTTCTGCTCCAGAACATAATGTCCGATTGCATGCATAAGATGGGTTTTCCCCAGCCCCACACCGCCATAAATGAATAAAGGGTTGTATGCCCTGGCTGGAGCTTCCGCTACCGCTAGACAAGCAGCATGAGCAAAGCGATTGCTGTTACCGATTACGAACGTATCGAATACATATTTCGGATTCAGATTCGGCGGCTTAAAAAGAGTGGTGTCGGCCGCGCGGGTATGCTGTTCCAATGCTTGACGATCCTGCCGGCTGCCGCCGTCACTATTTTGTGGAATAATGAACTTCAACTGGATTTCCTTACCAGCTACCGAATTGACTGTTTCCTGCAGAAGATTCGAATAGCGGCTTTCAACCCAATCTTTAGCAAATTCGTTTGGAACACCCACAACCAGTGTATTGTTGTAAAAAGCCAGGGGTTTGGTTGCTTTGAGCCATGTTTCGAAACTGGGTTTACTTAATTGAGCTTCAATGATGGCTAAAGTGTTGCTCCAAATATCCGAAATCGGTAATTCCATGTAAAAACCTCCTGACCAAGTAAAGCTGAATGGGTCTGAAAAAGATATCCACAAAAAAATTGAAATCTCCAGTGGTTTTGTGGATTATCTGTGGATAATTTGCTTATGTGATTCCCGGCAAGTATTTCCCTGGTTTCTCAAATCCGATCGGATGAAAAATTGAGCAAAAGTAAAAAAACAGGTTCATGAAAATGCTTGATATTACTGGATAAAGGATTGGGTAATGATCATCCATGCAAAATGTTTATCCACATACTTATCCACAGAGTGTGGATAAACAAACTATATAGAACCGTGAATTCTCAAAAATTGCTATACGCTTATCATAGCAAAACAGGGGATAATTATCAACAGAACAGGGAAGTTAACCACAGAAATATCCACAGTTGAAAATATAGCGGCAGTATGATAGAATCTACCTGCTCATTTTATCGCGAAGACCGGTGATATATTGACACAACTTTGTGTTTTACGATATAATCACTATGTTATAGAGGTATTGAATTTCAATAAGACATGCTTATTTATATATAGGTTGTCTTCTGTATGTTTGAGGAGGTGTGAAGGCAGTGAAGCGGACGTATCAACCGAAGAAGCTTAAGAGAAAAAAGGTACACGGATTCATGAAGAGAATGAAGACTCGTTCTGGCAGAGAAGTATTGCGGAGAAGAAGGCTTAAAGGGAGAAAAAGGCTTTCAGCTTAAGGCCACACATGTGGCCTTTTTGCACATTTTTGGATGTGTCTGAAGAAAGGCCAGGACTGTATGAAAACAACAGTGACATTAAGAAAGAAAAGAGACTTCAAGAATGTTTTTGATCAAGGGCGTGTTTTTGTTTCCAAGACGTTCGTGGCCCATATCACCGAAAACTCGTTTCACCATAACCGGTTCGGTTTTGTTGTCAGTAAAAAGACCGGACACGCGGTACGGAGAAATCGGGCGAAAAGACTGATGCGGGAAGTTGTCCGGCAAAATGGCATGAATATGAAAAAAGGGTACGACATAGTTCTTATCGCAAGATCCGCGTTGATTGGAAAAAAATATATCGATGTGGAGAAGGATTTTATTCATATGATCAGAAAATTTGGGATGATATATGAGTGCACAGAGGATGAGTGTCATGAGTAGAGTTTTAATTTTACTGGTCCGAATGTACCAGAAAACCATATCTCCCCTGATTCCTCATTCATGCCGGTTTTCACCCAGTTGTTCAGAATACATGGTGGATTCAATTCGGAAATACGGTGCTGCTGTCGGAGTTTACCGGGGAATTCGCAGAATCTTGCGTTGTCATCCATTTAATCCGGGAGGATACGATCCCGCGTAGATCCAGGCGGCTTATGATATAATCCAATATAATGAAGAAGAATAAAGGAGGCCTGTGAATGTCCTGGCTTATTGATATCATGAAGCAAGGTATGGACTTTTTTTATCAGCTTACAGGAAATTACGGTATATCAATCATCTTGCTGACACTGATTATTAAAATGATTACTTTGCCGCTGACTTTTTCTCAGACAAAGCAGATGAAGAAAATGCAGGAACTGCAACCGCAAATTAAGGCGATCCAGGAGAAGCACAAAAACAATCCTGAGAAAGCGAACAAAGAAACACTGGCTCTTTGGAAAGAGAACAAAGTCAATCCTGCTTCAGGATGTCTGCCGTTGATTTTACAGCTGCCGTTCTTTATTGCTTTCTTTAATGTTTTGAATAACTATGCTTATGTTGGTGCAACAGCTTTTCTTTGGATTCAAGACATCACCAGCCCGGATCCTTACTATATTATGCCGTTATTGGCAGCAGGATCCACGTACCTGCAGATGAAGTTCACAACGGCATCCGGGGATTCTACTCAGAAAAACATGGCACTGATGATGCCTATGGTTATCGGTGTAATGAGTCTACGCTTTGCTGCCGGGCTAACTATCTACTGGGTTTCGAATAACCTGTTTACTATGGTGCAGCAGATCTTAACACCAAAACCCGCAGCACCTGTGGCGAAAGGAGAATCGAAATGATCAAGATCGAAAAAACTGCGCGTACTGTCGATGAAGCTGTGGAGTTGGCATTGAAGGAACTGGATGCAACAGCGGATGACGTGATCATAGAGGTTTTGGAAGAACCTTCAAAAGGAATACTTGGGATATTGGGTTCGAAGCAAGCTAAGGTTTCGGTTGCTTTGAAAGCAGAAGCTGAGGAAGAAGCGCCTGAAGATTTAGAGCCTATGATTCGCGAGTTCCTTACGAATGTCCTGACGGAAATGGGTTTGGAGACAGAACTGAACTTTACTTATGAGGATGAAAATTTCTTTGTGGACGTGGAAGGTGACGGGTTGGGCCTGCTGATCGGGAAAAGAGGACAGACTCTTGAGGCTGTTCAGTATCTAACCAATATTGTCGCGAATCGGCACAGCCATAAGCGAGTTCGGGTCATTATTGATGCAGAAGGGTATCGTGAGAGAAGAGAAGAAGTTTTGCAGCAGCTTGCAACCAGACTGGCCAGCAGAGTGGAACGAAGCGGAGAGAGCATTATGCTGGAACCCATGACTGCTCACGAAAGAAAGATTATTCACACTGCTCTGCAGGACAGCACCAAGGTTACGACCCGAAGCGAAGGGGAAGAACCGAATAGAAAAGTAGTCATTAAGATAAAAGAATAATCTCAGCCCAGTAGATCATTCTACTGGGTTTTTATTCGAGGTGGGTGAATGATTATGGATATGGAGGATACCATTGCCGCCATTTCAACAGCCATGGGGGAAAGCAGTATAGGCATTGTTCGAGTGAGCGGGCCGGATGCTTTGGACATTGCAGACAGGATCTTTTATTCAGAAAAGAAGCCTCAGAAGTGGGTTCCTTTTCGCATGCACTATGGGTTCATCCAGGATCCATCGGATGGGACGATCATTGATGAAGTATTATTGTGTGTAATGATATCTCCGAAATCGTACACGAGAGAAGATATGGTGGAGATACATACCCATGGAGGGTATGTATCTATGCGTAAAGTTTTGCAGCTGGTTTTGGAAGAGGGGGCTCGGCTGGCTGAGCCAGGAGAGTTTACAAAAAGAGCATTTATGAATGGTAGAATAGCGTTGTCTCAGGCGGAAGCTGTCATCGATATTATACGTGCAAAAACGGATGTGAGCCTCAACCTGGCTGTACGGCAGCTGAAGGGTCGATTATCCGATACAATCCATCAAATCCTGGATTCATTAATGAATTTGGCGGCTTTCTTGGAAGTGTCCATCGATTATCCTGAGGACGATTTGGAAATTGCAGAGTCTGAGCGCATTGAAGATCAGATTATCGAGGCCAAACGGATTCTGGATGATTTGATTGAGTCGTCGAAAAGCGGCAGGATTCTGCGGGAAGGGTTAAAAACAGTCATTATCGGGAAACCCAATGTGGGAAAATCATCCCTGCTGAATGCTTTGATCAAAGAGAATAAAGCCATTGTTACTGCTATCCCCGGCACAACAAGAGACATTGTTGAAGAAACCATCGATCTGAATGGGATTCCACTGCAGATACTGGATACAGCCGGGATTCGGGATACGGATGATATCGTGGAACAAATTGGGGTGGAAAGAGCGGTTGCCCATGCACAGGATGCGGATCTGATTCTTTTGGTGCTGGATGATGCCGATGGAATTACTGAAACAGATATGAGAATCATGGAGTTGCTGCAGGGAAAGAATACTGTAGTTTTAATCAATAAGACTGACTTATCACAGAACCGGATTGATGTGGGTTCCACGGCACTGATTGCGAAAGATTTCAAAAGAATAATTCGGATTTCCGTGAAAGAAGGAACCGGACTGGATATCCTTGAAAAGGAAATCAGAGAAATGGTTTTCTCAGGTGATTTGCGGAGTGATGAGTCTTTCATGATCACGAATCTACGACATGTACAATTATTGAAGCAAGCTAGTTTGAATTTAGCTGAGTCATTGAAGGCCATCCATGAGAAAATTCCTATGGATATGATTAGTATTGATATTCGAAATGCCATGCAGAACCTGGGAGAAATCGATGGCACCAAGGTATCTGAAGATTTGCTGGACACAATATTTTCAAAATTTTGCGTTGGTAAATAGAGGCGGTGACTTTTATGAGATATACAGCCGGTAACTACGATGTTATTGTGGTTGGAGCAGGACATGCCGGATGTGAAGCAGCCCTTGCAGCTGCACGAATGGGAATGAAGACATTGATTGCAACAATCAATATGGATAATATTGCACTGATGCCCTGCAACCCTTCGGTTGGAGGTCCTGCAAAAGGGCATCTGGTACGTGAAATTGATGCACTGGGCGGCGAAATGGGAAAAAATATTGACAAAGCATCCCTGCAAATCCGTATGCTCAATACCGGAAAAGGGCCTGCGGTGAGGGCTTTACGCGCACAGGCCGACAAGAGGATTTATCAGAAAGAAATGAGAGTTACTCTGGAAAAACAAGATAATCTGGATATCAAACAGATGACAGTGGATGAAATCGTGGTAAGTCAGGACAGAGTTGAGGGGATTTTGACCAAGTCCAGTCTTTTCTATTCAGCCAAGGCAGTGATTATTACAACCGGGACCTACATGGACGGTCGGATTGTCATTGGCGATGTATCGTATGGGGGAGGTCCAAATAATCAACTGCCAGCATTGGGATTATCTGAAAATTTGGTTAAAATTGGGATTGAACTGGGAAGATTCAAAACGGGAACTCCACCGAGAATCGATGGAACGACGATTGATAAGACGAAAATGATTCCCCAGTCAGGAACAGACCAGAATCTGCATTTTTCATTTACTGAGCAGAAAAATGATTTGCCGCAGATGGACTGTTGGCTTACCTATACAAATAGCGAAACCCATCGAATCATTAATGAGAATCTGGACAGAGCACCTCTGTACAATGGTAGCATCAAAGGGGTAGGACCTCGATACTGCCCATCGGTAGAGGTCAAGGTTGTTCGATTTGCTGAAAAAGAAAGCCATCAGATCTTCATTGAGCCGGAGGGCATGGATACCGACGAGATGTACGTGTCTGGAATGGCTACGTCTTTGCCCGAAGATGTTCAGCTGGATATGCTGAAAACCGTTCCGGGGATGGAGAACGTGCAGATGATCCGGCCGGGATATGCCATCGAATACGATTACATTGATCCGAAACAGTTAAAACTGTCACTGGAAACCAAGAAGATCAGTGGATTGTTCAGTGCCGGACAAATTAATGGGACTTCGGGGTATGAAGAAGCTGCCGCTCAAGGGTTGATTGCCGGAATCAATGCCGTGCAGAAAATCAAGGGAGAAGAACCATTCATCCTGACGCGGGCAGATGCATACATCGGTGTGCTGATCGATGATATTGTGACAAAAGGCACGGATGAACCGTACCGGGTGATGACTTCCCGTGCTGAGTATCGATTATTGCTCAGGCAGGACAACGCAGATCTCCGGTTGACGCAAAAAGGCTATCAGCTGGGATTGGTCAATGAGTCCAGATATAGACTTTTCGAGATCAAGAAGGAAAGCATTGAGGATACGATTCATTTGTTCAGAAAGACAATGATCCATGCAGATCCAATTGTTCTAGAAGTGCTCACGTCAGCAGGCTCTTCATTGATAAAGGAACCCATCTCTGCAGCCAACCTATTGAAACGCCCGGAAATATCCATTGATATGGTTCTTGCCATCATGGATCATATGAATTCCTCTTTGAACATAGTCCATGATGTCGCAGAGCAAGTGGAGATCCAGATCAAGTACGAAGGGTACATACAAAAGCAGATTGATCAGGCAGAGAGAAGCCAAAAAATGGAAAATAGATTGATCCCGCAGGATTTTGATTATTCTGTTATCAAGGGGCTTTCTTTAGAGGCAATACAGAAACTACAGGAGATAAAACCTTTGTCTGTGGGTCAGGCTTCCAGAATCCCCGGTGTTTCGCCTGCAGATATTTCGGTTTTGCTGGTGTTGTTGGAACAAAAAAAGCGACTGAAGGGGAATGCCGATGAGCAAACAGTCTGATTTTCTTAGCCGTATTCGAAAAGGGGCACTTCAGTTTGGGATTGACTTAAATGACATTCAGTTAGAACAGTTCCGTATATATATGGTTGAGATGTTGAGTTGGAATGAAAGGATCAACCTGACAACAATCACTGAAGAGAATGAAATAGCCATTAAGCATTTTGTTGATTCCATTAGTTTGTTTTCTGTTATTGGCAATCAAGATCTGCGCGTTTTAGATATTGGAACTGGGGCTGGATTCCCGGGGATTCCTTTGAAAATTGGCAGAAGCACCATGAAACTGACCCTGATGGACTCGATTCGAAAGAAGACTGACTTCCTGATTCATCTTCGGAGTGTGCTGGGGATTGAATACGATGTGCTCTGCATGAGGGCTGAAGATGGAGCCAGAGACCCGATGCTGAGGGAAGCATTTGACCTTGTCGTGTCCAGGGCTGTGGCAAAAATGCCTGTTCTCGCGGAGTATTGTCTGCCATATGTGGCAATCGGCGGGCAGTTTGTGGCAATGAAAGCGGAGTCTGTTGAAGAAGAAGTCCTTGAAGCCAAAAAAGCAATTCGTATTCTGGGTGGGGCGGATCCAGTTATTCATAAAATCAAGCTCCAGGAGATCGATGCAGTACGCTCATTGGTTGTTATTAAAAAAACCGGACACACATCTGAAAAATATCCGAGAAGAGCTGGCTTGCCGGAAAAGAAGCCGTTACTGTAAAAAGAAATGGAGTTGGTCACTTGGATCTTCGATTCGGTTTTCAAAAAAGTACGGTTAAAGATATACTTGTTGACGAGATTAAGGATAATCCATATCAGAATCGAACGATAGTGTCCGAAGAAAGTTTGCGCGAACTGGCGGATTCGATCCGAATACACGGTGTGCTGCAGCCGATTTTGGTCCGAAAAGTGGACAAAGAATTCTATTTGGTTTCAGGGGAAAGGCGGTTGCGCGCGGCGCGACTGGCTGGATTGAAACAAATCTGTGCCGTTGTGAAAGAGATGAGTGATTCTGAGGCTGCTGCAGCGACCCTGGTGGAAAATATTCAGAGAGAAGATGTTTCATATTTGGATGAAGCAGCTGGATTTCAAAAGTTGAATCAAGAATTTGGTATGACCCAACAAGATATTGCCAACAACGTGGGAAAAAGCCAATCGTATGTGGCAAATAAAATCCGCTTACTGGGTTTATCTGCGACAATCAGGGAAATTATTTCCCGGGAAATAAAAGTGACTGAAAGACATTGCAGAGCTTTACTGCGGTTGCCGGATGAACAGACGCAAATGGTTTTTCTGAGAGAGATTATTGACCATGATCTGACCACAGAGCAAGTAGATCGTAAAGTGGAAAAATATGTAAATGGGCACAGCAATATGCTTCCCCGGCAAAGAAGGAGAATGATCATCAAGGATATTCGAATATTCTTGAATGATGTGAAGTCCGCTATGAGTACTTTAGAGGCAAGTGGAATTGACACAGAGTGGCTTGAATCCGAAAGTGACGATTTTTATGAGTTCACAATCAAGATTGGCAAGAAAGGAAGAGATTCTTAAGAAAAGAATCTCTTCTTCATGCTATATTCATAGAATCTGAGCAGGAATGATATTGCAGTTGGCGAAAATATGACAAAAGCGAAAATGAAGGTGATTGAATGGGAAAAATTATTGCTATTGCGAATCAAAAAGGTGGAGTTGGAAAAACGACAACCGCGGTGAATCTTTCTGCCTGCATCGCCGAAGAGAACAAGAAAGTTCTGCTCATCGATGCAGATCCTCAAGGAAATACTACCAGCGGGCTTGGTGTCGATCGAAGACTCATGAGAAAATGCATTTACGATGTGCTTATCAATAATGCAACCATTCAAAGTGTTACGGTGTCTACTGAGATCCCCAATCTCTTCGTTGTCCCATCCACAATTCAGTTGGCTGGAGCCGAAATTGAGTTGGTCTCCGTGGTATCCAGGGAACATCGCTTAAAAGAAGCAGTCAAGGAGATCAAAGATAAGTATGACTACATTTTCATTGACTGTCCACCTTCATTGGGCTTGCTTACCGTAAATGCGCTGACTGCAGCGGATTCCGTGCTGATTCCCATACAATGTGAATATTATGCACTGGAAGGGCTGAGTCAGCTTGTCAGCACCATAAAAATTGTTCAAAGGCACCTGAATCCACACCTGAGCATTGAAGGAGTTCTCCTGACCATGTTTGATGCCCGGACGAATCTTTCGATTCAGGTTGTTGAAGAGGTGAAAAAGTATTTCAAGGATAAAGTATATAAAACCATTGTACCGCGGAATGTTCGTCTCAGCGAGGCTCCAAGCCACGGAAAACCAGTGATGATTTATGATCCGCGATCCAGGGGGGCTGAAGTGTATAAGGATTTAGCAAAGGAAGTGATAAAGAATGGCTAAAAGAGGATTGGGAAGAGGCCTGGAAGCACTGCTTCCGGAAATTGAGGTGCAAGAAGAGGATCGTATTATAGAAGTTGCTGTAGATGAGATATCACCGAATCCCTATCAACCGCGCAAAACATTTGATGAGAAACTTATTGAGGAATTGGCATCTTCAATCCGTGAATATGGAATTCTGCAGCCCCTTATTCTTCGGAGAAGCGATTCGGGGTATCAGCTTGTTGCCGGCGAACGAAGATTACGAGCAGCGAAGAAAATTGGGCTGGAGACGGTGCCGGCTGTTGTACGGGATATTTTAGACGATCGATTGATGGAAATTGCGCTAATCGAAAATATTCAACGGGAAGATCTGAATCCCGTGGAAGAAGCTAAGGCGTACGATATTCTGATGAAGGAATACCATATGACACAGGAAGTGCTTTCTGAGAAGCTGGGCAAGAGCCGTTCTCAGATCGCCAATTATATTCGCCTTCTACAATTAAAATCATATGCACTCAGGCTGTTGGAAGAAGGGAAAATCACCGTTGGTCACGGGAAGGTTCTGGCCGGAATTGAGGATCCGCAGAAGCAAATGGCTTTGGCTGAAATGATCGTTGAGAAAGACCTGTCAGTGAGAGAACTCGAAGCAATGATTGAGCCGGAAGTGGCCAGGAAGAACAAAAGGAAAACACCGGGACGACAAGGAAGCCCTTACCCCGAGCTTGAAGATGCACTGAAAGTTCGAACTGGAGCTTTGGTGAAGCTCCTATACAATGATGGTAAGGGTAAGATAGAGATCCCGTTCGCAAGCGACGAAGAATTGATGAGAATTACCGATTTACTTATGGGGTACGATGAGAGCCATGATGGCGACGAGGAAACGAAAAAGGGAAAGAAGCCGTTTACTGTTTGACATGTCGATTTGTTCCACATGGAACAATTCAATAAGTCCATAAAAATGTTCCATGTGGAACAATTGCAAACATATGTTCGATCAAGGAGCTGACTAGTGTATGGAAGTATTGTTGAATTGGTTCCAGCAGTACAATCTATCTTCCGTCGAAATCGGACTGATTGCTGCTGGACTAGCTATTTTGGGACTAATCGTATATAATACTGCCTTAACAAGGCGTATAAACATGGTAAGTAGGAAATTAAACATTCTAACCAAGGGGAATGACGGCAAGAATGTATCTGAGCTTTTCGAAGAATATTTTACCCAGATCGATCGCCTGTTCAGCATGAAAACTGAATTGGAGGCTGAATTAGAGCAGATAAAATCCATTTCTGAGGCAGGACTCTATCATGTTGGAATTGTTCGCTACAGTGCATATGATGAAGTTGGCGGAGATCTGAGTTTTTCATTAGCGCTGCTTGACGGGGACTATAGCGGAGTTATGGTAACCAGTATATTCGGAAGAAATGAATCGAGAACCTATGCTAAGCCAATCATCCGCGGGGATTCAACGTATAAGTTAACTGGAGAAGAGCAAGAGGCCATCCGCCGTGCCGTCTTACCCCGGGTTTTTACGCGACGGGGTAATCGAAAGAACGGGAAGTAAGCTACCAAATATTTTCGGGATTAATGCAGGATTTTGCTCAAATAGAGAGAATAATATAGCTGTTTAAAAGATATTTGGCTGAAATGCTTGGATGGAGGTTATTTTTTTGCTCCATAAATTTCTGAAACGTATCCGTTACCATGAAAAGTTTACATTCATGCTTGTCCCCCACTCTAACACGCGCGTTGTTAAGTACAACCTTACGCGTGGTTTTGTGTTTGGGATGCTAGCTATTTTTCTGATCACCGCGATTGTATCGGGTCTTATGATTGCTCGCTATAATAATATGAAGGAAAATATGGACGAACTTGCTTATCTTCGTGAAATAAATGAAAAGCAGAAAGAGGAAATTGACAGCCTTGCTGCTGAAACAGAGGAGATTTACACCCAGATAGAGAGGCTTCAGCAGTTGGATGAAAAGGTCCGATCTATTCTGAATATTGATGATGACAATCAATCATCCATTAGTGGGATACCAAGCGTATTTATTTCTGCTGCTACTCGCAGTGATGTAACCGGCGGTATGGCTACAAGGGGTAGTTCAAGAGAATACACTCAAATACTGCAGGGAGACTTAGAGTATTTGCAGGGTGAACTTACTCTATGGGAAGACCAATTGAACGAATTGATTGACCAGGCTGAAGACCATGTCAAATTTGTTGCTGCCAAACCGGCTGGATGGCCGACATCCGGTCGAATTACATCTGGATTTGGTAACCGAAGATCTCCAACAGGAAGAGGTACGGAATTCCACCTGGGTATTGACATCGCCAACTCCCGGGGTACGAAAATTAAAGCGACGGGTGCAGGGAAAGTTATTTCTGCCGGCTGGCAAGGCGGCTATGGGTGGACCGTTGTGATTGATCACGGATATGGCTATCAGACTTTATATGCCCACGCATCATCATTAGCAGTAGAGACAGGGGACCGCGTGACCCGTGGGACTGTGATCGCGTACATGGGATCCAGCGGAAGAGCCACAGGACCTCATGTTCACTATGAGGTCATATACCGGGGAGAAAATCAAAATCCATCCTTGTATCTCAAAAGACCCTAATCCACCGCGAGGAGGAAATGTCATGTTCAGTAAGAAAGATATGCCAACTGCCGATAAAATCGAAACAATTATCGGAAAGGATACTCGTGTGACCGGCTCACTGTCAGGGCATGGAATGATTCGTATTGATGGTGTCATTGAGGGCGACGAAGTAAAGCACGGTGAAGTTATTGTGGGCGAATCTGGGAAGATAGCGGCGGATGTCCATGTTAAGAGAATAACAATCGCCGGAGCAGTCACCGGGAATATATCTGCTGAAGAACGTGTGGAGATTATGGGAACCGGGAAAGTGGTTGGAAATATTCGAGCTGCATACCTTATTATTAACGAAGGAGCTCATTTTAAAGGTTCCAGCGAAATGAAAGTGGATGACACTCAGGAACCACCGGAAGAAATTGCTCAGCCGTAACAATCCAATGGGTCCTACAATTACTGACATAAGGCAGTCCCTCCATGTATGGGACTGTTTTTTCATCAGAGAAGAGGGTTGCTATGAGAACTTTGTTTATTGTAAATCCCAAAGCAGGCCGAGGATTGGCCGAGAAAATCTGGACTGAAATGGACAAAACACGCGAAATTGATTTTCCTGACTCTACATATATAAAGACTGAGTATCCCGGCCATGCAAAAGTGATAGCAGAAAATATTGATTTTGAGCACACAGATGCAGTGATTAGCGTAGGTGGCGATGGAACGATTCATGAGATTGTCAATGGTATTGCGCTCCAGGACATTGCACTGGGGATCATTCCAGCCGGATCCGGTAATGATTTGGCACGAACGCTCAAGATTCCGGTGGATCATCACGAAGCGGTCCGACTGATTCTAAAGCAAGAAACAAGAATGATCGATATGGGCCTTGCGGGCAGCCGGTATTTTATCAATATTGGCGGAGTCGGGTTTGATGCAGAGGTTGTTGCGGATATGAATACTCATATGAAGTTCTTGAAAGGGACCACTGCTTATGTGGCGTCAGTGTTGAAAAAACTGTTTACATTTGTCCCAATAAAACTTAAAATTCGTATCGATGAAACTGTGCTGGACAAGAAGGTATATATCTGTGCGGTTGCCAACGGCAAGTACTACGGTGGAGGTATGATGCTTGCGCCCAACGCGGTTATTGATGATGGGATGTTTGATATCTGCATCCTGGAGGATTTGAATAAATTCGAATTTTTATATACTTTTCCTACTGTTTTTAAAGGAAATCATATCAAACATCCAAAAGTAAAGATATATCACGGAAAAACGGTGAAAATCGAAGGGCCTGGAAACTTATCGATTCACGCAGACGGAGAAATATTTGGCAAACTGCCAGCAGACTTTCGAATACTGCCGAAATCACTGAAAGTAATATCTCCTTAGTTTGATGGGGGGGGGTGATTGCGATGAGATTCAAGAATCGTGATGAAGCCGGTGATCGGATTGCTGAAAGACTGTTCCATTATATGGGGTTGGAGCCGTTGATTCTTGGGATTCCCAGGGGCGGTGTCATTGTAGCAAAGCGGATTCAGGAGAAAATCGGAGGAACCGTGGGAATCCTGGTCACAAAAAAAATTGGCTTTCCCGGTAATCCAGAGTATGCGATAGGTGCAGTTGCAGAAGATGGACTCACTGTTATGAGCGATACAGGATACAACTCAGATCACATCAGCCAAGAATACCTGGAGAAAGAAGTAGAAGAAAAATCAAAAGAGATCCAACGAAGACTCCGGGAATACCAGTATACCCTTCCGGCCGATTTACGAAAAAAGACCATAATTCTTGTTGATGATGGGATAGCAACAGGAATGACAGCTCTTGCCGCCATACGCTATCTGCGCAACAAAAAACCGGAAAAGCTTGTGTTTGCCGTTCCGGTTGCACCCGCTGATGTGGTGAGAAAGTTCGAAAAAGAAGTGGATGAGGTAATTTGCCTGTATTCCCCAAAGATATTTTTTGCCGTTGGGCAATTCTATGTCGATTTCTCAGCAGTTTCTGACGAAGAAGTCCGCACGGCTCTTCATGGCGTGAAATGAAAATGAGGGTTTAGGTGTTCACTAAGAACAGAATGAGTATGAATATGAATAGAAAACAGAGGAGGATCCGTTTTGCAGTCAATCAGTGATATTTTTAATCCAGTGGTGGCCAGTGAAATAAGTTCTATGGTTCTTCGAGTTGCCATCGTCCTTGTGGGAGCACAGCTTCTACTTCGGTTTTCTGCTTATTTGGTTGACCGGGTATTCATTCCTGCAGCCGAAAACAACCGAGTCAAAATAGACGAGAAGAAAGCGAAGACACTCAGTGCGTTGGTGAAAAGTGTTGTAAACTATGCGATTTTCTTCATTGTGATTCTTATTGTTCTGGATATCTTCGGTATCCAGACAGCTCCCATACTAGCTAGTGCTGGCATTTTGGGGTTAGCTGTTGGGTTTGGAGCCCAGAGTCTGGTGAAAGATGTTATCACCGGTTTCTTCATAATCCTTGAGCAGCAGTTTTCTGTGGGTGATTATATCAAGGCGGCCGGCGTTGACGGCATCGTCGAGGAATTGGGGTTTCGGACCACAAAGATTCGTGATTTCGGAGGAGAGCTTCACATTATACCCAATGGCTTAATTGACAAAGTTACCAACTATGTAACCGGCAATATGAGAGTACTGGTCTCGGTACAGATAGCGTATAAGGAAAATGTGGATAAAGCGCTGGAAGTGCTTTCGGATATGTGTGCGAAAGCAGCTGAAGAAATCGAAGTGATTAAAGAAGGACCGCGTGTTCTGGGTGTGACCGAGCTGGCGGATTCCGGCGTTAAGATACTTTTGTGGGCAAAAACCCTTCCCATGGAGCAGTGGGGTGTTTCCAGAGAAATTACAAAGAGAGCGAAGCTGGCACTGGATGAAGCTGGCATTGAAATACCATTCCCCCACATGGTTATTGTGGGTGATGAGAAATCAATCCCCATTGATATCAATACATCAAAACAGGAGTAAAGTGATGATTAAATACTACATAGGCGACATTGTTAAGATGAAAAAGACACACCCGTGTGGCTCTGACTTATGGGAGATAACGAGAACGGGCGTTGACTTCGGGCTGAAATGCCAAGGATGCGGGCGCAGGGTTATGATCCCTCGTCCAAAATTTGAAAAATCGGTGAAAAGTGTCGTATCGAGCAAAGAGAACGAAAAAGCTGAGAAATAAAGGCTCCTAAATTGAAATAATAAGTGCAAAATTCATAGGGAACCAGGCAATAGCTACTCTTTGTACCAATGATTGATCAAAAATGATGAGTGTGCCGGCTGTCAGGGGCCGGCGAAGCCGGGACGAAGTCTTTACCCTTGACAGCCTATCCGTCTAAAACCCTATTTGGGACCGTCGTGCATAGCACGGCGGAGCGCCTCCCGGCGGGGCGGGTGTGGGCAGAGCCCACAATCATGATAGTAAAGCCAGTTGTGCTGCAAATGCCTCCTGTGCCGACAGATAGTCCAAAATACGCCTGGGCAAGGAATTGATCCAGTTCTGAATACGCAGCAATACTTCATTGCTCAGAGCATCCAGCGCCCGGCCTTTGGGGAGAAATCTGCGAATCAGTCCGTTGACATTCTCATTGGATCCCCGTTCTCCGGAACAATATGGATGGGCATAAAAGATCATGGTTCGCTTCTTCCCGGTATGATCGGGTCTTTCCATCTGAGATGTGAAAGCAAACTCGGAACCGTTATCGCTGGTGATCGACTTGAAGATCTGCGAAAACCGTTCCCCGTAGGTGCAAGCCATTTCATCGAGGGCCTGCACCACGGAGGCGGCCGTTCTATCCGCTAGCTTGACAATCAGCGCCTGGCGAGTCATGCGTTCTACCATAGTGAACAATACAGATCCTTTCGCTCGTGTCCCAAGCAATGTATCCATTTCCCAGTGACCAAACTCTCGCCGTTCGTTGATGAAAGCTTCCCGCAGATCAATACTGTTCTCCCGAGTACTCTCTCGGATGGGCGGTGATCTGCGCCGGCGCCGACGCCGTACCTGCAGATGCAGATCCAAAGGCTTTACTCGACTCAGACCCATGCGAATGGAGTATAGAGCGTTCTGGTTGTGACCGATGGGTGCTGCATCATTCCCTGCCGCCGGAGATAACCGACAGCAGCATCCGGGGACCACTTGTTTGTCAGAATCAAGTCCTCGATGGTCTGGAGCAAGGGAGTTATGTCAGCAAGTTTGTATGTGCGGCCGCAATTCTTGCGGGCTCTGACATACTTTTTCTGGGCTGAGTCCGCATAGTATACTTTGCGCACCTTCAAAAGAGTATCCATCTGGTCAACAGAATTACGCTTGAGCTCGCGATAGATGGTCGAGACATCCCGGCTCAGTGCCTGTGCAATGGCTGCTACATTCACTTTGAGGGCTACCATGGCTTGAATCTGGCCTCGCTCTGTCTCTGAAAGATGTTTATAACATCGTACTTTTGTGGTCAAATGAGTTTGACTCATAGGTCACCTCCGATTAATGTTTGTGTAGTAGCTACATTATATCTGAGTGCCTATGAGTTGTCATTTCTTATTGCACTTGATTTTTCAATTCAGCAGAAATAAAGGCTAGGGATCTTTGCAGGATGGTTATTGAACATATTTTAAAATAATGATATAATCACTAATTAGTGATATATGGGTGTACTCAGCCCTGCTTCGTTTCGAGCGAAGCCGATAGTCCATGGGGAGGAGGTGAAAAGAGTGACACCTTATGAATCTATGTACATCATTAAACCTGATGTGGATGAGGAAACAACCACAGCATTAGTAGAAAGATTCAAGGAACTGATTGAAAGCAATAACGGCGAAATTGTTAAGTTGGATAAGTGGGGAAAAAGAAGGCTAGCCTATCCAATTGATGATTATACCGAAGGGTTCTATGTGCTGATGCATTTTAAGTCCGATGCAGAGATTGCAAAAGAACTTGAACGATTGCAGCGTATTTCAGATGATGTGATCCGATACATGACTGTGAAGCTAGAAGAAAAGAACTGAGGTGTATTTTCGAATGCTAAACAGGATAATTTTGATCGGTAGACTGGTAAAAGACCCCGAATTGCGCTATACACCGAGCGGCGCTGCCGTTGCTAACTTTACAATTGCAGTCGATCGGCCTTTTACCACTCGGCAGGGAACCAAAGAAACTGATTTTATCGATATTGTTGCATGGCAAAAGCTTGCCGAAACCGTTGCCAACAATCTGAGCAAGGGGCGCCTGGTGGCCGTAGATGGTCGCTTGCAAGTCCGATCCTACGAAACGCAGGACGGTCAGCGGCGGAGGGTATCCGAGGTTGTGGCTGAGAATGTTCGGTTTTTGGACTGGCCAAAAGACAGAATAGACCAGGATATGGACCATCGTGATGATCTTGGAAGCGAAATTAGTGTTTCTGATGATGATCTGCCATTTTAAAGCGTTAGAACCAATAACCTCGCGAATAGGAGGGTGAGTAATGAGACGTGACCGGAATAAAAGGCCCAAAAAACGCATATGCAATTTCTGCGTTGATAAAATAGAGCACATCGACTACAAAGATATCGGCAAGCTTAGACGGTATGTTACAGAAAGAGGAAAGATCCTTCCTCGAAGGATCTCCGGAAACTGTGCAAAGCATCAAAGGCAGCTGACATTGGCAATCAAAAGAGCACGAAATGTTGCACTGTTGCCATTTACTTCAGAATGATGATTGGAGCAATCCTAATTGCTCCTTTTTTTTTCTCATTGGGTAGGAATCGCTATCTGATTATCGAATAGTGCTAGCATCGTAAGGTCTCAAAAAGAAATCCAGCGATAGATAGGTGATCGGAATGATTATTCAGGTATTGACCCGAAATTGGATCCTATTTACCTGGGCCTTAGGATATTTGGTAATATTGGGTGTTTTTTCCTTTGCCATCAAACACTCCTATGCCAAAGATAAAGATGATGGGAATCCATCCTTGCAATGCTCGAATGAACCGACCCTGACTGTTCACCAGATCCCTAGTCCTTGTGGGTACTACGACCGTGAGGGAGCCCGGGTGTATGGGAACCAGCTGTGGAATCAGTTTATAATCGATTCCCAATTGGACCCCAAAGATGTCATTCAGCTGACTGAAAGCTTTCTGCGCCAAAATCCTCCAAAAAAAGAGTTTCAAAGAATATCATTGAGTATGCATGGATGCACAGTCCAGGGCTGCTTTATTGAAGATACTGCAAAAAAGGATAATGCCTTCATCTTCCTGGCTAAAGAGGGATGCCTCTTCAGCGACCAAAGCATGGCTCTGATGCTGATGGTCATCGATAATTTACACGATGTTCTTGAAAGCGCTGACTATGTCTTGAGACCCAAAGTGGCAGCGGAAATAGATGCCACCATTTTTCAGTGGTGCACAACTCATGATGTGTTTGTCCGAAAACTGAATGACAATCGCTATATCGGACTAATCAATCATCATCAGCTAAATCGTTGTAAATTGAACAAATTCAATGTTATGGATCAGATTCGAGCTATTGATATCGGGAATCGTGTTGCTCCCACAGTCAGCATTGGGATGAGCATTGGTGATCTTTCAGCCCTTGAATTGGGTCTTGCGGCGGAGGATTCACTAGCAATTGCTTTGGCTCGCGGAGGCGATCAGGCAGTGCTCAAAGAAGGAGACAGTACCCGGTATTATGGAGCCCGTATCCACCTTCTCCGCAGTCGGCAGAAAGTCAATGCGCGAATGGCTGCCGATCGTTTTGCCAGCGCCATTGAGACAGCCGAAAGGGTCTTCATTGTTGGTCACAAGGCGCCTGACCTGGATGCTTTTGGGGCAGCGATTGCTGCATCCGTCCTGGCCAGAAACCAGGGTAAGGAACCGCAAATTGTCGTGGATGAAAATGATCCATGGATTGACCGTTTGTCGAACCGGGTAATCCCGAAAGAAGCTATGACGGATCTCTTTATCACCTCCGATGAAGTGAAAAAAACAAGAAACGAGAATACGGTCCTGGTGGTTGTGGATACAAACAGGCCGCACCTTGTTTTGGATCCTGCTTTATTGGATTGGGCAAACCGTGTTGTGGTTATCGATCATCATCGTCGGGTGGATGAGGTAATCGATCAAGCAGAGTTTATTTACGCGGATCCTCATGCCTCATCGGCATCTGAACTGCTCATTGAATTTTTTCAGTTTAGTGAAAAGGCCATCACTTTAGAATCCTGGGAAGCCACAATCATACTTTCCGGGATTGCGCTGGACACCAAAAATTTCACTATCCATACAGGGCAGGCAACTTTTGAAGCGGCGGCCTACCTGAGGGAACAAGGCGGGGACCCCGTTATGATTCGTGAAATGATGCGGGATGATCTGTCAACATTCACCTTGCGAGCAGAGATCATGCACAACATCGAGATTTACAATCACACGATTGCACTGGGATTTTGCAGTGAAGTGATTCCCAATGCCAGCGAAATCGCAGCCCAGGCAGCCGATCAAATGTTGAATATCCGCGATGTGGAGGCATCGTTCGTGTGCTGCAAATTTGCTGGAGGCGTCTGGATCAGTGCCCGATCGCTGGGAGACATCAATGTTCAGAATATATTAGAACGGCTCAATGGCGGAGGCCATATGATGGGGGCTGGCGCTCAGTTGAAAGATGTAACCGTGGAAGAAGCAAAACAGAAGCTCATTCAAGTCATCGATGATTATCTGAACAGGAGGGAATAATATGAAGATTATTCTGAAAGAAGATGTGAAAAAAATTGGAAAAGCCGGAGAGCTGCTTACAGTCTCCGACGGGTATGCTCGCAACTATTTATTCCCAAGAGACCTGGCTGTGGAAGCAACACCCAGTGAAATGAAAAAGCTGAAGCAGAAGCAAGATGTGAAAGAGCAGAAACAGAATCGAGTGGAAAATGATGCGAAAAAAGCAGCGGAGAGACTGAAAGATTTGGTAGTGCAGGTCCGAGTCAAAGTGGGGGAATCAGGGAAGCTCTATGGATCTGTAACGAACAAGGATATTGCGGATGCCATCAAAGATTCCACCGGTATAGACATAGACAAACGGAAGATTGAACTGAAGGAACAGGTGAAGACCACGGGAGAGCATACAGCCCATATTCGTCTTCATCAGGATGTTGCATTTGATTTACGATTTCAAGTGTTGGAATAAGGGGTCGGGAGGAAACGTGCGTGAAATTTTTTTCAGGGAAAGATAAAGTATCTGCAAAAGTCCATGAAGGACCGAAAGAACACGATGAAGAAATTGAACAGCTGTTGAGAGAAGTCACAGCGTTGTATAATCTGTTGGCCAACATCCATGGTACAGACCGCCTTGTGTTCAAGGCGGGTAAGTTGAATGCCATAGATGGTATGAAATCAGAAAATATTTTTCATAAAGTTTTAGCTTTGCAAAAAATTGTTTTTGAAGATCCAACTATCGATAAACTGCCGACCATGGATGAACTCCCGGGAATTATGGGTGAAATAGAAGATGAGATATCCGATATGCTGGCACGAAAAGCGGTTGAAGAACGGCTGGAAAAAAAGATTTCCGACAGGATGCAGACCAAGCATGAAGAGTATCTGAAAGAAATCAAGATGCAAATCATTAAAGAAGAAAATGGTCCAGAGAATGCCCAGACCATGGCCAAATTTGACCATCTGAACACCCTTGAAGAGAAAAAACTTACGAAATCCCTCCTGGAATTTGTCCGGCCCAATGATTTTGGAGATATTGTCGGTCAGGAGGCAGCCATTAAAAGTCTTCTGGTGAAAATAGCATCCCCCTATCCCCAGCATGTCATTTTGTATGGACCGCCGGGGGTTGGAAAAACAACTGTAGCCCGCCTGGCTCTGCAGGAAGCTAAAAAAATGAGCTACAGTCCGTTTTCCGATGATGCGCCATTTGTGGAAGTGGATGGGTCCACATTGAGATGGGATCCTCGAGAAGTGACCAATCCCCTGTTGGGATCGGTTCATGATCCGATCTATCAGGGGGCGCGCAAAGATTTGGCAGACGGTGGCGTTCCTGAACCGAAACTGGGGCTGGTATCGGATGCAAACGGGGGAATCCTTTTCATCGATGAGATTGGAGAGCTGGATTATATACTGCAGACCAAGCTGTTGAAAGTGCTGGAGGATAAGCGGGTTCGCTTCGACTCCTCCTATTATGATCCGGATGACTCCAATATACCCAAGTATATCCGTCAGATTTTTGAAGAAGGGGCTCCAGCTGATTTTATCCTCATCGGTGCTACCACCAAGGATCCATCGGAAATCAATCCGGCTATTCGTTCCCGATGCACAGAGGTATACTTTAATCCCCTGGAACCGAAGCATATTGAAAACATTATCCCGAATGCAGCGGCAAAACTGAATGCAGAATTGGACGAGGATGTGGCCAGGACCATTGCTGATTACACGGTGGAAGGGCGTAAAGCGGTGGGAATCCTTGCGGATGCCTACGGGTATGCTTTGTACCGCAGCTACCAGAATGAAGAACGCAGTACCCAGCCCGTCAAGATTGTCATCGGAGATGTCTTTGAAGTACTGGAGGCAAGCAGGCTTACTCCAAACATTGAGCAGAAAGCCAGTGATCGGAAAGAAATCGGAAAGATTTTCGGATTGGGTGTCTACGGATATCTAGGATCTGTCATCGAGATTGAAGCCGTGGCTTTTCCAGCCAAAGATGCAGGGAAAGGATCGGTGCGATTCAATGAAACGGCCGGTAGCATGGCCAAAGACTCCCTGTTTAATGCAGCTTCTTTGTTGCGCAGAATCGCCGGTGAAGAGATATCCGATTATGATATACATGTTAATGTTATCGGCGGAGGGAATATCGATGGGCCATCCGCAGGCGTGGCCATATTTTTGGCCATCTACAGTGCCATTGAAAAGAAGGAAATCCCGCAGAGTATTGCTGTAAGTGGGGAAGTATCTCTCCAGGGTCGTCTGAAAGCGGTAGGGGGGATCTCTCAGAAAATTTATGGAGCCAGACAGGCAGGTATCTCAAAAGTGTTTATCCCCAAGGAAAATCAAAGGGATATCTTTGAAAAACATCCGAACCTGGAAGTGATCCCGTTGGATACGATTGAAGAACTGATGAGCAGGATTTTTCATTCTCATGAGGATCTTCGGCAGGAGGAAGCAGAATGAATGATCTCAACGAAAAGATACCCCCACAGAATATTGAAGCTGAACAGTCGGTCCTGGGGTCCATTCTCATTGAACAGGATGCGATTGCCAAAGTGGTTGAAACACTTTCACCGGACAGCTTCTATCGCGATGCCCATCATAAGATCTACCGGGCCATGATGACCCTTTATGAAAAAGGGGAAGCGGTGGACCTTGTTACGACGGCGGAAGAGCTTCGCCGGCAAAATGCCCTGGATTCGTCCGGGGGAGCCACGTATCTTACAACTTTGGCCAATTCGGTACCAACCGCCGCCAATGTGGAGTACTACGCAAAAATCGTAGAAGAAAAAGCGGTTTTGCGCAATTTAATTCAAGCTGCCACACGGATCGTTACTTCCGGGTATGAGAATAAAGAAGATGCAGAGACCATTTTGGATAAGGCTGAACAGGTCATTTTCGATATTGCGCAAAAGCGAACGGTCAAAAGTTATTCTCCATTGAAAAGCGTTTTGGTGGATGCATTTGATCGCATTGAAACATTGTACAACAACAAAGGCGGTGTCACAGGAGTTCCTACTGGATTTCGGGAGCTGGATCTGGTCACATCCGGTTTGCAGCGATCCGAATTTATTGTGGTAGCAGCCCGCCCATCCATGGGGAAAACCGTCCTCTGTTTGAACATGGCTCGCAACGCGGCCGTTAACCACAATGTACCGGTGGTGATCTTCAGTCTGGAAATGGCGAAAGAACAGCTGGCGCAGAGAATGCTGTGCGCGGAAGCAGGTGTGGATGGCCAAAGACTGAGAACAGGGTATCTGACGGAGTCGGACTGGCCCAAACTATCATCGGCTTTGGGAAGACTGAGCGATGCTTCCATTTTCATCGATGATACTCCGGGGATCTCGGTGATGGAGATGAGAGGGAAAGCAAGGAGAATCAAGGCGGAGTTCGGTTTGGGTTTGGTCATCATTGATTATATGCAGCTGATGCAAAACTTATCCAGACGGCATGAGAACAGGCAGCAGGAAATATCCGATATATCTCGGTCGCTTAAGTCTCTGGCCCGAGAACTGGAAGTGCCTGTAGTTGCTTTGTCCCAGTTGAGCCGGGCCGTGGAGCAGAGACAGGACAAACGTCCGATGCTATCGGACCTGAGAGAGTCGGGCGCCATTGAGCAGGATGCGGATGTGGTCGCATTCATCTACAGGGATGACTACTACAATGCAGAAAGCGAAAAACCAAATATTGCCGAGATTATCATTGCAAAACAACGGAATGGCCCCACAGGGTTGGTGGAATTGTATTTCCATAAAGAATATTCCCGGTTTGACAATTTAGAAAGACACGCCTACGGACAAGACTAAATGACGAATGATAATGCGTAATCTACGAATATTATTCGCTCTAAAATTGACATTGACAGTGTAGTCTGCTATTATTGTATTGGTTTTTAATGTTTTTCAGGCTGTGGAGGAGGGATCGATGTGTCTGCAATAGTTATTGTGGGGGCTCAGTGGGGTGACGAAGGAAAAGGGAAAATAACCGATTTTCTGGCAAGAACTGCGGATGTTGTTGTTCGGTATCAAGGTGGAAACAATGCAGGACATACGGTAGTAGTCAACAATGAAGAGTATAAACTTCATCTGATTCCATCCGGGATCCTCTATAAAGATAAGCAGTGCGTTATTGGAAATGGAGTTGTCATCGATCCGGAAGTGCTGATCAAAGAGCTGGATTACCTTCATCAGAGGGGTGTCAGCACCGAGAACCTGAAAATCAGCGGTGGAGCTCATCTGATTTTTCCATACCATAAACTGCTGGATGCTGCAGACGAAGACCGCAAGGGCAGCAATAAGATTGGTACAACCCGGAGAGGGATTGGGCCGGCATACATGGATAAATCAGCTCGGATCGGCATACGGCTTATTGACCTTTTGGATCAGAAAGTTTTTGAAGAAATGCTGACCCGGAATCTGGCTGAGAAAAATCACATGCTGGATAAGGTATACGGTATTCCTCCGCTGGAAGAAACCGAGATACGAAATAACTATTTAAAATATGCTGAGGTTGTGCGTCCTTATCTGGCCGATACTTCCCTTTTGATCCATGAAGCGATTCGCGATGGGAAGAAGGTTCTGTTTGAAGGAGCACAGGGTACATTGCTGGACATCGATTTCGGTACTTATCCCTACGTTACTTCTTCGCATCCTATCGCCGGCGGGGCCTGCATCGGGGCCGGGGTTGGTCCCACGAAGATTGATCGCGTCATAGGCGTCGCCAAAGCTTATACCACACGAGTTGGTTCAGGACCATTTCCTGCAGAGCTTTTGGATGAAACAGGAGAATGGATTCGGAAAATCGGCCGCGAATTCGGCACCACCACCGGGAGACCTCGCAGATGTGGTTGGTTTGACGCTGTGATTCTGCGCTATGCGGTTCGACTCAGCGGTCTTGACAGCATCGCTTTTACCAAAATGGATGTACTGACAGGACTGAAAACTATAAAGATCTGCAACGGATATATGTACAAGGGCGAATTGCTGAGAGAGTTTCCCCAGACACTAACCATCCTTTCTGAATGCGAGCCGGTTTATGAAGAGCTCGAGGGATGGGACGAAGACATAACCAACATCACCAGCTACGACGATCTGCCGGTGAATGCGAAGAAGTATCTGGATCGGATTCGAGAATTGATCGGTGTGCCCATTTCCATCATTTCAGTGGGCTCTGAAAGAGGTCAAACCATCATCATTGATAAGATAGTATAATCTGACAGTGATTTTAGCGGTTTTTCCAGGGCAAGGCATTCTTGACAAATAAAATATCATCTGATAGAATGTCAATGCTTCAAGCGTGCGGCTTTTTGCTTTGGAAGCATTGACATTTCGTCATTCAAATGATACTATACTTAACTGTGGGCCATTAGCTCAGGGGTAGAGCACCCGCCTTTTAAGCGGGGTGTCGATGGTTCGATCCCATCATGGCCCACCAGATTTGTTTATTATGGCCCCATGGTCAAGCGGCCTAAGACACCGCCCTTTCACGGCGGTAACCCGGGTTCGAATCCCGGTGGGGTCACCAATTTTGGGCGATTAGCTCAGCTGGGAGAGCGCCTGCCTTACAAGCAGGATGTCGGCGGTTCGATCCCGTCATCGCCCACCATATATGCGGAGGCGTGGTGTAGTCGGCTAACATGCCTGCCTGTCACGCAGGAGATCGCGGGTTCGAGTCCCGTCGCTTCCGCCACTTATTTGCCGCGGTAGCTCAGTTGGTAGAGCAGAGGACTGAAAATCCTCGTGTCGCCAGTTCAATTCTGGCCTGCGGCACCATGGTTCATTACCTGACTCTGTCGGGTAATTTTCATGTAGGAAGCTGCACTGTGCAATCGCCGATTTTGACTTGTGGGGTTTTAACCGGACTCATCCAGCGCTTTCACTTGACACCAATAATGAACCTCATTATAATAAAGGTACTGAATTGCGGAAGTAGTTCAGCGGTAGAATATCGGCTTCCCAAGCCGAGGGTCGCGGGTTCGAATCCCGTCTTCCGCTCCAAAAGAATCCGGACAATGTCCGGTTTTTTCTTTTATTGAAGCCTTCTATTCAGTCAATGAAATGAAGGGGAATGCCATTTAGTGCAGAATTTCTTAACTATGATCCATACGAATAATCACGGGGGGATAAATATGGCGGATAAAGGGTGCCCCGCAGATCGGAGCAAGCTGCCGTTGTGGAGGATGATACCGGGGTATACATGAGGAAAGCCCATTGTGATGGCAGGTGCCACTCTCTTTTACGGGTTTTTGATCTATCTTCTCATTACTCGTGTCATTCTTTAGCACTTCATTGGTCGCTGCTAATGAACGGGTTCAGTTTCCCATTCGGGTTTTGTGTAAAATGAACATTGGCATAGACAAATCATTCAAGTTGTGCTAGTATTTTGATAGTCCAATTGTCCTTAAAACTAGTCCCGTGAGGCTGGAAAGGCATTAATATCGCGTAGAGTGTTCTGCCTGTTATTAATTTCTTCCATCTCCGGATGGAAGTTTTTATTTTTAAAAGGTGGTGAAACCATGCATAATCTTCTGGGGATCAGAAATATGGATAAGGGTGTTCTCGATGAAATTATCAAACTGGCTAAACTGGAGAAACAGATTATCCTTCAGAAAAAGCCGATGGTGCAGTCGCTGACTGGAAAGCGGGTTGTTCTGCTGTTTTACGAAAACAGTACGAGAACCCGTTTGTCTTTTGAGCTGGCGGCTAAGCTTCTGGGGGCTACTGTGGTTCATGTGGCGGCTCAGTCCAGCAGTGTCCAAAAAGGGGAATCTTTCCTGGATACCGTCAAAACCATGGAAGCCATGAAAACGGATTGCATTGTTGTTCGACATCCTGTATCGGGAATTATGCATACGATTGAGAAAGCGACTGGGGTCTCTTTGGTGAATGCTGGAGACGGGACCAATGAACACCCGACCCAAGGACTCTTGGATCTTTTGACGCTGCAAGAATATCTGGGGGATTTGCGCGGGAAAAAGATATTGATCGTGGGAGATATCCAGCACAGTCGAGTCGCCCGCAGCGATATTTGGGGACTGCAGTTAGTGGGGGCGAAAATCACAGTCAGCGGACCGCGGCCGTGGATTCCCAAAGATATAGCATCCTGGGGTATATCGTACGAAGATCATGTAGATCATGCCCTCCATAATTGTGATGCGGTTATCGCATTGAGAATCCAGAAGGAACGGCAAGATGACAATTCTGCTATTTCGTGGGACGACTACAATTCTCTGTACGGAATCAATGACAGAATCATGGCATCCGCTACGTCAAAACCATGCATCTTGCATCCGGGACCCGTGAACCGCGGTATGGAGCTGACTAGTAGTATCGTGGACGGATCGTTTTCGCGGATTACGGACCAGGTTCTAAACGGTGTGGCGGTAAGAATCGCGGTATTAAAAATGATATTGGGGGGATACCAATGAACCTGCTGATCAAACATGGAACCATTGTGAATCCGGGATCGGGATTCAGTGGCATCGGTGATATTCTGATCCGGGATGGGAAAATCGACAGGCTTGACCATTCTATTGAGAAACCCGACGATTGTGCGGTGTATGATGCAACCGGGCTGCATATTTTACCCGGTCTGGTGGATGCCCATTGTCATCTGAGGGAACCGGGATTCGAATACAAAGAAGACATTGAAAGCGGATCCATTAGTGCTGCCTTTGGTGGTTTTACGGCTGTTGCCTGTATGCCCAATACGGATCCGGTCATTGACAATAAGATTGTTCTAAGTTATGTGATCCACCGCGCCAAAGAAGTTGGATTGGTAAAAGTGCTGCCCATCGCCGCTGCCACCATCGGTCAAAAAGGGGAAATTCTGACTGATATGGGGACGCTGGCAAAATGGGGAGCGGTGGCTTACTCTGACGACGGCCGGCCCATCAAAAGTGCGGCAATGATGAAAAAAGCCATGGAGATGGCATCCATGGATGGGCTGCTGATCATCTCCCATTGTGAGGATCCGGACCTGGCTTCCGGGGGAACCATGAATGAAGGGGTGACATCCATGCAGATGGGTGTCAAGGGCATACCGTCAGCTGCAGAGGATGTGATGGTGGCTCGAGAACTTCTGCTGGCTGAATACACCGGCATCCCTGTCCATATCGCCCATGTCAGCACCCGTACTTCAGTAGAGCTGATCCGACAGGCGAAAAAAAGAAAAGTACCCGTGACGGCAGAAACCTGCCCCCACTATTTCTCCATCACTGAAACTGTATGTTCTGAATACAATGCGCTGGGCAAGGTGAATCCGCCTCTGAGAACCGATGATGATGTGAAGGCCATTATAGAAGGATTGGTGGATGGAACCCTGGACATCATTGCTACAGACCATGCCCCCCACCATGAAGATGAGAAGATGACCGAATTCCAAAAAGCAGCCAACGGGCTGGTGGGTTTCGAAACCGCTTTCTCACTGGCGATCACCAATCTGGTCATTCCCAGTCATCTCACACTGGAAAATGTGGTGGAGAAAATGAGTCTCAACCCCGCGCGATTGTTCCGTATGCAGGGGGGACGAGTTCAAGAAGGATATCCTGCGGATCTGACTGTGGTCAATATGGCCGGGCAATGGACTGTGGATCGATTTGCGCTGCATTCAAAAAGCAAAAACTCCCCATACCATGGGATGGTGCTGTCAGGTACTGTTGAATCCACGGTAGTGGATGGCCGGTTTATTATGAAAGATCGCGCACTTCAGTAAAGCAGAGGAGTCAGATTTCCCAAAGCATTAACGAAAGCCAAGGATCCGAGAACTGTGATTCTGCCTGTCTGGAAGATAGAGGTACATATTACAAGTGATTTCGCTGCACGAAGAGGGGGTTTATGAAATGCCGAAGAATCCAAAGATCAAAAAAGTACTGGTGATCGGTTCCGGACCAATCATTATCGGACAGGCTGCCGAGTTTGATTATGCCGGAACTCAAGCTTGCCGGGCACTGCGGGAAGAAGGAGTCGAGATCGTCCTAGTTAACAGCAACCCTGCGACCATCATGACGGACCAGTCCATCGCCGATAAAATATATATTGAACCGCTGCAGGTATCAACACTAGAAAAGATCATCAGCAAAGAAAGGCCGGACAGTATTTTACCTACTCTGGGAGGACAGACCGGACTCAATCTGGGTGTGGAACTATCGGAGTCGGGGATTTTGGATAGGTACGGAGTGACGATGCTGGGGACATCCGTGGACACCATTCGGAAATCGGAAGATCGCCAGCTCTTCAAAGAAACCATGGAAGGAATCGGAGAGCCCTGCATTCCCAGTATAGTGGCGAATAATGTGGAGGAAGCGGAAGCATTTACCCATGAGGCGGGTTTTCCAATTGTCATACGACCGGCATTTACATTGGGCGGCTCTGGTGGCGGCCTGGCCAAAGACATCGTAGAATTTCGTGAAATTGCCAAGTACGGACTGAGGCTCAGCCGTGTTCACCAGATCCTGGTGGAAAAGAGTGTGTCCGGATGGAAAGAGATTGAATTTGAAGTGATGCGGGATGCCTACGGTCATACGGTATCTGTCTGCGATATGGAAAATGTGGACCCGGTGGGAGTCCATACCGGAGATAGCATTGTGGTAGCGCCCACACAGACTTTGTCTCGCGAGATCTATGAAAAATTAAAGGACTCTGCCTTCAGGATCATCAATGCTCTCAAGATCGAAGGTGGATGCAATGTGCAGTTTGCACTGCATCCAGAAACGGATGAATATGCGGTTATTGAGGTAAACCCCCGGGTCAGCCGGTCATCGGCGCTTGCTTCCAAAGCCGCCGGCTACCCCATCGCCAAAATTGCCACCAAGATTGCCATTGGATACGGTCTCCATGAGATTCCCAACTCCATCACCCAGGGCACTTATGAAAGCTATGAACCGTCTTTAGACTATATTGTATTAAAAATGCCCAAATGGCCATTCGATAAGTTCATCGGAGCGGATCGCAAACTGGGTACTCAGATGAAAGCAACCGGAGAGGTCATGGCTGTCAGCAACTCCTTTGAATCGGCATTGCTTAAGGCCATCCGTTCTCTGGAGCTGAACCTATTCAGCCTTCATCATGCCTACTACGATGATTTAAGCGACGAAGCGATTCTGGCATCCATCGATGACATGAGCGATGAACGCATTTATGCCATTGCGGAAGCATTTCGAAGAGGCATTTCGATTGCAAAGATCAATGCCTTGACGAAGATTGATCCTTATTTTTTAGAGCGAATTTGGGCTGTCGTTGCTGCTGAAATGGAACTAAAAAAATATAACTTGGAAACGGTACCGGATGCAGTTCTCGCCAATAGCAAACAGCTGGGATATCCCGATAAGGCCATCGCCCATTTTTTGCAATCTACTGTTTCAGCAGTCAAGGAGCGAAGGTTGAAGGCAGGAGTGGCAGTGGTTTTTCGCCAGGTACCCACGAGTACGGCCAGTGATAACCCTAGCTCTCCGTACCTTTACTCATATTATGATCAAATACCGAAATCCGGGGCCAACGAAAATCCTGCGCAGGATCCGAAGAAAGTATTGGTTCTGGGTTCTGGTCCGATCCGTATAGGGCAGGGCATCGAATTTGATTACTGTACTGTACATTCAGTCTGGGCTTTGAAGAAAGCGGGATTCAACACCGTTGTGGTGAATAACAATCCGGAAACAGTCAGTACGGATTTTGATACGGCCGATCGTCTGTATTTCGAACCACTGACTGAAGAGGATGTTGAAAATATTGTGATGGCAGAAAACCCTGTGGGGGCGGTTGTACAATTTGGTGGACAGACCGGGATCAAGCTCTCCAGTCATCTGCATCGAATTGGGGTACGGATTTTTGGCACATCAGTTGAATCCATTGATGCAGCGGAAGATCGGCAGAAGTTCGATCAGGTCCTGGCGGATCTGAATATCGATCGACCGTTGGGGAAAACGGTGCTGAGCAGCCTTGAGGCGGCTGAAGCAGCTGAGATGATCGGGTATCCGGTGCTGGTCAGACCTTCCTATGTCCTGGGGGGGCAGGGGATGGAGATTGCCTACAATGAGGATGATCTTCTATATCTGATGGAAAACATCCAACGTGGAGAAACGGAATATCCTGTCTTGATTGATAAATACTTGATGGGCAAGGAAATTGAAGTGGATGCTGTATGTGATGGAGAAAACATATTAATTCCCGGCATCATGGAACATTTGGAACGAGCCGGGATTCATTCCGGAGACAGCATTTCCGTGTATCCACCGCGCAATCTTTCCGAGAAAGTGAAGAGCCAGATCCTTCATTTCTCGGAGTCTATTGCCCGGAAATTGCACATAGTGGGTTTGATGAATGTTCAGTTTGTTCTATTCGAGGATCATTTGTATGTCATCGAGGTAAACCCACGCTCAAGCCGGACAGTTCCCTTTATCAGTAAGGTGACTGGGATTCCCATGGTTCAGCTTTCCACTGAGATTGCTTTGGGGAAAGAATTGTCCGATTTCTCGTTTGGTACTGGACTGTACAAAGAAATGCCATTTTCCACTATTAAAGTCCCTGTTTTCTCATTTGAGAAACTGAGGGATGTGGATATCAGTCTGGGGCCGGAAATGAAATCCACCGGTGAAGTGCTTGGGGTAGCGAAGAGTTTCTCGGAAGCGTTCATCAAAGGGTTGATGGCTTCCGGGATCTGCATTCCGCAGCCGGGCCGAGGTATCCTCTTGACGGTACGCAACACAGATAAAGAAGAAACAGCGGATTTGGCCAAACGATTCTACGAGCTGGGATTTGCACTGTGGGCAACAGAGAAAACAGCTCGATCCATTCAAGAGATTGGAATTGAAGTCCAAGAAGTGAAAAAGATTGGGGAAGCTACCCCTGATATTTTGCAGGTCATTGAATCAGGTGAGATCAGCTTGGTTGTAAATACGCCGACTCGAGGGAAAAAGCCAGAGAGAGATGGATTTAAGATCCGCAGAAAAGCCATTGAGATGGCGATTCCCTGTTTGACTTCATTGGATACGGTCAGAGCTTTACTGGAAGTGATTGAATCCGGCGAAGATCGACTGGATCCTCAAATTGCCAGTTTGGATGAATATGCAGGAAGGTTTTAACAGGAAGAATGTCTTGTCTGGTCTTGTGCAGGGGATGTCTGTATGCTATCATAGATTTGTGCCGATGTAGCTCAATGGTAGAGCAGCTGAATCGTAATCAGCAGGTTGCGGGTTCGAGTCCCATCATCGGCTCCATATCTGACAATGGTTTGGGAGATTGGAAGAAATTCCAGTCTCCTTTTTGTGTGCGTATTGTGTTGGAACCTTGTCACTTTTTCGGAGTCGGAA
>JAXGQE010000010.1:0-128437 GCA_040766585.1 Candidatus Sumerlaeota bacterium
AGCATCATCCTACTGAGGAAAACACCCTTCTGATTACATTGCATGATAACTACCAGGAAGCCTTTGATGAAGTAGAAGGTGCAATTACGATTCAGTACAAAGGTCAGTTGGGGAACTTCATCGGATATGGTGGGGCTGTAGAGGACTTTACAGTAGGCTTTGATCCAACAGAGCTCATCTCCTCACCTAACCCTGGCATCGAGGAAAGGTTAACGGTTGGAGTAAATACCACAACAATTTTGATACCAATAACCTATCACAATATATACGACCTATCCGAGAAAATACGGGTCGTTGGACTTACAATAGCAACCCAGCTGATCTACTCAAGTATTGAAAATCCATAGGAGGAACGAGCATGAGGACAGAGATAAAACCCAAGTTTCACAATAGGTTTGACATTGTAGTAACCAATGTGGAGACGGGTGAAGTGGAATTAAAAGGCCAAGCTGAAAATATGGTCCTTGATAGGATTTATACCAGGCTTGTGGCTTTTAGCAGTTATTTCGATCAGATTGTGTTTGGCACTGGTGGTGGAACCATGGATCCAACCAGAACAACACTTTTTAACCGAGTGGGCAATAAACCCTGCTCCACCGTAGAGCTGATCAGGGCATTTCCTGTTTCCAAATGGACCAAGTCCATAAGACTTGAAGCGACTGAGTTTAACGGAAATATTCTCACAGAAGTTGGTATCAGTGAAACTACAACTAGTATAAACACCCACGCAATGATAACAGATGCCGAAGGAAATCAACTCACCATAGAAAAGACTCCAGTTAGGATCATAGATATCTATGCCACGGTCTTTGTTGAGTTTGATGAATTTACAGATGGTGGGGAATGGTATACGACTCTTAGAGATTATCTTGCTGGTGCAGGAAGTGTACCCTCTAATACCTTGGCCATATCAACCAGTAAATATCTATGCCAGCCGAATGTTGGCATGAGTGCCACAGCTGCCACAGATGCTGTAGCTAGAACCAGAAAGCTCAATTGTCAGTTCAGCAACTATGCAGTTCTTGGAATTGAGGCTACAGGCAGCAGATACTTCGGTAAGACTTTCAAGGATAGAAAACTGGACATCCCTGTAGATAGGCTGATTTGGACAGGTGTTGGATCACTGCCTGTGACCTACGACGGAGAGATGTATTATGAGTATGTGGTTTCAGCGGAGGAAGCCGCAGCCAACAAGCTGTTTATAAACTTCAAGACCACTGACATTGAAGAAGTCAAGGTAAATGGCAATGTAATCACAGACCACTACTTCACGGAGTTTGGCGACTTCAATTATACAAGCGAAGAATTTAGTTTCCTTGATGTTCTTTCTATACCAACATCCTATGCAAAATGGACTGAGGTAATCAACAATCACTATTTCACTACTGGAACAATCAGTAGTACGAGACAATGTGGAATGGTAGAGCTTTATTCAGAAGAGGGCTTTAATTTTGTCATTAGTTTCAAAACGAGTCAAGGATATGCCAGAAGCTACTATGATTTTGCTACAAAGGACAATCTTGGTGATGCCTGGGTCAACTACATCACTGGCCTTGGGAATAGCACCAATGAGACCACCTATAGATATATCCATATCAACTCAACTCAAAAGTATTTGAGAATCAATTGCTACATTACTGAGGGCTACGGGAGTATGACATTTTTTGACTGGCAAAGCTACCTGCTTCCTATTATGAAGTTCAATACAACAGTTCTTCAAGAAGGAGATATCGTGCTTATTAAGAGACACCATATCAACGAGATACCTAAGGGTACCAATTATCTGCTTAACGCAGAAGCTGTTCTTGTTCTTGGGGAGGGGATCTAGATGAAGAAAGGAAACATAAAATGCGAGTGTGGTCAGGAGTTTTACTATGAGACCATTAGAGACTATGTGGTCTGCATTAAATGTGGTAAAAGACATGAACTGAAGTTTGAGCCTTCCCAGGATATAGGTGAAGTAGGTGATTAGATGGAACTTGTTTTTTCAACAACAGGAATAGTGGGTCAGGGAAAATACCCTGACTTTCTTCAGTTTCCAAAGACAGAAGGACAGCTTTTTTATCTGACAGGTGAAGAATTGTATGGAAAGCCTTCTGAGAAATTAAACGGTGAGTATAGCTCCCCCGCTTGGCTCTCTCCTATAAAGATAAGTCCTGATGTTACAATCAAGCAGCTGGAGCTTCAAATCCTTCAGGGATTTGGTGTCGTGGGAAGCTATAGAACCTCTGATACCCATAAGCTATTAATCTATGAGTTTGCTTTTGAAATGGAAAGATATCTTAACAGCGGTTCCATTAAGCATTCCATGGATACTGCTATCGCTTCTTTTACCTTAAGTCTTGATAATCCTTTAAATGAAAATCCTGAGTATGAAGGTAATGTAGCCATTTCAGAAGAATCAAGTCTTCTATCACCAGGAAGCAAGGTGGAGTTTGAACTAGTCATGGGAGATAGTGAACCTTACCCGATGGGAGTTTTCTATGTGGATCGAAGCAATTTTTCTCTTCTATCTGAAGCTGTCAGTGTGGATGGCAGAAACATAATAGGTAAAGCGCTAGGAGATCAGAGCTTTGATGAGGAAAACATCTACCCCTTCATGGTTCTCCATGAGATTTTGAAGGATATACTTTTTAGGGCGAACATAAGCTCAGATGAGATGCTCGTTGAAAATACAAGCACTTATGCAGGCTATCAATTTGATGCGAACATGAGCTGTCTTGAAGGGATCATGGAGATATTAAAGGCTTTAGATGGTTGGCAAATAAAAGAACTGGTGGATGGAACAGTTGTAATTGGCTCCTCAAACTATGCTGGCTTTACAAGAAATACCACCTATACCTTCTATAGAGATAAGGACATTTTTACAAGAAGCATAATAAGGGATGACCAGGAAGCTTATAGACGAGTATGCGTTCACAACCAAAACTTCTCTCTTAAGGTCTATAGGGATGTTGAAACTTACACCGGATGGAACTTACAAGCTAACAAAACCTTGTATGTGAACGTCCCGGAGGGAACTTCTTTAGTCGATGCAGAAAGCTATTCAAACCAGATAGCTCTAAGCCTTCAGTATGTTGGTAAGATCGAGAGTTTCACTGGGCCATTCAGACCGCAGCTTATCCTTGGCGATGAAGCCATAATTATTGGAAATAAGGGAACATCAAACCTTGGACTGATTACTGAGATTACACACAAATTTGGCAAGAACGGATTTTATACTGATTTTACAGTGGACAGTGGCGGAAGACTTGGCAAGGGAAGACTTAGTGACTACATTGGCAAGATAACAAAAGATAAAACGAGCAGTAGCAGGGTTTATGAATAAGAAATGACGCCTTATAAATAGGGCGTTTTTTAATACACAAAGATGAAAGAGAGGAAATTATATGAGAGATATTTGGACTTTTATTCAAATGGCATTTGCAGCCATTGGTGGTTGGCTTGGCTGGTTTCTTGGTGGTTACGATGGATTTTTATATGCCCTGATTGCCTTTGTTGTCATTGACTATCTGCTTGGTGTCATGTGCGCCATTATCGAGAAACATCTATCCAGCGAAGTAGGTGCTCGGGGCATCTTTAAGAAAGTGGTGATCTTCTCCTTAGTTGGAGTAGCACATGTTATTGATCAGAATATCATCGGAGATGGAGGAGTTATCAGAACCGCAGTGATTTTCTTTTATCTGTCTAATGAAGGGATCAGCATTATTGAAAACGCCACAAGACTTGGACTTCCTATTCCAGAGAAGCTGCGAGATATTCTAGAGCAGTTAAAAGACGGAGGAGACAAAGATGGGTCTAAGTAATTTGAAATCGAAGTTAATGACCAGAAATGATTGCTATACAGCAGGAAGAAAGATCACACCAAAAGGCATTATGGTCCATTCCACTGCCACACCAGGAGTGATGGCCGCTGACTGGTTCAACCGCTGGAATAAGTCCTATAAAGCTGGTGAAATCAATAGGCAGGCCTGTGTCCATGCATTTTTAGATGACAAAGAAATCTGGCAGTACCTGCCTTGAATCACAGAGGCTGGCATGTTGGAGGAGATGCAAATAATACCCACATCGGTTTTGAACTTTGTGAGCTGCGGGTTTTCTTATTCCCAAAATCAGATGATGGGTTACATGTGAAAAAGAATGATGCTTACTTCAGAGCAGTCTGGAAGAATGCGGTGGAGCTGAGTGTTTTTCTCTGCAAAGAGTATGGGCTGACGAAAGAACATCATTTGTCATTCGAAGGTTAAGAAGGGGATTGCAAGCAATCACTCTGATGATGCACTGGTTTCAAAACACAGCGAGAGTATGGATACATTCAGAGCGGCGGTTAAAGAGGCGCTTAATTCAGCCAAATCAAGTGACAGTGTAATATCAGTAGGCGATGTGGTTGAAATAAAGACAGACGCTTTGAAATATTATCCTGGTGGACAAACCATTCCATCCTGGGTAAAGCAAACCTATCATAAGGTGCAACACAAGTTGAATTTAATGGAGAACCTGTAATGATGGGAGCGAAGCGCTGCGTTTTACTTGAAAGAAAGTTGATAAGGCATCACGAAATGAAACGGCTGGCATAATGACCTGGGTGGATATAGATGCATTAAATCGCGTCAGTTCTATCGTGAAAGCACCAGTAGAAAGTAACAAGGATCCTAAATACTACAGGGTGCAGGTAGGTGCTTTTAGCAAAAGAGAAAATGCAGAGAACTTGTTAAATGAGTTAAAAGAGAAGGGTTATATGTTATAAGCTATGACTGACCCTATTTCATTTACGAAATCAAATACATCATGAGCTGTTATGGATGACCATAGCAGCTTATTTATTCCTTTTAGTAAAGCTCAATTGACTTGCTATTTACACCTTTAGAGTGACGTGGGGAAGCCTCTCTTTTTTTAAGACTTAGATTAAAGAATACCGCCGGGTTGGCGGTAAGAAAGGAATGAGTGTATGCAAACAGGGATATCAACCAACCAAAGAGTAGAAGTATTATGGGCTGGACAACCTATAGGCCTTGACAAGAATGAATTAAAGCTGGTAAAGCCTTTTGAGGGTAGCAGCCTATTGCAGGGTAAGTACTGAGCTCGAAGAACAAAATGAATCCTTTGAAATGCAGGAAAAATACTATACGAGACTGATAATGAATACGCCAGCTTGGAGACTTGCTGGAATTTATGCTGATCAAGGGATATCAGGCACACAAATGATTCATCGGACAGGGTTTCAAAGGATGATGCGTCATTGTAATGAAGGCAAAATAGATCGGATCATCTGCAAGAGTATTTCTAGATTTGCTAGAAACACAATGGACCTTCTGGATTCAGTGCGTGAGCTAAAGGAATTAGGAATTAGTGTCATATTTGAAAAAGAAGGCATAGACACTATGGCGGTTCAAAGCGAGTTTATACTTTCGACCATCGCAGCAATTGCACAAGAAGAAAGCCGTAGTATTTCTGAGAATATGACATGGGCTTTTAAGAAACGATTTCAGCAGGGTGTGCCAATGTTTAAGAAAATTTTAGGCTATGATGTTTCTGGTAGGGGCAAAGATAGAAAAATATCCATCAACGAGGCTGCGTCAGGAGTAGTCAAAGAGGTTTATGATGAATTCTTAAAGGGGAAAGGCTACACCGAAATAGCCAGGCTTATGATGAGTAAAGGCTATAAAAATCTTGGGGTAAAAGTGAATGGACCCTAGATACGGTGAAGGGAATCCTTACAAACGAGAGATACAAGGGAGACGTACTCTGCCAAAAAACGTACACCGAGAATTATTTAACCCATAAAACAATCCGGAACAAAGGTGAAAAGAAACAGTATTACATTAAAAACCACCACCTGGCAATTGTTGATCGGGATGTATTCGATAAAGTTCAAAATATTATTGGCTCTAAAAAGATAAACTCAAAATCAAAACAAAGGATTGTTTATCCGCTCTCTGGAAGAATCAACTGTGGTGTCTGCGGTGCAACTTATCACAGATACAATGCAAGCAATTATGCACGTTGGATTTGCTCAAGAAGAAATAAGGACAAAAAACTCTGTAATTCAAAAAGCGTTTCAGAAAGCGATATAGAGAAAGCTATGCTAAAAGCGCTAGACATACGGTATGATTTTTCAGGCGAACACTTTATGCACAGGATGAAGCTTGATATAAAGAGAATTCATGATTTTGATGATATTGAAAGAAAAAGAGTAATCTTAAAAAGAGAGATTCGAGAAGTAATGTTTCAATCACTTAAAGCTAAGGATGAAGAGCTACTAAGATTGGAATCGAAAAAAGAAGATCTAGAACAAAGTCTAATGGATTTAGAAGTATACTGGAAGCTACTAGAAAAGGATAGAGATAAACGCGCAACAACACTCGAATGGATGGATACATTACCAAGAAATGAACACAAACTGGCTGCGTTCTTTAAAGAACTGAATATTGAACATATGAGAGCGTGGGTGATAGGAGTAAAAATTCTATCACCTATTTCTTTTACCATAGAGTGGTTTGATAATTCAACGACTCAGGTTGAGCTTTAAATAAACTGGGAGGTGATGAATGGATGAAACAAGCAAAAAGTGTAAAAAAGATTGATGTTCATAGGCAGCGTATCGCAAGTGGCATGTCACCTAACCTAGAGAAAAAACGGGTATGCGCATATTGCAGAGTCAGCACAGAAGAAGAAGGCCAAGATTCAAGCTATGATTTGCAGGTGGAATACTATACTAAGCTGATAATGAGTGATCAAAGGTGGGCTTACGCAGGCGTTTATGCTGACCATGGCAAGAGTGGCACTTCAACGAAAAAAAGGTCAGATTTTAATCGAATGATTGAAGAATGCAGGAAGGGAAATATTGACCTAATCATAACAAAATCCATCAGTCGGTTTGCACGAAATACACTGGACTGTTTGGAACACATCAGAGAACTTAAATCAATGTCACCACCGGTAGGGATATATTTTGAAAAAGAAAAAATTCATACCCTCGATGGGAAAAACGAGCTTCTGCTCACCATTCTTTCATCCCTTGCTCAAGAGGAAGCAAGAAGCACATCAGAAAATTTGAAATGGAGCATTCAGAAGAGGTTTCAGGCAGGCAAGCCGAGGATCCCGACCAACTTTCTCTTAGGATATGAAAAGGACGACGAAGGAAACCTGATCATCAATGAAGAAGAAGCAAAAACTGTTAGAAGGGTCTACAAATCATATATGGAAGGCAAAGGTGCTAAAGCCATAGCTGCTGAGCTAAAATCTGAAGGGATTATATCGGGCAGAGGAACAACCAACTGGGGAAAGAGCAGTATCATGCACATGCTTAAAAACGAAAGGTATTGTGGCGATGTTATGATGCAAAAGAGTTACACTGTGGACTTTATTACGCACCAGCAAAAGGAAAACAAAGGTCAAATGCCTAGGTACTTTATAGAGAATCACCATGACGCCATTATTCCTAAAGTTGAATGGGAGGCTGTTCAAGAAGAGATAAAAAGAAGGCACGAAATAGCTACAACCAAAGATAGGAAGATCAGGCAGGGATACAGCAATGTTTCCGTAATGTCCAATAAATTCTTCTGCGGCCATTGTGGGCAGCCTATTACGAGGCATACAGCAACCTTAAAAAGCGGTGGAAAAGAAGAAAAAATTGGGGTTTGGCGCTGCAGGGCTACATCTTCAAAGTCAAGGAAGAAGTCCGGATGTGACCCTTGTTATGCCAAACGACAGCAAGAACCAAAGCTTCAGGAAGCCTTCATGGAAATGTTAAAAACATTAAAAAGCACTCAAAATGAAGAGATGCATTCAGATAAAGCACTGATGATGATCCTAGATAATCTTGGCGAAGAGCAAATATTTAATGAAGATTATTTCAGGGACCTTATTGAGAAGGGTGTGATTTATGACGAAGGCAAGGTGGACTACACGCTTAAAAGCGGCTTGACCGCCACTTCATATATCAAGCATGAATCCAGAAAAAGGACTAGAAAGAAGAATATCAAGGCTAAAGAGAAGGAGGAATGAAGATGAGCATGTCTAGGCAACCACAAGTTATGGAAATTGAACCGAAAATGAGCGTACAAGTGATCCCTGCCATCACAAACATTGACAGTGAAACTAACGAAAAAACTAGAAAAAGGGTTTGTGCTTATTGCAGGGTTTCCACAGATCAAGAAGAGCAGCAATCCAGTTATGAACTACAAGTTGACCATTATGCCAAGTTTATAAAAAGTAATAGTTCCTGGGAGTATAGTGGGGTTTATGCAGATGAAGGAATCTCAGGAACATCAACAAAGAAAAGAGACGAGTTCTTGAAGATGATAGAAGATTGTAAAGCCGGGAAAATCGATATGATCATAACTAAATCAATAAGTCGATTTGCAAGGAACACCTTGGATTGTTTGAATTATGTCCGCATTCTAAAGGGCCTACCTAATCCTGTGGGGATTTATTTTGAAAAAGAGAACATTGATACCCTGGATGCAAAGAGTGAATTACTTCTTACCATTTTAAGCAGCTTGGCCCAAGATGAATCCAGAAGTATATCTGAAAATGTCCGCTGGTCAATTCAGAAGAGATTTCAGCAAGGTAAGGCTCACTGCCCAACGACAACTTTTCTAGGTTACGATAAGGACTCTGAGGGCAACTTAATCATCAATGAAGAACAGGCCAAGACGATCAGAAGGATTTTCAAGGAGTTTTTAAGCGGCAATGGTACCAATAAGATTGCCCTTAACCTTACAAAGGAAAAAGTAAAGACGGGAACAGGAAGAACAAAGTGGACTGGAAATGCGGTATACCGAATGCTTAGAAACGAAAAATATTGTGGAGATATCCTAATGCAAAAGCGCGTCACAGTAGATTTTCTGACCCACAAAAGAGTTATTAATAGAGGGCATCAGCCGCAGTATTTTATTGCAGATCATCATCCAGCAATTATTTCAAAGGATGACTGGAATGCGGTGCAGATAGAGTTGGACAGAAGATACAAAATGAACAAAGGGGATGGAGACCATCCAGAACAAAGGCACAGCAACAGGTCCCCATTTTCAAACACACTTTTTTGCGGAAAATGCGGTGACCCGTACATTAGAAGAACCTTCACTACATTTAAGAAAGGCAAAAAACAGCTCTATGGAGCATGGAAATGCAGGGTGGCAGACGGGCGAAAAGAAGGTCAAGCGTGCGATGGTAAAACCTACAGGGAAATCTCGATTGAACACGGATTTATGGATATGCTCCAAAAAATGAAGCTTGAGAGTGAAAAGTTAATAGAAGATGCAAGTAGAGCAATTGCAGAGGTTGACCTCGATAGCTGGGAAGAAAATAGACTCGAATTTCTTAAGCTAGAAATTGACATGCTTGATGAAAGGCTAACCCAGGTGGCTTCAGCCACAAGACAAAGCGTCGCAAGTGATGTCTACGATGATATGAGTCTTCAGATTGCCAGCGAGATGGACATTTTACAAAACGAAATGGACCAACTTTTGCAAAAGCATTATGAGGCTAAATCGATTAAGAAAAACCTAAAGTGGTTACTAGAAGAATTAAATGACATTGAACCCTTTGTTACTGGAGAAGAGAATCCCGCATTTAGGGAAGACATTTTCAAAAGATTAGTAAAGAAAGGATATGTATATGAAGATGGATTAATCATTTATGAACTAGCCATTGGGATTAGCAGAAAAGTTGATAAGAGCAATCTAAGGGTTTGGAACTATGTGATGAACCTAGCCATCAAAACTAATATTTGGAACACTAAAAGAGCTCTATCCAGTTGAGACAGAGCTTTTCTGATTCATGTTTTAATTTGTTTAAGATACTTTGCAAGCTGCTATGCCAGCAACGAACCATAGAGCTTGTCCATTTCAACTACAAAAACTCCCCATTCAGGGTTGTAGGATTTTTTTCTCGCTTCGTAAGGTAGTACTGATATTTATAGAGAAACTTCCAAGACTATCTTTAGAACTTCTATTAGTTTTCAATAGAAAGTAAATAAGTTCATACATTTTGATGGCCTGTACACTGTCAAGGCCTGTTGCCCATTCTTCAGATTTCTCAATGAGCTGTAAGGTTTGGGAATCATGCGCAGCAAAATACAGAAGTCCTTTTACAGCCATGTATGAAAGCGATTTAACTTCGCCACGATCTACTTTGTTTTCAATTAATGGTGAGTAGTTCGTAAGTGGAGATAAGAGATCTTCAATGGTATCCCTAAGAATTTGTTCTTCATAAGTCAAGGAAGAGTCTTTATGTACAATAAGCTTTGGAGGGGTGAAGTTGACCTTTTCATCAACATAATTTTTTACAGAGTCGATAACAAATTCTTCATACACAGCTTCGTGAACTGCTAGATTCGGAAAAGCATCAAATATCGGATCAATCCAGATTTTTCTAAACTGTTCAAAGGTAATATCTGTTTTTAACTTATCTCTATTTGGTGGGATTATAAAGTTAGCATCCAAGGTGATGATTTGGTGTGGATCCTGAATGATGCTAACCATTGCGGGGTTAGGGGATGATAAATCAACTCTCATCATCATCCTCCTTGAAAAACGCTTCAAATTCTTCTATATCTTCATCCGAAAGCTGAAGGTCGTAACCAAAATCTTCAGGGCTTTTTCCAAATAATTCAAGGGTGGAACTGAATTTATCTTCGTCGATTATATTGTCTTCAAAATTTCTGATGATGATCTCTATGTCTTTTGGCGAAGTGCCAACATTGTTGGTTGGAGAATTTAGTCGAGAGAAATCCTCTTTATTTATAGCAATACAAGTACGTGCAAATTCGCCGTTTTCATCGCGCTCATCCATTTCATATAGGGTATCAAATTGTTCCTCGGTAATCGCATCGATTTCCTTGAGTCTTCTAACGATTGATCGGTAAGGCAGCCACCAGGTACAGTGGAGTCTGGCAATGAATCTGGTAAGTACGCGGTGTTCAAGTGAAGAAAGTGATTTTGATTTGAATTCTGTTATAATTATGCTTTCTAACACGGATTCAGGCAATAAAAACTCGGCCGCAAACCGATTAGCCTCAGCTTCAACTAATATGCTTTCTTCTTCAAAAAGACGACTTAAGTGTGATCCGGTCTTAGTAAAATAATGATATAGCTCATGAGCAATTGCAAAAATCTGTTTATCGAAAAAATCAGCAGTATTAAGTCCTAGAAAAGCAAGTTCCTTCTCATCCTCATTGAAATAAATGAGGGATGCGGAAAATGCTGGCCTAGGACCTTCTGATTTAATTGGGTACTCCAATAAATATATACCTAGCTTATCAAGGATGGTGAAGATGTCGTTTGCGACAGGCGTGTCTCCAACAAATCCTAAAGTTCTCCTACGTTCTTCAGCTAGTTTGCGAATCATTTCAATTTGAACAGGATTAAGCTCTATTAGTGGACTCATTTTCAAACTTGCTCCTCAATACTATTTGTTGTTTCAAAGACAGCATCATAGTGAAAAGTTTTTCCACGCCTTCTTTTTCACCCTCTGATATTGCTTCGCTTCTCAAAGCAACAAATGAGTTATTGCTTTGCTTTTCAATAAACAAATCTGTGATATTAAATTTAAGCACTGTGGCTAAAGACTCTAGTTGCGCAATTGATGGAATAAAATTCATCCTCTCAATTCGTCCGATCATTGCTCTGTTTATCCCGGTTAATTCACTAAGTTGTTCTTGTGTTAAATCTAAATCGTCTCTTTTAAGTTTAAGCATCTCAGCTAATTTTTTTACGGATAGTCGTTTCATACAAGATCCTCCTTTCAATCATAGTATACTCTATCTTTAATTAAATGATACTATAAATATCAATTTTAGTCAATAAATCATTTTATGCTTGCGTATAGTATAGTATATGATATTTAGAGTATCATTACAACTCTTTTTGTTGGCAAATAATGTGAAAATCAAAAAAACACTCTATCTGGATTAGATAGAGTAGGATCAAGTCTCACTTATTGGGGAATGATTTTTAAGATTGCAAGGTTGCTTGTGTGTATGGCACTTCGCAATCTTAATTTTTTAATAACGAATGGACTCGTTTTTTCTAAGAGCTTCTTTTGCACCCAGCAGCATATCGGATAGAACCCGAACTTCATATTCAGTGCAGTCTTTTAATAGATCTGCAATACTCTTTGAGAAGGCAACTTTAGAATTGTGTATGCTGTCCATCAGGAGTTCATCCACAGTAACGGAGAACGCGTTAGCAATTCTAACTATGGTAGGAAGGCTTGATTTGGTGTTGCCGTTTTCTATGTTGCTCATATGCTGTGTTGACAATCCGGCAGTCTCAGCAAGCTTTTCCTGTGTGATGGAATGCTGTATTCTCAGTATTTTGATTCTCTTACCAATAGCTTTGTAATCAACATCATTTGTTTTTTCCATATATCGATTTTCCTTTCAAAATTATTTGGAAATCTTGATAAACTTATTGTATATATTGCTGGAGTATAATATAATCAATCATAACAATACATAAAATGCAGAATAGATATTTTTACATTGTTGATTTCGTCTTTGGCAAGGTGGAGCTGATGAAAAGTAAAGAAAATAGTAGTTATAAGATACATTTCTATTCAGGGGTCCAATCAAAAAGGACGAAGTGGTTATGGTATCCTTACATTCCTGAGGGTAAAATCACTATTATTCAAGGAGACCCAGGAGAAGGAAAGACAACTTTTATATTGAATATTGCGGCACTTTTATCTAGAGGGGCTGACCTTCCTGAAACCAATAATGAATCAGAGCCTCGTGTGATTATCTACCAAAGTGCTGAGGACGACATCGAAGATACCATTAAACCTAGGCTGGTCAATGCCAATGCTGATTGCACTAAAATTGCATACATAAGCGTTAAAAATACTGGCCTCATGATGGGAGATAATATAATAGAAGAGTGTATTCTTGAAACAGGTGCTTCTATGTTGATTTTGGATCCACTTCAGGCTTATATAGGATCTGATGCCGATATCAATCGAGCAGCTGATATGCGGCCAATGATGAATCAATTATCAGAGGTTGCTAAAAGAACAGGATGTGCAGTCGTCATTATTGGCCATATGAATAAGGCAGCAGGCATAAAGAATATATACAGAGGATTGGGCTCAATTGATATTAGTGCAGCTGCAAGGAGCATTCTCCTTGTAGGAAGGCTTAAGAACGAACCAGATATCCGTGTTATGACACAGCTGAAGAACAACCTAGCACCTGAAGGTAGGGCCATCGCTTTTGAGATTGAAGGAGATTATGGTGTGCGGTGGATTGGGCATTATGATGTCACTATAGAAGATATAATATCAGGTGGGACTTCTAACCCGAATACAGAAAACAAACACGAGCAGGCTGCAAATATAATGAAGGAATTACTCAAGGAACAGGAGATGCCGTGTGGCATGATATATGAAGCCTGCCTAGATCAGGGCATTAGAAAAAGGACAGTAGACGAAGCTAAGAAGAACCTTGGTGTAAAATCAGTCAAGAAAAATGATGGATGGTACTGGGCATTACAGGAAATTTGATCTAAAGAGGTGATATGTATATCAAATATCGATTCAAAACAAGGACATGTTAACAAGTTAGATAAAAACGTGTTGATAATTCCTCAAAACCCGGTGTATACCAATGAACGTACAACGCTGAGAAAACAACGCGTTTGCGCCTATGCAAGAGTATCTACTCCGGATGAGGCTCAAACCAGTAGTTATGAACTACAATGTGAGTACTATGAGGAGTTCATAAAGAAGAATGAAAACTGGGTCTATGTTGGTGTATATGCAGATCAAGGAATCTCAGGAACCAATCGAAAAAAACGAGAGAATTTCAATCGGATGATAGAGGATTGCAAATCGGGTAAGATTGATTTGATAGTAACTAAGAGCGTCTCCAGATTCTCAAGGAATGTTCTGGATTGTTTATCTGTTGTTCGAGAACTTGCAGAATTAGATCCTAAGGTAGGTGTGTTTTTTCAAACCGAAAATATTAATACGCTTACAAGGGACAGCGAAATCTATCTAACGATACTGTCTGCATTCTCACAAGAAGAAAGTAGAGCAAAGAGCGAATCTATGCTTTGGTCCATAGAGAAACGGTTTTCTAAGGGTCAATTTTTATGTCCGACAAGTTCACTACTTGGATATACAAAGGTGGATAAAAAACTAGTCATTGAGCCAGAAGGCGCAAAGACTGTCAAATTAATCTTTAGTATGTTCCTTGCGGGTTATAGTCCTAGTTATATTGCTGATACTCTAACAGAACTTGGTAGGCCAACAGGTAGGGGAAAGACTAAATGGTCATCTGTAAGTGTTAGAAACATACTAAAAAATGAGCGTTACTGCGGCGATATTGTTGCTCAAAAGACGTTTACAAAGAGTTATATAACACATGATCACGAGGTAAATAAGGGGCAGAAGCAGGTCTATTATTCTGCAGATCATCATGAGTCGATTATTTCAAGGGATGATTACATACAAGCACTATTATTGTTATCCTCAAACAGGAATTCAAACAGGTTGGATGTAGGTTATACACTGACGGTTATAAAGGAAGGAATGCTGAAAGGCTTCGTACCGATTAACCGCGCACATGGTGGATATAGGGTTCCGCATTTTGTGAAGGCAAGTAAAAGTGCATTTAATGAAAACTCTGAAAACAATATAGCAGGTGCAGTCTTTAATCTTCCTGGGTATGAGGTAGCAAGAATACAGGAGTTTGCCAATGGAGATAAAGCGAAGTTGACACTTTCAAACAAGTGGTTGAGATTCAACACTTCATGTATTAGGAAAATGCATAATGTTGAATATGTTGAGATGCTGCTTCATCCCATCGATAGATTGATAGCTGTGAGGCCGTGTTCTGAAAACAATCCAAATGCAATACTATGGAAGAAGGTTTATAAAAATAGATTGCAAAGCACTCATGTATCTTCTGCAACATTTGCAAATCTGCTATATGAGTTGATGGGTTGGAAGGATGAGTGGCAAATTGAGATAGTTGCTAATTGCAAGAATAGAGATCAGGATTCCATTCTTCTATTTGATTTGAAAGAGCCAATATTCAAGGTTAAGAAAACAAAAAAGATAACGGATGACTCTGACGGTGCTAATGAAGAAAATGAAAGCTATACTGCCAAACTCTTACCCGGGGAATGGCGAGACAGCTTTGGCAAACAGATGGTGGAACATGCCTATTCAAACATGAATCACGATGAGCATGATGATAGAGACTGGAATATTTCAGCTGAGGGAATTGCTGTTGAAGGATTCGAAGTAAAGGCGAAAATCAAGTCAGAAGAAGATATTAAAAGGACAGATCGAGGACCTGCAGAATTAAAATTGAAATGAAGGTGATGTTAATGGAAAATATTATGAGTGCAGCATTAATTGAAGAAGATGGAATACAATCGTTAGAGGAACTTAACCAATATCAGGTTATTCGCTCTGAGTTTGTTTCTCCAAGGTTAAGAGCGAAAGTCACTTTTAATGTTGACAGCCTCACCTTCAGTAGCAAATGTGTTAGACTATTTGAAGAGACTCAGTACATTCAGCTTTTGATCAATGCTGATGAAAAGAGAATGGTCGTAATGCCATGTGATGAATACATAAAAGACTCTTTGAAATGGAGTAATATCAAGTGCTGAAAGATAATATCCAGGAATATAAGCTGTAAGCTTTTCGGAGCTAAACTGTATGAAATGATGGGATGGGATCCTGAAAACCGATACCGTGTTCAGGCTATCTACCAAGAGATTGGTGGAAAACAGATTATAATTTTCAATCTTGAAGAGTCTGAGATGGTTGTGCCTGAAGTTGTTGTAAAAAGTGACGGTAAAAGGGTGCGCAAGTCAAAGGTTTATTATCCAGAGAACTGGAGACTCGTTTGAATGATGTATCAGGAACACCTTTGAATCATGCATGGTCAATATTCTCGATAACTACATGATTAGCAACACTAAAGATGGCTCACAGACGAATTATAATGAAGCGATTGTTGAGGAAGCATACCAGAACCAATCGAGATTATAACGCGACCGTATACGATACAAGAAAGGCTTGAAGACGACTGATGTCTTTAGGTCTTATTGATGTGTATAAATATTTAGTTAAGGGGTGAGGAATACGAAAAGTAATAAAAGTTCAAACCATATCGCCATAACATTTTCATATCGTCGTGGTAGGACGAGGATCCATAAAGCTACCATTGACGAGCTTGGAAGACCGCCTTATATCAGGATGCTATTTAATCCAGAGAATAATAGTATGGCCGTACAAGGATTTACTAGAAAAGTTAAGGACGCTATTCGTGTTCCTTCCAATTTGTTTGACCCAAATGGTACATTTGAGATTAGCAGCACGTTGTTTTTGGAGTCGGTCAGAAAACGGATGGAATGGGATAAGAACCTTACTTACATGGTTCCCGGTCATTATGATCTGGGTTCAAAATTAGTTGTTTTTAATTTGAATGACGGTGAAATTATAAGCGACGAAGATTAATAAAGAAAATTTAACTGGAAAAGCCACTGACGCAGTTTACTCTATTGAGTAGATTGAGCCAGTGGCTTTTTTTGTTTTTTTTGAAATCAGAATATCCCTAAAATTCCAACGTCGCGTGGTTATTTGAAAGAGATACAACACAACATATTGTGTCAATAAAATAATTAGACCACAATATATTGTGGTCAAAAACCAAATTTTATCTCCAGAGCACCAATGAGCTTTGTTGGCCCAAGACCACTGCTGGTGGAATATCTACCACTTTATTCAAAGAATCAAAAAAGAAGGCACGAAGTGAGGCCTGGGGTTACAGGTCTTGCACAGATTAAGGGACGCAATGCCATTGGTTGGCAAGAGAAGTTCGGATATGATATTGAATATGTGAGTGCAATTTCTTTTCAAGAGGATTTAAAAATTTTTGTTAGTACAGTAATTAAGGTATTCAATCGTGAAGGCATCAACTCAAGAGAAGGAGTTACTATGGAACCTTTTCGAGGGAATCGGGGTGAATCTATTTGAAAGACATTGTTATCATTGGTGCAGGTGGTTTTGGTCGTGAAGTTGCTTGGTTAATTGAAGATATAAACAGAGAAAAGAAAGAGTGGAATCTTCTTGGATTTGTTGATGATAATGAGATGATTCAAGGGAATGAGATCAATGGGTACAGAGTCATTGGTACCACTGATTGGTTGAATACTCAGGAAATGTATGTGGTGAACTCAATTGCTGATCCGATTGTTAAGAAAAAGATTATGGAGAAGATTTCTAACAGCAAGAATATGTATCCAGTCTTGATCCATCCAAGCGTGATCTGCTCAGAACGGGCAAAAATTGGGGAAGGATCGATAATTTGTGCCGGAAATATAATTTCTGTTGATGCCAAAATTGGGAAGCATGTCATAATTAATCTTGACTGTACAATAGGTCATGATGCAGTTTTGGGAGACTATACGACAATTTTACCAAGTGTGAATATTTCAGGAGCTGTAAATTTGGAAGAATGTGTGAATTTTGGCACAGGAGGGGCAATTATTCAGGGGTTAAGAATTGGCAAAAATACCATTATCGGCGCTGGCTCAGTGGTTGTGAAAGATCTACCAGCTAATTGCACGGCTGTAGGTATACCAGCAAGACCGATAAAGTTTCACAATTTGAATGAGAAAATTTAGGGAATTTTTGTTTGATATAAATATAGAACAAAAAGGTTAAAAATAGGAAGGTCATAATACAAGTGATTTAGAGAATTTTAATTTATAATTACGGTACATTAATCATCTGATTCATGTAAGGAGATACCCTATGAGAATATTATTCCTTACTCTGTTAGATTTTACTTCAATTGAGGGAAAAGGCATTTATACGGATTTAATGCGTGAATTTGCTAAAGCTGGGCATGAAATATGCATTATTTCGCCTAATGAAAGCAAAGAGAATAGCAGGGATGCTATAATTGTTGAAGGGAATACAAGAATACTTAAAATCCAAGTTGGTAAAACTCAAAAAACAAGTCTTTTTAAAAAGGGAATTTCTACAATAGTATGCGAATTTTTTATAAGAATGACAAACTGAAATTTTATATTGGGGATGTGCGAGATGTTCAGAGCATCCGCAATGCTATATATGGCGTGGATAATATTTTCCATGCTGCGGCACTGAAACAAGTGCCATCATGTGAGTTTTTCCCGTTGGAAGCAGTTAAAACCAATGTGCTTGGAACTGACAATGTCTTAACTGCAGCGATTGAAGCTGGGGTAAAAAAAGTAATCTGTTTATCCACTGACAAGGCTGCTTACCCCATTAATGCCATGGGTATTTCCAAGGCCATGATGGAAAAAGTGTTAATAGCTAAGTCCAAAACAGTAAACCCGGATAGGACACTAATATGTGGGACGAGGTACGGTAATGTGATGGGTTCTAGAGGATCCGTAATACCTCTTTTCATGGATCAAATAAAAAAAGGGCAGCCCATTACGGTAACTGATCCATATATGACCCGCTTTCTGATGAGTTTGGAAGAAGCGGTGGAACTGGTGGTATATGCTTTCCAAAATGCGGCAGCAGGAGATATTATGGTGCAGAAGTCACCAGCAGCGACTATCGGCGACCTGGCTCAAGCCATGAAAGAGTTGTTTGAAGCAGACAATGAGATAAAAATCATTGGGATGCGCCATGGAGAAAAACAATGTGAAACGCTTCTGACCAAAGAAGAGCGTATCGTAGCTGAGGACATGGGTGGTTTCTTCCGTGTTCCGGCGGATAAAAGAGACCTAAACTACGATAAGTATTATGTAGAGGGTGACCAGGAACTTTCAAAAGAAGAGGACTATAACTCACACAACACTGAGAGATTAACCATACAACAGATTAAAGATAAACTTCTAAAATTGGATTTTGTGCGTAAGGAAATGGAAGGCTGGGAATATTGATGAAGATATTAATTACTGGGGCAAAGGGATTTATTGGAAAAAATCTTGTTGTAGAATTGAACAATAGGGGATATTTGGAGACTATGGAGTATGATCTGGATGATGACCTAACGATCCTTGATCGATACTGTCAACAGGCTGATTTTGTCTATCATCTAGCGGGAGTGAATCGTCCTAACGATGTCTCAGAATTCATGGAAGGAAATTTAAAATTTACTTCTGAATTGCTGAATCTATTGAAAAAACATAATAATCGATGTCCGGTGATGATCTCCTCTTCCATCCAGGCTGAGATGAACAATCCCTACGGAGTGAGTAAGAAGGCAGGGGAAGATCTTCTATTCAACTATAGTGCGGAAACGGGAGCAAAAGTATTCGTATACAGATTTCCTAATGTGTTTGGTAAGTGGGCAAGACCAAATTACAACAGCGCTGTGGCTACATTCTGTTATAACATTGCTCGTGATCTGCCCATACAAGTCAATGATCCAAATGTTGTTGTGAATCTTACATACATTGATGATGTGGTTCATGAATTATTGGGTACCTTGGGAGGATACGAGCATCGGAAAGATCTATTTTGTGCTGTCCCGGAAGTATACACAGTAGAATTAAAGAAAATTGTTGAACTGATTCACTCTTTCAAAGATAGCAGAATGAATCGATTGATCCCAGATATGAAAGATGAGTTTGCACGAAAACTGTATAGCACATATCTTAGTTATCTGCCAGAAGATCGATTCTGTTATGAGTTGACAATGCATGAAGATCATCGGGGATCCTTCACTGAGTTTTTAAGAACTCCTGAGCGAGGTCAAGTATCTGTGAATATTTCGAAACCTGGCATTATGAAGGGAAATCACTGGCATCATTCCAAGAATGAAAAATTTCTGGTTGTATGTGGTAAGGGTGTGATCCGATTCCGTCATATTCACTCAGATAGAATACTGGAGTACTTTGTTAGTGAGGATAAGTTGGAGGTTGTGGATATTCCCCCAGGATATACTCATAACATAGAAAATATTGGAGATCGTGATATGGTAACCATCATGTGGGCCAATGAGTTGTTCGATCCGGAGAATCCGGACACGTATTATCTGGAGGTATGATCTAATGAAGAGACTGAAAGTGATGACGGTGGTAGGAACAAGACCGGAAATTATCAGGCTATCTGCTGTAATTCATAAATTGGAAGAGTCAGAAGCGATTGAGCATGTTCTGGTGCATACAGGACAGAACTATGACTATGAATTGAATGAGATATTCTTTAAAGATTTTCATTTACGAAAACCTGACTATTTTCTAGATGCTGCTACCGGTAACCCCATGCAAACAATTGGTCAAATATTGATCAAGATAGATCCCATTTTAGAAGAAGAAAAACCGGATGCTTTTCTAATTTTAGGGGATACCAACAGTTGCTTATGTGCAATTGCTGCAAAGCGAAGGAAGGTTCCCATCTTTCACATGGAGGCGGGAAATCGCTGTTTTGATCAACGGGTCCCAGAGGAAACTAATCGAAAGATTGTAGACCATATTGCGGATATTAACTTACCCTATAGTGATATTGCTAGAGAGTACCTGTTGAGGGAGGGAATCCCGCCAGATCGAATTATTAAGACGGGGAGTCCGATGTATGAAGTGTTAAACTCTAGAAAAGAAGATATTGAAAAGTCGGATATCTTAGATAGATTGAATCTAAAAACAAGTCAGTATTTCGTTGTTTCTGCTCACAGAGAGGAAAACATTAATTCCGAGCAAAACTTTACGAATCTTATGGGTAGTCTCCATGCGATTGCGGAAGAGCATAAATTGCCTATAATCTTTAGCGCTCATCCGAGGACTAAAAAGATGATAGAAGAAAAACGTATTCAATTAAATCCATTGATACAAATTTATAAACCTCTTGGGTTTAATGATTACATAAAATTGCAAAAAGGCGCCAAGGCGGTCCTTAGCGATAGTGGTACTATCAGTGAAGAAGCATCGATATTAGGGATAAAGGCAATGAATATTCGGCAATCTCATGAAAGACCTGAAGCAATGGAGCAAGCAGTAGTAATGATGGTTGGGCTTAAGAAGGAGAGAATTTTCCATGGATTGAAAGTGTTGGAGGGACAAAATGAGTGGTCTCTGAATACGGTGGATGATTATTTTGCGCCAAACGTTGCGGAGAAAGTTATGAGGATTATTTTATCCTATACGGATTATGTGAAAAGAGTCGTTTGGGGGATTCAAGAATGAGAGTGCTGCAGATCAATTCTGTCTGTGGAATAGGTAGCACAGGTAGAATTGCATCAGATATAAATGACTATTTAATTCAACAAGGACATGAGAGTTATATTGCGTATGGTAGAGGTAATCTGAAGAATTATAAAAACACCTTCAGAATTGGCAATAGTTTCGATAATTTTACTCATCTGATCAAGACAAGGTTTTTCGATATGCATGGATTTGGTTCATTCCAAGCTACAAAAAAGTTTATTGAAAAGGTGCGCGAGGTTGATCCCGATATAATCCACCTTCACAATTTGCATGGATACTACATAAATATTGATGTATTTTTTGATTACTTAAAAAAGGCAAATAAACCTGTTGTTTGGACATTACATGATTGTTGGAGTTTTACTGGGCATTGTGCTCATTTTGATTATATCGGTTGCAAAAAATGGCAGCATAGATGTGGTCACTGCCCACTAATGAGGAAGTATCCTTCAAGTCTGTTTATTGATAATTCAGAGAATAATTATATTAGGAAAAGAGAGTTGTTTACTGGAATAAATAACTTAACAATTGTTACTCCCTCTAAATGGTTAGAGGGTTTAGTAATGAAATCTTTTCTAAAAGAATACCCTTTAGAAGTGATAAATAATGGGATTAATTTAGAAGTTTTTAAGCCAACAGGAAGCAACTTTCGAAAAATCTATGCTTTAGAAGAAAAATTTATCATATTGGGTGTTGCTACTGCGTGGGGTAAAAATAAAGGGTTGGATTATTTTGTTAGATTGTCAAAGACATTAAATGAGTCTGAAGTAATAGTTTTGGTGGGACTAAAAGAAGAAAAAATACATAAACTGCCAGAAAATATCGTTGGAATAGCTAGAACAAATATGGCGACAGAATTAGCAGAAATTTATTCTTCTGCTGATGTATTTATTAATCCTACATTAGAAGATACGTTCCCAACTACCAATCTAGAGTCACTAGCGTGTGGAACTCCTGTAATTACATTCAATACAGGTGGAAGTCCAGAATGCATAGATGAGAGTTGCGGATTTATTATTGAAAAAGAGAATTTTGAAGAATTATCCATAAAGATTAGGGTCGTAAAAGAAAAGGGGAAATTACACTACTACGATAAATGTCTACAACGTGCTCTTTTAAATTATAATAGGGAAGACAGATTTAATGATTATATAAATACTTATCTCGCTTCATTGATTAAGGGTCGGGTGCAGTAATGGAATATTCGGAGAGGAATTATTTAGTATGAATAAAAAAGAAACCAAAGGAACTACGGAAGAACATATTTATTTGATAACTGTAATATTAGCAGTGTTTTTTATTGGTTCAAAGTATTCATTATTAACTATAGTTACATTATTACTACTGTTTATTGTATTAGTATTTAAATATATGCGAAAACTTAAAGTCCCAGTAATAGTATTGATACTTTCGGTTTACTTGTGCTTAATTTTATTTCAAATTATCACAAGTCCCTCAAAATATTTCGATTTTCATATTGCATCGAAAGAGATGCAAAGAATAATAATATACATATTGATAGTATTAATAGTGAATAACACAGAAGTTAAGGAAAAAAGATTTATTAATATATGGAATAGCTATATGAAAATAAATAAAGAGAAATTTCTTAGGCAAATGAATTATTTGAAAGACAATAAATATATTGCTTTGAATTTTGATGATTTTAGCAATGGTACTCATTTCGAGGAAGCGAAAATAGTATTGATAACCTTTGATGATGGTTGGTTAAGCAACTATGAAATAGTATATCCAATAATGAAAAAACTGAATTTAAAATTTAATATTTTTTTAGAAGTCGGAGCTATTGGGGTTAAGGAAAATTACTTAACTTGGGATATGGTAAATGAAATGAAAGAAAGCAATTTAGTTGGTTTTGGTACCCACACATTTACCCATATAGATGCAAGAACAATAGATGAAAGTAATTATTATCGAGAGATTATAATGGCGAATAAGGTTATGAAAGAAAAAACTAATTTGATTGCAAGAGATTTCTGTTTTCCATACGGTCATTATAATAAAAAGACAGTAAGTTATATAGAAAAAAAAGGGGTGTATGATAGATTATATACCTCAGATGGAATATCAGAAATAATTAGAAATAACCTCAGGTTATATGGGAGGGTAGGGATTGAAAATGAAGATTCAATGCTGGATTTTATAAATAAACTAGAAGGAAAATACAATAATTATTTTGCAACTATTAGTAAGATCAGAAAATTTGTTAGAGGAGAGAAATGATGGGATCATTTATAGACATTAAATTAGAAGAAGTATGGACAAGTAATTTAGGCAACCCAAAAATTATAAGTTTTGTAAACACGCAAGAAAGTGTTTTTAAAAATGGTTATACAGTCGAAAAATTTAAAAAAAAATATCTTGATAATATCTATGGAGAATCACTAATTATTTTGGCACATGTAAATGATAAATGTGTAGGTGCAATGGCTTTTTGGAGAAATGATATTGAAGGAAAGAAAGCATTTCAACCGTGCGAGATGGCAGTATTATGTGACTACAGGGGCCACGGAATTTTTTCAAAGATGAATAATGAAGGATTAAATTATTTAGAAAAAGATGCTTTGTTATATAATTTCCCAAATGACAATTCTTTACCATTTTATACAAAATCAGGATGGGTAATACATAGTAAAAAACGATACAAGATTTTCAATCCTATTACGGACTCTAAAGAAATTGTGAAAATTGATGGGGAATATCTTGAGTGGTTATTTAATGAGACAAATACAAAAAACTTAAACTTTCTCAAGTATATATATCTAAATAAGAAATATTATCTTTTAAAGGAAAGATCTAAAACTATGTATGTAATAATTGGAGAGATAGACAAAAACGGCACTTCAATTATTTCTAAAGCTAGATTTCCCATTTTGTTGCATTATTCAGACAAGGGATATTTTGGGAGAGGGATTGTAACAACTACTAGATATCACTACAAAGAAATACATATCCCCCTGTATAAAATTGGGCCTTTATTTTGATATGTGTAAGAAATTATCTGCAGAATTAGAATCTATTAAGAATTATTGGAGATTAAATGACAAAATTAAAACTAGCGATGCAATCAGCTTTGATTATTATTTTTTTTACGCTCAGTAGTAAAGTACTTGGATTTATTAGAGAAATATTAATAGCAGCTAGATTCGGTTCAAGTATGGAAACCGATTCATATTTTGTAGCTATTACTGCTACTGGACTAATAATAGGTTTAGTAAGTAGTGCTTTAGCGTCGACATTTATTCCTGTAATATCGGAAGTTGAAGCAAAAGAGGGGAAAACAGGAAAGCTTGAACACACGAATAATATGATCAATGTTGTATTAGTAGTATCAGCTATCTTATTAATTCTTGGATGGATAGCTTCTCCGGCTATAGTTAGGATAATAGCGAGGGGTTTTGAGGGTGAACAATTTGAACTAACTGTTAAACTAAATAGGATTGCAATGCCTATGATATTATTTAGTGGAATAGGAGGAATATTTACTGGGTTTCTACACAGCGAAAATAGATTTGCTCCCCCTTCTGCTTTAGGTTTTCCCAGAAACTTCGTATATATTATATTTTTATTATTTTTCTCAGTCCAATTTGGAATTATTGGATTAATGGTGGCTAGCACTTTTGCTGTTGCATCTCAACTCATAATTTTGATTCCTTACGCAATTAAAAACGGATTTAAATATAATATAGTATTTGACATAAAAGACATTTATGCAAGAAAAATTCTGCTTTTAAGTATGCCAGTGATAATTAGCGTAGCTATTAACGATTTAAACGCAATAGTTGATAGAATTTTAGCTTCGAGTTTAGCTGTCGGGAGTATATCAGCACTTAATTATGCTAATAGATTTATCAATCTAATTCTTGGGGTATTCATTTCAGCTGTTATAACAGTAATTTTCCCAATCTTATCAAAAGCAGCAAATGAACAGAATATGGGAAAATTAAAAGTCGTAATGAAGCATAGTATCAATTTACTAATAATAGTTATTATACCAGCAAGTTTTGGAATAATGATTTTGGCTAAGCAAATTATCGAGATAGCATTCCAAAGAGGATCCTTTGATTTATTAGCTACTCAAATGACATCACAAGCACTTTTATATTATTCTGTAGGATTGGCAGGTATGTCAGTAACATTACTCCTTAATAGAGTATATTATGCCTTACAAGATACTAAAACTCCTATGATAAATGGAGCAATATCTGTGACTATTAATATTGCACTCAGTTTAGTACTTGTAAAAACTATGGCTCACGCAGGACTTGCTTTAGCAACTAGCATTGCTACAACTATTGCTGCTTCTCTATTATTATATGAATTAAAGAAGAAGATCGGAACATTAGGCGCAATGGGATATTTAAATATTTTATGGAAAGTCGTAGTATCTTCAGGAATTATGGGGGTATTAGCACTATCAATATACAGTAGAATCTATCTAGTATTAGGAGTATCCAAAGTTAGCAATTTCTTTTCATTACTAATAGCTTCTTTTGTTGCTGGAGTAGTGTATGCTATATTATGTTATATTTTAGGTGTTGAAGAAGTAAGACTAGCATCTAAAAAAATTAGAGTTAAATTAATGAGTTTATTCAAATTAAAAATCCTACGATAATGCAAATTAATTGGCTAATGGTTGAGAACAAGTTAATATAACAAAATTAAACAGATAATATTGATACAATGCTATAGAATTCAAAAAACTCAGGCGGGCTCGAGAAAGTTTCCTAGCGAAGCAATACATATTACAGATGGAAATAATAAGTTCACTTATCTATGAAGCTTTATGATATTAAAGTTTAGTTCCGCATAAAGTGCTGACCAATTAAATTTGAAACTCTATTAACTTGGTTATTATTTTGCAAACAACAATTGTATGAGTTTTTCGAAGATGTATATTTAATCTGAGTACCCAATTTCGATAAGTAATATGTAATTTATAGAGGCAAACAATAATTACTAATGGAAAGGATGAAATTGATAATATTATCGAGGCTTGATACCATAGGTAATAAGATAATTTACATATGGGAAGTGTACAACGAGCATTTTTAAGATTCATATTGCGGTATTATAATAATGGACTATGAGTCAAGAATAGACTACATAATATTCGTAATATTTCTGAATTGCTCTATAGGTTACGTATTCATTAGGGTAATAACTAAATAATCTAAGATTTAAGTAATAGTGAAAAATTCTAACTTTTTTGAGTTAAATAAGTGCCAATTTGAATTCCGTTTTAGAAATTATATTTATAAGGAGGATCAATTCTGTTATGAAAGTAATTAAAGCTGTCATCCCAGCAGCAGGTCTAGGCACCCGCTTTCTCCCAGCCACCAAAGCGATGCCCAAGGAAATGTTGCCAATAGTAGATAAACCCACAATTCAATATATCATTGAAGAAGCTATTGCCTCCGGCATTGAAGAGATCCTCATCATTACCGGTAAAAATAAACGCGCCATTGAGGATCACTTTGACCGTTCCCTTGAATTGGAGATTGATCTCGAAGAGAAGAACAAGCAGGACCTGCTTGCTATTGTGAAATCCGTTTCCTCCCTGGCCGACATCCACTATATCCGCCAAAAGGAAGCCAAAGGATTGGGACATGCCATTTACTGTGCCCGGACCTTTGTGGGGAATGAACCCTTTGCCGTTCTTCTGGGGGATGATATCGTATACAATGAAACCCAGCCCTGCCTGAAACAGATGCTGGATGTATTTGATGAATACCAGTGTTCCGTACTGGGAGTGCAAGAAGTACCCGATGCTGATGTCAGTAAATACGGGATTGTGGCTGGGGAGAAGATAAAAGACCGACTCTATCGTGTGGATGATCTGGTGGAAAAACCCACTCCAGAGGAGGTCCCCAGCAATGTTGCCATTCTGGGACGTTATCTGATTACCCCGGAGATTTTCCCCATTCTGGAAAAGACTCAACCCGGCAAAGGCGGAGAAATTCAACTCACCGATGCCCTGCGGGAGCTGGCGAAAAAAGAACCCATGGTAGCATACAGCTTTATGGGACGCCGTTACGATGTCGGTGATAAACAGGGCTTTCTGGAAGCCACTGTGGAGTATGCTCTACGGCGACCTGATCTCAGAGAGCCATTTTTGAAATACATAAAAGAAATCCTTCGCAAAGAAAAGCAATGATCGGGTTTGATGGTTGCCAGATGAGATAAAAAAAAGTATGATAGAAACGAAATGGAACAGTGTCTCCAAAAGGTAACGAACTGGCATCCATCCGATCAACAACATTTTCAGCGGAGGGTTTTTCATGTTTCAGGAAATATGCAACCATCTGAAATCCAATGATCCTGCATTGACTGATGCTGTATCTTTACTGCTTGCCGGAACCCTGTCGACCCAGGCGTTTCTTTTTTATGCCCGAAATCATCATGCCATCGAGATTGTGGATGAACAAGCATTGATGGAGAGTTTGGCGAAGATTCCTCATCGCTCTTTACCGGACCTGCCAGAAACTCTGCCTCTGGTCAGTGTAATCATTCCTACTTACAACCGCAGCGCCATGCTCTGTGAGGCGGTGGACAGTGTTCTGACTCAGTCCTATCCCCATGTGGAGATCATCATCATTGACGACTGTTCCCCGGATGATACCGCCCAGGTTGTTGCAGAGCGATATGGCGCTGACAGTCGAATCCAATACCATCGCAATGAACACAACCTCCATGCCGGCCGCAGCCGCCAGAGAGGCTACCATCTGGCCCATGGAGACTATGTGATTTTCCTGGATGACGATGATTTCTATGTGGATGATGATTTCATCATTTTGGCCGTTTACGAACACCTGAACAATCCGGAATTATCCTTTGTCTGTGCCAATGCCTTGGTGCACTATACGGCATCCCAAGAAGTGGACATCGGACAATTGAGTTTTATCGGCACCATCGACAGCCGGGAGTACCTGGAACAATTCCAACTGAGCTACAAAAAACCCTATTCCACCTTCCCGACGGTATTTCGGAAAAGTGTCCTGGATCAGGCGGAACTGGGAAGCATGACGATGATGAATGACGGCCCCATTTATCTGAGGGCGCTTTTATATGGGCAGGTCTGCAGCCTGCCCCATGTCGTGGGGGTATATCGCCTCCACGGTCGAAACATCACCTATGGGCTTTCGGCGGATTTCATCATCGCCAACATGGCTGAGAAAGTGTGGGTGTACAAGAAAGCGAAAGAAAGAAATCTTCTCCGAAATAGCCGCCTATGGATCTTCGATCAGCTTCACTTAACCCTGCATTACTACATTTACGATACCCGTCCCGGATATGCTGATATAAAGAAAGTGATCCATTGGCTGAAAACGGAAGCCGAGGATGCAGGAAATGATCTGATCCCTAAGGTACATAGAATATGGCTGCGTAGCCGCATCACCCGGTACATGAAGCCTTTGAAGAAAATGCTGAAAAACAGTGATTGAAGTGTGGATTGAATGGTTCTCTCCATTTAAGGATTTCAAAACAATGACTTAATCTGCCTTGGATTATTGGATAGAGAAGGAGAATCATATGACCATGCATGTCTGCCATGTCACCAGTGCCCATCCCAGTACGGATACCCGGATCTTCCATAAGCAATGTGTCTCTCTGGCCAAGGCCGGGTATAATGTGTCCCTGGTGGCACCGGGAGACAGCCAGGAAGAATCCGGAGTTCATGTGGTGGGGATCGGGAAACCCAAAGGAACCCGAGGCCAGCGCATGACCCAGACCACCAAAAAGGCCTTTGATACAGCTCTGAGTCTGGATGCGGATCTGTATCATCTCCACGATCCGGAACTGCTTCCTTACGCCCTGAAATTGAAACAGGCTGGCAAGAAGGTGATCTTCGACAGCCATGAGGATTACTGCTCCACCATTGCCGTCCGCCAGTGGATTCCCCGACCTCTGCGACCTATAGCATCGCGATTTTTCGGGATCTATGAAGGCCGCATCATTCGTCTTCTGGATGCCGCCATTGTCTGCTATCCCTGGACGGAAGAACGCTACCGCACTTACAATCGGGAAGTGGAAATGATTCTGAACTTTCCTATTCTTCGTTCTGATGAGGAAAGACCCCAGCCAGACTATACCCGACGGGCCGTGGCCTTTGCCGGCGCCATATCCCGGCAGTGGAAGCATGAAGTGGTGATTCAGGCAGTCGAACAGATCCCTGACAGCACCTATCATCTGGCCGGTCGTCTGATCGGAAAATATGGTGAAGAGCTACAGTCTCTACCGGGATGGAAGAATGTCCAATATCACGGCCAGCTGCCGTTGAAACAGGTCTTTTCTGATGTGTATGGTCAATCCTCAATTGGCATGGCCCTTTTGGACTATATTCCTCAATGTCGGGGGATCATGGGCAATCTCTCCAATACCAAGTTCTTTGAATACATGGATGCCGGACTGCCTTTGGTCTGCACCGACTTTGTCCTCTGGTCCCAGGTAATCCAGGATGCTGACTGCGGCATCACTGTTAATCCTCACGATGTTCATGCGGTAGCGGATGCCATTCGCTATCTGTTGGATCATCCCGAGGAAGCCCGCCGTATGGGTGAAAACGGTCGCCGGGCAGTGAAAGAGAAATACAACTGGCAGCAGGAAGAAAAGAAGCTGCTGGCTTTATACAGACGAATATTGGCCGATTAGGAGCCAGATACAGGAAATTCTACATCCGAGTAGAACTGATATCAAAGGCTTTTTTTATGAACGATGAAACTGATAAAAGAGGTGTTCATGTGGTTAATGTCATTGGATTGGGATACATTGGATTGCCTACCGCTCTGATGCTGGCTGCTCACGGCATTGAAGTGGTAGGGAGCGATATCAGTGAAAAAATTATTGCCACGCTGCAAAACGGCGGGGTGCATTTTCAGGAAGACGGATTGCAGGAACTCTATCAAAAAGCATTGGAGAAGGGGATTCGGTTCTCAAGAGATTATGAGTCCACCGACTGCTATATCATTGCCGTTCCCACCCCCTATATGAGTCAGACCAAGAAGATGGATCCGTCCTATGTGATCCAGGCTGTTCAGAATGTGCTGGATGTTTGCATGGGTGGAGCCATCATCATTATCGAATCCACTATCTCTCCGGGGACCATCGACCGGTTCATCCGCCCGGAAATAACCCGGCGCGGGTTCACCATCGGAGAAGATATTCATCTGGTACATGCTCCGGAACGGATCATTCCCGGAAAGATGATTCATGAACTGGTGCACAATGCTCGCACCATCGGAGCCGATGATCCAATCATCGGGCAGAGGGTGAAAGAACTCTATCAGACCTTCTGCCAGGGAGAAATTGTACTGACCGACATTCGCTCTGCAGAGATGTCCAAAGTGGTGGAAAATACATTTCGGGATATCAACATTGCCTACGCTAATGAACTGGCCAAGATCTGCCGGGCTGATCATATGGATGTGTATGAGATCATTCGCATAGCCAATCTCCATCCTAGGGTGAACATTCTGCAACCGGGGCCTGGTGTTGGGGGTCACTGCATCTCGGTGGACCCCTGGTTTTTGGTGGGTGATTACCCAGATCTTACCAATCTCATTCTCACCGCCCGCAAGGTCAACGATTCCATGCCCTCTCATGTACTGCAGCGCATTCGCCACATCATGCAGGATCAGGGCATTCAGGATGTCAGTCGCGTGGGTTTGTATGGATTGACCTACAAAGAGAATGTGGATGATACCCGAGAAAGCCCCACGTTGCAGCTTATCGAACGAATGGAAGAGCATCTGGCGTTCGGAGTCACAGTCTACGATCCCATGACTACAGAAAAACGAATCGATAACCAGGTAATGGACTTTGATAATTTTCTCAACGGGATTGATATTCTAGTGATTATGGTGGCTCACGACCACCTGAAAGATCACATGAAAGAAATTCAGAATAAATGCATTCTAGATACCCGCAATGTCTGTCATTGGGAAGGTGTGTACAAGCTCTAAATTCAAGCATTATCAATCCTATTGGTGTTTTAGTGATATAGCAGGTAGATTTCCAGATCTGTATCAGACAATGGATGATATCAACACTAGTCTGACCCTGCCGGGATCATTATAGAAATTCAACTTCAACAGGGCAATAAGTCGGCAGAAGGTGGGTTACCACTGTGCTGTCAGAAAAGCAGAGGGCCACCGGATGAAACTTCTGATTTATCTCAGTTTGATATATTCAGTTACTGGAGCTAACATGCTGGCGATTTCGCTTGGAGCGTTTAAGTTATCGGTATTTCGCTTCGTTTTCTTTGTGATGACTGTCGGCATGGTGTTGGATGTGATGCGTCAGATTCGCCGCCGTTCCTGGTCAGTATTTCTTAAAGATACCTATTCAATACTAAAAAAGAGGGAATCGTTTTATTCTCTTCTTTTTCTTACTTTCTAGCTAACGTATGCAGTGCTGTCCTTTTTCTGGGTGAAAGATACTGGTGGTTGGGTGAAAGCTGTATATTGAGTAATATTTTCAAAATGAGCCACTCGTGTGACGAAACAGAGCCACCATGTTCATCAAATAGAGCCACTGTGGTCTTAATGAGAGCCACCTGATATATAATGATTTCATGCACTGAAAAGTGTAAATTGTATTTCAGGAGGTCTTTCTATGACCAAGTATCGAGAAATCCTACGGCTGCACAGCCAAGGTGTGAGTCAGCGGGGCATCGCCTCCAGCTGTCAATGCTCACGGAACACTGTCAGCAGCGTGCTCGAACGAGCGAAGAGCCATAGTATCACATGGCCTTTCGGAGAAGACACGAGTGACGCCATACTCCAGGAAATCCTTTTCCCCGAAAAGAGTCACCGATCGCAGCGAAAACTGCCTGATTGCGAGCGGATTCACAAAGAGATGGCCAAGAGCGGTGTCACTTTAAGCCTGCTGTGGCATGAATACTGCGAAGAGTGCCGCTTGGGCGGTGAAATCCCGCTAATGTACAGCCAGTTCTGCCGCTACTACCGTAAGTTTGCCAACACCACCAAGGCCACCATGCGGATAAAGCGCAAGCCCGGAGAAATGATGGAAGTGGACTGGGCAGGCAAAACTGCTTCAATCATCGACAATGTGACAGGAGAAGCCATCCCGGCCTACATTTTTGTGGCCACCCTTTCTTGCAGTCAATATGCTTATGCGGAAGCCTTCCTGGCCATGAATATGGAAAGCTGGATTAATGGGCATATCAATGCTTTCAGCCACTTCGGCGGGGTAAGCCGAATCCTGGTACCGGATAATTTAAAAACCGGCGTGGATCAGGTGAGTCGCCCGGATCCCAGAATCAACAGGACCTATCAAGAAATGGCGGAGCACTATGCAACAGCAGTGATCCCGGCGCGGGTAAAACATCCCCAAGACAAACCCAATGCGGAAAGCACCGTGGGCATCATTTCTACATGGATCATTGCCTCCCTCAGACATCAGCAATTCTTTTCCCTCCGGGAACTCAATGGTGCCGTCCGGTTGAAACTGGAAGAATTCAATGAAAAACCCTTTCAAAAGAAACCGGGAAGCAGGAGGAGTGCTTTCTACCAGGAAGAAAAAGCGTTGCTGCTGCCCTTGCCTGCCTCCCCTTATGAACTGGCCACCTGGTCAAAGGCGACAGTTCAATATGACTATCATATCATTGTAGACAACAAAGATCACTACTCTGTCCCCTATGAATATATCCGTCACTCAGTCGATGTTCGCTCAACCAGCAGGACTGTGGAGGTCTTTTACCACAATCATCGCATTGCTTCCCATGCCCGTGCCCGGGGACAAGAAGGCCAGGTGATCACCTCGCCGGACCATATGCCGGAGAAGCATAAGAAATATCTAGAAATTAGCGCAGAGCACTTCCGCGCCTGGGCGGCTGCAGTAGGGCCCCATGCTGCAGTTGCCATCAATGCAATCCTGTCTGCCCATAAAGTCGAGAAGCAAGGCTACCGAGCCTGCACTTCATTGATGAAACTTGCAGATAAATACTCCCTGCCTCGGTTCGAAGAAGCCTGTCGGCGGGCCCTTAGCTACACACCCAGTCCCAGTTTTAAGACTATCCAGACGATCTTAAAGACCGGTCAGGAAAAAATGTCCGCAAACTCTCTTTCGAAAAACAGAAACGATACCGAGTCCTTTGGCTTTGTCAGGGGTGCCGACTACTTTGGAGGACACAAAAATGATTAATCAGTCTACCGTTCATAAATTGCACGAGATGCGTCTTTCCGCCATGGCGGAGGCGTATAGAAATCAGCTCTCCGATAATAAATATCAAGACCTTTCCTTCGAGGAGCGATTCGGTATTGTTGTGGATCTGGAATGGGCACGGCGCAATAGCAACAAATTACTTCGGCTCATCAAGAAAGCAGATTTCCGTTACCCGCAGGCCAGCATTGAAGATATCGAATACCATCCGGATCGCAAACTGGACAAGACTTCGATTTTACGACTCTCCGGCTGTGCATACATCCAGGAAAAGCGGAACTTGATCATCATGGGCGCTTCCGGCAATGGCAAATCTTACATTGCTTGTGCCTTTGGCATGGCGGCCTGCCGCAGCTTTTACAATGTCAAGTATATCCGGCTACCGGAACTCCTGGATGAATTAGCCATAGCCCGGGGTGAAGGTGTTTTTAAAAAGATAATGAAACAGTACAAAAAAGTGAGTCTTCTGATTTTGGATGAATGGCTTCTCACCCCCTTACAGGAGAACCAGGCTATGGACCTGCTAGAGATCGTCGAAGCACGGCATCAAACTGCCTCGACCATTTTTTGCACCCAGTTCTCTCCCAGGGGCTGGCATGAAAAGATTGGGGAAGATACCTTGGCTGATGCCATCCTGGATCGGATCGTTCATGATTCCTACACGATCTTGATTGATGGCAATGTGTCTATGCGGGAACGCCACGGTATCAAAGAATAGCTCCTAAGTAAGCTGGGGGCCGGCAGGTAGGGTTGTGGATATGCCGCAGTCGATGGATTCCATGGATAACTCTTATGAGTTAACCACAGACTCCACAACTGCTTGGAAAACGCTCCTCGTTTTCTCACATGCCCACAACCCCTTCGGCTGCTAGAAATGACTCTCTATTCTTTTTTTAAAACCTAAAGCTAAAAAGAATTACTATCAAGATAACTGGCTCCAATAAATGTACAACCTGGCTCTGCATGATGAACATAGTGGCTCTAAAACATCACACTGCTGGCTCTATCGAACCGCAGTAAGCATATATTTCATTGGTTTGGGAGCTATGAGTGCATGGATCCTAACTCGTTACCTGACAAAGGTTCAGGATATTCTCATGGCTTTTCAAATATTGTTGGCATCAGTCTTTATTCAGAATCTGATGGGATGGTACGAAATATTAACTGGTAACTACTATTTTATTCCTGCTAACATGATCAGGATATATATGAGGGTCCATTATCCTGTTTCCACCTTTGGCAATACGAACAACTTCAGCGTGTTTCTGTTTTTTTCGTTTTTCATCATCTATATCGGTTGGGTCAACGCCCACCAGAAGTGGATCAGGATGGTATGCCCAATTTTGACTTTTTCGGGCATTGGCCTATTGGTATTTACACAGTCTCGAGCCAGTCAAATAGGTTTGATTATTTCAGGGGTAGTGTTCATCTTACTCGGAATCTTTCGCTTTTTAATGGATCGGAAATTGCTGAACCCAAGGTTAAATCGAAACATGATAGTTATTATCATGATCCTTATGTGTGCTGCAATCTACAGCCAAAGGGGAATGATTGCGTCTCTAATCTATGAGTTTTCAGAGATTGTCACAGGTTTACCTCTCGAGCAAAACATCTCAGATATCAAGCGTATCCATCTGATTGGGAATGGTATATATTTTTTCAAAGAAACAAAAGGATTTGGTACAGGTGCTGGGAACATTGAATATTGGATGAGAAATTATCAGATCTACAACACATGGGGGTTGACCAGTATCCACAATTTCTGGCTGGAGATCCTAGTGGGATATGGCTGGATTGTTTTTCTTGGTTACCTCATTTTCCACTTTCGCTTGCTAATGGGAAATTACAAACGATTTATGAAATCCAAAAGTGTGGAGATCCGCTCCATTTCCCTGGCCATTTGCGCTATGCTCACTGGATTTATACTGGCGTCTATCGGTCCCAGCAATATGCTGATCCATGAATGGTTCTGGATGATCTTTGCCCTGCTGGTAGCGTACCAGGGGGTTGTAAGTCAGCAATGAGGAGACGATTGATGCAATTGGATGATAGCAAGGGCAATGGATAGATAGGAATCAACCATTCATACTTGGACATAGATATAATGACATATGATCTTGAACACAATGAGGGCTAATAACGTGCTGAGATTTCGACCAGGCAATATTTTATGGGATTGATCATACTTCTTTGCGTCATCCTGTATGTGCGTGAATATGTCTGCTGGTACTGGAAAATCATTCAAATAACTGGTGAGTTGACAGCCATTCGAAAACTACTGGAACGGATGGAGGATCAATCCCATCAACACAGTGGAGTTTCATCCCATGAATATCAATCAAAAACCCCCTGAATAAGGGGTAGAAGTCATACCTCATGAAATTACGGAAATTGATATGGGTTCACATAGCCCGAAGCTTGATTGGAAGAGTACAACGAATGGAGAGGATGGGTATGATCAAACCGGCACGCCTGCACAAGGGAGATCGAGTCGCCATCGTCAGTCTGTCCTGGGGCGGAATCGGGGATGAGGCACTGATCCACAAGTATCATTTGGGTAAAAAAAGGCTGGAAGAAGAGTTTGGCTTGGATGTGGTGGCCATGCCCCATGCCCTGAAAGGCACAGCATTGGTTTACGAGCATCCCGAGCTGAGGGCGGCCGATTGGATGGCGGCCTTTGCGGATCCGACTATCCAGGGCATTATCTGTGCCATCGGCGGTAGCGACACCATCCGGATTGCTCCCTATGTGGATTATTCGGTGATTCGGAACAACCCCAAAATATTCATGGGATTTTCGGATACCACTGCCAACCATTTCATGATGCAAAAGGCCGGTGTGGTATCTTTCTATGGACCCTGCATCATGCAGGATTTTGCCGAATACGGACATATGTTTGACTACACCCGGCAGGCGGTACAGAAGATCCTCTTTGATGGAGAAGAGAATTTTGAAATAGTCTCCAGCCCTGTGTGGAGCGATGATGAAGTGCCCTGGAAAGAAGAGAATATGGGTGTGGTTCGGAAAACGAGGCCGGAGACCCGCGGGTACGAGCTGCTGCAGGGCGGTGGCCGAGTCACAGGGAAACTGCTGGGAGGCTGTTTAGACGGATTCCCCATCTATGTGGGGACACCGGTCTGGCCGACTCTGGATGAATGGCAAGATAAAATCCTGTTTCTGGAGACCAGCGAGGACCATCCCAGTCCCGACCTAATCCGGTTCTATCTGATGAACCTGGGAGCCCAGGGGATTTTCGATGCTGTGCGAGGTATCGTTGTAGGAAAACCCCAGTTTGAAAAGTATTACGACGAGTACAAAGAAGTATATCGGAAAGTCCTCAAGGATTTCGGGAAGCCCGATCTGCCGGTGCTGTACAATGTGAACTTCGGCCATGCCGTCCCCATTGGGATCCTGCCCATGGGTACGGATGTGGAAGTGGACTTTGACCGGAAACGGATTGTGCTGGTGGAACGGCCGGTGGAGTGAGTAGAGCGGTTCTCATGAGATTATCTTTGCAAGGTATCGTTTGGATATAAAAAAGGGGGTAATGGTAATGCCAAAATGCAAAATCACGGTACTGAAAAAGTATTACGATCCGGAAATGGCTGCGGAATACTGCGCCAATCCCAATCCGGGGCCCTGTTCCATTTTTGAAGAAGGCCAGGAAATCATCATTGACCGCAATGCCTACTTTTCCATGAAGATCCCGGCTGAATTTTGCGGGGAAGCCTGGCACTGCATCAATCACTATGTGTACAGCGCCATTCAGGGCGGTGCCCTGATGGATGGATGGTCCAAGGATGATAAAACCCTGATTGCCTGCTGCAATGACGGTGTACGACCCGTGGTATTCAAACTGGAAAGGCTGGACGATTAACCATATTGGGATATGGAGATTGAAAAACCAACGATCAGCGAGGTGAAGACGGTGCAGGAATCTTCCCCGGACTATCAACCCATACAACTGGTGCCCAACATCCGCTATCCCACCTACCAGCTGCATGCTTTGGCCGGCAGCAAAAAGGGACGGGGGGAAGCTGTTTTTCGGATTGCTGTTTTGGAGACAGTGAAATGGTTGCGCCAGCGTTTTCGCGCCTTCGAACTCCCGGATGAATTGAATCTTCCGGATCCGGACGACTATGAAGCATTGGACCTTAATCAGCTGACATCCTTTCATCTGGATGTGGGATACCGTTTGGAAGTGATCTGGCTGCCGAATCCCGGTATCTGGGTCCTGCAGTTGACGGAACCGGACCTGGGTGCCCGCTCAGCTGTGGATGACCACTCCCGGGCTCCGGTACCCGGCCGTCTGTTTGAAACCAATGTATCCTATCGACTGGGATCCGATCAGGTGGAATGTGCCTTTAAGACCGTGGTGCATGAGCCGGTGGGGACTGAGGCGGAATGCGAGGTATTCCGGCTGGCCTTCATCAAACACCTGGTAAGGAATCCGCGGGTTGGATTGGTGAATGGCTGGCCGCTGGATGATCAGCCCCATGTGCTGGCCACAAAAAGCGATCTGAAGCGTTTTCAGGAATGGATTACAAGCCGGGATCGCACCATACCGGCAGTTGTTATGACCGAATACCGGGAATCCAAAAAAGAAGTGCCCCTCTTTGACTTGCCCAAGGTGCTGGAGGACCGAAAGCCCATGGTGAGGCCTTTACCCGTAATCCCGGATCTACCGGATTATGAGCCTCTCAAGGATTCTGCACCTGTCTATCCCTACTATGCCCAGGACATGGCCCGCTATCGCATGGGCTATGCCCATATCTTTTTGTTGCCGGCCGAGCTGATGAATGCTTTTGCCGACAGTCTCCATCAATCCATTCAGTATGGGGAGACGCTGATTCTGGAGCCGGAAGCATTCGGCGGAAAGATCCATCGCTTTCCCTATGGCACATCCCGCACTCATCAGGAAACCACGTACCGCACTGTGGATACTTTCCTGCAAAACTATCCCAAAGGGAAAGATATGTCGTTCGGCCACTGTCTGTGGCTGGAAGAGGCCCGGGAGTTGATTGCCCGGGATGCATTGAGTAAACACCGCTCAGTGGAAGAAGTTGCTTCGTTCTATGAGCAAAGACTCCGTGCGGTGGAAAAGGAATTTCATGAAGACCGGGCGACTTTGCAGAATCAGTTGTCCGACAGAGAGAACAAGATCGTCCGGCTGCAGGACGCCATCCATGAGGTAGAGATGGAAAAGCAGTATCTGCGAGAGGAAAGAAGCCAACGGGAAAGGGAGTTTGAAATCCGGCTGGATGAAAAGAATAGAGAGCTGGAGTACTGGGTGAGAAAGCAGTGCCGTCCGGACAAGCCCTCCGATGTTTTGGAATGGGTGGAGCAGAATTTTGAGGGGAAGCTTTGTTTCCACGAGCGAGCCCGGGATCTGATGGAGAAAACCCCGCCGGACCGAGTGAATATGGAGCTTCTGTGCGATGCCCTTGAATACCTGGCAGAAGAGTACCGGGATGAACTGCTGGGGACCATCGATGGTATCCAGAGGGACCGCCGCTGCTCTGAAAAATATGGACGCCCCTTTCAAGTGGTTCCCACCAAGGGACCGTCGGTGAACATGTATCCCAATGATTACAAGATCAAATACTATATTGGACATAAAGGTAAACCGGTAGAAAGCTTATTGGATCTGCATCTAAAGGTGGGAAATGATCCGGATAGTCTTTTGAGAATCTATTTTCTCTACGATAAAGAGAAGAAAATGATCGTGGTGGGTTCTCTGCCGGAACACTTGAGGACAGTAAGCTATCGATAAAACGATGCAGACTCGTTGAAAACGAAAAGTGCAAGTTCGACAATATTCTATGCTACGTTGTGTGTCGAAAGTGCTGATTTATGATACATCGGTGGGGGAAAGACCGCACTCACCGTTTCAGTCACGCGGACTGCATATTCATATCGCAGGACATTCTGACGATGGAGGAGGAAATGGTTTGCATATTGAAAATTTTTCATCATTGCATATTCCCGAGGCACGAAAACTGGCGTTGGCCAATTATCGGGAAGAACAGACTGCAGTACCCGTCCTGCCGGATGTCACGGATGAAATGATACCGGCATTGGACCGTCTGGTGGAAAATGGACTGGGCGTGGCCTGCATTGAGAAGGAGCGACTGGTGGGGTATCTCTGCGCTTTTAATCCCTGGGAAAACGCCTTTGGTTCCACCGCCACCGGTGTATACTCACCGATTCATGCCCATGGGGCAGTTGTGGAGCAACGGGAGATAATTTACATGAGGATGTACCAGGCAGCCGCAGAAAAATGGGTGAACCAAGGAGCCAGCTACCATGTGCTGTCTCTTTTGGCCCATGACCAAACAGCCCTGCGGGCAATGGTTGAGTATGGGTTTGGTATACGCTTGATGGACGCTGTTCGCCACATGGAACGTTTGGCAGAACCGGAACCCGAAGGGATCACCTTTGCTGAGATTGGCCAGTCGGATGCGGTCCGAGTTCGGGAAATGCGCAAGCTTCTGACCGAACATCTCAGCCGCAGCCCCTGCTTCATGGCCTTTACCCCAGAAGAGTTTGCCCGCAATTTGGCGCGGGCTGAAGCCAGGGATACCCGGCTGTTTGTAGCTTATGACGGAGGCCGGGCCATTGCCTATGCCGAAATTGCGGAAAAGGGTGAGAATTTTGCCACTCAAGTGCCCGATATGGCCAATTGCTGCGGGGCTTACTGCTACCCTGAGTATCGTGGTAAGGGTGTATTCCAGGGTCTTCTCAACTTTATCATGGATCAGTTGATCCCGGAAGGATATCGGAGGCTGGGGACCGATTTTGAAAGCTTCAACCCCACCGCCAACGGATTCTGGCTGAAATATTTTACCGCCTACACCCATACTGTAACCCGCCGCATCGATGAATGCGCGCTTCCGATGGAATCGGTATAGGCAAGTACAACTGGATTGCGATGGATGATTCACTTGACTCAGCAGGAGGGATAACCATGAAAGTGATTGCCATTAACGGAAGCCCCAGGAAAACTTGGAATACGGCAAAATTGCTGGAAAAGGCGCTGGAGGGTGCACGGAACAGCAACCCGGAGGGATCGGTTGAAACCGAATTGATTCATCTCTACGATCTACACTACACCGGCTGCATCAGCTGCTTTGCCTGCAAACGAATCAACGGACCTAGTTACGGACACTGTGCTGTCGGAGATGACCTGCAAGTTGTGTTAGACAAAGTGTCCCAGGCGGATGGAGTGATTTTCGGATCTCCCATCTATTTTGGGAATGTCACCGCCCAGATGATGGCATTTTTCGAGCGCCTCTTCTTTCAGTATCTGGTTTATGATCCGCAGTATTCAACTATTGCGCCCAAGCGGATGCCCACAGCCTGCATTTTCACCATGAATGTCCGGGAAGAGACCATGGAAAAGGTTGGGTATTTGAAAACTTTGGATCAGATTGCCTCACGGATTGGATGGATGTTTACCAAACCGGCTTATATCTGCGCCAACAACACCTACCAGTTCGATGACTACTCTCTCTATGAATCCAGCGCCTTTTCGGAAGAAGAAAAGACATCCCATCGGGAAAAGCAATTCCCTCAGGACTGCCAGAAAGCTTATGAACTTGGCGCTAATTTGCTTCGACCCCGACCGTAGTGGGAAGGGAGGATCAACTCCCGGGAGTTTACTCGTTGGGATTTGCAAAACATGAATCATTTGGACCATGAGGGGTTGATAGGTTGCCCCTCATTTTCTTGGGGTGGAGTAGGGATATTGAGTCGGATCACTGGGGGACAGAGTAGCCGGATTCGAGGATCGGGTGCGGGTGCAGGGATCGACTGATCAGTGATGAATCTTTTCAGTATGAAGGAAATGCAGGAGCCACTGACCCTAACCTCAGTGTGCATCCCAGCGATAAACCCACATGAAGATGAACCACTCATTCGGTGTCAAGTCGTGCAAGTATTCGAAATCAACCAGGTTTTTCATGACCATACCGCAAAAGCCAAAAAGGAAGTGACGAGAAGGAGGAGATCGTATGACCCGCAGGAATACACTGACTGTGATTCAGATGAACGACAGCCACGCCTATTTTCATCTGCACCAGGAGTGGTTCTGGCAGGGGAATCAGCTGGTGTACCGCCCCGCCGGCGGATACGCCCGGATCGCTACCATGGTCCAGGGCATTCGCCGCTCTGTTGGCGATGGGGTTCTTTTTTTGGACAATGGGGATACTTTTCACGGTACCTACGCAGCTGTTCAGACAAAAGGAAAGGCCATGGTTCCGGTATTGAATGCCCTAAGCATCGATGCCATGACCGGGCATTGGGACTTTGGCTACGGGCCGGAGGTTTTTAAACAACGGGCTTCTGAACTGAATTATCCCGTGCTGGCCATCAATGTCTATGAAGAGGAGACTGAAAATCGGTTGTTCCCGCCCTATGCAGTCCGGGAAGTCAACGGATTGCGGGTGGGGCTGATGGGCATCGCCTCCAACATCGTGGACAAGACCATGCCGCCCCATTTCAGTACTGGTGTGCGGTTCACCATGGGGAGAGAGGAGCTGCCCGGGGTCATCGATATCCTGAGGAACCAAGAGCAGGTGGATCTGGTTATCCTCATTTCTCACCTGGGATTCCCTCAGGAAATGAAATTGCTGTCGGAAGTGCCGGGGGTAGATCTATGCCTTAGCGGCCATACCCACAACCGCATCAGCCCGCCGGTAAAACAAGGGGACACTTTGGTTATGCAGTCCGGTTGCCACGGGTCATTTCTGGGCCGAATGGATTTGGAAGTGACCGATGGCAGAATCAGTGGATTCACCCACCACCTTCTGGAAGTGGATGCCGATATACTGCCGGATCCGACGGTGGCCGCCATTATTGACCGGGAGCTGGATCCCTTTATGGATGATCTAAATACGGTGGTGGGAGAAGTGGCCACTGCTCTGAATCGGGCCGCTACTCTGGAAACCACCATGGATAACTTCCTGCTGTCGGCGGTGCTGGCTGAAACCGGTGCCACCATGGCCTTTTCCAACGGATGGCGCTATGGAGCCCCTGTGGTGCCTGGCCCTGTGACCTTGAACGATCTCTACAACATCATCCCCATGAATCCGCCCATTGGTATGGTGGATCTCAGCGGGGAGGAACTGGTTGAGATGCTGGAAGAAAACCTGGAAAAGACCTTTTCCGGCGATGCCTACCAGCAGATGGGGGGATTTGTGAAGCGGGGACTGGGGCTGACAGTCTACTTTAAAATCGAAAACCCGGCAGGATCCCGCATTCAACAGATTTTTGTAGGAGAAGAGCCGCTGGATCGATCCCGGATCTATCACACCGCTTTTGTCACGGCTCAGGGTGTGCCCAAAAAGTACGGGACCAATCGAAGAGAACTGGCCACTCATGCTGTGGAAGCTATGAGACGCTACCTCTCCGAGCAGAAACCGGCCTATGCCGAGCTTCGAGGGACCTATACGGCCGTATAGAACAGCTTTCGAATCAGTTAATGCATGGTGGTATGGGGGGATCTGTTTAGTGACGGGATGCGGGTGACCAGCTGATCCCGTCGGACCTATCCATGCAGGAGATCAAGGATGTTTCCAGAAGAAAGTATATATAGGGGATCAGAGAATCCTCAGAAATGATACAAAAGTGAGCACAGCATGTATTCCACATAAGTCCAATAATTCAATCGGTTGATTCATCCGCTTCTGCGGTCTGGGGTTGAAACCATGCACTAGCGATTCCAGCAGAAGATCTGCCTTATCCAACTCAAAAGATACAGCTATTTTGTGGAGTCCATGCTGTCCGACGACGGCATGGACTTTGTGTTTTTCCAACAAAAGTTCAATCTGTTGACGAGGAGGGATACCAATGAGAATTATGGCTTGTACGGATGGATCTCCCATCAGCACTATGGCGGTGCAGAGAGCGGTCATACTCGCGAAAAGCTTCAGGGATGCCAAAGTGCTTCTGGTTCATGTACATCAGGACAGCCTGTACGGCTCTCCGATCCTCCAGACCCATATGGCCATCGAGATTCCGCCGGATCTGGAAGAAAAAATGTACCAGAAAAGTCGTCAGCTTCTCAAGTCCGCTGAACAAATACTGGAGAAGGAAGAAGTTGAATACACAGCCCATTTGCTGCGGGGATCCCCCGCGGAGCGCATCCTGGACTTTGCGGAAGAAGAGAACATCGACCTAGTGGTACTGGGTCATAAGGGACGCAGTGGATTGGGCAGGGTACTCATGGGCAGTGTCAGCAGCACGGTGGTGCAGCAGGCCCACTGCGATGTGTATGTAGTGAAAAAGGAACCCTAATGGGAGGTGATATAAAGGGCAACCATTAAAGTCATTGAGATTATTGGAGAATCGCCCATCAGTTGGGAAGATGCGGCCCAGTCCGGTGTGATCAAAGCGGCCAAGTCACTGGAAAACATCACCGGCGTTGAAGTTATCGCCATGACTGCCAAAGTGGATACTGATAAAATTGTCCAGTACCGGGCTACTCTGAAGATCGCTTTTGTCTTGAAAGAAGAATAGAGACTCTGCACCGAGGACATCTGCACTGAAGCTAGCCCTAGGATGTCCTCGGTCATTTTTGTCCTTGGAGGGGGTGAGTTTGAATGAAAAATTACTATAAATTCGGTGGAATGATTGCTGCATCCACTGTGGTGATGTTTCTGTTTACGTACCTGAACACATACGAAATGGGACATATCTATTTCAGCGAAACAAGAGCGTATATGGCTCTTTTGATGGGAGCCACCATGGCGGTGATTATGCTGGCGTTTATGCAGCATATGCTTCAAAACCCGACCATGAACCGAATCATTGTGCTGGTCAGCATAGCCGTGTTTGCCTTATCACTGTATCTGGTACGGTCGCAGATCACGGTGGATGAAGTCTCGTATATGAAAGCTATGATTCCTCATCATTCCATAGCCATATTAACCAGCAGCCGTGCCCGGATCGAAGATCCCCGGGTACGCACATTGGCCGATGACATTATCGCGGCACAGGAACGAGAAATTGAAGAAATGAAAATTCTCATTGAGATGCTGGAGGATTAAGACGAATTGAAGCAAGAAAAAAAGTATAGGCTGGATTCTTGAGCCAATGTTCACTATATGGAGCCTTCATTGAAAACTCCCGGATGCTGAAAATAGCATTCCGGGAGTCATGATTTCAGTAGTTTTTGGGTGCTAATAGATGATTCCAGAGGATGTCCGGTACTCTTCAAACAGGGCCAGGGCTTCTTCTTTATCCATGGGATGCAGGGTCAGAAAGCCTGCAGCTTCGGCTTCTCCTCGAATGTACCGATAGATAAAATCATCCCGAAAACCGATGGCTGCGGCCTCTTCCGGAGTGCAGCCGTAATATACTTGGCGGATGTTGGCCCAGATGATGGCCGACAGACACATGGGGCAGGGATACGCGGTAGCATACAAAATGCAGTCGGATAAGTCATGGGTTTGAAGAACCCTGCCGGCCTGGCGTATGGCATTGATCTCAGCATGGGCAGTGGGATCCCGATCCCCCAGTACAGTGTTGCTGGCTACAGCCAGTACCGTTCCGTCCCGGGTAGTAATGACTGCCCCGAATGGACCGCCCAACCCCTGACGCATGGTTTTTTGAGCGTGTTCAACAGCTTGCTTCAGATAATCGGATTTGGTGTGTGCAGTCATTCAAATCCCTCCTTTCCATAACGTGATGAGCTGTCAGTCAGGACCATTGTACCCATTTTTTAGCGGACTGTAAAGAGACAGGGAATTTCCACAAGCAAGGAAACGAGAGTTTGAACTATAGGGTAGCAGGGTTGCCGTTTGGGAATTCTTAGCTGCAGTACAGGAAAATGCCCTTTTCTGTAGAATCACTGACGTCATAACTGTTCGGTATACATTCTATTTGGTGATTTTTTCCCTCGAGTTTAAGTCAGGAGATGATGGTACTTGCATATACGGAAAGGGCTTCAGTTTCGAAGATGGATTCTACTGTTGATTATCACGCTAATTGGATCGTTTCTGCCTTCAATGACCGGAACAGTCTGGGGTAGTGAAGATACGGCAGTCTCCCCACGTACTTTGCAGGAAAAAATCGAATTTTCACTGACAGAAGCACCCGATCAGGTTGAGGTGCTCATTCTGATGGCCCAACAGACGGATACAGAGAAGATAGCACTTCAGGCGGCCGCTCAGGTTTCTGCTGGAGCAGATACTGCAGAACGGAAGAGCCAGATTCGAACCGATGTATTTCAGGCTCTGACGGGTACATCCCAGCGAACCCAGAAAAGTTTGATGGCTTATCTGCAGATGCAGAAAAGAGCCGACCGGGCTGAAAAACTTCGCAGTTATTTTATCGTGAATGCTATTTCCGTAACAGTGGACAAAGATCTGGTTCCTGTCATCGCTGCTCGTTCCGATGTGGATTCGGTGTGGGAAAACCGGATTATCACCACGGTGGAGCCTCTGCCTGCCGCGGATGATGTATCCATTAGTGCTGTCCGAAGCAATTTGATCCAGATTGATGCTCCCAGTGTTTGGGCTGATTACGGATATGACGGAGACGGCGTGGTGGTGGGTGTGCTGGATACCGGTGTGGACTGGCAGCACGAAGCCCTTTTCCGCCAGTACCGCGGCTACGACCCGCTCCATCCACTGAATCCTGTTCATAGTTATAACTGGTATGATCCTTATTATGAGAATCCGTATCCGGATGATTATCACGGCCACGGATCCCATGTGGCAGGCATTATTGTGGGGGAAGATCCGACAAAAACATACCAGATCGGGGTTGCACCGGGGGCCAAATGGATCGCAGCCCGGGGGCTGAATGATTCCGGCTCCGGTGATTATCTGGCATTGCTGTCTGCCATGGAATTTATGTTGGCTCCAACACCCAATATAGATGGCAGCGGAACGCCGGACCCGACCCGGGCTCCGGATATTGTCAACAATTCCTGGGGCTCAGACGATACATCCAGCAATCCCATTTTTAAGTCAGCCATTCAAGCCTGGCGTTCTGCCGGCATTGTTCCGGTGTTTGCTGCCGGAAACAACGGCCCCTCGGTGGGGTCCATTGCAGTACCGGCCAATTATGCCGAAAGTTTTGCCGTGGGGAATGTGGACAGTTCCAACAACCTGGTTTCTAGTTCCAGTGTGGGTCCCAGTGCTTGTGGCTCCTTTATCAAACCGGATGTGGTAGCACCGGGTGCAGCCATTTTTTCGGTTCAAGCCTATGCCGACAAAGAAACTGGTGAAGACCGTCTGCGTGGATACTGCTATATGACAGGCACTTCCATGGCCGCGCCCCATGTGGCCGGCGTGGCCGCTTTAATCCGATCCAAAGCACCCGATTTAACGGTTACAGATATTGAAGCGGTGCTTCGGGATACGGCCCATCCACTGACCAACGGGACCTATCCGGTATCCCCCAATTTCGGGTTCGGATACGGGTTGGTGGATGCCTATGATGCAGTGGGTTCCGTTGATGTCATCACGATTGAACTTTTGGTCAATCCTTCCAGCGGTGGCACGGTCAGCGGAGGAGGGGTGCTGACCTACCCGGGGGATGTGACCGTCACAGCCACGCCGGCTGCGGGATACAATTTCTCCTACTGGGAAGATTCAGTCACGGGTTTGGTCAGTACGGACATGGAGTATACATTTTATGCGGATGAGGACAAGAGTCTAACCGCCTGTTTTGTTCCAGAAATATATACCATCGAAGCTCTGACAGACCCTGCCGAAGGCGGTTCTGTCATCGGAGGAGGAACGTACCTGTACGGTCAAACTGTCCAGCTGACAGCTGCTCCGGCACTGCATTACGACTTTGCCGGATGGAAAGAAGGAAGCACTACCGTCAGCACGGACAACCCATATTCATTCAGTGCCTCTGGAAGCCGTACCCTGACGGCTCAGTTTGTTCCAGCTTCCTATGCCATTTCTCTACAGGCTTCTCCTGCCGATGGAGGGAGTCTGTCTGGAGGGGGCACCTACCCGGTGGGAAGTAGCGTGACGGTATCGGCTACTGCGGTGCGCCCGTACGCCTTCAGCCACTGGGAAGAAGACGGTGTACAAATCTGGGATACCAGCGAATTCACATTTGAGGCTTGGGGGCATCGGACTCTGACGGCTGTGTTTGATCAGGTGGAGTATGTCATTGCTGCCCAGGTGCATCCGGAAGGATCCGGATCGGCGTCCGGCGCCGGTTTCTATCTGCCCGGAGAAACGGTGACACTGACTGCAGCTCCGGCAAACGGGTACCATTTTGTGGAGTGGAAAGAAGATGACCTGTCTGTCAGCACCGATGAAGAATATGTATTTGAAGCAGGAAGCAATCGATCGTTGACAGCTTGCTTTGCTTTGAACCAGTACACAGTCACTTTGCAGCATGATCCAGTATCTGGAGGGAATACCATCGGCAGCGGACCGTATTTCTTCGGGACCCAGTGTGCAGCGTCGGCAGTACCGGAGGAAGGGTATGCGTTTTTGGTATGGGCTGAAGACGGCGTCTATGTCCATGGAACGGAAGATTATCCCTTTACGGTAACCGGCGATAAGACGCTGCAGGCTATCTTCATCGAGGAAGTACCCGGTCAGGAAACTCGGGCTTTGATTCCATCTGGCGGGACAGCGGAAGCCCTTTTTGCAAAAATGAATGCATTTCTTTCTGTAACCACGGATGACTTTGGCACTGTCACCCTGCGTTTTTTGGATGACCGGGTCATGCCGGGATACTTTCCGGCTGGAATCTTTTTCGAGCTGGAAAGCACCCAGGATTTAAGTTCCCGCTCTCTCTATCTGGAGATGGGGTACGATCCCGGTGAACTGCCTATAGAGATGAATGAGTCGTCACTGCGTCTGTACCGATGGCAGGAAAGCACCCAAACCTGGGAAGTCCTTCCCGGTAGTGTGGATCAGATTCATCACACGGTGTGCGGCAGTGCCGTGGGTGGAGGCGTCTTTGCCGTGGCTGGAGACTATTTACCGGTGCTGCGGATGGCGGGGAGCAGCCGCTATGGAACAGCTGCTGCTGTCAGCCAGGCCGGGTGGCCCAATGGAGCGGATACGGTGGTGCTGGCTCGAGGGGATGATTATGCCGATGCGTTGGCCGGTGTCCCGTTGGCATATCATCTCAATGCCCCCGTTTTGCTGAGTGCCAAGACATATTTGCCTGGAACAACAGCAGCGGAACTGGCCCGCCTGGGAGCTCAGAAGGTGATTATCCTGGGAGGTACCAGTGCCGTGGGAGAGCAAGTAGAGATGGAACTCCAAAATCGAGGACTGCAGGTAGAACGATTATCCGGCAGTACACGCTATGAAACAGCCGTTCTGATTGCGCAGAAACTGGAAAGTGAAGGGTTGGTACCAACGGAGATTGTGGTGGCTGTGGGGACGAATTTCCCGGATGCGCTGGCGGCGGCTGCCTTCGCTGCCCGGTCCGGTCAACCCATTCTTCTCACGGGCACGGATATTCTTCCCTTGTCGACCCGTACCTACATGGAAACTTTGCAGCTGCAAACAGTCATCATCGCCGGGGGCAGTTCGGCGGTCAGTGACGATGTGGAAAATCAGATTCAGGATTATGCCGATACTCTGAGGCTTTCGGGCAGCAACCGCTATTCCACTGCCGTGGCTGTGGCTCAGTATTACGGGATTGAATCATCCCGCAGCTACATGGCGACGGGTTTGGACTTTCCCGATGCCATTGCCGGAGCGGTGTTGGCGGCCAAGCGGGGTACCGGAGTGCTTCTGGTGTATGGCCCGGGAATGGAACCCAATGAAGTGGTCCAGAACTTTATGGATGCTGAAGGGATCCAGTCCGTGGGACTGTTCGGTGGTACCGGTGTAATCAGCAGCACGATGGAAAGTTGGTTTTCCAGTCATCTGCCTTGATGTATGTCATGATCATGCACCATCATGGGAAGATCTGTCCGCCGGGTGGATCTTCTCTTGCTGTTTTGCTTTGTTCGAGATCAAGGGAAAACTTCCAGCGAAAAACGATCCAGGCAGGAGCTTTTCTGTCTGGCGAGAATCATTAGCTAATAGCATCTGAAAAGGGGAGTGGCTATGGAGATACGACGCGCCCAACCGGAGGACCAGGAAGCCATATTTGACCTGTATCGATTTGCATATCCGGATTGGGAAAAACGCATTCCCCAACGCTGGCTTTGGCAGTTCGTCGATAATCCATTTGCCGATCCGAAGCAGCTTTCCATTTTTCTGGCTCTGGATGACGAAAAACGCATTATCGGTCAAACCAGTTCCATTATGGAGCAGATGCAGATCGGCTCAGAGCGGTATCCCACCGGCTGGGTGGTGGATGTGTTTGTGCATCCGGATTATCGGGGCCAGGGTGTTGCCAAAGCACTGAAGAAAATGCAAAAATCACAGAAAGATATGGTGGAGATGAGCATCAGTATGGTGGATGCCATGCGCCATATTGTGCAGAATCTGGGTTCCCGTCCTTTGGCCCCGCTGCAGATCTTCTTGCTGCGGGTGGATCCCCGTTCTCTGTCCCGGGCAGCTGCACGGCGCCTGGGCGGTGGTTTTCTAGGCGGACTGGTTCAGAAAAGCCACTTGGTGGAGTTGTATGGGAATCTGTTGAATGCTGTTTTGGATCAGCGGGCTCATTCCAGAAAACAGATGGAAAAGAACATCGTTTTTCAGCCGGTGAACCGTTGGGGAGACGATGCCGATATTTTATGGGAAGAATTGCAGCATGATATTGCCCCGGCGGCTGTCCGCAATACCCGATACCTGAATTGGAAATATGTGGATCAACCGGGAATGAACTTTGTTGGTTTTATGGGGTATCGAGACGGTCGTCCGGTGGGGTACCTGATTTTACGACCACTGCCTCACCGTGGAGTCGTGGTGGATTTGATGTTTTCGCCCAAACGGCCTGACGATATGGTGGCTGCTTTGGATTTTGCAGTGGACTACTTCCGGCAGAGGGGACTGAAAGATGTGCGCATCGGCAGCTCCCACCCGGTCCTGATTGACTGCATTCAAAGAGCCGGAGCCGGACGGCCTGTACAAAAAATGATACCCATGTTCTATACCACCCGGGATTTGGACTTGGATTCACTAACTGCGGCATCCTGGTGGTTTACTTTGGGAGACCACGATATTCAGCAGTGAAGGGCACATTGAAGAAATGAGGACCGAACATGAGAAACATTCACATAAGGCGGGCTCAGTGGAGTGACCGGGAGCGTATCTTTGATTTCTACCGACAGTCCTATCCGGACTGGGAGCGTCGCATCCCTCACCGATGGGACTGGCAGATGACGAACAATCCGTATCGTCCGGAAGGACCACCTACTGTGTGGCTGGCGGTTAATGAGCAAAATGAAGTGGTAGGGCAGACCATGGCTGTCATGGAGCCAATTTTTCTGGATGGGAAAGTGCGTCTTTTGGGCTGGTCGGTGGATGCTTTTGTGGCGGCTGATCTGCGCGGGCAGGGATTGGGCCGGCAGCTGAAGGAAGCCATGCAGCAGGATCTGCCTTTGGTCATGAGCATCAGCATGGCGGATGCCATACGGCATATTAACGTGACTCAGGGAGCTTTGGAACTTCCGGTTTTAACAACTTACTTGCTGAATGTGGATGCCCGTCAGCTGACTCAGGTGTTGTCACGCTCTGCAGGTTCTTTGTTGGGGTCAGTAATTCGGGGGCTGAATCCGGGGGCTCTGCTGGCAACCCGCATTAATGCCGGTGCGGCTCATCGCAGACAGGCGATGAAAAAGGATGCTCAAAACGTGGACTTTGTCCCGATTGATCAATTTCCTGCTGAAGTGGACTCGTTCTGGGAGAAGGCGTCCAACCGCTATACCGGCGCTGTGGTTCGCACCCACCGCTATCTGAACTGGAAATACTATGCTCAGCCGAATGTGGCATATCAAAGTTTTCTGATTTTTAAAGAAAAAGAGATGCAAGGATATATAATCCTTCGGGAAGGTTCCCAGCGGGGGACCGTGGTGGACCTTATTTTGGAGCCTCAGAACCCTTCAACAGCGGCAGCCGCATTGGATTTTGCGGTCCAGTATTACCGCAGGAAAAACATCCATGAAGTGCGGGGCGGATCGAGCCTGCCTTGGTTGAAGGACTGTTTGGCCCGCTGCGGCTGGAATCGACCCGTCCTGGAACGTACTCCGCTTCTGCACATCCGGAATGGCAATCATCCTTCTACGATGCAGGACGGCCTTTGGCTGTTCGGACTGGGGGATCACGATCAGCAGCAGTAATCCCAGAAAGGGGATTCGATGGAGAATATTGCACGATGGCTAAGTCGAAAAACAGTGTTTCGCCGCGAATGGACTCTGGGCATCTACCGGGGATCGTCTCCGCTGCAGTTAGAGCCTTATACTCACAATCCGGTTCTCAGCTCTCGGGATTTTTCCGTACCGGTGCGCTTTTTGGCCGATCCTTTTTTGTTCAGATTGAATGATATATTTTACCTTTTCTTTGAGATATTGAATCTGATCAGTCGCCGGGGGGAGATTGCTGCGGCTGTCAGCTCCGATGGGCTACACTGGAAGGTTCTGGGGGTGGTTTTGGCAGAACCTCATCATCTGTCGTTTCCATTGGTTTTTGCTCATCAAGACCATATTTACATGCTTCCAGAAAGCCACAAGGCAAAAAGTGTTCAGCTATACCGCGCCGTGGATTTCCCCATGCGCTGGGAACCGGCTGAGATCCTTTTGTCCGGGGAATCCTATAACGATTCAGTCCTGCTGCACCATCACCAACGATGGTGGCTGTTTACCACCACGGACAATCATCATCTTCGATTATTCAGTGCTGAAGATTTGCTCCAGGGTCCGTGGACGGAGCACCCTCAGAGTCCGGTGTATACCGGACTGTATGCGCGCCCGGCCGGCAAAGTGCTGGTGGATGGACAGAGCCTCTTCCGATTTGCCCAGAATCCGGTACCGGAATACGGTACCAGCATTATAGCCTTTCAGGTTCAAGTTCTGAGTGAATCAGAATACATCGAAGTTCCGCTGCCGGATCCCCCTTTTTTGGGACCGACCGGGCAAGGATGGAATGAAAAGCGGATGCATCATATTGATTTTCTTCCGCTGCCTTCCGGACAGTGGCTGGCTGCAGCTGACGGGTATTCCCATGCGTTGGATACCCGGTGGGCTGTGTATCCCCATAAAATTCGGGATCGATACTTGCAGAGCAAAGGCCGATAAGGTGGAAGAGAACCTACACGTACTAACAATGGGAAGATCTAACTGTATGGGTGTTTGTCTGGAAGCATGATAAAGGAGCGGTGTCCTGTGGATGTTCCTTCCCAACGGCGGGCCATTCTATCCGGCCTATTCTGGAAAATGATGGAGCGTGGCGGCAGCCAGGGAGTGCAGTTTGTGGTTCAAATTGCACTGGCCCGTTTGCTGTTGCCGTCCGATTACGGCGTGCTGGCCATTGTTACGGTGTTTACCATGCTGGCTGGTGTATTTGTGCAGAGCGGATTTCATTCCGCCCTGATTCAGCGCAAAGAAGCGGATGATCTGGACTATTCATCGGTGTTTTGGTTTAGCATGGGTACGGCTTTTTTGTTGTATGTCATTTTGTTCGCTGCTGCTCCGGCTATTGCCAGTTTTAACCGGGATCCGTTGATTTCTCCCGTGTTGAGAGTGCTGGCTCTGATTCTTTTCCTGGGGGCGCTTCGCTCAGTGCATACCGCCCAGACTACACGCCGGATGGAGTTTAAGCGGCTCTTTTACAGCACGGTATCGGCGACTTTTGTTTCGGGGATCCTTGGAGTTACAGCCGCCTACATGGGGCTGGGAGTCTGGGCTCTGGTGCTTCAACAGCTGGTATCGGGGGCTATGATGACGGTGGTGTTATGGCGCATGCTGCCCTGGCGTCCACGGTGGATGTTTTCCTGGGAGAGACTGAAGAGCATCTTGTCGTACAGCTGGAAGCTTTTAGCTTCTTCGCTGATATCTACCTTGTATGCAGATCTGCGAACCCTGGTCATCGGCCGGATGTATCCGCTGGCCACGCTGGGCTTTTATAACCGGGGGAAGCAGTTTCCACAGCTTCTTGCAGGGAATATTGACCATACCATACAATCGGTGATGTTTCCGGCTCTTTCCAGGCTCCAGGACGATCGGGTCCGGATGCGCAGCCTGGTGCGCCGGTCCATCGTCACCAGCTCGTTCCTCATTTTTCCCATGATGGTGGGGTTGGCGGTGGTGGCAGAACCTCTAGTGGTGCTTCTCATTACCGACCGGTGGTTGCCCAGCATTCCTTTTTTGCGAATTTTCTGCGGCATTTACGCGCTGCAGCCCATCCATGCGGCCAATCTGCAGGCCATCAACGCCATGGGGCGCAGCGATCTTTTTTTGAAACTGGAAGTTATAAAGAAAACCATTGGATTGGGTATCCTGGCGGTGTCACTGCCATTGGGTGTTTATGCCATAGCCATGGGGGGGCTGGTCAGCGGACTGGTTTTCACCTTGATCAATGCCTACCCCAATCGCACTTTGCTGGACTATTCGTACGAGGAGCAGATCCGGGACATCCTGCCGTCTCTGCTTCTGTCTTTGGCTATGGGGGCTGTTGTGTTGGCACTGGGAAGACTCCCTTTGGCCGATCTGCCTCGATTGCTGATTCAGATTGCCGCCGGTGCGGTGATCTATCCCGGCCTGGCTGCCTTGTTTCGGCTGGAATGTTTCCATTACGCAGTCCAGCTAATCCGCAGCCGCGGGAAAGACTCACCTCCGGCTCCGTCCCCCAATGAATTGTGATAGAATGGATTCAATGAGAATCAAAGCAAAGAAGGTGGTATGGTGTGAAAAAGGAATTTCGGGTTTATCTCAGGGATCTTCGCCCGAAGGATGCGGAAATATCGTATCACTGGCGGCAAAACGATCATATCTGGAAAAGCCTCTCCGGTCCCCGATATTTTGTATCCCAGGCTTATGAGCGTCTGTGGGTGGAAAAGGCCATGCCCAATGACGGAAATCAGAGGGTTTGGAGCATCTGTCTCAACGATACCGATGAACTGATGGGATTTGGCTACCTCAGTGACATTGAATGGGAAAATCAGTCTTGCACCACTGGGAAGCTGATTGGAGCCCAGGCTGCCTGGTCCAAAGGATATGGGACCGAGGCCACACTGCAGATGTTGCATCATGGATTCTTTCGAATGGGCATGGAGCGGATTGAATCCCATCAGATGGTATGGAATATAGGGGCCTGGAGGTCCACCGAGAAAATCGGGTACCATCGCTCCGGTGTCCGTCGCCGGGCCGCCTATAAGGATGGGGTATTTTACGATATGTCCCAATACGATCTTTTGAAAGAAGAATTTCTGCCTTGGCTGGACAAGTATGATTTTCCCGGAATCAGAACCCAGTGCGACAAGGAGGGGAAATAGATGGCGCAAACCTTTCATGTACAACTGCGGGCTCTGGAACCGGAAGACCTCCCTGTTTTGTGGAATTGGCATCAGAAAAATGAAGCTTGGGATTCACCCATGTTTTTACGACAAATGGACTGCATAGAACAGGTCAAAGAGTGGCTGCACAATGTAGTGTATCATTCCGGAAGGGATCTGACGGTGGGGATTACCGAGACCGGTTCAAGGGAACTTCTGGGGCTTGTTTCCCTATACCATCGGGATATGCACCATCGGCAGGCGGGACTGGAAGTATGGCCGGTGGAAGAGGGACCGAAAGGATACGGCGCGGAAGCGGTCCTTTTGCTGCTGAATCATGCCTTTGTGGTCCTGGGGCTGGAGCGGGTGGAAGCCCGGGTCCGGTCGGACGATGATGTTGGTCTGGCCCGACTGTATGGGATCGGTTTCGTCCACGAAGCCCACCTGAGGAAGGCACTAAAAGGATCTGATGGCAGAATCGATGTGGAAATACTCAGCATGCTATCTTTCGAATTCCGGCAGAGGCTCATTCAATGGCAGTGGCCGTATCCGCCGAAAGACCAATAGAAATCGGGATTGAAGGGATCGAAAGGGGGTGGTTCCATGGAAGTGCGACTGGCTGGACCGTCCGAATGCACCGGATGCGGCGCCTGCGCTGCAGCATGCCAGGAACAGGCGATTGCTATGATTGCCAACGATGAAGGATTTTTGGTACCTCTCATCAACCACAAGCGCTGCGCGGTTTGCAAACACTGCAGCACCATTTGTCCGGTACTTCATCCGGAGACAATCCCTGAGGGGAACCCTGTGGCTATGGCAGCTGTCTGCACGGATGAGTTAATCCGCCACCGGAGTTCTTCCGGAGGCATCTTCCATCTGCTGGCCGAGGAGATTCTGCAGCAGGGCGGTGCCGTGGCGGGAGCAGCCTGGGACCCGGATATGAAGCTGCGACATCGGTTGATCCGAACCCGCGATGAACTGGCACCGCTTTTGGGATCCAAATATGTTCAGAGCCGAATGGATGATATCTACCCGGATATTCAGGAACTGTTGAGTAAACATGTCCCGGTCCTTTTTTGCGGTACACCTTGTCAGACGGCCGGACTGAAGGCTTTCCTGGGGGGTGACTCGCCTGGGTTGGTGTGTGTGGATCTGGCCTGCCACGGTGTACCTTCTCCAGGGATCTGGCGGCAGTATGTCAAAGAACTGTCGCAGCAGTACCGTTCTGCTCTCCGTTCGTTTTCTTTCCGGGACAAATCAACCGGATGGCGTCGATATTCGGTGCAGGCAGAGTTTGACGGGAAAGATCCAGTGTCCGTCCCTCATACCCAAGACCCGTATATGTGGCTCTTTTTGAAAGCAATGACCCTGCGTCCTGTCTGTTATACCTGCCCCTATCGGGGGCTGCGGCGAATCAGCGATCTGACCCTGGCGGATTTGTGGGGTGCGGAAAAAATGGCTCCTGAGCTGGATGATGATCAGGGAGTGTCTCTGGTCTTGATTCAGACCGAGAAAGGGAAGGCACTGTGGTCCAAAGTGGCAAACCGGGTACGCTATCATCCGGCGGATCTCACCCTGGTGGTGAAAAGCAATCCTCGACTGGTGCAGTCACCGGATCGACCGGTAGCCAGAAAGACCTGTTTTTCTCTTGTCGGTAAACAACCTTTTTCCGAGATCGTTCAACGTGTATTGAATGAGACCCATCATCCATCTTCCGGATGGTGGAATATGCTGAAGCGGCGCCTGGGCACCCGCTGAAAAGCAATCCGTGAAAGGAGCTCCTCATGGACAGTGAAGCGGCCAAACCTGCTCTTAGTATTATTATGCCGGTCTACAATGCCCGGTCATATCTGGCATCCAATCTGAAGGCCCTGCTGCGCCAAAAAGATCCCCGGCTGGAATTGGTGCTGGTGGATGACGGATCCACCGACGGGTCCGGCTCCATAGCCGGGGCGCTGTTGGTCCAGTCAGGTATCTCCTACCGGTTGCTGACTCAGGAGAACCGGGGGGTCAGTGCAGCCCGCAATGCCGGATTGGCCGAAGCCAGGGGGGACTATGTTCTTTTTCTGGATGCGGATGATCGGCTGAGAGAGGATTTTGTGGCTCAGTTCCTGCAGGCAGCCCAGGAAGGGGAGGATGTCCTGCTTTGGCGCTGCCGGGCACTGCCGGAAGGACAAAAACTGCCGGAAGATACCGATGTCCCGGTTTGGACCGACTCCTCCGGAAGCCAGCTGCTGCCGGAAATCATCTTGGAGCACAAAGGGTGGTACCACCCTGTGACCGTGGCTTTGCGGCGGGAATTTTTGCTGCAGCATGGACTGAAGTTTACCGAAGGCTGCGCCTGCGGGGAAGATCAGGAAATGATCCTGAAGAGTCTGTCTCTGGCCGGGAAGGTGAAGAAGACTGAAACGATCCTGGCCTTTTATATCCAGCGAAAGGGTTCTGCCATGAGAACCTGCAACTGGAACCGGTTTGATGTGGTGTATGCCTTATTGCGGCTGGCCGATCACATGGACAGCCTGGATCAGCCCTGGGCCCCGGATGCAGCCGCCGAAGTGAGAGGCCGCCGGCTTTTGAGCAACTTCTTTTTAAATCTGAAATCCTGTTACCGGCAGGCCGGTGCCCCGGAACCCCGGGCCTGGCTGAAGGAACTGTATACCCACCATCCCCGTCTCCCGGAGATTCTACAGCCGCTATTGCGGAACTGCCCGGGTCTGGAGCGGAAACTGCGGTGGGAGGCCCGGCTGTTTTTGATCGCCCCCCATCTATATCTGCAGCAGGTGGGGCGGAGAAAACGGCCGGATGAGCAAAGTGAGGATCATTTATGAACATCTATCTGTACAACTGCGCCAATACCTATAATTACGGATCCATGATGATGGCGGAAAATTTTATGGCCGGTTTGAACCGAGTCAGCCGGACCCCTCATCGATACTATGTGGAAACCGGATCGGACGACCATGTCCGGCGTCTGCGGGAGGCGGTCCCGGATGTCGATATCGTGGGTAGTCCCCTGAACGCGCTTTTTCAGGATACCATCAGCAAAAAGGATTTTTTCCTGGCACTGTGGGGAAAGAAGGACATTCTAAAATCCAGCCGGCCCACAGTGGAACTGGTGGTGGTTCTGGGAGGCGACGATCTCACTGAAGATTACGGGTGGAAGGGGCCCTTGTTTCAGGCCGTGAAATTGGCTGTGCTGGAGCGGCAAGGTATGAAAGTGGTGCTCTTGGGGCAGACCATGGGACCGTATCGTTCCTGGCGACGCTGGGTGATGCCGAATCTGCTCAAGCGTCTAACCCGGATTCTTCCTCGGGATCCGCTGACCATGAAGTATTTGCAGGAGTTGGGATTGAGAAATTTGAGGATGACGGATGATCTGGCTCTGATGCCACTGGTCCGTCAGGAGAAGAAAGAAAATTTACGAACACAGATCACCTATTGTCCCAGTGAACTGATCCACCGCTACGCCCGGGAACCCGGGCGGGAGGCCTGGCTGGCATTCAACCGGAGGATTTTGGCGGAACTTCTGGACCGTTATCCGGATAAGAGTATCGTCCTTTTGGCTCATGTGCTGGCACCCCCATCGGTGGACGATCGGCCCATGGTGCAGGAACTATCGGCCTGGGCGGAGGAACATTTCCCCGGACGAACCCGTCGAATGGATCAGGTGCTTCTGCCGTATCAGGTGCGGGACATCATCGGTCAGTCCTACGTAACTGTATCGGCCCGAATGCATCCGGTGGTGTCTTCGCTGCAGTGTACGGTTCCGGCCCTGGCTTTTTCCTACAGCCAAAAGTACTGGGGAATCATCGGGGAGCGCTATGGGCTGGGAGATGCCATCCTGGATGTCCGGAATCAGGACTATGGGTCTCTATTGAAGGTATTTCAAATGCGGCTGGACTGGGTGGACAGGCAGTATGAAGTCATTCGGCAGCAGATGGCAACATGCAATGAACGAGCGGAACGGGAGATCCAGGCTGCCCTGCAGGAACTGGCCGCTCTGGCCGCGAATGATTGAGCAGATTTTGTTGTAAAAGGATGATACACCGTTTTGGCGGTGATGGAAATGGGGTAGGATCATGCGGGAATCCGCCAGCCGGGCAGTCATTCTGTCCGGTCTTTTCTGGAAGATGATGGAGCGTGGCGGCAGTCAGGGTGTGCAGTTTGTGGTGCAGATCATTTTGGCTCGACTGCTTCTGCCGGAAGATTACGGAACCTTGGCGTTGGTGACGGTATTCACCCTGGTGGCCAATGTCTTTGTTCAGAGTGGATTCCATTCAGCCATAATCCAGCAGCAGGATACCGATGCAGTGGACTATTCATCGGTGTTCATTTTCAGCATGACAGTGGCGGGACTGCTGTATACGGTCCTGTATTTTTCAGCCCCCTGGATCAGCCGCTATTTTGACGATCCTCTCTTGGTACCGGTGCTGCGGGTGATTACCTTGACTCTTTTTCTGGGTGCGCTGCGGTCGGTGCAGTCGGCCATCATTGCCCGCCGGATGGAGTTTAAGAAGTTTTTCTACGGCACAGTGGGGGCGACGGTGGTATCCGGCGTGGCCGGGATCGCTGCGGCCTATGCCGGCTGGGGTGTCTGGGCACTGGTGCTGCAGCAGTTGGTATCCGGTGTAATGCTTTCTGTGATCCTCTGGCGTTTGATCGAATGGCGGCCCCGACTGCTGTTCAGCTGGAACCGGCTGATGCGTTTATTGTCCTTCGGCTGGAAGCTTTTGGCATCATCGCTGTTGAATACCATCTACATGGAAATGCGAACACTTTTTATCGGCAAGATCTACACCGCGGAAACCCTGGGGTTTTTCAATCGAGGGCGACAGTTTCCCCAGTTGATTGTGGGAAACATTGACGGGTCCATCCAGGCGGTGATGTTCCCGGCGCTGTCCAGCTACCAGCACGATGTACCTCGGATGCGTTCTCTGATGCGGCGCGCCATTGTCACCAGCTCTTTTCTGGTATTCCCGCTAATGGCTGGTCTGGCGGTGACAGCGGATCCTCTGGTGCGGGTTCTCTTGACAGAACGCTGGCTGCCGGCGGTGCCGTTTCTGCAGATTTTCTGTGCCACTTACGCCCTGCAGCCCATTCATACTGCGAATCTGCAGGCCATCAATGCATTGGGACGCAGTGAGATTTTTTTAAAACTGGAAGTTTTGAAAAAGATTCTAGGTATCGGAATTCTGTTCATCAGCCTGCCCTACGGAGTATTCGCCATTGCCTGGGGCACACTGCTGAGCGGAATTTTATCGTCGTTTATCAATGCTTTTCCCAACCGGCAGCTCCTGTCGTACCGGTATGAAGAGCAGCTAAAGGATATTCTCCCGTCTTTGGGGTTGGCCCTGATTATGAGTGTTGCTGTTTCCCTGCTTCCCCGGCTGGGACTGCCCCCCTTGCAGACGCTGGTTCTGCAGGTGGTCACCGGGGTGGTGGTGTACGCTGGACTGGCGGCTCTGCTCCGGCTGGAATGTTTCTACTATGTCCTGCAGTTGATCCGCACCCGAGGGCGAGAGGAAGAACCTCTGCCGCCGGAAAGCGGAATATGATACAATAAGGGAAGCGATCAGCGGAGAAAAGGGGCGTCATCATGTCCGACGATGTAATGGTCAGCGTCATCTGCACTGCCTACAACCACAAAGCCTACATCGCTCAGGCTATTGAGAGTTTCTTGATGCAGGAGACGGATTTTTCGGTGGAAATTCTGATTCATGATGATGCATCCACCGATGGCACAGCAGAAGTGATTCGCCAGTATCAGGAGAACTTCCCGGACAGAATCCGGGTTGTTCTGCAGACCGAAAACCAGCACTCCAAAGGAGTGAAGGTGGGAAATATTCTGCGGCAGATGGCCCAGGGAAAATATCTGGCCACCTGCGAAGGCGACGATTACTGGACGGATCCAAGAAAACTGGCCAAGCAAGTGGCCTTTATGGAGGATCATCCGGCATGCAGCTGCTGTGTGCACGGAGCGGTGAAGATCGATGCTGTCCGGGGCAAAGCGGTTGGCGTCATGCGGGCAGACACTCAAAACCGGTATTTTACCACCGAGGAGATTATTCTGGGAGGCGGGGATTTGTTTCCCACCAATTCCATGGTGTACCGTCGAGAGTGGGGGCTTTCTCTGCCGCCATTTTACCAGGAGGCACCCATTGGCGATTATCCCATCATGGTGTATTTTTCTCTGCAAGGGGATATCTACTACATGGATGAGCTGATGGCTGCCTACCGGATCAATGTGCGGGGATCATGGACCAACCGCCAGTTTGCCAATAGCGAAAAACGGCGTCGTTTTTATGAACGGATGGATATCATGTATGACGCCATCGACCGGTATACGGACCATCGATATCAGGATTCTCTGCAGGTTGTGCGCCGTCAGAACCGTTGGCTGCAGCTGATTGAACAAGGGCGGTTGAAGGAAGCTCGGGGGGAAGAGTTTCGAGATATCATCAATCGGATGACTCGTAGGGAAAAAATGCGACTGTGGATGAAACAGTATATACCCGGGGTGTATGAACGATTGCTAACACTGAGGCGGCGGTGGTTGTATCCCGATCGCTGAGGAATGAAAATACGATTAGGAGAGGCCGGTTTAATGCAGAGAAAGAGGACGGGTCTGGAACGATGGCTTTATCGAATACGATATATGTTTGTTATGTCTATCCATAATAAGGTGGGCCATTTTCAGGCTCATCTGGACCAGATTGCTCTTCTTCCAGATCCGGCACCTTATACGATTCGATCCATGGACCCCAAGAATGCCGACGATCTTCGAGCCTGGGTGGAGATCATTGCCGATGCCTATGGAGATCCTTCCGTTTCATCGGAAAAGGCAGAGAGAAGTTTGAAAGAACATCTTTTTTTAGATATAAGCGATACTTTTTTTGTCATTGATGGAGAATATCCAGTTGGAACCGTATCCATTGGGACGTACCGGGAAAAGCCCCATGTAGGGGGAATCTGTCGCTTCGCAGTGCGTAAAGCCTATCAAGGGCAGGGCTTGGGCAAATACCTGCGTCTTCTGGGGTACCACATACATCGTGAGCGGGGGATTCGGTACGGAGAGGATATTATCTCCATGAAACGGGAAAAATCCATTATGCTGGTTTTTTTCTGCGGGTTCCGACCCCAGCACGATATGCGGTATATTTCCTACACCGGCGCCCTGGAAAACATCAACTTTTTCCAGAGGTGGCGTATTCGGCTGAAACTGAACCGCATGTACCGGGAGTACCTGGAGATTCAAAACCAGCGGTTTCAGAGCAATTACGGCGGAGAAGACAAGGGACGTCAGGGGGAGTCAGAGAATGAAAATTCTGGTGCTAGCGGGAGGCTTTGATCAGAAGGATCTGATCCTGGAACTGAAAAGAAGGGGGCACCGGGTGCTTCTGGCTGACTATTTGGAGCACCCGCCAGCTCGCGAGGCAGCCGATGCGTTTCACCGGATCAGCACTCTGGATATGGACGCGGTCAGGGATCTGGCCCGAAATGAAGGTGTGGACCGAGTCACTACCGCCTGCACGGACCAGGCCCTGTTGACAGCCGCCCGGGTATCGGCGGATCTGGGACTCCTTTTTTATCTATCCTATGAAACTGCCCTTTCGGTTACCAACAAGTCGTTTATGAAAAAAATATTGACCGAGCAGGGAGTACCGACGTCACCGTACCGGATTTTGTCTGAGTATGGGATCGTCGATCCCGCAGAAATTCCTTTTCCCCGGGTGGTGAAACCGGTGGACAGCAACAGTTCCCGGGGAGTGCGCAAAGTGATGGATGATGCCGGGATGAAAGTGGCTGTCCAGTCTGCACTGGCAGAAAGTCGGTCCCGCACCGCTCTGGTGGAAGGGTTTTTACCTGGAAAAGAACTATCCGTGGATGCATATATCCAACACGGCCAGGCCCATGTACTGATGATCTCCGAAACCGTCAAGGTACCGGATCGGGACGGTTTTACCATCGTGCAGAGCCGGGTTCCAGCCGGGATTGATGAGGCGACCTGTGCGTCCGTCCAGTCCATCTGCACGGGGATCGCCCGGGCTTTTGCCCTCCCGGATACCCCTCTTTTGGTGCAGTGCGTCGCTGCAGACGGAAAGGCGCATGTGCTAGAGTTCAGCGCTCGCATGGGCGGTGGCACCAAGCATCGACTAATCCAGGCCGTTGCGGGAGTGGATCTTATGGCTGTATTTGTGGATCGGCTGGAAGACAAGCCGGTGGCACTGGCATCCGTGGAAGGTGCCAAGGCGGCCAGTCTGACTTACTGTTATGTCCAGCCCGGTACTTTTCACCAACTGAACGGTGTGGAAACATTGAAAGAAGAGGGTGTCATTGATCAGCTGTTTGTCTACAAGGCCCCGGGAACGGCACTGACCCAGGCTGCCACCAGCGGAGACCGAGTTTGCGGGTACCTGATTACCGGTAAGAACCGGGATGAGGTGGCATCCAAAGAAAGGACGGTTCGCGGAATTCTCCATATACTCGACCCACAGGGATTGGACCTGTTTCGGAGGGATCTGCTTCCGAACTGATCCATCGAGAATGATCCGACTCCAGAATGACCCGACTGGACTGCAAGGTCCGAGTTGGCAGGGAGGTGCAACATGAAAAAAAACATACCGGTTACCCGCAGCTGGATGCCCCCGTTTGACGACTACTGCCGGGAGATTGAAGACCTGTGGGACAGCCGCTGGCTGACCAACATGGGGGATAAACACCGGCGGCTGGAAGAGGCTTTGGCTGAGTATCTGGATGTGCCGTATGTGGCTCTGTTTACCAACGGCCATTTGGCTCTGGAAACGGCGCTTCAGGCTTTGGAGCTTCAGGGGGAAGTGTTGACTACACCCTTTACCTTCGCCTCCACCACCCACGCCATTGTCCGATGCGGCCTGACTCCAGTGTTTGTGGATATTCGATCGGATGATTATACCCTGGATGCCAAAAAACTGGAAGAGTGCATTACGGACAAAACCTGCGCCATTGTGCCGGTCCATGTCTACGGACATCTCTGCAATTATGAAGCCATTGCCGATGTGGCCCATCGCTATGGACTGAAAGTGATTTACGATGCCGCCCATACTTTCGGCATGAAAGTTAACGGGAAGGGCGTCGGGCAGCTGGGGGATGTGTCCATGTTCAGTTTTCATGCCACCAAGGTCTTCCACACCATCGAAGGAGGCGCCCTGACCATGAAAGATCCGGATCTGTACCAGAAGGTGGTGCGGTGGCGAAACTTTGGTCTGGGGGGCCCCGAGGAAATTGTGAATCCCGGCGGAAATGGCAAGATGAGTGAGTTTCAGGCCGTTATGGGGCTGTGCTTGCTGCCCCGAGTGGATGACGAGATCGCCCGGCGCAGGGCATTGGTGGATGAATACAGAAAGCAGCTGGCATCGGTTCCCGGTGTCCAGCTGAGTCCGGATAGAACCCATGTGGATGCCAACGGGGCCTATTTTCCCATTGTGCTTCGGGAATATCCTGTCAGCCGGGATGAGCTGGCCCATATACTGCTATCCGAGGGCATTGTCGCCCGAAAATATTTTTACCCACTGACCAGCGATGCAGTCTGGCATGGGAAGAGCCTGTTCAAGGATACACCGGTAGCCCGTTCAGTGGCGGACCGGGTGCTCTGTCTGCCTCTGTTCGGGGAGATGGACATGGAAGATGTGGAAAGGATTGTATCCATTGTTCGCACTCACGGAAGGAGGCATGATGGATGAAAGGAATTGTGCTGGCTGGCGGACGGGGGACCCGACTGTACCCCATAACCAAGGCGGTATCCAAACAACTGCTCCCGATCTACGACAAACCATTGATCTATTATCCTCTATCTGTACTGATGTTGGCGGGGATTCGGGAGATTCTGATTATTTCGACACCGGAAGATCTGTCATCCTACCGTCGACTGCTGGGCGACGGGACTCAATTGGGACTGACTCTTTCCTATACGGTCCAGGATTCTCCCCGGGGGTTGGCCGATGCATTCATCATCGGTGAAGATTTCATCGCTGGGGATCCGGTCTGCCTGATTTTGGGGGACAATCTGTTTTACGGGCAGAATTTGACTCGGGTGCTAATGAAAGCCCAAGAAGTACTGGACGGCGCCGTCATTTTCGGGTATCCTGTAAAAGATCCTCGTTCATTCGGGGTGGTGGAATTGGATGAAGACCATCGGGTGCTTTCCATTGAAGAAAAGCCGGAGAAGCCCCGGTCTCATTACGCAGTGCCCGGGCTGTACTTTTATGATCACTGGGTGGTGGAAAGGGCCAAGTCATTGGCTCCGTCTTCCCGAGGTGAACTGGAAATCACGGCTCTGAACAATCTGTATCTGGATGAGAAACGGCTGCAGGTGATGCTTCTGGGTCGCGGCATGGCCTGGTTGGATACCGGAACCCCGGAAGGGCTGCTGAAAGCGGCCGAGTATGTGGAGGCTATCCAGTCCCGGCAGGGTTTCTATATCTCCTGTCTGGAAGAAATCGCCTGGCGCCGCGGCTTCATTGACAAGCAGCAGCTGCAGGCCATTGGAGAAAGTTTGGAAATGACGGATTACGGGCAGTATCTGCTGTCTTTGGTGAATGAACCGTAAGGAAAGGATGAATGGCACGCATGAAAAAAGTACTGGTGACCGGCGGAGCCGGTTTCATCGGAAGCAATTTTATTCATTATTGTCTAGACCGGCGTCCGGATCTTTCCATCATCAATCTGGATGCCCTAACCTATGCGGGAAATATGGAAAATCTGTCACTGTGCAGCTGCGACCGCCGCTACCGGTTTATTCACGGAGACATTCGGGATCGAGAATTGGTGCAGTCGGTTTTTGCGGAATACGACCCGGATGCGGTGATCCATTTTGCGGCGGAGACCCATGTGGACCGCAGCATCGAGGATCCGGATGTATTTGTCACCACCAATGTGCTGGGGACCCAGATCCTTCTGGATGCAGCCAAGACAGCCTGGAAGAAACACCCCAAAGATCACCGCTGCCGCCAGTATCGGAAAGGGGTGCGCTTTATCCACATCTCTACGGATGAGGTCTATGGATCCCTGGACGGGGAGGGGACATTTTCCGAGGAGTCGCCGCTTCTGCCCAACAGTCCCTACGCGGCATCCAAAGCCGGCGCCGATCTTTTGGTCCGGTCCTATTTCCGTACCTTTGGATTTCCAGCTGTCATTACCCGCTGCAGCAACAATTATGGACCGTACCAGTTCCCGGAAAAACTGATCCCCCTGATGGTACGCAATGCCCAGCAGGATCTACCGCTTCCTGTGTACGGAGACGGGATGCAGGTACGGGACTGGCTCCATGTCAGCGACCACTGTGAGGCGGTGATGGCTGTCTGGGAGAACGGGCGGCTGGGTGAAGTATACAACATCGGCGGCGGTTTCGAGAAAACCAACCTGGAAATCGTGCAGATCATTTTGGATACTCTGGGAAAACCGGCATCGCTGATCCGCCACATTGCGGACCGGCCGGGCCACGACCGGCGCTATGCCATGGATTATGGGAAAATATCCAAAGAACTGGGCTGGCAGCCCGCCCACACTGTAGAAGACGGACTCAAGGAGACGGTCCTCTGGTATGTGGACAATCCCGACTGGCTGGAGCGGGTGGTTTCCGGACAGTACCGCAGCTACTACGCTCGGATGTACCGGGGCATGGAATAACATACAGACACAACAGAAAGCGCAGGAGATAGCATGCTGGAAGGTATGATGGAGTGGATTCAGATTTTTAAAACAGAATTATCGATATTTCTCATGGCCGCGGTTCCTGTCATTGAACTGCGGGGAGCGATTCCAGCCGGGATCGCCCTGGGAATGTCTCCGTGGCATGCCGCCCTGGTCAGCTACCTGGGCAGCCTGGCGCCGGCACCCTTGATTCTTAAGTATGTGCGACCGGTCTTTGAGCGACTGCGGAAGACCAAATATCTGAGGGGATGGGCGGATCGCATGGAGGCTCGATCAGTCAAGCGAGGCAGTCACAATCTCCAGCGCTTCGGCGCTTGGGGTCTGATTCTGTTTGTGGCCATTCCCCTACCGGGAACCGGTGTCTGGACGGGAAGCATGATTGCCGGATTCCTGGATATTCGCTTTCGCTGGGCCATACCGGCCATTGCCCTGGGCAACCTTTTGGCTGCGCTGGCAGTCCTGATTCTCAGCGGCGGATTTGTGCGGGTGATTGGGTAGGAGAAGTAAACAGTTAGTTGAACACGAAACCGGATGGGGCCAAAAACGGCTTCACTGGTTTTTTCCTGCCCGGGAATTGACAATTTGTTGAAAGCATCCATGCCATGAACGTCGACCCCTTACAATGGATGTGTGGGCTGTCGGCCAGGGGGCAGGATTCAACGCTGATTTTGTCGAAAGAGAAGACCATTACGAAGGAGCCGGGAGGCTGCTATGAATAAATATTCCGATGAGTCGAATTGGGATCATTTGAATAGGGAACCGGAACAGAAACTGGTTCTTCCGGTCACAGAAGACGGTCTGATGCTGCGGGTCTCGCCGCAGGCGGCAGAGTGTCTGCATTTGAATGTGGCCCCGGGAGAGCTGTTTTCATTTTTTGATCTGTTGACTCCTCAGGAGGCGGAAAAATGCCGCTGGCTGATGGATCAGGTGCGCCGGATCCGCCAGGCCGTGCGGACCGACTGCCGCCTGCAACTGGGCCATGGGTATCAGCAGGTAAAAATGGTCATTGCCCCGGATGATGCCGGACTGGGGCTGGAACTTCGTCTCTTTTTGCCGGCCCAAACCATCCATGAGGCGGAAACGGATGATGACTGCTGCGAGGCTGCGGCCATGCTGGAGTCGCAGCGGATGCTGGCAGATGCCGCCTTTGAAGGGCTGATGCTGGTTTGGGGAACCGAAACCTACTGGACCATTACCAGCGCCAACCCGGCAGCCTGCCGATTGACCGGGTACACCGAAGAGGAACTGAGCCGGATGAATCCGGAATCTTTGGTATCGCCGGAATACCGGGGACGCATCCGGCAGATCCTGAAAAGAAAGCCTCTGGATCCAGAGCATTCCTGCGAACTGCAGCTGGTGACCCGCACCGGGGATCGTCTGTGGGTGGAAATCCGGGGAGCCGATTTAGAAACCCAGACGGGATCGTATCGAGTTTGTGCCTTCCGCGATATATCGGCTCTGGTGGAAAGTCGTGAAAAACTGCAGGTGAGGGAGAAAGAATTCCGGGCTTTGGCGGAGCATTCTCCGGACATCATTGTGAGATACGACCGGAATTACCAGAGAATATATGTCAATCCTGCGTTTGAACACCAATTCGGCCAATCGGCCGAGGAAGTTTTGGGTAAAAGCGTGAAGGAAACCGGGGTTCTTTCCCGGCAGACAGACCGATTCGTCGCGCTGCTGGATGAGGTCTTTGCCAGCGGTGAGCCGCGGGAATGGGTCTTTGGGGCAGAGCCGGGTGAGCCGGTGCAGGGATATTTCCATACCCGCCTGGTACCGGAAACGGATGCCGATGGGCAGATTGGATCGATACTTGGCGTGTCTCGTGAGATTACTGAACAAAAAAACACGGAAAAGGCTCTTCGGGAACAAAAAGAACAGTATCATCGATTTATGGACAATTTCCACGGAATTGCTTTTATGGGAGACGGAGGGTTTAAACCCCTGTTCATATCCGGTGCGGTGGAAGCCATAACCGGTTACTCGGATGAAGATTTGCTGTCGGGGCGGCTGACCTGGGAAGATCTGATCCATCCGGATGATTTTCCGGATCTGCTAGAAGCCATTGCCAACGACCGATTGGATCAGAACATGCATACCCACCGCTACCGGATGATCCGCAAAGACGGGAAAGTCCGCTGGGTGGAACAGCACATTCGATATTTTCCCGGGCAGGACGGTGATTCCATGCGAACCCACGGCACCTTGTACGACATTACCGAACGGGTGACCATGGAAAATGCCCTGGAAGTCAGTGAAGCCCGCTACCGGATGCTTCTGGAGAACATTTCGGATGTGGTGTATGTTCTGGATAAGCAAGGAAGGATCATCTACATCAGTCCATCGGTGGAAGGGCTCTGCGGCTATGCACCGGATGAGATGGTGGGGACATTGGTTTTGGATTGGATCTGGCCGGATGATCGAGAAATGGCCCGAAAGAATATGGAACGCAAATTCAACAGGGATATGGTCACCAGCGAACACCGGATTCGCACCAAAGACGGCGGGTACCGCTATATCCGGGCCTCCAGCCAGCCGCTGCGGGATGAGAACCTCTACGGTCCGGGCCTTTTTGGAATCATGTCCGATATTCATCTGGAGCGGCAGGCTGCTGAAGAACTGAAAGCCAGCGAAACCCGCTTTCGGACCATTATCAACAATATTCCGGGACTCTTTTACCGGGTGGACCTGGCATCCCGCACCATTACCTACGCATCCGACAGCAGCGAATCTCTGCTGGGCCTGGAGGCGAAAGATCTGGTGGGAAGGTCATTGGATGAATTTTCCAATGAACTGGTGCATCCGTCGTTCCATGGTGCTTTGACGGATGTTTTCCAAAAAGCGGTGGAGTCTGTGGGTCCGTACGAAATCGATTGCCGGCTGCAGCCGCAGAAGGGCCGACCCCTGTGGGTCAATATCCAGGGACAGGCATATCGGGAAGACGGAGTTCCTCTCTACATGGACAGCATCATGAGCGACATTACCCACCATAAGATGCTGGAAGAAGAACTGCGGAGCCGGGAAGAAGAGTTTCGCTCTTTGGCGGACAATGTCCCGGGAGCGGTCTACAAAATGGATCCGCAGACCAATGAATTTGTGTATCTCAGCGACGAATTTGAAACCATTACCGGCTATGCTCCCCCGTTGTTTCTGGGGGATAACCGCCGTACCTATGAAGAAATTATTTACGAAAAGGATCGGGAAAAGACGATCGCCAGTTATGATCAGGCCATATCGGAGGAACGGGTATTCAGCAGTGAGTACCGGATTGTTCGGGCGGATGGTTCACTGCGCTGGGTTCAGGGCCGGGCACAGGGCCGTTTTCAAGATGGCCAATTGCAGTGGGTAGTGGGAATTATCACCGATATCCAAGAACGCAAAGAAGCAGAAGCCCAGGTGGAATATCTTACGTTCCATGACCGGATGACGGGACTGTACAACCGGAACTTCTTCGATGTGGAACTGAAACGTCTGGATGTGGAGCGGATGCTGCCCTTAAGCATCATTATTGGAGATGTCAACGGCCTGAAGCTGGTGAATGACTCTCTGGGCCATCACAATGGAGATGAAATGCTGATTCTGGTGGCCCGTACCATCGCCGACGCCTGCCGGCAGGAAGATATCCTCTGCCGTTGGGGTGGAGACGAATTTGCCATTTTACTGCCGGAGACCTGGCTGCGGGATGCCATGGTGATCGTGGATCGAATCAATGAGCGGTGTGCGGAGATTAAAGATTTTCCAGTGCCGGTCAGTGTATCTTTGGGGGCCGCCTCCAAAACCGAACCGGAACAGCTTATGAATGAAGTGATTGATGAAGCAGAAGCCATGATGTACCGGACCAAATACACCGAAGGCAAGGATTTTCATGCCCGGGTGGTATATGCCCTGCAAAAGCATTTGCAGCAGCGGTCCGATGAAACACCGGAGCACTCCTTGCGGTTAAAGAGTTACTGCCAGAAACTGGGGACTCATCTGAAACTGAGTCCGGAAGAGATGCGTCGATTGGATTTGATCTGCGATCTCCACGATGTGGGCAAACTGGTGGTACCGGAAGAGATTCTGATTCGACCGGGTCCCCTGACTTCTGAAGAACGGGATCTGGTGGAGGCTCACTGCGAGCATGGGGTCAAGATCATTCAGTCCGCCGCCAGTCTGGTGGCGGTGGCCGATGAAATCCTGGCTCACCATGAGTGGTATGACGGCAGCGGGTATCCGCGCGGCTTGAAGGGGGAAGAGATTCCTCTGCTTTCTCGAATTTTTGCTATTGTGGACGCTTTCGATGTGATGACTCAGGGGCGGGCATACCGCAGAGCGCTGCCTTGCACGGAAGCTTTATCGGAATTGAGAGACTGCAAGGGGATCCAATTTGATCCTGTTTTAGTGGACGCATTCATTGCCCTCATGAAGGAGGATCCAGAACGCCAATAAAGGCACATACATGGACGATGATTCGAAAAACGGCGAATGCCGTTTTTTTCTTGGGCAGGGTTTTCCGGAAAAAAAACGAATAGGTACGGACAGGGACCTGAAAGTTGAGGTGAGCAGGATGACCCGGTACAACACGTTTCTGCTCTATGCATTTGTCATTCTTGTACTGGCCCGATTGATCCTGACGTATGCCCTGGTATTCTCTCGTTCCAGCCAGATACAACCCTGGGCGGAACTGGACGGGCATCGCGTGCTCCGGGGAAAAGGGGTCACACTATTGGTGAATGACCGCTGGGTGATGGGAGCGGTCTACGGGCATCTGGAAACCGGCGCCATAGTCATCCGCACCGAGGATGGCGCTTTTATTGAGATTCAGCCGGATGATATTCAGACAACGCGTATTTACGATCTGTCGTGACGACAGAAGGAGGAATAGGGATGAAGGTGGGTAAATGGTTGACGGTTCTGGCGCTCAGCGCGGCATTGGTAGTGGGGGCAGCCTCTGTGGTGCAGACGCCCACGGACCTTCCGGCCGATGACATGGAACCACGGCCGCCGGCGGTGCGGCAGGCTCGTCTGGCATCGGTGGGGGATATTATGATGCACAACACCCAGCTCACCGACGGCTACTCGGAGGGCGGGTACAACTTCGATCATTTCTTCGCGGATATTTCACCCTACTGGAGCGACTGCGACCTGGTGGTGGGCAATCTGGAAACCACCATGGCCGGAAGCGATCGGGGATACACCGGATACCCGCGTTTCAACAGCCCGGATGAGCTGGCCGATGCCATACGAAAAGCCGGTTTTGACCTGGTCAGCACCGCCAACAACCATGCCATGGATAAAGGCGAGTCTGGGGTTCGAAGAACTCTGGATATGCTGGACAGCCAGAATATCCTGAACACCGGAACCGCGCGATCGCCAGAGGAGCGTAGCCAGTGGCCCATGGTGGATGTCAACGGGATCCAAATGGCTTTTCTGGCCTACACATACAGCACCAACGGAATCCCTGTTCCGTCGGGAAAGGAGTACCTGGTCAACATGATTGATGAAAAGCAGATGGCCGAGGACATCGCCCGGGCCCGGGAACAGGGAGCGGATCTGGTGGTGGTATCGCCCCACTACGGCGCGGAATACCGCTGGTCGCCCAACGACTACCAGCTGGAAACCGTGGATGCGCTGGTGAGGGCAGGAGCTGATTTGATTCTGGGGAGCCATCCTCATGTGCTTCAGCCGTTTGAAATGGTGTCGGTGACCTTAGACGACGGAAGCGTCCGCCAGGCCGGGGTGCTGTACTCTCAGGGGAATTTCATTTCTGCCCAAAAAGGGCTGGACCGGGAAACGGCTGCCGTGTTCTTTATTGACATTGAAAAGGACCTGTGGGAAGGGACCACCCGGGTTACCGGGATCGAAGCCCTGCCCATTTATACCCATAAATACAGAGAGGGAGGAAAACTGCGCTACCGGGTGGTGGCTGTGGAGCCATCCATTCAGCGCTATGAAAACGGCGATGCGGGCCGCTTTACCTCCCAGGACATTTCAATTCTTCGTTCGGCCTGGGATCATGCGGTGAACATTCTGGGGGACGATCGTCTGGTCAGAATACAACCGTAGAGCCTACAACGAACCAATCGAGGATGCAGGAGGGGAAAGAATGATACCTGAAATTGTGGACATGATTCAAAAATCAGCAGCCATTGCCGTCGGTCTGGCGCTGCTGAATGTGGTGACCGCCTTTTTGATGAGGATGTATCTGACCTGGGCAGTGATTCGGAAAAAGCAGGTGGACCTGCATGTCAGACCCACCCAGAAGCAGTGGGTGAACTATGTGGCTCCTCTTCAGGATGTGGAATTCAAAGGACTTGTGGTCATGATCGTGGTGATTGTCCTGATCGCATACTTTATTAAGCAAATTCCAGCCGCCTCCGGGCTGATTGTGATTCTGGTGGGGCTGTCCTTTTTCACGTTTACACTGGGGCTGGCCCGTCCCTCGTATTATCTGACGCCCGAGGGTCTGGTGGTGTTAAACTGGTACCCGCCCTATATGAATCGGAATATGGGGTTTTTCCGCTGGAGCCTTTTTGAGAAGTATGCCGCCACCGATGACGGTGTTGTGGTAGGCAGCCCGAAGCGAATCATTCCCATCATCTGCGAACAGAAGGATCTGGATGCAGTACGCCGCTATGTGCGGCGGATGATGAACCGCCTGAGGGCAGAGGCCGGTCTGGAAACACTGGATTAAAAAAAGCCCGGTGAAGACCGGGCTTTTGGCAGTGCCTTATTGAGGGGGCTGCAGGCGAATGGCTTTGGTGGGGCATTTTTCCTGACAGCAAAAGCAGACAATACACTTTTCTGAATCCACTCGGGGGTAGCCGTCCATGGTGATGGCACCGGCCGGGCATTCTGCCGCACAGGTACCGCACATGGTGCAGAGATCCTCATCCACCTGGGGACGCTGGGCACGGATCCGGGCCCAGAAATCTCCAGAACCGCCGCGTTCCGGTTTCAGATAGCCCTCCGGATGCTTGTAGTCTTGGATGATCGTCAAAGTACCGTCAACATGGATTTTATCCAGATCTTTTTCACCGAATCCCCGGGCATGGCCCAGTTCGGTGGATCGGATCATGCCGGGGGCGAAGTTCATCATGGCTCCAATGACAGCATCCACGGCCACCATGTCGGTACCGGCCAGGATCAGACCCAGGGAGCGTATATCTTCGGAGAAGGGACCGTTCCCTTCCATGGCCAGGATTCCATCCACAATGGCCAGGTCCGGCGGTCGGATGGAGAATACATCCAGCAAAGCAGCCGGAAAGTCGTACGGGTTTCCGGCGGTAAAATGCAGATTGGCTTTCTGGGCGCCGGGCAAATACCCGTAGCAGTTTTTGATAGCACCGGACAGGCCGGTAAGGCCATGGGTTTTGAATTTGGGTAAATTGATCACATAATCGGCTTCCAGAATGGCTTCGGATACTGCCGGATGCGGCAGATACTGAGAATCCAATGTCAGTTCTCGTACCCGGGTACCGAAGTTTTCGTAGTACTCTCCGGCGGCTTCCAGCAGTCCGGTTTCGGCAAACGATCCCCTATTGGCTCCGTAACTGGATGCTCCGGGGTTATCACCCACGATGATGGAGGCCGGGTGACGGGCTTCAACCGCTCGCAGTACTGCGGATAAAACGGCCGGGTGGGTTGTAACACCCTCATGGGGTTTGGATCCTCGCAGGACATTGGGCTTTAAGACCACTTTTTTACCAGCTAATGGTGGATCGAAACGAGCAAAGATTTCATCCACCACTGCCTGGCAGTTATCGTATTGTGCTGAACGGATCATGACAGTGGGTTTCAACGGTTTCATCCTCTCTCTATGAATTGGTGATATATCATTTCGCGGTGGGAACACCATTTCCTTTTTCAGCCGCTAAGCGGAAGGGGTTGTCGGATGAGCGTATTTCAAAGCAAGGCACTGCCCAACGGGACCGTGCTGCACGTGTACCCGACCGAACAGTTTAAAGAAACACGGATGGATTTGTTTTTGCACCACAATCTGGGACCGGATACGACCCGGACAGCCCTGCTTTCCCAGGTGCTGATGCGGGGATCGGCCGCATTTCCCACCATGAAGGCCATAGAAAAAGAACTGGCAGCCCTTTTTGGCGCTTCGGTGGGAAGCCGCATGCAAAAAAAAGGCGAGCGCCATCTGCTGGGCATTTCGGTAAGCGGTGTGGGTGAGAAGTATCTGGACGAGGCCATACCCGTTTTGGAACGCAGCATCGTTTTGGCTTCGGATCTTCTGCTGCATCCGGTGCTGGAAAACCAGGTATTCCGGACCGATTATGTGCAGCAGGAGAAAAAATCACTGCGGGAAGCCATTGAAAGCATTTACAACGACAAACGTTCGTATGCGTACAAACGCTGCGTGGAAATCATGTGTGCCGGGGAAGAATACCGCCGGCATCCATATGGAAATGTGGAGGATCTGGATGCCATCGAAAGCGGCGATCTGTACGCATTCTACCGCAGACTGCTGACAGAAAACCCACTGGAACTGTATGTGGTGGGCCGGGTGGACCCGGAAAGACTCTACGATCACTGCGCCCGATATTTTTCCCACCCGAGAACCGGTACCGCTGTAATGAGGGCGACGGAACGGGTTGCACCGCCTGCGGCGCCCCGCCGTGTGGTGGAAGAAGAACCCGTGCAGCAGGGAAAGCTGGTGGTGGGTTACCGCACAACCTACGGGGTGGAGGATCCGGAATACTATGCCATGCTTATGTACAATCAGATTCTGGGCGGCAGCGGGAACTCCAAACTGTTTATGAATGTGCGGGAGAAAGCCAGCCTGGCCTATTATGTGTCGTCCAACATAGAAGGAGCCAAAGGGGTGATGTTTATCCAGGCGGGAATTGAACCGGATACCCTGGATCAGACCCTGGAGATCATAGACCGGCAGCTGGAAGATATGAACCAGGGACAGATCAGCGATACTGAATGGCTCCAGAGCCGGGAAACCCTTTTGGAATCCATGCAAAAACTCAGCGATTCTCCGGGCGCTCTGATTCAACTGGGGCTGTCGGGACGCTTGTACAACCGGACCCAGTCGGCGGCGGAAATCATGGAACGGATCCGGGCGGTGAGCCTGGATGATGTGGTGCGGGTTGCAGGTTCCATGGTGCAGGATACCGTCTACTTCCTGACCGGAAAGAAAGGAGGGTCCAGTCCATCATGAACATCCACCATCACGGTCGTCTGCAGGAAATGGTCATCAGTGAAAAGCTGGACTGCGGTTTGGAAGTCCATGTGATTCCCAAGAAAGGATTCTCCGAGAAATATGCGGTGCTTACCACCCGATTCGGTTCGGTGGATCATTCGTTTGTTCACCCGGAGACCGGCACGGTACAAACCGTTCCGGACGGGATCGCTCATTTTCTGGAGCATACTCTGTTTGAAAAAGAAGACGGGAACATTTCCGACCGGTTTTCCAATCGGGGCGCATACCACAACGCCTATACCAGTTTCACTTCAACTTCGTATCTGTTTTCCTGTGCCCGCGACTTTTCGGAAAACCTGACTACCCTGATGGATCTGGCCTACCACCCATATTTCACAGAAGCATCTGTGGAAAAGGAAAAGGGCATCATCGAGCAGGAAATCATCATGTACGATGATCTGCCCCACTGGAAAGTGTACCAGAACCTGCTGGAGGCCATGTATCAGGTCCATCCGGTGCGGATCAACATTGCCGGAAGCGTGCCATCCATCCGTTCCATTACCGCCGAAACGCTGGCTGACTGTCACCGGATTTTTTATCATCCCCAGAATATGGCGCTGTACTGCGCAGGGGATCTGGATGCCGAGCAGGTTATTCGATCGGCGTCCGGATACATGGAACGAATTCAGCTGCCTCCCTTTGATCCCGTGAAGCGGCAGATCCCGGATGAACCGGCGGCTGTGGCTCATTCAGAGGTGGTGGAAAAGGGTGCGGTACTGAGGCCGCTGGTGATGATGGGCTGGAAAGAGGCGGATCCATCTGCCGATGCCCGCACGGCACTGATGCGGGAACTGGAAAATGAGATCATTATGGAAGCTCTGTTCGGCAAAGGATCGGATCTGTTCAACGATCTCTATGAATCCGGGGTACTGTCCAGCCAACTGGATCTTGATTACAGCAATGCACCCCATTACGGGTATGCCCTGATCGGAACCGAAACGGAAAAACCGGATGTGCTGATTGAACAAATCGGGAAAACGCTGCAGCGGGTTCGAAAAAACGGGCTGGATCCCCGTTTGTTTGAAGAATCCAGACGGCGAATCGCCGGAAGCTTTATTCAGACTTTTGATCATATGGAACGGTTGGTCAATGCCTTTGTGTCCACATACCATCGGGGATTTCTCTTTTTCGATTACGACACAGCCCTGCGAGAAGTGTCCTTATCCGGTGTGCGGGAACGCCTCAGTGAATTCTGGATTCCGGATGAATGCAGTGTGTCCATCGTCCAGCCGTAACTTATATCCGTAGAATGTTTGAGTATCAAACAGCTGTCCCATAGGGGCAGCTGATTTTTATGAAAATCTACGTGTGCTGCCATCGGTGTTTTCCACGGTCAGAACTGCCGGATAAGTACGGGACTTGTCAGATAATCCATCCGTGGGGTTTACGATTTCCGGTCAGTTTCGGATGATTCCTGAGAATGTTTTCTGATGAGAAATTATCCGGATACCATGCAGGAATTCCAGAAGATTTATCTAATCATTCAGGAATTCTTTCTTTCAGGGGAGTGACAATCATGATGATTCAGATACTGGGCACAGCCCAGGACGGAGGTGTACCGCAAGTGGCATGTCAATGTCCGACCTGCACCGATGCTCGACGCCATCCCGAACGGATGCGCAAGGGGCCGTCCATCGGCATCTACGATGAAGTGAACGGGCATGCATATATCGTGGATGCATCCCCCCATTTTGACATTCAGCTGGAGATGCTGTGGCAGGCGGTTCGCCAGGTTCGCATACCCGGACCGTTTCCGCTGGATGCTCTGTTTTTGACCCACGGTCATTTTGGCCATTACTGGGGATTGGGCTATCTGGGAAAAGAGGCCTGCAGCAGCCGGGAACTGCCGGTCTACTGTACCCGGGATATGCTGGACTTTCTGAGTGCAAACAGGCCCTTCGCCGATCTGATCCAGAGGAAAAACATTGTGTTCCATCCCATCGAGGATGGGCTGGAAATTCCGGTTCATCCCGACTTAACGGTGATTCCTTATGCCGTGGAACACCGCCGGGATGTTACCGATACTGTGGGCTATATCCTGAAAGGAAAGATGAAAACCGCTTTGTATATCCCGGATATGGACGATGTCACAGAAGGGATTGTGGGAAAAATTGCTCAGGCGGATATCGCCCTCATTGACGGATGCTTCTACTCCGGAGCGGAGCTGCCGGGAAGGGATATGCGGGAGGTACCGCACCCGCTGATTCCCGATGCCATGGATCGGCTGCAGGAATTGGCAGCCTCTACCGACATCGTTTTTACTCATTTCAACCACACCAATTTAGCCATTCGACCGGACAGCGAGGAGAGCCGCAGAGTAATTGACCGGGGCTTTTCCCTGGCCCGGGACGGAGACGAATGGGCGATTTAGAAGCGGCATCGAAACGAGCAATCTGCTGAGCAGGTTGCTTTTTTTTTTGATGAAATCATAAAATCTTGAAAACGGTAACAATTGTTACGAACATTTCAGGAGTACGGGTGTATACTGAGGGTGAGATCCATAAGATGAACGGGATAGAAGGGAGGCTCTGCAATGATTGAAACGATCTTTCAGTGGGTACAAAAAGATGGCAAACAGGTGGACAAGGTGATCCAGGATGAGAATGTCCACTACATTCACATGGTATTTCCTCAAGGGGAAGGATTGCCCCAGCATGTATCGAATTCCAACGTATACATGACTGTCCTGAGAGGTACACTGTCCATTGGACTGAGTGAACAAGATACCCATGAATACGCACCGGGAAATGTCCTGAAGATCCCCCAGGGAGTAGTAATGAATGTAGGGAACAAGCATCCGGAAACACTGGAACTGATTGTGGTCAAAGCCCCGGCGCCCAAAAGCTCTGGACAGGCATAAAAATATGAGGAGGTATGATCCATGAGTATGTTTTGTTTTCAATGCCAGGAGACAGCCAACAATACCGGCTGCACCATTCGCGGTGTGTGCGGCAAGAAAGAAGAAGTAGCCAAACTCCAGGATCTGTTGGTATACACAACCAAAGGATTAGCTGATATCGTAGTAAAAGGGAAAATGGACGCCAAAGATATTCCCCAGGTTAACTATCAGATGTTCAACAGTCTCTTTATGACCATTACCAACGCCAACTTCGACGATGGATCCCTGGAAAAACAGATTATGAAGATGATGGGGGTTCGGGATGAAATGAGAGCCAAGGTCAGCGGTGTGGACCTTCATGATGCCGCTACATTCACCGTGGATACCCGGGACAGCATGCTGGAGAAAGCGTCCCAGGTGGGAGTGCTCTCTGAAGAAAACGAAGATATTCGATCTTTGAAAGAAACCGTAACCTATGGACTGAAAGGGATGGCGGCCTATACGGAGCATGCGGTGAATATTGGTATGGATGCATCGGAAATTGCTGATTTCATGTACGATACTCTGGCCAAACTGCTGACACCCATGGGTGCCGATGAGCTGGTGGCTCTGGTACTGAAAACCGGCGAATACGGTGTCAAGTCCATGGCTCTGCTGGATGAAGCCAACACCTCCCGCTACGGGCATCCGGAAATCACCCAGGTGGATATCGGAGTTCGAAACAATCCGGCCATCCTGATTACCGGGCATGACCTGGTGGATCTGGAACAGCTGTTGGAACAGACCCGAGGAACCGGCGTGGATGTCTACACCCATGGAGAAATGCTTCCGGCCCAGTACTATCCATTCTTTAAGAAGTATGATCATTTTGCCGGCAACTACGGGAATTCCTGGTGGAAACAGCTGGAAGAGTTTGTCACCTTCAAGGGACCGATTCTTTTCACCACCAACTGCATAGTTCCGCCGAAAAGCGAAGAAGTACGGCAGAGGATTTTCACAACCGGTTCCACCGGATATCCGGGCTGCACCCATATTGTGCCGGATGAAAACGGCAAGAAAGATTTCAGTGCGGTCATCGAAATGGCTAAAAAACTTCCGGCTCCGGAAGCCATTGAACACGGTTCCATCGTGGGGGGCTTTGCCCGCAACCAGGTGCTGGCTCTGGCTGACAAGGTCATTGACGCCGTCAAATCCGGCGCCATCAAGAAATTCTTTGTCATGGCCGGCTGCGACGGTCGGATGAAATCCCGGGAGTACTACACGGAATTTGCCGCTAAACTGCCCAAAGATACCGTAATCCTGACGGCAGGCTGCGCCAAGTACCGCTACAATAAACTGGATCTGGGCGATATCGGCGGGATTCCCCGAGTGCTGGATGCCGGTCAGTGCAACGACTGCTATTCTTTGGCTGTGATTGCCATGAAACTGAAGGAAGCATTCGCTCTGGATGATATCAATGATCTCCCCATTGCCTATAATATCTCCTGGTACGAACAGAAAGCCGTCATTGTGTTGCTGGCGCTGCTGTACCTGGGAGTGAAGAACATTCATTTGGGACCCACACTGCCGGGCTTTTTGTCCCCCAATGTAGCCAAGGTGCTGGTGGACAATTTCAATATCGGCGGGATCACTACTGTGGACCAAGACATGGCCATGTTTTTGGCAGAATAGAGGAGAAGTAGACAACTTTATGAGAGAAGGCAAAAAACACCCGGAAGCGTGAGCTTCCGGGTGTTTTTCTGCGGTTGGCTGGATTAAGCCAGCCAGGGTTTGCTTCTCAGTTCTTCCGGTGGATGCGGGTTGGGCACAAAATCGCTGGTGTCCACATCATGTTTCATAACATGAAGGGTATAGGCGATGGTGGCCATCACTCCCAGAGGAAGCACTTCCTCGTCCACTTCGAAATGGGGATTGTGGTGAGCAGCACCGGTTCCTTTTTCTTCATTGGCTATGCCGACGAAGGCAAAGACGCCGGGAGCATACTTCAGGTAAAAAGCCATGGATTCCGAAGCCATCCAGGTGGGTTCGTTCATCAGGTATTCTCCGCCCATGGCCGTACGGATGGCATCTTCTGCAGCCTTGGACAGCCCAGGGTGATTCATGACAATCATACCGCTGGGATTCAGTCCGGATTTTACATCATAGGTGCAGTGATGCAGGGCGCAGCAGTGATCCAGGATCTCTTTGGTCCGGGCAGCAGACTTCTTGGATTCTTCCAGATCGGTAACTCGGAAGGACCCGGCAAATGTCAGTGTTTCCGGAATGATATTGGGAGCGCTGCCGGCGTTGATTTTCCCTACGCTCATGGTGGTGGCTTTAAAGGGATCCAGTGTGGTCATCCGCATGGCGTTCATGTTCTGATAGACATCCACGAAGCAGTCTAGGGGGCTATGGGAAAGATCCGGCCGGGATCCGTGGCCGCCCTGGCCTTTGATTTCCACTTCGAAGAATACACCGGCGGCCATACGGGGACCGGGGTCGACAGAAATCTTTCCGGAAGGCATTCCGGCGTACAGATGGATTCCCCAAATGGCATCCGGCTTTTCTTCCAGGACCATATTGGAGATCGCCAACGCGCCGTAGCCCATTTCTTCGCCCTGTTCAAACATCAGGACCACTTCGCCATCCAGTTCATCCGCATGTTCCTTCATGATTTTGGCAGCGGTCAAGAGCATGGATGTGTGGCCATCGTGACCGCAGGCGTGCATGGCGGCATCGGTTTTGGAGCAATATTTTCGCGGGCCTTTCAGGTTGTCTTCGGCTTCTTTCATGGGCAGTGCGTCGATGTCTGCCCGCAGTCCGATTTTTTTGCCCTTTTTGCCTTTGTTGATCCAGCCGATAATTCCGCCATCGCGGTCTTCCGCTTCGATGCCCATTTTTTTAAGTTCTTCCATCACCACTTTTTTGGTGTTGGTTTCCTTGCCGCCCACTTCCGGATTTTCATGGAAGTAGACATACATCTTCTGCAGGTATTCGGCTTCCTGCTGTACTGCTTTTTTCAGATCCAGCATAGAATAACCTCCTTTTGACTTAGCCTGATGCCAGACCGTGCGCCCGCAGCCCGGGACGCATGTCGTTCATTCAGGTTAATAACCGATCCAGTTGATGCTGAAGAGGACATAGATCCAGACAAAGGACAGCAGAATCATCCCCACCACAATGGGGAGAGCCCACTTGAACCATTTGTCGAAGGGAACCCCTGCCGCTGCACAAGATCCTACTGTCCAGCCCAGAGCCGGGGAAATGATGTTGGTGAAACCGTCGCCGAACTGGAACGCCTGGACCGCCAGCTGAGGATTCATGCCCAATACTTCGGTAATGGGTTTGATGATGGGCATAAGAATGGCTGCTTTGCTGGAGGCCGATGGGATGATGGGGTTGATGATGGCGATGATCCCTGTCAGACCAATGGCGGCAATGCCCTGGTCCAGACCCCGCAGCGGGAGTGTCAGAACGTACACGATGGTATGAGTAATGTTCCCTTCGTTCATGACCAGGGAAACAACACGGGCCATCCCGATGATGAAGCCGACAAATGCCATTCCGCCCAGTCCTTTGGCGTAGGCATCCCCGATTTCATCGGCCGACAATCCGGCGATGACGCCGCAGAGGACGGCATTGACGGTGGTAACCGCGGTCAGGAAGTTATATACGCTGCCGCCTTGTCGGGCATAGGTCAGAGAATACCAGACAATCAGCCCGTACTGGCCGAAGAAAAGCAGCAGGATAACGATGTCCCGCCATGAAATGTGGGCTTCATGGATGGCACTTTCGCCGCTGTCATCAATGACCTTCAGCCAATCCGTATTGCCCATGGCCGATTTGCTGGGATCTTTCAGAATCCGGTTGGCGTACCAGAGAACATAGAGGATGGCGATGATTCCGAAGAAGAACATGATGACCATACGCATGCCGAACCCGGAATAGATGGGTACTTCCATCATGGACTGGGGAATCAGCAGTTTGTTGGGCCCGGTGCCGAACCCCACCAATGTGGCAAAAGTGGTAACGGCAATGGCCATAATGGGATCCAGCCTCAGTTTTCTGGCAAAGACCAGACCCACCGGGACCAGTGCAATCAGGTAGTCGCCGCCTCCGAAAGCGCTGAGGATGATCAGCATGCTCATCAGAAGAACGATCAATGTGTTGGGTCCTTTATCCTTGAGCTTGAAGGTGGCCCAGCTCAAGAAGTTGTCGATGGCCTTGGTGGCCAAAATGACCCCGATGGAGGCTCCTCCGACCAGTACCACCATGATGATGAATGCAGACTGGACCAAGCCGTCCTGGAACAGGTAAATGGCCCGGAACGGGCTGACCGGTGTCTGTTCATCCCGATAAATGAAGTTGGATCCATCCACCACTCCATTTTCGTCCACTGCGAAATTTCCTGCGGGGATCACATAGGTCAGCGCGCTCATGATGAGGATCAAACCGATCAGGATCCACATCAGATGAGGCATTTTAAAGCCTTTCTTTTTTTCCTTCTTTTCGTCGGCCATACTGAGAGACCTCCTCCTTGTATAATGATTGCTGAGTGTCCAGACAGCATACAGTGCGCATGCTGTACCGATCCAGCCTGTCTGTTGGCTGCGGACCGTTTGACTGTGGCTGCAAGTCGTGCATCCCCTGATTCCCTTTGTCAATATACGAACGAAAAGACCTTTGTGGGATTAAAGGATTACAGCGGATATTCACGAATCTAACATAAACACGGCAAAGGTCTGAACAGACAGATATTGATACTTTCATTATATCCAAAGTGTTGTGAAAAAGTGCATATTCATGCAATATGGCAATGCCAACCTCATTGTCACAAAACGTGACAATCGGACGGGGGTGCAAAGATGGTCTTTGCACAGAAATTAGATCTTTTAATGACCATTACCCGGACTACCAACCGGGAGCTGGGAGAATACCTGGTCATCGACCCTTCCCAGGTCAGCCGAGTCCGCAACGGACGCAGAAGACCCGGCGGCTGTTTTCTGGAAGGATTGAAACTCTGCTTATTCTTTGCGGAGCGCCTGAAGGATGACTATCAGAAAAAGGCCGTTCAGAATGCGCTGGGGCTTCCGTATGTCCTGCCTGATGACCTGGAAGAGGCGGCTTCCATTCTAGCGGGAGTGATGCGCCTGCGGGATTTTTCTGAGCCAGTGATCCCTGAGCCCATCCCTGAACACCCTCATGCCACCGTTGGAACGAGCCGTTTTGGCGTCGAAATTCCGGTCCAGGTGTATACCGGTACCGAAGGGAACAATGCGGCCAAAGTGCATTTCCTGGAGGAAGTTCTCAAAGAAAGTATCCCCCGGACCATTTGCCTGTTCAACAACGATGATATGGTCTGGATGAAGGACGACACTCCTTTTGCCCATACGATTAATCGCTTAGCCAGAGAAATGTACGCCCGGGGGCACCGGCATATCGCCATATTTACTCCGGAACGCAATTTTTCTCAGCTCAGCTCCATGGTGGATGAATGGATGCCGCAGATTCTCAGCCAGTCTTTGAAAGTATTCTATTATCCCGGAAAGGTAGACGGTATTTTCCGACGCCATATCAGCATCATGAGCGGCGGTCTGGCTTTGACCACTTCTGCGGTGGGGGACATGAGCGAAGACAAAATGACCATGATTACCCGGGACAAGCAGATAATCCGTTCTCTGCAAAAAGAGTTTGACCAGCTGCTGTATCTGTCCAAGCCGCTGTTTAATGTGTACCAGTCCAGCAATGAAAAGCAGATGCTGCAGGATATTACCAATATATCCAAAGATGAAGCTCCCACATTCCGTTATGCCGACCCGCTTCCGGGGAACACCATGCCGGAGTCGGTTTTTAATTCGGCCTATGAACGGATGGAATACCGCTTTAAAGAAAGGGTAGCCCGCCATTATCACGAAATCTACCGCTACAACGAATGGAATCTCAACCGCGTTCCCACCATGGAAATGATCCACCTGCCGGATCCGGCCGATGTAAAAACCGGGCGCATCCCGGTGGAGCAATCCCTCTATTTCCCCATGGAGACCATCTACTATACGCCGCAGGAGTATGCCGACCATTTGCGTCATATCCTTTTCCTGCTGGAAAAACACCCCTTTTACCACCTGGCTTTGACAGAACGTGAAGGCCCCGAGAACCATTTGCTGCTGATCAAAAAAGGCACCCATGTGCTGGTGTCCAACAAGAATTACCCGCCGGTTATACTGACTAGCCGGGAACCTCTGATCGTGGATATATTTTGGCATCATTATGTGGAAAAATCCGGACTGGACAAAATCACCACCGTACAGAAACGCCGGGTGATGAATATTCTGGAACAGTATCTGGCCGATCTGACACGATAAGGGGATGGGAGTTTCACTGTAAGCTCGCTTGTTGACACGGCAGGGAGTTCATGGTATACTTAATATACCCCCATAGGGTATAAGTGAGGAGGGTAACCATGACAAAGCAAAATCAGTCATCCAATCATAAAGCAACCATCGGCATTACCGGAATGACTTGTGCCGCCTGTTCCGCCCGTGTGGAACGGGGATTGAAAGACACTCCCGGAGTAACGGATGCAGCCGTCAATCTGGCAACAGAGAAAGCCGTGGTGTCTTACGATCCTGAGGCCGTTTCACTGTCTGATTTGGTGCAGCGGGTGGAAGACATCGGGTACGGAGTCGTCCGGGATCGGATTTCTCTGGCAGTGGGCGGTATGACTTGTGCGGCCTGTTCCGCCCGAATTGGCACCCAGCTGGAGAAGGTTCCCGGTGTCCTGTCATCCCATGTGAATCTGGCTACAGAAAAAGCCGTAGTGGAATATCTTCCCGATATGGCCTCTGTATCCGATTTTCGGCGTGTCATCCGCGATCTGGGATACACCATCATTGAAAGCGGTCCAGGGCGCGACGCTTCCGATGCGGAACGGGAAGCCCGTGAAGCGGAGATTCGCAAATTGAAAAACCGATTCATATTTTCAGCGGTCCTGACACTGCCGCTGGTCAGCATGATGCTCCATGACCTGGGCATTCACATGCCGGCCTGGCTTATGGATATGCGTCTTCATTTTGTCCTGGCTACCATGGTGCAGATTGTAGCCGGTTCCACCTTTTACCGGGGAGCCTACCACAGTCTGAGAAGCGGTGCAGCCAATATGGATGTCCTGGTATCCATTGGAACAACGGCAGCCTACCTGTACAGCGTAGCGTCTACCTTTTTCATCGACGGCTTCATCTATTACGAAGCGGCGGCTGTAATCCTTACTCTGGTGCTTTTGGGTAAATTGCTGGAGGCCAATGCCAAAGGTCGTACCTCAGAAGCCATCAAGAAGCTGATGGGTCTCCAGCCCAAAACAGCCCATGTGATAAAAAATGGAGAAGAAGTGGTGGTCCCCATTGAAGAACTGGAAGTGGGGGATCGGATTGTAGTTCGGCCGGGTGAGAAGATCCCGGTGGATGGGCATATGCTGGAAGGATTCAGTTCAGTGGATGAATCCATGCTCACCGGAGAAAGCATCCCGGTGGATAAGCACCCTGGAGATGAAGTCGTGGGTGCAACCATCAATCTGCAGGGAATGATCCAGATGGAAGCCACCCGGGTGGGTCGAGATACGGCGTTGGCCCAGATTATCCGGATGGTGGAAGAAGCCCAGGGATCCAAAGCTCCGATTCAGCGACTGGCCGACCGGGTGGCTGGAGTCTTTGTACCCGTGGTCTTACTGATTGCATTGGGAACTTTTGCTGGATGGATGCTGGTATCGGGCAGTTTCACAGATGCCCTGATCCATGCCACGGCGGTCCTGGTCATCGCCTGTCCCTGCAGCCTGGGGTTGGCCACCCCCACAGCCATCATGGTGGGAACCGGACGGGGAGCTGAATCCGGTATACTGATCAAGGGCGGAGAATATCTGGAAAAAGCCCACAGTGTGAATGTGGTGGTCCTGGATAAAACCGGTACATTAACCCGCGGTCAGCCGGAACTGACGGGAGTGTGGCCACTTTCGGGAGATGAAAATGAACTGCTGCGGATCGCGGCATCCGCCGAACAGGGATCCGAACATCCCCTGGGACAGGCCATTGTGGCCGGGGCCCGGGCGCGGGAACTGAAACTGGATACCCCGCAACAGTTTGCCGCTGTTGCCGGGCATGGAATTGAAGCCCAGATCAACGGCCGGGCAGTCCTTTTGGGCAACCGGAAGATGATGACAGAGAAAAACATTGAATATCTGCCTGGAGAAGGGCTTTTGACAGAAGCAGAAAACCGCGGGGAGACGGCCATGTTGGCGGCCATCGACGGAAAACTGGCCGGGGTAATCTCGGTTGCGGATACGGTCAAGGATACCTCCCGGCAGGCGGTGGCCGAACTGAAAAAGATGGGCATGGATGTGGTTATGATCACCGGAGACAACCGCCGTACTGCTCAAGCCATCGGGGATCTGGTGGGAATCAGCCATATACTGGCAGAAGTCCTGCCGCAGGATAAAGCCAAGGAAGTGGAGAAACTGAAAGGAGAAGGGAAAGTGGTGGCTATGGTGGGGGACGGAATCAACGATGCTCCCGCCCTGGCGACAGCAGACCTGGGCCTGGCGATTGGCACAGGAACCGATGTAGCCATTGAAACCGCCGGCATTACCCTGATGAGCGGAGACCTGATGGGAGTAGTGTCCGCCATCCGACTGAGCCGACGGACCATGCGCACCATCCGCCAGAATCTTTTTTGGGCCTTCTTCTACAATATCCTGGGAATACCATTGGCGGCGGCCGGGTACCTGAATCCCATGATTGCCGGAGCAGCCATGGCATTTAGTTCAGTATCCGTGGTAACCAACTCACTGCTGCTGAAGCGATACAATCCCCGCAGCAACTGATTTCAATATAAGGGAGGTGAATATCCAATGGCAGAAGATAAAAAGTCCATGAAATTTGATTTGAATGTAGAAGGAATGACTTGCGGGCACTGTGTTTCCACCATAGAAAAGGCGGTGGGAAATGTGTCCGGTGTGGAATCAGTTAGCGTGGATTTGGCAAAAAAACTAGTGTCTGTTGTTTGTGAGAATGATCCTCTGACTCATGAAGCCATAAAGCGGGCTGTCACCAGCGCCGGCTATCAGCTAGCCGATTGACGAGGCAGGAAATGTGTAAACGGCATTGGGGAATTCATCGTCGATGTCAGTCAGGGCAGCCGGGATCCGGATTTCGGCTGCCCTGGTTCTTTCTGGCAACCTATGGAAAAGGAGGGATCCTATGCTGAGCGATCGGGAACGAATGCGCTATTCTCGCCAGATTCTTCTGGATGAGGTGGGTGAAAGCGGGCAGTTGAAATTGAAAGAAGCCAGTGTACTGATCGTGGGCTGCGGAGGCTTGGGATCGCCTGTCGCCATGTATCTGGCGGCAGCCGGAGTCGGCACCATCGCGGTTTTGGATAAAGATGTGGTGGAACTGTCCAATCTTCAGCGCCAGATCATGCACAGCATGGACCGTTTGGGTGTACCCAAAGCGATGTCAGCCCGGATGACCTTGGAATCCATGAATCCTGAAATACAAATCCGGGAGTATATCCGGGAACTGGTGCCTGAAAATGTTCAGGAATTCATTCGAGACTTTGATGTTGTCATTAACGGTGTCGACAATTTTGAGACCCGTTTTCTTCTGAATGATGCCTGTTATCTGGAAAAGAAGCCGCTGATCGAGGCTGGGGTACTGCGGTACGATGGATTGGTGATGACCATCCTTCCGGACCAGGGACCCTGTTATCGCTGTCTTTTTCCGCATATACCTGAGGAAGGAACCGTATCCTCCACTCAAACACTGGGTCTGTTGGCCACCATTCCCGGAATTGCCGGGACAATCCAGGCAACTGAAGCACTGAAGGTAATCCTGGGAATCGGCAAACCCTTGACCGGGAGGGTTTTGGCATTCAACGCACTGGAGGGGCATTATGATGTGATTGACTGGCCTCGGGATCCCCACTGCCCTCTGTGCGGAGAGCATCCCACCATCCACACTCCGGGAGAAGATTTTGAGTAAGAAAGAGTAATCAAAAAACCTCCTAGGAGGTTTTTTGATTTCTGGCTAAAAATCTCAGGGAATCCGGAGGAGTTTCCTTTTGTGTGTCGGTGGCTATTTCCCCAGCCACTGGATGAAGAAGAGAAATACAGCCAGTATGAACAGCACAGACAGAATCAGAACCGCCAGTCCCAAATTCATACCCAGGGTGGCTTCCCGGAATCCGGGAGAAGACGGTCCCTCCATCTGGCGCCGAACCGATCGGGCTGAAAGATAGGCCAAAATGGCCAGGGGGATCACCAGTGGAAGCAGCAGTCCGTTGATCCCGATTGAATCCACGGTGATGCCCAAAAAGATAGAAAGAACGAAGGCTGCAGCTGATGCCTGTCCCAGCCGAAGGGCTGTCCAGGCGCTGCGGGGAATGGGATCGGATGAGTCTGGATGGGCCATTAAAATCCCTCCTCTGCGAAGTAGTCTTCCTTTAGAAGAACTGCAGGTACTCGGGTTTCATGTAGTGGTGGATCAAAACGCGGATCGTACCGGCCAGGGGTATAGCAAAAACGACTCCGGCAAAGCCGAAAAAGCGAGCACCGATCAATACAGCCAGGATAATGATCAGAGGGTGCAGATTAATACTTTCTGCCCCAATGATCCAGGGGCGTATGACATAAGCTTCGAACATCTTCACGACAAATACCAGGAATATGACGACATAGACCAGTTCCCGAGCCTGAAATGATGCAATGATCATGGGAAGCAGCATACCCAGCAGCGGTCCCAGGTACGGCACAATGTTTGCAAAGCCGGCGAAAATACCCAAAACCAGAGCATAGCGAATGCCTACGAATGCAAAAAAAGCGGTGTACATGATCGAGACAATGATTATGATCAGAAACTGACCTCGGAAAAACTGGCGCATGATGGTGTTCAAATCGGTCATGACCGGCCGGGTTCGAGTGCGGCCTTCTTCGGTGAACAGATTATAGAATGTATCGGAAACCAGAGAAATATCTTTTAAGAGATAGAAAGTGAATATGGGGGCTATGAGAAAATTGATCACATGACGGTAGATACCAAAGAAATTCTCAATAATGCTGTTGACCGTGGTGATAATGCCAACCTCAAATTGACGGATTTGCTGGTCAATGACAACCCGCATGCTTTGAGGCAGTGATATTTGCTCATAGCTGGATTCCATCAACGCAATGAAGCTTTGAATCTGGGCGTTGTATTCCGGGAGGGCTTCGACAAAACGGTAAATCTGGCTGATGGCAATGGGGATCAGAAAAGCCAGACTAATACCGAGTGTGCCAAACACCAGCAAAAAGATGATCAGAATCGCCATCGATCGCCCGACTTTCAACCGCTCCAGACGGTTGACCAGGGGCAGGATCATGAATGCGAATATCGCCGACAAAACAAACGGGAAGAGCATGTTGCGAATCTGGTAGAAAACGACAGCCACAACAATCCCCATGACAGCGCGAACGACGGGTATACGGTAGGAACCAATGGTAATATACAACGAATTCACTCCCTAGATAGAGTATCGCTGCAAGCGAATTTCTTCGCGGGTGTCAGCGGGAATCTCGAACATTGTGTAGAATTCTTCGGGCGTGTAGTGGAATTTGCGCCCTTTTTCCTCATCGAAGTACCGGAAACCGTAAGGATAGAGGTTTTCTTTGTTTAAGGCGGCCAGGAAAATAAAAATCTGAACGGTAACCGTTCGTCCGGTGGCCATCTCGACGGCATCGGTTTCAAATGATTTGCCGCCGTGGGAATACTTGAAATTGCGCAGCACAGAATCACCTTCTATATGGAATTCGACTGAAATTGGGAAATCACAGATGATTTCGGTTTTCTTGTCATTTCTCCTTCTTTTCCCGCCATGCTGGAAAAGAATCTGCAGGAGATTTGCTGCTGAATCGGGAATCGATTGCGGAGTTTGCACACAAAAGAAAACAATGGCTGGTCCCGCCATGAAGCGGGGGAAAAAGAGTCCGCTGTGTCTGAAGCTGGCTTTTGATGGGACAGCTATTGAAAAGGGGAGAATCCGTTGTCTGAGCGATCCTACATTTTCCGAACGGTGGTGCTTTTCAGTTTGGGGTGGGCGATTTTGTATGCCGACCGGACAGTGCTCTATCCAATGCTTTCCATCATTGCTGATGATTTTCAGCTCAGCGGGGCTGAGACCGGTCTGATTACCAGCGCATATTTTTCTTTGTATGTTCTGATGCAGATTCCCACAGGCATTCTGGGGGATCGTCTGGGGTTGAAAAGGATCCTGGTGGTCTCCTATTTTCTGGCCGGGCTGGGGATGCTGGCGGTGGGTTTGTTTGCTACGGAGTATCGCCTGCTTCTGCTTCTGGTGGGACTGCACGGACTGGGAGCCGGCTCGTTTTACCCAGCAGTGTATGGAATGACCATGGCAACCGTGCCAGCCGCCATGAGAGGGATCAGTTCAGCACTGGTCAACTGCGGTATGTCTCTGGGCCTGGCATTGGGTCTGGTGATTAGTGGACCGCTCTACCTGGCTGCTCAAAACTGGCGCATTCCGTTTTTGGTATTGGCTGTGCCGACTCTGCTGATGCCGATACTGTTTGCCCGGTATCTGCGAGATACACGCCCTGTTGTCTCACTGACGCCGGTGGCTTTTCGCGCCATTCTCAAGGATGCACGCCTGATGCGGATCAATGCGGCCTTGTTTTGTTCTATGTACGGGTTTTGGGTGGTGGTAACCTGGGGTCCTACCTTTTTCCAAACTGAACGGGGACTGGGACTGACCTTGTCCGGTCTGTATCTGGGAGTGGTGGCTGTTTCTGCAATCCCTGCCGCCCTTTATCTTGGAAGACTCTCGGATCGTATCGGGCGGCGAAAGATCAGCACCATCCTTCTGCCACTGTCTGCACTGACAGTGCTCATGCTGGCAGGAGTGCGTTCCCAGCCGCTTCTGGTGGGACTGCTGATCATCTACGGACTAGTAGGGAAACTGGCTTGGGATCCGGTGGTGGTGGCCTGGACCGGTGATTATGCACTGCGCGACTATCCCGACAGCCTGGGAACAGTCATCGGTATCTACAATTTCAGCGGGATGCTTTCTGCTGTGGTGGCACCCCTGATCAGCGGTCTCATCCGTGACTATACCGGATCGCTGTTGGCAGCCTTTTACATGGGGGCGGTGCTCATTTTTATCGGTTTTTTGCTGATTCGTACGGTTCCGGAGGCCGCTGCAGCCCGCACGGGGCAAGAAAACCTTCTGTCCAAGGTCCATAGCGACTGAGAATATTTCCAAGGAAGTGGAGACATCGGGTAGGGAATTGACTGTCGCAGGCGAATATGAATAGGAATAGACCAGCCGGTTCGAACCGGCAAAGAGGAGTGATCCGGTATGATGCTGTTGACGGTGTCGTTTGACAGCCGACAGGTTCAGGAAGAGGAGATTGCCCGCATAGAAGAGCGGATCTGGAATACGCTGAAGCTTTCCGGAGAATACAATCGTACCCTGGAGGACAATCTGTGGGTAATCCATTATGTGATTGAAAAGAAAATCCGGGAAGATTCTCTGCAAAAGGTGGTCGGTCTGGAAAAGGCAAAAGAAGTGAGTTTACGTGAATATACAGAAGATGACCGCCGTTCTCGCAGGAAAAAAGGCCGTGATACCCAGGACAATGACGAAGATGACGACGGAATGGACCTGGATGATGACGAGGACGATGAATAGGAGGCGGACCGATGGAATACGATGATCAGTACCCTTCGAAACTGAAAGCGTTGGAAAACCATCAATTGGCCAAAGAGTACGAGCAGGTCAAAAATACCTTGTACAAGGGTTATCGCTATGGTCTTTGGGATATTCCGGAAAGGACGCTCTTTTCGATGATTGAAGCCATTGAAGCAGAGCTGGCCAGTCGTAAAGAATAGAATCTTCTGAGCAATAAATGGAATGAAAGGGGGACAGATACACATGGCACAGTGGGTATGTGAAAAGTGCGGACACAGCCAAGAAGGGCGCTGCAAACCGAAAAAGTGTCCGGCGTGCGGTGAAAGCGGCACTTTTGTTAAAGATGCAGCTGCCGAAGAGAAGAAGAAATAGCGGGGGAGGGATCCATATGGAAATGAGAAAGCTGGGCAACAGCGGTCTGGAAGTGACGGAGCTTTGCTTTGGCGTACTGCCTATGGGGCCTCTGCAGGCGGATATTTCCCGAGAGGAAGCCGTGTCCCTCCTGGTAGAAGGGATGAAAAAAGGGATAACTTTTTTTGATACAGCCGAAAGCTACCGGACCCAGGAATACCTGGGTGAGGCGATTCGAAAGGCTGGTCTCAGCGAAGAATCCCTGGTGGTAGCCACAAAATCAGCTGCCGTCAGCTACGAAGAGATGGAAATCAGCATTCAAAAATCTTTGAAAGAACTGGGACTGCCCTACATCCATATTTATCATCTGCATGCTGCCCGGGTTACCGCTGCTGTGTTTGAAGAACGAGCAGGGGCTCTGCAGTGTCTGAAAGACTACCAGGCAAAAGGGTTGATTAAGGCAGTGGGAATTTCAACTCATGCTGTGGATGTGGTTGAAAAAGCAGCTACCCATCCTGACATTGATGTAATCTTTCCATTGATCAACCGGACCGGAATGGGCATCCTGGCTGGAACCAAAGAAGATATGATCGCCGCCATCAGCAAAGCGGCCGATGCCGGGAAAGGGATATATGCCATGAAAGCGCTGTCTGGAGGCCATCTGATTGATGATCTAAAAGGCGCTTTCGGCTATGTGCGGGACTTAAAGGGGGTCGAGGCTGTAGCGGTGGGGATGGTCCATCCCAATGAACTGGAAGTTAACTTCAAAATTTTTGACGATCCCTCCTATGAACCGGGACCGGATGCAGTATCTCACCGCAAGAAAAAGAGACTGATGGTCATGGGTTTTTGCATCGGCTGTGGCCGCTGTGTGGAAGCCTGCCCCAATCACGCGCTGCACCTGGAGAACAAAAAAGCGATGGTGGATCATGAAAAATGCATACTTTGCGGCTACTGCAGCGGAGTATGTCCCATGTTTGCCCTGCGTCTGATTTAATCTGGAATTTCGCGGCGGGATCTTTGCCGTATGAATCTGTGATCGGATACGACCCATTACAAATATAGGAGGAGATGTGGATGAAAACCAAAGAGAATCTGATGGCTGCTTTTGGCGGAGAGTCCCAGGCCAACCGCAAATACCTGGCTTTTTCAAAAAAAGCAGAAAAAGAAGGCTACAAGAATGTGTCCAGGATCTTTGCGGCCATTGCGGAAGCTGAAACAATCCATGCTTTGAAACATTTCGAAATCGCTGGCAAAGTCGGAAGTACACTGGAGAATCTGAAAGCTGCCTCCGAGGGTGAAGAGTATGAATTCACGGAAATGTATCCAGAGTTTATCGAAACGGCCAAAGCCGAAGACGACAAAAAGGCGCTCCAAACATTGGAATATGCCAATGCAGCGGAGAAAGTTCACGGAGGTATATTTGCCGACCTGGAAAAACAGGTGGCTGGTGGAAGCGACGCAGAAGCAGGAGAAGTCCATCTTTGCCCGGTATGCGGATGGGTAGGTTTTGAACCGATTCCGGAACGGTGCCCCATATGCAATACAGTCAAGTCAGTATTTCGGATCTTCTAAGACACATAAATTGAATACACGGCATGGTTTCTTGAGCCAATGGCAGGATTCAGATCAATTTTGCTGAGCCGGCTGGTGAAACCAAAGGACATCTTTGCCGCGGTTTTCATCGGACGCAATATTGACATCCGAATGAGAATTCGATACAATAATTTTGTCGAAATGAAGGGGAGTAGCTCACAGTAGTCACTGTCCGTCAGGGCGTCAATCCGGCGAAAGCCCGCTCTGCCGGCCAAGAAGTTTTGGCGAGCAAGACCTTTGTTCCGGTTCCAAAGAACCGGAATAGGGGTCTTTTTTTTGAGCAAAGACCCTGCACTACTATCCGGGAGGTCTTACCATGGAAAGTGAAAAATGCTGGTCGTTAGAGGAATCGGAAGCAGTATGTCATCGTCTGCAGACCAATCTGGAATCAGGATTAACTTCGGAAGCCGTGCAGCGGAAGATCAAAGAATACGGAATGAATGAGCTGGAGGAAAGGGAGAAAATATCACCCTGGGCCATTTTTGCTGCCCAGTTCAAGGATTTTATGGTACTGGTCCTTCTGGGAGCGGCGCTGTTGTCCGGCGTACTGGGGGAACTGGTGGACACTTTTGCGATTGCTGCCATCATTCTGATCAATGCAGTTTTGGGATTCGTTCAGGAATATCGGGCGGAGCAGTCCATGGCGGCTTTGAGGGAAATGTCAGCCCCCACAGCGCAGGTGGTGAGAGAAGGCCGGATCCAGGTGATTCCTGCCCGCCAGCTGGTACCCGGGGATCTGGTGGTCCTGGAATCCGGCGATAAAGTACCGGCAGATGGACGACTGGTGGAGGTCAGTAATTTGCGCATTGATGAGTCCATGCTGACGGGGGAATCCAAACCATCCAAAAAAATCGCTGTTCCTCTGGAACAGGAGGCGGCTGGCCCTGCCGATAAGAAGAACATGTCGTTTATGGGAACCATCGTCACGGATGGGCGGGGGCACATGATTGTTACAGAAACCGGCATGAAAACAGAAATGGGCCGTATAGCCCATATGATCCAGTCCGTACAAGAGGAACAAACACCCCTGCAGAAGAAACTGGATCATCTGGGGAAGCTTCTGGTGGTGGGGTGTCTGCTGATTTGTGTAGTTGTAGCAGTTACAGGGATTCTTCGCGGTGAAGATCCACTGATGATGCTAATGGTGGGAATCAGTCTTGCCGTGGCGGCGATTCCGGAAGGACTGCCGGCCATTGTAACTGTATCTTTGGCCATTGGTGTTCAGAAAATGATAAAGCGCCACGCTTTGATCCGCAGCCTGCCGGCCGTTGAGACACTGGGATGCACCAATTTCATCTGTTCGGATAAAACCGGTACACTGACAGAAAACAAGATGACCCTTAGAAAGATATATACCAACGGCCAGATCTTTGATATTACCGGAGTCGGTTACAGTCCAGTGGGTGAGTTCCGCCATCAGGAGCGACCGGTTACTGAAGAGGAATTTGAACAGCTGCGTCGGCTGCTGCAAATCGGAACGCTGGCATCCAATGCCAACCTGATCGAAGCAGGAACGCATCTGGATGAAGCCACCACCGATACCGGAAATGGAGACTGGACCATCAGCGGAGACCCCACCGAAGGGGCCATTGTTGTGGCAGCTGCCAAAGCCGGTGTCTGGAAGGAGCAGTTGAAAACCGAATGCACCCGGGTACTGGAACTTCCCTTTGATTCAGACCGCAAGCGAATGTCCACGGTCTGCCACACTCCCGCGGACAATGGCATTGTCAGCGTCAAAGGGGCTGCAGAATCGCTTTTGGATTTGTGCGACGGAATTTGGGAAGCGGGATATATTAAGAAAATGACACCGGAAGATCGGGTCCGGGTGACTCGCATGAACGAGGAAATGGCATCCATGGCCCTGCGAGTCCTGGGGATAGCTTACAAAGATGTGGGCAGCCCTGGGGAGGTGACTCCGGAAACGGCCGAGTCCGGCCTGATATTTGCCGGGCTGGTGGGCATGATTGATCCGCCCCGGGAAGAAGCCCGGGCAGCCATTGCCCGTTGTGACCGGGCAGGCATCAAGACAGTCATGATCACCGGAGATCATCGCCTGACGGCTGAGGCTATCGGCAAAGAGCTGGAAATACTCAAAGACGGAGACTCCATTTTAACTGGGGAAGACTTGAACCGAATGTCCGTGGAAGAGCTGTCTCACAATGCAGAGAAAGTGTCCGTTTACGCTCGGGTGGCACCGCATCACAAACTGAATATTGTCAAAGCACTGGAAGAAAGAGGCCATATCGTGGCCATGACCGGAGACGGGGTCAACGATGCTCCGGCCGTAAAAGAAGCGGGTATCGGGGTGGCCATGGGAATCACCGGGACCGATGTGACCAAGGAAGCTTCATCGATGATTTTGATGGATGACAACTTTGCTACCATCGTAGCTGCGGTGGAAGAAGGAAGAGCCATCTATGACAATATTCGAAAATTTATCCGGTATCTGCTGTCCTGCAATGTGGGTGAAGTATTAACGATGTTTATTGCATCCCTCATGGGGATGCCACTGCCGCTGCTGCCCATCCAGATTCTTTGGGTGAATCTGGCTACTGACGGTCTGCCGGCCATTGCTCTGGGGCTGGATCCTTCAGATTCCGGCATTATGGAACGGGCTCCTCGAGGATCCAACGAAACGGTCTTTTCCAGAGGATTGAGTCGGATCATCATTTTGAGGGGTGTGGTCATCAGTGTCATCACTTTGCTGGCTTTTGCCCTATCCCTGGAGCAGTTTCCCGGGAATCTGACGCTGGCCCGGACAACGGCATTTTCCGTTCTGGTTATATCTCAGCTGATGCATGTGTTTGAGTGCCGGTCAGAAACAAAGAACATCTGGGAAATCGGATTTTTTACGAATCTGTACCTGGTGGGGGCCGTATGCATATCCCTGTTGATGCTGCTGCTGGTTATTTATGTGCCGGCTATGCAGCCGGTTTTCAGAACCATACCGCTGGATACAGGACATTGGCTGTTTGCTTTGGGGCTGGGAGCGGCCGGATCATTGTTGATGAGGGTTCTGCTGTGGGCCGCCGGATACATTTTAGGACCGGTATCTCTGCCCGATGTAAAGAAGGTGTAAGGATTGCCAGGGCATTTAATATTGGTTATAATAATGAAAAGGATACTGTAAATGGTCCATATTTCCCCTTCCGGATGATGGGGAACAGAAATGGGTATTCTTCAGCCGGAGTCTGACAAGAGCAGTCCGAAAAAATGGAAGTCAGCCTTCATTCCGTGGCAATGATGCATGAAGGGGGCGTCGAACATGAAAAAGCCGGATCAGCCGCAGAACAGTTTCGATAAAAAGAAACTGCAGGCACGATTGCGCAGGATTGAAGGACAAATACGCGGTCTGCAGAAGATGATTGACGAGGATCGGTATTGTGTGGATGTACTGGTGCAGATTGCCGCTGCCCGGGCAGCATTAAACCGGGTTGGCATGGCTGTGCTGGAAAAACACACTCGAGGGTGTGTGGTAAATGCCATTGCTCACGATCGGGGTGACGAAGCGGTGGATGAGCTGATGGATGTATTGATGCGGTTTATTCAATAAAAACAAAGTCCCGGTGATATTTCACCGGGACTTTGATATAAGCTGACTATCTCGATAGATGCAGAGCGGCTCTTTCTTAGAGGATGCCGCCTCCCTTGACATAATCGATTCCTGTTTCACCAATCATGCTTTCCGACTCACGGATCAGCTGAGACATGTTCAAATCGGCATAGGTGCCGTATTGGGCCAAGAGTGCTTCCATTTCGTCCAGCACGTTCTCCTCGGCTGTTGCATCGACGCGAATGCAGTATTTCCCGATCCGTCTGTAGAGGCCTACGGTGTTGCAGAATGATCCGTACTTTTCATCCAGGGCAAGAACGGCTTCTTTGAGAGTCTCGAATTCTTTCATCTGATAGACCATTATACGCTGTTTGGCCATGTACATTCCCCCCAAAAAGATTTTCTGGGCATATTATATCATATTGGAGCGGCATCTGTCATAAAAAGACTGTTTGAGAGGGGTAGTTTGTATGCGGAATCGACTCTATACTGATTTGGCAAACCTGTTTCCCGTCATTACACCCCGAGAGCATTATCGGGAAGAAGCAAAGTTTTGGTCGAGTATTCTCCGTTCAGCTTTGGGTGCAGGGGCCCACCGGATCCTGGAGATGGGAGTGGGGGGAGGGCACCTGCTTTCATACCTGAGAGACGATTTTTCTGCTACTGCAGTTGATCTTTCGGCCACCATGCTGGCTTTGTCGAAAAAGCTGAATCCCACCGTACGCCATATTCAGGGGGATATGCGCTCTTTGGACCTGGACGAGAAGTTCGATGCAGTTTTAATCCACGATGCTGTCAGTTATCTGCTCTCGGAGAACGATATCCGAGCGACAGCTCAAACAGCCCTTACCCATCTGCGAGCCGGAGGATTGCTGGTGATGGCACCGGACTACTTCAAAGAGACTTTCATTCCGGATCGCATTTCTTCATTTACGAATATCCTGGATGATCAGACAGTTACATTTATTGAGCATACCTGGGATCCGAATCCCGATGATACGGAAATTGAAGTCAACATGTTCTTCCTGATCAAGAAAAACGGGAAGATGATCATCGAAGAGGATATTCATCATCTGGGATTGTTTCAGCGTGATGTCTGGGAAAGAATCCTGCAGGAAACCGGGTTTTCTGTGAAATGGATTCCCAGTCCCCACAAAGAACCTGGGACTGGCGGATATCTGATCTCGGCCTATGCTGATACTTGAAGTCAAGGACGCAATCATGTATAATGAATGACAGATTCATATCGAATTGAAAGGTCTTAAAGGAGGTAGATTGCGTGAGGCCAAGTTTTCTAATGAACAGGACCCCCACAAAGTTCGGTCCTCCTCCGAAAGAGGAGTTGGAAGGCGGTTTGAAGGACTTGCTGGAAGCGAGTCTGGAGGAAGGGGAAAAGGTGTTGGTCTGCACTCCGGGCGGTATGGGTGAGGCGTTGGTGGGCACAGACAACCGTGTCATGGCGCTGAAATGTGGTTTCATGGCTGGAGCCTACAAAGAACCGATTTGCTTTTCATTCCCCTATGAGGAGATCTATCTGTTTGAGTGGGGTCGTAAGCGCCGCATTTTGGAGATTATTCCCTACGACGATATCAAGAAGAAAAAAGCAGTCATTACGTTCTTGCCTTTCCATGACAAAGCATTCGGGAATGCTGTGAATTTCATGGCAAAGAAAGTAGTGGAAACCCGCAAAAAGAACCCGGAAATAGCCGATAAAGCATTGCGTCAGGCTCAGGAAGAAGCCAAGAAAATGCGCTGGTAAGTTCGATTTTTACTGCCCGACTGCTGTCGGGTTTTTTACTGTAAGGGAAAATTTTACAGCAGAAGGAAAGCGGAGATAAAATCGCGAATCTTTACAGGAAAGGTTTTTAATAAACCGGCTGCTGATACAGCTGCATGCCGGACATTATACACAAGGAGCGTGACAGTATGAAACCGTTAATTGGGATTACTGGGAATGTAATGTTTTCTATGGACCTGGGGATCGATCCCCGTATGGCACATATAGTGCCTGAGTTTAATTCGTCACCGCGGGATTATACCGAAGCAGTCAAGGCTGCCGGTGGGATTCCGGTGGTTATTCCGCTGTGCACTGATGAGGATCTGTTGAAAGAAACTCTGGATAAGCTGGATGGAGTCCTGTTGACCGGTGGAGAAGATGTAGATCCGCTTAATTATGGTGAGGATTACAATCATCGAATTGAACTGGTCAGCCCGATTCGGGACAAATTTGATATGACCGTGGCCAGGCTGGCAATGGATCGAGATATGCCGATTCTCGGGATCTGCCGCGGATGCCAGATTATCAATGTCACGGAAGGTGGGACATTGTATCAGGATATCAGTTCGCAGGTGAAAGACTCACTGCGTCATCCTTTGGTAGGTATTACCCCCAAATGGCACAAATCCCATCTGGTTACCCTGGATCCCGAATCCAAACTGGCAGGCATCTACGGGACCCGTGAAATGTGGACCAACGGTTTCCATCATCAGGCAGTCAAAGATGTGGCAGAGACCATGAAAGCCGTGGGGCATACCAAAGACGGCATGGTGGAAGCCATTGAAAGCAAAAAGCATACGTTCGTTGTCGGTGTTCAATGGCATCCGGAAATGATGCTGGAAAAACACCAGGATGTACTGCCTTTGTTTGAATCATTCGTGAAAGCGGCTCAAAGCAAATAGCAAATAAACGGGAGGTATGTTCATGAGTAAAGGTGGAATCGAGATTAAGACTTCAATTCCGGGACCCCGATCCACATCTTTGCAGGAACGACGGCAAAAAGTAGTCCCTCGCGGCGCAGCCAGTGCAACCCCTTTGGTAGTTGAAAAAGGACGAGGCGCCCTTCTGGAAGATGTGGATGGAAACAAGTATCTGGATTTTGCCGGTGGTATCGGTGTGCTGAATGTAGGCTACAGTCATCCGAAGGTAGTGGCCGCGGTGAAAGACCAGGCGGAAAAGATGTTCCATACCTGTTCGGCTGTTAGCATGTACGAACCGTATATCGATCTGGCTGAAAAACTCACAGCACTGATCCCCGGGGATTATCCCAAGAAAACGGTTTTCCTCAACAGCGGAGCAGAAGCTGTAGAGAATGCTGTGAAGATTGCCCGCAGCTATAGCAAACGGCCTGCCATCGTTGTATTCGAAAATGCATTCCACGGACGGACTTTGCTGACCATGTCCATGACAGCAAAGATTGTACCATACAAAGCCAACTTCGGACCTTTTGCTCCTGAAATATATCGTCTGCCTTACCCATATTGCTATCGCTGCCCGTTCGGACTGGAATACGGCAGCTGTGGCATGCGCTGTCTGGAATATATTGAAGAAAGTTTTACCACCCATATTGCTCCCGAAGATGTGGCAGCCCTGGTTATCGAAACGGTAGTTGGAGAAGGCGGCTTCCTGGTACCACCTAAAGAATTCCTGCCCGGACTGCGCAAAATCTGTGAAAAGTACAACATCCTCTTTGTCGCAGACGAGATCCAGTGCGGATACGGACGAACCGGCAAGATGTTTGCCTTTGAACATTATGGAATCGTACCGGACCTGGTTACCGTGGCCAAATCCCTGGCAGCCGGACTGCCACTCAGTGCCGTGGTAGGAAAGGCCGATGTGATGGATACAACAGTGATCGGCGGGCTGGGAGGCACATACAGCGGGAATCCGGTGGCCTTGGCGGCAGGGAATGCGGTCCTGGATGTCATGGAGGAAGAAAAACTGCTGGAAAAAGCCAAAGTGTTGGGCGATCTGATGATGAAACGATTCAAAGAGATGCAGGAGCGCTATCCGGTTATCGGCGATGTTCGCGGACTGGGAGCCATGGTGGCCATCGAGTTGGTGGAAGATCGGGAAAGTAAAAAGCCGGCTGCGGATGCAACCAAAAAAATCATGAAATACTGTTACGAACACGGCTTAATCCTGGTAAAAGCTGGGATGTTTGATAATGTTGTCAGGATGCTTCCTCCTCTGGTAACCACTCCGGAGCAGATGGAGATCGGTCTCGATCTGATTGAAGAAGCACTGAAAACTCTGTAATACAAAGGACTGCATAAAGACAGATAGGGACGCAGGTCCCTATCTGTTTGACTCTGAAGGCGGGGTGATTGCATGATGAAAGGATACATGGGAAAAATTCTCCATGTGGATTTGACCACTGAAACAATCCATACAGATTTTTATGATGAAGCCCACTTACGCAAATACATCGGCGGCAGCGGGCTGGGGGCCCGTATTCTCTATGACGAAACGGATGAATCCACCGATCCGCTGGGGCCTGATAATGTGCTGATCTTTATGACCGGTCCTCTCGTCGGGACAAAAATTCCTATGACCGGACGGCATGCCGTGGTGGCAAAATCACCATTGACAGGCATTTGGGGTGAATCCGATTCGGGGGGGCACTGGGGATACATGCTCAAACGAGCTGGATTCGACGGCATAGTGTTTCGAGGTGCAGCGTCGAAACCGGTATATTTGTGGATTCACGAAGGAGAAGTGGAAATTCGCCCAGCCGATTCGATTTGGGGGCAGGACTCATTTGTCACCGAAGAGATGATTCAAAAAGAAACCCATTCAAAAGCCGCCGTTGCCTGCATTGGCCCGGCTGGTGAGAATCTGGTCCGCATGGCTGCCATTATGAATGACGGGAAAGACAGTCGTGCGGCAGGACGCTGCGGATTGGGCGCTGTCATGGGTTCCAAAATGCTTAAAGCAGTGGCTGTGTTTGGCGCAGAAGAGACACCGGTGGCAGACCCAGAAAAACTGGCTCAGATGGGGCGTACCATCGCCAAGCAAATAGCGGAGCGGACAAAAAGCTTCAGTGCTTTCGGAACATCCGGTGGACTGCAGACGGCAGAAAAAGTGGGCGATTTACCCATTCAGAACTGGCGAACCGGAACCTGGGAAAGCGGTGCTGCGAAAATATCAGGCCAAGCTATGGCCGATTCCATATTGACCGGTAAATTTTTCTGTCAGGGTTGTGTAATTGGATGCGGACGAGTGGTTAAGCAGTATTATCAACCGTTTGCCGGCCTTGCCGGTGGCGGACCGGAATATGAAACGTTGGGTATGATTGGCAGCAACGCGCTGGTGGACGACCTGGAGACCATTGCTCGGGCCAATGAGTTGTGCAACCGCTACGGTGTTGATACTATTTCATGCGGTTCTGCAGCTGCCTTTGCTATAGAATGCTTCGAGCGCGGGTTAATCACCAAAGATGATACGAATGGCCTGGAATTGGCCTGGGGTGATGGGAAAACACTGTTGGCACTCATTGAGATGATTGTTAAAAAGGAAGGGATCGGCGAGATTCTCAGTCAGGGAACTCGACGGGCAGCCGAAGCAATCGGAGGCATAGCATCCGAATTTGCGATTCATGTCAAAGGACTGGAACTTCCGGCTCATGACCCACGCGCCTACATCAGTCTGGGTGTAGGGTATGCAACCTCCAATCGGGGGGCATGCCATCTGCAGGGCTACAGCTATGCATTCGAACGAGGATTAACCTCCCCGGATATGGGATTTCCTGAGGTTTTGGATCGTTTCTCTATGGACCGGAAAGGAGAACTGGCCGCAAAAACCCAGAATCTGATGAGCATGTTTGATTCCCTGAAAGTATGCAAGTTTATCCTCAGCGGGGGCGTGGATGTGCATAATCTGGTGGAATGGCTCAATGCTTCCACCGGCTGGGATATGACCGATGAGGAGTTTATGCGGACCGGAGAACGTTTATATAATCTGAAACGAATGTACAATGTCCGCTGCGGGATCAGTCGAAAAGACGATGTCTTGCCCATGCGTATTCTGACGCAGCCCCGACGGGAAGGCGGTGCCGGATACAATCTGCCGCCTCTGGGGCCGATGCTGCACGAATACTATGCAATACGGGGTTGGTCCGATGAAGGGATTCCCCGTCCAGAAAAACTCAGCGAGCTGGAATTACACATCTAACAGGGAGTGAGTATATGTCATTGGAACGGATCCGTCATGCAGGGCTGCGGGAGAAGGTTGTCTCTGCGAAAGATGCTGCTGCTTTGATTCAGGATGGCATGAATATTGCCATCAGTGGATTTGCTCTTGCCGGAAATCCCAAGGAAGTACTGCCGGCCATGGTCAAAGAGATACAGAACAGCGGAATCAGAAAAAAAATCAATCTGTGGACAGGTGCTTCCACGGGTTTTGAGGTAGACGGCCTGCTGGCTGAAAACGATGTTGTGATGAGACGATTCCCGTATCAGAGCAGCAAAGAAATGCGGCAGAGGATCAATCAGGGGGATGTTCAATATACAGATATGCATTTGAGCATGTCGCCCCAGTCTGTCCGGTATGGCTGGTGGGGTCATCTGGATTTGGCCATAATTGAGGCGGCTGCCATTACAGAAGAAGGGGAAATCGTTCTGACGACTGCGGTGGGAAACAGCCCGACTTTTGTGGAAGTTGCGGATCGGGTAATCATTGAAATCAATGAAACATTTCCGGAGAACCTGGAGGGAATTCACGACATTTTCCAGATAGCTGATCCTCCCGAAAGGATGTCGATTCCGCTAACCCATCCAGATCAGCGTATCGGTTCACCGTTCCTTCATGTGCCTTTGGAAAAAGTGAAGGCCATTGTGTTTTCCAATGTACCGGAGAAGGGGCCTGTGTTTTCACCGGTGGAGGATGTTCACCAGAAGATTGCAGGGCATCTTATCGACTTTTTGGAGGGAGAGGTGGCCATCGGGCGAATGCCGCCTAACCTGCTCCCTCTGCAGTCCGGTGTTGGCAATGTCGCCAATGCAGTACTGGCTGGTCTGGCCGATTCCAAGTTCAGTCATCTGCGTGTCTATTCTGAAGTGCTGCAGGATTCGATACTGACTCTTTTGGAAAGCGGTAAACTGGATTTTGCCTCCGGGTGTGCCATTAACCTGTCCCGAGATGCCATGCAAAAACTGTATTCCAATCTGGACTGGTACAAAGGAAAATTGATGCTCAGGCCTCTGGAAATCAGCAACCATCCGGAAGTGATCCGCCGCCTGGGGTTAATATCCATGAACACGGCATTGGAAGCGGATATTTACGGCAATGTCAATTCAACTCATGTTCTGGGCAGCAAAATCATGAATGGTATTGGCGGTTCCGGTGACTTCACTCGAAATGCCTTCCTATCATTTTTCTTTACTGAATCGATTGCAAAGCAAGGTAGTGTTTCATCCATTGTGCCGTATGTATCGCATACTGACCATACAGAACACGATGTAGATGTGATTATTACGGAACAGGGAGCGGCTGATTTGCGGGGATTATCTCCCCGGGAAAGAGCGCTGCGGATTATTCATCAATGTGCTCATCCGGATTACCGTGATGCGCTGCAGGACTATTTTGATCGGGCCTGCCGCATGTCAGGAGGGCAAACACCGCATATTCTGGATCAGTGTTTCTCCTGGCACACCCGTTTCCAGAAAACGGGCAGCATGAAAGAGAATGAGAGTGATGCATTATGATCCGTCATCTTGAAAAAGGAGTGGGATTCCGCCAAAGTATCGCCGGGATCCCTTCCAGGATTCATGCGGATAATGTCAGTGCCGGCATTGTTGCCGGCATTTTCAATATTGGCACTCTGCTTTTAATCACAAAAATTCTTCAGGATGCTGGGCTGCCCCAACCGGTTATTCTGTCCTGGATTCTGGTCGTATTCACGGGCGGGGGTTTCCTATCTCTGATCATGTCGCTGTATTACCAAAAGCCCATTGCCGGCGCATGGAGCATTGCTGGGCTGGTTCTGGTCAGCGGCTCCCTGCCGTATTATTCTCTGCCCCAGCTTACGGGTGGTTTTTTTATGGCGGGTGCAATTGTTGCCTTGTTGGGTTTTACCGGCGTCATCAGCCGCATCGTCCGATGGCTGCCACGGCCGGTCATGATGGCCATGATTGCAGGAATTTTGCTGCGCTTTGGGGTGGGCATTATTGTGGCTCTGGAACAGGATCCGCTTTTAGCCGGAATTCCCCTTATTCTTTTTATGGTCTCCCAGCGGCTTTTCCCCCGATTTCCAGCGGTACTGTCTGCTCTGGTGGGCGGTGGCCTGATGGTTTTTTTCAGCCACACCATCACCTGGAGCCCGATTGTACTGGGAGTGGCACGGCCGGTTTTTGTGGTCCCGGAATTTACTCTTCCTGCATTGGTGGGAATCAGTTTGCCATTGGCTCTGACCATCATCGGGGCTGAAAATATGCAGGCTATGGGTATTCTGATGGCGGAAGGGTACGATCAGCATCCTCCGGGGACTACGGTACCGATGAATGCCATGACAGCAGCCTCCGGGCTGGGCATCATGATTGTTTCTTTCTTTGCCGGCCACAGCCTTACCATGGCCGGGGTGCTGACGGCAATTTGCAGTGGTGAAAGTGCTGGAGAAGATCGTGATGGACGGTATATAGCCGCTCTGGTTGCTGGGCTTATTACCATGATGTTTGGGATTTTGGGGGCTACGCTGGTTCATGTACTGGAATCCATGCCAGAGTCTTTGATTAATGCTGTCGCAGGCCTGGCCATGGCGGGAGCGTTGATTGCTTCATTCCGCAGTGCATTTTCAGGCCGATTTAGTTACGGGGCCTTTTTTGCATTTGTCACTGCTGTATCCGGAATTCGTGTTCTCGGTATCGGGGCTCCATTTTGGGCGCTTCTTCTGGGACTTGCGGCTGCAGCGATGCTGGATGGGAAGGATTGGTAATATCCGAAAAATTACTTACATTTAATCATTGCGATGAATAAATGTTCGGGTAATTTTTCTTTTTAAGGGGAGAAATCAGAAAAAATGCTCGTTTAGTTTGTGTTTATTATCACTAAAGCCCTTGACAACTTGCAGTGACAATGCTACTATAACGACATTATAGATTGCATCCGAACCAGTTGGATGTGGTGGACGGATACAGAAGGAGGTGGAAGATGGGTAAGGGAAGAGATCCGATCGGGAACACGGCATGGAGTCTTCTCGGTTGTCAAAGCGCCAGAACTTGACTTCGGTCAAGTTGACGAGGGAGAGGTTAATCGAATCTTCGGCGGGTGCCTCTCGGTGCAGTCACCATCGTAGAAATGCTACAAATCCCGGAAGTGATTTCGGTGACAAAAGGCATTGCAGTGACAATTGTAGTTTGATATATGAATATTGGGGGAGGAATCGTTTATGTCGGCTTCTTTTAGGCCTGACTATACAAAGGAAGACGTCCTGGCTAAGGCAAAGGAAGAGGGCGTTGAATTCGTTCGGCTTCAGTTTTCTGATATCCTTGGCATCGCAAAGAATGTAGCCATTCCGGTTAGAGAACTGGGACATGCACTGGACGGCAAGGTTATGTTTGACGGCTCATCCATTTCCGGATTTGTCCGGATTGAGGAATCAGATATGTACCTGCGTCCAGATCCAGGTAGTTTCGAAGTGTATCCCTGGACACGGGGAGAGGGAACCAGTGCTCGACTGATCTGCGATGTGTATAACCCGGATGGGACTCCGTTTGCCGGATGCCCTCGCGGTATTTTGAAACGGGTTATGCAGGAAGCAAAAGATCTTGGATACACTTTCTACACAGGCACGGAGGCGGAATTTTTCCTCTTCCCAAAAGATGGGAATGGTCATATAATTGCGACCACTCATGACAATGGAGGGTATTTTGATTTTCCACCCACGGATTTGGGTGAAAATGCCCGACGGGACATGATCGTAGCCCTGGAAAAGATGGGATTTGAAGTGGAAGCTTCTCATCACGAGACTGCCCATGGCCAGCATGAGATTGATTTTCGCTATGCGGATGCGCTCCTGACTTCAGATAATGTACTAACCTTTAAACTGGTGGTCAAGACCATCGCTATGCAGCATGGACTGCATGCTACATTTATGCCGAAACCGGTTTGCGGTATCAACGGTTCAGGTATGCATACTCACCAGTCGCTGTACAAAAACGGCAGGAACGCTTTCGAAGACCCGAGCAAACCCCACGGATTGAGTGACGAGGCAATGCATTACATGGGAGGATTGCTCAAGCATGCCCGTAGTTTTGCAGCCATTACCAATCCATTGGTCAATTCGTACAAACGATTGGTTCCGGGGTATGAAGCACCGGTGTACATCGCCTGGTCTGAACGGAACCGGAGTCCGCTGATTCGGATTCCCGCGATGCGGGGTGCCGGGACGCGTATTGAACTGCGTTTTCCGGATCCCACATGCAATCCATATCTGGCGATGGCTGTTATGCTGAAGTCAGGTCTGGATGGGATTAAAAATAAGATTGATCCCGGAGAACCAACCAATATCAATATCTATAAGATGACTGAAGAGGAAAAGGATTCAATGGGCATTATCAGTTTGCCAGGCAGCCTGGAAGAGGCGCTGGATGAATTGGAAGCCAGTGAACTGATGCGGGAGGCTCTGGGAGATCATACTTATGAACACTTCCTGGCGGCAAAACGCAGAGAATGGGATTCGTACCGCATTCAGGTTCATCAGTGGGAAATTGATAAGTATATGAGCACATTTTAATAAGTACAGGCTGCATTTCGGTGCAGCCTTTTTTTTGTGTACACGATTCAGTTTAGAACATGGGTAGGACTTCGTATGGAGTTGAAGTTTGTTCTTTGCTTTAATCAAAAGAGGAAATTGCAGTTTGAAGGAAATATACAATATTTAGATAATCTAATCAATATTGAATCGACCTGTTCAGGTAGGCAGCTTCAAAAGAGATCGTATGAACCATTTCTGATTTTGTTTTCTGCAGATTGAAAGGGGAATGGGTATGGGCGTATCGTACCGAAATATGAATGATGATGATCTGCGGCAAGTGCAAAAGCTGATTCCCATCGTGTTTGCCGATCTTTTTACCAAAGAGACCGGACGGCCTCATTATCTTCCGCAGCGAACAAAAGAAGAAATGACCAGCTACCTGGAGAAGGACCCGGATGGGGCTTTTGTAGCCGTTACGGAAAGAAAAAAAATCATTGGCTGTGTTTTCTGCCACCGGTGGGGTGATACTGGCTGGCTGGGACCACTGGTTGTGTTGTCATCCTATCAGGGCAGAGGAATTGGAAGCAGCCTCTTGAAGTTGGCAACGGAGCATCTGGTAAAAGCACAGTGCAAAGTAATCGGACTGGAGACTATGCCGCAGACAACGGCCAATGTGGGCTTGTATCTGAGGCACGGATACTTTCCTGAAAATCTTCGAATCCGATTGGGGAAGGAGATTGGGTTTGAACCGGAATCCATCGATGATCGCTTGATTGACTGCCTGGACAGGAGCGATGTGATTCCTTTCCTTCCGGAAGCAGCCCGGATCAGCCGCTCTGTAGATCCGTGCATTGATTATGCCCGGGAGATCGAGGCAACATACCGGTTCAACCTGGGGCGCTGTTTATTCTGGAAAAACCAAAGCCGAATTTCTGGGTTCATGCTGGTGCACTGGATTCCAGCCAGTACCCGGGTCATGGTGAAGGCTATGGTTGGGGATCCTGAACAGAATGCTCTGGAACATTTTCACGATTTCTTGTCCGCCTGCGAACAGGTACTGGCGCAAGAAGGTATGAGGCAGCTGATTGTGCCGGTCTATGGAGGCCATCATCGTGTACTGGAGATCCTGACTCACTCCGGCTATCGCGTGCAGCATGTCGGTGTCCGTATGCTTTACCGTAAAGATAAGTCGCCTGTAAGTGTTGAAAACCTGGTTCATCTGGCTCAGTGGTCCGGTTAGCGTAAAAATATAGAAATGGAAAAAGAGTGGATATCCACTCTTTTTTTATTTTGCCCGGGAGTCTGTGAGTCTGAACAGGCGGGCATTTAAAAAAAGTTGAAAAATTTTGAAAAAAAATTGAAAAGCCAGCAGGAATCCTCGTACAGTACGAGAATAACTACCCTCAAGTGGGTGATTGTGGAGGAAAGTGGTAGATTATACACAGACGGTGGGGGAAATATCATGTTTATGGGTGAATACAGACACTCAATTGATGGGAAAAACCGCATGATAATTCCGGCAAAATTCCGGGACGACCTGGGTGATCACTTTGTGATGACCAAGGGGTTGGACGGCTGTCTGTTTTTATATCCCCTGTCTGAGTGGTCCATTCTGGAAGATAAGCTCAAATCCCTGCCGTTTACCAAGTCCGATGCGCGATCTTTTGTCAGGTTCTTCTTCTCCGGGGCTACAGAGTGTGAAGTGGACAAGCAGGGAAGGATTCTGCTTCCTCAGAATCTGAAGGATTTCTGCAAAATATCCAAAGATGTGGTAATTATCGGCGTATCGACACGAGTAGAAATCTGGGCGGAGGAAGTCTGGACAACCTACAGCCAGGAAGCTGAAGAAACATACGAGGAAATTGCGGAGAACATGGTGGATCTGGGAATATAGCATAACAGATGCAGGCGGTGGTAACCTTGGATTTTCAACATATTCCGGTTCTACTGAAAGAAATCATGCAAGGTCTGAAACCGGATCCGGGGGATATCATTGTCGACGGGACTGTGGGTGGAGCGGGTCATGCCCACGCAATTATCCCTCATATCCTGCCGGGTGGACGATATATCGGGATTGATAAAGATCCGGCGGCCATTGCTGCAGCCACACATATTCTTTCCGAATTTGGTTCTTCGGTTACATTGGTACGAAGCAGCTATGCGCTGGTGCCGGAAGTGCTGGCCGATTTGGGAATTGAAAGGATCGATGGGATCCTTTTTGATCTAGGGGTTTCTTCCCACCAGCTGGATCAGCCGGAACGTGGTTTCAGCTACATGGCGGATGCACCTTTGGATATGCGTATGGATCCGGATGGATCGCTGACTGCGAAAGACATTGTCAATCAGTACAGTCATGAGGAACTGACCCGTATTCTTCGCACTTACGGAGAAGAACGATGGGCCAGCCGCATTGCATCATACATAGTTCAGGAGCGGGAACGTTCGGTTATTTCAACGACGGAACAATTGGTGGCTGTGATCAAAAAAGCAATTCCAGCATCTGCACGCAGAACCGGGCCTCATCCTGCCCGAAGAACATTCCAGGCATTGAGAATCGCCGTGAACGACGAACTAACGGAACTGGAAAATACTCTGCAGCGGGTCATTCCTCTACTGAATGATAAGGGTCGAATCTGTGTCATTTCGTTTCATTCTCTGGAAGATAGAATTGTAAAGCAAGCATTCCAGGAATTTGCCAAAGGATGTATTTGTCCACCGGAATTGCCAGTCTGTGTCTGCAGCAGGAAGCCGCAGATTCGAATCATTACAAGAAGGCCGATTGAAGCAAGTCAACAGGAACTGGAAGTGAATTTGCGAGCACGGAGTGCGAAACTGCGCATCGCAGAAAAAATATGAAGCGAGGTGACAAGAATGGGACTTCAACAGCGGGCGTATGACTATGACTATGAATATCCTGTGCATCATCGGACCCGGCACGCTGTTGAGGCGCAGCCGGTACGGCGTGAAAAAAAGCGTATTAAGGCTGAAAAGCATTCTGTTCCAGCATCCCGATATGTTATAATAATTGTGGCTGTAGTACTGATTAATGTCCTTTTGGTTTGCCGGCAGAATATTGTTTTGCAGAGGGGATATGAATTATCTCACCTGAACAACGAATTAACGGCTTTGCAAGAAGAGAATCAGCGATTAACTCTAGCTGTGGGAAAGCTGGAGTCATTGGATCGCATCGAAAATATTGCATTATCCCGTCTGGGTATGGTCCACAGTGATCAGATCAGGCTGGTATCATTCCAACCGACAGAACCTTTGGAAGGGGATTCGGTGACCATTGCCGGAAGTACCCAAGAATCCTGGTTTGGCAGAATTGCAGCTGCCATTCGCGGTGATTCAGCCCGTGCTGAGGCCAGCGGTACACAGCCGTAAGTCAATTGTTTTCTGAGAGGAGAATGGCATGTGGCTGGTTCACGATCCGCTGACAGCAAACATCGAATAGTGGTGCTTTTTTTCATTATTCTCTTTCTGTTTGCCCTATTGGGAGTCCGGCTGGTCTGGATACAGGTTGTCCGGGGGTCTTACTATGCTGAACTGGCGGTGGGAACCCGCACCCGGGGAGTGGAAATTGAAGCTAAACGAGGAGATATTGTGGACCGAAACGGCAAAGTGCTGGCAGTCAGCATTGTGACCGATTCGGTCTATGCTATTCCGGGAGAAATTGAAGACAGCGAAACGACAGCCGCTGTATTGAGCGATATTTTGGGTGTGCCCAAAGGAGATGTACTAAAAAGCATTACCCGGCAGCAGTTTCATGTTTATGTCAAACACAAGATTACGAAAGAACAGTCGGATAAAATCCGTGAAGCTCGTCTGACGGGCATTGGTCTTGAGCCCCGCAGCCAGCGCTTCTACCCTCTGGATAACCGGGCTTCTCATGTTCTGGGTTTTGCCGGAACAGACAACCAGGGGCTCTATGGTTTGGAAGTGGCCTATGAAGATGAACTCGTAGGAGAGAACGGCAGCATTACAGCCGAGTATGATGCCCGTCACCAGGAAATACCTGGCGGCACCCACGTTTATACGGCACCAAAAGACGGGCATACTTTGCACCTGACCTTGGATGAAACGATTCAATACATGGTGGAACGAGAATTGCAGGATGCAGTGAAAGAACACAAAGTGAAACAAGGAACAGCGATTGTGATGGACATTCAGACCGGCGGGATTCTTGCTATGGCCAGCTATCCGGATTTCAATCCCAACACTCCCTTCGAAGTACCCGTGGAGCGTTGGAGAAATCCCGCTGTATCCGATATGTTTGAACCGGGTTCGATCTTCAAAATCGTGACCCTTTCAGCTGCACTGGCGGAAGATGCGGTGTCCATGTCGGAAACATTCACCTGTACCGGATCTCTGACCATACCGGGTGCAACCATCGGGTGTACCCGAACTCATGGCAAGCAGACCTTGCAGGAGGGGGTCAACAACTCCTGCAACGCGGTTTTCATTACATTGAGCCAGCGCTTGGGCATGGAAACTATGTATCAATATATCCGGGCTTTTTCCTTCGGCCAGAAAACCGGGATTGATTATCCCGGTGAAGCAACCGGACTGGTGATCGATGAATCCCGGCTGCGGCAGGTGGATTTGGCCAGGGTATCTTTTGGCCAGGCAATTTCAGTTACCCCGCTGCAGATGGTATCCGCAGCGGCTACCATCGCCAACGGAGGGCTTTTCCAGACACCGCATTTCGTAGACCATGTGACGGACAGCAGTGGGAATCTGATTGATAATTGGAAAAACCACAGCGAATTTCGCCAAATCATCAGCGGTGAGGATTCGGAACGTATCCGGGATATGCTGGAAAAAGTAGTCTCGGAAGGTACGGGCCGCAATGCCTATATTCCCGGATATAAGGTTGCAGGGAAAACCGGGACTGCTCAAAAGGTTGTGGACGGCGTGTACGCAGAAGGAAAGTATGTAGCTTCTTTCCTTGGATTTGCGCCGGCTGATAATCCGCGGTTGGCCATGATTGTGGTGATGGATGAGCCTTCAGGAAAAGTATATTACGGAGGTCAGGTGGCAGCTCCCGTATTCAAAAATGTTATTCATGAGGCGCTGCAGTACCTGGAAATCATGCCCAATACTGCAGATGGAGAAGATGCAGAAAATGCAAATCAGAATGGAATCACCGTGCCTGACCTGGCGGGGCGCACAATAGAAAGTGCTGAGGCCAAACTGACGAAAGCGGAATTGAGAGTCAGTGTTCAGGGGACCGGTTCCCAAGTGCTGCGCCAATTTCCTGAAGCTGGAGTAAAAGTATCGGTGAATAGTGCAGTCAGGATTTTCACCGGTTCTGCCGGGTCCGATCGGATTGTGGTGCCGGATATCCGTGGAATGACCATGCGCGGATGTGCTGAAATCCTGGAAATGTATGGACTTTGCATGACCACCGGCGGTTCGGGGACAGCTGTGTCCCAGAATCCGGCTCCTGGAACGGAAGTTGACAAAAATTCATCGGTTCATGTACAATTCCAATAAATTAGAAAAGAGTGGGGAAAATGTCGGACACGAAAACGCTGCTGGATCTGGCTGCATCCATTAATATTCTGAATCGGGATCGTTTGCTGGACAATCCGGTTATCCATGGAATCCAATACGATTCCAGAAAGATCGAACCCGGGGATCTGTTTGTATGCATTCAAGGTGAAAAAACAGACGGGCATATGTATATTGACCAAGCAGTGGAAAAGGGGGCGGCAGCCCTCATTACTCAGCACGAAGTCGAAACCGGCATTCCTTTTGCCATTGTGGATGACTCTAGGGAAGCAGCCGGATTGCTGGCGGACGTGTTTTACGATCATCCAACCCAGAAGTTACGAGCCATTGGGGTTACAGGTACCAATGGGAAAACAACAACGACCTATCTTCTGGAAAGCATTTTGAACAGTGCGGGACGGCCGGTGGGACTGACCGGAACCAATCGTACCCGTATTGGCGGCATGGATTATCCAGTGGAACGGACGACCCCTGAGGGGATTGATTTGCAGAAAATGGCGTACCAGATGGTACAGGCTCATGATCAATATCTGGTGATGGAGGTATCTTCACATGCCCTGGCTCTTCATAGGGTGGCAGGATGTGAATTTGACATTGGGGTATTTACCAACCTGACAAGGGATCATCTTGATTTTCATAAAACAGAAGAAGAGTATCTGAATGCAAAGATTAAACTCTTTACTGGACTGGGTATGTACGAGAAAAAGAATTCTTTGAAAGCAAACAAATATGCCATCATCAATGTGGATGATCCGGCAGCATCCAGAATTATTGAGAAGACGGAAGTGCCGGTAATAACCTATGGTTGCAGCGAAAAAGCTGATGTGCGGGCCGTGAACATTCGTATTCACAGCAAGGGAACCGCTTATGACTTGCTGCTGGAGGGACAGCGACATGAAATGGATATGCGCATCACGGGGTTATTCAATGTCTACAACAGCCTGGCTGCGATTGCCGCATCTCGGGCTGAAGGGCTGTCCATCGAGGCGATTGGAAAAGCTTTATCTGTATTTCCGGGAGTACCGGGGCGATTTCAACTGGTAGAGGCTGGGCAGCCGTTTGCAGTAATCGTTGACTATGCCCACACTCCGGATGGACTGGAGAATATTCTGAAAGCGGCCAGGGCGATTACCAAAGGACGGGTGATAACTGTTTTTGGATGCGGCGGTGATCGGGATCGGACCAAACGCCCGATTATGGGAGAGATTGCGGGCAGACTCAGTGATCTGGCTGTGATTACCTCGGACAATCCCCGCAGCGAAGATCCCGAAGAGATCATTACGGCGGTGGAAGCGGGCGTACGTTCGGCTACATCGCTCTACAAGAAGTTTACAGACCGCAGGGAAGCGATTCGTTATGCCATATCACAGGCACAGCCGGAAGATGCTGTGATTATCGCAGGCAAAGGACATGAGACTTACCAGATTTTAAAAGACAAGACCATTCATTTTGATGATACGGAAGAAGCCATGAAAGCCATTGGGGGTGAGAAGCGTTGAAACCGATGACACTGCAGGAAATGGCTCAATACACGGGAGCCGATTACTGGAAGGGCAGTATCGATACAGCGATTCGTGGAGTTGCAGTCGATTCACGTGCCGTCTTACCCGGCGATGTTTTCTTTGCTATGGTGGGAGCGGAAATGGACGGCCATACTTTCATTCCTCATGCTTTGAACAAGGGAGCAGCGGCTGTGGTAGTCAGCCGGCCGCCGGATGATTTGCATATACCGCCCGATGTGCCGGTGATTGTTGTTCAAAATACCCTGTATGCTCTTTGGAATCTGGCCAGAAATTACAGGCGGCTGATGGGCCCCACAGTGGTGGGGATCACAGGAAGTGTGGGCAAGACCACCACCAAAGACATGACAGCAGCTGTTTTGGAGAAGGCCTTTTCTGTCTTGAAAAACGAAGGCAATCTGAATACAGAAGTCGGTCTGCCCATGACCATCTTGAAACTGGAAGACCACCATCGAATAGCGGTGCTGGAGATGGGTATGCGCGGAATGGGGCAAATTGCCGAATTGGCTGCAGTAGCAGAACCGACTGTGGGGATTATCACCAACATTGGAGAAACCCATATCGAGCTGCTGGGTTCCATCGAGAACATAGCCAAAGCCAAAGGTGAGCTTCTGGAGGCACTTCCTGACGATGGTGTAGCCATTCTAAACGGAGATGACCCTTGGTGCCGACGCCTGGCTGAGAACCTGAACTGCAAAATATACTTTTTCAGTGCCCGCGGAGAAGGGGACGTGAATGCCAGCAATGTGCGCAATGACAAGGATCAGGGCTTTACTTTTACTGTCGCTGCCGAAGAGCGCCATTTTGATGTACACGTGCAGTTGCCCGGATTGCACAATCTGGATAATGCCCTGGCTGCAGTCACTACCGGACTGGTCTTTGGGGTTGAGCCTGAAGCCATAGCCGATGGTCTGGCAGCGTTTAAACCCAGCAAAATGAGGATGGATATCATTCGGCGAAATGACTTTACAATCATCAATGATACATATAATGCCAGCCCCCGGTCCTTGGCTGCCGCCCTGGATGTACTGGTGGACATGAAAAACCAAGGACGTATGGTCGCGGTACTGGGAGATATGCTGGAGTTAGGCATTCTGGAAGAATCCGGTCATCGTGAAGTAGGGGGTAAAGTGGCTGCAGCAGGTGTGGATTTCCTGCTGACGGTTGGCAAACGGGCCGCTGTCATTGCAGCTGCAGCGGAAGAAGCGGGTATGGATCCGGAAAAAATTATGACCTGCACGGATAATGGAGAGGCAGAACGGCTTTTACGACAGAAAATCCTCCCGGGTGATACCGTTTTGGTGAAAGGATCGCGGGGAATGAAGATGGAGGAAATCGTCTCCGTGTTGACGAATATACCTCCTTTGGTTAACGAAGGGGGAGAATAAATGGCCGGAGGATGGATGGCTTTGATCCTGGCCTTTGCGGGTGTATGGATCACCGGGCCGCTGGTAATACCCTTGCTGCACAAGCTGAAGTTTGGGCAGCAGGTGCGTGATGACGGGCCCCAGAACCATCTGAAAAAGATGGGGACTCCTACTATGGGAGGCATACTGATTATCGGGGCGGTGGTTCTGGCATCACTGCTGACAGGATCCCGTACCCTTTTTTTAACCGTAGCACTCATGGCCGTGGTCGGATTCAGCAGTATTGGCTTTGCAGATGATTATCTGAAAGTGGTGTTGAAAAGACCCTTGGGTCTGAAAGCCCGAGCAAAACTGGCTGCCCAGATAGCCGGAGGATTTCTGCTGGTCTATGCAACATCCTTCCTGCTGCAATTGGGTACCGATGTCCAGATTCCATTTGCAGAAATTTCGATGGATCTGGGCTGGCTGTATGTACCGTTTGGTCTGGTGTTGGTTTTGGGTGCTGTCAATGGGGTCAATCTGTCTGATGGCCTGGATGGACTGGCGGCAGGGACCATGATTTTCCCTCTGGCACTGCTGGGGTGGATTGGGATGGTTCAAAGCCAGCCGGATGTGGTTGTGCTCGCCTTATCCGGCGTGGGAGCCTGTGTCGGGTTTCTTGTGTACAATATCCATCCCGCTCGGATTTTCATGGGAGATACCGGTTCTTTTGCTTTGGGGGCTCTGTTGGCCGCTTTGGTGCTGATGACAAAAACTGAGCTTCTGCTTCCCATTCTGGGTGGAGTGTATGTGATTGAATCGATTTCGGTGATTCTGCAGGTAGTGTATCTGCGCCTGACCGGCCGCCGTGTATTTAAGATGGCACCGCTGCATCACCATTATGAATTATCCGGTTGGAGCGAACAGAAGGTCGTCCAATTATTCTGGTCGCTATCAGCGCTGTGTTCGATTCTGGCCTACCTGGTGTACCGGTTCATGTAATGGGCCTTGGAGGGAATACTATGGCAAAGCGACCCAATCAAAGAACTATGGATATTTTTTTGGTAATTGCAGTCTTGGCTTTGCTGGGGATTGGGCTGGTTATGGTGCATAGCGCCAGCTCGGTGGCCACATTGACTGATTATGGCGATAGTTTCTTTTATCTGAAAAGACAAAGCATGTGGGCTGCTTTCGGTTTGATTGGGCTGCTCATTGCCAGTCGTATTGATTATCACCGCTGGAATGAATACGCAGTTATTCTAATGGGGATCAGCATTCTGATTTTGCTGGCTGTTCTTCATCCAAGCATAGGGGTTGTTGTAAATGGAGCTCGACGCTGGATAGAGATTGCAGGACAACGATTTCAACCATCTGAGTTTGCCAAGCTGGGCCTTATTTTCTTTACTGCATCGGGATTGGCCTACAATCAGAATCGAATTAAGCGTCTGGTTACTGCAGCACCGTATGTGGTGATTGCTGCTGCAGTGTGCGGGCTGGTGCTTCTGCAGCCGGACCTGGGTACTGCTGTAGCCATTGGGGGAACAGCATTCATTATGTGGTTTGCAGCTGGATTCCACTGGTTTCACTTAACCTTCCTGGTGGCAATAGCAGCACCGGCCACATGGAAAGCCATAATGATGGAAGAATACCGACGGGACCGGTTCATGGCGTTTTTAAATCCATGGGCGGATCCCCTTGGGGATGGGTATCACATCATTCAGTCTCTGTTGGCTTTGGGTTCAGGAGGGCTGTTTGGTTTGGGACTGGGAAACAGCCGCCAGAAACTCTTCTATCTGCCGGAGCGGCATACCGATTTTATTTTTGCCATTATCGGTGAGGAGTTGGGCCTCATAGGTGCACTTTTGGTGATTGGTTTGTTTGGAATGCTTGCCTACCGGGGATTTCGAATTGCGCTTCATGCCCCCGATACGTTTGGGCGTCTGCTGGCAGCAGGGATTACCAGCATGATTATTTTACAGGCACTGATCAATATCGGTGTGGTGACCGGATCCCTTCCGGTAACGGGAATTACGCTGCCGCTGATCAGTTCCGGAGGTTCATCTTTGATCCCAACTCTGGGATCCATAGGAATATTGCTGAATATTTCCCGCCATAGCAGTGAAAACCAGTCAGGATAAACATGAATAAGGATGTGTGCGGATTGCGGATAATGATTGCAGGGGGCGGCACCGGAGGCCATGTATACCCGGGAATTTCAGTTGCCAATGAATTCCGAGATCAGAATATGGATCATCGGATTTTGTTCGTGGGAACCGAACGGGGGATGGAAGCCAGCTTGATCCCTAAGGCCGGATATGAACTCAAGACCATTGTTGTGAGTGGGTTTCAAAGAAGAATATCGCTGGGTATCATCAAAAGTGCTTTGGATGCAGTACGGGGATTCTTCCAGGCTGGAACACTCATCCGACGATTCCAACCTGATATAGTCATTGGAACTGGAGGGTATGTCTGCGGTCCTGTGGTAACAGTGGCTCGGCTGCGCAAAATTCCCACCATGATTTTGGAACAGAATGTGATACCGGGTGCGACCAATCGGATCTTGGGACGATTTGTGCAGGGTGTTGCCGTCACCTACGAAGCGTCGAAGAAATATTTTCCGGCTAAGCAGGACGTTAGAGTGACAGGCAATCCCATTCGCCGGGAGATAATGGCTGCGGATCCCATCCAGGGCAGGAAATCCCTGGAGATTGGCATGGATAAGAAAGTCATCATGAGTTTTGGAGGCAGCATCGGAGCGCAAACCATCAACCAAGCTATGGTTGATTTAGCCGAGCATTATATCAGTCGATCAGACATACACATACTGATTATCACTGGAAACAATAAGCTGGATGAGACTGTCCAAGCACTGCGAGAAAAAGGGATTCCACATAATGATGCAGGAAATGTCACGGTAAAACCGTATCTATACAATATTCAGGATGCTTACGCGGCGGCGGACATCATTGTCGGTCGTGCGGGAGGGATTTCACTATCCGAGTTAACGGCGTTGGGGAAGGCAGCCATTGTTGTTCCCTATCCTCATGCCACCAACCAGCATCAGCTTCATAATGCGGAGGTGCTAGGTACAGCCGGAGCAGCGGTGGTGATTGATGATCAGAGCCTGGATGGTGCAAGGCTGGTGGATGAAGTCAACAAGCTGCTGCTACAACCACAGAAGTTGATAGATATGGCCAGAAACAGTAAACTGCTGGGCCGACCCAATGCAGCAGCCGATATTGTTGAATGGGCCGGGCAGTTGGTGTATAATTCGAAGCGGAGTCATAACAAGGAGTTGAAATGAATGCTGGATGGGATTCGACATGTACATTTTATTGGTGTAGGCGGTGCCGGGATGAGCGGAATCGCCAGAGTTTTGTGTGAGTTGGGGTTTGAGGTCACCGGATCGGATCTGCAGAATTCCGAAACCGTTCGTCGTTTGCAGGATCTGGGGGCAGTGATTCATATTGGCCATAAATTCGGCCAAATCGGAGATGCCCAGATTGTTGTGGTTTCTACCGCCATACCGGCAGATAATGAGGAATTGAGAGAAGCCATGGAAAGGGATGTGGAAATCTGGCCTCGGGCCAAGATGCTGGGGGCCATTATGGGTCGTCAAAAAGGTATCGCTGTGGCAGGAGCCCATGGGAAGACCACCACAACATCCATGATCTCCATGATTTTGGAGAGAACCGGCAAAGATCCGTCTGTGGTGGTGGGTGGAGAGCTGCACGCCATTGGCGGAAATGCTAAACTGGGCTACGGGGATTATCTGGTTGCTGAGGCGGATGAAAGCGACGGGTCTTTTCTGCACCTGGATCCGCAGATTCTGGTGGTGACCAACATCGAAGATGATCATCTGGATTACTACGGCTCTATCGATAACATTGTCACTGCTTTTCGCGACATGATTGATAAAGTTCCGGATGACGGTTTGGCCGTACTGTGTGCAGATGATGACCGCATACGGGGGATGCAAAATGAGTTTGACTGTCCGATTGCTACCTACGGACTGAATCCTGCAGCTGATTATCGGGCTGAAGAGATTCAGTGGCGGCCTTTGGGATCAACTTTTACTCTGATGCACCGGGATGAACGGGTTGGAACTGTGACACTTCATGTGCCGGGTTTGCACAATATTAAAAATGCACTGGCAGCCATTGCCGTATGCCTGCGAACCGGATTGGAATTTGAACAGATTGCTGCTGCCATTGAACAGTTTCGGGGCGCGGGGCGTCGATTTCAGTTGGTGGGAGATGTACACGGAATTCGAATATTCGATGATTATGCCCATCACCCATCGGAACTGAAAGCGACCCTGAGTGCGGCAAAATTGGAGCACCCAGGACGGTTGATCGCCATATTCCAGCCGCATCGGTATACCCGAACCAAGTTTTTGCACAAAGAATTCGGAAGTGCATTTGCTGACGCGGACTATGTCATTTTAACCGATATATACAGTGCCGGAGAGACTCCGCTGGAAGGTGTTCATACAGAGTTGATCTTGAAGGAGCTGCTGAACACAGGTCATGACCATGTCGAATACATTGCAGAGATGAAGCAGATTGCTAGTAAATTGGTGAAAGATCTGAGACCCGATGATCTGGTCCTGACTATGGGGGCCGGGAATATATGGCAAGTGGGTCCCGAACTGGTGGCAAAACTCAAGCAGGCAGCTGATGAATGTATCAATTGATCGGTTGCTCCGAATCCACAGTCACGGGCTGATGCAGTGGATTGATGCTGCGGGTTGCTCTGGATATGATATACTGAGTTGAGGTGATGAAGGTGGATAAACCAAAAAAACGGCTGTCCCCGCGGCCGCCGGTTTTGCGGGATCCGCCGCGTGTCATCAAGAGCAAATGGAGGTTTTTCATCACCCTGATTTTGATTTTTGCTGCAGCTGGAAGCATTTATTGGTTTTTTCGCTCGGAATATTTTGCAGTAACGGAGATTGAGGTCCGGGGGCAAGAGCGTCTTTTAGGAGAGAGTATCGTGGACAGCACCGGTCTGGGCCTCGGGGTCAATATATGGCAGATCGACATTCTGCGAGTGGAGGAACATCTTCTGAACAATCCACGGATTCGATCGGTGTATGTGCAGAAATATCTGCCCAACAAAATTGTCATCCAGGTTGATGAATACGGTCCCCTGGCCCTGATTCCCACAGAAAGCGGATTTGCCGAGATCGATGAGAATTCCACTGTGATGTCCTTTACAGATACGATTGCTCAGATTGATCTGCCGATTGTTACCGGAATTACTTTGACAGAGCCGGTGTCGGGACTGAAAGCGGAGGGACTCTATTTAGATGAAGTACTAGAGTGCGTCATCGTCGCCCAGGAGCTGGACCATTTGGGACTGGTGGAATTCAATGTGGATGAGAACGGCGGCATCACCCTGGTTACATTGGAAGGGATTCGTATTTTATTAGGGAGTTCTGATGAGGGATTTCAAAAGGCTTTTGATGTACTTCGGCCGATTCTGGTTGATATTCGTGAGACCCGGGCATCGGTTGCATACATTGATATGCGAGCACCGGACAAGCCGGTTGTTAAGCTGAAGTAGCGGGGTAAACGAAAGAACGTGGAGGGATTGGTATGTGGCTTCCGATATTGGGTCTTTTAGCGGGAATATTTATTGGGTTGAATTTTCCCATCTTGCTGGCTCCCTTTTATGCCCGTTATCTTTCTGTGGCCATTTTAGCTGCTTTGGATTCTGTGTTCGGCGGTGTGAAAGCCGGACTGGAAGGTGTTTTTGACAACAGTGTATTTTTGACCGGTTTTTTTGGCAATATGCTCCTGGCTGCGGTTCTCACCTATATCGGAGACCGGTTGGGTGTGGAACTGTATATGGCTGCGCTGTTTGCATTTGGTGTCCGATTGTTTCAGAATCTGGGGATTATCCGAAGAATTATTCTGGGTCACTATATGCAGAATCTGGCAGCCAGGAAGCGAGCCAAAGAAGGGCAGGTTTAGTCCTCGAAGAGACAGCCTTGATGGAGGATTCATACCGAGGAATCCAATTGCCCCTGTACGATATGGAATTGAACTAGTGCTACCTGGAGGATCGTGGATGATCCTTTGATATTGCATTTCAATCTGCGCGGAACGCAGCGGGCAGGAGGTGCCGTGGTGAAAATCGGTTTTTTGTCGGATACGCATGGATATTATGAGCACACGAAAAGAGCGTTGGATATTCTGGAAGGGTGCGATGTAGTGTTGCATTTGGGAGACATTCTGGCTCCGGGTCCCAAAAACGGAATTCAACCGGGATATGACCCCATGGCATTGGCAGATCTTCTGGCCAATAGGGATACCATCATGATGGTGAAAGGGAACTGCGATGCCGATGTCGATGAAGATGTCATGCAGAAGAAGTTTTTATCGAATACAGAGCTATTCGTTGAAGCCGGTGAATTGAAAATCTTTGCCAGTCATGGTTACCGGGGAACGATCAGCCAACGGATTGAGAAGGCCAGAAGGCAGGGGGCCAATGCAGTAGCTGTCGGACACACCCATGTCAAGCAATGGGATCTTGTCGATGAGATGGTCTATCTGTGTCCGGGGAGCGCTGCGATCCCCAAGGATGGAACGCGATCTTGCATTGTCTATGAAGATGGGGTTTTTAATTTTTACGATGTGGATACCCACGCGATCTTGAGAACTGTATCTTTGCCCAAAGGCTTCTGACGGGTTCTCCCCTTATGAGCTGTGCAGATAATGGCATGTGACCTGAGGGATGGAGCAGACAGGAGGTTCGTCATGTCAAAACACATGATAGGTGCGCTGGATTTGGGTACAGCCCACACCACGGCACTGATCGCCGAGATTTATGAGGATCATCAGGCAGTGATTACAGGGATGGGGATGACCAAAACCCAGGGAGTGGTACGAGGGGCTGTCAACGATCTGGATTTGGCAGCAGCTTCGGTTATTGCGGCTGTTCAGGAAGCAGAGCGGTCATCGGGAAGTACTTTCCCGGCCGCTTTTCTCAATATCTCCGGAGGGCATATCCGCTCTGAGGAGGGGTATGCTTCAGAGTCGATCTCCGGGGATCCTCCAGATATCAGGCCCAGCGATATTGACCGGCTGATCCAGAGAATGAAAGAGATGCCGGTGGCACCGGAGGAAGATATGGTGCATCTGATTCCCAACGAGTTTGCTCTGGATGGAATCGGAGGGGTTCACCATCCTGTGGGGATGGCGGCACGAAAAGTGGAAGTGAAAGCCTGCCGGATACTGGTGCAGCATGCACCCTTGCAGAATTTGCTTCGCAGCATGGATCGGGCCCAAGTCGATGTGGCCGGGTTGATGGTGCATCCTGTGGCTTCGGCAGAAGCTGTTCTGACCGATGAGGAGAAGCAGGAAGGAGTCCTGCTTTTGGATTTTGGGGAGGGCACTACCGATCTGGCTTTTTATGCCCACGGTTCTGTTCAGCATGTTTCAGTTGTCCCTATCGGTGGATTCTATTTTACTCGCGACATTGCACTCGGTCTTCAAATCGGCTGGGATCAGGCAGAAGAGCTGAAGAAGGACAACGGAACATTGCTCCGCAGCATCACCGAAACTCCGCCGCCCATTATGATTCCGGTGCTGGGAGGGAAAGAACTGCGTAAAGTCTCTGCAGCGACTGTCAGCGATATTCTGGAAGCCCGGATGCAGGAACTGTGCAGCCGCATCAAGAGGAACCTGACCCATGTGGATATGATCGATCTGTTTCCCCGGGGTATGGTGGTCAGCGGCGGCGGAGCGTCCATGAAGGGCCTTGCCGACTATCTTTCCAGAGAGTTCAGGCTGCCGGTGCGGCATGGTCTTCCTCTGAATCCAGACAACCTGCCGGAACGGCTGCAAAAAGATGCAGGAGCAGCTGCCGTGGGATTGATCCGCTTCGGGGCCCGGCAGCCTCACAGCATAGAAAAGGATGTGGCAGGGAGTGCAGGCAGAGCAAAAAATGTAAATATTTTGTCGGCAATTCGAAGAAGTTTGCAGGACTTTTTCCGATAGATACGAAATATGCTAGCAGGTTTGAAATGAGAATGCAGGATGAAGGAGGTCATGATTTTGCTGGAACTGGATATCGATTCTGATCAGTTCGCTCAGATTAAAGTGATCGGTGTAGGCGGCGGCGGCAGCAATGCTGTGAACCGCATGATTACAGCCGGCCTTCGCGGTGTTGAGTTTATTGCCATCAACACAGACGGCCAGGCACTGTTCCTGTCAGAGGCAGAACAGAAAATACAGATTGGCGAAAAACTGACCAAGGGTTTGGGAGCGGGTGCAGATCCCGATATCGGCCTGCGGGCGGCAGAAGAAAGTCGTGAAGAAATAAAGCAAGTGCTCAAAGGCGCCGATATGGTATTCATTACCGCCGGAATGGGTGGGGGTACCGGAACAGGAGCGACTCCCATAGTCGCTGAAATCGCCAAAGAAATAGGGGCCTTAACGGTGGGGGTTGTCACAAAGCCCTTTTCATTTGAAGGACGAAAGAGAATGAGTCAGGCGGAAAAGGGAATCCAGAATTTGCGGGAGAAAGTGGATACGTTAATCACCATTCCCAATGACCGTCTTCTCCAGGTTGTGGAACGGAAAACATCCATTACCGAAGCATTCCGGGTGGCGGATGATGTTCTGAGACAGGGTGTTCAAGGCATATCAGATTTGATTGCGGTCCCTGGCCTGATCAACCTGGACTTTGCCGATGTAAAAACCATTATGGTGGGGACCGGTTCGGCCCTGATGGGAATTGGTGTCGGAAGCGGCGAAAACCGTGCGGCAGCAGCGGCAGAAGCAGCCATATCCAGTCCTCTGTTGGAAACATCCATTGAAGGGGCTCATGGTGTCCTCCTGAATATTACCGGGGGTGCTACCTTGGGTCTGTACGAAGTGAATGAAGCTGCCGAAATCATTGCCAAATCGGCCGATCCTGAAGCCAACATTATCTTCGGGGCTGTCATTGATGAAGAACTGGACGATGAAGTTCGCGTAACGGTTATTGCCACCGGCTTCGGGGGACTGCCCTTTAAAGCAACCATAGACAGAGAAAAAGAAGATCCAATGAATGTGAAACCTTTCAGTGAAGAGGATTTGGATATCCCGGCATTCTTGCGCCGGAAATGAGGCAGATCCATAAGAGCGCTCCTGATAAGGGCGCTCTTGCTGTAACAGGTCGGAATTCGGGAGGTGTCCAACTTGCGGTGCCCATATTGTAATTATCCCGAAAGCCGGGTTTTGGATTCAAGACCGGCCGAAGAAGGGACTGCGGTACGCCGTCGAAGGGAATGTGTGCAGTGCCTGAAGCGTTTTACCACTTATGAGAAGATCGAAGAGATACCGTTGGTTGTGGTAAAAAAAGACGGACGCAGAGAGCCGTTTAACCGAAATAAAATGATCAACGGATTATTGAAAGCATGTGAAAAGAGACCTGTATCGGTGGATGTTCTGGAAAAAGCGGCAGACGATATCGAGCGGGATCTGCGAAATACCCTGGACCGGGAAGTGGACAGCAAAGTCATCGGAGAAATGGTGATGGAAAAACTGAAAACCATCGATGAAGTAGCCTATGTCCGCTTTGCCTCCGTGTACCGACAATTTAAAGACATTAACCGGTTCATGGAGGAATTGGAAAAACTACTGAACTAGCTGGGAGCTGCGATGATCGAGAAAATGGATGATATTATCTGGTACAAATCCGAAAATGGACTGACACTGATTCAGTTTGACCATTTTAACCGCACGGGATTGGTCGAGCATGGACTGACAACGCGTATTGGAGGATTCAGCAAAGGATCCTGGACAGCGTTGAATGCAGGATACATGGCCGGGGATCAGGATGAGCATGTGAGAGAGAACCGGCGGATGATCAGTGAATCCATGGGGATGTCATTGAATGACTGGATCAACGGGGGACAAAGACACACCGACTGCATTGAACAGGTGGGTGTATTGGACCGGGGACGAGGTGCCTATTCTGCCAAAACCTGTTTTCCAGCCACCGACGGATTGATGACCAATGAAGCGGGTGTTTTACTGGCTGTGTTTTACGCGGATTGTGTACCGCTGTTGTTTCTAGATCCCAAAAAGAGAGCCATTGCGGCAGTCCATGCCGGTTGGAAAGGAACTGCAAAGCACATTGGCATGAAGACTGTGGATAAGATGAAAAATGCCTACGGGGCGGATCCCGGGGACATTCTGGTGGGAATTGGCCCGGCTATCGGACCGTGTTGTTATGAAGTGGATGATCCGGTAATTCGCTCCTTTGAGGATGGTTTCTCCGGGCCGTGCCTCCACCCTGCCCAGGATCCCGGTAAAGCATTTTTGGATTTGTGGGCTGCCAATTATCAACAGTTGGTTTGTGCCGGGGTATTGCCGGAGCATATTCAGACTGTCAGACTGTGTACTTCCTGTCATACCGAATGGTTTTACTCGCATCGAAAAGAAAAAGGCAGAACTGGAAGGCTGGCTGGCGTCATTGCATTGAAGAAAGAAGCATAGAAGATTGATATTCAAACGGAACCATACTATGGCTAGAAGGGAGGATGAACCAAAAGAGTGATGGATCGTCTTCTAGGTCTGATGGCCATGAAGATGCAGAAGAGGGGCCGGAAGAGATGGATGGATGAATACATTGAAGGACCGACAACCACCGCGGGGAAAAAAGGCACCGGTGGTCAATATCAATACACAAAAACAGATGAGAATAGTGGTCAAAGAACCGGCTGCTTACGATGAAGCGCAGGGCATTGTGGATCACATAAAAAACCGGCGACCGGTGGTCCTGAATCTAGAAGGAACCGATGGGGATACAGCAAGACGGCTGGTGGATTTTCTCTGCGGTGCCACCTATGCTCTTGGCGGTCATATGCAAAAGGTTAATCCGGGAATCTTTCTGTTTGCACCCAGCAATATCGAAATTACGCTGGAAATGAAAGAAGCTCTATCTGAGCAGATGGGCGAACGAGGGTTGTTTTTTAAGAAGAATAAGATCTGATTGAATATATGCAGACAGCGAGGAGGTGACAGAGGATGACGCTGATACGATTTGTAGACACTGTGTATCGAACACTGACCATACTGATTTTGATTCGGGTTTTTATGTCCTGGATCCGACCTCAAGGGTACAGTCCTCTGTACAACAGATTTGCTCGCCTGGTGGTTCAACTGACCGAACCGCTGCTGGAACCCATCCGCAGCATTCTGCCCATGATGGGGCCGTTGGATTTATCGCCCATGATCGCAATATTGCTGCTGAATCTGATGAGGAACATACTCTGGGGCATTGTGTTTTGAAAGATCGGAGTGAATAAAATTACGGTGGAGGTGGCTGTATGGTATTGACCCCTTTGGATATTCACAACAAGGAATTCGGGCGGGCATTTCGAGGGTACAAAGAAGATGAAGTGGATGAATTTTTGGATGAAGTGGTGAAAGAACTGGAGGCGTACATCAAAGAGACCATCCGTCTGAAGGATGAGGTGGATAAAAACCAATCCAGTATTGACCAATATCGAAAAATGGAGAATACCTTAAATTCCACACTGATTGTTGCCCAGGAAACAGCAGAACAAGTAAAGTCTGCAGCTCGTAAAGAAGCAGAATTGATCGTTCGGGAGGCTGAAGACAAAGCAGAAAAGATTCTGGAGGGTGCCCGCGAGCAGGCGAAACGGGTGGCAGCTGAAAATGAGCATGTTAAATTGGACACACAATTGTTTAAAACCAGATTGAAGACCATGCTGCAGTCCCAGATGGATCTTCTCAATAGCGAGGAACGACCTCAGCCTGTAGAGGAACAACTGCATTTGGAACAGAAGCTGAATGATGCGATGGAAGAATTGGAAGCAGGAGAATAGTCCAACTATGCACAGCCGGGGTGAACTTCCTTCCGGTTGTCTACGTTAAGGAGAGAAATGC
>JAXGQE010000011.1:0-92033 GCA_040766585.1 Candidatus Sumerlaeota bacterium
GAAAGAATATATACTCCTTTGAAGCGGGTTGGAAACCAATGGCATGAAATTCCCTTAGAGCAGGCACTGGATGAAATCGCGGAGAAAATCCAGTCCATCCAGTCTCAATTCGGGGATGCCGCTGTGGGAATCTGGAAAGGGGAGGCTCTGGGGTTTGCCCAGCAGGAGAATCTGGCCCGCCGCTTTACCCACGCCATCGGAACCCCCAACTACTTTTCCAATGATACCGCCTGTTTCTGCTCCCGGTACATGGGGTTTGCGTCCACTTACGGCTGTGAATTGTTTCCGGAGTTTGAGTTTTCCAAGACCATGATGGTGTGGGGAGCCAATCCTCCCTATTCCCACCCTTTTGTATTCGAGCGGATGATGAAAGCCAAGAAAAATGGGGCGAGGCTCATTGTGGTGGATCCGGTGCACAGTGAGATCGCCCGTCAGGCCGATATCCACATCAAACCGTGGCCCGGGACAGACGGAGCTCTGGCCTGGGGGCTGATCCACCAGCTATTCATGCGCAAAGTGGCGGATATGCAGTTTCTGGAAGGCTACTCCATGGGTTGGGAAAAGGTGCAGGATTACGCCCTCCGCTTTTCTCCAGAGGAAACCGGCCGCCTGACCGGCGTTTCACCGGATCTTTTGGATGCTGCAGTCGATGCCCTATCGGCGGATCCTCAGGCCACCGGCATCTATGTTGGCAATGGACTGGAGCATCACAGCCACGGCATGGAAAACATCCGGGCCATCGGGTTTTTGCCGGCGGTCCTGGGCGCTGTCGATACCCGGGGCGGAAACCGGATCTATGAAAGCCCGAATCTGAAAAAACTGACCCTGTACGATGAACGCCCGCTGTCTCAATGGGCCCCCATCGGTGCTAAAGATTTTCCCCTTCTGTACCAGTATGTCCGTCAGTGCCACAACATTCGCGGTCTGGAAGCCATGACGACGGGGAAACCGTATCCTCTCAGAGGTATCCTTATGACGGCTGCCAATCCGGTCTTGACCAATCCGGACACAGAAAAAACCTGCCGCGCTTTGTCTAGTCTGGATCTGCTGGTGGTCCGCGATCTTTTCATGACCGCTACAGCGCGATTGGCCCACTACTTTTTACCCGCGGCGTCATTTTTTGAACGCACTGAGCTGGTGACACACGGTCTCAGCAATCAGCTGGGCATGACTCGCAGGATCCTATCTCATGAAAACTGCCAGGACGAATACCGCTTCTGGCATGATATCGCCCACCGGGTGGGTGCGGGGGAATACTTCTCGTGGGAAAGCGAAGAAGAACTGAATGAATGGCTGCTGTCGGATACCGAATGGACAGCGGAGCAGCTGATGTCCCGCCCGGAGGGGATCCAATGGAAACCGGTGGCCTATGAAAAATGGCGGTATCTTCCCTTTGCCACAAGCACCGGGAAGATACAGTTCATCAGTTCGGACCATGAAGCACTGCACTATCCCGGTCTGCCCGAGTACCCGTTCAGTCCGCCGCAGATTCCGGCAGAAGGGTTTCTGTTAATCAGCGGGGCCCGGAGGCGGTTGTTCAACCACAGCCGGAATCATCAGATTCCTGAATTTCAAAAAATGGATCCTGAACCGTTTTTGACTCTGCGCGAAGCGGATGCTCACAGACTCCAGCTATCCCAGGGGGAATGGATTCGTGTCATCGGCCCTGCCGGAGAGATGCGGATTCGGATCTCTGTATGCTCCAACGATGCCATGCGGGAACATGTCGTTACGATTCCTCATGCCTGGGAGTCGGCCAATGTCAATCAGATCATTCCCAATGATGTGCTGGATCCTTTGTCCGGATTTCCCGTTTTAAAAGCGGTGCCGGTTCAGATTGTCAAGGAAGAATCGATCCCCGGATGCAGTTATTGAATTCTTGCAGCACTGAGGGGTAGGCATACACTAATTTGTCAGGAGGGAGCAGTATTTGGATAAGAAAGATTCCCCTCGAAGAATCGAAAAAGAATGGGTGGATCCTGCTGTTCGCACTTTGTCGGAGGCCTTCAAAGATGATCCCCTGTTCACATGGCTGATGCCAGATGAAACCGTGCGCCGTTCATTGTTACCGAAGTTTTTCCATTACCGCATTATGCACGGACGATTGTGCGGCGAAGTATACGTTACTTCACCCTCTGTTGAAGGCATAGCCATCTGGCTGCCCCATACTGAAATCGATTTGACGGATGAGATCATGACAAAAAGCGGTGCCCATGAATTTGTCCGAGCAGCGGATCCGATGATTTTGAAACGTCTAAAGACGTACGGAATCTACGCGGATGATCTGCATCGCCAATGGGCTCCGTTCCCACATCAGATTCTTTTCCTTCTGGCGGTTCGTCCGAATCTTCAGGGCCAGGGGTATGCCGGACAGCTGATCAATGCAATGCTTCAACGATTGGATCGGGAAAAGCGACCCTGTTTTCTGGAGACCCAATCTTTTGTGAACACAATCATTTATCAAAAGTACGGTTTTGCAATCAAAAGCCAGGGCAGAATCCCCGGAACAGATATCCCCCACTGGGCGATGCTGCGGGAGCCGAAGTATCATGCTGCCGCAAGGGGGTCCTGTTGAAATTCTCTTACGCCTGGATTCCATACCGATGGTTTCGGGAGACGAGTGTCGGTGGATCTTAGAGGGTATGAGAATCCTCCAGACGCTTTTTTACACGATCTAAATCAGCAGTACCGTTCTGATGGCTGTAGATCAGAGATAACGATGCATCATATTTTGCAGGGATCAGAAGAGGAGGAGAAGAGATGTCGTTGTTGTTTGAACCATTAAAATGGAAGGGTATGGAACTCAAGAACAGAATCGTCATGCCGCCCATGGCCAATGGGAAAGCCACACCGGAAGGTCATGTCACCCAAGAGATGGTCAACTATTACCGGGAAAGGGCTCAACATGGTATTGCTCTGGTCATCGTAGAACACTCCTATGTGAACAGCCGGGGAAAAGCCCATGAGGGGCAGATGGGAATCCACAATGACAAAACCATGGATGGGCTGACAACTTTGGTAAAAACCATTAAAGAGTGCGGGAGTGCGGCTGTCATTCAGATCACCCATGCCGGAAGCCAAATCGAGTATACCCCATCATCATTTCATCCGCCACTCAGCGCTTCTTCTGTGGTGAATCCGGCTCTGGATGCAGGTCCAATGCCCGATTGCATGAGCCTTCAGGAGATCGAGGCAGTAACCGATGATTTCTACGCTGCTGCTGTCCGAGCCAAAGAGGCGGGTTTCGACGGAGTCGAAATCCATGGGGCTCATGGATACCTGCTGAACCAGTTTTACTCTCCCCTGACCAATCTCAGGCAGGATCAGTATGGCGGCACTCGAGACAAAAGGCTGGCACTGGCTCTGGAATTAGTCAGCCGGGTTCGGCAAGCCGTGGGCAGCGATTTTCCCATTCTGTATCGGTTGGGTGTGGAAGATGGGATGCCGGGAGGGCTTTCGCTGGAAGATGGAGTTTATGCTGCCATGAGATTGGAAAAAGCAGGTGTAGACCTATTGGATATCTCAGGAGGAATGCTGGGTTCCAGAGCGGGACGATCGGGCCCTGCATATTTTGAATTTGCCTCTGCAGCTGTGAAAGAAATGGTCACGGCTCCGGTACTGGTTACCGGAGGCATCACCGATCCTCATGAAGCCGAAAAGGTCCTGGAGAACAAAAGTGCTGATTTAATCGGTGTGGGACGGGCATTGCTCCAAGATCCCCTTTGGGCTATGAAAGCCCAGAAGAAATTGGTGGGTTGAACCAGTGTGGAAATCATGCCCCCATTTACAGGCTTTGCATGGTTCCCCCCTGTCTTTGATGTTCGAATATAGCCGGTCTGGCAAGGGCTAGAGAGTAGAGGAAAAGGATCCAGGTCTCTTCCCCTGCAATCATGGGTCTTGATCACGGTCATGCAAATGATTCGCCAAAATTGCGAGAGGAGGGATCCATTTGAAAAAGTACGATCTCATTGTGTTGGGCGGCGGTACCGCCGGCCTGGGTGTCGTTTTCCCGGCAGCCGGAGAAGGTTGGAAAACAGCCCTGGTGGAGCCGGCCTATTTGGGAGGCACCTGTGTCAATGTGGGGTGCATTCCTTCCAAAACCCTCATTAGCTCCGCCAATGCAGCCCGCCATGTGAAGATGGCGTCTGTCCTGGGGGTGGAAGCTGAACGAATCCGAGCAGATTGGACCCGCATGGTGGAAAGAAAAGATCAGATTATCACAAAAATGAGAAATGGCACTCTAAAGAGCGTTGAAAAGAATGATAATATTGATTTTTATCCCCATGAAGCCTCATTCATCGATTCCCACACCATTTCCGTCCAGGGTGAGCACTTGACTGCAAAGAAGATCGTCATTGCCACCGGTGCCCGGTCGGCTGTACCCCCGGTGCCGGGGCTCGATGATATCGACTATCTGACATCCACAACATTGATGGACCTGGACAAGCTTCCGGATCAGATGCTGATTCTGGGTGGGGGGATTGTTGCCTTGGAATTTGCCCAGATGCTGGTGCGACTGGGCGTGGAAGTGACAGTCATTGAGCGAGCTGAAAGGTTGGCTGCCAATCTGGATCCGGAGATTTCCGAGTATGTGGGCGAATTCTTTCAAAAGGAAGGGATTCGGGTACTAACCGGATCCGATGTAAAGAAAATCTGGCAGGAAAACCATTCGATCTTTGTGGATCTCGTTAGAGAAAATAAGAAGCAATCTGTGTCCGGCGACCGGCTGCTGGTGGCCGCCGGAAGGACTCCCAATACAGACAGGCTGAACCTGGACTCTGCCGGAATCCGCACCGACAAGCGGGGATACATTGAAGTGGATGAATACTTCCGGACCGGCGTCAGTGGGGTCTGGGCCATCGGAGATGTTACCGGAGGCATGATGTTTACTCACAAAGCATGGCATGATTCCGTGCTTCTGGCAAACCAGCTGCTGAAAGGGGAAAAGCGTACTGCCCGGGGTAGACTGGTTCCATATGCTGTCTTTACTGATCCAGAGATCGCCGGGGTCGGGATGGGGCATCACGACATGACCCGGGAAGATCGGGAGGTCAAAGTGATTCAATCATCGTATTCAAGCAGCGCCAGGGCCAAAGCCATGGCCCGGACGGATGGATTCATCACCTTGTACACCGAACCGGACAGCGGAAAAATCCTGGGGGTACAGATGGTGGGTCCGGAAGCCGGAGAAACCGTCCATGAAGTATTGGCCATGATGAGAATGGGCGGAACCGTGCATGACCTGCAGGATATGATGCACATTCATCCCACCTTGGCCGAAATGGTGAATATCGTGGCTCTGTCGGACTAACCGATCAGGAGAAAGACTTCTGACATGCCAATGGAGAGGCAGCCCATCGCTGGGCAAAGGGCCTCTCCATTGGCATTTTTTAGCGTCGATTTCCGCATGAGATGCTGACTTTGTCAAACCCGGTCACTGTCTGCTGGACATCCCGTCAGCCAATCGTCCCAGCAGCTGATCAGCGGACATGGCCATGAGCCCAACCGGAATGGAGCCTTTCAGAATGAGCACCGGGCTGTAGTTTCGTATGCCGCTGACAATGGGAACACCCAGGCCGCCGGCTCCCACCAGAGCGCCGATGGTTGCCGCGCTGATATTGATAACCACCGAGGTCCGGACGCCGGCCAAGATAACGGGCATGGCCAGCGGGATCTGAATGCCCCGCAGGATTTGCCAGGCATCCATACCGGTTCCTTTGGCTGCATCCATGATTTCCCGGGGGATGTTCTCGATGCCGGTAATGGTGTTCCTTAGAATGGGAAGGATACCGTATATGTACAGGGCAACCAGGGTGGGGGCAAATCCATATCCAAGGGCCGGTACAGTCAGGGCAATGATCGCAATGGAGGGAAATGTTTCTCCGAATGCAGCGAAATCCAGCATGAGCTCTCGAAAAGCCTTTCCCGATGGAGTGATGGCATAGATGCCCAGCAGGGCTCCGGTAATAAACGAGAGGATGCTGGAAAGAAGCACCATGAGCAGGTGTTGGCCGGTAAGCTGAATCATGGTGGCGCGCACAACAACTTCGCCTCTTCCGGGGAAGATGTTGTACAGCTGAGTTTCAATCCAGGGGTAAGCCAGCACAAAAAACAGCAGACAGACAGTGAATATCCAAAACGGGAGCCACTGCAGTCTCTTATTGTTCATGGGCATCACCGGCAAAGGGCTGCAGAAGATGATTCAGAGAAAGAAAGCCTCTAGATTCACCGTGCAAGTCTTGAATGTGGAGATATTCGGATCCTGAAGAAATGAACATTGAAAATGCTTCTTTCAGACTGGCTGTAGACAGGATCACCGGGACTTGTTCTTCATGGTTCCCGGGATAAGTCTGGCAGCAGTAGTCCATCGCTTTGAGGCGCGAGAGCATGCTGAGGCTGTAGTCGGTACCCAAAAAATCATGGACAAAATCATCAGCCGGTGCACGCAAAAATGATTCGGGACGGCCGCTCTGCAGGAGAATCCCCTGCCGCATGACGCCGATTTTATCGGCCAGAATCACCGCTTCGTCCACATCATGGGTCACAAAGAGGACCGTCTTGTGCAGTGTCCTCTGCAGTTCTCGGAACTCGACCTGCAGTCGTTTGCGGGTTAGGGGATCCACAGCACCGAAAGGTTCATCCATCAGCAAGATGGGAGGATCCGCCGCCAATGCTCTGGCTACACCGACCCGCTGGGCTTCACCGCCGGACAGCTCTTTGGGATAGCGATCCCGATATCTTTGGGGATCCAGACCGATCAGAAGCAGCAGCTCATCGATTCTTTCAGCGGTCTTGCTCTTGTCCCACCGGAGCAGGCGAGGTACAGTGCCGATATTTTCACTGACCGTCATGTGGGGAAACAGGCCGATACTTTGAATTACATACCCGATGCCCCTGCGCAGCGCTTCGGGGGACTGGGAGCGGATATCGGTGCCATTAACCATAATGGTTCCTGAATCGGGTTCAACCATTCGGTTAACCATCCGCAAAGTGGTGGATTTCCCGCAACCGGAGGGACCAACCAGCACAAAAATCTCACCCTTCTCTACAGAGAGAGACAGGTTGTCAACGGCCGGCTTGCCGGCATATATTTTGGTGGCTCCTTTAAGTATGATCATTGGAATAAATCACCCCTTTGGGCGTTGCCATTCGAATGAAAAGCATCATTAGCTGATCGGAAATCCACGCCAGAAGCACCACCGGGAGAGCCCCCAACAGGATTAAATCGGGTGCAGCTTGAGCCAAACCCAGAAAAATGATGCTTCCCAGGCCTCCTGCTCCCACCAGTCCAGCTAAAATGGTGTTGCCGATGGTTTGGGTCAGGGCTGTACGGATTCCTGATAAAATAACGGGAAAAGCCAGGGGCAGTTCCACCCGCCAGAAGATCTGCCGGGGACTCATGCCGACTGCCTTGGCCGTATCCCGGTCTTCTGCGCTGATTACCTGAAAGCCCGCCAGGGTATTTCGGGTAATGGGCAGCAGAGAATACAAGAAAAGGACAATGACGGCAGGGGCCCAGCCCACTCCGCGAATGCCCAGCTGCAGAAGAAACGGAAAACGCTGGGAAAGCATGGTGAGAGGGATCATTAACAGTGCCAGCAGAGAGAGCGTCGGCACGGTTTGAGAGAGGTTGACGAACAAAAACACGCCTTGTTCTGAAAGCCAGCGTCGGAATACACCCAAACCGAGAAAAATCCCCACCAGAATGCCTCCAGCGACAGCGCTGAGGGATAAAAACAAATGCTGCTGCAGCTCTTTCAAAAATGTTCCCCGACGGTTCAGGTATTCTACATAAATCGACAGCTGTTGAAAATGCCCCTGAATAACCATAAAAATCAATACAGCCGGAACCATTGCTGAAACCAACAAACCCGAGACAGAACCCTTTTGCAAATGAATTCGGCATCCGAACAGGATGATGTACCAGGACAGGAGCATCAGCCAAAAACCGGTCGTCAGAGAAATCCGGGCGTACGGAAAATCCCCTTCCAGGTAGCTGCTGTCTACCCGGCTGATTGTGAATAAGTAGAGAATGACGAGAAAACCCACAGCCGCTGCAGTTCCCAGATTCAGCGCCTGATTTTTGTCCTTATACAGGATTAACAAGAGAAGTGCGATCCAGAACAACACAAACAACCCGATGAAGGGACCAGCCAGTGAAAAGATATCAAAGTAGGTCCCGGCAACAATCCGGTTGGGGCGAATCATTACATGTGGAGTTAAAAAGAATGATACACAGCCGATGAACCATCCAAAGACAGAGACCCGGTCAAGGGTCCCTGTCTTCAATTTGCCCGCCATGGGCAACGCCCCCTATTGATCCAGGAATCCATTTTCAACCAGGTAATTCCGCGCGGTATCCGTGGCGCTGGCTCCTTCAAAAGCCACTTTTGCGTTCAGTCCCTGTAGAATTTCCATGGAGAATGATTCAAACAGCGGTTTGAGAATGGTTTCAATTTCAGGATACTGAATATGGAGTTCTTCTCTCAGTACAGGGCACGGCAGATAGACAGGGGGTACGTTCTTGGGATCGGCCAATACCACCAGGTCCATTTGATCCAGTGCGCCATCTGTCCCGTAGGCCAGTGAAAAATTGACGCCGTTGGTTCCTTCGTAAAGGGCGTTTAGCATTTCAGCTGTATTCCCTGATGAGAGGATGATAAGCTGCTGGTTGGTCAGAGTGAACCCATAGGCATCCTCATATCCCAACAGTCCGCGGGGATTTTCAGCAAAACCGGCCGCCAGGATCAGTTTCACATCGCCGCCTCCATTGACGTATTCCGCGAAATCAGCCATGTCTTCCAATCCGTTGGCTTCTGCAAAAGCTCGGGTTGTAGCAATAACCTCAGTATTGTTAGCGTTGGCCGGAGTCAGCCAGATAAGTTGGTTTTGCTCCTGGTCCATCATCTTGGTGGCTTCATAGCCCAGCACCGGATCCGACCATAGGGCATCGTCATCGCTTTCAAAGTAGAATTGTCCCGATCCGGTGTAATCCACGATCAGGTCCAGTTCGTCGGCCAAAATGGCGTTTCTCAGCACATCAGGCGTGCCGAATTCCGTGCGGTCATTGACCTCAAATCCGTTATCTTCCAGCATCATAACAATCATCTTTCCCAAAATAGCTCCCTCAGCATCAATAAATGAAGCGACAGTTATGGGTCCTTTGTCTTCGGTGGCGGGTGCATTCTGACAGCCAAACGCAAATAACATGGAAACCATCAGTACAATGATCCAGATACGTTTCATGATCATCCCTCCTGAAATATACAGCGTCAAATCAAAGAAAATCCTGCTAATACTGATATTCTATCATTATGCACGGACATTGTGAAATAAAATGTATAGTGAAGGAATATCAAAAACGTGTGATTCGCTTAACCGATGATGGACACTCTCTGTTTTAGTAGAGTATGCAGCAATGCGTCCAGAGATTTCAATGGGAAACAATCTGTACAGATGCATTCCTTTCGCAAGAGGAAACAACATCGTGGAAGATCCCCTCGATCGTTACTTATGAATGCTTTGAATTCGGTTCAGCACCCGGTTTTCGGAACCCGTACACGCATGGTTTATCGCATCTGATAGAATCAAAACCGCCAGTGAGGAGAATCCTGGTTACTGTCGGAGTTGAATTTGAGTTGAGAAATGCGAGGTTACTAAGTTATTCGAAAAGATACTTTTTTGGGTCAGAAGGGGACCCTGTATGCATGGAGTAATTGTCCAAATAGGACAATGAATGCTTACCCATGTTTTATCGAGGCTGAATCGGGAGAAAATGTATTTATAGGGAGATATTGAAGTGCCGTCTGTTTCTGTTGAGATCGAAAGAATTACCGAAAAAAACTATCCTCTGTTTGACGACATGATTCACTGGAGAATGTCGGGACAGGAACGATCCGCGGAAGAAAAGTCTCAGAATGAAAAAAGGGAATTCATTAAACAGAGTAATGAATTGAAACGACAAGGTTTTTGGGTCTACGCTGCCAGGCATCAGGGTCGGTATGTGGGCTGGATAGCTTGCCTGTATATCCCGAAAGTAGGTGTATGGGAGCAAGGTGTTGTATTCGTAGATGAACTGTGGGTTGCACCATCATTCAGGGATTCGGCGTGGGTGGACACCTTTTGGCCAAAGCGTTTGATATGCAAAATGAGTACGAGGCGAGAGAGGTTCGATTGTATACGGGGATTGACAATGCAGCAGCACAAAGGCTGTTTTCGAAATCGGGATTTCAGTTTTCCGGGAAAGCTTGCTATATGCGTTCATCAAAGAAATGAACCGAGATTCTCGGTTCATTTCTTTGATGGGATTATCATCAATCAATGCAAATCAGATTGTATTCAAGGATCAACAATCCTGCAGCCGGTTACGCCGTTGGATTGGGTTTCATGTTCGGCATTGCCAACCACAGGCGGTCGCTTTTTGCTTTCGATTTTCAAGATGACAGGATTCCTTCCAGTCTGGCAATCTCTACTTCCGATGCAATAAATCCGAAAGCGGGCCAATATTTTCCACCCAAGACCGCATGGAATCGGGAGTAGGCTTCATCCGTACGCCCATGAAACAGATGCCATAGACCCAAACCGTACCCGATGGTCCCGGCTGCCAGATCATTTTCCTTCATCAGTTCATGAATATCCGTTTCCTTCAGTTCCCCGCGAAAAAGCCTCAGGGTATTGAAGTAGTATACACTGTCTTCCTTGATGTCCGGATCGGATCCCACAGAATCCAGAAACTGCTGGGCTTCTTCTGTGCAATTCAGTCTGAGCAGGGTCATATAGAGCCAGTAGCTCAAAGGGATCCGCTGGTCATCGTTTGTATAAAGAGGCAGGTACTCTTCGTAGGCAGCCCGTGCTCCGGGAAAATCCCCCTGCAGCCAGCGAGCCAGCCCCAGATGGTACAGAATATCGAAATCCCCGGGATTCAGCTCATTGGCTTGAGAAAGATCTCGAGCGGCAGCCCCGAAACGGCGGATCGAGATGTACCGATGTCCTCGGTGGCGGTAGAGGGGAGCAAAGTCGGGATGTTCCTGCAGCGCTTGCGTGTATGCTGCAATGGACTCGTGGTACCTCCACAGATACGCCAGTCGGCGCCCTAGCATCACTTTGTTTTCTGGATCATCCGGGTTCTGAGCCAAGGCAGTCTGAGCTTCAGCTAAATTCGCCTGCAGTGTGGCCAGCTCGTCACCGAGTGCGGGCTCTGCGTAATAAGGGGTCCCAAGAATGGAAATGATTTCGGGTCGTTCGGGCATGGTGATCCCTCCTGGTCAGATTTGATGTTGCTTAATTCCACAGCGGTCGCGATTCCCCTTCCGAGGCTGTATTGAAATGCGCATGCAAGAGGGATCACCCTTTGGCTTGATACAGTTTCGACCGCCTTGCTGGATCCCATTCAAAGGCTTGAGTGGAGAGCGAACTTTCCATATGGAAGTTCTTGATTTCCGCCTCCGGGAAGAGGAAAAATATCATTCGTTGCGAATACTGATATGTACATAAAAAAGCATTGTTCAGCTGCCAAATCAATACTATTCGGAAAGGTGTGATTCTCATGAATGTGTTTGATGCAATTGCTACAAGAAGGACCATTCGAAAATACGATCAGACAAAACGTGTACCCACGGAGATTCTGAAAAATGCCGTGGATTGTGCGCGCCTGTCTCCTGTGGGTGGGAACTTTCAGTCTTTAAAGTTTGCCGTGGTTGAGAATCCGCAAATGGTCGAAGATATTTTCCACATTACAAAGTGGGGCATGCATTTGCCGGGCGACAGCGGAAATCCCAAAGAAGGAGAACATCCCACAGCGTTTATTGCGATTCTGCACGACAAGAACATCAGCCAAAATGTTCCTCTAAACGATGCTGGAGCAGCTGCTCAAAGCATGATGGTGTATGCTTGGAGTGAAGGAGTGGCCAGCTGCTGGATCGGTAACATCGACCGCAAAAAAGCAACGGAAATCATGAATCTGCCGGATAATTTAAGCATTCACACGGTGGTGGCTATGGGATATCCCGCCATGACAGCCCATGTGGAAGACCTGGTAGGAGAAGATACAAAGTATTTTTACCGGGGCGATGACTTTATCGTACCGAAGAGGAAAATGGAAGATATCCTGCTGCACTACAAATAGAATCAGTCTGGGAAACAGAAGGCCGTCTGCAAACAGCCAATACCGAATTACGGCATGAGAATATGGGGGCGGTGCCGAAGAGACAGCGTCCCCGAATATTTTTTCAGGCCGCGGCAGGGCAGAAAATGACGGTTTACCTCTTGACAGAGCACGGGCTTTCTGTTGTAATGTATATGCAGTTGTGTTGCGGACTGAGATTGGCCGTATTCGCAACGAGTTCGGAGAGGTACCCGAGTTGGCCAAAGGGGGCAGACTGTAAATCTGCTGGCAATGCCTTCGCTGGTTCGAATCCAGCCCTCTCCACCACGAATATCTTGAGGGCCCACGTAGCTCAGTCGGCAGAGCGTATCCTTGGTAAGGATAAGGTCACCGGTTCAATCCCGGTCGTGGGCTCCATTTTTGTTTACAGGACTTGCCCGACTCAAGGATTGGGTCTGCAGTCAGAAGGATTCCATTTTTGTCTGTAGAAAATATCTCTCAGGTTTAAACCTCGGCTTCCCGCAGCTGTGTCCGGCTGCAGTGAGATCCCATGAAAGCCGTGTTCATTGTCAATAGTGCAAAGGAGGAAGGAAAAAATGGCAAAGAAGAAGTTTGAAAGGACGAAACCGCATGTAAATGTGGGAACGATCGGGCATGTAGACCACGGGAAGACCACACTGACAGCAGCGATCACCCTGTGTTTGTCGAAGACGGGGATGTCGGAAGTAATGAGTTACGATATGATCGACAAAGCACCGGAAGAAAGAGACCGAGGGATCACCATCAACACCGCACATGTAGAGTACGAGACAGAGAATCGGCACTACGCGCATGTAGACTGCCCAGGTCACGCGGACTATGTAAAGAACATGATCACCGGAGCAGCCCAGATGGACGGAGCGATCCTGGTGGTATCCGCAGCAGATGGGCCGATGCCGCAGACCCGGGAACACATTCTATTGGCACGACAGGTAGGGGTACCGAACATCGTGGTATTCTTGAACAAGGCCGACATGGTGGATGATCCGGAACTGATGGAACTGGTAGAGATGGAAGTACGGGATCTGCTGAGCCAGTATGAGTTTCCGGGAGACGATATACCGGTAATACCGGGATCAGCGCTGAAGGCCATGAACTGCGCCTGCGGATCACGGGAATGCCCGGACTGCAAAGCGATCTGGGATCTGATGGATGCGGTGGATTCCTACATACCGACACCGGTACGGGATACGGACAAGCCGTTTTTGATGCCGATTGAAGATGTATTTACCATCACAGGGCGAGGGACGGTAGTCACCGGACGAATCGACCGAGGAGCAGTTAAGGTAGGGGATGAAGTCGAGATCGTCGGGATGATGGAAAAGTCACGGAAAGTAGTGGTCACCGGGGTAGAGATGTTCCGGAAGCTGTTGGATCAGGCGGTAGCCGGGGACAATGTGGGAACATTGCTGCGAGGCGTGGATAAGAACGATGTAGAGCGGGGACAGGTACTGGCGAAGCCGGGATCGATCAAACCGCATACGAAGTTTCAGGCGAATGTGTATGTGCTGTCGAAGGAAGAAGGCGGACGGCACACCCCGTTTTTCAATGGATACCGGCCGCAGTTTTATTTCCGGACAACGGATGTAACCGGGATGATCAAGCTGCCGGAAGGGGTAGAGATGGTTATGCCTGGGGACAACATCACCATGGGAATCGAACTGATCACCCCCATCGCCGTTGAAGAAGGACTGCGGTTTGCGATTCGGGAAGGCGGCCGTACTGTTGGCGCCGGTGTTGTAGCTACCATTGATGCGTAAACTGCCGGAAAGCGCTGAACCGCAATTTTCAAGCCCTTCTCTTGACTTTTAAAATATTGTATGATAGATTTATATGGCGATAGTTGCAGAATATTTGGTTTGCTGCTGTTAGGGAGGTGGCAATGATGCGGGTCAGTATCACTCTGGCTTGTGGTGAATGTAAGAGAAGGAACTACATTACTACAAAGAACAAAAAGAATGATGCCAATCGGATTGAGATGAAGAAGTACTGCGGTCACTGTAAAGTACATACACTGCACAGGGAAACACGATAGAGCGGGTACGGCTGTTTCCGTAGGCTCTCCATCGGTTGAATAGGCTCGCAGTTCCCTGAGGGGAGAAATGGCTCCAACTGGATGATCAGGAGCTGCTGCGAGCCTTTGTTTTTGTATTCTAGACCGTTGAAGTTAGGATGTGAGTGAGATGAACCGGATCGCGAAGATGTATGAAAGAACCAAACGGTTTTTCAAAGAGCTGCGTTCGGAACTGAAAAAGGTTATCTGGCCCACGAGAAAAGAGACCATGCAGTACACCATGATTGTCGTCGGCGGGGTGGCTGTCGTTTCGCTGTTTATTTTCTTGATCGATTCGATTTTCAGCAGTTTGCTGCGGCTAATAATTAACTGATTAGGAGGTACGGAATCAATCTTGTCTTGTGATTCCGGATATTATGGAGAAGAACTGGTATGTGGTGCACACCTATTCAGGATATGAGAATAAAGTGAAAGCAAACCTGGAAAAACGAGTTGACTCGATGAACATGCACGACAAAATTTTTCGGGTCCTTGTTCCTATGGAAGAAGAAGTTGAGATTAAAAACGGCAAGAAGAAAACCACCAAGAAAAAAGTATTTCCGGGCTATGTGCTGGTGGAGATGATCGTCACGGACGACTCCTGGTATGTGGTCAGAAATACGCCGGGTGTGACCGGATTCGTTGGGTCGGGTTCAAAACCCATCTCTCTGCAGGATTCGGAAGTCAAGGCGATTATGCGGCAGATGGGTATGGAAGAAGCCAGACCCAAGGTTGCATTCCAGCTGAAGGAAACTGTCAAAGTGATTACCGGACCTTTTGATGGATTCGTCGGTACCATTGATGAAATCAATCCGGAACGCGGCAAGTTAAAAGTCCGGGTGTCCATGTTTGGTCGGGAAACACCCCTGGAACTGGATTTTTCACAAGTACAAAAGCTGTAGTCTCATGATCGGGATCCCTGTTCCGGCAAGGAAACTTGCAGGGACTTTCTTCTGTGTAAGACTAGGTATGAAGGGAGGTGCAAAGAATGGCTAAGAAAGTAATCGGTATGGTTAAACTGCAGATTCCGGCAGGGAAAGCGAACCCGGCTCCGCCTGTTGGACCGGCACTGGGACAGCACGGCGTCAATATTATGGGTTTCTGCAAAGAGTTCAATGAAAAAACAACCCAGCAGATGGGCCTGATTATCCCTGTAGAAATCACGGTCTATGCAGACAGATCGTATTCTTTCATATTAAAGACTCCGCCTGCAGCAGTACTGCTGAAGAAAGCGGCTGGAATTGAAAGAGGATCGGGAGAGCCCAACAAGGTAAAGGTTGCAAAAGTCTCCAGTGCGAAAGTCAGAGAGATTGCTGAACTGAAGATGGAGGATCTGAATGCGGCTTCTGTGGAAGCAGCCATGAGGATGGTTGAAGGAACAGCACGAAGCATGGGTATTGAAATCGAGTAAGGTAATTAGTGGGAGGATTGTATCCGTTACTACCACGAAGGAGGAAGTAAAATGTCAAAGCACGGTAAGAATTATATGAAGGCGGTCGAAAAAATCGATCGATCCAAAATCTACGACGCGATGGAAGCGGTTGAACTGATTAAAGAAGTCTCAAACGCCAAGTTTGATGAATCGGTTGAAGCTGCGGTACGGCTGGGTGTCAATCCCCGGCATGCGGATCAGATGATTCGTGGAACCGTAGTTCTTCCTAATGGAACAGGCAAGTCGCAGTCAGTACTGGTTTTTGCCAAAGGAGACAAAGCCAAGGAAGCCGAAGAGGCCGGTGCCGATTATGTTGGAGCGGAAGATATGGTAGCCAAAATTGAAGGCGGATGGACAGATTTTGATGTGGCTGTGGCCACTCCGGATATGATGGGTATGGTAGGTAAACTAGGAAGAGTCTTGGGTCCAAAAGGCCTGATGCCCAACCCCAAGACAGGAACCGTCACATTCGAACTCAAAAACGCCATTGCGGAGATCAAAGCGGGTAAAATTGAGTATCGGGTAGACAAAGCCGGTATTATCCATGCCCCTATCGGTAAGGTATCATTTACAGCCGATCAGCTGCATGAAAATCTTTCGGTTTTGATTGATGTGCTGATCAAAGCAAAACCAGCCAGCGCAAAAGGGAACTACATGCGGTCCGTAACCGTGTCCTCTACCATGGGGCCTGGAATCAGCGTAAATCCGCAGAGTGTTCAGAAACCGAAATAATGTCATCAGTTGACACGTTTGGCGCCTTGTGATATAATCCACAAGTCAACAGAAAAGAATATCAGTACCGTAGACAGCAGGCACATTCGTTTAATGGCTCAGCCCCCTGCCGAGGTGCAGAGATCGTGATTGAATTCACTAGCAATCCTCTGCGTGTCTGCGCGGAGGAATTTTATTTATAACGGATATTGGGGCAAGGAGGTGTACAGAATGAGTGTACGATCAGAAAAAGAAGCGGTTGTTCAAGAAGTAAAAGAAAAGCTGGGTAAGGCTAAATCGGCTGTTTTAACAGACTTCAGAGGGCTGAATGTAGCAGAATCGACTCAGCTGAGGAAGAAACTGCGAGAAGCCAATGTGGAATACAGAGTCATCAAAAATACCATGGCTCGGTTTGCCATTCAAGATTTGGGTTTGGAGGATCTGGATCCGTATCTGGAAGGCCCGACTGCATTTGCGTTCAGTTATGAAGATCCGGCTGCAGCCCCCAAGGTTTTGTCTGAGTTTATGAAGGTCAGCAAGAAACTGACCATCAAAGCCGGACTGGTAGACGGAAAACTGATTGATGAAGAGGGAGTCAAAGCGTTGGCGGATCTCCCCCCAAGAGAAGTACTGCTGTCCATGGTGCTTTCTGCTATGCAGTCACCGATTACCAGCTGGGTCAGCGTATTGGCTGCTCCGATCCGAAGCCTGGGCTACGCGCTGGATGAAGTCAGAAGGCAAAAAGAAGCATAATATGCTTCAACTTATACATCTGTACGAGACAAGTGAAGGAGGTGAAATGAATGGCTACATTGACAAAAGAGCAGATTCTGGAAGCAGTAGAAACTATGACTGTACTGGAACTTGCTGAATTAGTAAAAGCCTTTGAAGAGAAATTTGGTGTTACCGCAGCCGCTCCTGTAGCAGCTGTAGCGGCAGCTCCTGCCAATGGCGGCGCAGCTGCAGCGGAAGTTGAACAGACCGAGTTTGATGTTGTTCTTACCGGTGCTGGAGACAAGAAAATCCAGGTAATCAAAGTGGTGAGAGAACTGACAAGTTTGGGTCTGAAAGAAGCAAAAGACCTGGTGGATGGTGCACCGAAAGCTGTAAAAGAAAAGGTTAGCAAAGAAGAAGCTGACCAGGCAAAAGCAAAACTCGAAGAAGCAGGTGCTTCTGTAGAGATTAAGTAATTGAGTTTTAACCCAGTTCGCAGGAGGCACTCTGAACAGAGTGCCTCTTCGTATCACGTGGAATAATTCTTTCCATAATATCCACAGAAAAGACTTCATTGGGTTGACATACATATAGTGTTGTGATAGTATAATATATTGCCATGACAGGGAATTGGACATTTTGCGACACTTTTTCCCCAGAACCGGAAAGGGTGCAAATCAGTGTCATATTGTAAAATATTCGCGGTGGCTCGCAATACAAATGAAAGCGGTGTACATGAAGGTTTGAGACACAAAGCTTATAGGGAGTGCTATTCTTATAAGCTTAATTTATTTTCAATACCGATGGAATAGGGGGAAAGTCTATATGGCAACCAGCATTGAGAATGAAGCGGGCAGAGAAAGGTTCAGCTTCGGCAAAATTGACGAAGTTCTTCAAATGCCTAATCTGATCGAAATTCAGAAAAACTCGTACAACTGGTTTCTGACGGAAGGACTCAGAGATACTTTTCGAGATATCTCGCCGATACACGATTTTACCGATAATCTTGTACTGGAGTTCATCGACTATACTTTGGGGGAACCGAAGTATGATGTAGACGAATGCAAAGAAAGAGACCAGAATTATGCCGCCCCCCTGAAAGTCCGAACCCGTTTGATTACAAAACAAGATGGTGAAGTCAAGGAAGTGAAAGAACAGGAAGTCTTCATGGGGGATTTCCCGCTGATGACAGAAAGCGGTACTTTCATCATTAATGGGGCAGAGCGTGTTATTGTCAGTCAGCTGGTTCGTTCACCCGGCGTCTATTATGCGTCCACCATCGACACATCCGGTAAGAACCTTTACACAGCCACCATCATTCCGAACCGGGGAGCATGGCTTGAATTTGAAACCGATGCCAATGATGTGGTTCATGTTCATATTGACCGTACGAGAAAACTGCCGGCTACGATTTTGCTGAGAGCCCTGGGGTACGGTAAAGATGAAGATCTATTGAATATCTTCGATAACGATGAGATGATCCGACAGACTCTGGAAAAAGACAATACCTCTTCCCGGGAAGAGGCACTGATCGAAATATATAAGAGACTGCGTCCGGGCGAACCGCCCACAGTGGATAGTGCTCAGTCTCTTTTGAGCACACTCTTTTTTGATCCAAAGCGGTACGATCTAGCCAGTGTAGGCAGATACAAGATCAATAAAAAACTGCAGCTGCGCCGCAGAATCCTCAACACATTTTTGGCGGAGCCCTTGATCGATAGTGAAACCGGTGAAATTTTAGCCGATGAAGGAACATTAATCGATCGGAAGATGGCCGATAAAATTGAAGCGTTGGGGATCAATGAACTGTTTATCCGCAATCGAGATGATGAGAAGACCAAAGTGATCTCTAATATAATGAAAGAAAATGCGGATGAACCGGATACTGAGATTGTGTATTATGTCCGGTATATGGATGAGAACGATACAGAAAGAAAAGTGAACCTGGTGCAGTTTAGCCAGAACTATAAACTGGTACTGGCCGAGAATCTGGTCGATACCGATACCGGAGAAATCATCAAAAGCCAGGGGGACGAATTCAAGCGGTCCGGGATCCGTCACGAGATGGATTCACTTCGGGCAAAACTAGGCATTGATATTCCGGTCTTGCTGGTTCGAGAAGAAGAAGACGACAGCCAGACCGAAATTGCTGCTGTGATTATGGCTGAAGAAGAAGTCATAGCCTCCTCAGAAAAGGATTCAGATAAAAAACTGCCGAGAAAGACAGTGGCCGTTGAAGACGTGGTGGCTGCCATCAGCTATCTGCTGAACCTGCGGTTTGGTCTGGGTACTACCGATGATATTGATCATCTGGGAAACCGGCGGCTGCGCTCTGTGGGAGAATTGCTCCAGAATCAGTTCCGAATCGGACTGTCCAGAATGGAACGGGTTGTCCGAGAACGGATGACCATTCAGGATGTGGATGTCATTACACCCCAGGCGTTAATCAATATTCGTCCGGTGGTTGCTTCCATTAAAGAGTTCTTTGGCAGCAGTCAGCTGTCTCAGTTTATGGATCAGACCAATCCGTTGGCGGAACTAACCCTCAAAAGACGTCTCAGTGCTTTGGGCCCCGGCGGCCTGAGCAGGGAGAGAGCGGGATTTGAAGTCCGGGATGTCCACCACTCCCATTATGGACGAATCTGCCCCATTGAAACTCCGGAAGGTCCCAACATCGGACTGATCGGATCCCTGAGCACCTACGGCAGGGTCAATGAATATGGCTTCATTGAGACTCCTTACCGGAGAGTGGACAAAGATTTAGGAGTTGTCACAGACCAGATCGACTACCTGACAGCCGATGAAGAAGATGAATGCGTCATTGCCCAGGCCAACGAGCCTTTAGAAGAAGATGGAAAGTTCAAAGAAGCGACGGTTACCGTTCGCTATGCCCATAAAATCCTAGTGGTTCCTGCCGATGAAGTGGATTACATGGATGTATCCCCCAAACAGGTGGTAAGTATAGCCACCGCTTTGATCCCGTTTTTGGAGAACGATGATGCCAACCGGGCTTTGATGGGATCCAACATGCAGCGGCAGGCGGTTCCGCTGCTGCAGACACAATCCCCCCTGGTAGGAACCGGGATGGAAGCCAAGGCAGCCAGGGATTCGGGTGTATTGATCCATGCCCTGCAAGGCGGAATTGTTGAGAAAGTCACAGGAGATGAAATCCTTATCCGAAATGATGAAGGGTTTATTGACCGCTATCGGCTGGTCAAGTACCGCCGATCCAACCAGGGTACCTGCATCAACCAGAAACCCATTGTGACCAGGTTGCAGCGGGTTGAAAAAGGGCAGGTCATCGCAGACGGTCCTTCCACCGATGCCGGGGAACTGGCCCTGGGCAAGAATGTTTTGGTCGCTTTCATGCCTTGGGAAGGGTACAATTACGAAGATGCGATCCTTATCAGCCAAAAACTCGTTAAAGAAGATGTATTTACATCGATTCATATCGAAGAATATGAAGCCGATGCACGAGATACCAAACTAGGACCCGAAGAGATCACTCGGGACATTCCCAATGTCAGTGAAGAAATCCTGAAGGATCTGGACGGCCGCGGCATTATCCGAATCGGTGCGGAGGTTCGGCCAGGCGACATCCTGGTGGGGAAAGTGACTCCCAAAGGGGAAACGGAACTGACCGCAGAAGAACGACTGCTTCGAGCTATCTTTGGAGAGAAGGCTCGGGAAGTCAGGGACACGTCCTTGCGGGTACCACACGGCGAAAGCGGTATTGTGGTGGATGTTAAAGTATTCACCCGCGACAACGGCGACGAGCTGTCTCCGGGGATTAACCAGTTGGTGCGGGTATACATTGCTCAGAAAAGAAAGATTTCCGAAGGCGATAAAATCGCCGGACGGCACGGGAATAAAGGAGTCATCGCCCGGATATTGCCGGAGCAGGATATGCCGTTTATGCCGGACGGTACGTCTGTAGAGATTGTGCTGAATCCGCTGGGGGTTCCTTCCCGGATGAACATTGGCCAGATCCTGGAGACCCATCTGGGCTGGGCGGCCAGTGTAATGGGTATGAACATGGCAACGCCGGTATTTGATGGACCGACAGAAATAGAAGTATTGGAAGAATTGAAGAAAGCGGGTCTGCCGCAGGACGGGAAGATTCAACTCTACGACGGCAGAACCGGAGAACCTTTTGATAACCATGTAACGGTAGGCTATGTATACATGCTGAAGCTGGCCCACCTGGTAGATGATAAGATTCATGCGCGTTCCACAGGCCCGTATTCTCTGGTTACACAGCAGCCTTTGGGAGGGAAAGCCCAGTTTGGGGGCCAGAGATTTGGGGAGATGGAAGTTTGGGCACTGGAAGCATACGGTGCCAGCTACACCCTTCAGGAACTGCTTACCGTGAAGTCGGATGATGTGGTGGGAAGGGTCAAGACCTACGAATCCATTGTCAAAGGTGAAAATGTTCCGGAGCCGGGAGTTCCTGAATCGTTTAAGGTTTTGATCAAAGAACTTCAGAGCCTGGCCCTGGATGTGAGAATCCTGGCGGAAGATTCCAAGGAAATTGAAATCAAAGAAAGCGATGATGATCTTACCGGTCCGAATCTCGGTCTGAATATAGACGGCAGAGAATTGGGATCGGATGAAGAGGAGACTCGCGAATCGAAGAAGACGCCTCCCTCCATCGAGCCCGATGAAGATTTTGACGACGAAGAGGAAGAAACGGATGATGACGAGGATTCGGGTGAATATGAGGAAGAACCGGTTGATGAAGCAGTGGATGAAGAACCTGTAGACGAAGAACCATTGGACGAGGAACCCACGGATGAAGATGATGACTCTCTCTTTGGCGATGAAGAAGAGGATGATGCGCCGGAGGAAGATGAAGAATCGGACAGCGGAGAAGAAGTAGTCGAAGAGATCATCTACACAGGACGCCGAACCAAAGATGAACCCGATGAGGATTTTGGAAAGAAACCCAAGACAAAGCGATTCAAGCAGGAGAAAAAGCCGAAGAAGATCATTCCTGGAAATTACGATGAAGACGAATAAGACGAATCGAGTCTGAACAAGGCAGAATAGACAATGCTGCCAGAGTAAAAGGATACCAGATCAATGACAAAGGGGGATAATCCTTTGCTGGAACTGAACAATTTTGACTCAATTATGATAGGTTTAGCTTCACCGGAACAGATCAGGGAATGGTCCAAGGGAGAAGTCAAAAAGCCGGAGACGATTAATTACCGGACTTTGAAACCGGAACGGGAAGGTCTTTTCTGTGAAAAGATCTTTGGCCCCACCCGGGACTGGGAATGCCACTGCGGCAAGTACAAACGGGTCCGCTATAAAGGAATCATCTGTGATCGCTGCGGGGTCGAAGTCACCCGTTCCAAAGTGAGAAGAGAACGATTGGGGCATATTGAACTGGCTGCCTCCGTTTCTCACATATGGTATTTCAAGGGCATCCCCAGCCGGATTGGTCTTCTGCTGGACATGTCCCCCAGGAATCTGGAAAGAGTCCTGTATTTTGCCAACTACATTGTTACCGATCCCGGAACTGATACCCCACTGATGAAAAAGCAGCTGTTGAATGAAAACGAGTACCGGGAGGCCCGGGAGAAATTCGGCAACACATTCAAAGCAGGAATGGGTGCTGAATTTATCCGCATACTTCTGGAAGAAATCGATTTGGATAAATTAGCTGGAGAACTGCGCAAGGAACTGCGGGAAGTAACCGGACAGCGGAAAGTACGCGCCATTCGCAGACTGGAAGTCGTGGAAGCCTTCCGGAAATCGGATACCCGGCCGGAGTGGATGATCCTGGATGTGATTCCGGTGATTCCCCCCGAACTGCGGCCCATGGTCCAGCTGGATGGCGGACGATTCGCCACATCGGACCTGAACGATCTGTACCGCCGGGTGATCAACCGGAACAACCGACTGAAAAGACTGTTGGATCTGGGGGCTCCGGACATCATTGTGCGAAACGAAAAAAGAATGCTCCAGGAAGCGGTGGATGCACTGATTGATAACGGCCGCCGTGGAAGACCCGTTACCGGGCCGGGCAACCGCCCGTTGAAATCCCTCAGCGATATGCTGAAAGGGAAACAGGGACGATTCAGACAGAATCTGCTGGGTAAGCGAGTGGATTATTCCGGCCGTTCCGTTATTGTGGTCGGTCCGCGTTTGAAACTGCATCAGTGCGGGCTGCCCAAAGAAATGGCTCTGGAACTGTTCAAACCCTTCGTCATGAAACAGCTGGTGAAGCAGAATCTGGCGCACAACATTAAAAGTGCCAAGCGAATGGTGGAACGGGTGAAACCGGAGGTATGGGATGTCCTGGAAGATGTCATCAAAGAGCATCCGGTTCTGCTGAACCGGGCACCGACACTGCATCGACTGGGGATTCAGTCTTTTGAACCTGTACTGGTGGAAGGCAGAGCCATACAGATTCATCCGCTGGTTTGTACAGCGTACAATGCGGATTTCGATGGAGACCAGATGGCAGTTCACGTTCCTCTGTCTGCTGAAGCGCAGGCGGAAGCCAGACTGCTGATGCTGTCAACTCACAACATTTTGAATCCGAAAGACGGCAAACCGGTAACCACTCCGACCCAGGACATGGTCATCGGCTGCTACTATCTGACTCTGGAAGGTCCGGAGCTGGACGAGCCGGTGCGGTCATTCATTAGTGCCGATGAGGCAAGAATGGCCTACGACAGCAAATATATTACGCTGCATCAGGAGATCCGCGTGCGGATGGATCATGGAGAGTATCTGGAAACCACCGTGGGCAGACTGATCTTCAATGAAGTACTGCCTGCAGGCCTACGGTATGTCAACAAGCCGGTGGAGAAAAAAGAACTGGGCTCCCTGATTTCGAGATGCTTCAATAATTACGGCAGCGTTGAAACAGAAAAGGTGCTGGATGGGATCAAAGAGTTGGGCTTCCGTTATGCAACCCGTGCCGGAATCACCATCGCAGTCACCGATATTAAGATCCCCGAAGAAAAATGGAAAACATTGGCTGCCGCCGATGAGGAAGTGGACAATATCGAGCACCAGCATCGAAGAGGGTTGATCAGCGAGGATGAACGCTATCAGCAAATCGTGGATGTCTGGACCCAAGCGACAGATACTGTAACAGAGTCCCTGAAGGATTCCTTTGATCGATTCAATCCGGTTTACATGATGGCCACATCCGGTGCCCGAGGGAATATCCAGCAGATTCGTCAGCTGGCCGGCATGCGTGGACTGATGGCAGACCCGTCCGGTCGAATCATCGATGTTCCCATCAAAGCCAACTTCCGTGAGGGTCTGACTGTACTGGAATACTTTACATCCACCCATGGAGCCAGAAAAGGATTGGCAGACACAGCGCTTAGAACAGCCGACTCCGGGTATCTGACCCGTCGTCTGGTGGATGTGGCTCAGGATGTCATCGTACGGGAGGAAGACTGCGGAACCACCAACGGCATCCTGGTTACCGAGATTCGTGACGGTACAGAGATTATTGAACGACTGGCGGATCGAATCGAAGGCAGGACGGCGTTGGATGATATAGGTACAGAAATAGCCAAAGAAGATATCCTTCATCCGGAAACCGGCGAAGTACTGGTGGCATCTGGAGAAATCCCTGATGAAAAAGCCAAAGAAAGAATCAGAGCAGCCGGCATCCTGGACAGTGAATATCAACAGATGGTAGATACCCAGATCCTGGTCCAGGCCAACGAAGAAATTTCGGCCCGCATGGCTGAACAGATTGAAGCAGCCGGTATTAAAGAAGTAAAAATTCGATCGGTTCTCACCTGCCGTTCACGCTATGGGATCTGCATTAAGTGCTACGGTCGGAATCTGGCCACCGGCGGTATCGTTGAAATTGGGGAAGCCGTCGGTATTGTCGCTGCCCAGTCCATCGGAGAACCGGGTACCCAGCTGACCATGAGAACATTCCACACCGGTGGGGTTGCCGGGGACGATATCACCCAGGGTCTGCCTCGTGTCGAAGAACTTTTTGAAGCGAGAAAACCCAAAGGACAGGCCATTATTGCTGAAGTGGACGGGATTATCCGAAAAGGTGAAAACAAAGGGCGTCAGGAAATTGAGATTCTCACCGAAGGCAGCGAGAACAATAAAACCTACGCCATACCGTACGGAGCCAGACTGTCTCATGGCGTTCAGGATGGTGAAATCGTGGAAGCAGGGCAGGAACTGACCGAAGGGTCTGTCAATCCTCACGACATACTGAAAATCAAAGGGCTCCGCGGTGTGCAGATGTATCTGCTGAACGAAGTACAGAAAGTGTACCGACTGCAGGGCGTTGATATCAATGATAAACACATTGAGGTGATGATCCGGCAGATGCTGCGGAAAGTCAAAGTGGAAGATCCCGGAGATACGGATTTGCTGCCGGGCGGACTGGTGGACATCTTCGATTTTGAAGATGAAAATGCCAGGATCATTGCGGATGACGGAATGCCAGCTGCGGCAAAACCGATTTTGCTGGGAATTACCAAAGCATCTCTGGCCACCGATTCATTCCTGTCTGCAGCGTCCTTCCAGGAAACAACCCGGGTCCTGACGGAAGCGGCCATCAAAGGGAAGAAAGACCCTCTTCTGGGTCTGAAGGAAAATGTGATCATTGGCAAATTGATACCGGCAGGCACCGGAATGTCTCGTTACCGGAACATCCGGCTGACGGAAAAGCAGACGCCAAATGATTATTGACACTAGTGTTGAATGGTGTTAGAATATAAAAGTGTCTTCTTGAGCCCATTCGTTTTGCTGTTCACTGCTAGGAGGAGATGGATGTGCCGGAGAGACTGAAACAATCGAAAAAAAAGATCGTCGGAACCAAGCAGACCATGAAAGCTGTTGAAAAAGGAAAAACAGCAGTCGTGTATGTGGCCGAAGATGCGGATGAACATGTCACACGCCCGCTGATCGATCTTTGTCAGAGCAAAGGGATTGAAGTAGTCTATATCGATACCATGCAGCAGTTGGGACATATTTGCGGTATTAAAGTGGGTTCTGCTGCCGCATGTGGAGAAATTTAAGGTTGTAGCGAGCGAAATTTTGCCCCTTTGGAAGCCACAAATAACAGGGGCAAAATTTCGGTCTGCAGTTTGTACCAGTAAATCGTATCGATTGAGAAAGGAGGTGGAGCGTGTGCCAACCATCAACCAGTTAGTAAGAGAAGGTAGAGAATCTGCAAAGAAGAAATCAGACGCACCTGCGTTGAAGAATAATCCTCAGAAACGAGGGGTTTGCACCCGAGTGTACACAACGACTCCCAAGAAGCCGAACTCTGCGCTTCGGAAAGTGGCCAGGGTACGGTTGACGAACTCCATTGAAGTGACTGCGTATATTCCCGGTATCGGGCATAATCTGCAGGAACACTCTGTGGTTCTTGTTCGGGGCGGTAGGATTAAAGATCTACCTGGAGTAAGGTATCATATTGTCAGAGGAACTCTCGATTCAGCAGGTGTTCAGAATCGTGGGCAGGGCCGATCAAAGTACGGGACAAAACGACAGAAGAAGAGTTAATCCGTCTGTCTGTCTGTTCTGAAAAGAAGGAGGGATAATGCATGCCGAGGAGAGGTAATACACCGAAACGATCGATCCTTCCGGATCCAATATACGGAAGCAAGACCGTTACGAAATTCATTAATAAAATTATGCTTCAGGGGAAACGCAGCACAGCCGAAAACATTTTCTACGGTGCCATGGGGAAGATCCAGGAAAAAACCGGGAAAGAAGCCGTGGAAGTTTTTGACCAGGCGATCAAAAATGTTATGCCGGTGCTGGAAGTAAAAGCAAGGCGTGTCGGAGGGGCTACATATCAGGTACCATCGGAAGTTCGCCCTGAAAGAAAAATGGCATTGGCCATTCGCTGGATTGTTAATTACAGCAGAGCACGCAGTGAAAAGACCATGATTGATCGCCTGGCGGGCGAGTTAATGGACGCAGCCAATGGAGCGGGGGCTTCGGTGAAAAAAAGAGAAGATACCCACAAAATGGCTGAGGCCAACAGAGCATTTGCGCATTATCGCTGGTAGTGAAGAGCATCGGTGACGAGAACCCCCGGTGTGAAAGATAATTCGATTGATTTGAGGATTATCAAAAGCGTCTGTTGATCAGAAGCAGTTCTCGTTTACGAGGAGGATTTGACACATGGCTAGGAAGTTTTCTTTAGAAAGAACGCGAAATATTGGGATTATTGCCCATATTGACGCCGGTAAAACCACAACCACTGAGCGGATACTCTATTACACAGGCCGAGTGCACAAACTCGGTGAAGTGCATGATGGAGCAGCCACTATGGACTGGATGATCCAGGAACAGGAACGGGGCATTACCATTACGTCGGCAGCAACTACCTGTGAATGGAAAAATCATCGTGTCAACATTATCGACACGCCCGGGCACGTGGATTTTACCGTGGAAGTTGAGCGTTCACTGCGGGTACTCGACGGAGCAGTGGTCATTTTCTGTGCTAAGGGCGGCGTAGAGCCGCAGTCTGAAACAGTATGGCGGCAGGCAGACCGATATCGGGTTCCCAGAATAGCATACATCAACAAGATGGATATCACCGGTGCCGACTATTTCAAGGTCATCGAAGCTATGAGAACCAAGCTTAGTGCAAATCCGGTTCCTCTGCAGATTCCCATAGGCTCTGAAGATACATTTGAAGGAGCCATTGACCTGATAACCATGAGAGCCCTTGTCTACACGGATAATCTAGGAACCCAGTCTCAAGAGACTGACATCCCCGATAATCTGATGGAAGATGCGAAGAAGTACCGGCTCAAACTGGTGGAAACCATCTCCGAATTTGACGAAACATTAATGGAGAAGTACCTGAATGACGAAGAACTCTCCATAGAAGAAATCCGTGAAGGGGTCCGGAAAGCAACCATCGGCCTTCATATTATCCCGATCGTATGCGGATCATCGTACCGCAACAAGGGTGTACAACCTCTGCTGGATGCGGTTATCAATTATCTGCCTTCTCCATTGGATACACCGCCCATACGCGGGATCAATCCGGAAACAGAAGTAGAAGAATACCGCAATTCAGACGATGATGCACCATTCTCAGCATTGGCCTTTAAAATCATGACCGATCCGTATGTGGGTAAACTCGCTTTCTTCCGGGTCTACTCAGGAACCATGGAGTCTGGCTCATACGTCTACAATGTAACCAAGCAGAAACGTGAGCGAATCGGCAGAATCCTGCAGATGCACGCAAACCACAGAGAGGAAATCTCTACGGTGTACGCGGGGGATATCGCAGCGGCCGTGGGTTTGAAAGACACTGGAACCGGAGATACATTGTGCGATGAAAATTCACCCATCGTTTTGGAATCGATGAATTTTGCCGACCCGGTCATAGATATTGCCATTGAACCGAAAACGAAAGCGGATTTTGATAAAATGGCCCTGTCGCTCAATAAGATGGGCGAAGAGGATCCAACATTCCGAATGCAGACAGACCCGGACACTGGACAGACCATCATTTCGGGCATGGGAGAACTGCATTTGGAAATCATTGTCGACCGACTGTTGAGAGAATTTAAAGTAGACGCATCTGTTGGAAAACCGCAGGTGGCGTACAAAGAGTCGATTCAGGGCACGACCAAAGTCGAAGGAAAGTTCATCCGTCAGTCTGGAGGTCGTGGACAGTACGGACATGTCTGGCTGGAAATACAGCCTCTGGAACGGGGAAAAGGATTCGTGTTTAACAATAAAATTGTGGGCGGAGTCATTCCCAAAGAATACATCTCCGCTGTTGAATCGGGGATCCGGGAATCCATGTCCAACGGTGTTCTGGCCGGGTATCCGGTGGTGGATGTCGATGTAACGCTTTACGATGGATCGTACCATGAAGTGGACTCCTCAGAGATGGCATTTAAAATTGCCGCGTCCATTGCATTTAAGAATGGGATCCTGAAAGCGGAGCCGATCCTGGTAGAACCCATCATGAAAGTAGAGGTTATCGTTCCGGAAGAATATATGGGCGATGTGATGGGTGACCTGAATTCCCGACGTGGGCATGTTCTCGGAATGGATATGGAAGTAGGTACGCACATTGTTAAAGCCCATGTCCCTCTGGCAGAGATGTTTGGTTATTCGACAGTCCTGCGATCCAGAACCCAGGGCCGGGCAACCTATTCAATGGAATTTTCTCATTTTGAAACGGTTCCGAAGGGGATTGCGGAAAGCATTATTGCCAAAAACAGAGGTTACTAATCTTACATATAATCTATTCAAAAGGCTAAAAGGAGGAAGGAAAAAATGGCAAAGAAGAAGTTTGAAAGGACGAAACCGCATGTAAATGTGGGAACGATCGGGCATGTAGACCACGGGAAGACCACACTGACAGCAGCGATCACCCTGTGTTTGTCGAAGACGGGGATGTCGGAAGTAATGAGTTACGATATGATCGACAAAGCACCGGAAGAAAGAGACCGAGGGATCACCATCAACACCGCACATGTAGAGTACGAGACAGAGAATCGGCACTACGCGCATGTAGACTGCCCAGGTCACGCGGACTATGTAAAGAACATGATCACCGGAGCAGCCCAGATGGACGGAGCGATCCTGGTGGTATCCGCAGCAGATGGGCCGATGCCGCAGACCCGGGAACACATTCTATTGGCACGACAGGTAGGGGTACCGAACATCGTGGTATTCTTGAACAAGGCCGACATGGTGGATGATCCGGAACTGATGGAACTGGTAGAGATGGAAGTACGGGATCTGCTGAGCCAGTATGAGTTTCCGGGAGACGATATACCGGTAATACCGGGATCAGCGCTGAAGGCCATGAACTGCGCCTGCGGATCACGGGAATGCCCGGACTGCAAAGCGATCTGGGATCTGATGGATGCGGTGGATTCCTACATACCGACACCGGTACGGGATACGGACAAGCCGTTTTTGATGCCGATTGAAGATGTATTTACCATCACAGGGCGAGGGACGGTAGTCACCGGGCGAATCGACCGAGGAGCAGTTAAGGTAGGGGATGAAGTCGAGATCGTCGGGATGATGGAAAAGTCACGGAAAGTAGTGGTCACCGGGGTAGAGATGTTCCGGAAGCTGTTGGACCAGGCGGTAGCCGGGGACAATGTGGGAACATTGCTGCGAGGCGTGGATAAGAACGATGTAGAGCGGGGACAGGTACTGGCGAAGCCGGGATCGATCAAACCGCATACGAAGTTTCAGGCGAATGTGTATGTGCTGTCGAAGGAAGAAGGTGGACGGCACACCCCGTTTTTCAATGGATACCGGCCGCAGTTTTATTTCCGGACGACGGATGTAACCGGGATGATCAAGCTGCCGGAAGGGGTAGAGATGGTTATGCCTGGGGACAACATCACCATGGGAATCGAACTGATCACCCCCATCGCCGTTGAAGAAGGACTGCGATTTGCGATTCGGGAAGGCGGCCGTACTGTTGGCGCCGGTGTTGTAGCTACCATTGATGCGTAATTGATTTGTGCCAACTGGGGCACACTGCCCCAGTTGGTTTGTTTGCTAAGGACTCGCGATGAAGTGCAAGGTTGCTGGCATAAGCCAGGTAATTTCACGGAGTATGTCCATTCATGAAATTGGGCGAGAAGGAGGTTATTTTCATGGCAAAGCAAAAAATCCGGATCCGGTTGCGGGCTTTTGACCATACAATACTGGATCAGTCAGCTGTAAAGATCGTTGAAACGGCCAAAAGGACAGGTGCTGGAGTTTCCGGCCCGGTGCCCCTGCCGACAGAGAAGAACATTTACACGATTCTCAGAGCTCCACATAAATACAAAGATTCCCGGGAGCAATTCGAAATGCGGACTCACAAACGGCTGATTGATATAACAGAACCAACACCGAAAACAGTGGATGCACTGATGAAGCTGGATCTGCCGGCCGGTGTCGATATCGAAATAAAACTATAATAAACTTGGCCGTATGTGCCGATTACGATGCGATTGACGGGGAGGTGGCAAAAGTGAAAAAAGGGATAATTGGAAAGAAGCTGGGGATGACACAGATTTTTGATGAAACTGGACTGTTTGTACCTGTAACGGTCGTTGAAGCGGGACCCTGTGTTGTTGTACAGAAGAAAACCATTGAGAAGGATGGATACGAAGCCGTGCAGGTTGGATTCGGTTCCATTAAAGAAAAGCATCTGAACAAGCCCAAGAAAGGCCACTTTGCAAAAGGCGATGTAGATCCGGTGAAATACCTGCGCGAGTTGAAACTTGACAACAGCGGCGACTACAATGTCGGTGATGTGATAAAAGCAGATCTTTTTGAAAGCGGGGATCTTGTGGATGTAACCGGTACCTCCAGAGGCAAAGGATTTGCCGGGGCTATAAAAAGATGGGGATTCGGACGCGGGCTGATGACTCACGGCTCCAAGTATCACAGACGAACCGGTTCTTTATCTTCTGGTCGTGAACCCTCTCATGTGTTCAAAGGGAGAAAGATGCCTGGACAAATGGGGAATGTACGCAAGACGGTTCAGAAACTGCAAATCTTCAAGGTGGATTCGGACCGGAACCTGATCATGATCCGAGGTTCGATTCCGGGTATAAAGGGCGGACTCGTAATGATCAAAAGCACAGTAAAAGCGTAGTGGAAATAGATGCACAGTAAGAAAGGAGGCTATGCTATGCCGGTGGTAGCTTTATATAATGTAAAAGGAGAGCAGGTTGGTGAAATTGAGCTGAACGAAAAAGTATTCGCAGCTGAGATTAACCAGTCGCTTATCCATGATGTTGTGGTCATGCAGAATGCGAACAAAAGGCAAGGTACTGCTGCAACAAAAACAAGAGGTTTGGTCAGCGGTGGAGGACGCAAGCCCTGGCGGCAAAAAGGAACGGGCCGGGCGCGAGCCGGATCCATTCGTTCTCCCATCTGGGTTGGTGGCGGTACCGCTTTCGGTCCCACTCCGAGAAGCTATAACTATACGATGCCTAAGAAAGCAAGACGTGCCGCTTTGCGTTCAGCGCTCAGCGCCAAACTGGCTTCTGAAGACATCATGGTCATCGATTCTCTGGAAATATCCGGACCCAAAACCAAAGAAATCGCAGACATTCTAAAAAACCTGGGCGTTGCGGGAAAAGCGATGCTGATAATCGGTCAATACGACAGCAGCATTTACCTGTCCTCAAGGAACATTCAGGGAGTCAAATCCTCTCCTGCAAAGGAAATCAATGTTTCGGATGTGATGAACTACGGCAAACTCATTTTTACCAAAGAGGCTGTAGAGAAGATTGAGGAGGTGTTGTCATAATGATGCACCCACATGATATCGTTCGCCGTCCGGTCATTTCGGAAAAAAGTATGGCAGGTACGGGCAGAAACAAATATGTTTTTATCGTAGACAGACGAGCATGCAAAGAGGAAATCAAAGAAGCTGTTGAAACTGTCTTCAAAGTGAAAGTAGTGAATGTCAACACGATGAGGAATCCAGGAAAAGCAAAACGAGTCGGTATCCACAGAGGGTATACCAATGAGAAGAAAAAGGCTATTGTAACTTTGGCCGACGGTGAAAAAATCGAATTCTTCGAAGGTATGTAACCCGGATGCGCAACACTGAAAGGAGGGAATGGTGATGGCTGTAAAAAAATTCAAGCCAACTTCGCCAGGTATCAGAACCATGACGATCTCTACTTTCGATGAGATTACAACAGACAAACCCGAAAAGTCTCTGCTAGAACCCTTAAAGAGGAATGGCGGCAGAAACTCCCAGGGACGGCTGACTGTAAGACATCAGGGCGGGGGTCATAAAAGACAATACAGAATCATTGATTTTCGTCGGAACAAAGATGGAATACCCGCGAAAGTGGCAACCATCGAGTACGATCCAAACCGGTCTGCCCGGATTGCACTGCTCCACTATGTGGATGGGGAAAAGAGATATATCTTAGCTCCCATTGGACTGACCGTGGGTTCGCAGGTATTATCCGGTGAAGCTGCCGACATCAAAGTGGGCAATGCCCTGCCTTTGCGGAATATTCCGCTGGGTACGATTCTCCACAACATCGAAGTATACCCCATGGGTGGTGGCAAACTGGTTCGGTCCGCAGGCACATCGGCTCAGCTGATGGCAAAGGAAGGCAAATACGCCCAGATCCGCATGCCGTCCGGTGAGATTCGCATGTTCAGCCTGGACTGCAAAGCAACCATCGGACAAGTCGGGAATATCGATCACGAAAACATCAGCATCGGTAAAGCCGGAAAGAGTCGCTGGCTGGGTATCCGACCGTCTGTCCGTGGGGTAACCATGAATCCCGTTGATCACCCGCACGGCGGAGGAGAAGGGAAATCTCCCATTGGTCGGAATCCTGTTACTCCTTGGGGGAAACCGGCTCTGGGTGCCAAAACAAGAGGCAAGAAGAGATCGGACCGCATGATCGTCCGGCGGCGTAAGTAAATTTTAAGTTCTCATGAAAGAGAAAGGAGGACTATGTAATGGGTAGATCTCTCAAAAAGGGACCTTTTATTGACGAGAGCCTTCAGAAAAAAGTTGAAGTGATGAACGAAAAGAAGGATAAGAGAGTCATCAAGACATGGTCTCGGCGGTCAACAATTCTGCCGATAATGGTCGGTCATACAATTGCTGTACATGATGGCAGAAAACATGTACCGGTATATATCACCGAAGAAATGGTGGGTCATAAACTAGGTGAGTTCGCTCCAACGCGGCTTTTCCGCGGGCATGGATCCCACACAGAACGATCCACATCACTGAAGTAAGACCTCGAAATGAGATATTCAAGGGGAGGAGGGTAAGCTGATGCAGACAAAAGCCGTTGCTAAATATGTTCGCATTGCTCCCAGGAAGGTTCGTATAGTCGCTGACCTGATCAGAGGAAAAGGTGTGGACGAAGCTTTATCCATATTAAAGTATACACCCAAAGTGGCTTCTACTGTTCTGAGCAAAGTCGTCGCTTCTGCCGCTGCAAACGCAGAGAACAATTTTGACATGAACAGGGCCGATTTGATAGTCACAGAAACCTTCGTCGATCAGGGGCCAACCCTCAAGCGGATCAAACCGCGGTCGAGGGGTCAGGCCTTTAAGATCAACAAAAAGACCAGCCATGTTACCGTGGTTGTCGGCGAGAAAAAGGAGGGATAACGATTGGGTCAGAAGATACACCCGAAGGGGTTTCGGATCGGTGTCATTAAAGACTGGGACGCAAAATGGTTTGCACCGAAAAAAGATTATGCAGACTATCTTCTCGAAGACATTAAGGTCCGAGAATACATAAAAGAAAAATTGTATCTGGCCAGTGTTCCGCGCATTGAGATTGAACGATCTGCCAACCGGATTAAAGTAACCATCCACACAGCCAAACCGGGAATGGTCATCGGCCGCGGTGGATCCGGGGTTGAAATTCTCCGTAAAGAACTGGAGAAAATGACTGGCAAGCAGGCCAATATCAATATCATGGAAGTTAAATCACCCGAGATGGATGCTCAGTTAGTCGCGGAGAACATTGCAGCTCAGTTGGAAAAGAGAACATCATTCAGACGGGCCATGAAGCAATCCGTGGGTCGTACCATGAAGTCCAGAGCTTTGGGAATCAAAGTACTCTGCTCAGGCCGTTTGGGCGGTGCAGAAATTGCCCGGACCGAAGGTTACCACGAAGGAACGGTACCGCTGCAGACATTGAGAGCAGACATTGATTACGGTTTTGCGGAAGCAAAAACCACATACGGTAGAATTGGCGTAAAGGTATGGATATACCGCGGACAGATTCTTCCAGACGCTAAGAAGAAAGTAGCTGCGGAGGGAGGAAAGTAAATTATGTTGATGCCGAAACGAGTAAAGCATCGTAAGGTTCACAGAGGTAGTATGAAAGGCAAAGCACATCGTGGAGCAACGATTGCATACGGAGAATCTGCAATTCAGGCCATTGATGCGGCATGGATCACCAGCCAGCAAATCGAAGCAGCTCGTGTTGCTTTGACTCGGTCGATCCGAAGAGGTGGTAAAGTTTGGATCAGAATTTTCCCGGACAAACCGGTCACAGCCAAACCCGCAGAAACACGAATGGGAAGCGGTAAAGGGGCTCCGGAATACTGGGTATCCGTGGTAAAACCCGGGCGGATTCTGTTTGAACTGAGTGGTGTGCCGGAAGATATCGCAAAGGAAGCTCTGCGATTGGCTTCTCACAAACTGCCTATCAAGACGAAATTCCTGAAGAGGGAAGATTTAGGTGGTGAAGCGCAGTGAAAGTAAAAGAAATTCGTGATTTATCCAATGCAGAATTGAATGGTAAATTGAAAGATATGAAAGAAGAATTGTTTAACCTCCGGTTTCAGGCTGCAACCGGACAACTGGAAAACCCCATGCGCATCCCGGAAGTACGGAAATCCATTGCCCGTATCAAAACCATTATGCGCGAAAGAGAAATCCAGTCCGTTGCAAAACAAGCGTAACTTGCTCGCAACCTGTGAAGAGCAGAAGAAAGGAGGCCCTGAAAGTGGAAGAAAGAAAACTGAGAAAAATGGCTGAAGGCGTTGTCGTCAGCGACAAGATGGATAAAACCGTAGTAATCCAGGTACAAAGGGTTGTCAAGCACAAATTGTACGGGAAAGTCATGAAGCGGACCAAAAAGTACAAAGTGCACGATGAAAATAACGAGTGCAAAATCGGTGATCGGATCAGGGTGATGGAGACCCGTCCTCTGAGCAAAGATAAGAGATGGAGACTCGTTGAGATTGTGACTAAAGCTGAATAGACGGCATGATCTGTAAGAGTTGCTGAAAGGAGGGGTACTGAATGATTCAGGCCCAGACGATTCTTAATGTCGCTGACAATACTGGAGCGAAAAGGCTGATGTGCATTCGTGTATTGGGCGGTTCAGTAAGAAAGTATGCCAATATCGGAGATATCATCATCTGTGCAGTTAAAGAGGCTACGCCCGGAGGCGTGGTAAAGAAGGGCGATGTAGTCCGGGCGGTTGTGGTTCGATCGGCAAAAGGACTTTCTCGTCCGGATGGCTCACACATCTCTTTCGATGAAAATGCAGCCGTGGTAATTAACGATCAGAATGCACCGCGCGGAACCCGTGTATTTGGTCCGGTCGCTCGTGAACTGAGAGAAAAAGATTTCATGAAAATTGTATCACTTGCACCGGAAGTAATTTGATGGATTGAGAGGAGGTCAGAAAACATGACCCAAAAGAAACTGCATGTGAAAAAAGGCGATACAGTCACCATCACTGCAGGAAAAGATAAAGGGAAAAAGGGCAAAATCCTGTCCGCCTTTCCAAAAAAAGACCGTATTGTTGTTGAAGGTGTCAACATGGTGAAAAAGCATACCAAACCCACGCAGAAAGTGATGCAGGGAGGCATTATCAGCAAAGAAGCGCCGATTCATGTTTCCAATGTAATGCTTGTATGCAGTCGCTGCGGTAAACCTTCTCGAATGGGGAAAAAGGTTCTTGAAGATGGACAAATCGTCCGCGTTTGCAAAAAGTGCGGCGAGGTTACGGATAAGTAAGTGATTGAAGGGAGGTAAGACCGTGAACAGGCTACACGAAAAGTATAAGAGCGAGGTTATTCCGGCATTGAAGCAAAAATTCGGGTACGGCAACATGATGGAAGTTCCTCGCCTGGAGAAAATTGTTGTGAACATGGGAGTCGGAAAAGCGATCCAGGAAGCGAAAGCGCTGGATTCAGCCGTCAGTGATCTGGCAACCATTACTGGACAGAAACCGGTAGTAACGAAAGCGCGAAAATCCATCGCCAATTTTAAGCTGCGGGAAGGCATGTCCATTGGATGCAAAGTGACTTTGCGCGGAACAAGGATGTATGAATTTTTTGACCGGCTGGTAAGCATTGCTCTTCCGCGGGTCAGGGACTTCAGAGGCGTATCGGCTAGTTCCTTCGATGGCCGTGGCAATTACACAATGGGCGTCAAAGAACAGCTCATATTCCCTGAAATCGAGTACGACAAGGTGGAAAGAGCCCAGGGAATGGACATTGTCATTGTCACAACAGCCAAGACGGATGAAGAGTCCAAAGAGTTTCTGCGGCTGATGGGAATGCCTTTCCGGGAACAGCAATAGTCGAATATCCCACAGAGGAGGGAAAAAGATGGCCAGAAAAGGTCTGCTGGAAAAATGGAAACAGGAACCAAAGTTCCAAGTTCGATTCCACAACCGATGCCGTGTATGCGGTCGACCGCATGCATATTTACGAAAATTCGGTTTGTGCCGTATATGCTTCCGGGAATACGCTCATCGCGGTGAAATTCCTGGAGTTAGGAAAGCAAGTTGGTAGTATATACCAAGGAAGGGGGGATTTGCGGTGGTCATGACTGATCCTATCGCTGATATGCTCACGAGAATTAGAAATGCCAACATGGTGAAACACGAGTTGGTAGAATTCCCGGCTTCTAATATGAAGAAAGCAGTTTTGGATTTGCTCAAGTCTGAGGGTTTCATCCATAACTACGAACACATTGAAGATGGCAAGCAGGGGACCCTGCGGGTTCGGATGAAATACGGTCCGGATCGGGAAAAGGTTATCACTGGTTTGAAAAGAATTAGCAAACCCGGACTGCGTGTTTACGCAAAACGTGATGAAATCCCGAGAGTTCTGGGAGGTTTGGGTATTGCGGTTTTATCCACATCAAAAGGAATTATGACAGATAAAAAAGCCCGTCAAGAAGGTGTCGGTGGCGAAGTAATCTGCTACGTCTGGTAGAGGGGGTGCTGAGATGTCTCGAATTGGAAAAAAACCCATCGATATTCCAACCGGTGTAACGGTTGAGATTGTTGATAACAAAGTCAAAGTGGCTGGTCCAAAAGGAGAACTGGAACGAACAGTTCCGAAAGAGATGCTGGCCGCCGTTGAAGGAAACCAAGTGGTTGTGAAAAGACCGAGTGAATCCAAAAGACATAAATCACTGCACGGACTCACTCGGACACTCATCGCCAATATGGTGACTGGAGTCACCGATGGCTTCAGCAAAACACTGGTTCTTTCAGGGGTTGGATACAGAGCATCAAAACAGGGAAACAAACTGGTGCTCGCAATCGGATACTCCAAACCGGTTGAAGTAGAAGAACCCAATGGAATCGAATTTGAAGTATCAAATCCCATCACCATTACGGTTAAGGGAATCAACAAAGAACTGGTTGGAGAAACGGCTGCTTATATTCGTCAAACGCGTGATCCGGATCCCTATCGAGAAAAAGGGGTCAAATATGCCGGAGAACATATTATGCGTAAGGCAGGAAAAGCCGGTAAATAAGATTGCAGCTTAATGAAAGAAAGGGGTGAATCCGGATGCTTAAAAAAATCGATCGGGAAGTGGCAAGAAGCAAAAGAAGAGCGCGTGTCAGAGCTAAAATATTTGGCACAGCCGAGCGTCCCCGATTAAGCGTGTTCCGGAGCAGCAAGCATATCTATGCACAGATCATTGACGATACAGCCGGTATCACACTGGCTTCTGCATCCACCACGGAAAAAAGCCTGGCCGAGCATCTGAAAGCGACCGCCAGCAAAGATGCTGCCAAAGCGGTTGGCGAAATGATCGGCAAAAAGGCAATGGAAAAAGGGATTGAAAAAGTTGTTTTTGATCGCGGTGGATACAATTATCACGGGCGGATAGCAGCACTTGCTGAAGGAGCACGAGAAGCAGGATTGGAATTTTAGCTGCGAAACGCTGGGAAAAGGAGGGAGAACATTGAAGAGAATTAATCCAAGCCAGCTTGAACTTACAGAGCGCGTTGTTACTGTGAACCGAGTTGCCAAGGTTGTCAAGGGAGGCCGGCGGTTCAGTTTCAGTGCACTGGTTGTTGTAGGCGATGGAAATGGCCATGTTGGTGCAGGATTGGGTAAAGCGCTGGAAGTACCCGAAGCGATCCGCAAGGGTGTGGAAGACGCAAAGAAAAATCTGATAAACGTGCCCATGAAAGGGACCACTATTCCTCACGGTATTGTTGGTCACTATGGTGCTGGCAGCGTAATGATCAAACCTGCATCCGAAGGTACTGGCGTTATTGCCGGTGGACCTGTCCGTGCAGTTATGGAATCCGCAGGGATCCGGGATATTTTGACAAAGTCATTGGGATCCGCCAATGCCAACAACATGGTGTATGCGGCTATGGAGGCATTGAAAAGCATTAAACGTGTGGAAGAAGTAGCAAAACTGCGCGGCAAGACAGTAGAAGAGCTGTTGGGTTAGGAGGTACGGACATGGCTGAGAAGTTGAAAATTACTTTAGTACGAAGTCTGATCGGACGGCCTGAAGATCAGCGGGCAGTGGTCAGAGCTCTGGGATTGCGGAAACTGCACCAGACAGTCATTCACAATGATTCACCCCAGATCAATGGGATGGTTAAGAAAGTGAGCCATTTACTGTCAGTGGAAGAGATGAATGCATAGTGAAACACTATGTACAAGTATACATTAACGAAGGAGGTGCTTGAGATGAAACTGCACGAATTAGCACCTGCACCTGGAGCAAAAAAGAGTCGGAAACGGGTAGGTCGGGGAATTGGATCCGGACTTGGCAAGACTTCAGGCCGCGGCCATAAGGGGCAGAAATCTCGTTCCGGCGGCGGAGTGCGGTTAGGTTTCGAAGGCGGTCAGATGCCGATCCAGCGGAGATTGCCCAAAAGAGGTTTCAGCAATTACCCATTCCGTACGATATATGCTGAAATCAACATAGACACGCTCAACCGGTTTGATCAGGATGCAGTAGTAACCCCAGATGTTTTGAAAGAAATGGGTATCGTGAAAGACCTGAAAGATGGGCTGAAGGTGTTGGGAAGAGGAGAGCTGGGAAAACCGCTGACTGTCCATGCACATAAGTTCAGCAAAGCAGCTGTTGAGAAGATCGAAGCAGCTGGTGGAAAAGCTGAGGTGATTTGATTTGTTAGATACCGTTCGAAGCATTTGGAGAGTTCCTGAATTGCGAAAAAGATTCATCTTCACATTGGGTATGTTTCTTCTTTTTCGCATCGGTACACACATACCGGTACCGGGCATAAACGTCGAGGCAATTGAAGGACTATTTGCCGGAGGAACTGTATTTGGGTTTCTGGATCTTTTCTCCGGAGGGGCATTAAGTCGACTGTCCTTGTTTGCTCTGAACATTTATCCCTACATTACTGCAACCATTATCATGCAGCTTTTGCAGATCATCGTTCCCAGTCTTGAGCAGCTTGCCAAAGAAGGCGGCGATGAAGGAAGAAAGAAGATCACCCAGATTACCCGTTTTGGGACAGTTCTGCTTGCTTTGATCCAGGCAATTGCTCTGACATTCACTCTGAGAAGCGCAGTCATCAGCTGGGGTCTTTATTCCGGCGCTGTGATTACTCTTTCTCTGGTGACAGGTACTGTGCTTTTGATGTGGATTGGGGAGCAGATTACTGAGAAAGGTATCGGCAACGGTATTTCTCTGATTATCTTCGCTGGAATCATTTCCAGACTGCCGGTGGGTGCTGCGACTCTGTATGAATACATTCGGGTTGGCACCATCAATATATTCAACCTGGCTGTTTTGGCGGTAGTTGGAGCCTTCATTATTGCCGGTGTTATCTGGGTACAGGAAGGATCGAGAAAAATCCCTGTGCAGTATGCAAAGCGGGTTGTCGGCCGAAAGATTTACGGTGGACAAAGCACTCATATTCCTATGAAGGTCAACCAGGCCGGCGTAATACCGGTTATTTTCGCCTCATCCATGCTGGTGTTTCCTTTGACTGTAGCCAAGCTGGTCAATGTTCCGTTCCTTCAGAACCTGGCCAAGTATTTTGATTTTGGAACACCGCTGAACACACTGCTCTATGTAGTGATGATTGTATTCTTCACCTATTTCTACACGGCGATCACATTCAATCCGATTGAGGTAGCCAACAATCTGAAGAAGTATGGTGGATTCATTCCCGGTATTCGACCCGGGAAACCGACTGCCGAGTATCTGAATCGAATTCTCACTCGTATTACCCTAGCAGGGGCCCTTTTCCTGGCGTTTGTAGCCGTCATGCCGGACCTGGTGGTCAGACTGACCGGCATACCGGGGATCACATTTGGGGGAACCAGTCTTCTGATCGTAGTTTCTGTAACATTGGAAACCATGAGGCAGATCGAATCCCAGATGCTGATGCGTCATTACAAAGGATTCATGAAATAGGAGGGGTTTGTGATGAGATTGGTATTGCTTGGCCCGCCCGGAGCCGGAAAAGGCACCCAGGCGGTAGAGCTGGCAGAAGAATGGGGAATTCCCCATATATCCACAGGAGATATGTTTCGTCAGGCGGTAAAGGATGAAACAGCCATGGGGAAAAAAGCCAAAGAGTATATGGATAAGGGACTGTTGGTTCCGGATGAAGTCGTTGTAGGCCTTGTAGAAGAACGATTGGGATTCCAGGATGCCGCAGAAGGATTCATTCTGGACGGGTTCCCTCGGACCATCGCGCAGGCTGACGCATTGGCGGGAATCATACACTCCATGGGCTATGTGCTGGATGCGGTTGTCAACATCGTTGTACCGGAAGAAATTCTGGTAAAGCGGTTGGCTGGACGCCGAGTCTGCCGCAACTGCAGCGCCACATACCATATTGAGTTCAATCCGCCGAAGAAAGAAGGCGTTTGCGACAAATGCGGCGGCGAACTTTACCAGCGGGATGATGATAAAGAAGAAACGATCCGCAAACGTCTGAAAGAATACAATGAGAAAACCAGCCCGCTCGTTGCCTACTATGCTGGAAAAGGAATCCTGCGAAACATTGATGGATCGGAATCCGCTGATATCGTACTGGATAACATTCGTAAAGCATTGGGGAGATGACTCGGATTGATTATTCTTAAATCGAGTGATGAACTGGAGCATATGAAACGGGCAGGGAATCTGGTGGCCAAGACCATTGACCGTTTAAAGGAGGCAGTTCGCCCTGGAATCACCACAGCAGAGTTGGATAAGCTGGCTGAAAATGTGATTCGCAAACACGGAGGGATTCCTGCTTTTAAAGGGTATCATGGTTTTCCGGCAAGCATATGCACTTCGATCAATGAGCAAGTCGTTCATGGAATACCGAGTTTGCGCAAACTGGAAGAAGGAGACATTATCAGCATTGATATTGGTGCTGTGGTTGACGGGTTTTATGGCGACGCTGCCATCACCTTGCCGGTTGGCGCTGTCTCCGACGAAGCTCAAAAACTGCTGAAAGTGACGGAAGGCTCACTGATGGCAGGGATTGAAATGGCATTGGCGGGTAACCGATTGTCCGATATATCCCATGCAGTGCAGAATTTCGCAGAACAAAGAGGATTTTCAGTTGTGCGGGACTATGTCGGGCACGGGATTGGGCGCAATATGCACGAGGATCCGCAAATCCCCAACTTTGGGGCACCCGGACGAGGTCCGCGTTTGGAGACAGGCATGGTGCTGGCCATTGAACCGATGGTCAATGCAGGGAGTTACCGGGTAGAGACATTGGAAGATAATTGGACTGTTGTTACAGCTGATCACAGTCTGTCGGCACACTTTGAGCATACTATTGCAGTGACTGATACCGGCCCGGTTATCCTGACTTGTCTGTAAAAGGAAAAACCCTGATTGAACGATGAATCGGTTCATGCATGAGAGGAGGTCAGCAAAAAAACAATGGCTAAAGAAGATACGATTGAAGTAGAAGGTAAAGTAATAGAACCGTTGCCCAATGCCATGTTTCGGGTTGAACTGGATAACGGGCACAAAATACTCGCCCATGTGTCGGGTAAGATCAGAATGAATTTTATCCGAATTCTGCCGGGTGACAAAGTAACTGTTGAATTGTCCCCGTACGATCTAACCCGCGGCAGAATTATTTACCGATTCAAGTAGGCGAAGAAGGGGGTTTGTATTGTGAAAGTCAGAGCATCTGTAAAACCGATTTGCGAAAAATGCAAGCTTATTCGCCGTAAAGGTGCTATAATGATTATTTGTGAGAATCCCAAGCACAAACAAAAGCAGGGATAACATTTATAAAGCGGGAGGTGGAAATTGATGGCGCGAATTGCCGGCGTTGACTTGCCGAGAGAAAAACGTGTTGAAATTGCATTGACCTACATTTTCGGGATAGGGAAACCAACATCCCAGGAAATTCTGGCGAAAACAGAAATTAATCCGGACACCCGTGTACGGGATCTTACCGAAGAAGAGGTCAACCGTTTAAGAGACACCATTGACAAGGATTACCGCGTGGAGGGGGATCTTCAGCGTGAGGTTGCCCTGAATATCAAACGTTTGATTGAAATTGGTTCTTACCGTGGGATCCGACACCGCAGAGGCATGCCAGTACGTGGTCAGAAAACCAAAACCAATGCCAGAACACGTAAAGGGCCGAAGCGTACTGTTGGAGTCAGGAGAAAGAAATAGCAAAGGAGGGTAACTAGATGGCAAAAAGATCAACACGACCAAAACGCAGGGAGCGTAAAAATGTTGATAAAGGGATTGCCCACATTCAGTCAACATTCAACAATACAATCATTACAATTTCCGATGTACGCGGAAACGTGATTTCGTGGGCCACAGCCGGAGGCGCAGGGTTCAGAGGATCCAGAAAGAGCACTCCTTTTGCTGCGCAGATGGCGGCAGAGGAAGCGGCTAAAACTGCGATTGACCAGGGTATGAAGGAAATCGAGGTATTTGTTAAAGGTCCGGGTTCAGGAAGAGAAGCAGCCATCCGTTCTCTGCAGGCAGCCGGTCTGGAAGTCAATATGATTAAGGATGTCACACCCATTCCTCATAATGGTTGTCGTCCGCCAAAACGAAGAAGAGTCTAATTTCAGGAGGTGTAGCACAATGGCGAGATATACAGGGCCCGTTTGTCGGATATGTCGGCGGGAGGGAACGAAACTGTATTTGAAGGGTGAGCGCTGCTATTCAGATAAATGCGCGATGGAGAAAAGAGCTTTTGCTCCGGGCCAGCATGGGCAGGGCCGTACCCGTAAACCTTCCGAATACAGCATCCGATTACGAGAAAAACAGAAACTGCGTCGTTTCTACGGCGTTTTGGAAAAGCAGTTTTCACAGTATTTTGAAAAAGCATCCCAGCATAAGGGTGTTACCGGTGAAAATTTGCTGCAAATGCTGGAAAGCCGTTTGGACAACATTGTCTTCAAGATGGGACTGGCAAGCTCCAGAGCCGAAGCAAGACAATTGGTCCGGCACAACCATTTCACGGTAAACGGCAAGAAAGTGACAATTCCTTCATACCATACCAAAGTAGGCGATGTGATCCGGGTGAAGGAATCCAGCCGCAGTTCAGCCAAGTTCAAAGAAATGGCAGAAACTGCATCCACAAAAGGACTGCCGCAGTGGATCGAGACCGACATCGAAGCATTGGAAGGCAGGATTGTTCGGCTGCCGCTTCGTGAAGAAATCGATGCTCCGGTGGATGAACGTCTGGTAGTTGAGTTGTACTCCCGTTAAACAGAAGAGTGCTTCGCTTACACCCATGGAGGGGTGATAAAGTAGAAAGCAAAGAGGGGGGTTCGTTGGATGATTGAAATCGAAAAACCAAAAATTGAGTATGTGGATAAGAATGAAGAAGAGACTTACGGCAAATTTGTACTGGAGCCTTTGGAAAGAGGCTTCGGCATGACCATCGGGAACTCACTCCGCAGAGTGCTGCTGTCGTCTCTGCCCGGTGCTGCCGTTACATCCGTCAAGATCGATGGAGTCCTTCATGAGTTTTCAACCATCAAAGGGGTTCGGGAAGATACTACAGACATCATACTCAATTTGAAAACACTGCGATTCAAGATGTACAGTGAAGAACCCGTCACCTTGTATCTTCGCCGGGAAGGCGAAGGTGAAGTAACCGGTGAGGATATAAAGATGGTCAGCGATGTTGAAATACTGAATCCGGAACAGCACATTGCCGAACTGGATAAAGATGCTGTCCTGGAAATGGAATTAACCGTAGCCAAAGGACGAGGCTATGTTTCTGCCGAGAAGAACAAAAGCTCCGAGCAGAGCATTGGCGTGATCCCGGTGGATTCCATCTTCACTCCCATCAAGCGAGTAAACTATCATGTGGAAGATACCCGGGTTGGTCAGGTAACGGACTATGATAAACTCACCATTGAGGTCTGGACAGATGGCAGCATCAAACCCGATGAGGCCACCAGCCTGGGAGCCAAAATCCTGAATGAGCACCTGAGCCTGTTCATGGAGCTTAATTCGGATATGGACAAACTGGAAGTCATGAAAGAAAAAGAAGAAGACGGCATGGATAAAATGCTGGACATGGCCATCGAAGAACTGGAATTTTCAGTACGTTCCTATAACTGCCTGAAAAGGGCCAATATCAACACCATTGGTGAACTGACTGAAAAAACGGAAGATGAAATGATGAAGGTGAGAAATCTTGGGAAGAAGTCCCTGGAAGAAGTAAAAAGCAAACTGGCAGAAAAGGGACTGGCCCTAAAAGAATCTGAAGAGTAGAAGGGGAGGGATGACGGTCATGGCAAACCGAAGGTTGGGTCGTACTATGGGGCACAGAAGAGCGCTCCTCCGGAACATGGTCACTTCCTTGCTGTTAAGCGAGAAAATCGAGACAACAGAAATGAAGGCCAAAGAATTAAGCAAGATTACAGATAAGATGATCACCATGGCGAAAAAGGGCGATTTGAACGCCCGTCGTCAGGTGCTGCAGTATGTGTACGATGAAGACATTGTCAGAAAGCTTTTTGACACAATCGCACCGCGTTACTCAGGAAAAGAAGGCGGTTACACCCGGGTTATAAAAACCGGTTTCCGCCAGGGTGATGCTGCTCCGATGGCCATCATTGAGCTTGTGTGATTGCGGACCTGAACAGATAGTAGGTGATTCAATGGACGCTCTCATAGAAATCAACCACGTAACTCACTACTACAATACAGCCGATGAGAGTGTAATCGCAGCGCTGGATGATGTTTCTTTGAAAGTTTTTCCCGGAGAATTTGTGGCTGTAATTGGCCACAATGGGTCTGGGAAGTCGACACTGGCCAAGCACATCAATGCACTGCTGCTCCCGGATAAAGGATCTGTCACGGTTGCCGGGTTGGACACCAAAAGCCCGGAAAACCTGTGGGAGATTCGGCGGTCTGCAGGGATGGTTTTTCAGAATCCGGATAATCAGCTGGTGGCCACATCAGTGGAAGAAGATGTGGCTTTCGGCCCGGAAAATCTGGGACTGCCGGCATCAGAAATCCGTTCCCGGGTGGATGAATCGTTGAAAAGAGTGGATATGTACTCGTATCGGGAACAGAGTCCGCATACTTTATCAGGCGGTCAGAAGCAGCGGGTAGCCATTGCCGGCGTGATCGCGATGCGTCCAGAGATCATTGTGTTTGATGAACCTACAGCCATGCTGGATCCAGTGGGCCGGGCAGAAGTTATGCAGACCATTGGCAGGCTCAACCGGGAAGAAGGTCTTACAGCCGTTTTAATCACCCATTATATGGATGAGGCCGTGGAGGCGGACCGGGTCATTGTTATGGAACAAGGCAAGATTGTGATGGATGACCATCCCAAGAAGGTCTTTTCCCAAGTGGCGGAACTGAGGAGGCTTCATTTGGACATTCCTCAGGTGACGGAGCTGGCCATTCAGCTTCAGTCAGCCGGCCTGAATATTCCATCCAGCATTTTGACGGTTGAAGAAATGGCGGATGCATTATGTCAATAAAGATTGAGAATCTATGGCATATATACAACGAAGGTACACCCATGGCCATCACAGCTCTCCAGGACATATCCCTGGATATTCAAGACGGAGAGTGCATTGGCATCATCGGGCGTACCGGGTCAGGCAAATCAACTCTGATCCAGCATTTTAACGGGCTGCTTCTGGCCACTCAAGGCAGGGTTTCCGTGGACGGTGTCGATTTGCGCGAAAAGAAAAGTGACCGCAGAAGAATTAGACAAAAAATTGGACTCGTTTTTCAGTATCCGGAATACCAGTTATTTGAGGAAACCATTGAAAAGGATATTGCTTTTGCTCCGAAAAAAATGGGGCTCACGGACGACGAAGTTGACGAAAGAGTTCGTGAAGCCATGCGCATGGTCGGATTGGATCATGATATGTACCGCAAAAGGTCTCCCTTTGAATTAAGCGGCGGCCAGATGAGGCGGGTGGCCATTGCCGGTGTTTTGGCCATGAATCCCAGCATGCTGGTTTTGGATGAGCCCACCGCCGGACTGGATCCTGAGGGACGGGCGGACATTCTCCAACAGGTGCAGCGGATGAGGGATGAAGCCGGTATTACGGTCGCATTTGTGTCTCACAGTATGGATGAAATTGCCCAGCTTGTCGATACCGTAATCGTCATGGATCAAGGCAAAATTGCCCTTCATGGATCGGTGCGGGAGATTTTCCTGCAGGTAGAGACATTGCAGAGTTTGGGGCTTGGGATTCCTCAGATCACCGCATTAATGCACCTGCTTAAACAGCGCGGCATGGGAGTTTCGACAGAAGCAGTCACCGTTGATGAGGCGAAAGAAGCAATCCTGTCTCTGAAAAGAGGGTGCAGCCATGTTTGAAAATATCACCATTGGCCAGTACTATCCGGGTAATTCTTTCATCCATCGATTGGATCCCCGCACAAAAATTGTGGGGATGATCGGGATCATTGCCGCCATTTTCATTGCCAAGCAATACGTGGCGTATCTGGGTGTCACGATCTTTCTCAGTGCAATCATTGTGAATTCAAGAATACCGTTTCGGTTCCTGGCCAAAGGATTAAGGCCGGTCCTGTTCATTGGAAGCCTCACCTTTCTGATTCATCTGTTTGTCACCAGCGGCACAGTCATTTACCAGATTGGCCCGTTGAAGATCACAATGGAAGGAATCCGACAGGGGGCATTCCTGGTCTGGCGGCTGGTGATGCTGGTACTGACCACATCCATGCTGACTCTGACAACCCCTCCGGTTACATTGACTGACGGGATTGAGAGTGTCTTGAAACCGTTTCGGCGAATAGGCGTTCCGGCTCATGAACTGGCCATGATGATGACGATTGCCCTTCGATTTATACCGACCCTGGTGGAAGAGACCGGGAAGATCATGAAAGCACAGATGGCACGTGGAGCAGATTTTGAATCCGGTAACATCTATCAAAGGGCAAAGAATCTCATTCCGCTGCTGGTGCCGCTCTTTGTCAGTGCTTTCCGCAGAGCGGATGAGTTGGCCGTAGCCATGGAAGCTCGATGCTATCGAGGCGGGGATAATCGGACCAGATTGAAGCAGCTTCAGTACACAAGGATGGATACCATCGGTTATCTGGTTGTTTTCACACTCCTGGGAGTCGTAATCTGGATGCGTTTATACGGGATCTGATGGGGTCAGAAAAAGAACATCGGAGCTGGGATATGAAGAACTACAAATGCATCATTCAATACGATGGAACCGATTACTGCGGATACCAGAGGCAGAAGGACCTGCCCACCATCCAGGAATTTCTGGAACGGGCGCTGGAAAAGATATATCAATCCAGCATGACCGTTTACGCATCGGGCAGGACGGACAGCGGGGTCCATGCCCTGGGGCAAGTGATCCATTTTCATGCGGAAGAGATTGTCCCAACCGACAAGATTCCGTATGCAATGAACAGTCTGCTGCCGCCGGATATCGTCGTATTGAAGGCTGAAGAAGTCAATGCAGATTTTCACGCACGGTTTGATGCAGTCCGGAAAACATACGAATACCGGATCGATAATCGCAGAATTCCCAGTCCGTTTCACAGAAGATATTCACTGCATGTACCGAAACTCCTGGATGTGGATGCCATGACCCAGGCAGCACCATTGATTGTTGGAACTCACGATTTTTCGGCTTTTCACGCAGCGGGAAGCAGTGTAACCGATTCCGTCCGGACCGTATACCAGTCACAGGTGGACACGGATGGGACATGGATTGTGTATACTGTCACTGCAGATGGGTTCTTGTATAATATGGTGCGGATTATCGTAGGAACACTGTTGGAAATTGGCAAAGGGAAGATGGCTCCTTCAGAGATTCTCGATATCGTGCATAGCCGGGACCGGGAGAAAGCAGGTCCCACTGTGGCTGCGCAGGGGCTATTTTTGAAAGAAGTCACATATTCGGCATCAGAGGGTGAAACTTGACATAAGAAGACCGGCTATATATAATAGTCCTGTGGTTTGTAGCCGGATTTGTACTGCTGTTGTTGAAGATGCGACAGATTGATATAGAAGGAATAGCGTTGATTTTTGCGAGGAGGGAAAAGCATGAAAACGTATTCGCCCAAAGCGGCCGAAATAGAGCGGAAATGGCATGTCGTAAATGCAGAAGGACAGACATTGGGCCGCTTGGCCAGTGAAGTGGCCAGTATTCTACGAGGAAAACATAAACCCACTTTTGCACCTCATATGGATACTGGAGATTATGTAATTGTCATCAATGCAAGCAAGATCCATTTGACGGGCAAAAAACTCACCGATAAAGTCTACCATTATCATACCGGGTTTCCGGGTGGAATTAAATCCATCGCATACGGGAAACTGCTGGATAGAAAGCCGGAGAAGGTTATGATTGGCCGTCAAAGGTATGTCGCTGGGCAGTGTCATGTTTAAAGCTGAGTGTATGCCGGATCTGAACATCACGCGAGCACAGCAACCCCAAGAATACAAAGTGATTGGATAATGACTGAAGAAGAGCCGGAGTATGGCCCTTGTAAATTATGCCGGCACTGGACGGAGAAAGAGTCCGTGAAGGTTCCAAACTGATTGAAGGCAAGGCAGCATCGTTGAACGGTCGTCCATGGAAGACTACTTTAAACTGAGAACACTGCAGATGATCATTAATCCAGCCTTTGGAAACAGCCGGGGTAAAAGATAAGTACACACTATTATGGTGAATGTATTCGGCGGCGAATGTGACAGGCCGGGGCAGTTCGCCACGGTATTGCACGAGCTCTTCTGAAAGAAATTGAATCCGGAATTTCGATCTGGATTGAAAAAAGGCCGGGTTTTGACCCGAAATCCCCGGATGAAAGAAAGAAAGAAATATGGATTAAAAAAGCGGAAAAGCACCGCAGTTTTCAAAGATAAGGATGGAAGGGAGGATCAGAATCCTTCCTTTTTTTTACTCGATCCCCGGGTGTCCGCGGCAGGTTTTTTTTCAGAAGAAAGGGAATAAATCAATAAGCGATTATGGTGTAAGGGGGTAAGCATTGTGGATCTGGTTATCCAAAATGGCCGGGTTTTAGATCCTGAATCTGGGACTGACAAAATATTGAATATCGGTATCACAAACGGGAAGATCGTGGAGATGACGACAGAACCCATACAGGGAGATGAAACCCTTAATGCGGATGGACTGGTTATTGCTCCCGGATTTATTGATATTCATATGCATGAAGATGTGAACGACCCCGCAGAACTGGGAACTTCAAAAGAATGCTATCCAACGTTTCGGCGGATGGCGCTGATGGGAGTAACCACGGCCATCGGCGGAAACTGCGGATACAGTCGGTATCCATTGGAAGAATTTTTTGACCAACTGGATGAAAAGGGAATTCCGATTCACTATGCGGGCTTTTCAGGGTATATTACTCTGAGAGAACAAGCTGGATTGCACGATCGGTATGCCGCAGCCAATGAAGATCAGAAAGAACAAATTCACACACTGATTCGTCAGGAAATGGAGAGCGGCGCCGTCGGACTATCATTTGGATTTGAATATGCACCCGGAGTGGATACCAAAGAGGCTATCGACGCTGCCAGGATTGTGGCCGAGTATCCGGGCCGGCTGATTAGTGCTCATTTCCGTTTTGATGGGGAACGAGCCGTGGAATCCATCGAAGAGATGGCCGAAATTGCCCGGATTACAGGCGTACCGGTGCAGGTATCGCATATCGGCAGTTGTGCAGGGTTTCCTGTCATTATGGATCAGGCCCTGCGAGCCCTGGATGAAGCCCGCACCGAAGATGTGGATATCATGGCGGACTGCTATCCGTACAACTGCTTCTGCACGTCCATCGGGTCCGCGGTTTTTGATGAAGGATGTTTTGAAAAATGGAAAGTCGATGAAAGTGCCCTGTATATTGCCGAGGGAGAACACCGCGGTGAATACTGCACCAAAGAATTGTTCCAGAAGCTGCGGGAAGAAAAACCCCATACCATGGTGGTGGGCTTTGTCATGGATGAGGAAGAAGTCATCAAAGCCATGAAGCACCCTCTGGTTATGGCCTGCAGTGACGGGTCATTCCATGGAGAATCCGGGCACCCTCGGGGGGCAGGATCGTTTCCCCGTATTCTGGGACGGTATGTGCGCGAAGAGAAAAAAATGAGTTTAATGGATGCTCTGGCCAAGATGACCATTGTTCCTGCCCGCAGGCTGAACCTGAAAGAAAAAGGCAGAATCAAGACCGGATGCGATGCGGATCTGGTTGTATTTGATCCTGATGTGATCATGGATCAGTCCGATTTTTCCAATCCCACGGAAAAACCGGCGGGTATCCGTACTGTCATCCTGAAAGGGATTCCAATCATCCGCAATGGCAATCTGGTCAACTGCAAAACAGGCAAAGTGATTCGATTCCAGTAAGGATCTGTTTTGCGGTTCAGATCGGGTGTTCAAAACTTATGAAATAAGGAACATCTGGCGAAACTGACTGTAATGGCGGTATCGAAGGAGGAGATGATATGGGAGGCGTTGTCTGGGGAGGGCTTGTACCTCACCCACCGTTAATCATCCCGGAGATCGGCCAGGAGGATCGCAAGCAGGTGTCAGAAACAGAAAAAGCCATGACACAGATTACCCAAAGCCTTGACCGTATTCATCCGGATGTACTGGTGATCATTTCTCCCCATGGGCCTGTGTTTTATGACGGAATACCCGTATGGGCGATTCCTGAGCTGCATGGTGACTTTTCACGTTTCGGTTATCCGGAGGTATCTTTTTCGACTCATGTGGATATGGATATGGTCCGGGCCATCCGAACAGAATGCGAGAAAAAAGCTCTTCCCATGGTCTATCTGGATGAGTCTGCTGTTCAGCGGACGGGAGTTGGCAAAAAACTGGATCATGGGGTGATGGTGCCTCTGCATTTTCTGCAGCAGGCAGAGCTAAGGATTCCTTTGGTGATGGTGGCCATGGGAGTAGTGAGCCGAGATCAGCTGTTTCAGATGGGAGATTGTATACAAAGAGCAGCCGAGAAAACGGGCAAAAACGTGGCGGTGATGGCCAGCGGGGATCTATCCCATGCACTATCCGCCAGCGCACCGGCGGGTCTTAATCCGGCAGGGAAAAGATTTGATGACACGGTAAAGAATATCTTTCAGAGCGGAAATCTTGAGGGAATACTGGAAATGGACCCGAAGATGGTTCATCAGGCTGCTGAATGCGGATACAACCCGCTGATTATTCTGGCAGGGTCAATGTCCGGCCAACATGTGGAGACCGAAGTTTTATCCTATGAAGCACCTTTTGGCGTGGGGTATCTGGTGGCTCAGACCAAAACCATTCGCCCGGGACAAAACAAGATCGATTTACCGGATGCTGAAGCGGATCCCCGGGCCGTGACCAGCCCGCTGGTACAGTGGGCAAAAACATGTCTGGAGACCTATGTGAAAGAAGGGAAGAAAGCGGAGATACCGGACCCTGTTCCTGAAAAAATGCGAAAAAAAGCCGGTGTCTTTGTTTCCATCAAAAAGAACGGAATGCTCAGAGGGTGCATCGGTACGATATTCCCGGTCCATGACAGCATTGCGGAGGAAATTTGCAGCAATGCCATCAGTGCCGGAACAGCGGATCCGAGATTCTACGGGGTCCAAGCAGATGAGCTGCCCTACCTTTCATATTCTGTGGATGTGCTGACAAGCCCCGAAACAGTAACGGATAGTGGACAGCTGGATCCGAAAAAGTATGGCGTGATTGTCCGAAAAGGGAAACGAACCGGGTTGCTTTTGCCGGATCTGGAGGGAATCGACTCGGTGCAGGATCAACTGGAGATCGCCTGTCGGAAAGCAGGTATTGATCCGGACTCAGAATACAGCATGGAGAGATTTCAGGTGATTCGTTATGAATAAAGAAACAAACATATCCGTATACCATGAAGCGTGTTGCTTCAATGTCCGAGAGAATCGGTTCATTGAATGCACCCTGTGCCCCCACCAGTGCCTGATTCCGCCAGAGAGCACAGGGCGGTGCCGGGTCCGGAAAAACATCAATGGTACCCTGGTTTCTCTGAACTACGGCCGGATCTCGGCGGAAGCGCTGGATCCCATTGAGAAAAAACCATTGTATCATTTCTATCCCGGATCCACAGTCTATTCCATTGGAACCTACGGATGCAACATGCACTGTCTGTTCTGTCAGAACTGGCCCATTTCGCAGGGAACACCGTCGACGAAATCAATGAGTCTGGATCAGGCTGTTCAAGCAGCCCTGTCCTACAAAGATAGATGTAACTGCATCGGTATAGCTTACACCTATTCAGAGCCAGTGGTCTGGCATGAATATGTCCTGGATACGGCACAGGCCGCATCCGGGGCGGGTTTGAAGAACATCTATGTCAGCAATGGATTTATTCAGCAGGAACCCTTGAAGCAGATTATACCCTGGATCGATGCCATGAATATCGACCTGAAAGCATATACAGAAGATTTCTATCAGGAAATGTGCAGCGCCCGACTCGATCCGGTGAAAGATACCATTTTGTATGCAGCGGATCGATGCCACCTGGAACTGACGGTACTGATCATTCCAGGAAAAAATGACAGTCTGGAAGAAATCCAGCGGATGACAGACTGGATTTCGGCCATGGATTCGGAGATACCGGTGCATTTCTCCCGGTATTTCCCCCAGTACAAACTGTCCATTCCCCCTACTTCGGTGGAAACCATGGAAAAAGCGTATGAAATCGCCAGGCAAAAACTCGACTATGTCTACGTGGGGAATATTCCTGGCCATAGGGGAATGAACACATACTGCCCGTCGTGTGCAAAAGAGCTGATCCGAAGAACCGGGGAGATGGACACGGTAGATCGATTATCCCATGGGATCTGTCCACAATGCGGAAAAACGATCAGGATGATCGAAAACCAATAAATGGGAGTCTTGTTTAGAGGAAATACAGCAGGTTTGCAGAAATATTGGAAAGTTGATTCTGTAACAGGGAAGTGAGGTGGCAGGCGGTGCCGACGCGTATACAAGATTATATCGATATTATCATCATAGCATATGTTACATACCGGCTATTTGTCTGGATCCGCGGAACTCGAGCCGTTCAGTTGATCAAAGGGATCATCGTGCTCATTGCCGCCATGCTGCTGGCCGACTATTTCAAGCTGTATACAATACGATGGATACTGGCCAATCTGCAGACCATGCTTTTGGTGGCGCTGCCTGTAGTATTTCAGCCTGAATTAAGACGTGCCCTGGAACAGATCGGGCGAGGGCGGTTTTTCCCTCAATCTCTATCGGCCCTCCCTGAGGAAGACATGAGCAAAGTGATTCAGGAGATTATTAAAGCGGTGAAAGTTCTGGCCAGAAACAAAATTGGTGCCCTCATCGTCATTGAGAGGGATACCGGGTTGAATGATTATGCTGACACAGGGATCCGCATCAACGGGATTCTCACTTCCGAGTTTCTGATCAATATTTTCATCCCCAATACACCGCTGCACGATGGAGCGGTCATAGTTCGCGGCGATCGGGTTTTGGCTGCAGGCTGCTTTCTCCCTTTGACTGACAGCCAGGACCTATCCACAGAACTGGGGACTCGGCACCGGGCAGCCATCGGCATTACGGAGAATTCGGATGCCGTGGTGATTGTGGTATCTGAAGAAACAGGTATTTTGTCTCTGGCCAACGATGGGAAACTGACCCGGTACCTGGATGAGACTACATTGAAAGAGATGCTGGTCAGCTTGCTGATCAGCAGTGATGGAAACGGCAGCGGACGCTTCTGGCAATGGAGGAAACACTAATGGATAAACTGCTGGAAAAAGACTATGTCATTCGAATACTGGCACTGCTCATTGCTGTTCTGCTGTGGTTTCAGGCAACCAGCGCTCAGAACCCCGTTGTTGAGAGAGACCTGGATGATGTAGCTGTGCGCATTCAGAATGTTGAATCCGGATTTACCGTTGTGGACAGCATTATCCCCGAAACAGTGGATATTACCGTATCGGGGCCGCAGCATCTGGTATCAGCCCTGACTGCCGATGATGTCAACGTCTATATTGATCTGGCATCTCTGGAGGCAGGAACGCATACCCGAACCATTCGCTTTATTGAACCGCCGGGGATCAAAATCACGGAGATATCGCCTTCCACTGCGGAAGTAACCATTGAGCCGATTGTTAAAAAAATATTTTCTCTATCGATTATCCAGCAGGGGCTTCCGGAACCGGGGTATTCCATTGGAACTGTCACCTTCACTCCGGAGAAAGTGGAGATCCAGGGCGCCGAGAGTGTCATTGAATCCATTGCCAATGCTGCATTGATGGTGAATGTAAGCGGCGTGGAGGAGAGCTTTGAGAGAAATGTGGCCGTAAACGTCTTCGACGCCAGCGGCAATATTGTCCATGGGGTGACCATCGTTCCGGCCAATGTGTTTGTCCAGATTACCGTGGTTCAAGCCCAGTCTGAGAAGCAAGTGACTATCAATCCTTCCCTGGCTGGAGAACCCGCGGAGGGATACCAGATCGCAGAGGTGATTCTCGAACCGGCGCGGGTTACCATTACCGGACCCCAGGCTACGGTCCAGAGTACGGATTCTGTACTGACGGAAATTATCGATATTTCCGGGATTACGGAAGACCTGACGGTTTCTGTCGGACTTCAGCTGCCGTCGGGTCTGGCCATCGTTCAGCCCACCTCATTTCGGGTGATCATCCGGATCGAACCCAGTGAACCTCCTGCTGAGGAATCGGCCAATGGATAGAAACCACCGGCAGGAGTCCAAAGCGATCCGGGTTGAGCATGTGCAGGTCCCTTTAGAGGACGGCCTGCCGGATTTAAAAAAAGCTGCGGCGGCTGCGTTGAACATTTCTTCGAATGAGATCCGTACTGTGAAGATCGTTCGAAGATCTTTGGATGCCCGAAGAAAAAACCGGATACATTTTGTCTATACGCTGGATGTGGAGCTGCCTGAGCAGATACTGAGGCGAATCAATGTCAAGAATGCAGCAGTCGTATCCCGTACAGAACTCCCTGTGGAGACCCTCAAACCCGGGAGCCAGAATCTATGGGACAGACCGGTGATTGTCGGAGCCGGCCCGTCAGGGTTGTTTGCTGCACTGACCCTGACTCAGGCAGGGTATCGACCTGTGCTTATCGACCGAGGGAAAAAAGTGGAGGATCGGACCCGGGATGTGGAACGTTTCTGGCATCAGGGATCTTTATGCCAGGAATCCAATGTGGCTTTTGGTGAAGGCGGCGCCGGGACTTTTTCTGACGGGAAATTGACGACGCGGATCAAGAATCACCGGGTCCAGGTGGTTTTGGATGAATTGATCAAAGCGGGAGCTCCCGCTGAAATCCGCTACGAACAGAAACCACATCTGGGTACCGATCAACTGAAACGAATCCTGGTATCCATTCGACAGTATCTCCTGGACCACGGCTGCGACATTCGCTATTCGGCAAAAATGACAGGCCTTCACCATCAGGATGGGGCAGTTCGGTCCATCGAAGTGAATGGATGCGACCAAATCCCTAGTCAGGTACTGTTGCTTTGCACAGGTCATAGCGCACGTGATACATACCGGATGCTGTTTGAATCAGGAGTACCCATGGAACCCAAAGCGTTTTCTGTGGGACTGCGAGTTGAACATCCCCAGGAAATGATTGACCGGATTCAATATGGACAGATGGCCGGACACCCGCTGCTTCCACCTGCGGAGTACCAACTGGCCGATCGCAGCCGCAGTGGACGCGGGGTATACACCTTTTGCATGTGCCCGGGAGGTTTTGTGGTGGGAGCCTCTACGGAGGCAGATCATCTGGTTGTCAACGGGATGAGTCTGTCCGCTCGGGGGGGCAAGAATGCCAATGCGGCCGTTGTGTGTACAGTGGACCATCGTGATCTGAATAGCCGCCATCCTCTGGCTGGGATTGAATTCCAGCGGGAGTGGGAACAGGCAGCCTACTCGAGAGGAGGTGGAGGTTTTCGAGCTCCTGCACAAAACCTGAAAGGGTTTATGCAGGAGGGATCGAGCCGGAGTATACAAACTACCCTGGTCGAGCCCTCCTATCGGCCGGGGGTTGAACCCGCATCGTTATCTCAATGCCTGCCGGTGCAGGTGGTGGGGGCTTTGCAGGAAGGGATCCAGCTGTTTGACCGGAAAATGCGAGGGTTCGCTCATCCGGATGCGATACTGACCGGAATCGAAACCAGGACTTCGGCTCCGTTGAGAATACCCAGAAACCAGCAGCGAGTTTCCATCGGACTGGAAGGGATATATCCGGTGGGAGAAGGGGCCGGGTATGCAGGCGGGATCATGAGTGCTGCGGTGGACGGGATAGAGACAGCGGAAGCCGTTATCGGCAGATATGCACGACCGAAAAACTGACGAAACAGGAGTGTGAAGTGATTTGGGAAAACTATTCGGAACCGATGGTGTAAGAGGGGTCGCGAATATCGAACTGACTCCGGAGTTGGCCTTTAAGTTGGGTAGAGCGGGTACAGCTGTTTTGGCGAAGAATGTCCGTAAGCCAAAAATTTTAATAGGAAAAGATACTAGGATTAGCGGCGATATGCTGGAGGCTGCATTATCAGCAGGGATCTGTTCTGTAGGCGGGGATGTTGTCCAGGTTGGAATCGTACCCACGCCTGCGGTGGCTTATCTGACCCAAAGTTCCGATGCCGATGCCGGTATTGTGATTTCCGCATCGCATAATCCTGTTGAAGATAACGGAATCAAATTTTTCTATTCAGACGGGTTTAAACTGCCGGACGATGTAGAAAATGAAATTGAGAGAAGAATCGGAAGCGTCGACGATGGTGTACGGCCTACCGGTGCTGATGTGGGTAGAATCATTGTAGATGAAAATGCCCACCGGCATTACATCGATTTCCTGAAAAGTACAGTTCAGACGAATTTTTCGGGATTAAAGATTGTGGTGGATTGTGCCAATGGAGCGGCTTCCTGGATTGCTCCCGAAGTGTATGAGGCCCTGGGAGCTGAAGTTATTGCAATTCATCATTCACCTGACGGAAAAAACATCAACGATCACTGCGGATCCACCCATCCTGAAGTCGTACAGCAAAAAGTGAGAGAGGTCGGCGCCGATTTGGGATTGACCCATGACGGAGACGCGGATCGGGTTTTGGCCTGCGATCATTATGGCCATCTGGTGGACGGGGATCAGATCATGGCCATCTGCGGCTTGGACTTGCTAAGCAAAAACATGCTGCCTCATAACACCATTGTAGCCACGGTCATGAGCAATCTGGGTCTGAATCTGGCCATGAAGCAGGCGGGAGGCAAGATCATCCGCACCCAGGTAGGAGACCGCTACGTGCTGGAAGAGATGCGAAAACAGGGCCTGACTCTCGGTGGAGAGCAGTCCGGACATATCATTTTCCTGGATCACAATACCACCGGAGACGGGATCCTGACGGCACTGCAGCTTTTGTCCGTTGTGAAAGCATCCGGAAAAAGCCTATATGATCTTTCATCTGGATTCAAGAAATTTCCCCAGGCACTGGAAAACATTCGAGTGGCCAACAAAGAAGCTTTGTACGGCAATGAGAAGATTGAAAAGTGCATTGAAGAAGTGAGTGCAGAACTGGGAGAGAGGGGAAGGATTCTCATACGGCCCTCCGGCACGGAACCCAAAATCAGGGTCATGGTGGAATGCGACAATAGCGAAGAACTGAAAAGGGTCATGGATAAAATGACAGCTCTGATCCGTGCGGAACTATCGTAGTCCCGAAGGGCTGTATCGACAAACTCAGCATGAAATGATATATTGGTAAAGCAGGATATTAACCAGCGGGAGGTGTACAAAAACTGAATATTTAAAGCGCCAGAACTTGCCATGCAAGTTGACGAGGTGAGGGATCTCGAAAATTCGGCGGGTGACCTCCGGTCTTCTCACGACCGATAAAGGCTCTACAAAACGGAAGAGTGATCTTCGGGACAAAATGAGCCGGGAGAGAGATTAATGAATTAGAATCGGGGAGGTTGATTCTATGTGCGGAATTGTTGGTTATGTCGGCAGTCAGTCGGCCGTTCCTGTCGTTATGAAGGGATTGGCAAAACTGGAGTACCGCGGATACGACTCTGCCGGAATAGCCGTCTGGCAGGATGGTCAGTTGAAGGTTGAAAAGACCGTAGGGAGACTCGACCGGCTGGCAGAGAAACTGGAGAAGAACCCATTGGCAGGAACCATAGGGATGGGGCAGACACGATGGGCCACCCACGGACGTCCTTCGGATGTCAATGCTCATCCTCATCTGGACTGTACAGGGAAGATTGCCGTTATTCACAACGGGATTATTGAAAACTACATGGAACTCAAAGAAATGCTTTTGCACGAAGGACACCGCTTTTTGTCCCAGACGGATACAGAAGTCATTCCTCATCTGATCGAAAAGTATTACGAGGGAGATCTGGAAGCTGCCGTCCGCAAGGTCCTTCACATCATTGAAGGATCCTATGCATTGGTCATCATGCACCAGGATGAACCGGACAAAATCGTGGGAGCACGAAAAGACAGCCCGTTAATTGCAGGAGTCGGGAAGAACGAGAGCTTCATTGCATCCGACATTCCCGCCATTTTGGAACATACTCGGGAAGTCATTGTCCTGAATCACGGCGAGATGGTCATCATATCGGATCAGGGAGTAAAGGTGACCGATTTGGATGGTCATGTCATTGATAAAGAAATCTTTCATGTAACCTGGGATGCGGAAGCGGCTGAAAAGGGTGGCTACCCGCATTTCATGCTGAAAGAAATCAATGAGCAGCCCCGGGCTGTCCGGGATACACTGACTGGTCGAATCGATAAGGAAGGCAGTGAGATCCACCTGGACGAAATTGTCCTGGATAAGGAATTCCTGCAGAAACTGAAAAAGATCTATCTGATAGCCTGTGGGACGGCCTACCATGCCGGAATGGTGGGGAAATATGTTATTGAGCACCTGACTAAGATCCCAGTGGAAATTGATATTGCGTCGGAATTCCGCTATCGCGATCCCATCGTAGAAAACCCGGGTGAGTACCTGATGATCGTCGTCAGTCAATCCGGTGAGACTGCGGATACACTGGGAGCCCTTCGGGAGATGAAAAGCAGGGGGCTGCGAGTACTGGCCGTTACCAATGTCATCGGGAGTTCCGTAGCCAGGGAATCGGACGATGTCCTTTTGACTCGAGCCGGTCCTGAAATTGCTGTGGCTTCCACCAAGGCATACACCACACAATTGATCGGTCTGTACCTGCTGGCGATTAAAATGGGTCAGATTCTGGGTAAAATCACCGAGAATGATAGCGAAGAAATGGTCTCTGCACTGCGGGATCTTCCGCTGTTGGCCCAAAAAGTCATCGACATGAACGATTCGATTGTAAAAGAGCTGGCCAGAGCTTTTGCCCATCGGGAAGACATCTTCTTCATTGGCCGGCATCTGGATTTTGCGTTGGCGCTGGAAGGGGCTTTGAAACTGAAAGAAATTTCATACATACACGCAGAAGCCTATGCAGCTGGCGAATTGAAACACGGAACACTGGCCTTGATCACCAAGGACGTTCCGGTATTTGCCATAGCCACCCAACCGGACATTTACGCCAAGATGGTCAGCAACATCCAGGAAGTCAATGCCCGGGAAGCAACCGTCATCGGAATCGGGGTTGAAGGGGATGAAAATATTGGCAAGCATGCCCATCACACAATCTACATTCCGGCGACCCATAAGTACTTCACAACGGCTCTGGCCGTGATTCCTCTGCAGCTCTTTGCCTATTATGCTGCGTTGGAACGGGGCTGCGATGTGGATAAACCGAGAAATCTGGCAAAAAGCGTAACGGTTGAATAATCGCCATGCAATCTGAAGAAGAATATGCAAAACGTATAAAGAGGATGCAGGACCCAAGGAAAAGGGTGCTGCATCCTTTTCTTTATATTGCTGGCATAATAGTCCAGATGAAAGACCTTGGATGATGGGCACAACGGACCTGAATGACAATCTTGATCCAAAGCCATATGGAAGGCAAGAATGGGGTTATGAATCCACACTTTTTACCAAGGTGATCACTACAATTTCCGGCCGATTGTTGAAACGAACAGGGAAAATGCTGTTGGCCAGACCGCGGCTGACGATCATGGTGGATTCATTGGCAGTATATGGCCCTTGGGTATACTCCGGCAAGAATCCCTGGTCAGGTGCAAACAATGGACCGATCCCGGGGAGGCGAAGCTGTCCTCCGTGGGCGTGTCCGGCTGCGATCAGAACCGGATTGGCCTCTGTATAATAAGAAAAGAGTTCCGGCCTATGCACCACCATCAGCAGAGGATGGAAGTTTTGGCTATTCAGGCGGTTCAGAATATCTGTCCGGTCTTTGTTCCAATCCATTCCCAGCGGATCATCCAATCCGGCAATATACAGTGTATGGTTTTTTAGATCCAACGGATGGATTTCATCCCGAAGCACAACGATCCCTTCATCTTCCAGAGTATTGAAAAGTGCGGTGCTTTGGCCGGATCCATAATCGTGATTCCCCGGGACGAAAAAGACAGGAGCCTCATCCTTCAAAACGCCCATGAAGGCTGCAGCACGAGAAATATCCGGGGTGCCCGAATCCACCAGGTCCCCCGAAAAGACGATCAGATCCGGATTTTCCTGACGAACTGTTCTCAGAACGGAGTTCAGATACCAGGATGCTGTAAAGCCATGCAGATCCGAGAGATGGACGATTTTCAGCCCCTGGAGATCATCCGGAATATCAATGCAGGGGATTGCTTCTCGGCGGACAGCCAGGAAATGGTTGCTGTATGCGACAAAGGATACTAGAAGAAAGAAGACAATGAGGAATCGGGCGGATGTTTTCATAAGTACCTCCATCTAATCAAAATCACGATTATCATACCACAATTATCAGTGGATGGTAACTATCCATTCCGATGCAGGATTTGGGAAGCAAAAAACGAATTGAAACAAGTAAATAAACCAGTGAAAGCGGTATTCAGGCAGATAGGGAAGAGTGTCGAGGTACAGAGCAGTAAAGTACAAGGGCAGATTCTCAATAGCCATGTGAGGGCAGACCAGCAAAACAAAGACAAGGAGGGATTGAAGTGATCGAAACCGTAGAAGGCAAAAATGCAGGGGATGTTATGCTCTATGGCCTCAGTACCTGCATGTGGTGCAAAAAGACAAAGAAGCTATTGGATGAAATGGGTATAAAATATACATATGTATTCGTGGATCTGCTGGATGATGAGATGAAAAAACACTATCATGAAGAAATGAAAGTATGGAATCCGCGGGGATCGTTTCCGACTCTGGTGATCAACGACCGCAAAACAATTATCGGATACGATGAAGCCCGAATCAGGGAGGCTCTGCAATGACCAAAGAGTGGAAAGCGGAACCGGCAGAAGTGGATGCATTGGTCAAAAAGCTCACTGCGGAAGCCATTGAAGGCGGCTATCAGATTAATCCCAATATGGATGAAACCCGGGAACTGGTGGAGGGTCTGGTTGTCAATCAGAAGCGATACGGGTACCTGGCCTGCCCCTGTCGGCTGGCTTCCGGGAATAAAACAGCGGATTTGGATATTATCTGTCCCTGCGATTACCGGGATCCGGATCTCGATGAATACGGTGCCTGTTACTGCAATCTCTATGTGTATGACAAAACGCCGGACATGAAGCCGGGTCCTGTTCCGGAAAGAAGACCCGCGCAAGCGAGCCGGCCAACCGAGATGCCCAACCCGGATCCTGCAGAAAAGAGTTTGCCTGTCTGGGTATGCAAAGTGTGCGGATATCTGTGTGCCCGTGAGAATCCACCGGCAAAATGCCCGGTGTGCAAGGTTGGCAGAGAACGGTTCAGAAAATTTATGGGTTGACCATCAGTCCTGCTGCCAGGAAAGGAAGTCCAGCAAAATCTCATTGAATTCAGCTGTATGGGTCTCCATGGGATTGTGTCCGGCACCGGAGATGACTTCCAGCCGGCTGGATGGCAGCGTTTGCTGCCAGCGGGGAGCATTCTGGATGGATACCCATGTATCCTCCGATCCCCACATAATCAGATAAGGATGGGTCACTTTCGATAAATCCGGGCTCCGTGAAGAACGATCCCGTATGAGCCCCACGAAGGTCAGATGCGTGCCTTTGACCAGCAGAGGTTTCAGATATCCATCCACCTCTTCTGGCTGAAGCGATCGCCCGTAGGCAGTACTGAGAAGGCTGCCTACTCGCTTTTCAGTGACAAAACGAGGCCAGAGGATTTCCAGATATCTTTGTACAGGAGGATAACAAAAGAGGAGTCTCTGCATGGGGACGGGAGCTTCTGAAGAATAGGGTGCCGCCACCAGGATAATGGATTCTGCTCCCGACGGGTCCAGTGCGGAATCCAGGATACGATGCTGCCTCCCATGGAATGACCAACCCAGTGAAAGGGTCCGGTCACCGGCAGACTGTCAGCAAATGCCAGCAGCAGTTCAGCGCGGCCTGGATTGCTGTAGTCGGCCTCCAGCCCGCGCTGGCTTAATCCAAACCCAGGCAGATCCATCAGGACGACATTGTATTGGGCTTCCACCAGAGGATCCACATTGTTCAGGAAACTGAAGAGGGATCCACCGAATCCGTGGACGAACACAACGGTCCCTTTCGGTTCGGAAGCGGGATACAGGTGATAATGGATGCGGATGTCCTGAACCGTGGTAAACCGGCTGTTGATCGATGCAATATCTTCGACACGATACAGGCCCGATCCGGTGGGGATAAAATACGGGACTATACTGAGAACAATGAACAGGATCAGGATGATCTGCAGTATACGCTTCAGGAACTTTCTCACAACAACCACCTTCTTTCATCTGTCTTTTTCGTTGTCTGAACGAACAATCCTTTTAAAATGGTGTGGAAAACCCATGAAAGCCCGGCCGGAAAGGTAATTATCATCTGTATACAGGGACATTTTTAATGATTTTCCCATGATCACTGATTGCGAGGGATCAACGATGATTTCCGTTCAGGAGATTGAATGCAAAAGTGCACTGCATCGATTGAAGAGGAGAATACCCTATGGGTGGGATCTCAACCTTTACCACGGCTGCCAGCATGGCTGTATCTATTGCTATGCCCAGGATTTGTGGCCTTACCGGGGCAAAGATACCTTCAATCATGAGATTGCAGTCAAATCCAATATTGCTGAGGTGCTGGAAAACGAGTTGAAAGCAGCCTCCTGGAAAAAGGAGATTATCAATATCGGCGGGGTAACAGACAGCTATCAGCCCCTGGAAGAAAAGTATCAGCTCATGCGCAAAGTACTCCAGCTTTGTATCCGCTATGAAACCCCTGTGATCATCTCTACCAAATCCGACCTGATTCTGAGGGATATCGATCTGATTGCAGAGCTGGCAGAAATCACCTATGTCAATGTAGCTTGCACCGTGACCACCGTGGATGAAAAGATCAGAACCATCATTGAACCGGGGGCTGTGTCAGCGGAAAGACGATTTGCTGTGTTAAAGGAATTCAGTCGGACGAAAGCGTGCCGGGGCGTGCATGTCATGCCAATTATCCCTTTTTTGACCGATCACGATGAGAATCTGAGCGAAATCTTCGAGCAATCAGAAAAAAATGAAGTCTGTTATGCATTATGCGGAACCTTGTATCTGCGGGGGGCTGTCAAATCTCTCTTTTTCAAAAGGTTGAAAGAAGCATTCCCAGACCAAACCCGCCAGGCAGTCAGCCTGTATGTCAAAGGGTCCGCCCCGGCGGAGTATAAGCAAGAGCTGTACCGAAGAGTCAATCACTGGCGCGCTCGCCACAATATCACTGGAGAGTACAGCCGGTATATCCGGGAACGGCTTAAGAGTCCGTAAAAAAAATATCATTTATGTTTACAGACGGTAGATACAGTGATAAAATATGACCAACCAGTCATACAGCAGGAGGAATCCAAATGCCCAAGCCGACTTTCTTCAATCTCCCGGAGGAAAAACGAATTCGCGTCGTCGATGCAGCCATCGATGAATTTGCCAACAATTCGTTTCAAACCGCTGGAGTGAATCGAATTGTTGACAATGCAGGCATAGCCAAAGGCAGCTTCTATCAGTACTTTAATGATAAGGAAGACGTCTTCCGATATATTCTGGAGGTTACAGGGGAAAGAAAACTCAAGTACCTGACTGAAATGGTAGCGAATCTGGAAAAATATGATTTTTTTGATTTGATGAAAGAACTTTTCGCCGGCGGAATCCGTTTTGCCATGGAGAATCCGAAACTGGCCGCTATCGGAAACCGCTTTATCAAAGAGACAGATCCCTTGTTTAAAGAGAAAATTTTGGGTGAGATGGCACCCAAAAGCAACCTCTTCCTGGAACAGATGATGGAAAAAGGAATCGCAAAAGGAGAGCTGGATCCTCATTTGGACGTCCGGTTCAGTGCCTACCTGCTGACCAACATCAGCATATCCATCTCCGAATACTACCAGTTTCATGTGGGGGATGACTACCAGCACTTTCTGCCGTATGTGGATAAAGCCCTGGCTATGTTAAAACATGGAATGAAAAATCCCCAGACCTAAACAAAAAGACCGGTTGCGGTCTTTTTTTTAAATATATCCATCTTCTCGTATTCATTTCAGGAGGACGTTTTCAAATTCAGCGGGTTGAAAATTACAGCGTATGTTTACAGATTCAAATCGAAATGGCTGTGCCGCAAAGGCAGAATTTCGGCTTCAATCCACATAGATGGCCATCCGTGCAGGTACTGCAACCAGATCATTGATGTAGATGGTCCGATTTCCCAGAGCAAGACGATGTTCTGCCATGGGTACTGCATGGAGTTGGATCCGATGAAACTGTCGATCTACCACTGGAAAGATGAAGGCATCATCCCGGTACTCAATGATGCCAGAGGCTGTATAGGGCATGCCTGCCCCGAAAGTGGCAAATGCCGTCTGGTAAAGACGCATGGTTTTTTGATTTTCCACGACGAAATAGTCCGTAACAGGGGTTTTGTGCACAGAATGAGTATACTCCAGGGTAAAAATATCCCCCTCTGCGATCGGGCAGGAGAAGTACATTCGACCGTTTTTTGCATCGACAACGTAAAGATGGAATTCAGAATCAGGATGAGGAGCAAAGAAGGCCGCTGCCAACGAAACAGCAACCGCGGTTACAATGAGAACAGCTGCCAGTTTACTCATGGGATGACCACCGGATGATTACCGGAGGCTGACACCTCCTCTGCTGAACTCGATTCGGAAAAATATCGAGCAGCCCCGGGGTGAAGCTCAATGGGCATACTGACCAATGCCTTTTCTTTTATTAAGTCGGCACCTCGCGCGTGAGCGGCAGAGATGGTATCCAGATGATCGAATATCGTTTGAACCATGCTATACATGAGTTCTTCATCCACTTGGCTGTGGGTGGCCAGCATAGCCATTACTGCGACGGTCAAAACCGGTTCGTCCTGGTGAGGGTATGTGCCGGCCGGTATGACGGCCCGGGTGTAAAAAGGGTAGTCGGCCAGAAAAGAATCCATCATGTTTTCGTCAAAAGAAATGATGGTGATGTTGGAAGCGTCAGCCACATCCGTGATGACAGATGTGGGGATTCCGGCTGTCTGAAAGGCAGCATCGATGTGTCCATCAACCAGGTTCTCAGCTGCTTCTGTAAATGTGAGTAAATCGGCCCGATCCAGATCGGCATAGGTCAGCCCGTGGGCTTTGAGAATCTGGCGGGCATTGGCTTCTGTACCGCTGCCGGGGGCCCCCACCGCTACCCTTTTCCCTCTCAGATCGCCGATGCTGTCAATGCCGGAATCGGCGTTCACCACAATTTGAATGATTTCAGGAAACCACACGGCAATCCCCCGGATGTTCTCCTGGCTGCCGGTTTCTTCATACATTTCGGTACCGTTCACAGCATAATAGGCGATATCATTCTGTACCAAAGCCAGTTCAACTTCCTCATCGGCAAGCAAAGCGATATTGGCAATGGATGCCCCGGAGGATTCTGCTTCGGCAGAGACACCCTCTAGGTGGTCGTTGAAAACCTGGGCGATGGCGGCTCCCAATGGATAGTAGGTCCCGGCCATGGAGCCCGTTGCTATATGGATTCGAACAACTTCCTCTTCAGGTTCAGGCGAACACCCGCATAAAACAACCGCTGCAAAAAACACCACTAGGGTCCACAAAGCGATTCGGACTGTCTTTCCTGCGTGAATCAAAACAGACCACCCCCGCTGTGAAAGGTTGTTGTGTATCAGAAAATGGGGACGCGTTATTGAATCCATCGTTATAGAAATGATTCGAGGGCGGCGGTTCAAACCCTGCCCTTTGACGCAATAGTCTGAAAAAACTTGAAATTGACACAGTTTTTCCCGTAGGATAAGATGGATACAGACAGGAGGGATTCCGTTGATTAAAGGAATCGGGGCAGATATCATCGAGATTGCTCGTATCCGCAAAACACTGGATACCTTCGGGAATGGATTCCTACGAAAAGTGTTCACACAGGAGGAAATTGATTACTGTACAGCGGCAGAGGATCCGGCGGCTCGCTGCGCCGGTCGGTTTGCGGCCAAAGAAGCGGTATTGAAAGCACTGGGCCGGGGTTTGCGGGGAATGAAGTGGAAAGACATTGAAGTTACCAGAAACCCTGATGGAAAACCCATCGTTGTGCTGCATCACCGGGCCAAAGAATTCGCGAAACTTTCCGGTGTGACCGAGATACATCTGACCATCAGTCACTGCAGAGAGTATGCAGTAGCCTATGCAATAAGTTGGCAGGGGGTAGGCAGCCGTGCAGATTGCATGCCGGAACCGGATTCGAGAGATTGAACAGAAATTATCGGAAGACCTGGGGCTGCCCATGCTGCTGCTGATGAACCAGGCCGGAGAAGCGTTATCCCGCAGAGTCATGAGCCATCTGGGCAGGATCGGCGGGAAAAAAGCGCTGATTGTGTGCGGGACCGGCAACAATGGAGGCGATGGCCTGGCCGCTGCCTGGCATTTGAATTCCATGAAAGTAGCGGTTTCTGTATTTGTCACGGATAATCCGGATACGCTCACGGGTCTGCCACAATTCTATTGTAAACTTCTGAATGAAACGGGTGTAGCAATCGGTAATTTGCAGGATACAGCCGTTTTTTCTGATTTCAAGAATAAACTGAGTCAATGCCATATCATTGTGGATGCATTGGTGGGGATCGGTTTCATGCCGCCCATGAAAGAATCCATGAGAAAAATTGTTGAAATGATCAATCTTTCGGGGCAGTATGTTGTATCAGCAGATATTCCATCAGGGGTGGATTGCGATACCGGACAGGCGGATACAGCGGTACAGGCCCATGAAACCGTGGCATTTCTCGTTCCCACCCCGGGCCACTATCTGTTTCCGGGAGCATCATACAGAGGGAAACTTCTCTATGAGAGACTGGGCATCCCGGATTCATTCCTGGCGCCGTATGCTCATATTACGGCGGCGGAGATCACGGAGATGGCTGCACTATGGCGTCCTCGCTCCATGGATACCCACAAAGGGAAACAAGGGAAACTGCTGATTATCGCAGGATCGGATGAGTATCCGGGGGCTGCAGTGCTGGCCGCCCGGGGAGCTGCTCGCTCCGGAGTGGGATTGATCTTTATGGCGGCACAGGGATACGACTGCCGCTACCCGATGCCTCCTGAGGTGATTTCTGTGGGAGAGGAGGCCATCTGTGATGAGAGCCCTTATGCCCGGATTCAAAATATGATCCGCAAATTCGATGATGTAGATGCTGTTCTAATCGGCCCCGGAATGTCTTGCAGACCGGATGTGGCCCAAGCCATTGTAGATTCTGTTCTTCAGATTCACGCCCCCATGGTTCTCGATGCCGACGCCCTGAATGCCTTTTGCGGGCACACGGTACAGTTGGGGGAAATCAAACAGCCTTTCATTGTGACCCCCCATCCGGGGGAGATGGCACGTCTTGCCCGGCAGAGCGTTGAATCCATCCAACGCAACCGGATTCTCACAGCCAGTCGTTTTGCCGGTGAGTGGAACTGCACAGTGGTATTGAAGGGAGCGGGGAGCGTCACGGCTTCAGCCAATGGCGCGACCTATATCAACACCACAGGCAATCCGGGAATGGCCACCGGGGGTTCCGGCGATGTGCTCGCCGGACTGATTGGAGGGCTTTTGGCCCAAGGCTATCCTGCCGAGCATGCAGCGGCACTGGGAGTATTCATACACGGAGCAGCGGGAGATCGGGCTGCGGTTTTGCATGGGCCGGTGGGATACACCCCGTCGGAGCTGGCCGACTGCATCCCATGGATACAAAAGGAGCTGGAACAATCAAAAACAGCAGGAAAACAATGGATCCCTGCTGAAAAAAGCATATAGAATACCAAAGGGAGGATTATGAATATGAAGGAACCGAAAATGGTCAGACCGGCATGGGTGGAGATTAACCTGGACAATGCGACCCAAAACTACTGGGCTGTGAGAAAACTGATTCATCCAAAAACAAAGCTGATGGCGGTTGTCAAGGGCGATGCTTATGGGTGTTCGTCGGTGCTTCCTGCACAGGTTCTGGTTGAGCTGGGTGCGGAGTATTTGGCCGTAGCCATTCTGGATGAGGCTTTGGAACTGAGACGGGCGGGAATATCCGCTCCTGTTCTGGTCCTGGGGTTTACCCCTCCTGAGCACATAGAAAAAGCCGTTGAGAAGGATATCACTTTGACTGTATACCGGAAAGAAATGGTGGAAGCGGCATCCACCGCTGCCATTCGACTGGGGAAAAAGGCCAAGGTGCATATCAAGATCGATACCGGGATGGGTCGAATTGGCCTGCCGGCCGATGAACAGGTTGTGTATGATTTTGTCATGTACATCCGCTCCTTAAAAGGGATAGAGATCGAAGGATTGTTCTCCCATTTTTCTGTCGCAGAGATGGAAGAGGCCGGAGACCGGGAATATACATTTGAGCAGTGCGGAAAATTCCGACGAGTGGTGGATTATCTGGAACAGAATTCCGTCAGGATCCCCCTGAAACACATCGCAAACAGCGCCGGCATATACAATATGCCCAAGGAATCCCATTTCGATATGGTCAGAACAGGATCGGCCTTGTTTGGAATTACCATCACCAAAGAGATCAACGAGAAAATGGGAATCAGGCCGGTCATATCCATAAAAGCAAAGATTGGACATATCAAAGAAATGCCTGCCGGGCAGGACATCAGTTACGGCAGGACGTACACCACCAAGAGGAAAACCGTCGTTGCAACCCTTCCCATCGGGTATGCCGACGGCTACAGCCGTCTCTTTTCCAACAGGAGCCATGTACTTGTCAACGGCCAGAAAGCTCCTCAAATCGGGCTGGTCTGCATGGATCAATGCATGATTGATGTCACCGACATCCATCCCCTTCCAGAGATGCAGGATGAAGTGGTTTTAATGGGCAAGCAGGGAAGCGAAATGATCACGGCGGGGGATTTGGCTCGACTTTTGGGCCCGGTGGCAAATGATCTGGAAGTTGTTACGCATCTGGCAGAAAGAATGCCTCGTGTATACATCTGGCACGGTCGCCCGGTGGCAGTTCATGATTTGGCAGGGTTGCGGCGTTTGGATGAGTAGTTGGAGCTAGATGAAGGATTCCAAGGATTAAAGTCGAATAGCAGGGAAGAGCAACGAACTGAATCAGAAGGCGAGGAATGCAATCATTATGCAGTGAATTTTGATAGGAACGCTTGGCTATTAATCTGCTCTCCCATGGGTCGGCATTAGCTAAGCGTTTTGTTTTCTGTTTCAAAGCATTCAATCTCTCAACAAGGGGGCGGACATGTATGTTCGATCAGGAAAAAGTCGATCAAATCCGTGAAAAGAATAAGGAATGGGAAGAAGAAAAACTCAAGAAGGTACTATCCAGGTTCCCGGAGCGGAAAGAAGAATTCAAAACTGTGTCAGAACTGCCGGTTAATCGGTTGTACACACCGGCTGATACAGTTGACCTGGACTATCTGGATGATTTGGGCTATCCAGGGGAGTACCCGTATACAAGGGGTGTTCAGCCCACCATGTATCGGGGTCGCTTGTGGACCATGAGGCAGTATGCGGGTTTTGCCTCGGCAGAAGAATCCAATACCCGTTACAAGTATCTGCTGGAACAAGGTCAGACAGGACTCAGCGTGGCATTCGACCTTCCCACCCAGATCGGATACGATTCAGACCATCCCATGGCCGAAGGCGAAGTGGGAAAAGTCGGTGTCGCCATCGATTCATTGGAAGACATGGAGATTCTCTTCAACGGGATCCCTCTGGATAAAGTCAGTACATCCATGACCATCAACGCTCCATCAGCTGTACTTCTGGCTATGTACATGGCTGTGGCGGAAAAACAGGGGGTAGCCATTGAAAAGCTTTCCGGTACGATCCAGAATGACATTCTGAAAGAGTATGCCGCCAGAGGAACCTATATCTTTCCACCCAAACCCTCCATGCGGCTGATTACCGATATTTTTGCCTATTGTTCTGAAAATCTGCCCAACTGGAATACCATCAGCATCAGTGGATACCACATCCGGGAAGCCGGTTCTACGGCAGTTCAGGAAGTGGCTTTCACGCTGGCCAACGGGATCGCCTATGTCCAGGCGGCTATTGATGCCGGGTTGGATGTCGATGCCTTTGCCCCCCGGCTCTCTTTCTTCTTTAACTCCCACATGGATCTGTTGGAAGAGGTGGCCAAATTCAGAGCAGCACGCAGACTGTGGGCCAGGATCATGAAGGAACGCTTTGGGGCTAAGGATCCCAAATCACTGATGCTGCGGTTCCATACCCAAACTGCCGGATCCACGCTGACTGCGCAGCAGCCCGACAACAATATCATCCGGGTAACCCTGCAGGCATTGGCTGCCGTACTGGGAGGCACCCAGTCGCTGCACACCAATTCAAAAGACGAAGCCTTGGCTCTGCCCACGGAAGCATCGGTTCAGATTGCTTTGAGAACCCAGCAGATCATTGCCGACGAAAGCGGAGCTGCGGATACTGTCGATCCATTGGCGGGTTCCTATTATGTAGAAAGTCTCACCAGCCGGATCGAAAAAGAAGCCCTGGACTACATCGAACGGATAGACCGTCTGGGAGGGTCCCCCACCGCAATTGAAAAAGGGTTCATCCAGAAGGAAATTCAGGAAAGCGCCTATCAGTATCAGAAAAATGTAGAAGCCGGCAGCCGGGTCGTTGTGGGGGTCAACAAATATCAGATCAAAGAACAGCCTCCAGAAGGCTTGCTCACTGTGGATCCTGCCGTTGGGGAACTTCAAAGCGCAAAACTGGCGGCTCTGCGGCAGTCCAGAAATGCTTCGAAGGTGCAGGATGCTCTGGATAAATTGAAGGAAGCGGCCCAAGGTACCGAAAACACCATGCCATATATTTTTGAATGCGTCAAAGAGTACTGCACTCTGGGAGAAATCTGCGATGTGCTGAGAGAAGTCTTTGGCGAGTATGAGCAATCCGTGATATTTTAGCGGCTACGAACAGGAGGAATGAATCAATGAACCGTGAAAACCATATTCGTGTTCTGGTAGCAAAACCAGGATTGGATGGACATGACCGCGGAGCGAAAGTCATTGCCCGTGCACTTCGTGATGCAGGGATGGAAGTCATCTACACCGGTCTGAGACAGACTCCGGAACAAATTGTTCAGGTTGCTCTACAGGAAGATGCGGATGTCATTGCTGTCAGCATACTCTCCGGAGCTCATCTCCACCTGCTGCCCAGGATCGTCAAGCTGGCCAGAGATAACCAGCTGGCGGACGTGTTGATCATCTGCGGAGGAGTGATACCCCAGGACGATATTCCAAAGCTCCAGCAAGCGGGTGTAGCGGCTGTTTTTACGCCCGGTGCATCCACGAAGGACATCTGTCAGTTCATCCAAGAGAATGTACGAGGGGCGTAAAGGGAAGTTGGTGAAAGGTGTGTCATTTGCAGAAGAAATTCAAGCGGGTAATCGATTGGCTCTGGCTCGGCTGATTACCATGGTGGAAAACAACTCGGATCAAGCCAAAGAAGAGATAGCAGCTCTGCATCCCTTCACAGGTCAGGCCAAAGTGATTGGAATCACCGGCCCGCCCGGTGCAGGCAAAAGCACCCTGACCGGAAAGCTGATTGGAGAATTGAGAAAGCAGAGAATGAAAATTGCGGTGGTGGCCGTTGATCCCACCAGCCCATTTACCGGAGGAGCCCTTTTGGGCGATCGATTGAGAATGACCGAATACAGCACAGATCCCAATGTCTACATCCGGAGCATGAGTACCCGGGGAAATCTGGGGGGATTGGCCGGATCCACAGCGGATGTCGTGCGTATTCTGGATGCAGCAGGATTTGATTATATTCTGGTGGAGACAGTCGGTGTGGGCCAGGCGGAAGTCGACATTATGGGGATTGCCGATACCGTCCTGGTGATCACTGTCCCCGGATTGGGAGATGATATTCAGGCCAACAAAGCAGGGATCATGGAGATTGGGGATGTGTTTGTCGTTAACAAAGCGGACCGGGACGGGGCCGATCAAGTGGCTACTGCGCTGGGCATGATGCTGGATTTGAACCCCAATCAAACAGGCTGGAGACCCCCTGTGATTCGATCGGTGGCAACATCAGGAAGCGGTGTCGCAGAGATTCTTCAAGCAGTTCAGGACCATCATCGGTTTATTGATGAATCCGGTCTGCTGAAAGAAAAGAGAAGGGAAAGAACCCGAAAAGAGCTGATTCATATTCTGCAGAAACGCTTTTTGAATACCATCATCTACGACAAAGACTCAAAGGATTTGTTGGATCAGGTGGCCGAACAGGTCTTTGAAAAAACCATGGATCCGTACCAGGCAGTTGAAAAACTTTGGAGGAGGGTGAAATCATCATGAACCAACAAGACGGAAAATGCAAGTTGGGCAAGATCAGCCATTTGGGAATTGCTGTAAATAGTATTGAAGAGTCATTGAAACTGTATACCGATGTATTTGGCCTGGAACTGGCAGGCACGGAAGAAGTTCCGGAACAAAAGGTACGGGTTGCATTTTTGCCCATCGGCGAGAGTCGGATTGAGCTGTTGGAAGCAACCGACCCGGAAAGCGCTGTGGCCAAGTTCATTGAAAAGAAAGGTGAAGGGATCCAGCACATCGCCTTTCAGGTAGAAAATGTGGAGAAAGCCATCGAAGCAGCCAAAGAGCTGGGTATGAGAATGATTGATGAAAAACCTCGAAAAGGTGCCGGGGGAGCCCGGATTGCTTTTATGCACCCCAAGAATACATACGGTGTGCTGATAGAGCTGTGTGAGCATACAGACCATCATGACCCGGAAAACTGAATCTAGGAGGGAAAACCATGTCGGATGAGATGACGAAAAAAATGGAAGAGCTCCACGCTGAAAAAGATAGAATCAGGGCCGGGGGCGGAGAAAAAAGAATTCAAAAACAGCATGAATCGGGTAAAATGACTGCGCGGGAAAGACTGGAAGCTTTTCTGGATGCCGGCAGTTTTGTGGAAGTGGACATGTTCGTAAAACACCGAACCACCAATTTCGGGATGGACAAAGTGGATGCTCCCGGTGAGGGAGTCGTAGTCGGATATGGAACCGTGGATGGGCGGCAGGTGTGCGTATCTGCACAGGATTTTACCGTCATCGGCGGTTCATTGGGCGAGATGCATGCGGCCAAGATCTGCAAGGTTATGGACCTGGCAGCCAAGATTGGAGTTCCCTTCATCTGTTTGAATGACTCAGGCGGTGCCAGAATCCAGGAAGGGGTAGATGCATTAAAGGGATACGGGGACATTTTCTACAGAAACACGATTTGTTCAGGGGTCATTCCTCAGATCTCGGTTATCTTAGGTCCATGTGCGGGGGGGGCGGTTTATTCGCCGGCACTGACAGATTTTGTGTTTATGGCCCAGGGGGCCAACATGTTCATTACCGGACCGGAAGTAATCAAAACGGTCACCGGTGAGACGGTTTCCTTTGAAGAACTGGGGGGAGCAATGACCCACAATCAAATCAGCGGCGTGGCTCATTTTGTGGCCACCGATGAAGCGGCATGCATTGCCAATGTCCGCAAGCTGCTGAGCTATCTGCCCAGCAACAACCTGGATGACGGCCCCTGGGTGGATACAGACGATGATCCCAACCGCGTGGATGAAAATCTAAGGACCCTGGTTCCCATTAATCCCAACAAGCCGTATGATGTTCGAGACATTTTGATCAGCATCTTCGATGACAACGAGTTCTTTGAAGTGCAGCCCTTGTATGCACAAAATATCGTCATCGGTTTCGGCCGTCTCAACGGACGTTCTGTCGGTGTGATTGCCAACCAGCCCAAAGTGATGGCAGGGTGTCTGGATATTAATGCATCTGACAAAGGGGCTCGTTTTGTGCGTTTCTGCGACTCATTCAATATTCCACTGCTGACTCTATCGGACGTTCCCGGGTACCTTCCGGGAGTGGGACAGGAACACGGAGGCGTTATCCGGCATGGAGCAAAACTGCTGTATGCCTACTCCGAAGCCACCGTGCCCAAGATGACGGTCATTGTCCGCAAAGCATACGGAGGCGCCTACATCGCTATGTGCAGCCGGCATTTGGGTGCGGATATGGTGTTTGCCCTGCCCACCGCGGAGATTGCTGTTATGGGGCCATCGGGAGCCGCCAATATCATATTCCGGAAAGAGATCGCAGACGCTGCCAATCCCGATGAGGTTCGTCAGAATAAGATTGAAGAGTTCAGGGATCAGTTCGCCAATCCATATGTTGCGGCAGCCAGAGGGTTTGTGGATGATGTCATTGACCCGGCTGAAATGAGGCCCCGTCTGATTTCAGCACTGGAAATGCTTAGCAACAAGCGGGAGTCCCGGCCCAGCAAAAAACACGGGAATATCCCCTTATAGAGCCGTACAGAATAGGAGTGTGACAGATGGGCGATCAACTGTATCTGGGTTTGGAAACCACCGTCATTGGTGTGGGCATTGTTTTTCTGGCGCTGTATGCCCTATCTGTAATTCTGCAGATATTTCAGCGAGTATTCTATAAAGAGCCGAAAATGGACACTTCGTCAGAATCGGAATCCAACTCGTCATTTTCCGGCAGTGAAAACCAGATGATATCGCAGGAAACAGTAGCAGCCATTGCTGCAGCCATTGCTGTGGCAACGGGAAAGAACATGAATCAGTTTTCCATTGTGGGGATTCGGCAAGCCGGTGAAAAATCCGCCTGGAATCCAGGTGGTTGGAAGATGGCGGGCAGGACCCAACTGATGGAAAGCAGGCAGGAACTCTATCGCTAATGGACATGACGAAGTGAAAGGAGCTTTCAATCAATGAGAAAATTTAACGTTACGGTAAATGGAACCATGTATGAGGTGGCTGTTGAGGAAGTAAAAGGAGCCGGCGAAGCAAAGACAGAAACTGCTGCTGCGCCAAAACCTGTGAATGATGCACCCAAAGCGACTGCTGCGAAACCGGCTGCTGCACCGGCTGCTCCTGCTGCCAAGGCCGAAGCGCCGAAAAAACCCGTACCAGCTGGCTCAGGGTCCGTGACAGCACCCATGCCCGGTACTGTATTGAGCCTTAAAGTGGCAGAAGGTGACTCTGTGAAAGCCGGACAGGTGATTCTGATTCTGGAAGCCATGAAGATGGAAAATGAGATTACTGCGCCGCAGGATGGCACGGTCAAATCCCTGCATGTAGCAGCTGGTTCTTCTGTGGGAGCGGGCGATGTGATGGTCGTGCTGGAATAGAATCTCCACGATTCTGGATGGACGTGACGCGAAGAAAAGGAGGATAAGTGGATGATTCGAGGCTTTATATCATTTTTCCAGTATTCAGGGTTTGCTAATATGACTGCCGGTCATTTTATCATGCTGATTGTATCATGCGTTCTTCTGTATCTGGCCATTGTCAAAAAATATGAGCCGCTGCTTTTGGTCCCTATCGGATTCGGCATGATGCTGGCGAATCTGCCCGTGGCAGGACTGATGGACCCGCCCAACGGGAATCAGATCGGGGGACTGCTCTACTATCTGTACCAGGGAATCAAACTGGGAGTATATCCGCCCCTGATTTTCCTGGGGGTGGGCGCCATGACGGATTTTGGGCCTTTGATTGCCAACCCCAAAACTTTGCTTTTGGGGGCCGCCGCTCAGGTGGGGATCTTCATTACCTTTACAGTGGCACTGTTTTTGGGATTTACGGCTCTGGAAGCTGCCTCCATCGGCATTATCGGGGGCGCTGACGGACCCACGGCCATATTCGTTGCATCCAAACTGGCACCTGAGCTAATCGGCACCATTGCCATTGCCGCTTATTCCTATATGGCCCTGGTTCCCATCATCCAGCCGCCAATCATGAAAGCGCTGACCACCAAAAAAGAGCGGATGGTGGTGATGGAACAGCTGCGGCCGGTGTCAAAAACTGAAAAAATTCTGTTCCCGATTGTGGTCACAATCCTGGGCGGACTGCTGGTTCCTTCCGCGGCTGCGCTGCTAGGGTCACTTATGCTGGGCAACCTTTTCCGGGAAAGCGGTGTGGTGGATCGTTTGTCCAAAACAGGCCAGAATGAACTGATTAACATCATCACCATTTTTGTCGGACTGACAGTTGGTGCGACAGCCAGCGCAGAAATATTTCTGACCCCCCAGACCATAGGGATTATCGTTTTGGGGCTTCTGGCATTTATGGTAGGAACAGCTACAGGCGTTCTGCTGGGAAAAGTCATGTATCGTACCAGCGGTGGTAAGGTCAATCCCCTGATCGGATCGGCAGGCGTATCGGCCGTTCCCATGGCAGCTAGGGTTTCTCAGACGGTGGGCAGAGAGGCCAACCCGTCCAATTTTCTGCTGATGCATGCTATGGGACCCAATGTAGCCGGAGTAATCGGATCCGCCATTGCAGCCGGTGTGCTTATGTCTCTGTTTGGTTAATGGACCATCAAAAGCCTTCCTTAGAGGGAGGCTTTTTACTTTTATGAGAAGGTTTTTCTGAAAGATGATGAGAATACTATGGATATATCAAAGATGGAAGGAAGCTGAAAACGTGGACAGACCCAGACTGCGCGATCTTGGGGTTCAGATCGGAATCCTGGATCCAGGAATATGGAATGCGATTACAGATGTAAAAGGAGTATCGGTTGGACATGTCCAGATCTGGCATGGAGACGGTGATCTGGTACCGGGAAAAGGGCCGGCCCGAACCGGGGTAACGGCTGTCATTCCTCATCCCGGCAATCTGTTTCGGCAGAAAGTACCTGCAGCCATTCATGTTGTCAACGGATTTGGAAAATCCATGGGGATTGCCCAGGTCAACGAACTGGGTACCATTGAAACACCCATTGTATTGACCAATACTCTGAATGTGGCCACGGCGGCTAATGCTCTCATCACTTACATGTTGGAAAAGAACCAGGATATTGGCGTAACTGCAGGCACGGTCAATCCCATTATCGGAGAATGCAATGACGGATTTCTCAATGATATTCGGGGACGGCATGTGCAGGAAGCGCATGTATTGGAAGCATTGGCGTCAGCCGCACCCGGTCCTGTGGAAGAAGGCGCAGTGGGAGCGGGAACCGGCATGTCGACCTTTGACTTCAAAGGAGGAATCGGGACATCGTCCCGGATGGTACGCACAGGGGGAAGGGACTTCACCGTCGGGGTTTTGGTGCTGTCCAATTTCGGGTCCAAAAAGGACCTGCGCATCGACGGGATTCCCGTGGGCGCAGAGATTGAGGCGGCCGGTGCGGGAATCCGCAAAGAGCAGGGGTCCATTATGGTGGTGCTGGCCACGGACGCACCCTTTGACAGCAGACAGCTGACTCGGATGGCCAAACGGGCAGCCATCGGCATCGCACGAACAGGATCCATCGCTCACAACGGCAGCGGAGATTTCATCATTGCATTTTCCACGGCCAATCAAATGGCAGATGACCGTGGCACCGCAGTCTATACTCTCGAGGGGATCTGCGATGATGATGATGTGCTGAGTCTTTTCTTCAGAGCTGCGGTGGAAGCCACCGAGGAAGCCATTATCAATTCGATCCTCAGAGCACAGACCGTCATCGGAAGAGATGACCATCGGCGGGAGGCAGTCCCTGTGGCTGAGGTTGTGGACATTCTAAGGAAATATGGCAGGATCAGATAAAAGGGAGGCGAAGGAATTGGCATCGGATGTATTGGTACATGTAACACGAGGAAATATGGTTGAGTGTGTGCATCGGGGAAGCATTGCGGTGGTGGATTCAGATGGAAAACTGCTGTATGGAAAAGGAGAGCCGGCCATGTACTCCTACCTGCGCTCTTCCGCAAAACCTGTGCAGGCGATTCCGGTGGTGGAAAGCGGTGCAGTGGATCATTTTCAGTTGACAGAAAAGGAACTGGCAATTTTCTGTGCATCCCACAGCGGGGAAGCCCAGCATACGGAGACAGTCTTTAGCATACTGAAAAAGATTGGGTTGGAAGAAAGTGCACTGGAATGCGGTACCCATATGCCGATTCATATGGCGACGACAAAAGCCATGATTGAGGCTGGCCAAAAGTCTACATCGGTTCACTGCAACTGTTCCGGGAAACATTCGGGAATGCTCACCTACGCCATGTACAAGAAATATGAACTGCCCGGATACACCGAGCCGGAGCATCCAGTGCAGAAAGCGGCACTGAAAGAGATTGCGTATATGTCCGGTCTGCATGAAGATCAGGTGGTATGCGGTGTGGACGGCTGCGGTGTGGTTGTCTTCGGTATTCCCATTTACAACATGGCTCTCATGTTTGCCCGCTTGGCGGATCCGGATCGGCTTCCGGAATCCAAAGCAGCTGCAGCTAAGCGCATCACAGCCGCCATGATGAAGTATCCGGAAATGATTGGGGGTACAGGGCGTTTGTGCACCGATCTGATGGCGAAAACCGGGGGCAAACTCTTTGCCAAATCCGGAGCGGAAGGAGTCTACACGGTTGGAATACCCGGGAAGAAAATCGGTATTGCCTTAAAAATCGATGATGGCAGCAGCCGGGGTGTTGGCTGCGTAATCATAGAAGTCCTCAAGCAGCTGGATATCCTGGATGCCGATGAGATGGAAGCCCTGAAGAATCATCACTGGATCATTCAGAAGAATCACCGAGGGGATACTGTGGGTGAAATCAAGCCGGTATTCGAATTATCAACGATGGGAGGCCTGCAGTAATGAAAATCTTTATTTCCGCGGATCTGGAAGGAATCGGCGGCGTTTCTCACCGGGAGCATACCGCCCGCGACGGAATGGAACACCAAAGAGCACGGGAACTGATGACTCTGGAAGTGAATGCGGCAGTAGAAGGGGCGCTGGAAGCAGGGGCTACGGAAGTGATTGTCAATGATTCCCACGGAACCATGCGCAATCTGATTCCTGAAATGATGCATGAGGAAGCGATTCTGGTGACCGGTTCTCCGAAGCATCTGAGCATGATGGAAGGCATTGGCTTGGACTGCGATGGCGTCGCCTATATCGGCTACCATGCCCGGATGGGCGTCAGCGGGATCATCAGTCATACTTATGATAGCCGGGTCATCGTCAATATCCGCCTCAATGGTGAGGCGGTGGGCGAAGCCGGTTTGAATTCAATGGTAGCGGGGCATTTTGGGGTTCCTGTACTGATGCTCAGCGGTGATAAAGCAGCCATTGACGATGCTAAGGGCTTTTTGGGTGATTTCGTCGGTGTAGCTGTCAAAGAGGCTGTGACCCGTACGGCGGTCAAGGGGGTTCATCCTAAGAAAGCACGGGCCATGATCAAAGCTGGGATGAAGGAAGCCATTGCCCGCAAAAACGAGTTCAAACCTTTGGCAGTAAAGAAACCGGTAACGGTGGAACTGGAATTTTTCCACACCGGTATGGCCGATATGGCGGAGACGATTCCCGGCTCGGTCCGTGTCAATGATCGAACAGTAGCTTATACCGGAGAAGATCCCATTGTGGTCTTCAAAGCATTTCGAGCCATGATTACCCTTGCTGGAACGGTCGTGTAAAAAAAGATCATCCTGGAGTTCCGGACTGGCACTCCAGGATGCATTTATCTTGCAGAGAGTACGATACCGTCTGCTGCGGCAAATTCTCTGGAAGTGTTTACGGCAATAGGATATAATAGGGGTACATTAATCCGAAAGAGGACTGAAAAGGAGGGGATTCGATGCCGGAAGACAAAGCGATAATGACTCAGATTACGGCTTCAATGAGCAGAGACAAACATTTTGATGATGTCGCAGTGAAAGTGAGTGTCAAGAACGGTTCGGTGGTTCTTGAAGGCAAAGTCTATGACCGTGTCCAGAAGAAATTGGCTGAAGACCTGGCAAAGAATATACCCGGTGTAAAATTGGTGGAGAACAAATTAGTGCTGACAGAGCCGGTTTTTGAAACACTGACGGAGCTGGAGATGATCAGCAGCAAGAACAATCCGGTGGTTTCCAGGATACGCAGCTCCCTGGGGCTGCATCCGTCCATCAACGCACAAGCCATCCGGATATTGTCTTCAAAACGAGTGGGAGTTTTTGGGCTCAAGGGGTATGTACGATCTGTTCAAGAGAGAGAAGAAGTGGAAAAAATGATCGGAAAGATCCCGGGGGTCCGATATATTATCAACGATTTAGTTGTGGATGAAGATCACCTGGACCAGTTGGATTCCAGATTATCCGCCAAAATCGGTGAACAAAAAGATGAACCCGTGGTCAAAAGCCTGACAGAGAAATATTTCATCGACAGTTCGAACATCCGAATCATGTCGGATCTCAAGAACGCACTCCTCCGGCATCCTCGTCTGGACGCCACGGCTATCGATGTGAAACCTGAAACTTTTGAAATCGGTATATTTCATTTAATTGGAAATGTTCCTTCGGAAGAACATAAAAAAATGGCAGGGGATGCAGCCCGCCAGGTCCGGGGAGTTCGGTATGTGATCAACGATCTGATTGTTGTCCAAAAAAAGTAGACAGGTGATTTTATGGAAAACCCCATGGTTGCCATCACTCAATGCCCGGATTATCAGGAAAGGCATGTCGAGGAGTCTCTGAAGGCATGCCTCTCTTTCATTGGGGGAATGGAGTCGTATGTGAAGTCAGGAGATCGGGTGCTGATCAAAGTGAATCTTTTGAGCCCAAAATCTCCGGAGAAAGCCGTAACAACCCATCCTGCCTTGGTGAAAGCAGTGGTCAAAGAAGTGCAGGCATGCGGAGGTTTTCCCGTTGTTGGGGACAGCTCTGGAGGAATGCTGAAGGGACAGTCTTCCACAGCAAAGGCACTGCGCCTGTCCGGGATCCAGGAGACAGCGGAGTCCCTGGGAATAGAAACTGTCAATTTCGATCATGACGGGGCTGTACGGGTGGAAAATGAGGACAATCCTCTGGCGGATCATTTTATGATGGCCAGGATAACGCAGGATGCCGATGTCATTATCAATTTACCTAAGCTGAAAACCCACAGTGCTACTTTGTTTACCGGATCCATCAAGAATATGTTCGGCTCCATTCCGGGATATCAGAAGGCAGAGTATCACCGCCTGGCACCGAACTTGACTGATTTTGCGCGCATTCTGGTGGATATTTATCGGCATGCCAAACCGACTCTCAATATCATGGATGCTGTTGTTTCCATGGAAGGGAACGGCCCAGCTCACGGGCAACCCCGAATGACCGGACTACTTCTGGCCAGCTGCGACGGAGTCGCACTGGATGCTGTGGCGTCCGGCCTGATTGGTTTTCAGCCCCAACAAATTGATACCACCCGCATTGCGGATCAGCTGGGGGTAGGGATTGGGGATCTTGAAAGAATAGACATACAAGGCGCAAAGTATTCGGAAGTAAAAATCAAGGACTTCGCTCTGCCTTCCAATGCGCTGCTGCTGAAGATTCCCCCATTCTGGGTGAAGCGGGCCATGGGATTTTTGTCAGCGCAGCCGGATCTGGTCAGAACCAAGTGCACAGGCTGCAGTTTCTGTGCTGAGAACTGTCCCGTTCAGGCTATTCAAATGGACGGTGGATTTCCCCGTATTGACCGCGAGAAGTGCATTCTTTGTTACTGCTGCCAGGAACTATGCCCCCAGGGAGCTATGGTGGTGAGGCACCGGTCGCCGCTGCTGCGGGGATTGTTGAAGCTTCGGGGGAAAAACATCTAAATACCAATTTACGCATGGGTATCCTTCTGGTATACTTGATATACAAAAGAATATATGTGACAGGGGAGTTCCAAAGCGGGGCTGAGATCAGGGTGCGATAAGACCCTTTACCCTTTGAACCTGTGATTTTCCGGTACTTACCGGATCTGGGTCATGCCAGCGGAGGGAGTTCTATTTAGTCAGTCGCAGCATTCCTTGGCTGCGATTTAGCTTTGCGGAGGTGAAGAAGAATGAAAAGAGTAGTAACGGTTGCCGGTTCGGACTCCAGCGGCGGGGCCGGGATACAGGCGGATCTAAAAACGTTTTGTGCCTTCGGAGTGTACGGTATGAGCGTGATTACTGCTGTGACAGCGCAGAATACTCTGGGTGTTCAGGGGGTTGTCCCACTGGACTCCGATTTTGTCGCACAGCAGATGGACTCCGTGCTGTCTGACATCGGTACAGATGCACTGAAGACCGGTATGCTGGCAGATGCGGGAATCGTGGAGGCTGTAGCAGAAAAAATCAAACAATATGATGTGAGAAAGGTTGTTGTAGATCCAGTCATGGTCGCCACAGGCGGGGAACGGCTGCTGGACAAAGAAGCGGTGGAGTCAATGAAGAAGTGGCTCTTTCCCCGGGCTTTCCTGGTCACTCCCAATTTTCATGAGGCAGAAGCCGTGACGGGAAAGAAAGTGGACGATGAAAAGTCCGTTGAGGATGCCTGCCGCAGGATCTATGATCTGGGGGTACCGTATGTCCTGATCAAGGGGTGGCATCTTTCCGGCGATCCAGTGGATACTCTGTTTGATGGCTGGCAATTTTTTAAACTCCCATCACCGCAAATCCATCCACGCAGCACCCATGGAACAGGATGTACGTTCTCCAGCGCCATCGCGGCAGGGCTCGCACAGGGCAGTCCTGTTCTCAATGCTGTCAGGGACGCCAAAACCTTTATCGATAAGGCATCCCGTCAATCTCTGAATTTGGGAGCCGGATACGAGCCCATGAACCATTGCGCCGGCCTTATTCAAAAAGCATCGCGGTATGATGTGATCCAGAACATCAAAGAGGCTCTGCATATACTGGAGGGGATACCGTTTGGCAGACTGATCCCTGAAACACAGACCAATCTAGCCATGGCCGCTTTGTATCCTGAAAACCATGAAGATGTTGCCGCAATACCGGGCAGAATAATTCGATGGGGAGATTCTTTCAGGATCCTGGCAGAACCTGCTTTTGGAGCATCGCGCAGTATGGCCAGTATGGTTTTAGCGGCCATGAGGCTGGATCCGTCCATTCGAGCCGCTATGAACATTCAATACAGTGAAGAAAACTACAAAGCCTGCCTGGCTGCGGGTTTTGCCATGGTTGAGTTCACCTGGCCTGTTCCGGGTGACGGTAAGGAATATCCGAAACTGGCCGATATTTTGTCCGGCTATGTATCCGAAAAAGGGAAAAGCCCCGATATCGTATTCAACCGCGGCGGGTGGGGCAAAGAAGCCCACATTGAATTTTTCGGAAACGATGCAGTGGACATTGCCAATAAAATCAAAAAAGTATTGGATCATTGGAATCCATCTTCTGGAGGCGCAGACTAAATGTTATTGGAAGACATCATGAATGCAAACATGGAATTCACCCACGAAGTTAAGCCCGAAGTACTGAATCACTGTCCGCAAAAACATCTGGCGATTGTAACATGCATGGACACAAGACTGGTGGAGATTTTGGAACCGGCCCTGGGAATCCACCGCGGTGAAGCGGTGGAGATCAAAAACGCCGGAAATTACACAGGAGGCCCCAAATGCGATGTGATCCGCAGCTTAATTGGTGCTGTGTACTCACTGGGGGTAACAGAAATTGCTGTGATCGGGCATACGAATTGCGGGATGGCCAATGTGAACATCCCGGCATTGAAAGAAAAAATGAAGGCAGCGGGGGTTCAGGAGGAAGCCATTGAAGAACTGGATTTAGATGCCTGGTTTGGATCATTCTGCGACGAGACGGATAATGTACTCCGGACCGTGGATATGATCCGCCGCTCTCCCTATCTGCCCAAAGATATCCCGGTACATGGATTTATGATGGATATTGAAACAGTAGAATTGACGGTACTGGCAAACGGATACCAAAAGGCGGGAGAGATAAACATGTGAACAGGCTGGATGCCCCATAAAGAGCGAGGATGTCGAACTGACCACACGGGCCCGGCTCAGAGGGCAGAACTTGCGCCAGAAAATCCCATATTGTTACATCTGTAACCGCTCCGGGAAGCTTTCGGGTCCATTTCTATGACTGTTTGTACATTCAGGGTGGATCGGCTTACCGATATAAAGGAGCAGTAATCATACCGGGGAGACTCCATCTGTACACACTTTGTATCTCATCACCGATCCAGGTCTTTCCAGAGGACGGCTGGATACAGAAAAGCACTGCCGCAGTCATCCGGGGCGGCGCAGCGATCATCCAGTTTAGAGAATAGACATGAGAATTACCGGGAATTTATCAAAAGGCACTGAATGGCTGAAAGCACCGAGAAAAACAGCGGTCTCGCTGATCATCAGTGATTCGGAAAAGATCGCCCAGACTGATGATGCAGATGGTGTTCCTGTAGGCCAGGATGATCTGCCGGCAGGCATTGTCTGTACTTTGACCAACAAGGATCAAGGTCTTCATGCATGGCCGAAGCGTCCGAAATGATGCTGAAAACTATGGAGCAGAAATGCAAAATGCAGCTCGTAAGACGGGCTGCATTTTTAGTTGGCCAAGAACGCGGACGGCTGTCTTGAGTTTACTTATCATTTGATTTTTGATACAATGAAGTATGCTTTTGAAGGACGGTGGCACCATTGGATCAACACGGTCTGGAGGCTTTTCGAAGGATTGGTACCATGCAGGATTTACATGCTGCGGCCGTCGGCTGCCAGGCATGTTCACTGCGGCAGACTTGCACCGGGGTCGTGTTTGGTGCAGGCAGCAACCAGTCTCGTCTCGTTATGGTGGGCGAAGCACCCGGACAGCAGGAAGATCTTCTGGGTGAACCGTTTGTCGGGGCCGCTGGAAAACTCCTGGATCAGATTTTGACGGCGGCATCCATCCAGCGGGAGGATATTTACATAACCAACACAGTCAAGTGCAGACCTCCGGGCAACCGGGTGCCAACCGTGCTCGAACGCAATATTTGTTTCCCCTGGCTGGTACGTCAGGTGGAATTGATACAGCCCAGCATCATCGTATGCTTAGGGGCAATTGCAGCCCAGACTATTCTTGGACCCGAGATTCGCATCACCCGGGACCGAGGGAAAGTATTTCGCCGTAAGGGGAAAATGATCATACCCACTTATCACCCGGCGGCTCTTTTGCGCGATGAAGAGAAAAAGAAGCCGGTCTGGGAGGATTTTCAGAAGATCCGGGACTTCTATCTGCAGGATGAAAAAATGTAAGAAATAACTGTACGATTCTGTATAGTGATGATAAGAGGAGGAAATGCAATGACAGAAAAAACATACCCCTGGGAAGCAGATTTGCATGTAAAGAATGAGTTGCAGCTTTTAATCAGCGAGATCTATCAGATTGATTTAAGTCTGGATGAGATCGCTGTCTCGTCCCCGCCCAATCCGGAATTCGGTGATTTGTCCACACCGGTGGCGATGAAGTTGGCCAAAGCGGCCAGAAAATCGCCTGTGGAAATCGCCCAACAACTGGCAGACTCACTGCAGGCAGTTCATCTTCCGTATTTTGAATCATTTAGTGTGACAAAACCGGGCTACATCAATGCGAAAATGGATTACAAACGATTTGCCGGAGATCTGCTAACCAGTATCCGAAATATGGGGGATCAGTTTGGCAACAACGCCGATGGAGAGAAAAAGAAGTTTGTCATTGAACACACCAATATCAATCCTAACAAAGCAGCCCATATCGGGCATTTAAGGAATTCTTGCCTGGGGGATACCATGGCCCGGCTGGCTGAAAAATCCGGTTTCGATGTAGAAGTACAAAATTACATTGATGATACAGGAACAGCGGTAGCCGATGTGGTGGTCGGACTTCACTATCTGGGGGAAAAATATGACGGGAAGCAGCGTTTTGACTACTTTTGCTGGGATCTCTATACCAAAGTCAATATCCTGTACCAGGAAGATCCTGAACTGGAAGCCAAACAGGCTGAAGTCCTGCATCTGATTGAAGAAGGCAACAATGAAATTGCTCATCTGGCCAAGGAAACGTCCAAAAAAATCGTTGACTGTCATCTCAATACCATGGCGAGACTGGATGTATTCTACAAAGTTCTGACATGGGAAAGCGATATCATGAAAATGGGATTCTGGAAGCATGCATTTGCCAGAATGAAAGACCAGGGTGGAATCGTCTACGAAGAGTCAGGCCCCAACAAAGGCTGTTGGGTGGTTAAATTGGGTGATTTGCCTGAATTCAGCAATTTGGAAAATCCGGATAAAATTCTGCTGAGATCCAATGGTACCGCCACATACACAGCCAAGGACATTGCCAATCAGATGTGGAAATTTGGCATACTGGGACGGGATTTCCTGTATTCCATCTACTGCACACAGAAAAACGGAAAAGAATTGTGGACCTCGGATATGGACGGGGCGAAAATGGATGATTTCGGCCGTGCAGATGTGGTTATGAACGTCATTGATATTCGTCAAAAATATTTGCAGGATGTACTGAGACTGTCCTTGTTCAAACTCGGGTTCGAGGATGAAGCCGACAACAGCATTCATTTCGGATATGAAGTCGTGGCCTTGTCCACAGAGGCTGCCCAGGAGCTGGGTGTTGAAGTGAGCGATGAAAGAGACATCTATGCCATGGCAGGGCGCAAGGGAATCGGAGTGAAAGCTGACGATTTGCTGGACCGGATCATAGAAAAGACTACAGAAGAAGTGGCAAAAAGGCATCCGGAAATGAGCGCGGAAGAACAGACAGCCCTGGGGACAAAAATTGCTGTCGGCGCAGTCCGGTACTATATGATTCGCTACAATACCAACTCAGTCATCGTTTTTGACTTCCAGGAAGCGTTGAGCCTCCAGGGGAATACCGGGCCGTATCTTCAGTATTCCTATGCCCGGGCATCCAATATACTTCGTAAAGCTGGCGCCGACAATATTGAAATCAAAATGGACGGGTTGGATGCATTGAGCACCATGGCGGATGCTGAAAAAGAACTGATTAAGAAGATGGTCGAGTATCCCGGGGTGATCCGAAGAGGATTCCGCGATGTGGCACCGTCGGCTGTAACCGACTATGCCTACAGTTTGGCAACATCATTTATGAGTTTCTATGAAAAAGTTCCGGTTCTTTCCGCGGATGATGATATGAAATCCATGCGTTTGGAACTGGTGGCTGCGTTTAAGATGGTTATGGGCAATGTCCTTCATGTTTTGGGCATTCCTGCACCGGAGAGGATGTAGTGTGGAACGATGAAATGGGTCCGTGTGTGCAAATCGCCTGAAGAGACCAAGGCGCTGGGAGCTGTTCTGGGAAGGTGCTCAGCCGGTGGGGAAGTGATCTGTCTGCAGGGAGAACTGGGTGCAGGCAAAACGATCTTCACCCAAGGAATCGCCCAGGGGCTGGGCGTGGCGGGGCTTGTCAACAGCCCGACGTTTAATCTGGTCAGTGAATACATGGGACGGATTCCTCTTTTTCATATGGATTTGTACAGACTCGATAATCCGGAAATGCTGTTTGATATTGGGTTTGAAGAGTATGTCTCCGGAAATGGCGTAACGGTCATTGAATGGGCAGAGAAGGCTGGCCCATACATTCCTGAAGAGAGACTGTGGATTGATATTTCCAAAGGGCCTGCGGATGAACCGGAAGGATGTTATTTCCGGATTTTAAACCTGGATGCATCCGGTGATTGCCACCGTAAGCTTCTGAAAGGGATGATGAACGATGCTGGTTCTGGGGCTTGATACCGCTACACGGTCTGCCAGTATCGGACTGGTAGAAGGAGAAAGAATCATTGGTGAGTACAATCTTACCGTGGATCAGGTCCATTCAAAGCGTCTGATGCCCATGATCGATCGGCTTATCAATGAATGCAACCATTCGATCCATGATGTGGAAGGGATCGCTGTATCCTGCGGTCCCGGTTCTTTTACAGGCTTACGAATCGGTATGGCCACAGCCAAAGGTCTTGCCTATGCTCTGAAAGTGCCATTGGTGGGTGTATCGACATTAAAGGCGCTCTGTTGGAACTGCGCACCCAGCACCGGCTTGCTTTGCCCGGTTGTGGATGCAAGAATGAAAGAATTCTACACCGCGCTGTACCGGTGGAAAGATGGCAATCTAGAGGCAGTAGTCCACGACACAGTTATGAGCAAAGAGGATGTCCATGATCTGCTTGATTCTGCTTCAGGAGAAATGATCGTTGTGGCTGATGCGGCCGTACAGGATGCTTTATCCATCCAGGAAAATATTCATAAAGATGTTCTTTTTGCACCGTTTTCCAATGTTTTTCCCCGGGGCGCATCCGTGGCGGCCCTTGGACACAAGGGACTGCAGCAGGACGATGTCGATGGTCTTCTGACCCTTCAGCCTGCCTATATTCGAAGATCCCAGGCTGAGATTTTGTATGATCAAAAGAGAAGGCACGATCCATCATGAAACCAATTATTCGCCGAATGAAAGTGGATGATTTGGAACAAGTGCTAGAGGTTGAATCGGCCTCCTTCGCAGCCCCCTGGACCCGGCAGGCATTTCTCTCTGAACTGGCCAACGAAGGGTTTACGCGCTATTATGTGGCTGTTGTCCATGACCGGATTGTCGGATATACCGGCATGTGGATTATACTCAATGAGGTTCACATCACCAATATTGCGGTTCTCCCAGAATACCGGGGTCATAAAATCGGTGAAGCTCTGCTCTGTCGGATTATCGAAGATGCCGTCATGGCAGGATGCAGCGGAATCACCCTGGAGGTACGGGTGTCCAACATCGTCGCCCAGAATTTGTATCGGAAATATGACTTTGCGGTGGAAGGGATTCGCAAAGGCTACTACTCCGACAATGGAGAAGATGCCCTGATCATGTGGAAATGGTTCACCCCCCATCAGCAGGAAATATAGGCGCAAAGGCGAATTTTTACAGTAGGAAATCTGACTTCTGAAACAGAGGTGATCATTCATGAAACTTGTAGTGGCCATTGTCAGCAACCATGATGTCAGCGGACTGCTGCCGGCGTTGGCAAAGCAGAAAATTCAGGCAACCAAGTTGGCTAGCTCCGGAGGATTCCTGCGCGAAGGCAACACCACACTCCTGATGGGAATCGAAAACGACCATGTGGAAAAAGTGCTGGGGATCATTGAGGAAAACTGCAGTTCAAGGGTAGTAACCCGCACAGATATAATGGGTATTCATGAATCACCCTTATTCAATATGACCCCATTGGAAGTTGAGATCAGCGGAGCGACAGTCTTCATTCTTCCCATGGAAGCCATATTCAAATATTAACAGCATGGGTGTTACTGAATCATCCGTATCATTGAAACAGTCCCGGGCTCATTCCTGGACTGTTTCTTAGCTCATGGAGCTACGATTTACAAGTCCGGGAGGGATCAGACATGAATGAAACCATGAATGCCAAAAGGCCCGTCAGTTCAGAAGGACATCAGTATCACATCGATATGAAATCCGGTGATATGCCGCGTTATGTGCTGCTTCCGGGAGATCCGGACCGGATCCCGAAAATCGGCGACACCTGGGATGATTACCGGGTACTGGCCCGTCATCGAGAATACCACAGCATTTGTGGGCATATCCAGCAGACAAAAATCGGTGCAGTATCCACAGGCATCGGTGCTGCTTCAGCATCCATCGCCGTGGAGGAACTGGCAGCCATCGGTGTGGATACGTTCATTCGGGTCGGAAGCACCGGTACCCTGTCAGAAAACATTCAATGCGGTGATTTGATCATTAACACGGGCACTGTTCGATTTGATGGAACCACCCCCTACTACATCATGCCGGAATACCCGGCACTGGCCCACTACGAAGTGATTACAGCCCTGGTGCAGGCATGCGAGAATTTGGGCTATGTCTATCATCTGGGTATCGGAGCGTCCACGTCGTCTTTTTATACAGGGCAGGGACGGCCGGGTTATCAGGGATACCAGCAGTCCTGGATGAACGATCTGATCCCTGATCTGCAGAAAGCCGGTGTGTTGAATCTGGAGATGGAAGCAGCAGCCGTGCTGACGCTATCTTCCCTGTTCGGGCTCAGGGCGGGGAGCATCTGCACTGTTTTTGCCAACCGGGTAACTGACACTTTCCAGGTGGTTGGAGAAAACAGGGCCATCGAAGCAGCCAATGAGGCTGTTCAGATCCTGAATCAGTGGGATCAGCAAAAAGAAGCTCAGGGTAAAAAGTTTATCTATCCGTCCCTGCTGCGGAAATCATAGAAGGGAACATGAGAGCATGAAAGACGTCATATTGGGAATCGAAACGAGCTGTGATGAAACATCGGCGGCGGTAGTTGCAGAAGGAAGGTACCTGCTGTCCAATATCGTGGCCTCTCAGATATCCATCCATCAGAAATACGGTGGTGTGGTCCCTGAGATTGCATCTCGAAAGCATATTGAAGCTGTTATTCCAGTGGTCGAGGAGGCACTGCAGGAAGCACACGTTAGTTTGGATGACCTGTCTGCCATAGCTGTTACCCGCGGTCCCGGGCTTGTGGGAGCACTTCTGGTGGGAGTTGCTGCAGCCAAGT
>JAXGQE010000012.1:0-90792 GCA_040766585.1 Candidatus Sumerlaeota bacterium
TTTTTTCTCTGTTCATAATTATTTCCCAGTTTTAAGGTCTTGACATATTACCGTGGGTCTTTATTGACATTCTGGGAGTGATATTCATGGAAGATATCGGCGGTCTGCAAAAGTATCTGGACGGACTCCCTGAGCTGGAGCGAGCCGTCCGCCACAAGGGATTTGTATCGCTGGTCCACGACCAACCGTGCACTGTATCCACTCTGGCTCACCAACTGGGTCAGACAGAGACGGTCATAAAACAAACCATCACCGCCATGGAAAAGCGGGGAACCCTGATCTGGGATCATACCCGCCACGAGCTCAATGCCACCGGTGGTCTGTCCCTGACACCCACCAGCCACCGGCTGAGATTGAACCAGCGAGAGATGTTTGCCTGGTGTGCAGCCGATGCTGTGGGTATCCCGGCAGCATTATCTTTGGATGCTGAAATCGATTCTGCCTGTCAATTCTGCAGAACACCGATCCACATTGCGATGAAAAAGGGCAGAATCCTGGAGGCTGCGCCCCAGAACCCCCAGGTTTTTGTGGCTCATGCCGATCCGGCGCAGTCGGTATCCGGGCACACCTGAAGCCAGATCAACTTTTTTTGCTCCGTGGAGCATGCTCAAGCGTGGATGAACGCCCATCCGGACGCACCCGGAACCCTGCTGGATCTGCCAGGTGCCGTTGAATTGGGGCTTCTATGGTGGAACGAGTTCCGCTACCTGGCCAATCAGGATTAAAAAGGGCCATCGGACGCATGTCCGGTGGCCTCAATGTCTTCAGACCCTTTATTTGGAAACCAATCGGGCCGCTCCCAGAAGAATTTCCTCAGCCTGCTGAACCACTGAGTGGATCATCTCAGCGGCGGATTCCTGGCATCGGACCAGCCCAGCAATCTGCCCGGCCGGAAGCGATCCCAGCACCATATCCCCCTGATCCACTGCCAGCTGGAATTTTCCCTGCTGGAGTTTTTGAATATCGGCGTAATCGGCTCCTTCGGCTTCCATTTTAGCCACTTGTTCGGTGGTCTCGCTGCGCAGAACCCGCATGGAGTGACTGGTGCCTTTGCCCAGATGCAGTGTATCGGTATCTACAGCATCGATGATCCTCTGCTTGGCCTGAGGATGAATTTTACATTCAGTGGCAGCCATCAGACGTGTCCCCATCTGGACACCGGAAGCCCCCAGAAGCATCACTGCAGCCATCCCTCGTCCATCCCCGATCCCGCCGGCCGCTAGCACAGGGATGGATACAGCATCCACCACCTGGGGAATCAACGCCATGGTGGTCAGTTCTCCGATATGGCCTCCGGCTTCCATGCCTTCCACCACCACGCCGTCCGCACCGTTTTCTTCCATTCGTTTGGCCAGCTTCACATTGGGCACTACGGGGAAGACCCGGATGCCCGCTTCCTTCAACCGGGGAATATACGGCAGGGGATTGCCAGCACCGGTGGTTACACCCGCCACGCCTTCTTCGATGATCACTTTCAGATATTCCTCCAGATCCGGGCTTTTCAGCATCAAGTTTACGCCAAACGGCTTATCCGTCATATCCCGGGCCGTCATAATCTCCTTACGTAGAGAATCCGCCGTATGCCCCAACGAGGCAATGATGCCGAAACCGCCAGCTGCAGAAACAGCCCCCGCCAGGCGGCCGTCGGAAATGTAGGCCATGGCTCCTCCAAATATCGGGTATTGAATGTTCAGCAAATCACACACCGGGGATACTATCATTCTTCGTTCTCCTCCTTCGTTTCGATACGGTCCCGGGACGGCCTCCGTGTCGGCCGCGGTCCATAGTACTGAAACAGCTGGCAGGCAATCATCCCGTTATACAGCTTCCGTCGTTTATCCGCCCGTCGTCCAAAAAGATTCTCAAATCCCTGGACCGGGGTCAGAATATAGTAGGACCAGGTGTCCAGAGACTGAAACACCTTCCCCATGGTTCGATACAGATCTTCGATGTCCTGTGGATCTCCCATCCGCTCTCCATACGGCGGGTTGGTTATAATGCACCCATATTTTTTGCTGGAGCGCAGTTCTTCCATGGGGAGTTTCTGAAAGAAACAGATATCCTCCACCCCGCACTTTTCTGCATGGAACCGAGCCATCTTCAGCACTTCTCCGTCAATATCCGAACCCAGGACTCGAAAATCCCGATCCTCCGTTACGGCAGAAAGGGCCTTCTCCCTTTCCTCTTTCCAGATCGCTTCCGGCAGAATCGGCCACTGATCACTGACAAAGGCTCTGCGCATCCCCGGCGCCATATTCAGACCAATCATGGCCGCCTCGATGGGAATGGTGCCGGATCCGCAAAATGGATCAATCAGCGGTTTCTCCGGGGACCATTGGCTCAACAGCACCATGGCGGCAGCCAGGGTTTCCCGTAAAGGGGCCTCGCTGACAGCTGTGCGGTAGCCTCGCTTGTGAAGACCGGTCCCTGTGGTATCCAGAGTCAGTGTGGCCTCATCATTGAGCATACCCACTTCAATCCGATAGCGAGGCCCGGATTCTGGAAACCACTCTAGCTTGTATGTCTTTTTCAATCGCTCCACCACGGCTTTTTTTACGATGGCCTGGCAGTCGGATATTGAAAACAGGGTGGATCGAATGGATTTGCCGATCACCGGGAATTCCGCATCCTGAGGTAAAAAGTCCTCCCAGGGCAGTGCAGCGGTTCCATCAAAAAGCTCAGTAAATGTGACAGCCGGAAATGTTCCTACCTGAATCAGAACCCGATCTGCCGTTCGCAGCCACAGATTGGCCCGGACCACGGCGGATGCATCTCCCCGAAACAAAATCCGGCCGGTTTCCACAGTTAGATCCTGGTATCCCAGCTGCCTCAATTCCCGGGCGGTGACGGCTTCCAAACCGAACGCCGTCATCACCATAATGTCGAATTCAGCCATGGAATCACTTCCCGTCCGTTTTTTGCAGCGATGCGGCCAGGTCATGGAGACACTGGTAGATGGTATCGAGTTTGTATCGGCGGCTTTTTTTGGTAATGGAAATCATATCAAACACATCGGCATGGACATGCTGGCAAAACTGCTGAAATGCCAATAGGCAGGTAATGGTTCCCCGGCCGCTGCCGCCGGCAGCAGCGACTCCCACTGCCTGTTTATTCTTCAGACCGCTTTGTTCCCAACGGGTTCCTTCACAGCGTCTGAGACGATCGAAAAACGCTTTGGCGCTTTCACTGAATTCACCCCAGTACACCGGAGTCACCAGGACAAACGCATCCGCCTGGAGCAGTTCGTGATGCACAGCCTGAAATCCATCCTCTACCTGGCATTCATGGTCTGTCCAGCAGGTGCCGTACCCTCGCCCGCAGGCCTGGCACAGGCCAATGCCGGAATGGTTCAGATCGACAATCTTGACCGACGCTCCTGCCTTTTTGGCTCCCAGTGCGGCCGCCTCTCCGCAGGCCGCTGTCAGTCCATCGCTGTTGGGACTGGCTGTATACACGATAATATTCATGGTAAAACACCTCCTACGGCTGATAATGGTAGGCCTGGGCAAACAGGGAGGGCAGTCCTCCGGTGTGGATGAAACAGGATGCTTCAGAACGAGGAATGATCCCTCTTTCTACCAAAGCCCGGAGTCCCCCCAGCGTTTTGCTGGTATAGATGCTTTCCAGATAGATTCCTTCCGTCCGGGGCAGGTCGTACGCTGCCTGCAAAGACGCCTCTGTCAGGGCACCGTACCCGTCCCCCAGGAAATCATCATAAATGGTCATCACGTCTTCTAAATCCAGAGTCGGAGTGATTCCGGTAATCCGGACCATATCATCCCAGAGTCCTTTCATCTCATTCAAGAGATACTCCCGGGGATATTCTACACTGATGACATGGACATGAAAAGGCTTGGCCAAAATGGCTGTCCCATAAACAAATCCAGTGGCTGTGGCTGCCATGGCGCCCACCATGCCGATATGCCGAAGATCGATGCGGGCATCTTCCGCCTGCTGATGCAGTTCCAAGGCGGCCGTGGCGTACCCCAAAGCTCCCCGGCCTGAGTTCTGGATCAAGTAGGGTTTCTTTCCGGTCTTTTCGATTTCATCCGCTACTTCACGGGTCCTTCTGCCGCGCTCCTCTTCATCCACCGGTCCCAGAAATATGCTTTTGGCTCCTGCCAGATGGTTCAGCAGCATATTTCCCTGGTAGAAATCCGGTCGACTGCCGTTGTGCACCAGGACACACTCCAGACCCAGTTTGGCGCAGGCTGCGGCAGCCAGCCGACACTGGTTGGACTGCAGCCCTCCGGCTGCTACCACCACATCGGCCCCCAAGGCTATGGCTTCACCCAAGAGGTATTCCAGGGTTCGTACCTTGTTTCCGCCCATTCCCAGCGGAAACGCATCATCTCTCTTCACGTAAAGATGGTCGTAGTCAAACAGTTTTCCGTACCGGGGAGCATGTTCCAGAGGGGTAGGCGCATCATACAGCCGGACCCTAGGTACATGGGAAAAAATCATGGCGACACTTCCTTTCTTTCGGCGGACTGTCCAGACAGAAAGTCAATCGTGGCGGTCAGCGCCTGATTCACAGGGGCCTCAATACCATGGCGCAGGCCTTCCCGGACAATGTACCCATTGATATAGTCCACTTCCGTGGGTTGTCCCCGCTGCAAATCCCGCACCAGAGACGGTACATTCTCAGAGCGAAAATATCTGTTTAAGCCGTGGATGTCCAGATCCAGATGGACCCCCTGGACAGCGGCTACTTTTTTTACTTCCTCCAGGATGTGCTTTTTCACATCATCCAGTTGGGGATTTGAAATCTGCCGGTTGTTGATCTGAAGCAGTCCGGCCAGTGGATTGGCCACACAGTTGATCAGCAGCTTATTCCACTGAGCCTGGAGAAAATGTTCGGTAATCTCGCAGTCAATGGGGCCGTCTGCCATCCAGTCCTTCAACATCTGCGCCGGCCGGGAAGGAGGGAAAATCAGCTTGCCTCGGTAAAATTGAACATCCCCCTGGCCGCTGCTGTTGGCTCCAAACTGAACGATCCCGCGCTGGAGAGGAATCCCCATCTGACTCGCTGCATCCTCTTCGAATCCCATGCCGTTTTGCAGGGCAGCCACCCACTGATTCGGATGCAGCAGCGGTTTCAGCCAGGCAGCGGTCCGCTGTATCCCCCATATTTTACCCGTCAGGAGCACCAGATCTTCCGGTTTCAACGCCTCTACTTCTGCTGATGCGCACACATCCAGATGGACCACCGTTTCCGGTTCATTGTACAGGGCGATGCGCAGACCGTCTTCTTTTACCTTTCGGGCATGGGGACTGTCGCCTACCAGGACCACAGGGATATGCCGACTCAGGATGGCAACCAGCACAGATCCAACGGCACCGGCTCCGATGACCCAGACAGTGGGTGATTTTTCTTGTCGGTCATGAGTCTTCCTTTCATACTTCCAGCAGCCGGGTTCATGGAGGTTGTCGATCATACCCACCGATTGGAAAAAAGCTTCGGCAATCAGGGGCCCCATGAACTGAAAGCGCTTCCGGAATTCTTTCTGCTTCTCCTCAAGGGTGTAGCTTTTCAGCGTTTCCAGATAGTTTTTCAGGCTGCCGTGCTGCCCTATGAGATTCAGGCATTCTTGGGCGTTGAAAACGGCCGCTTCGATTTTTTTGCGATTTCGGACGATTTCCTTTCGCATCATGCGCTCATTGACTTCCTCTTCTGTCATGGCAGCGACCCGTGCCACATCAAATCCGAAAAATGCCTGTCGAAACGCATCCCTCTTATACAGAATGGTTCGCCAGCTCAAACCAGCCTGAAACATCTCCAGCACCATTCGTTCAAACAGTTCTTGATCCGTATCCACGGGAATTCCCCACTCCTCATCATGGTACGCTTCCAGAAGGGGATCCCCGGCACACCATCCACAGCGATTCATCATTTCACCCCATATGTTCAGATCATTGAATCAATTTACTCTACCAATCATTCTCTTTGTCTGGCATCCTGCCCTATTCGGAAAACCCAAGAAAACTCCGCTACAACCCATCCGAAGGTGCCTCCTTCGGGCTCCCAGCACTCCGTGCATGCCTTGTCTGACATGTCCCAGCCATCCGTGCTATCAATCTTTGTACGGGATTTTTTCCAGATCCAGCAATTTTCTTTTGGCGTCCAGTCCGCCGCCAAACCCCGTCAGGGCCCCGCCGGAGCCCAAAATACGGTGTCAAGGCACCACTGGAAATACCGGATTGATGTGCATGGCCCCTCCAATGGCGCGGCATGCTTTGGGCCGGCCGATTCGTTTGGCCAGATCCCCGTAGGTGGCCGCTTCCCCATAGGGGACCTCCTTGCAGGCTTCCAATGCCTGCCGCTGGAAATCAGTGACACCGGTTTCCGCCCAATCCACCGGGAAATCCAGCGACACGGCTTTTCCCTGATAGTATTCATTCAGTTCAGCGGCCAGCATCTTCAGGCTTTCCTCGTTCATTTTCTTGCCCTGGAGACAGTCGATCCGAGGAGCCTCATGGGCTGCTGCTTTATTCAGTTCTGTTTCTGCTTCCTGCTGAGTTTGGTACGGTCCGATCAGGGCAGTCAGTCCATCCTCAGTGGCTGATGCTCCGCCCCAACCCTGATCCAGTTGAAATACGAAAAGCCGTACTGGTTTCATCATTCAACCTTCCTTTCGTGATTCGTGATCCTGTACATCGTATTCTGGACGTATACACAGAAAACCTGCTGCCTGCTGGATGTGAATTTATCCTCTCCAAGGAGGGTTTTCTTCCTTGATTGTGGAAGTCAGTCAGGCAGTTTCGAAGAATTCATCGGCCCTGTAAGGAGGTTGATTTGGATGAATATGCCGTTTGGTGTATCGGCCATGACCTATACCTATGCCCGGTACTCGCTGCCGTTTACTCTTTCTTCCATCGCCCGGCTGGGCTTGTCCGAAGTCGAAATCTGGGGAAACCACCCCCATGCCCCCGTGGATTTGATGGATACACCGTATCTTTCCCAGGTTCAGTATCTTTTATCCAAAGAACAGCTGGGCGTATCCATGTACACACCGGAACAACTTTCATCGCCGGTGTCCATTGGATCCTCCAACGATACCATCCGGGCACACAGTATCCGCTATTTCTGCCGGGCTGCCGACGCAGCCGCCGAGCTGGGAACCCACCGGATGCTGATGACATCCGGTACGATTCTGAAGGATGAACATCCCAAAGCAACCTGGCATCGATCCCTGGACAGCCTGAAAATCATCGCCGAACATGCGCAGCGCAAAGGGGTCTCTTTGGTATTGGAACCCCTGGCTCCGGAAGAATCTCCCATGATGTGCAGCCTCAAACAAGTGAAAGAAGCCTTCGATGAGCTGGCCTCCCTGAATGCCAAAGTTATGGTGGACCTGGTCCCCATGGTTCTCTGCGGGGATACGCTGGAGGAATACTTTCAGGTGTTTGGAGACGATTTGTCTGTGATTCATTTCATTGACTGCGATGGCACCAGCATCCGCCATCTGGTCCCTGGTGAAGGGATTATCGATTTTCCGAAAATTATGCGCACCCTAAACGAAAATCGATTTGCCGGTTCGGTTTCTCTGGAGCTGGGCGAAGCCTACCACAGCGAACCCGAGGATGCCCTGCGCCGTTCTTTAGATACGATTGACCGCCTGCTCGATCCGATCCGATAGAGAATCCGAAGGAGGAAATCAGCGATGCTGGAAATCAACAATCTGACCCTGACTGTTCAGGGGGATACCAAACCGTTTACCATTCTTGACGATATCAGCCTAACCATGAAAGATCATGCCCTGTATGTCATTACCGGGCCCAATGGAGGGGGAAAATCGACCCTGGCCAAAGCCATCATGGGCATCATGCCGGCCACCTCCGGCTCCATTGTGCTGGACGGCCAGGATATTACCGGCATGACTACTTCAGAAAGAGCCCAAGCCGGGATCGGGTATGCTTTCCAGCAGCCTCCCCGGTTCAAAGGCATGACCATTCAGGAACTTCTGACCATAGCCGCCGGGGAATACCATTTTGACCGTTTGTGCAGCCTGTTGTACGATGTGGGGCTGTGTCCCCAGGATTATCTGGAGCGGGAAATGGATGCCAGCCTTTCCGGAGGGGAACTGAAGCGGATTGAGATTGCCACCCTGCTGGCCCGGAAACCCAAAATTGCCATCTACGATGAACCGGAAGCCGGGATCGATTTGTGGAGCTTTTCCCGCCTCACCGAAACATTCAGGAATATCCACCAGAAATTTGACACCACCATTGTGCTGATTTCCCACCAGGAGCGCATTCTCAGCCTGGCCGATGAGATCATCCTGATTGCCGACGGCAAGATCAAGGAAAAGGGATCCAAAGACCTGATCTGGCCCATGATTATGGATGAAGTAGCCTGCACATGCGGAGCAAACTGCGCTGAAGGGAGTGAACACAGTGCTGACTGCTATCGATCAAAAACTGCTTGAAACTGTAGCGGACTTGCATAAGATTCCCGCCGGGGCATACAACATCCGCAAAGACGGAGAGAGTGTCGGTCGTTCCTCTTCGGCCAATATTGACATTATCCCCAAAAAAGATCAGCCGGGGATTGATGTAATCATCAAACCGGGCACCAAAAATGAAAGCGTGCATATTCCCGTTATTCTAACGGCGGAAGGCATGCACGACAAGGTTTACAATACTTTTGACATTGGTGAGGATTCCGATGTGGTGATCATTGCCGGATGCGGGATCCACAGCGAAAGCAGCAGTGAATCCAAGCATGAAGGGGTCCATACCTTCATTATCCGAAAAGGGGCACGGCTGCGTTATGTGGAAAAACACTATGGGGAAGGCCCCGGTACCGGAAAGCGGGTGCTGGATCCGCAGACCATCCTGGAACTCCATGAAAACGCCTGGGCTGAACTGGATCTCATCCAGATTCGGGGCGTGGACAACACTGTCCGAACGACGGAAGCGGTTTTGCATAAAGGAGCTTTTTTGCTGACTTCTGAAAAAATGCTGACCCATGGAGATCAGAAAGCCGAATCAAAAACCACCGTCCGGCTGGTGGGGGAAGATTCCTCCGCCCAGATCATCTCCCGCTCGGTGGCACAGGATCAGTCGTTCCAGATTTTCTATCCCCAGATCATTGGCGAAAACAAATGCTCGGGACATGTCCAGTGTGATTCCATCATTATGGACAGCGCCCAGATCCGATCCATCCCGGAAGTGGCAGCCTACCATCCGGACGCAACCCTGGTCCATGAAGCCGCCATCGGGAAAATTGCAGGCGAACAGATGATCAAACTGATGACGCTGGGCTTATCCGAAAAAGAGGCGGAAGACACCATTCTGGCCGGTTTTCTGAAATAGATCCCTGAAGATAGTATGAAGCGGGCTCATGGGCCCGCTTCTGTCATTTAGCCGTCTTTTACTTCTTCGAAATCTTCCTTGGGGGCTCCGCATACCGGGCATTCTTCCGGTGGTTCTTCCCCTTCATGGATGTAGCCGCACACTGTGCAGACCCATTTTTTCATAGCTTCAACCCTCCTCGTATCGGATCCAAAGATAAGGGTAGATATTCTCCCTGTATTTCATAAACCCTTCCAGGTAGCGTTTCAGTTTATTTTAGCAAATGACCCCAGACAAAACTGTCTGTGGAATGCCGGAAGGAGGGAAACCCTATTTCCTGTCGTATGTCTTAGGATAGAATCCAAATCCTTGATGGAGTGATCCCCATGAGTCTGAAAGAAATCATTCTGTATTTTTTCCCTTTTACAACCAGCGAAGCCTACATGGCGCTGGCTCCTTTTATTGCCTCGGCCCTGGTCCTGGGCGCTGCCGGTGCCCTGGGTACTCTGGTGACCGGACGATATGTAGCCGGTCGGGTATCCAAGGCCTACGGCCGATCCGTTCGTTCCAGAAAACGCCGGGCGTCCGACTCCCGCCGATCCAGCGCACAAGTCCCGACCAAATACCGATCCGATGACCCTCGCCGCATTTCCCCCCGGGATGTGCGGATGCTCATTCTTTTTATCCTGACATTGTCCATTCTGACCGGCAGTGTGCTGGGTCTGTCCGCTGCCTATCTGGATATATCCCGCCGCGACCCGGTTTCCGGATTGTACCAGATCCAGAGTGTTCATGCCCAGCCCGCGGGTCAGGGAATGATTCAGGTGGTTCACCTGTACAGTCAGGAAAAGGTCACACTCTTTTTCCGGCGATCCTCCTCCATGGAACAGCCCTTAGAACGGGGCCGTTACCGACTGGAGTACCTGCCCAGAACCCGGATGCTTACCCATATCGAAGCACTGACTCCGTAACACGGATGTTAGGAGGAACCCCGAAATCGAATCTCTGTGCGGCCGAACACCGTGCTGAGTTCCAGATCCAGCTGCAGTTTGGTTCCTTCTCCCCCGGTCTGCTTACCTTCCCCGAAACTGACTGTGTGGCCATCGGGGAAAGTAATGCTCCCGAAAGCACTGGAACCGGATATCCGGTAGCTCACATCCGGATCCAGATAGATGACGGATGATGAAAATATGGTATTGACCTCCACCCGATAGGTGGCATCATTGGGCTCCAAACGGCTTACATCCACCGTTCTGGATCCAAATACCACATTGTACTCGCCGCTCTTTTGCACCGTCAATGTCCCGCCGTCGCTGAAGAACACATCGTTGTTCCCGCCGAACTGGAAATTGCCGAACAAGAAAGATAATCCAGCCATAATCAGAAATGCGCCCAGCGCCAGGCGAAATACCGGAATGTTCATCTGGAAATATTGTCTCAGTAAAAATAGCGATCCGACGATAATCAAGTATAATCCCCAAAAAATGCTGCCTGTAATGCGCATAACCCTGCCTCCTTATTGGTTTCACTGTGTCATCCATATCCGACTGATTGTGGAGAAAAAAGTTCCATGGGAGCCGTGCAAATATTTATGTTTCCAATCTTCGGGAAAAAATATATAATAGGGACAAGATCTTCATACTAACGGTTGGATTCACCGACCGCTAAAAAGAAAGGGGATAACGAATGAGATATTCCCGTATACTCATCCTGATTCTTGTGCTCGCGCTCCTGATGGCAGCGACATCCTGCCGCAATGCCGTGGAAACTCCTGAAGATCAGGATCCGGATCCCAACGGCGATAATGGAGAAACTCCCGAAGAACCCACCGATCCTGAACCGGAACCGGAACCAGAACCGGATCCCGGGCCTCCAGAGACCACTACTCTGGGCGAGATTTCTCTGGGTGACCCTGTGGATGAGGTTCTATTGAGATTCGGAAGCATGTATGAAGAAACCGTCATCGACGATGAAGCCGGATATTTCGGAGAACCCATCAACTACTGGAACTATCAGGATCGAATTGGATTTATGGTGGGTGTTACCACCCAACAGGTCCTGCGAATTGATGTATTTGACTCCGGATATTATTCCAATCTAGGTGCCTACATTGGGCAGAAGGCGTCCGAAATACTGCCGGTTTACAGAGAATACTATGAAGAGCTGGTCAGTATCCATACGGAAGCCGTGGTTCCCGGGTGGTTCCTGGTTGAAGACGATAAGCTGCTGATTCTTCGCTTCTCGGACGGCAGTGAAGCCTCCTTTGGTGATCCCATACCGGATGATGCTCTCCTGGTGGAAATGTCATTGGCCTATTTGGAACATTTTGATTGAGATTTAGTAGAAGGAATAGAACGCTTCTTACAAGGAAGCGTTCTTTCTTATTCCAGCTTCTTATTCCAGCTTCTTTTTCCGACTGTCCACCAGAACAATTTTCAGGCCATAGGCAATCAGAAGCACCGGGAAAATGTAGTTCAGATAGCGGAACGGGCGGATGCCGAAAAAGTCATTTTCAATGCTGTACACCAAAATTCCCACAGCCAAGAGAGCCGTGCCGGGGAAAATCGGCCAGATTCTTTCTCCTCGGTCCGTCGTGGACAGGTGCATGGTGTGGATCCCGTACACACCGAAAAATGCCGCCGCGAAGAAGAAAAAGAAGAATGCCGGGCTTAAGCCCCCCGTTCGGTCGCCCAGATGGGCATACAGTGCCAGTGCCCCCACCAGAAGGCCGGGGATAATGAATCCCAGCGAACGGCTGTACAGAAAGTATGCAGTCAAAAAAGCCAGTGATAATGCAAACAGGAACCAGACTCCCGACAACCAGCCCAAGTTGGATAAAAGCAGCAGTATGCCAATTCCCACAAAAAGAACTCCGGTAAATGTATTTCGATTATTCACGTTGTCACCCCCTATTTACATTCTACTCCCATTATACCCGAAAATGAACCTTTTCAATGAATATTCTTTGCATCCACCCACCCGCTGTACGAGTTCAGCGGACATTCTGTATACTCCGGTACCGTTGAAGAAGTCTCTCCTTCTGACTCCGATGCTGCCCGGACAGTTCCATATGGATTACCGACTCGATCAGCAGTATTGATGGAGACTTATCGTCCGTTCATGGGATAACTCTTCGGTATTTGAACGATTCAAAGAGTGGAATCATAACCGCGAAGAACACAAAGAGCCCATAATCATGAAAGAATATCCAGAAAGACGATTGGGACGAAAAGCGATAGGCAGTCCAGATCAGCGGCAGCGAGAGGAACGAGTATAGGACTGTTGCTGCAAGAGCACTTCCGAAAAATACACTGGCCAGTCTGGCATACCGGCTGCTGTTCTTCTCAACCCGTTTTCTAGACCAGAAATAGCCGCCGATCCACACCCATACCAGATTAAGCAAAATCAGGTACCGATGCACAATGTCCATATGATGCTGCTGCAAAACCATGGGCAGCATGGGAAACAGAGTTCGATCCATCATCAAGTCTGCAACCAGGTACAAGGCGATGACGATTCCGACAATACTACCTTTCAAGCCGTTGCTTTTTATGGTTGACACCATCGTGAACACCCCCGTTTGTTGTCCTCATTTCAATTCAGGCTGTCGAAGGACTGCGCCGTCACCGCGGACAGTGCTCCTTTCGAACCAAAGAGAAGGCTGTTGCCAGCCTCCTCTTTGTCTGAAACCTACTTGGAAGAACCGGTCCGGATATTGCGGGCGAACAAGTATACTCCGACCAGAATCAGCGCTGCGGGAAACACCATGTTGAGAGAGCGAAGGAACGGATCGCTCAGAGCATTTCCTTCGATCCCCATCACCAAGGCGCCAACTCCCAAGAGGGCTGTTCCTGGAAAGAGGGGCCAGATTCTTTCTCCCTGATCCCCGGTCTGAATTTTTCGGGTATGCAGGGCAAACACCAGATAAAACGCGGCGGCGAAGAAGAAGAAAAGGTACGCACCGCTGACATTTTCAACCACGGTTCCCAGAGAAGCAAATGCGGCCAGGCCGCCCAGCATCAACCCCGGAATCAAAAACCCCAGATGGGCTTCTGCAATCCGATACGCGCCCAAAAATCCGACAGACAGCAGCCACAAAATCCACAACCCGGATATCATCCCATAATTGGCAGCCAGCATCAACAATCCCAGAATGGTTAAGGATATACCACCGATAAACTGTTTATTCATGTCGATCACTCCTTCTGTCTTCTTACCCTCATTATAGAAGAAGGATTGATCGTGTACATCTGTCTCCAGTCATAAGTTCAGTCACATCCTACCCGTGACTTCAGTCATGTCGGGCGGCATCCAATGCCAGCATAATCAGTTTGGATCGCTCACTGATCCCGGTTTTGTCGTAGATGGATGATACATAGTTTTTCACCGTTCCCTCGGAAATAAACAGAATTCCGGCAATTTCCCGATTGTTTTTTCCAGAAGCAATCAGTGTCAGAATTTCTTTTTCCCGGTCCGTGAGATCGTCCATCAGAGAATCTGCACCCGATAAATTATTCTTATGATCGCCAGCATCTTTGGACTGGTTTTGCTCTGCAATCTTGGCAGCCAGGCGTCCGGCAATTTCCGATGGCATCATGGGATGACCGGCTGCAGCATCCCGAACCGCCGCCACCAGTTTCTCCGAGGGAAGATCTTTCAGGAGATAACCGACAGCACCGTTTCGCAATGCATCCACAATGTATTCATCATCATCAAAGGTCGTCAGGATCAGGACATGGCAGTGGGGATACTGCCGATGGATCTGGCGTGTAGCCTCCACACCGTCCATGCGGGGCATGCGGATATCCATCAGGATCACATCCGGTTTGAGTTCCGGCACCATCTCCAGGGCCATTTCCCCGTCTTCCGCCAGACCCACCACCTGCATATCGCTTTCCATGTTCAAAATGGTCTGCAGTCCTTCCCGCATGAGCCGCTGATCATCCACGATCAAAATGCGAATTGTCACACAGAGTCCTCCTTCACCCATGGAATCTGGACATCGATCTCAAAACCTTTGTCAATCTGCGACTGGAACCGCACGGAACCACCGGCCTTTTCGATTCGTTCCTGGATTCCGGTGAGACCGAATCCCCGTCGGATCACAGCGGTGCCCTTCCCGTCGTCTTTGACGGACAACAGCAGATTGTCCCCTTCCTGCCCAATCCGAATCCACAGATTTTTTGCAGCGCCATGCCGCACCGCATTGGTCATGGCCTCCTGAATCAGGCGAAACAGGATGACCTCGGAATTGGGATCATCGGCTCGTTCCCGAATCAGGTTCACTTCCAGGTCGACCTTCAGCAAGGACTGTTCGGCCACCAGCCGATCCAACGCATCCACAAAGGAGCGACCTTCCATCATTTGGGGCCTCAACGCCTTGATGGTTCGCTTCAGTTCGCTCAGCCCTTCCCGAGTCACACCCAGGGCTTTGTCAATGTCCTGGGCAGCCTGCACAGGATCCACTGACATCCTCTTTTTCACAGCTTCCATCTGCACCACCACAGCCGTCAGGGTATGGGCCAGCGTGTCATGGATCTCCCGGGACATGCGGACCCGTTCCTTCTCTACCGACAGCTCTTCCGCTCGCCGCATGTGTTCCAGGAGTTTGCGGTAGGTGTCTTCCAGTTCCAGATTGGTGCGGGCCAGTTTCTCTCGCTCAATGATCTGAATTCGCACCACATAGCTCATGGCGTACACGAACAGAATGGATACCATCCAGGCAGGGGCCAGATCCATAATCACAGTCCATACCGCCTCCCCGGACTGAAGCCCCACCGTGACGGGCATGGCAAACAGCACCATCACAGCCACGGGTATGCTGTGTGTAGGTGGAAACGCAATGGTGCACTCGGAAACGGTGACAAAGAAGAGGTAGACATAGTACCCAACCTGCACCGGTAAAAATCCAATGGCCAGAATCACCAGAATCTCCATAAGAAAACTGGCATACGTGGGCCCTGTGGCCCCGAACTTGCCGTACATGTATTCCTGCCGGAAAAAGCTGTTGCTGATCAGCAGGACAATGAGAACCGCCACGATTTCAAGACGGGCAGCGCCCAGATTCCTGACCAGCAGAAATGATACTAAAATGTATGTAATCAGCTTGATACCGGTCAGAGCCATGTTTCCTTTGCGAAACAGATCCGTCATGAACTAATGCCCTCCTCCCGTTACCGCGGGAATATGACCCGAAACAGATTGCTGGCTCCAATACTGATAAACTTCACCGGACCAATGGGCGCCAATGCCTTTTCAATACGGTTCATCCCTTTGCCGGACTTTAAAAAACGCCGGGCACTGTCCATGACCAGCAGTCGCTGGTACAGCCACGGATTTCGACGATTCATCTGATCCGGCTTCATTTTCCTGTGCATGGCGGTTCCAGCCAGCAGCGCGCCGGGATTGGTCACTTCGATGCTTGTATCGGTAATGGTTACTGTGATGCCCCGGGTGTAGTCCAGATAATCCCGATGAGCCAGGGCATTGGCCAACGCCTCCTCCACAGCTTCCATGGGGTACTCCGGATCCGGAACCCATCGTCGGATAATCTCCATGGTCCGCTCCAGAAGCGGCAGGATACTGCCGGTTACAATCTCTGCCTGTTCTCCTTTTTCCACCCGAATGTAGGCATGGGGCAGGTAGAGGGCTGGATTCCGACCAAACAGCAAAAGTCCTCCAAAAGTCACCACGGGAATCCTCTGACCGCTGCCGTTTTTGATGATTCCCAGCGCATCTAAGAGAAGATCCGACGGATTGTCTGTATTCATGCCGTAGGCCTGCAAAAACTCAACCACCCGGTCCATATCCAACGCATCTTTTGAGACGCCCTGGACCAGACTGGTCTCATAGCTGAGCATGCCGTTTTCCTGCATCATGCTGGCGATTTCGGTTCGCCGGGCCACATCGGTGGTGGATCCCCGGCGAAGATAAAATGTCCCGGTGGAAAGCATCTGATGGGGATAATGGGTACTGCGGTAGATAGTCAAAATGGCCAGGTCTTTTTCTTTCCAGCGGGCGAATTCCAATCCCACGGTGACAGGGGGATCGCTGCGGCTGTAGATGATCTGCTGGATACGCTCCTCTGAGAAATCGTACGGATTAATACCCACCACCTGGCGGGTCTTGTCCTCCACGCCGAAAACAATGTATCCACGCCCTCCCCGGGAATTGGCAATGGCAATGACATCCCGGGTCAGTTCCCTTTTTTCGCTCTCGGTTTCCAGACTTAGCTTCAGCTTGAAGTCGTGCTTCGGACCTTCGCGTTTGCGAAGCAGCTGTCTCAGTTTGCTCTTTTCCATCGATGTGCCTCCCTACAAAAACAAAAGGATGCTGATGGCCATCACCATCATTCCACCCAACAGGCCGTAAATGCTCAAATGAGGCTCCCCGTACTCACGGGCAGCCGGCAGCAGTTCGTCCAGGGATATGAATACCATAATCCCGGCGGCGGCGGCAAAAATGACCCCGAAGAATGCATCGCCGAAGAAACGGGCGAAAAGCAAAAAACCCACCAGGGCCCCCACGGGTTCTGCAAAGCCGGACAGGAATGAGTACAGCAGGGCTTTCTTCCGATCCCCGGTAGCGTAATAGATGGGCACAGAAACAGCGATTCCTTCCGGAATATTGTGGATCGCTACAGCCACAGCCACGGCGATACCCAGGCTGGGATCTTTGATGGCAGCCACAAATGTGACCAATCCTTCCGGAAAGTTATGAAGCCCCACAGCCAGGGCGGTAAAAAGACCCATGCGCATCAGTTTGGTATCTTCCAGTTTTTTCGGATCTTCTTCCATATCTTCGATTTTCTTCACTTCGTGGGGGTTTTCTGCGGAAGGGACAAAACGGTCGATTAAAGCGATAAATATGAAGCCGGCAAAAAATGAAAGAGCGGTAATCCAGGAGCCTTGTGTTTTTCCCATGGCGCTCACCAAAGATTCCTGGGCTTTGCGGAAGATTTCAATCATGGATACATAGATCATGACCCCGGCAGAAAAACCCAATGCCAGGGAGAGAAACCGATTGTTGGTCTCCCGGGTAAAAAAAGCCATTAATCCACCAATACCGGTAGAAATACCTGCAAAAAATGTCAGAATAAAGGCAAAAACCACAGGATCGGTGATCAAAAAAACCCCTCCCGCCGCGGACCTGAATCAATCATTGCACCGGATGCCGGAGCACTGTTTTCCGTTTCTCGGGCTCCACTTTCCGGGGATCCGAGAGATAGATCTCATGATGCTTAGCACCCCGACCCACCTGATCGACCAGATGGTGTGTGCGGCAGTACTCCCTCATGATCTCCACACTTTTCGCTTCACTTTCATAGTCCCCCACATGCATCATTTGTACACAAGTTCCTTCGGTCCATGACTCCAGCCTCACTTTGACATCGTCAGTGGGCCAATTCTTCTTCTCCGCTGTTTCCTGAACCGCCAATGCAAAGAGGGATTCAGAAACGAATTCAGGCTGCCGAATCATCAGTGTCCACAGCCAGTTCTCTCTACGGTTAAAGTCGAACTGCTCATCCGTAATCCACCACAGACCTTCCAGAGGCGGTACCACGTAGGGGTAATATCCGTCCGGTTCTTTTCCCCGCCGGGGAGCCATCCGGATATGATAGCTCAATGCATACAACCGCTCAATGGCATCCTGAAACATGGCGCTGTGATTGGGATCTCCTTGCCCATCCACCATGATAAAGAGCATTTGCGGCACATGGACCTGCACGGGCTCCATGGGCGGTACATACAGATGTTTGTCTTTCTTCTTAAAATCCACCGGATTCATGTCATTCACCTCGCTGATTGCTACTGTCTTTTGGAATGAATCAGCGCAGATACAGGGTGCTGCTGCGGGGTTTGGCGCCGACAGCGCCGCTGAGAACCAGCAGGCCCACTACTACCACAAGCGCTGCAGAGCCCATGACAGTATAGATGACCAAGGGGTACGCTCCATTAAACTCACCACTGTGTCTCAAATAGATACCCAATAGCGTCCACAGCACCACAGCTGAAAAAAGAACGTTCCTTCTTCGAACCAGAACCAGTACCGTAATCAAAGATGCGATGGCAATCATGATGACGGTCCACATGGCCTCGGCGATCCCAAATCCAGCCCATTCCATGGCCACCAGAACAGCCGTCACATTGGCAATGGTGGCAACGGAAATCCAGCCGAAGTAGATGCTAAAAGGTCCTTGTGCCCAGCGGATCTCTGCCTGCGACGGGTCCCTGCGGTGATAGAGACGATTGACAATCACCAAAAGCGATACAAAAAGCAGGAGCATGATGATCAGGGACAGTTCTACCAGAAGATAGTGCCAGGCTACAATCCAAAGGCTGTTGAGAAGGCAGGATATGAAGAAAACCCACCCAATCGATTCAGTAACACCGGCATAATCATCGTTCCAGCCGGAGAAAACACCCCACTGATACAGTATAAAAAGTCCAAGACCCAGATAAATCACCAGCCAGATGCCAAAAGTGAGAGGCACCGGTACAAACAGGTTGGGAAACATATCCGAAACCTGTCCGGTGTTCAATCCGTTGATAGGCAAAATGTTGGCCATGGCGTTGACCAGGATCACCCCCAGATAACCAAGGGTATTGGCCACCTGGAAGCGGCGAATATGAATCAGACTTCTGCGCATTTGATCTCCCCCCACAATCGATTTCTATAGATTTATACCGATGCTGAAATCAGCATTTCAAAATGGTCTGGACTTAGTTGCTCATGGCGGCTAAACGCCCCCAGGGTGCAGCCGAATATATCCACAGTGCGGAATCCCGCAGAATGCAGCAGCCATCTCATCTCTGCCGGCGTGTAATACCGTTCGCTGGACTGGACCTGCAGGGCAGCTCCATCGTTGTCGATGACCCGGATCAGAGACTGTTCCCGGAATGTTGCCAGGTGAAACTGAGAATGCTCGCCGGTGTCTACAATCATCTTGTTCGTCTCGTTTCGCTTACCGTGAGTCAAAGGATACAGTGCGTTGAGAGTGGTCATGATCAGCTGTCCGTTTGAAGCCAGGGCCCGGTAAACCTCCAGAAGAATACGGTAATTCATTTCATCAGTTTCCATCAGGGGAAATGCCCCTTCGCACAGCATAATGACTGCATCGTATTCCTGATTTATGCCCAACGAGCGAGCATCTCGCTGCATAAACGGGATGTCCAGCTGTTTTTCTGCAGCTTTTTTCCGCGCCCGGTCCAGCATGGATTCAGACAGATCCACTCCGGTGACCCGGTACCCGCGTTCCGTCAGTTCAATGGTATGTCGGCCTGTGCCGCAGCCCACATCCAGGATCTTCTTGCTTCGATCGTAATGGATTTCCTTCTCGATGAAATCCACTTCTCCCTTTGTTCCATGAACAAAGGGTTCCTCCTCATATTTCTCCCCGTAATTGGAAAAGAGCTTCTCATACCACGGTTCCATGATGGCCCTCCTTGTTTGGGAACACAACCGGTACCCTGCGATCCAGACTCAATTCATCCGGACGCACCCGGCAGCTGTAGGCTTGGATCTGTACTCCTTCCGCTTCCGCCTGCTGCAACACAGCACCAAATTCACCGTGCATGCTGTCATGAGGCGAGAAGAAAAGCACGTTCTCCATCTGGATAATAAACACCACGCTGGCCTCATCACCGGATCGGACCCGTTGGATCAGATGGTGCAAATGACGCACCCCCCGATCCGTGGGAGCATCGGGGAAAAGAGCCACCCCATGTTCTTCCAAAGTTACTCCCTTGACTTCTATAAACATTTTCCGGTTGTCGGGAATTTCCGCCATAAAATCCAACCGGGAAGATTCCACTTTGACTTCCCTGTTCAAGACCCCACCTGGCGGCCATCCGGCCAGATCTATGGCGCCCTGCTCCCACGCTTCTGCAAATACCCGGTTGGGGGCCTGGCTGTCCATGTTGATGAGCTGGCTGCCTTTTAACACAGCAATCAATGAATATGGGGTTTTCCGAGTAATTCGTACAGCCTCCTCCAGAAAGACCTGCGCACCGGGAATCAACAGCTCCCGACAGCGTCCGGTATTCTTCACATGGGCAACCACTTCCATGCTGCCCAAACGGCACACTGCCAAAAATCGATTGGGCCGTTGGATGAACACAGCCGGTTGAACATTCCCATACTTCACGACGGCCTCTTTGACGGTATAGGGTCAGTCACTCCCGCCGATGAATCGATTTGATCCAGCTGCGCCTGCCATTCCTGCCTTTTAGCAGGAATGTCTTTCCACAGTACCTGAGGCAGGAAGATCGGTTTGTATCGATTCAGTGTTTGCCAGTGAGCGTCTTTATCATCCCCGCAGCAGTCTTGAACCAGCGATACCAGATATCCGTTCTGGACGGCCGACGCTGTGGTCAACAGCACGCAGATAGAGGTGACCAGCCCTGCGGTCAGCAGGAACCGTTTCCCTTTTTCTTTCAGGTAGGCATCCAGTTCCGGAAGGCAGAAACTATCAAATGTGTGTTTATAAAATACTTTCTCGCCATCCATCTCCCGGGCACATTCCAAAATGGCCTCTCCCGGGGTACCGGCCACACACGGTATCGTTCCTTTCAGTTTGTACGGCACCATCCAGTCGCTCCGATCGGGTGCAAAACGGGCCCGGATGTGGACAATGTCAATGCCGATACGACGGCACAGATCCGTCAGTTTGCCGATATTGTCCGGGAAATCAGGAAAGGCTTTTTTCACTTCCTCTTCCCAAAAGTCTTCTTGAACGTCAATCAGAAGCAGCGCAAACTCCTGCCATGAGGATTCATTCATCGCTACCATCTCCTTGTTCGGATGCTGGCTCCTTTGGATCTTCAGTCAGCTTACGGATAAATTCATCCATCGCTTCGTAGCGAATGTCTTCTGTATCGGTCTGGATCTTAGCGGCCTTTTTGGCTATGGTCCGGTCCATCCATCCCATTCGGCTTAGCCGAAACGCCCCGCCGAAGCATCCTTTGGCCGATGCATGAGCCAACAAAGCGGGAGGAACATTTTTCTCCAGCTGCTGGTAGGCTTCATCTCCCCGGGCCATGCAGCAGATAAAAAGACCCAGCTTCCGAGCCAGCAGTTCCGATTCATACTTCTTTAAGAAGGCCGCAACCTCTTTTTTCAGACGTCCGATATAGACCGGTCCTCCCACAATCACATGGGTATAATCGTTCCAGTTGATAATCAGATTCCCGGTGATCGGGTGACGGTCCGTTTCCAGAGGGATCTTCTTTTCCAGATACTCCGTACAGTCAGCCGTGGTCCCATACTTTGTCCCATAAAGAATCAGCACCTTCATGACTGCACCCACCTCCTTGTATTGGCTGAAAAGCTTTTCCATCACCGATCCCCTGTCTACCTGGAATCAATCTGAATGATATGCTGTCCGCTGATCATCTCCCAGGAGACCCGGTAACCCATGCTTTGAAAGACAAAGCGCAGGGGTACATAAGTACGATTGTAGCGCAGAATATTATCGGTATCCATCTGCACCCTGCTTCCGTTGACGATGATGTAGTCCTTATCGATGGGGATCTTGATGCTTTGATCATCCCAGTAGATTTCGGCCTGGTACAGCCCCTGATTCCAGTCCACCGTCGCCCCCAGAAACTCAGCGACCCGTCGAACCGGCAGCATGGTTCGACCGTCTCGAATAAACGGGGCACCGCTTCCTGAACTGAATGGTATCTTATCGCCGTTGTTGAAGACAACGATATACTCATAGACAGGCATTCCAACTCGCTCCACCACATCTCCGTGATAGCGAACCGCCATGGCATTGGCGTAACTCTTGCTTTGATAGTCGTGGAAGAATTTTCCTCCCACATAGACCCGGTACAGGAAATACCCTTTGTTGATCACATACTCCATGGACCTATACGGCAGAAGCTGCAAACGGGCATATTCTTCTTCATAATATTTTTCCTGAATCGGATACACCCTTTCCGGTGTAGTTTCCACCGTCAGTGCCGGTTTCTGCAGCAGATTCACGGCAAAATGGGTCAGGTACCCGGCAGCGCTGTCATAGCTTACATAGTGAATGGGGGTATATCCGGTAACTGCAGCGGCTACCTCTGCCAGAGGCCTCAGCTGGTTCTGGTTGAATGAGTCCGAAAAATATTCTTTCATATAGTAAATGACACGACCCATGCTGTGGTAGCTTAAAAGCGCCCTGAACGGGTAGCGGGCAATGTACGACTGCACCATGGCTGTCTCCACGCAAGATGCCGGGTACGGGCCCGGATAATTTTCCATAGCCGGTTCTGTGGGCATCTCCGAATTTTTCGTGTAGAACTGATTGATCCATGAGCCGGTGCTGACACTGTAGTACATATCCTGAAAATTCTTATTCCGATCGACTCCGTCAATCCCGGCTTTCAGAAGGGTTACGCTTTGTCCGTCCAGAATATTCATGAGTTTTTGCCGCAGTGTTTCGTTTTGAATGGATTCGGGTCCGTGCTTGACCGCATCGTACCCGTCCGGATTGCTGAGAATCAGGAAATGGAAGGTCCCCTGAAGGAGGATCTCTCCCACATGAATACCCTCAATGGCGGTATCATCCGAGGCATCCAGACAATAATCTTCGATGGTCCTCATCAGCAGATAGGGATTGATGGTTTCCCGGGAATGAGCCCCTGCCTCCATCAGCAGCTGATACCGCTTGATATATAGTTCTTCGTAGGAGCGCTCCTGGATGCCTTCAGCCAGTACCAGCACAAATACGGGTCGTCCATCGGCCGAATACCCCAGTGTTTCCAGTCGCAAAAGATCCGGAAAGGCCGCGGCCAGGGCTTCCGCTTTGGCGTAAAAATCAAATGCCGTATACAAAAATGCCTCTTCGGGCACCACAATGCGTTCATAGCCCATGGGGACAATGACCGGGAGCGGCAATACGGTAGAAGAGTCATCACCTATGACCGAGTCAAAAGCTTCCGGCTGAGTCCCATCTTCGCTGGGGATGTCCCCGTCCGGTTCACCAGCTGACGGGTCCGGATCGGTTGATGGGGCCTCTGTTTCGTGCTCTTCTTCCGGAGGAACCGGCTCTTCCGGGGTGTCTGTTTCTGCGGGAGCATCCACATCCGGAATCTCGCCGGGTTCATCAGAAAGCGGGAGATCATCCGGGTCCTGGAATCCAGGGGACTCTTCTGGTTCTTCGGGAAGCTGGGGTTCCGGTTTCACGGCTTCTTGAGCATTCTGATTGTCGTCATCGTCAGTCACAAAGGGAGACAGCACCCTGCTTTTTTCATCCATCCCATTGGATTCATGGGCCAGGACGGTATACGGTATGAGGAGCATCCACACCAGGGATACTATCAGCAAACCAATCGGGATTCTTCTCATGTCGTCGCCTCCTTGTGTTGTTAGTCTCAAATTCTAGAAAATTCATTCTTTTCCTTCTCCTGTATCGTTTTTATTGAGATCCTGGCCATCTTCCTGATGCATGAAAACAAAAAGGAAAGACCAACCGGTCTTTCCTTCAAATCACCTATTTCGTCCCTTGCAGCCGGCTTCGATCTGCCCTGGGTTATTCATCCATGAGTTTTCTCAGTATCTCGTTGGCTTTTTCCGGATTTGCCTGTCCTTTGGTGGCCTTCATCATCTGTCCCACCAAAAACCCCATGGCCTGCTTCTTGCCGCTGCGAAAATCATCCACGGGTTTGGGATGATCCGCAATAATCGTTCGGGCAACATCTTCCAGCGCCTGGTCATCGCTGATCTGGCTGTAGCCTTTTTCCCGAATCACAGCATCCGGGTCCTTTCTCTCACAGTACATGATTTCCAGTACATCTTTACCCATTTTCCCGCTGATGGTCCCGGCATCAATCCTCTGAACCAGTTGAGCCAGGTGTGCCGGACTTACCGGGGACTCAGTGACTGCCGTGTTGGTGCTGCGCAGCATCCGTATCAGTTCTGCCTGGATCCAGTTGCATATTTTTTTCGGTTCCGGATAGACCGCCACCGCCGCTTCAAAATACAAGGCCATATCTTTTTCCCGGCTCAGCTGGTAGGCATCGTATTCGGACAGATCCCATTGCGACATGTATCGAGCTCGCTTCGCAGCAGGCAATTCCGGCATGGCATCGCGAATCTCGCCTAGCCATGCGTCGTCCACCTCAATGTATCCCAGCTCCGGATCCGGGTACACGCGGTAATCCGGAAACTCTTTGGACCGCATGGATACTGTGATTTCCTTCGTTTCGTCCCAGGTCCGGGTTTCCTGAATGACTCGTTTTCCTTTCTGAAAAAGAGCCGACTGCCGTTTAATCTCATACAGCAGGGCTTTATGCAATGCTTTGGTGGAATTCATATTCTTGATTTCCACTTTTGCGTGGAGAACATCCGTCCCGGCTTCCCGGACGGAAATATTGCCATCACAGCGGAAAGACCCTTCCTCCATGCGGCATTCTGACACATCCCCGTAGCGCAGGATAGCCCGCAGATTTTCCAGATACGATACCGCCTCGTCCGCACTGCGGATATCCGGATGCGAAACAATCTCTATCAGCGGTACCCCGGAACGGTTCAAATCCACCAGTGATCCCCGTGCCGTGGTAATGGTATCACCATCATGAACCAGTTTTCCGGCATCTTCCTCCAGGTGAATCTGACGGATACGAATGCGCTTGGCTCCTTGTTCGGTTTCGATTTCCAGACTGCCCTCCTGACCGATGGGATCAAAAACCTGGCTGATCTGATACGATTTCGGCATATCCGGGTAAAAGTAGTTTTTCCGGTCAAACCCTCCCAGCCGGGCAATCTGACAGTCCAGGCTGAGGCTGGCCATGATGGCTTTATCCACAGCCTTTTTATTGAGAACCGGCATGGCTCCGGGCATCCCCAGACAGACCGGACAGACCTGTGTGTTGGCTTCTGCACCGAAAGAGGTGCTGCAGCTGCAGAACAGTTTACTCTCCGTACTTAATTCCACGTGCACTTCCAGACCTATAACCGCTTCGATCAATGCAAACCCCCCTCTATCGTCCGGTACCGGATGGAATGCGATCCCAGTCGATTTCCATCCGTACTTTGTCGGCTGCCGCAAACAGCAGTGATTCTGACATAGCGCGGCCCACCAGCTGTACGCCCACCGGCCTGCTTTCCACCATGCCGGCCGGGAATGTCAGCGCCGGCAGACCGGCCAGATTGGCGCAGGCGCCCCACAGTGCTGCGTATTTTTGGGTCGATTCGCTGGATGCTTCCACCGGCATCAGCAGACAGTCAAATCGGGAAAGAGCATGGGCAAAATGCTGGATGATGCGTGTACGCAGACGAGCTGCCTGACTATAAAAGCTTTCATACCCCTGTGTACTGAGAAAGTGGGTACCCAACAGAATCTTTTCTTTGGTCTGGCCATTCAGACCCTCCTGTCGGGTCTTCAGATACATGCTGAGTACATCGCCGGCCTCCCGGTTCCGGTATCCGTAGCGGACCCCGTCGTAGCGGGCCAGCGCGGAACTGGCTTCAGCACACAGAAGGACATAGGCCGCCATGCGGGCGTCGTCCAGATCGGGCATCTCGAATTTTTCCACACGGGCACCCGATTCCACCAGCTTCTCTGCAGTTTGCATAACCGCATCCTGACTGATCCCATCAGCCGCTTCCAGAAAAGAAACAGGGATTCCCACACATACTTCTTTCCAATCCATCTCCCGGTCCGGCAAGACGCCGGGATCATCGAGTACTGTGCTATCGAAAGGATCCTGACCCACCATAACTCTCCATACCTGCTGGCAGTCCTGGGGATTCCTGGCTGCAATACCCACATGCTCCATGGAGGGAACCGCTGTGGCAACGCCGTGTCGGGAAAGGGTCGGGAATGTGGGTTTGATGGCTGTCAGTCCACAGGCGGCCGCATCCATACGCAGCTCGCCCACAGAATCTGTGCCCAGAGCAAACCATACCTGCCCAGAAGCAACTGCTGCCGCAGCCCCGCTGACACTTTTCCACTTTCCATCGGCATCCCACGGATTCTGGGTTTTGCCAAACACCGAATGGTCTGACCCGGGCAGGAGGCCAAATTCATTGCTGTTGAGCTTCCCGGTGAAAACCCCTCCCTGCTGAAGAATCCTCTCAACCACTGTCGCATGGTACCCGGGGACATAATTTTGAAGCATTTTCGATGAGCATGTCATCGGCAGTCCCTGAACAGCGAAGGTATCCTGAACGGCAAACGGGATCCCGAACAGATCCAGATCTTCGTCCCCCTTCCCATCCGCTCCCGGGTCCGATGGCTCGACCCAGGCAGTGTAGGCCCGAATCTTCGCATCCATGCTTCGATGACGAAAAACAGACTGTTCCAGCAAACTGCCGGCTGTAATCTCTTTCTCTTTCATTTTTTTATGAATGGTTTGAATGGTATCCGTCAATGCAACCATGATCTTCCTCCCTGCTAGATAATCCGGGGAACCCGGAAATAGTGGTCCTGAACATCCGGAGCACTGCTCAGGTTCTGTTCTTCAGAAAATACCTGCTCCACTTGATCCTTGCGGAACACATTTTTTTGTGGAGCAATCCGCCCTGTTTGAACCGTATCGGCTAAATCCATCTCTGTCAGGGCAGTCAACTCTTCCATTGCCTGATTCAGGCTTTGCAGATAAGTTTCCTCTTCTCCGCTGATCTCAATCCGGGCTGCTATGGCGATCCGCCGGAGATCCTCTTGGTCTATGTGCACTGTGTTTCCTCCTTCATTCCGGCACATGAGTAATGAGCCGGCTCTGGAATTGACAAGCGTTTCTTACTCTTCTTCATCGACTGGCAATTTCCTTTCTTTTTCCATGTCCGGATTGAAAGAGGAAATAGGAGGGAGAATGAGAATCATACTGTATCGGTTCGAATCAGGAAAGGTGGGATCCCAATTGGAACATTTTGAAAAAATGGGAGTATTGTATCTCGGCCGTCCGGTGGACATTCAAGATCGACGCCCCCTGGAAGGGTATCTCCTCTACGATTCCCGCGATCTGGTGACCCACGGCATGTGTGTAGGAATGACCGGCAGCGGGAAAACAGGCCTCTGCATCGGCCTTCTGGAAGAAGCCGCCATGGATCGCATCCCGGCCATCATTATTGACCCCAAGGGGGACATGACCAATCTTCTTCTAACTTTTCCGGATCTTTCCCCGGATGATTTTCGGCCCTGGATCAACGAAGACGATGCCCGCAGAAAATCTCTGACCAACGATGAATATGCTGCCCAGCAGGCCGAACTGTGGAAAAAGGGCCTGGCCTCCTGGGGCCAGGATGGGGAACGAATCCGCCAGCTGCGTAGCGCTGCCCATTTTAAGATCTATACACCGGGGAGCTCTGCCGGTACCCAGGTATCCATTCTGAAATCATTTGCCGCTCCGCCGGAAGTGATCCGCAGCGATTCGGAAATTTTCCAGGAACAGGTCAGCAGTGCGGCCACCAGCCTTCTGGCATTAATGGGAATTGCCGCGGATCCCATGCAGTCCCGGGAGCACATCCTGCTGGCCACGCTATTTAACCATTACTGGCTGCAGGGAACCGATGTGGATTTGCCGCTGCTGATCCAAAGCATACAAGCCCCACCGGTTTCACAGATCGGTGTTATGAGTATTGAATCGTTCTATCCTTCTCAGGAGCGCTTTTCGCTGGCACTGAAATTAAACAATCTCCTGGCTTCCCCCAGTTTCAGCACATGGATCGAGGGTGTTCCTCTGGACATCGACCAAATCCTGTATTCACCGGATGGAAAACCGCAGCACGCCATCTTTTCCATCAATCATTTGAGCGATGCTGAAAGAATGTTTTTTGTTACCCTTCTACTGAACCGTGTCTTAAACTGGGTACGGATGCAGAGCGGTACCAGCAGTCTCCGGGCTATTTTGTATATGGATGAAATCTTCGGGTTCTTCCCGCCTGTGGCCAATCCGCCCTCCAAACTCCCGCTTCTGACCCTTCTGAAGCAGGCTCGGGCTTATGGCCTGGGCATCATGCTGACCACCCAGAATCCGGTGGATTTAGACTATAAGGGGTTATCCAACATCGGTACCTGGTTTATCGGAAGACTTCAGACCGAACGGGACAAAATGAAGGTCATGGAAGGATTGGAGAGTGCTTCCGAGGCTCAGAGCAAATCCTTTTCACGCAGTGATATGGATCGCATTTTGGGTTCTCTGGGCAATCGGGTCTTTTTGATGAACAATGTGCACGATTCGGAACCGGTGCTGTTTGAAACCCGCTGGTGTATGTCTTATCTGAGGGGGCCCATGACCCGGGACCAGATTCGCAAACTAAGCGCTGCTGGTGACGCCCTCCACAATCCGTCCATACTAGCTCCTGCCCCGAAAGAAGTACTACCGGCTTCCGCCCTGGAACGGGCCCTGCCGCCGGTACTCCCTCCGGGAGTCCATCAATATTTTGTCCCGGTGGAAGACCGCCGGGCAGATAACAATCTGGTCTACCATCCGGTCCTGCTGGGTCAGGGCGATATCGAGTTTTCGGACCGTAAATACAAGATTCATCATGAACGCCGGGTAACGGCCTACATTGATTTCCCTGCCGGCCACGAACCCACCGACTGGGACCGCCGGAGAGGCCTGTCCATGACAGAGGATCACTTTCTCAGCAGCCCGGAAGCCAATGCTGTGTTTGAGGATCTTCCGGAAGCAGCTGGAGCCGCAAAAAACTACAAAAGCTGGGCTGACGACCTGTCCGACTGGCTGTATCGAAATTCAACGCTGCCGCTGACCTACTGCCCTGCCCTGGATCTGCTGTCTGAACCGGAAGAAGACCAGCGGGATTTCCGCATTCGTCTGCAGCAGGCTTCCCGGGAGAAACGGGACGAAGAAATCGGCAAATTGCGTGCTCGTTATGAATCCAGGATCCGATCCCTGGAGGAACGGATCCGCAAAGCAGAACAGCAGGTTGAGCGGGAAGCGGGCAAGGCCAAACAGCAGCAAACCCAGACAGCCATCGCCCTGGGATCCACGCTCCTTTCATCCCTGTTCGGGAGAAAAGCTGTTACCTCCACTTCACTGAGCCGGATGGCGACCACAGCCCGCAGCGCCAGCCGCATTGGCAATGCCAAAGACAGTCTCCGAAGAAGCCAGGAGAATGTTGAAAATCTGATGGCCCAGCTGGAAGAACTGGAAAGCGAATTCCGGACTGAATCCGATCAGATCGCCGACGCACTGGACCCGCAGACAGTGAGCTGTGAAACCTATGAAGTGAAACCCACCCGCAAAGGAATCCATGTGCGAAGCACTGCATTGGTTTGGCTTCCCTACCGGAAGACAGATGCAGGGTCCATGGAAGCCGCCTGGGAGTCCCGCCGGTGACACGGTATAGCATGTAGCAATCGCTTCGCTGGAATGACAGAAACGAGCTCCGCTGTACATGGAGGACCATGAAACAGTTGCAGCTTATCCGCTACCGCAAACCGGCTGTCAGAAATCCATCTGAAAAATCAGCCGGAGACCGGATATCCTGCATCCATAGAAACAGAACATACCGCCATCTCTTTTTCTCGAATGTTCTGAGTGTAAAACAAAGCACCTTTCTATTGTATATAGAAAGGTGCTTGAGTATATTTCGGACATATTTTCTTTACGGCAAATCCTTGTCTGCCAGAAGCTGCAGGAACTGAATGTTGGGATAGGGGTCGTAGCGAACACTCAGCTCATATCCATCTTCTTCCCAGGAAAAAACAATGGTGTTTCCACTGGTAGTCTCCTTGAAAGCACTCTTCGAGCTGTAATTGTCCCGGTAAAATGCCAGGATGTCATCGGCTTCCTCCCGGGTTTCATAGATCGTGGCGTACCGGGATTCATTGTATAGATAGCTTTCCCGGTAAGTATACTCCTGGAGTTTGTAAAAACCGAATACCTCAATGAGATCCTCAGAATAGTTTTCAAAATATGGGTTTTCATCCACATATTCGTCCACCAGCATACCGACACTCAGATTGACCGGTGTTCCCAGGGCATTGTCCCGTGCCTGATCGGATATGCTGACATTCACCTTCCGCCCCTGGATCCAGCCAGAAAACGAATACTCGTCGTAATACATGTCTTCATCCAGCTCATCCATAAGCTCCAGATAGTATTCCGATAGCTCATCCATGTCGGCTTCGGATTCAAAGGAGATGCTGTAGAGGTCTTTCCCAATTACATAATTCAGATCATCCCGTACCGAAAAACTGCAGCTGTCAATAAACACTGGTTTCAGCAAAGGAACTTCATCATCCGGATATCCGGAAAGATAAACCAGATCTTCGCTGGGATCCTCTACTTCGTTTTCGGTGCCTCCGCTCTGGCATCCGCAAAGCAGAGCCAGGCAAACCATGATGATTCCGATTTTCTGCCACGATTTCAAAACTGCATCGCCTCCCTCAATGTCTTCTTTCTGCCCAGTGCTTTCCACAGCTATTCTTTTCTGCGGTGCGGGCAAACAGAATCTGTTTTCTCCCTGTACATACAAAAACCCTTCTGCTGAATCCAGAAGAGTTCTCAATCTTTGAATTTTCCCCATATTGTAAGAGTCGTTTGGGGTCATCACAAAAAAGGACTTGCCAGATTCTACAGTCTGCTTTGGCGCAGCCATTCACTCTGGGCCCGAAAAGCAGCCGGTACAGCCAGATCATCCAGACCCGCTGCCGGAACCCATACATAATCACCGGGAAGTGCTTTGGCCGTCGTCAACCCGGCGTAGCTCTCCATAGTCCAGATCCGGTGTGAGAATACATGGCGGTGGGTCCCGATGGATTCGATCTCCCGGACGGCAAACCCGGTCTGCTCCAGGACTGACTGCAGTTCTTTTTTGGATAGCCTGCCGGGAAATATCACGAATTCCCACATTCCTTTCAGCAAACTCTCGGTTCTTTTTCTCATAGCAATTCGATTTTCCGGATCCGTAACTACCAGAACCGTAATTGGCTCGTCGGTTGGGCGTTTTCGCTGAGCACGAACCGGCCACTGGTCGGTTTTCTGAACTGCAAACGCAGCACAAAAAGACTGCACCGGGCACTGGCTGCAGCGAGGATTGGCAGGGATGCACACCAGGGCACCCAGTTCCATCAATGCCTGGTTAAAATCACCCGGATGATCATCCGGCATGGTTTTCAAAACCCACTCGGTGGTCTGTCGTTTGAGCCCGCTGGATCCAACCATGTCCTGGAAACCGTTGATCCGGGCAGCTACTCGCTGCACATTGCCATCCACAGCTGCCGCCTGTTGATCAAACGCAATACTGGCAATGGCGCCGGCCATGTAATCCCCGATACCGGGAAGGCTTCGGAGTACATCCAAAGATTCCGGTATTTCACCTTGATGCTGATCCCGGATTGCCTTTGCCGCTCGATGCATATTCTCAGCCCGCCGATAGTACCCCAGGCCGGCCCAGATAGACAGCACATCTTCCAGAGGGCTGTCTGCCAGCTTCTGAATCGAGGGAAACACCTGCAGGAATTGATGGTAATAGGGCAGCATGGTTTCGATTCGTGTCTGCTGAGCCATCACCTCGGATACCCAGATATGGTAGGGGTTTTTTGTCCTGCGCCAGGGCAAAGGCCGTTGATGGGCACCGAACCAGGCAAGCAGTGCGCGTCCTATCTCCGGTTCCTGAACAAGGTGATCTTTCTCTTCCGGACTAGCGGGACATGGTTTCGGCGCGGGCATATATTTCCTCTCTTTCTTTCTGACCGGCCAAAGTGGTCAGCAGGTAGGCTATGATGATAATTCCGGGAATATTCACCAACAGCCGGGTCAGGGCAAACCGGGTGCCCAACGAGGCCATTTCAAACAGAAACATGGGTATTTTCGTTGTGGACCAGGCTCCGATAAAGACCATGACATTGAAGAAACTGACCCCTTTTTTCATGAATACCGCCGCCACCGGAAATGCGCCGTACAAAGGGCCGGCTGTGGCAGAACCGATCACAAAGGAAAGCACGGTTCCCCGTATGCCGGAACCTTCTCCCATAAAACGGGTCACCGTTTCACGGGGCACCCATACATCCAGCAGCCCCAGGAGAATAAATACAGGGGGAATGATCATGACCATTTCTTTTAAGGAACCGCCGGTAATCTGCAGAGCCTCCCTGCCGAAAGCAGGAGCGATAACCAGAGCGGCAGCCGTCACCACAGCCATGACAATCAGATCGCGGTATCTTCGCATGCTCTTTTTCATGACCCGTTCACCACCCATCCCACAATTAGTGCAATGATAATGGAAAAAACAAATGCCATGGCGTTCCTGAGATAGGAGAGTTTCTTTCCAAAGTATCGGGTTTCCACCGGCAGTGTCACTACTCCCACCATCATCAGTGATGAGATGAATGCGGCAATCTGCATATATCCAGCTCCGTTTTCCAGCAGCAGAGCCGCCGTCGGAAACGCGATGAATCCCGGGATTAGGGTAACCGCTCCCACCAGTGAAGAGATGAGAATCCCGAAAGGACCGGATTCTGATCCGATAATTCGCGAAATAGTCTCCGGTTTCAATGCAGCCAGCATCAGGCCGACAAAGAGAATCACCGCCAAAAACTCCGGTAAGATATTTTCCACAGATCGCCATGCTTTCATCAAAGCCTGTTTCGTTTTTTTCCGATCTTTACCGTAGGACAGTGCCAGACCCAAACCGGCCACTGCATACAGCCACAGATTGCTCATACGGATACCCCTCTTCGCAGTAAGTTTTTCTCTCAGACCATTCGATTCCAGATTCAATATTTCCTTTACAAAAGCGCCCCGTACAGCAAACCGCTGAGGGTCGCCATGACAATGACCAGAATAATATAGGCGGCTGTTTTTCGAAACCCCAGTACGCTGTGGATGACCAGCATGCTGGGCAGACTCAAAGCCGGGCCGGCCAGCAGCAACGCCAGGGCCGGACCGCTGCCCATTCCAGCACCCATCAACCCCTGAAGTATGGGTATTTCGGTCAGGGTGGCAAAATACATGAATGCCCCTACCACGGAAGCAGTGAGATTCGCCTGAATGGAGTTTCCTCCCACAAACTGTTCCACATAGGCGGATGGGATGATGCCGGCGTCCAACCCCGGCCGCCCCATAAGAAAGCCTGCAGCCAGTACTCCCACCAGCAAAAGAGGCAGAATCTGCTGAGCAAAAACCCATGTAGACTCCATCCATGCTGGAATTTCTTCTTTTTTAAACCACCGCTTCAGCAGGACACCCATCGCAAGAAGCAGTACAATGGTGATGGTCCATTTCCTTTGAAAAATCTCATTGAAAAATCCCACCGCAACCGGCGGTCGGGCCCAGGCTGCAAAAATCAGGACCAATACCAAAACCCCTAAGAAAATCCCGTTTTGTGCCAGAGTCCTCTCAGAGGGGGTATCCTCTGCCACCTTCACACGATTCAACCGCTGTTCCTCTTCCTTTCGAAACAGCCATGACATAATCAATCCAATCACAATGGCAAACAAAACAGCTCCCACTGCCCGGGCAACACCGATTTGCCAACCCAGCACCCGGGCTGTCATGATGATGGCCAATACATTGATTGCGGGGCCAGCGTACAGAAAAGCGACAGCCGGTCCGATTCCGGCTCCACGCATATACAAACCGGCAAATAGCGGCAGTACCGTGCATGAACAAACCGCTAAAACGGCTCCCGAAACCGATGCCACCGAATAGGAAACCCAGCGCCGGGCTGCCGCTCCGAAATATCGGATAACTGCATTCTGGGAGATGAAGTTGGATATGGCACCGGCAATAAAAAGAGCTGGAATCAGACAGGTCAGCACATGCAGTCGGGCATAATCCTGAACCATGTACAACGACTCCAATACCGCCCCGCTAAATCGCGGGTTGCTTAGAGGCATATAATACAAAAAAGAAAATACAGCTACCATTGTCACCAATTTCTGCCACGGCTTCAAAGCAATCCACACCTTTTCATCATTATTTTAGTATTTTCTTATATTATTATATATCATCCTGCTTTTGTCAATGAAAAAACCTTCTTTTTTCAGAAGGCTCGGTCCCACAACGATTAAGCCCTGTTGGGATCCAGTCTCGGTCAAGCCCTTGTCCTATTTCGGGGTCTTGGCAGTCCCCTGAAGAAGCATGACCGCCAGTTCATTGGGAAGCTCGCTGCGGGTTATTTTCTCTGCCGTTTTTTCCACTTCATACGAAACATAATGGAAGTCAACCTTCAGTTCATCCCACTCTGCCGACACCATAGCGAAAACCGACTGGGCGTTTCCATGCTTCGGTTTTCCCACACTTCCGGCATTGGTGATGTGTTTCCCCTGAACCCTTCGATGAAAGGGAAGGTGGGTGTGCCCGCAGATCAAAATGTCTTCCGACAGGGCTTCTGCGATTTCCTCCAACCGGGGAGTATCTTCATAAAGATATTCATTGTTCCGGTCCGGGCTGCCGTGTACCATGTGTATCCGATAGTTTCCCAGCCGGATGTCCAGTCGTTCCGGTAGTTTTCTTAGCCGGTCTTTGTTCTGAGAAGTGACCGTCTTCTGGGTCCAGGCCAGGGATGCACTGCCAATGTCCATGGCTCTTTCATCCGCATAATCGCAGCCGCAGGCCATGCGATCGTACCCTGTTCCTTCGTCGTAATTTCCCTGAACGCTGGGAATGCCCCGCTGTGTCAGCCTTTCGATAACTTCATTGGGATTGGGACCGTACCCAACCAGATCCCCCAGGCAGTATACGGTCTGTATACCCAGGGCATCGATGGAAGACAGTACAGCATCCAACGCTTCGATATTTCCATGGATATCTGCTATCAACGCGATTTGAACCCTGATTCTTCCCCCTATTTACGATGTCAGCAGTTTCTTGATCTCATCCTTGGACGCCAGCTTCCCGGAAAGAACCACTTTCCCGTTGATAACCAAACCCGGTGTCATCAGGATATCGTAGGAAAGAATGGCCTGCAGATCCGTTACTTTCTCAATTTGGGCGGACAGTTTCAATTCATCAACCGCCTGCCGGGTATTTCTTTCCAGCGCCTGGCATTTGGCACATCCTGTACCCAGAATTTTAATTTCCATGGTGAATCCCCCTTCAGTCATTGGTTTGAAGCTCTTTGAGACAGCATGCGGTAACTCGCTCAATGCTGCCCAAAAGTGCTGAAATCTCCGGGCAGGTCAGCTGGTAGAAGATTTTCAGCCCATCTTTTTCAGATCGAACCAGACCGGCTTCTTTCAGGATTCTCAAATGCTGGGACAAATTGCTTTGACTGAAACCCACATCGTCGTTGAGCTCACAGACACAGCGAGGTCCGTCCGTCAGGTATTGAACAATTGTATAACGGACAGGATGCCCCAATGCTTTGCAGATCTTTACAGACCAGGAATCCATTTTCACTCCATCGCCTCCCGGGAACTGCTTATTTAATAATATAATTATATTATGATATAGTTTGCCAGTCAACATAAAAATCCCCGAAGGGATTTTTATGCTCGTGTTTTTTCGATGTGATCCACCAATCGGCTGAGGAACTGGACATAACTGCCCATCTCATTGTCATACCAGCCGAATACTTTGGCGTGGGTCACGGGAATCTGCATATCCTGTTCGCAGTGTACTCCGTACTCCTGCAGCATCTTGGCCTGAACCGGCATGAACCCCGTTCTGGTGTGGGTTTCCACTCCTTCAATCACGATGGCTGCCTTAAAACCGATGATATCCGACGAAACATTCTGCTTTTCACTGAATACCAGCATATCCTTCTGGGCTCCCTTTTCAGCCGACCGATACAGATTGTTGATGAACCCTCGGTTAATCACCGGGTTGCCGGTTTCATCCATTTTGCTGTGGAATGTGGCATTCAGGGTGATCAATGACGCTGTGGCAATGGGGATCCGCACCGAATCTGCCATGAATCCGATATGTCGAATCTCCGGAAGAATGTGCTCCAAGGCAATGGCCGCTCCCGTGGATGTCGGAATGATGTTGTTGAATACCGATCGATTCCGCCGCAGGTCGCCTTTATCTTTTTCCGGCACCGCATCCAAAACACTTTGGTTATTGGTTACCGCATGCACTGTGGACATGGAGGCCGTGATGATGGAGCGGGTCTCTTCTGCTTCCAGCAGGGGTTTCATCATGTGAGCCAGCCCGGTGGTGGTGCAGCTGGCCGCAGAAACAATATGCTGCCGCATTGGATCATATTTCATATGATTGATCCCGTACACAAACATACCGCTGTCTTCAGGGATTTTGGCGGATTGGTCTTTCATTTTAAAGGGAGCGCTGAGCACCACTTTTTCTGCCCCTGCCTCCAGATGCCCCCTCAGACTGCCCTTTTCATCATCGGCCGGCACACTGGGGTCCAAAAACTTTCCAGTGCATTCGATCACTGTTCTGACATTGTACTTACCCCACTCAATATCCCGCGGATTTCTGGCTTTTCTCAGGAGCCGAACGGGAATTCCGTTAATGGTAAATACCCCGTTTTCTTCATCGGTAATTTCCACCTGCAGCGGGCTGCCGGCGTACCCGTACAAGAACCGCTCCAGTGATCCGTATGTGGAATCATGGACCAGGTAGTCAATGGCATCCTGCAGTTTGCGGCCTACATTGCGGCCGGTGTTCAGCACATACGACTGATAATGCTGGTGACTCAGATTGTGCCAGAATACAAGCTTCCCAATCCTCCCCAATCCATTAATACCTAAGACTTTGTGGTTTTCCAGATACATATCCATGTCTCATTCCTCCCTGTTTCTCCTCATATCCCGGCTGTGTCTTTTTCGGTTACCGGATTCCACCCTTTGTAGATATTGCCGCTTTGTCCATCGAGAGAAATATAGTCCCCCGGTTGAATACGAATACCGTGAATCTGGGCTTCTCTCTGCATTTCATTGACATACAGATCCCGACAGTTCACAATGCACACCTTTCCTAGCTTAGCGGCTGTTACAGCAGCATGGGATGTGACTCCTCCCCGACTGGTCAGCAGCGCATCGCTTTTAAAAATCATAGGGATGTCGTCGGGAACAGTATCCGGACGAATCAGAATCAGCGGGATTTTTAGTTCGTGATGCCGAAAACGAGCCATGTCCTCTTCAGAAAATACCACCCGTCCGGACAGGCATCCGCCGAAAATACCGATTCCCCGTCCCAAAAGATTCTCGATTCCCGGCGGTGCGGCAAAACGCATTTGTGCTGCAGCCCCCTGGATATTCTGATCCCGAATCTGCAGGATGTACAGATCATCTGGGTTTTCCGATTCAAAAGTAAATTCGATTTCCTGGTGGTTGAACCCATGCTGGTCAATGAGCCTGTGGGCATAGTGCATCAGCCGTTCATAGATGGCGGGATAGGCCGTCTGCAGTGACAGGCTGCTGTCGGAATAATCATCTTTTCTTTGGCTTTCCGAAATGGGCAGCGGATAAACCAGACCGGATACAATATCCTCTCCCTGACTGCACAGGGTAAAATCACCGTACGGGTGGATTCCCGGTCGATTGATTTTGGGGTTGTGGGTGAAAAACACGCCGGATCCCGCCTGCTTGGAACGGTTTCCCATGACCATTCTCTGTATAATGACAGCTGTTCCCCATTCATCGGCAATACGCAGATGACGTCGGTAAGTACGAGCCCGGCGGCTGTCCCATGAATCCAGCACACTGCGAATGGTTCGAATCAGCTGATGCTCCGGATCATGCGGAATTTCAATGCCTGCCTCCTCAATCCGATGGCGGTAGGCAGCGGCCATATCTCTCATCTGCTCCCAGCTAAAAAGCATCTTCTGGTCCACTCCATATTTTTGTTTGAACTGGATCATAATCCGGTCAAAATCATCCCGGGCAATGCCCATAGCCATTCCCCAGCTTTGCAGAAATCTGCGATAGGCATCCCAGTTCATCCACGCTGTATCCGGGTTTTTGACATCCCACCCGGCAATTTCTTCATTGATGCCCACATTCAAAAATGTACTCATGGCTCCCGGCATGGAAATGGCCGTTCCGGACCGCACGGAAAGAAGCAGCGGGCGGGAAGGATCGCCGAATTTTCGGCCGCTGGACTGTTCTATGGCCTCTATGGCCCCGTAGATATCCTGTTCAATGCGCCGCCTCATATTATCCAAGATGTAGGCCGCTTTGCGATGGCGAAACAGTTCGGTGGTTATGACAAATCCTTCCGGTACCGGAAACCCCATCTCCGTAATTCGTTTCAGATAGTATGCTTTGGCACCCATAAAGACCTGGTTGTCCAGTTCGCGGCAGGGTTGGTGAAACGGATTCATCAGCTGAGCCGGATCGTAGGTCAGCATATCCTTAATAATCTGGGGAGGATGCTTCTCCGTAATCTCTGTCAATCGGTCCGTCAGATCCGTCACGAAGCTGTCCAGCTCCTGAATCAAAAATGCAGACGACAGAATATCCCTGTAAAAACTTTCTGTGACCTTGACATGGTCCTGTTCTGAACCGGCGACAATCTGAGGAACGACCGCCGACAGTGTTTCATCATATACTCTCAGAAAGTATTCATTGATAATCTCTTTGACGCTGGTGGCCATAAAACGAAACACATCAATGTACTGATCCAGGCTAAAGCTCTGGGAGGAAAGGCAGTACCGCAGCATTTCCAGATTGGCCTGGAAACTCTGATTCTCAACACCGTCCAGTTTTAAGCCCTCCAGAAACAATTCCAGAATCCGATAGGCCTGGGTCAAAGTATGGGTGGTTAAATAGTCCGGCTGGCAATCATGGACGATCATGACCATCCATTTGGCAGCTACACGCTCCAGCCGGTACATCAATCCCAAAGCTTCGAACTTGGGCTCCGAATACTGCCCATACATGGATGGAATGCCCACAGCGATATGGCGTTTATAGTAGATGTTTTCCACGGCCTCTGTGGGCTGCGGGTCGAGAATCTGATCCTTCAGGCGCCCCATCCATTCGTATACTTTCTCCAGGACCGGTATCTTCTGCCCCTGCTCCATCATCTCTTCCAGCTGTTCCCCTTCTTCGGCTGTGATAACTGTACTGCCTGCCAGAATCCGGGAAATATCTTTGGTCTCAAAAGAATACTTCTCCAGGAGAAGATGGTAGAGCTGGATCAGGTACAGAAATTTTTTCTTATCTGCTTCCGGAAATGCACCATTTCCCAGAAGATACTCCGAGGCCCAGGTTTCATTCAGGTGCAGCACACCCAGTGCATCGGTTTCAAATTGAGTTTTCATCGCTTCCATAATCTCTTTCATTCCGACAAACAGCGGGTTTCGTTCATCCAATGTATCCGCAACATCCTTGGGCAGGTGGGGCAGAATATGATCCCGATTGGCGCTGTCCCAGTATCGGGCGATCTGCTCAGTCAGACGGATGTGGGTATTGTTGCTTTCGCTGTGCACCTGCTTGCGCAAAAAGTGAACCAGACGGTCTTTTCGCTTGCACAGCTCATCCATGGCCGTGGTTACATCCCGAAGTTTTCCTTCGGCCCCGATTTCGCGGAAATACACCGGGAAAATCCGGGCTAACTGCTTTACCTGCCGGTACACCGGGGCGATATCCGCATTCAGCAGGCGGGTTACATCCCGCTGCAGCAGGTCTGTATCGGAGACAAAAATACCGCCCAGTTTGAGATTCACAATCAGAGCCCCCAATAGGTCCTTGTACTGATCGGGAGAATTTCGAATCAGATCCAGCCAGATTCGAATGTTCTTCACATGATGCCGGTTCACTTCTGTCTGCCAGTCTTCATTGATTCGAACCGTTCCCGGATAGACAAACCCGAATTCCACCAGCTTGCGGATATAGTAAGATATCAGTCGAGGATTCTCTGTCCGGGCAATCTCTTTTCCAATGGTATTCTGGCAGTCCAGAATGGTTCCGGCCAGATCTGCCTTCAGGCTGGCAAACTGACGAAACAAGTTGTCCGTGAAGCCGTAGATTTCTTCTTCCGGTAGTGTCGAAATAACCGTATTTAGCAGTTTGTTCATGTCAAAAAGCAAATGGTTCTGCAGCCCGTTCATGCCGGGCACATGGATTAGATAGATCAGATAGTAGATTTTTTCAGACGAATCCTGAAATTCATCCGTAATTCGTCGAAAGTGATGGGCGATGTCGCCGAAAAAAAGACATCGGGAGATTTGATCCCAGTTGGTGGCTTGGTCGATTCGCTTTTGAAGCTCCGCAAAAAAGGTTCCTCCAATCAGACGAATCTGCTTTTTTGCGCTGGGATGAAAAAGGCTGGCATGGTCCCGGTACCATTCTTCTGCCTTGGATGTGTCCGCCCAGTACTGACAGGTCTCTATCAGCACACGCCGGACCAGCTGACATACATCTTCCTGATATCTCGGCCGAATGCCCCATTCACCCAGGTAAGTCCGAAACAGCCCGCTGTTTCGAATGACGGTGTCCGGATAAGCTCTTACACAGTACTCCAGCATGCCCAGTGAGGCCCGGACTGCTGAATCCGGCACATCCTCCTCCTCGCCCAATGCTGCAGTGAATTTGCAGAGAGATTTAATCAGCTCCTCCATCCAGTTGGAGTCCAGTTCTCTTTGCAGCAGTTCAGAATACATGCTGACGATGAACAACAAAGCATCTTCTTTCTTTTCCGTGCCCATATAGACCCATAAGTCGGACACGCTGATGGAATGCAGCCCATCAAACAGACCTTTGTAGTCCGGATACGGATGATTATACTCTTTGAAAAAGTCCAGCACTCTTTGGTGAACACCCCAATACGGTTTGGACAAAGTTAAAAACCACTGCTGTTTTTCAGACAGTCGGGTATCCTGTAACTTTGTCTGGGCCAGATTGGCCTCCAGTGCGGAGGATTTAAAGGGTTCTGCCATGGGATCACCTGCCAAATAGTATACTCTATTTATGTAATTTCTACTTTTAGTATATCATATATAATAATACGCTTTACACATTGAATCCCCTTCCCGGGTATCTGACTTTCCAGCGAATTCTCTTTTAAAAAAAAGACCGCCCGCAGGCAGTCTTTCCAATTCAGGTCAGTGTGAACTCATATCAAAATAATAGGCAGGCCGTTTGGGTTTGGGGCGAATCACACGGGAAAGCAGATACCCGGCTGTAAATCCACCCACATGCGCCAAATAAGCTACCCCACCGGAATCTGCCATCCGGGCGATGGCTCCTACCGAGGAAAAAAGCTGCAGCGCAATCCAGAATCCCAGCACCAGCCCGGCCGGCATCACCACAACCCGGAACAGGAAAAGCACATAGACCTGTCCCCGGGGAAACATCAGGAAATAGGCGCCCAACACACCGGCAATGGCGCCGGATGCACCAACCAATGGAATCATGGAGCCCGAAGTAAACAAAAACTGGGCAAAGGTAGCCGCTGCACCGCAGAAGAGATAAAAGCCTAAAAATTTCAAATGCCCAAACCGGTCCTCCACATTATCGCCAAATATCCACAGATACAGCATATTCCCCAAAATATGCGCCCACCCGGCGTGCATGAACATAGCAGTAAACACCGTCGGAATGTTTCCGATGGGATCCGAGACAAAACGGCTCGGGACAAAAGCCCATTGCAGAATGAATGGATTTCCTCCTTGCATTTCCAGATAAAAAACATAGAAGTTCAATGCAATCAACATAAAAGTGACAATGGGTACCGTTCTTCTTCTCGAGTTGTCGTCCCCAATGGGCAGCATCCACGAATTCCCCCTTTACCCAAGTGGCGCAGCGTCCGGCCACAATCCGGAATCTTACACGATAACGATCTTTTTCCCTTTGGGATCTCCTTTGAAATCTTCCAGGGCATGCTCCCACGCTTCCAGTCCAATATCTGGATGATAGTAAGTATGAACTTCCTTCAAATGTGCCAAAGCAATCTTTCCGGTAGTCAGTAGATCATCGTCGGTTACATTGGTGTCCGGATCCACTTTCCCGTGTTCCAGCTCCACTTCCATCCCCTCCAGAAACTCTTCCGGAGTAAACCCCATGGCTTCAAAATCCACATTCAGTTTTTCAGCAATCTTCACCGCGTCATCCAACGTGACTTTTTTCATCTCACTACCCCTTTCTGCATATTTTATATTCATTATATTCCATTTGCATTCGTTTGACCAGCCGTGGAAGCTGCTCACTTCTCTCCCCAATGACTGCCGATCTTCACATCGGCACAGACAGGAACCCGTTTCAGATAATGGGCTCCCGCATCCTCCATCACTCGTTTTAGAATGGAGGATACTGTCTCCGCCTGGTCTTCAGCCGCCTCCAGGATGATTTCATCATGAACCACCGCCACAATACGAGCATCCACGCTGATCAGCTCATCCACCAGATTCCCCAGGGCCTGTTTCAGAATGTCTGCTGCTCCACCCTGAACCGGAATATTGGTATGGACAGAGAGCCCAGCCCGCTCCGCAAACTGATACTGGCGGCCGGATAGAGTCTGTGCCTGCCCCGGAGCGGACAATCGGAGCGACTGATGCCAGCGCGCAATCCCGGCATACGCTTCGAAGAACCGGTTTCTAAACAAAGCCGCCTCCTCCTCGGTCATATCGGTTCCGTAGGTATCGCGGGCATAGTCCATCAGACCTTTGGCTCCCATCCCGTAGATCAGCCCGAAATTGACTGCTTTGGCCGCCTGGCGCTGGGACGGAGAGATCTGATCCGGAGCAATTCCAGTTATCAGCGATGCCGTCAGTCGGTGCAGATCTTCTCCCCGGCGGTAGGCATCCATCATGCGCTGGTCTTCCGATATTTCTGCTGCAACCCGCAGCTCAATCTGGGAATAGTCCGCCATGATCAGTTTGCGACCTGCAGGTGCCGTAAAGCAGGCTCGAAACGAATACTCCCGAGGGATTTGCTGAATATTGGGTTTGCTGCAGCTCATGCGCCCGCTCCAGGCTCCGATCTGGCTGTACTGAGGATGCAGGCGCCGGGTAACCGGATGGATCATGCCAGCATAAGTCGCTAAGAAGGAGGACATGGATTTGGCTGCCTGACGGTACTGCAGCACTGCCGATACCAGAGGATGGTCAAGGTACGCAGTCAGGGTGTGGCGGGATGTGTTTTCCACCATGATGCCCTGCTCTTTCAGCCATTCGATAACCTGTTGGTTGCTGTCCGGATTCAGGCCCACCGGGACATCATCCCCAAAAAGAGTCTGCTGCTCCGCGGGGCGCCCGACAATGCTGTAGATTCGATCCAGGCTTTTTTTCTTATCCTGGGCCACCCGATGATGAAGATCCATCCAACAAGAAAGATCCAGATGGATTCCATTGTATTCTGTCTGCGCCAGCGCCCGGACGCAGGCAAACTCCAGCCGTGCAACTTCCGTTAATCCGTTGTTGATCAATTGAGGAACCATGGCTTCCCGCAGCGGAATCAGTACGGCGGCGTCCAGGCTGGCGTACTGCAGCTGCTTATGGGACAGTTCTCTGCTCCAGTCGCTGCGCTGTTCCTCTTTGCTGATATCCATCTGAAGGTAGTGTTTGACCAATGAATCCAGTCCGACCCGTTCCGGGCCGCCTGCTTGTCTCAGCAGCTGGGCTGCCAGCATGGTATCAAAAAGAGGCAGCGAGACATGCACCCCGGACTGCTGAAGAAATTTCAGGTCGAATTTGGCATTCTGAAATATCTTTACCGCTTTGGTAGCCAGCATCCTGTTGATGGTACTCAGACCTTCCGGAAGCACTCGCTGACAGTCCACAATCAGAACCGGCATACGGGGGACAGCCAGCTGAATCAGCCGGATTGTGTCCCGGTGGGGATCCAGCCCGGTGGTTTCTGTGTCCACAGCCACCACGGATGCGGCTTCAATGGATTTTTCGTACTTCTTCAGATCAGAACCATCACGAATCAGGACATACTCAGTCATAGGGATCTCTCCTTCGTGTACCCAGCAGTTCATTTTCCTGTTCTTCCAGATACTGCTGCGTATAAAGCGACCAGTACCTCTGCCGAAGCTTCAGCAGCGTGGCATGGGTTCCATCTTCCACAATGGTGCCCTTTTCCATCACCAGAATCCGATCGCAGCCTCGAATTGTGGACAAACGGTGGGCAATAATGAGGCTGGTTCGACCATGAATGACTTTGGCCAGGGCTTGCTGAATCATGTTCTCCGATACCGTATCCAGGTTGCTGGTGGCTTCATCCAGAATGAGCACCGCCGGATCTGAAATCACTGCCCGGACAAAGGCCACCATTTGCTTCTGTCCCATGGAAAGCATGGATCCCCCTTCTCCCACTTCCGTATCGTATCCATTGGGGAAATGTTCAATGGCATCGTGAAGACCGATTTTGCGGGCGGCCTCTTCGATGTCCGAGTCCGAAGCCTCCAGCCGTCCATACCGGATGTTTTCCCGGATGGTCCCCCGAAACAGGTGCGGTGTCTGCTGCACATAGACTACCCGACCATGCAGCCAGGCCATGGACCGCTGCCGGATGTCTTTCCCGTCCAGAAGCACTCTTCCGGACTGAGGCTCGTAAAAACGACAAATCAGACTGGCCAGGGTGCTTTTCCCGGAACCGGTGGAACCCACCAGAGCCACCGATGTCCCGGCTGCAACAGCCAGGTCCAGATCTTGAAATACCGGTTCTTCTTTCTTGTAGTAAAAACTGACCTTTTCCAGGGCGATGTCCCCCCGAAGCGCTTCAAAAGCCTGTCGGTTGGGCTGCAGCAAAGTTCCGAATTCTCGTACCACATCTGGACTGTCGCTGACTTCCGGCTGCGTATCCAATAGATCCAGAATCCTCTCGGCAGAAGCCTGGGCAGACTGCATCTCAGCCAGGATCCGGGCCATCTCGCGAATGGGCTCGAAAAACTGAACGGAATAGTTGATGAATAGAACCAGCGTCCCGTAGGTTATGACTCCGTTCAGCACTTGCTGACCACCAACGGTCAATGCCAGTACGGTGCCCACTGCCCCGATATTGATGACCACCGGTTGGAAAAGAGCGCTGTACCAGGCCGATCGAATGCTTCGCTGCCTCATCTGCCCCGTCAGCTGGGTAAAATCATCCATGACCTTGTCTTCCACCGCCAGGGTTTTGGTGGTTTTGGCTCCCAGAATGCCTTCATTGATAGCTCCGGTAATCCGTCCGTTCAACTGACGGACCAGCCTCTGCATTTCCACAATTTTTTTTTGGAAAAACCAGCTGGCCAGGGCCAAAACAGGGACAACAGTCAGTGTAATGGCCGCCAATCGGGCATTGACGAAGAACATCACCGCAACGACTCCGATCATCATGGTAAACCCCCACACCATATCCACCAGTCCCCAGGAAATAAATTCACCCAGTTTCACTGTATCGGATGTCAGGCGGGCCACGATCCGCCCGGCCGGCTGCCGGTCAAAGTATCCCTTGGACAGTTCCTGCAGTTTTTCAAAGCCTGCCTGGCGGATATCGCAGGAAATCCCTGCTTCCAGCAGACCGGCAATGCGGATAAACTGATACACTGTCAACCCCATACCCGCTGTCAGCGCCAGATATAGCAGCACGAAAGAGCCCAGATGTTCGGTGCTGCCGGGCACAATGTACCGGTCGATGATGAATTTAGCCAGATAGGTCATCGCCACATCGTGGGCCCCCAGAAAAACCAGACAGAAGCCAGCCAGCATCATCTCGCGTCTGTACGGACGCAAAAAAGGCAGGATCCTCCACCAGATGCGGCGGTCCAGTTTTTGAACAGTTTCATTCTGTTCATCCACAAGAATGGAATCCATGATCCTCGCCTCCCTCCATCGAATCGAGAACCGGCTGGTTTTGCATATCCCAAATCTTTTGATAGAGGTTTTCCCTTTGAATCAGTTCCCCATGGGTCCCCTGATCCACGACCTGCCCATCCTCCATAATCAGAATCCGATCCGCAGCCATCAAGGTGGTCATACGGTGGGAGATTAGGAAAATGGTGGATCGAGAGCGGTTTTCCAACAGAGCACTGCGAATTTTTCGATCCGTTTCTGTGTCCACTGCGCTGAGGGAGTCGTCAAAGACCATCACGGGAACCGGATCAAACAAAGTTCGGGCTATGGCGACACGCTGACGCTGCCCGCCAGACAGGGTGATCCCGCGTTCTCCCACCTGGGTGTCATAGGATTCATCGAACCGTTCAATATGCTGATGGATGGATGCCATGGACGCGGCCTGGATGATTTTACTTCGGGAAGGGGCTCCCCGAATGGCAATGTTTTCACCGATGCTTTTGGAATACAAAAACGTTTCCTGCAGCACCAACCCCACATTCTGCCTCAGGTGCCTCTTGTCGATGGTGCGTATGTCCTGCCCGTCCATAAATATGCAGCCCCGGTCCGGCTCGTACAGACGCGTCAAAAGATACATCAATGTGGACTTACCGGAACCGGTTGGCCCCAGAATCCCCACTGTTTCTCCGGACCGGATGTGAAATGACAGTCCTTTCAGCACCGGGTGATTCGCCCGGTCATCCGGGTAGGTGAACCAGACATCCTGAAATTCGATCTCCCCGAAGATTTCCGGGGTCAGGTCCCCCGGGTCCGATTGATCCTCTTCGGCAGCCAGGATCTCGTCAATTCGATCGACAGCGACTACGGACTTGCCAAATTCGCTGAGGATACGGCCAAGCTGGCGAATGGGATAGAGAATCATATTTTCGTAGGCAATGAATGCCACGACTGTACCCAGTGTGATTCTACCAACCACGGCCCAAATGGTGCCGAAGTACAAAACCAGCCCGATCTGCAGATAACAGCCCAGGTCCGATAAGGACCAGAAGCTGCCGAAGTTTCGAACCAGTTCCGTCACCTTTTGTCTATATCGTTCATTATGGTTGAGAAAACGATGGTATTCAAAAATCTCCCGTCCAAATGCCTTGACCACAGTGACCCCGCTGAGATACTCCTGCATAAATGATGTCAAGTCTGCATCCGCCTCGTCCATCTCCCGGAATTTGAGTTTGATTCGATTGAAAAAAAAGGCCGAAAACAATCCAATCAGGGGCAGCAAAATGAGCGCCACCTGTGTCAGGGGCGGACTCAGTGAAACCATCAGCCCGGTAATGATGGCGATCATAAAAACAATGGAGGCGATTTCTACAAACTGAACGGCCAAAAATCGCCGGACGGTTTCAACATCCGCAGTGGCCCTCTGGATGATATCCCCCGAATCAAACTGGGAGAAGAAAGCATATTTGGCGTTCAACACATGCCCCAGGAGCCGGTCTTTCAGATTTCTGGCTACCGTTTCAGCTGCAAACGCTGCCGTGTAGCTTTTCAGGAACAAAAAGACGGCTCTCAGGAGTGCTGCAGCAAGCAAAAGCCCTCCGATGCCCCACAGGGTTCCTCCGGAGAGATTCCTGATGATGGAGCCGGTATCCACCGGAAGATCTCCCACAATGTAGTCGATGGCATACCGGATTAATAGCGGAATGAGCAGAGCAAATCCATTGGTCAGAAAAGCCGCCGCCATCGATACAATATAAAGGTGGATGGTGCCGTGCATATATGCTAACAGTTTTCTTGTACCGTCCATAGAGGTTCCTCCATCGGTATTCTTTAGTTTCTCTTGATTATACAGCCGAATTGTAATATCCTTTATTTATGGAATATCGTCCCATGTCTTTTTTCACATGTGATTTCCCTTCTGAAAGTACGATCTCATTTAATGGGGGAAAGGTATTCCATGGACTGTAACGCTCAAGCGGAGGAAAATCCAATGGATCAATTAACTGTTATAAAAAGAGCCGGTTCCATGTTGTTCATTCTGATAATCGCATTTTGTCTGTGCGGATGCTCCCTGGCGTTTCTTAGCCCGGCGGAAGAGCCGGAACCCTATACCGGGCCCGAGTACACGGCTTTTGATCCTCATTTTCCTTTTGAACACGAAGAGGAAATGATGAACCGGCTGATTGAACTGCGCAACACATCCAAAGATGCGGCCGGATGGATCCGGATCCAGGATACCGGCATTGATTTCCCGGTTGTCCAGGGAGACGACAATGCCTATTACCTGAAGCACGATCATTTGGGTCAGTACACCCGTTACGGTGCCATATTCATGGACTACCGCAACAATCCACAAAGCGGGGTCGAGAAAAATACCATTCTGTACGGTCACAATATGAAGAACGACCGAATGTTTGGATCCCTTATGCCATTCAAAGATGCAGAATTTGCTCTAAACCATCCCTATATCGAACTGGTTACCGACAAAGGGTACAGCGTCTGGAAACTGTTTTCCGCCCATGTAACCAGCCGGGATTTTTACTACATTGACGTAAACTTTAACACAGACCAATCATTCATGGAATTTTTGAACGCCCTGCAGGATCGGTCTCTCCATGATTTTGGCGTTGAGCTGACCGCACAAGACCGCATCCTCACTTTATCTACCTGCAGTTACGAATTTAAGGATGCCTTCTTTGCCATGCATGCCGTACTGGTCTATGAATACGACTTTGCAGAAATGGGCGCTGATGATTCTGTACCCGGAGGAGATGCCCTTGATTCATGATCTTTCCAAAATCCTGATGGGTATCGGAGTCGGACTTTTCTTGCTGGGGATACTCCTCTATGCAGGCAGCGGTTGGGGCTTGGGTCGGCTTCCCGGTGACTTTGTGTTCCGGAATCGCCATGTCACTTTCTATTTCCCATTGGCCACATCCCTAGTCATCAGCCTGCTTCTCACATTGGTCCTCTACATCCTGAATCTTTTGAAGCGCTAATATGAAAATATATAAAACCCAGATCCTTTCAGGAACTGGGTTTTTCATTCATCTTTGGACCGCTTTTACGATTTGTTCTGAGCCGGGTACACCGGGGCCGGAGAAATGAATGAGAATATGCTGGCAGTCAGGGGGAGGAACAGGGATACAAACAATATCTGGCTGTACCCGGAGAGAAGATCGTAGGCGGCACCAAAGGGCAGGGGGCCGAAGGCAGACCCTAAAACCATCACCGCCATGGTAATCCCCCGGATCTTGCCCAGATGGACCCGGCCGTAGTAGTTGGACCACAGAACATTGGTGCTGATCCCGTCAAACGCCACAAAAAGTCCATGACACAGGGCATAGACCATCAAAGCTGTTTCGCTTCTGGCCACAACCAGCAAGACCATGGCAAACGCAAGGAGAAGATAATTCAATCCCTTGAACCAATGGACTTTGATCCTCTCCAGAAGAAAACCCGCCACAAATACCAGAGGTATTTGTGTCATGGCCGTGATACTAAGCAGAAGGGCTGCAAAAGCCGACCCGAAACCTTTTTCTCCCACAATGGATACCATATGAAAGGTAATGCCGGTGTTCACCAGGGAAGGCACCACCATGCAAAACAGCATCAGCCAGAAGGCCCGGGTGGTGCGTGCTTCCTCCAGGGTCCAAGAGCGTTCCATGAGATCTTCGCCATCTTCATCCGGATCTTTCTGCAGAGGCTTCCCGTCGGGCTGCAATCCCATATCTTCAGGTCGATTTCGCACAAAAAACAGCGCCAGTGGCAGCATTACAAGCAGCAAAGCAGCAGCCCAGAACAACCAGGCCCAGCGTACCCCGAAATGGACCACCAGGAAATTGTTCAAAGGCGGCATGACGGCAAACCCTAAAACACCTCCCATGGCCGTGAAGCTGAGGGCTCTTCCTCTTCTTTTGATAAACCACTGAGGGATCAGCACCGCCGGGATGAGGGACATGGATCCCTGACCAAACAGACGGATCAGCATAAAGCCAATAAAGATCATCCATGGAGCCGACACGGTGCTCATCCAGAGACAGGAAATGGAAAACAATATGCATACCGCCATGAGTGATTTCCGATGACCCCGGCTGTCAATCATTCTGCCAACAAACGGCATGGTCAATCCGGATATCAATGTTGCTGCTGAGTAAAAGCTGGAAACGGCAGTACGGCTCCATCCGTACCGAATAATATATTGATCAATAAAAACAGATACGGAGTAGGTCTGCCCTGGGCCGGAGAAAAAAAGGGTCAGTGCGCCCAAGACAACAATCACCCAGCCGTAAAAGAAAGAACGATGTGATTTCATTTTTCGTCTCCTTGCATCATCAGAGAGTGATTCAACCCATTGCAAGTCAATCAAAAAAGCCATGCTTTTTTAGAAAACAGACGATCTCCCTCTACTCGCTGCAGAAAAAAGCGTGGGAGGGGGGCGGATTCCCTCCTCCATGGTTTTCGCCACCAGGGAAGCCGTGAAGGCGATGGTGCCCAATTTCCCTCCGAACAGAAAAAAGACCGGTTCTGTCAGAAGAAACAGCAGTCCGCAGAGAGATCCGGCCATCAAAATCGTCTGTGGTCTTCGAATGCGCTGGGTGCTGCACATTCCGGAAAAGGATGCGGAAAAGATGGCTGCCGCCAGGAGTCCCGGATGCAAAAGAGGAAACAAACCGGTCATCAGAGCACCGGCTAGTCCCACCCATCCGGAGCTAGCCACCGCATGGAGCCTTTTTGAATAATGAAGCCACTGAGTGAGAAACGCTGCTCCGGCACAGGCCAGCAGCAATCCCACATCTTGATCCAAGTTAAGAACCACAACCGCTTCCAGATTGAGATAGCGAACGTCCAGAAAACAGATCGCTGTAACCGCAACCCCGAAAAAGGCAGTTACCCCCAATTTCCCGCCCATACCGTGGAAACCTTTCCGGGCCAGGGTGAATACAACCCCCGCAATCAGAGCTGCTGCCAGCAGTTCCGGATAAGACAATATCCATGCCCCGGTCATTCCGATAAAGGAACCGCAGTACAGTGAGAACGCATACCCGGATATCCAGGTTCCTGCCGCGATCCCCACCAGTGCAGACGCCATCACCGGAGACAGAGACCCTTCCCGGACCAGCATCGCTGCAGCCAAAGCACCGCACACGACGGAAACTACTTCTTTGGGATGAAAAACCAGCGGCGGCATCTTTTGGACTGCGGACGCTGACTGAATGAACCGACTGGCCTGGTAAATCACCGCAGCTCCGCAGACAGCCAGGACCAGAGCAGAGCCCATGCTCCCCTGTGTCCAGTGGGCATGGATGCCGGTTGCGATGAACGTGACAATAACCAGCGCGAAAAACAGAGTAGAGATGGCTGCAATAATCATCTTTCTTCTCCTGTCTGTGCTTTTGTATGGTTTCACTGCCCATCCCAGGCCTTTCGTTACCTGGAAGGCCTATCTTTTCAGCAGTGGGTGATTCTGTTTGGGATCAAACACTGTCAGACATGGAGAGTCGGCCAAAAGTTCTTATCCTTTCACGGATAAAGGTTCTACCGCTGATTGGATCATCGATCCTTAATCGGGTGAATGGCTTCGTATTCGCGAAAATAGTTTCGGCTTTGTTCTTTTTCACGATCCTGGGGCAGGCAGGCTCCCACCATCTGGCATGGGTAGATCAGTTCCAGTCCCAGGGTCCATGGATCCCCGGTTGTACACAGGACAAGATCCTTTATTCTCGCCTGATCCCCGGATGGATAAATGCGATACACAAAAGGAGATACGCTGGCATGGAGATCGGCCAAAGCTTCCATGCGCATCCCATCGAAATCATCCGGGACAAAGTACATGCCTCCCAGATGATAGTGGGTCTGCAGCAAAGGGCCGTGCAGATACTCTTCAAATTCATACCCAGTCGCCGGTTTTTTTACGGTTTCAAGAATCTTCAAAGCCCCTTCCCGGGCTACTGCCGCCGCTGTATCCTTTCCCACCACCACGTAATTCTGGATGTGAATCAGATCGTTCCGGTTTCTCTCATACCACGCCTGAGCCCTCTTCAAATTTTCTTCGGTCCGCTGCACCGAAAGGGCCAAATGGTCCATTGCTGCACAATATGCCTCATCCGACAAATATCCGGATCGGTGCCCGGCATGCAGGGCCATGAGAAGCAGGTACAAAATGGTCCCGGTATAGCCGATGGTTTTGGGGCCGGCTGTTTCTTTACCGATTCCCAGATTCAGCTGCAGATCGGTTCGTTCATGCAGGGGACTGGATTCTTCTCCCGTAAGACCGATTCGATGGTATCCATCCAGCCTTTCGGCTGCGGCCAGCATGTTGGTTGAAGCCCCGCTTTGAGAAACCAACAGTACGGTCGGCCGGCTACCTCGAATCCGGGGAAGACTGGTGGGGGTGGCTGTGCGGATTTCCACACCCAGGAACTGCTCCATGGCATCCGAAGTGCTTTGGATGGCATGCTGAGAAGTACCGCTGCCGATCAGATAGAGCCGGTCCGGTCTGCTTTGGCACCAGTACCGGCTGAAATCCTCCGTTCTTTCTATGCTCTGCTCGTACATTTGAGCCAGCAGCTTCGGCTGCCCCATCATATATTCCCGCATACCCTTGTTATCCATGATCAGCCCTCACAGTTCTTACTGAATCCGGATTCATCGCTGCCAATGTACCTATTGGCCAATTGAATCCAATTTCCTCCATGAATGTCAAAGCCGTCTTACTCTGTTTCCTTTGAGCGCTTGCAGAGAATGCCATTTCATGATAAATTCTAGATACCGGATTATTCCATAAGGGAGTGTTCATTCTGTTTAGAAGCAGAGCTTTTCAGGGAACCGTCTGGCTGCTCATCATCTTTCTGCTTATCTGGGTAGGGCAGCATATCAGCTACATATTCCGACCCATTGTCGTACTGATCACCACCATTTTCCTGCCGGTGCTTATTTCCGGTCTCCTTTATTATCTGATCAATCCGGTGGTTGATTTCATCAGCAGAGGGAAAATTCCTCGGACTGCAGCCATTTTGGGCATATATTTAATCCTTTTCGGACTGTTGTCTTTAATCATCCTTATTGCTGGACCCATTCTAACTACCCAGCTGAATGATTTAATTGATAACGCCCCTTCTTTATTATCCCGTCTCTATGAACGGTTTTTGGAGATTCAGGAGACAGGCTTTCTTTCCCGGTTTGAAGTATACGATCCGTTTGCAGACTGGCAAAATATCGATTACGTAGAATTGATCGACAATCTCATTCAGATGATCGTAGGGAATATTTCCAATGTGGCAGGATTCATCGGCAGTTTTGCGGTGGTTGTCTTAACAACTCCTTTTGTCCTTTTCTATATGCTCAAAGAAGGAAGGCGTTTCCCTGAAAGCGTATCCTCCCAACTGCCCGAATCCATCCGCCAGGACAGCATACATCTTCTGCAGGATATTAATTCAACACTGCGTGGCTTTGTCCAGGGTCAGCTCTTTGTCAGTTTGTTTGTAACCCTTTTCGTATATATTGGATATCGCATTGTGGGGCTTGAATATGCACTGCTCTTGGCCCTGATATCCGGCTTCACCAATTTTATCCCCTACTTTGGTCCGATTTTGGGAACACTGCCCGGCCTCATCGTCGGGCTCATTCAGTCACCCTGGATCGGGCTGAAGGTATTGATTATCATCCTGGTTGTCCAGCAACTGGAAGGGCAGATTGTCTCACCTCTGGTGCTGGGCAGGAAACTGTCCATGCATCCGGTGGTAATCATTTTCGTTCTTCTGACCGCAGGAAGCTTACTGGGTGTGATTGGTCTGGTCATTGGTATCCCGCTGTTTGCTGTCATCCGAGTTGTTGTCATTCATAGTGTGGCGTTTATCCGAAAGAACAGCGCGTATCTGGGGGCTAATCCATAACAGGCAGATCAACAAAGCAGGCTGTATCGCCCGGAAACGGAGCAAAACAGCCTGCTTTTTCATTTCACAGATCATAAAATCACCGGTTTACTGGCTGCTGAGCATGGCATCCAGATCCATCAATGTCTGGAAGTACACATCACAGCCTGTGACAATATCCTGCCAGCGGCTGTTTTCATCGGGACAATGACTCTTCCCATCTATGCTGGGGATGAAGATCATGCCCACCGGTATCCGTCCAGCCACAGCATTGGCATCGTGGCCGGCGCCGCTGACCATCCGAACAGAAGGTACACCTAACTTTTCACAGGAACCCTCTATGATGCGGACCAAATCTGTACTGCACTGGCAGGACCCTTTATCCACTTTCACCTGAAACTCAAAATCTGCCGACTTAATTTTCTCTGCTTCCAGGACCATCTTTTTCAGAACCTCATCAATCACCGTTCGATCCATGTGCCGCAATTCCAAAACGGCCTCTACACGGCCCGGGATAATGTTGGCCATATTGGGGTGTACATGAACCACACCAAAAGTGCCCACCAGCCCGTCGGTACAGCGGATTTCTTCATTGACCCGGCATACCAGACGGGAAAATGCATCGAGAGCATCTTTCCGGGTGGCCATGCTGGTTGTTCCGGCATGGTTGCTTTCTCCCTTGACATTTAGCTGTGTTCGTGTGATTCCGACAATCCCTGTGACAACTCCCACGGGTATATTCTCATGAACAAGATGGTCTCCCTGTTCAATATGAAGTTCCAAGAACGCACGAACCGAAGTTGTATCCACCCGGACCGAACGAAGGTCGTCCGGACTCAGATTCACCTCTATCAGTTTGGATACCAAATCCGGCTTCTCCGTATCGATGAGCCCCATCATGGCCCGGCTGCCGAAAGTGCCGCCGAAAGGTCCGCCTTCTTCGGCGGCAAACGCCACCAATTGCAGTGTGTTTTCCAGCTCTATACCTTGTTCTCGCAGCGATACCGCAAACTCCAGAGCAGCCAGGGCTCCCAGGGCCCCATCCAGCGGACCGCCGTGCATCACGGTATCCAGATGGGAACCGGTCATGATGATGTCCTTCCTCTTCCCATGCAGCGTACCGACCACATTTTCCACCGCATCCACATGCACAGAAAGTCCGGCATCGTTCAGTTTCTGGGCATACAGTTGGGCCGCAGACCGGTATTCCGGGCTAAACGCCAGGCGGGTTATGCCCCCCTGGGGGTCGGCACCTATCTGCGCCCAGAGTTCCAGGTTCTTTCGGAGCCGTTTTGGAGACCACAGTCGCTTTTTCATACAATTATCCCGCCCATCATTTAAACCATGGATCCAATGGAGGATCTATGTTGGAAGAACCCCCATTGGATCTGCTTTTCCATGACTTTCTTACAGTTTATTCTCCTTCATATACACAGCATTAACCCCGTTGATTTCCCAGAACTTCTTCTCTGCAGCTGCGCTGGCGATATCGGCGTGTTTTTGTGCTTCGGCGAATATCTCATCCAGATCAAAGGTCAGCGGTTTGCGTTTTTCCACCAGAATCTTACCGGCGGCAATGACGGTATCCACTTCATTCCCCTGGGCGCTGTATACCAGGTTGGGGATCATGTTTCTCATGGGTTTGGTGTACACAGGGGCCATGGCCGGATGCCGCGTGCTGACGATGATCAGATCAGCTGATTTCCCGGCTTCCAGGGATCCGGTAATGTCTCCGATTCCCACTGCTTTGGCTCCCTCGATGGTCGCCATCCGGAGTACCTTCCAGCATGGCATGATTTCCGGATCCTCATATTTGATCTTGTTAAAAAGAGCCGTCAGTTTCATCTCGTTGATCACGTTATGGCAGTTATTCCCCGGAGCCTGGTCGCTGCCCAGAGCCACCATACCACCGGCATCCTGGAATACTTTCGCGGGAGGGACGATTCCGTCGATGATCCCGATGGACCCGGAACAGAGCACCATGGAAGCGCCGCTTTTTGCGACAGTTTTTACTTCGTCGTCCAAAGCGTCGGTAAGATGAATCCCGATGAAGCTTTGGTCAAAATAGTCTTGAGAGGCCAGCCACGGGATCGTCCGGCTGCCGTAGCGCATTTCCATTTGTTTGGTTTCACGGGACCCTTGGGAAAGATGCATGTGTATTTTCGTATTTCGTTCCTTCACCAGCTTTTTGATCTTGTGAAGCATGTCCTGGCTGACAAAGTCAGCTCCCTGCGGTCCAAACATGACCTTGATCCTCTGGTTGTCTGCATTGTGCCATTTGTCATAGGTGCTCAGCGCTTCATTCAGAGATTTTTCTCCCAGATTGGGATCGTATTCGTACAGTTCACCGGGTTCATACACACGATTCACCGCTTCACGGATGCGGACACTGAAATTTCCCCGGGCGCCAAAATCGTGAATGATCTGGCAGATGGCATCCGCGTTGGATCCATCTTCACCAATGGTGGTAGTGCCGTTCATAATGGCCTCAGCGATCCCCAGTTTGGCCCCGGCGATCTTGGTCTCTTCTGTTGTAGCCGTCTGAAAGGGCCCCACGCCATGCATCATCCAGTTGTTCACATCTTGAGCCAGTCCTCTCAGTGTTGCCAGGGAGGTATGCATATGCGCATCAATTAATCCGGGTAGAATAATGTTATCTCCGGCATCCACCACTTTTTCGGCGGAGTATTCTTTCTCAATTTCTGCAGCCGGTGCCACTGCTGCAATCCTTCCTGCATCGATGGCCACAGCATAGTCCTCTTGGTAACCGACTCCGTCCCCTTCCAGAGTATACATGTGCTTTCCTTTCACAATCATATCCAGCTTCTTCATTGTTCATCGCTTCCTCTCTTGATTTTGGGTTTTATGATCTCTCCGTAACCCGCTAGTGAATCATCCACCACTCCGTTTTCCATAACGGTTTTCCCTCGGACGACCACGCGCTCTATTCTTCCTTTCAGTTTCCTGCCGTGATACAGTTCAGCCACATCTCTTCCTTTGGTGTACATGACCTGCTTGTCCACCGTGTGGGTTTGATTCATATCCACTACAATTAGGTCTGCATCGTAACTGGGCCGGAGGAATCCTTTCCGATGGTCAATCCCGAATATGCGGGCCGGGTTTTCACTCATCAGCGCCGCAAACTTCTCCACAGTCAGCTTGTTATGCGCCAGAGCATCCAGCATCAGCGGCGTGCGGGTTTCAATCCCCGGGAACCCTGCCGGAGCTTTGAATATGTCGCTATACCCCCTCTGTTTTTCATCCATGGTAAAGGGGGCATGATCACTGCCAATGATATCAATAGTCCCGTCGTTTAGGTATTCCCACATAGCCTGCAGGTATTGAGCCGGACGAATGGCGGGGTTGCATTTTCCCATGGGACCCTTTGCAATGGCTTCTTCCTGGGTAACAAATAAATAGTGGGGACAGGTTTCCACCACCACCCGGACCCCTTCACGGCGTGCTTTTTTCAGCAGCGCCATGGCCGGTGCGGATGACACATGGCAGATCTCAATCCGGGCTCCGGTTTCTTTGGCCAAAAACAGGAGCTTATGGATGGATTCAGTCTCAGATACAATGGGATGCGATTCATAGTGGGCTTTGGCATCCTTTCGTCCCTCTGCCATTAATCGGGCTGTTTCGCCCTGGATAATATCATCGTTTTCAGCATGGTAACACAGCAGCATGTCATGCCTTGCACCTTCCTCCATAGCCTTCAGCAGATGGAAATCATCGTTGATGGTCAATCCTTCAAATTCCTTTTCCCGCCCCGGCATGGGAGCCTGAAGAAATGTTTTGAATGCAATGACCCCTTGCTCCTTCATCATCTGGACGTTCCCGATGCTGTCTTCCCCCAGAGCCCCGTAAAAGCAGCAGTCTACCACTATCTGTTCTTGTGCCAGCCGAATGCGGTTGTGAAGAATTTCCGGATTAAAGGGCGGCGGATTGGAAATGGGATGCTCAAACAGTGTGGTCACACCCCCGGCGGCTGCCGCCAGGGTCCCGGTATAGAATGTTTCTCGCTTTTCACTGCCCGGCTCGCGAATATGGACATGAGTGTCAATGGTTCCGGGGAGGATCATCTTTCCCGTACAATCGATGGTTTCCGTATCCGCACTGGTTTCGAATCCCCGGGGAACCAGCTTCCCTACTTTTTCTCCCTCAGTAACAAGATCCAGTTCCTGAAGCCGTCCATCCGCATACACGGCAGCATTGGTATACCGTACCTGTTTACTCATGGTTCACCTCCTGTCAATGTCACGACCAGTCTACCTGGCGTATTCTCTCCATGGCCTTCTCTCTGAAAGATTCCATCATATCCCGTCCGAAACGAAAAGACGGACCGGCAATGGAGATACTTCCGCGGACCCTGCCTTGGGGGCTGATGAGAGGCACCGCAAAGGCACTGACTCCTTCATCCACTTCTCCGGTGGTCCAGGCATAACCCTTTGCGGCTACTTTCCTTAACTCTTTGTTCAGGTTGTCCGCGGAATACGTTTCATGATAGAGTTCTGTTTGAACCTTCATGGCTTTTTCTCTTTCGTTGAGGCTTAAAAATGCCGCAATACTCTTCCCGGATGCTCCTTTGAACAAAGGAACCAAACTGCCTGTTTGCGCGGTAATTTTCAGTGTTTTCTCCGCCTCGATGCGATCGGTGCAGATCCCCCGGCCGTTATCGTATTCAATGAGAAAAACAGTCTCACCCGTCAATTCAAACAGGCTGGCCAAAACAGGGTGAGCTTTTTGCCGCAGCACCTCAGAATCATCCCACAGATGAGCCAGGCGGCGGAGTTCTCCTCCCGGTATATATATGCCGTCTGCAGTCATCTGGACAAAATCCTGGTGGACCAAATTCATCAGCAGACGGTATACCGTGCTTTTGTGCATTCCGGTTAAACGGACAAACTCCCGCAAAGGGATCTCTCTCCGATCCGGCTGAAAGCATTTCAGCAGGGTGAGGATTCTCTCCACTGACTTCACCTGATAATCCTGGGACACTGGGCATCCCCCATTTGTTTCACATTGTGAAACTTTCGTTCCATTCTCTCTATATCATTTATCTTTTTTGCTGTATATTCCTTCTGGTCCAAAGAAAAAACAGCCTTTTCAGGCTGCTATTTCAGGTCTTTTCGGCTCTAGCGGATAAAGTTGGTGATGGCTCGTTTTTCTTTTTCTGGATACTCTACACCGGCCTGCTTCCCGGCTTCAATGCACTTCAACAGCCAGGCCATGTTGCGGGCCAGCGTCCTCATGGTCTGCATGCCTTCCAAATCCTGCTTTACTTCTTCAGGGGTATTCCCGTGGACCATATTCCAGTACTGGGATGAGACAACCGGCATGCTGGATATGGTGAAATACTTGTTGATCTGATCGAATGCGGTGGCTGCTCCGCCTCGTCGGCAGCTCACCACAGCCGCACCCGGTTTATACTGGAACGGGCCTCCGGCATAAAAGAGCCTGTCCAGAAATGAAGTCAAGGATCCGGAAGCAGCGGCATAATGAACCGGCGATCCAAACACAAATCCATCAGCTTCTTTCGCCTTCTCACGGGTTTCGTTGACGGGATCTTCATCAAAAACACACTTGCTTGTTCCGCTGGTACGACAGTATCCGCATCCGGCGCACCCGGCTATGGGATCGGTGCCGACGTGGATGATTTCCGTTTCAACAGACAGTCTTTCCAGTTCATCGGCCACTTCCCTCAGGGCAGTATAAGTGCATCCCCGTACTTTTGCGCTGCCGTTTATAAGAAGAACTTTCAATGTAACCCCTCCTGGCGGGCATCCTGACCCGCTTCAAATTTTCACTAATAGATTTATCATTCTTCTTTTCGTCGATGAATCCTCTGCGCTTTTGCGCGGACAAAAAAATGCGGACAGCATTCACTGTCCGCCGCTGCTTCTTCTAACCCTACTTCTATTCTTCCGGAGTACACACTGTATCTCCGCAACGCACTCTCTCTTTGACTTTGACAGCCACCTCCTGGCCCCCATTCGCCGATTGAATGCTCTGATGCTGGATCTGCATGGAATCGATATCCTGTTCAAATTCTGTGGTTCTTCCTCTGAATAGGACACGATCATTCAGATGCAGTGCCTGGTCCAATTTGACGACGGCAACAGAAATCTTATCGTAGTAATGAATCACGGTTCCGATGTCCATCCGTAACCCCCTTCCATTGTATGTATTCAACGGAAAATGGTACCTATGGGTCCATCCATGAAAAGTCTCCGGATTCTTATGTGTAATTATACATTCGATCAAAAATATATACATCCTTCTTCCGATATGGTATTCTTTTTCTTAAGCACTGTACGTCTGAGGAACATTCTTGTACCGATCAATCACCGGAAGGAGACTGACCAACATGTTGAAAATCGTTGGACGAATTGCATTGGTTCTCTTTACAACACTGGCCGGCGCGATTGCAGGAACTCTCTCCCTCATTAATATCTTTGGCAATTACTTTACTGATTTCCAGTTTTTCGGCAGCCGCGGTTACGAAGCGGGTGCCAACATCGGTTTCATCGTCGGTGGGGTGCTCGGCTTGCTGGCTGGAGTCCTTCTGCAAAGAAAGATTTTTGCCTCCAAGCCACCGCAGAGACAACGGTAACCTTCTGCCCCCTTGACTTTACGGTTTCATGGCCGAATCCGGATTGGACTTCCCTGTAGGATATCTGTTCTTGCATAAGATGATGAATTCATTCTTTTCAATTAAAAACAGACAATCGATAAAATCGATTGTCTGTCTTCATATCGAAGCTTACTCGAGTGTCGGAAGGTTAAACCGCCACTGATGCATGTGCCGTGCCACAGCTCCTGGCTCAGAATGAGCCATCTCACGGACCATTTGACCGAATTCGCGACCGGAAACACGGTGCTGGAAAGGCATTCCGCCTTCGGGATCATCCATATCTTCGGGTCCTTCTCCTTCGCATGGACAGTTTTCGGGATCCGCAGTGCATTCTTGAATCCTTTCCTGAACCATCTCACGAGCCATCGGTCCCAAAGGATTTTCACAGTCTTCACACAATCCGTCTCCACACAATCCGTCTCCGGCAGCAGGCCCGTTACTGTTTTGAGCTGCATTCTGTTTCGGACCGGATGCCATCGCCACAGAAGCCATGCTGATAATCAGAATACCGACCAGAACTGCGATCATTGCTTTTTTCATCTTCATATCCCTCCTCACCGAACCAGTGAAAACTGGTGATTTTTCTTTTCATTACCTTATTTCGACACTACTGCGATCCATAACGGGGTCGAATAAAGATTTTTTGTAAAATCCGATTTTTTTAATGCTCATATTTATGAAGAATCCTTGCAGCGCAGTCTTTCCCTGCATTGACACGAACATACGGCAATGGTACGATAAACATGGTTTTTGGATCATACCCTGCATGCCAAAAAGGAGACTCTTATGAGATATCTGATCGGCTTGGACATTGGTACTTCTAACATCAAAGCTGTGCTGTTTGATGAAACAGGTAATCCAGTGTGCATCTCTTCGCAAAAAACTGCCGTATCTTCCCCGCATCCACGGTATATGGAGCAGGATATGGATCAGCTCTGGGATGCTGTGGTTTTCTGTTTGAATGATCTGACCCATCAATATCCGGATTTATGCCGCTTGGTTGACGGAATCGGTTTGTCCGGGCAGGGAGAAGGGCTTTGGCTGCTGGATCAGGACGGACAACCGGTTCAGCCGGCAATCCTCTGGAATGATGGACGCTCTGCTGAGACCGTCGCTTCATTTTCAACTCAGGAACTGGACACCATTCGCCAGATTACCTATACATCTCCCAATACATCCAGCACTCTGGTCCAGCTGAAATGGACCAAGAATAACCATCCTGACATTCTGGCCAATGCCAGAACCTGCTTTTTCTGCAAGGACTGGATTCGATACAAGCTCACTGGAGAAATCTTCACGGAACGAACGGATACCTCGGTAACTTTGATGGATATGCCCACCCAGGCTCTTTCCGAAGAACTGCTGACATTAGCCGGCATCGGCGAATGTATCAATTTGTTTCCACCTATGCTCCAAAGCACCGGGTCAGCCGGTTCTCTGTCTGCAGATGCTGCCAGAATTACCGGTCTGCCGGCCGGTATTCCGGTTGCAGCCGGAGCACTGGATGTAACGGCTACCTGTTTGGGAGTGGGAGCAGTAACTGCCAATGATCTTTTTCTGATTTTGGGTACCACAGCCTGCACCGGTCTGGTCAAAGAAAGCCACCTGGCCGATCCGGACCAAGGACGTTTTTTGCTGCACCCGGACTCCACCTATATGATAAAAATAATGGCTACCATGGCCGGGACACCCAATATTGACTGGATGGCGGAAGCCATCGCTTTCGATGTTCCATTTGATCATATTGAAGAAAGTCTGCACGCAACCAAACCCGGAAGCGGGGGTGTGATTTACCTTCCATACATATCTCCATCCGGCGAACGCTATCCATTCTATCATCCCAGCGCCAAAGCCGGTTTTTTTGGGATCACATCCCATATCCGGCGAGATCAGCTTATTCGTTCAGTTTTCGAAGGGGTTGCCCTGTCGGTCAAAGACTGTCTGCAGGGAGAGACTACCGCCGGCCGGATCCATATTGCCGGAGGCGGCAGCAAAAGCAACGCCTGGTGCCAGATCATGGCTGATTGTACCGGCCATCAAATCATCCGCTACCGGGGTGATGAATTCGGTGCCAAAGGGGCAGCCATCCTAGCCGGTGTTTGTGCCGGATGGAAACCTACTATCCAGGATATGGCCCGCAGTTTTTGCACGGAAGACAGACTTTTTGATCCGGATCCTGCGTCGGTTACCCTGTACGACGACCTGTATTCGATGTATGCCGATCTACGCAAATCCCAATGGGAATTGTGGCATCACCATCAGTCTGTATTGGAGAAATACCATTTGTAAGGCGATCCGATACTCCATCTAAACAATACAATAAGGAGGTCCCTGTATGAAGATCCTGTTTACCGCTGAATACGATGAAACCATGTTGGAGGAAATCAAGGCCTTGGGCGATGTAACCATGGCTGGTTGGTCCGTAGGTGATCCAAAGATACCTGAAGACGAATTGTGCAAGCTCGCAGCTGATTATGACATGATCATCACCAGCTATGACGGCATCACAGCAAATGTAATGGACGCAGCACCCCGCTTGAAACTGATTGCCTGTACCCGGGCAACCCCTGTCAATGTAGACTGTGCCCATGCGCAATCCAAAAACATTCCCGTACTGTACACCCCCGGGAGAAATTCAGATTCAGCCGCTGAACTGACCATCGCTTTAATGATCAATGTGGCTCGGCATATCCCCCAGGCCTATCAGGCTTTGCATCAGGGGAAATACTGTGCACCCAGTCAGCAGCAGAAAAAGGAAACCAAAGCCGGTCTGAAAGAAGACATAACCTGGGGCATTGGCCTTAACCAACCCTATATGGTGTTCAAAGGCATGGATCTAAAAGGGAAGACACTGGGAGTCATCGGTTTCGGGAGTATCGGCAAACGAGTTGCAGCCATTGCCAAAGCCTTCGGAATGAACCTCTTGATTTTTGATCCATATGCCAGTGAGATTGATGTGGATGGTGTGGGCCAGACCAAAGTGAGCCTGGATGCTCTCCTAGCCCAGTCCGACTTTGTATCCTGCCATGTGAAAGTCACTTCTTCCACAAAAGGGATGATGGGTAAAGAACAGTTTGCTCGAATGAAACCATCTGCCTATTTCATCAATACTTCCCGGGCTGCCGTGGTTGATGAAACGGCTCTGATCGAAGCGCTTCGAGAAAATCGAATCGCCGGGGCTGCGCTGGACGTCTTTGCCAGCGAACCCATTGCCTGTGATCATCCATTCATTCAGGAAATGGGCGACCGCGTGATAGTCACTCCCCATATTGCCGGCGCGACCAATGATGCCATTGCCAATCACACACGGATGATCCTTTCCGATATCAAACGTTTTCTTGCCGGGGAAAATCTCCTGTATGAATACCGGTCATAAAGATTTCATTAATCCAACCAGAGAGGATGATTAGAATGCTCATGCAAAAAGAGAGAGAATTGGTGGTTGAATTCGGCAAGAAGCTGATTACCGCCGGCCTGACCAAAGGAACAGGAGGAAACATCAGCATATTTGACCGTGAACAAGGCCTGATGGCCATCAGCCCCAGCGGAATTGACTATTTTGAAACCCTTCCTGAAGATGTTGTCATCATGGATTTGGACGGAAAAATTGTTGATGGTGATAAAAAACCCTCCAGTGAGCATGAACTGCACAGCATTTTTTATCGAGAGAGAACCGATGTAGACTCTGTGGTACATACTCATTCGCCCTACGCAACAGCACTGGCCACATTGGGACAGGGTCTTCCAGCCAGCAATTATCTGGTAGCACTGGCCGGACCCGATGTACGCTGCGCCCCGTATGCATCCTTCGGAACGAAAGAACTGGCGGAAGCAGCGTATGAATCCATGAAGGACCGCTACTGTGTTCTGCTCAGCAACCACGGGCTGGTTGCTGGAGCCAAAACCATTCACAGCGCCTTCAAAATCGCCACACTGATTGAAGAATGCTGCGAAACATACATGATTGCCTCCAGTGTCGGCAAGCCGCAGATCTTAAGCGAAGATGAAATGAAGTATATGATGGAACGCTTCAAAACATACGGCCAGGCCAAACCCAAAAACGGATAAGAAATATACCCTGCCGGTGATCTTCGGCAGGGTATTTCATTTTCTCCCAATATACCAGGCTGTCCCCGGACCAATCTGGATGGTCTGTGTCAGCGCAAAGTGCTCCCTCATTTCATCTTCCACCTGGTTGACAAAGTTTTTGTAATCGCTTCTTTCCAGTCGTTCCACCGCTTCAATCAAGATAGACTTTCTTCGGTTAAAGTCATTGAGAACCACACTGCCCCTGGACACTCTTTTCATCTCTCGATAGAATTTTTGTCTCTCCTCCGCTGCAAACCCATGGGCTACAAAAGCAGCACAGACACAATCGAAACTGTCATCGGCAAAGGGCAGTCCCTCCAACGCATTTCCCACCATAAACCGGATATTCTTCCCAGCGTTTCTCCTTTTTGCAACAGAAAGCATTTTTTCAGCCGGATCCACTCCGGTTACCTCATAACCCATATCGTACAGCACGGAGCACAATGCTCCTGTGCCGCAGCCCACATCCAGAAAAACAGGGTGCGGAGGCAGGTTCATGCATTTGAGATACCGAGCCAAGGTTTTTCTATAGGTTCTCTTCTGCATGTTGTAGAAAAGTCCATAAATGGGCGCTACCCACTGGAAAGTCTGGATGTGAGAATCTCCCACAGTCATTCCCTTCCTTCATCAATATTTTCCATGCACTCAGTAACGTCATATACCGCGTCTATGAAAGAAGACTTTCAAGAGAAACTTCACCTTTTTCTCGATGGATTCAGAAATTCTCCCTGAACATCAGATGATCTCTTCCAAGTTCTCAAGGAAAACAGTTACGGCCGAATCGACGATATCGGCTAGTTCATCCATACGGTTAAAATCAGGATCCCCAAGAATAGAATGCTCGATGATGGAATCCACTCCCTTTTCTGCTTTGGAAATGGTATAGGGGACAGATTCTTTGGATTCGAAACGGCGGATATACTCATGCTGGATTTTCTTATTCCTGGCGGCCAGCCAAATCTCCAACTGCCCTGTCTCATGAATGAAAACGACAGCCACCTTCAGTCCCTTTTGAGCCATGTCCGAAGGGGTCAACGGAAAGTATGACATATCCATATAACCCGGATAGAAACTGCCGCCCATGCGGTCCGGATATTTCTTCCCCAATCTCCTCTGCAGTTCCAGCATACCCTCCATGATCTTTCTGTAGGTCTTCTGAATATGTCCTTTTTGAAGTTCCTTCCGGTATTCTCCGAGATCTTTATTCATGATGATCATCTTCTTTCTAAATTGTTCTGCATCGATCCATAAACAGGTACATGGACATGACACCATCACCGACTCAGTCATCTTTCAAGAAAGCAGCCCAGTTTACAGATAAGGAATCAGTGTGCGTCTCCCAGTGAAGCAGCTTTCGCATGTATTCCTGGATCCTTTCGCTGACAATCAGGGGATAATCGGCGCGACCGTGAATCCGAACCAGGAACGAGAGTTCATAGATCGGCAGTCCCACGGCATGGGCTCGGGCATGGACCGTGGATCCTGCCTGCCCCACTGCATGAAACAGATAACTCACTGCTGTGTCATTGTATTCTCTGGCTGCCGCATGAACGGCCAGGATCGCTTTCTTTGCAGCAGGCATCTTGATGATCCCTCGGGCCCATTCTTCACAGAACTGCAAACATTCCCGAGGGCGCTTTTCATCTGGATACATTTTTTCGATATCCACAGCAGTACGAGCTCCACAGTCCAGCGCCCACATAATCAGGGCACGATGACTTTGATTCTTCATTTTTTGGATGAGAGGCTGAAGACACATACTATCTTTGGAAAACAAAAGCTGATTTTTCCGCTTCAGCCTGCCTTCCACATCCAAATACATGCCAAACCCTCCCTTTCGACAGAACGACGGCAAAAAAACACAAAGAATTGCTGTGCTAGCCGATGGTTTCTATTCAAGAATTTTTCCCATATAATATTCACTGACATACTTCCCGTTAACCCGCATGGAATTCACACGAATTCCTTCTACCAAGAAACCCATTTTCTGATAGAGATGGACAGCCCCTTCGTTGTGAACCATAACAGTCAGCTCCAGACGGGTAATACTCTCAGAATGGGCCCATTCATCCAGTTTTTCGAAGAACTGAGTCCCGATCTTCCTTCCGCGGTAGTCCTTCAGGATTCCGGTGGCAATATATGCACTGTGTTGAATCCGACTGGCAGCACCGCGGACCGCTTCTAAAAACCCTACCGGTATCCCGTCCACTTCAGCTATGAGGTACAGGGAACCGGAATCGTTGATCTGCCGAATGTAGTTCTCCAAATCGGATACCAGCATCGTACGCTCCCCGGGTTCATAGAGCATGGTTTCACTTTCACGATCCAGTTGATGGAGCATCGTCAGCAGTTTTTCTGCATCTTCAATTTGGCCAGGTCGAATCATCATCACGGCTCTTCCTTTCTTTTGCGGTGTGGATCGATCGATCCATATGTCTATGCTGCACCGCCATATCGAATGCATTCATCGGACGCTTTGTCCGTAGAATGGTTTATCAGATCCATAGGATGATGTTACAATCATCACATTCTCCAGGAGGATATATTGTTAGAACAAGTCGGTGCTCAAATACTTCAACCCGCTGTCGTTGAGGGTTAATACAATGTTTTTCCCTTTTTCTTGATTCCTCAGCAACTGCACAGCAGCCGCTGCATTGGCCCCGGAGGAAATACCCACAAAAGCCCCTTCCAGACGAGCCAGATTTCTGGTCATTTCCACGGCTTCCTCGTCAGACACTTGCAGATATCCGTCAACCATCTGTATGTCCACCTTCGGCAAATCCATGGCATATCCACATCCCTGGATCCCATGACGCCCACCATGGGCAACGGGTGTACCGGCATACACAGCTGCGTTTGCCGGCTCCACCAGATAGCAACGAATGGCTGGATTGTATTCTTTGAGTTTTTCTGCGCATCCACGGAAAGTGCCGCCGCTTCCCACAATATCCACAAACGCATCCATGGTGCCGTCGCACTGCTCCCACATCTCAACGGCAGTATGGAGAAGATGAGCACGATAAGAGCTGTCCAACCGAAACTGGTCCGCACGGAAAGCTCCTCTTTGTGCAGTCAGCGCTTTCGTTACTGCTTCCACAGCTTTCAGATCGTCCCCGGATACATGTCCCCGGTTTCCGGATTCAGTCTGCGGAACCAGGACCACCTCAGCTCCCAGTGCACGCATCATGCGCGCTCGCTCCTGGGTGTTCCCTTCCGACATGACGGCAATAAAAGGATGTCCCTTGGCCTGGCAGACAATCGCCAGTCCGGTCCCGGTATTGCCGCTGGTAAGTTCTATCACGGTCTGGCCCGGTTTCAGGTCTCCAATGGCCTCCGCTTCTTCAATCATCTGCAGAGCTGGACGATCCTTCTTGCTGAACCCTGGATTCAGATACTCCAGCTTGGCAAAAATATTTCCCTCCACACCGTAGTGCTTTGTGATCCGGTTGAGACGAATCATGGGGGTGTGTCCAATCACAGAGCAAATGCTGTCTTGAACTTTTTCCATAGCAATCCCCTCTCGCTCCGTAGGTCCCGGCAATCCGGGCATACAATATTACTGATTTTTCGTCATAGGATCCTTTATCCACGGCCATCTTATTCAATCACTGTGGATCGATATTGGACAACTGTTCATATGAATACTCTTTGAGTTAAAAGGCCAGTAAATATGCAACCCCCAATGCTTGGATGAGCCATTGCTATTCATCTTTTCCTGTCCCATACTAATTCTGTTCTCGGCCAATCTATACCTTGAAAGCGCTGAAGGTTTTGCAGTGAATGGTCCTCTCTTGCTTTGTGGCAGATTTCTTCTCTGATCAAAATACGGGTGAGGAATTTATCCGCTGATCCCAGTAAAAACTTTCTCTGCGGGATCCCATCGTAAAGTGTTTATGTACTGGTACTGGATATCCCCGTTTTCATAGAGCGGATGGAAAATGTGCAGCGCACCGTCTGAGTATGAATAGACAGCATCGGCTTGTGGATTTTCTTCAAATACATTTATCACAATCCACTCTCCTTCCTGGATCTGCAGGACCTGAATGTCGGTGGCCGTTATGCCCTGAAATGTGGATGAACCGATAAACAGAAAACACTGTTGGTGATCCGAACCATCCAGAAGAGCCAGCGACACCTGATCCGCACCATACGAATACTGGCTGATCCACTTTAAATTATCCGCCGTACAAACCACCACCAAAGTCCGGTCCAAACCGACTGCATGGGGAGCATCGGTGCATTTGAATATTGCCACACATTCGGATGCATTGGGTGATGTGAAACTCCCATACATGATTGTCTCCAGCCGAATCAAATCCGCCAGCGGTCGAAGGGGTTCATACATTAAGTAGTCATCCAGATTGCGGTCAATCTGGTCCATGATTCGCTGGGATACGGCTGCATAACTGAAAATCACCGGATCCGAATCTTTGTCCCCCTTATTCAATTGACATCCGGAAAGGACCAACGCTGCAAGCAGGATCAGTATGAAAACCGGCTTTCTGATCATGACGATCCCCTCTTTTATAAGATAGTATGGAAAGTTTCGCAATCGGAAATGCCACAGTGGGACTGCTTGTATTTTCAGTGCCTCAGCAGTTGCTAACCACCCTGACTGGGAGTCTGGGTTTCTTTTAAAAACGATTGCCACTCATACACAATGCCGGATAAGGTATCATCCAGATACTCCAATGCTCTGCATTTGATTGACTGAGGTACTCCGTAGTACGCTTCGGCAATACCTCCTGTAATCGCGGCCAGTGTATCGCTGTCACCGCCGATGGATATGGCACTGCGGATGGCATCTTCAAAGTCAGTGGATTCCAAAAATGCCTCAATGGCCTGCGGTACCGTCTCTTGGCAGGTTTCATTGAACGCATAGGTATCTCGAATCCCATCCAGGGTAAACGAAAGAGGATAATACTGCTCATGAACCATCCTCCGAATGGCATCCCGGGTGAATCCGCTTCGGGCTAGAAAAATACATACAGCCGCAGCTTCAGCCCCTTTGATTCCTTCCGGGTGGTTGTGAGTCACTCCGGTCACCATCGCTGAAATACGGCGAGTGTCTGAAAGAGACCGGGCGTAAAACCCCACGGGGCTGATTCGCATGGCGGCACCGTTCCCGAAACTGTTGTAAGGAGCGGGATTACGATGATGGATCCATTGCGAGAACATCCCGCCGTAGCCGCCGTCGGGATAGTCTCGTCCCATTTGCTGCATCCTCAGTATGGTATTTCTTCTCAGGGCAGCCGAATAATTCTCCAGATTGTCGGCTGAAGGATATCCAAGTTGAGTCTCTGTATCCATCAGTGCCTTCGCTACTGCCAGTGTCATTAGCGTATCGTCAGTGACTTTGCATGTTTGGCTGAACAGATCAAACACCTTGCTGCGGTGATTATCAAATTCAAAACGGGAACCGACAATATCACCCACAATGGCTCCAATCATAGGAAAATCCATCCTTTCATATCAGGATCGAATGCTGATCTTTATTCATAAAATTCAAAGAAAGGTAGATAAATATTTCCCCCGCAACAGTCAGATATGTACATCACTTCTTCTCTGGACCCAATACCCATTACTTGGGTAATCTTCAAAAAGACTCGTAAGGGTTAGATTGCCCCGTTACCACGGAAGGGAGGACTGAAAGATTTACGTTACAATAATCCGTGTATTTCTGGTATGATGTGTGTAGTGCTGATTTTATTTTTCTGCTTCTGCGGCGTTTTCGATCTACTGAGTGCTGAATCTATCTTCAGTATACCATCTATGGAATATCCCATCATGATTGGTAGGGATGATGATGAAAGACACTTCTTCAAAGATTAATCAGGAATTGCGCGCCCGAGGGATCGGGTTTCATCGGATCAATCCGACATTCACAGAATCCCGGCTGCGCCTTCTTCACAAGATCACTCGAAAAATCCACTTTGCGCAGAGGGATCCTCGCTTGAGTATTCGTCGTATTTGGATTCCTCGTTCCGACGGATCCATCATGCGGATGCTTATTTTTAGTCCTCGCAACTTTCAGGGGGAAGTACCTGGGGTACTCTGGTTTCACGGGGGCGGTTATGCCATCGGTTCGCCGGAACAGTCCTTGGGATTTGCCCGGATCCTGACTCAATCAGCACCCTGTGTGGTTGTTTCCCCCGATTATCGTCTCTCACCTGAGTCTCCGTATCCCGCTGCTTTGGATGATGCCTACACCGCACTGGTGTGGATGAAAAACCACGCTCTCGAAATGGGGATTCGTTCTAATCAGATCATGGTGGGGGGTGACAGCGCCGGAGGAGGTCTGGCTGCGGCACTGTGTCTCTATGCCCGCGATGAATCGGAGATTCAAATTGCTTTTCAGATGCCTCTGTATCCAATGCTGGATGACCGTATGACTACCCCATCGGCTCAAAACAACAACGCTCCCATTTGGAATTCTGAATCCAACTACAACAGCTGGAAGCTTTATCTGGGGGATTTATTCGGTTCAGAGGATGTCCCGTATTATGCAGCACCTGCACGGGCAGTCGACCACACAAGACTGCCTCCTGCGGCTACTTTCGTGGGTGAACTGGAGCCGTTTCGTGATGAGACGGTTGAATATGTGAAAAATCTAACGGATGCAGGCATTCCGGTGCAGTTCCGTCTATTCCCGGGATGTTACCATGCATTTGACCAGATCTGCCCCCATGCTGCTGTCAGCCGGGAAGCCGCTTCGTTTTTAGCCAATGCGTTTCAGTACGCTGTAAACCACTATTTCGCTGAACAGCTGTAGAAACAGGGCAAGCCACAGTAGGCAGAATCTTTCTTTGTATGGATTTTAGTTGCATCCCATCTTCCACATTCAAAAGAACACCTATCGAACTTCATGAACGAAAACCATCATGAAGTTTTTTTATATTTTGAATACCCCAGATGGCGCCTGTGTCTTGGAAAGAAGGTGCATTCGACGATGAGTTTTACAATCAGTTCGATGTCACCTGTCAGCGTGTTTCATCCAATAGGAACTAGGATCGAATCTCGCCGTGATAATCCCCTTTTTCATAGCACCACCGGGCAATATCCGCAATTAAATCCAGAGGAATCGGTTGGTCATACGGAAATTGAATCGCCCCTTTGCTTCTTTTCACATTTCCCAACCGATCGGCAAATGCCTCAATCGCCTCCGGCCCGGGATAGAGTCCCATATGGTTCGTAAACGCGGCAAAATGGATGATGTTGTGCTTCAGCCAAAAAGTCGGCATGCGCCAGGAGATTCGTTCTTGTGCATCCGGAAGAGCCTTTCGAATGGCCAAACGCACTTGATGCAGGATTGGTTGGATCGAAACCGGTTGACTGGCTATGTATTCATCGATGGATGATATGGTATGATTGCTATCAGGATCCTGTTTCGGTGGTTCTTCTGCCTGCGTAATGGATTTTCGCTTCTTAATCATATCGATCCCTCTTTTCATTGATGCCATCCGCGATAGTCAATCCTTCTGCTCCCCCCACCGATATTTTCGGTTATGCACCAACCGTTCCCGGTCGCAGTTGAGGCACAAACCGTTGTGGCAGCATATTAAGTTTTGACAATCAGGGCATTTCCACTGTTGGTCTTCTTTTTCCAGAAAAGCCTGCATCCCGAAATCCCTGATGTAATCTAAATTGGCAATCATGCTCATATGGTATTTCGTCCGATATCGTTTATCCAAACTTTTTAACCGTTTGCATGGGTATTCTTCGCACTCAAAGCAGAACCGGATCTTTCCGGTTCCGATCCGTTCGCACTGATCACTCATATGAGTGCAAAATTTCCCTCGGGGAATGCATCCGGGACAATAGGTGCGGTGAAATCCATATTGGTTTAGATCCACCACTTTGGCCTGATACGCAATACAGAGTCCACAATTCATGCCGCAAGGAGCAATCAATTCATCCTGCAACATCTCTTTTCATCCTTTCCTTTTATCACTGGGTATATAGACTGGGCTGCATAACACACATCAGCTTCCTTGGGATGAAATGCTCTTTTTGATGTCAACGAGAAACTTATGAGCTTCCTCAGCAATGGTCTCGGCCTTGTCATAATGGATATAATGGCTCGTATCCAACACTATGCTGTCGCCGGTTTTCAGCTGCTGCAGAAAATCCTCCATCGTTTGTCCCCACCCGGGTACCGCGTTCTCTTGTTCTGTGGAGACGAAGAACAGCATGGGGGTATTGGCTGGCACTTTACCCGCCTCAACTTTTTTCGCATTGCTTGGCATATCATCGATTTCTCGAATCATATCCTTGGAGAACCCGTTTCGATAAAAACATGCCATATATTGATCCATGTCTTCTTTGGAAATTCTGCCTTCCTCTGCCAGCGGAAACCGTTTTCTCAGTTCAGCATCCGGAACCCATCGGATGAGTCCCGTTTTCACAAACCGATGCATCCATGTAAGCATCCCTTTTTGTTCAATGGGCAGGATACTGACCGCTTTGGGTGTGCACGGATCCAGCCCGATGACCGCATGGATCTCATGGGGATACAACTGCGTCCAATAGATGGCTTCAAGTCCCGCCATGGAATGGGGTATCAATACAAACGGGCCCGATTCACCAGCCCGTTCCAATGCATGGCGAGTTTCTTCAAGAACCTGAGAGATATCTCTGGAACAATCGGAAGAATGACTCCACCCATATCCCGGTCTCTCAACCACCGCAATCCGAAATCCTGGAATCATCCGTCTCCATAGAGGCTTGAAATCAATGGTTGGTGCCGCTGTACCATGACCCGCCATAAATACACAAGTGTGTTCTCCATTCCCTTCTGCATACACATGAATACGCTGGCCGTTGACTTGAACCACTTTCCCTGGAGGCGGATAGTGATCTGCCTCTTGCGCTAGACTTTTCTTGTGTTTCACCCATCCTATGATGAGGATGCCGATCACAATCAACAAAGCTACCCCCAACAATTTAAAAAAAAGCATTAACCTCCATCATCCCTTTCGAGTTTGATCTCTTTTCGTCCCGTTCATCCTTGGATTGTGTGGCGTTTTTGCCCGTTAACCAAGCCTGTCTCTGAACAGCAGTCTTTAAATTGCTTTACCGTATGGAATCATCTTCTTTCACTATGACTGAATGTGAATCAGACAGTGAGATTGCAGATCGGGCGGTATTCTCACATCCCATACCCTTACCTGATAGTTTAGATTGGCGTAAAGAATGGAAAATCCTGCTGTTCCCGGGGTATTCGCCCGACGGCAGTCAGCTCCTGATTCGGACCCTTCGATGGAGTTCTCCATGATTTCAACTGACCGGATTCTGATGAGAGCATGGAGTATTTCCGGTAAAAAAATGAACTGCTCCAGCTCTCTCGCAGAACAGTTCATTGATTGCTGTTCAATTTGCCAAAACCCCATGCGGCCTATGGTGCCCCCCGCTGAGCATCCCACCATGCTTGCTTTTGGCTAGTGCTTGGAATCAATCTTGCATGCCATCGGATCACTGTCAATATCGTCCGATATAATGTCAGCGTATTCCTCTTTATGCTTTTTCAGCCACACATTGGCGTAGGAACAGCTGGCGGATGCTTTGAAGCCCTTTTCTCTGAGATGGCTGGCAACAACCTCCATCATTTTCCCGGCTACACCCTGTCCCCGTAAAACCGGATTCACAAAGGTATGATCAATATCCACTTCACCATTGTCTTTCTTGATAAACGTGGTTTCAGCCATTAGTTCGTTCTTGTCATCGACGCTGAAAATCCGACCTTCTTCATATTTCCAGTCCATACAATACCCTCCTGTCGGATCAAATATATTTACTACATAATCTATTGCACAAACTCCTTCAATATCCTTCTTGGTGAGCTGATGCATCCCGGTATGAAATGATTTTGATTGGTGATCAGAACGAGAGATTTCCAAACCATGGCAGTGTAAGCTTTCCGTAATTTTACTGTACACATCCATAAACCACACGCTGCCTCATATCGATTCATAGCATCTTTTCTGGTAAGAGCCCTCATGAATATCTAAGCATCCACGAAGTATGATTCTGTGTCCCCCAAAAAAAGCTGGGATCTGCTTACTGCTGCTCCCGGTTTCTTATGATGTTGAGTCATTAGCTCCATTCGATATCTGTAATGCCAACAGTGAAATCGATTAAGTCATCCTTTTGCAGCAGTGCATGAAGCTCGTAACCTGTTTTAGTGGGATAGATTTCATCATACAGCCACCATGCTCCGGATATGCGCTGATCTTGCTTGATCACTGTACAGTTTTTTAATACGATACGATCTATGGAGGTAAACCCTCCGGAATTATCCAGTGTAATGATTCGATCCTTTCCTCTTTTTTGAGAAGACCGAATCCGGCAGTCATGCAGGGTAACGAATTTCATAAAGGCAGGAATTCTATGGGCAAAATTCTTCTTGGTCTCCGCTCTGTACATTTTTGCTGCCTTGTCCACGGCCTTGCGATTCTCTCTGCAGTATGCGGTTATTTTCCTCTTCACATTCGGGGCAGCGTGGTCTAGTGCCAACACGCGAATATCCGCCACCATTTCGAGGATGTCAGAAGGCAAATATTGTTTCAGATGAGCGATACTCTGCCGGAACGTTTTTCGAAAGTTTTTCTTTTCCTGCCGTGCATCAAAGGGTTTTCTGCTAGCCAGATGAGCCCGGGCTCTTTCGATGGTTTCAACAACTTTCTGGTGCAGAATCCGTTGCTCTTCGGATGGAACTGAGTCCTCGTATGGCTGATTCAGATCCAACTCTCCGGGATACAGATCCTCAAATTGAATGGAAGCTACCTCTTGCTGCAGTTGGATCCATTTGCTTTCCTCCTGTTGATAAATTTCATGAAAGTACCTTTCTGAAAATGTGTCTGCCTTGGAGGAAACCTTCAAAAGCAGATGCAAATCCGTTTTTTGCATGGTCTCGTACCATTCTTTCGTGAAATACTTCATACTTTTCACCCACCCAATAGACTAAATTTGTCCTGAGGCATGAATTGCCTATCCTGCATACGCACGTTATCCATAGCCTTTCTTTTTCGGAATGTACACCTGAGCTAACCCATTCATTCAGAGTATACCCTTTCAGTGAAATGATCTGCCTGTAATTTTGGTATTCTATCGTACTGTCTTCGAATATTCGTCAAGCTGTGGCAGTATCCCCTTCTTGGTAAAGAGGTACCGTAAATCTTTGATCCCAAGCTTTTGAATCTTTGCTGAACGTATCGGTTACGAACCCTGTAAACCAGATGAGTTTTCTCTCGTAGGTGTTTGACCTTTCTGACCGGTTAAAAATGATCGATCAAAATAGAGGCTGCCTAGCTTTTTTCGATTTTCTGATTCCCCTGGCCAGTGTCCATATTAACTCAGATAGTGGACGGCGTGTTATCCGACCTCATTGTATCATTCATCCGATGGTCCGAAAATCTATTCTTCTGGTCTGCCCTGAAAATACTGTCTGAAATCTTGGCTGAAATTTCCTTCTGGTAACATCTATCGCCGTATTCTGCTGTCCATCCTGCAAACGGTATTCTGCAAGGTGTCGGTCTCTGCAGATCGAATGCCGATAGGGATGAGTGGAAATTGATCATAACAAAACCGGTCTCGAAAGCTGAGACCGGTTTTGTCTGATGAGACACCTTGAATCAAGAGAAGTCTTGATCTTACGGTTTGAATTCGTAGCTGACAATCGGAGGATTCTTGCCTGCTTCCAGTTCCGGCAGGTAGCGATCCACGAAGTCGTAATGCAGTTTGAAGATTTCTTTTCTCAGTACCCACAGGATAACGAGTGTGGCAGTAACCCCGATGATGGTGGCTGTGTCTGTGACCAACCACAGAAGACCGGTGTCTGCCCCTGACAGGAAGATCGGGCCCAAGAAGTAGGCAATGAACACCCATGTAGCGATCTTGTTGGCATGAGTGTCGCCGAAGATGTAGTTGACGTTCTTTTCACCTGCGTAGTAGGCGGAAAGAAGTGTGGTCCAGGCAAACAGAGCGCCAGCGATGGCTACGACCACTCCACCAAAATACCCGAAGGCAATCTGGAAGGCGGCAGTTGTCAATGCGGCTCCGGTAACGCCCGGATTCAGTACATGAGCATTGGTGAACAGGATGGAGAAACCAGTGATGGAACATACAACGATGGTATCAATGAAGTTTTCGCCCCAACCCCAGGAAGCCTGACGCACCGGATGGTCGGTAATGGCGGCTGCATGAGCGCCCATCCCGGATCCCATCCCGGATTCATTGGAATACACACCACGGGCAATCCCCCAACGGGTAGCCATGGCCACCGATGCTCCGGCAAATCCGCCGGCTGCCAGTGCAGGTGAAAACGCATAACGAATGATGGACATGAACACAGAAGGAATCAATGCGAAGTTCTGGATGATCAGCGCAATACCAGCGATGATGTACAGCATCGCCATGAACGGTACTACCTTGTCCGCAACGGAGGCAATACGCCGTACGCCGCCGATGATGGTAACGCCCAATGTGATGAAAATGATAACGATCCCGATCATCAGGTCAAAACCGAATGCCTGCTTCATGGATGTGGCAACAGCGTTGGTCTGTACCAGCAAGCTCCACGGAGATGTCAAAAATGCCTGCCAGGCCAATACATAGGCCAAGCCTCTCCATCCCAGTGCATTCTTCATAACATAGTTACGGCCGGCCAGGTATTCGTCCAATGATTCGAATCGAACACGATACCGTTGTCCCAGAATAATTTCGCCCGCTTTGGTGGCCATACCGACCATGGCGGTCATCCACATCCAGAACAGTGCGCCAGGACCTCCGGCGGTAATCGCTACGGCTACCCCGGATACGTTCCCTGTACCGATTGTGGATGCAATGGCTGTGGCAGCTGCCTGGAAACCAGTGACTGTGCCGACGCCGGTTTTGGACTTGTCAAACATCTTGCCAAATGTGTTCTTCATGTGGAACATCCAGCGAAGCTGGTAATACCCTTTGGTTCCAATAGTTAGCATTAAGCCGGTTCCTAAGACCCCGATAAACAGAGGGGGACCCCAGAAAAAGTTACTGATGGTTCCAACAATTTGTTCTAACAGAGCCAATGATATCCCTCCTAAAATGTAATACATACTTGCCTTTAGCCATCAGTGATTCATTTATTTGCATTCTCACCCCCCACTTAAGATACGGAACATTGATAATATTCATTATATTACTAATATTAAATATATTCTGAATATTTAACATATTTTCAAAAACTCCTTCTAGTTTCGCGGGCAAAATAAAAAAATATTTTCGTAAAGTCAGCATCTAGATTATGTCGTTGGCGGGTCGATGCACCCGGATGATATCCACTTCAAACCACACAAATAGACGCTCGATCCGATACCATCCATACCAAATTCAACTCTTCGATGCGGCTTATTTCACGCGCATTATTACGTGAATATTAAAAATATTAGGAATGTTAGAAATATTCTAAATATTTGTTGCTTTTTTCTTTTCACTTTGCTACAATCGAATTGCCACGATTTACCCTGAGGGCGCCATTGGATCAGGTGCTCTCTTTTTTGACCTATCCAGTTCTCTTTCCACCAGAACAGATGTAAGCTGAAATGAAAATCCGAAATCTCACAAAAAAACCAGCCGTTGTGATTTGTATCACTCTGACTGGTACAGATTCTCTATGGGATGATTCTTTGGATTGAATGCAAACCGGAACATGGTCTTACAATGCTCTTTGTTTTGTTGTACGAATTCACTCCTTTGTTCTCTCTGCTATCGGGAGTGATGAATGCTTTCGCAGAAATTTTTCAGCTTTCCCCGCGACTGATTTTCGCGCACTCCGCCGCTGACCTCTGGCAAACTCCAAGATATCTTCCTGATAATTTGAATTCGAAAAATATTGATCAAAACAGTCGATGACATGTCCACAGAGGATCCGGTTGCACTCCGGAGAGGGTTCGTCGTGGCGGTAGTACACGATGTCCGGAACTTCCAGCAGCTTTTTGGTGATGACTGCCTCAAAATGGGGCTTGGCCAGAACAATTTTCCAGGCGTTCCCTACAACGGCAGCCGCCGTAATCATTTGGGGATCCCGGATACGATCCAGATACTCATGAAGGATTGAGTCCAGTTTTGATTCTTGATCCGACTTCGCCAAATTGGACAAGATTGCGATTCCATCCCATTTGATGAAGCTGTTGGAGTTATACATCAAATCAACAATCCGCCCAAAATAGGGATATATTATCTCAGGATCCTTCTCGCTCACCTTTCGGATGACCTTGGTGCAGACAAACCGAATATTGCCTTTCTCATTGTTGACAATGTCCAAGAGAGTCTTTACCATTGACGGATCATCCAGCACCCGAGGGATCCAACTTTCAACCTCCGATTTGGTTTTTATCTCTTTGACCATGCGATCGTAATCCATTGAATTCACTTCCCTTTTGGAAAGGCTGATTCTTGCTTTGTGGCACTCATGACAATCAGAGAAATATCATCCTGGATGTCTGCATCCAAAAATTCCACATCGGGAAACCCGCGATTCTCTTTCGCCCATTCAGCCCACGGCCGCCAAATCTCTTTGGGCTTTTCCATATCGTAACATGCCGAAATTGTCACCAGCTGAGTCTTCTCCCAGAGATTCCGCCACCATGTTTTGCTGTGGAAGCTGAACATATCTCCCTCCCAATGCTCTTTTAGCGTATCGGGATACCCTTTCACATACTCCCTCTTTAAACCGGGGACGACGATACCAAATTGTCCTCCGGTCTTTACCAGTTTGGAAAACGTGCAGGGAAAATAGGTATCATCCGTTCCGAAATACTGATAACTGTCAATGGCGATCGCGGCATCAAAGAATCCTTCAGCGTAGGGCAGCGCATGGGCTTCTGCATGGATCGGGAAAACCCGGTCTGCCACTCCTTTCTTTTCAAAGTGCTGCAGATTCTCAGAAGCGCTGATCCATAAATCGGTGGCAAATACCGTAACCCCGAATTCTCTGGCTAAAAACACAGAAGTGATGCCCTTTCCACACCCCATGTCCAGGACCTTCATACCCGGCTTCAAATCCATGTGCTGGCACAATTCCTCCAGGAGCCACAATGGATTGGGGCCCATCCAGTTTTCTTGAATCCATATTGGGTCGTACTTCTCTGTTCTCGGAAATCTTTTCATTTCTATCCCCCCATTTGGTAAAGTAACAAAACAAATAAGTTTCTTGCTTCAGTCCACACTTTCTGATCTCCAATGAATCACAGCCGTTAGTATCCCAGTGCTCAGGTTACACCCGAAACTGAACGACTTCTTCTTATGAGTAAAGATCCATTATTATCTGACTGATTCTGTGCACTCTGTTAACATGTTCATTCGCGGAAAGATTGGAGAAATATTCGATGTATGGTAATATGAACGTGTCATTCTCGATAATTCCCGTATGGCGGGTCCTTGGTAGATAGGATCCAATGAGTCAGAGGGAGTACTTGTTGGTTCAAGATATGGAGATATCCTGTATGCTCCCTGGAACCACTGAGGAATGCTTCCTCCAATAATATCTTTCGCACAGGAAGGTTGTGATCGGATGAAGAAAATCCTGGCTGCCGTTTTACTGATTACAGCGCTTTGCATACTCACCAGCTGCCAAGAAAAAACCGATGAACCGGTACTGTGGATTAACCCGGAGCCTACCGAATACTGGACCTATATGTCCTCCACCCCTGGTATTGCTCTTACAGCAGTGCTCACACTGGACTTAAAGAACAGTGATTTCAAGTACCATTGGATTGCAGAGCAAGGAACATTTTTGATGTGGCACGGGAATGACGGCCAAGGTCGCTTAGAAGATTTGGGCCGTGATATCAAGACCAATGTGCATAAGTTGTATTGGACAGCTGGACCCGAACCTTTCACTGATCCATCCCTAAGGGTCTACGTAACGGTTGAAAATATTGAAACACAGGAAGTCATAGCTGAAACCTACATTGAAATTCAGCAGCCCGAAGAAGGTCATTTTGTTATTGATCAATAACCCAATTCGTGCCTTATGTAAGCATTCCAATAAATCCATCGTTTACTGTAACAGAAGCAATGCTTGTTCATAGGCTGGGTCAATCGTGCTATCCATCCACTGATCCAGGGATTCCTCAAAATTCTCATTTCGATAGAGCTTCCCATGATGGAAGGCTATATACTGAATCAGGGAAGATGCAGCGTACGTATTCATGTATCCAATCCTGGGACAACCATTGAATATACTGGCATACCCTTCAATCAGAAAAGGTTCGAGAGATGGATCATTCAAACTCCAACGCATATCCGCTAAATCTCTTTCGGCCAGCCCATACCCCGATAATGAAAAATCAATCGGAACAATCTCGCGATTATGCAGAATCAGATTGGACTTGTTCAGATCTCCATGGATCAGAATGAAATTGCTTTTTTCTTTTTGCAGTAGTTTTGTGAATACAGACAAGAATGAACCGATCTTGTGGTAGTGTCTCTCGAAGAGATGCCCCTTTTGATGAGCTTCTTCAATTTCCGCATAAACCATCTCCATCAGACGCCCATCGTAGGAATATCGATTCAGAATGTGCCATTTGGACATTTGTTGATGGAGTCGTCCAATCGTTCTGCCGATTTCAAATGCAATCTCCTGGGTCATTGGAAAATCAATCAAATCTTCTCCTTCGATCCAGGACAATACAGTTGCCAAATCTCCAGATTGCAGTTCGGTTATGTATTTTCCCTGTTTGTTTTTGAGGGGCTGCTGAACTCGCAAGTTTGTTTCGGAGTTGATCTTGGAGAGCAATTCGATTTCGCTCTTCACATAAACCCGCCGCGGAATTTTTCCGTTCAGAAATTGAAAATTCAGTCCTTCCGCTTCTCTGTGAATACGAACAAGGTAGCTTATTGTACGATCTTGAATCTTGTATGTTATATTTTCATTGTGTCGAATGTATGAAAACTCAGGTTCCACAAAGTGATAATGCTGCAATACTTCCTCAATCATGTCACACCCCCTCCCATGGATTGAATGAACCCAACTTCCAATCCTCAGATGGTCATATGAGTGGCAGCCGATATTGTCAAATCCTCATTGGATTCTATCGTTTGCACGAATGATGATTCATTGATTATGTGACCTGAATCTTTAGTCTTCGCAATATATGATACAAACCTCTTGTATTTCATGAATTCAGAAAGCAGCCATGTGCTACTTCAAGAACTCAATCATAAAAACATCCTCTATGGACACCTTAAAAACATGGGCAATTTTTGCTGCCAACAGGAGTGACGGTGAGTATTTATCCTGTTCCAAAGCAATAATGGTCTGTCGAGTGCATCCCACAAAATCAGCCAGCTGTTGTTGGCTCATTTCATCGGAAAGGAACCGCAGTTTACGAATTCTATTGGATATCTTAATTTCTTCCATAGCCATCGACCCTTTTCTCATACCACAGATAGAAGCCACTGTTCACAATGTAGCTCAATATGACCGTCGTATAGGCAATAAACCACATCCAGGATACTGGCATCCAGTTTTCATTTTCATAATACACGAAAATGGAAATGCAGAAAGCGAAAACGTAGATTAGAATGCATATCATGGATGCACTGCTTGCTTTTAGCTCAATTAAGAAATCACGCTCGTCTTTTTTAGGCTGTCTTATTTTGAATTGTAGATAGAAGAAAACTGAGTAGGCTATTCCGAAAATTACCGCTGCTGAGAATCGTCTGTTTGAGTCGGTCCCCCATTCCTCAGGGCCACTTCCTACAAAGAACAAACTGATTACAACAAGTAGGACCACACTCCACATGCAAAATATTATCCATGCTCGAGTTCGCGGACTATCCATTCCAGACCCTCCCATTCATAGCATCTTTCCATTTTATTGTATGCTAAATCGTACTATATGTATATAATTTTTTACATTTTGTATAATTTTTTTTACATCCGAAATATTTGGAAGGCAATCAATAATGATCGTATTCATTCACACATTCATGGATGATCCACGATATTCATTTCAGCAATTCAGCCTTCATTCAATTTCGTTCTCAATTGTATTTCAATGAGCATTTTTTCTGTCCACCGCAGAAAAAGTTTAGATAACCAGCTAGGTAGTGCCTCTTTGATCATTTCATCTGAGAGAATTTTTCTGAATTAATTTCGCTATTTACGGTATCCCTTCGCCACATCCAATCTGCCGGATTCTGTCAACAATCTGGGAGTACACCTTGATGTCCACCGCAACCGGGTCTCTGGAATAAATTGCGCGTATAGATCTTTCATACAATCATCGGATAGCCAGAAAGAAGCCCTGCTTATTTTTAAAGAGAATTATTGTTTTTTGATAATTCATTATTGTAATTTAATAATATTGTGCTATAATCTACTTGATACTACGAATCTGGGGTGATTCTATGAAAGCCATCGGCAAGAATTCATTATCGAGTTTTCTGTATTGGAGTAATCTAATAGGAATTGTTCTATTCACTCTGGCAACTGGAGGAATCCTCTTTGCAGCCAGCTCTGAAAGAGTGCGTAATTCAGGGTTTCTCTCCTTGACATTAAAAATGGAAGTATTGGAACTCCAGTATGATGCTTCCATTTTTGCAGACTACCGAATCATGCTCCCTGCTCTGGGAGTAATGCTGTGTATGATCATTATCCTGTTATTGTCGTTCCAAATCTTTCGCGAGTTGCGATGGGAGCGGATTTTCAGTCAAAAAATCGAAACCTCACTCCTCCGCCTGTCCTTAGCATTTTTGTTTCTTTCGTTAATGAAAGGAGTTTTTATGACTGCTGTAGGTCTATTATTCAATAATTACATCGGGGATTTACCAGATTTCATGCAAATTAGCACCCAGATATTTGACGGTAATATCCTGGTCATATCTGCAATACTGTTTATCGTTTATAAGATCTACCAGCAAACGCTGATCATTGTGAATGAACACAATTTGACAATTTAAGGTGGTATACCATGCCAATTCAAATCAATTTGGATGTAATGCTGGCAAAACGGAGAATTGCTTCAAAAGATTTGGCCGATCAAATAGGAATTACACCGGCGAATTTATCCATCCTAAAAACCGGGAAAGCAAAAGCGATACGATTTATCACTCTCGAAGCTATATGCAAAATTCTCAATTGCCAACCGGGCGATATTCTTGAATACATTCCAGAAGACCGGATTCTTGAGCAGAAAAATTAACTGCAGTGGAAAAAGCACAGAGGGCTGAGATGGCCCTCTGTGCTGTTAAAACAGGAAATTGAAATTTTAAGTTTCGAGTTATGCTCGATCAAAGCGGTCTGCATTCATAACCTTGTTCCAGGCAGCGACGAAATCATGGATGAACTTCATGTGAGAATCATCGCTGGCATAGACTTCGGAAATAGCCCTCAGTTCTGAGTGTGAACCAAAAATGAGGTCCGCTCGGGTGCCCTTCCATTTAAGCTCTCCGGTTCCCCGATCACGGCCTTCGAACACATCACTATCTTCAGAGGACGGTTTCCAGATAGTATCCATATCCAGCAGGTTGACAAAGAAGTCGTTGGTCAAGGTCTCCGGTTTTTTCGTTAATACTCCGTTCTGAGATTGTCCGTAGTTTGCGTTGAGGACCCGCATTCCGCCCACCAGCACCGTCATTTCCGGAGCCGTTAATGTGAGTAATTGGGCACGATCCACCAGCATTTCCTCTGCCTTTACGGCATATTTTGCTTTCTGGTAGTTGCGGAATCCATCGGCTTTCAGCTCCAGAGCTGAGAATGAAAGGACATCTGTCTGCTCCTGGGAAGCATCTGTACGGCCGGGCATAAAGGGTACGGTGATGTCATGTCCGGCATTCTTGGCTGCTAATTCAATGGCTGCACAGCCCCCCAGCACGATCAAGTCGGCCATAGAAACCTTCTTACTGCCGGACTGAGCATGGTTAAAGGAAGATTGAATCTTCTCCAGAGCCTGAAGCACTTTATGCAGCTGTGTCGGCTGGTTCACTTCCCAATTCTTCTGGGGTTCAAGGCGAATCCGTGCACCGTTCGCCCCGCCCCGCTTATCGGAGCCGCGGAAGGTGGAGGCGGAAGCCCACGCAGTTGCGATCAACTGAGGGATCGTTAAGCCGGATGCTAGAATTTCACTTTTAAGTTTAGCTATATCATGTTCATCAATCAGCTCATGATCCACTGCAGGTACAGGATCCTGCCAAATCAGTTCTTCGGAAGGAACTTCCGGTCCAAGATAGCGAGACCGTGGCCCCATATCCCGATGAGTCAATTTGAACCATGCGCGGGCGAAAGCGTCGGCAAATTCCTCCGGATGATCGCGGTACCTCTCTGCAATGGGTCTGTAGATTGGATCATATCGCAGGGACAGATCCGCGGTGGTCATCATGGGTGCGTGCCGCTTATTGGGATCGTGAGCGTCCTGTACAGTATCGGCAGCCGCAGGATCCGTCGGAACCCACTGGAACGCGCCGGCTGGACTCTTTACCAGGTTCCAGTCGTATTTGAATAGTGTTTCCAAGTAGCCCATATCAAATGTAGTCGGTTTCGGCTTCCATGCTCCCTCAATACCGCTGCTGATGGTGTCACCGCCTTTTCCTTCACCGAAATCACTCTTCCACCCGAGCCCCATCTGTTCGATGGGGGCTGCTTCCGGTTCCGGTCCCACATGGGTTGCAGGAGCCGCACCGTGGCATTTTCCGAAGGTGTGACCTCCCGCGACTAAAGCCACGGTCTCTTCATCATTCATGGCCATCCGCGCGAAGGTTTCTCGCACATCACGACCCGAAGCCACAGCATCCGGCATCCCATTGGGCCCTTCCGGATTCACATAGATCAAACCCATTTGAACGGCAGCCAGAGGATTTTCCAGGTCCCGCTCTCCGGTGTATCGCTTGTCGCCAAGCCACTCGTCTTCCGATCCCCAATACACATCTTGCTGGGCTTCCCACACGTCCTCCCGTCCTCCACCGAATCCGAAGGTTTCAAGACCCATCGATTCCAGTGCACAGTTTCCGGCAAGGATCATCAAATCCGCCCAAGAGATTTTTTTGCCATATTTCTTCTTGATGGGCCACAGCAGACGGCGTGCTTTATCCAGATTGACGTTGTCCGGCCAGCTGTTGAGAGGAGCAAAGCGCTGCGTGCCGTCTCCGGCCCCTCCCCGACCATCTCCCAATCGATAAGTTCCTGCACTGTGCCACGCCATTCGAATGAAGAAAGGCCCATAATGACCGTAGTCAGCCGGCCACCATTCCTGGGAGTCTGTCATCAGAGCATACAAATCCTTTTTGATCGCATCCAGATCCAGTTTCTTAAATTCCTCAGCATATTTGAAGTCTGCACCCATTGGATTGCTTAAATCAGAGTTCTGATGGAGGACCTTCAGGTCCAGTTGATTTGGCCACCAATCCTTGTTGGATGTCCCTCCACCCGAGATGGCTTTTTTCGTCTTGCCTGTAACTGGGCATTTCATTTCTTCCATATTTTCTACCTCCTTGTATAAATTTCTCATACTGTAAAAAGCATGAGCATGGATCCTTACACATAAAAACACTCAAAAAGAATTTCTCGTGAAAATGTTTGAGGTAAGAAAAACTTTTCATATCTCGATAGTTCGTCGGTGCTGACCTGCGTCGCAACTATAAAGTAAGAAAAGTTTGTGAATGTATCCTTAATTCAGTTGTAATCGTTACAACTATTATACCCTTGATGTCCCTCCAAGACAAGAGTATATTGCGGATTCTGTGTATGACCATGACGATTTTAAATCAAATGATGAAGTTGTTGAAGAGATAGTATTTCTTCTTAGCAGCTTTGTGGTTGTACCACCCTCAAAGCTTGATTGCAGATTCCGAAAAGTCATAATCGCAAAGAAATAGTAATCAATGTTTGGCTTCCTCAGATTCGAGCCGTTCATGCCAGAGGCTCCACATCCAAAGTGTTGATATCCATGCGATGGATTGTCGTGAGGCTGCTTGCTATGTTTGAATTTTCTTCACGATGTACATGTGAAATTTTGTATCATGCTCCGGATAATCAGTGTATCCTTCGAGCAAAACCAGAAAAGATACTCCACTCTCATGGATAGTATTGATCAATTGCTTTTCTCTCTTCGGGCCTTTTTGCGTGAAAATGCAAATCACACCACCCGGTTTTATTTCCAAGCAAATTCTCTTCAACAGATCCTTCTCTTTCTCAATGTCCTGTTTATAGAAATGGAAAATAGAATCCAACAGCAATATATCGAATTCATCTGTAATGTTAAATGAATAAATATCTGCGATAATTCCTTCAACCTGCAAATTTTCTCTTTGAGCAGCTTGGTTTAGCTGTTCAATGCCAACATACGAACTGTCAACTCCCAGTACTCGATATCCCATTCGCCCTAAAACCAAAGCATCTCTACCTTGACCGCATCCCAGATCCAGGACCACATTTCTTTCAGGATAGTTTTCAAAGAAATGAACCAGCCCTGGGTATGGATTACCAAAGTAAGCTTCTTTTTGATAGTACTTATTGTATTTATTTTTCATCCCATTTCATTCCTCTGCTATTGGTCGAGTCCTCAGCAGTCCAAAGATCCTCATCTATTTCTGTCTAGAGATTCGCGCTTTGGTTGCTGGTCTGAATCTGTATTCCAGGTGGACTATCCGATCCACCCTTGGTTACATACATTGATGCTTGATTGTGATACGAACTAATCGCTCCAGGGAATCTCTCTGGGACGACTCAGCCACTGATGTTTGAAAACAGGAATCTTGAGTTCTGTACCCAGCAACCGAAGCTGCTGTTTGTATACACCCTTCAGATTATCATGATGCACAATTCCTTCTATACCATCACAAATGGACTCTATGCATTTCCTGTACCGAATGAGCCCCTGATCTCCTTCATACTGACCGGTAACCAACCAGTGATTGGGTAGAATATGGGAGATACCAAAAGCATACTCATCCCATGATGCGAAAACGGCTTGGGAGAATGAGGGTTCAAAATGTACGCCCCCCACACATAGAATATTCTTTATGATCTTACCTGTGTCTTGAAAAACTCCCGTGAGAGACTTGGCAATAACTTCTGCAGCCCGTTCATTGGTCCAACTTTCATGTGTGCTGCCAATTTCGATATCAACCAAAGGCACTGGAAATTCTGTGATTAAATAGGGTGAGCCACCATTATAAACCATACCCGACCAGTGCGTACCTTCTGTTGTGATGCGAAAATCATCCAAATCACCCACAGTCCGGTTTGCCTCCAGGACCCATAGCAGATTATGCATACAATGAGAGTTGGCATTTCCGAAGTACCCTGAATTCACGTCCCCTGTTGTATGTACAGAAAGAATTCTATCCGGTGCGTTCTCTCCTTCGTGCCACGTTATGAGTCCTGAGAAATCAAAGTCAGCAAAATATTGATTCATAGTCGGCAAATATCGTCTGTAATCATGGCATACTACCTTATTTGTTCGGACAAAATAGAACTCATTGCCCATCTCATCGGTCAGTGAAAGGACCGGCTGAGCATCGATGAGTATGTCGGTTTTGCATAATGGATACATCTCGGATACCGCATTGAATACATTCCTGGCCACTGGATCAATATCTGAGTTCGTGCAAAAAAAGTACACTGCTCTTTTCATGCCCTTACCCCCTTACATCGTTTCCCGCAATTTTTTACCAAAGACAGCACCCACAGATCCGGTTCTAATAATCTTAAATTATCATTGATCATTCAATTATTGCTTTCCAGCCAACCTCCTTCTGTTCACATGATTTCGATTCTTCAATTTGTGGTACGCTTTTTTGCTTCCTCTGTCAACGCCATATCTTTTCTTCGAGTTATCTTCTGAATAAACTCTACCTTGCGAAAGCGCAGAGCAGAAAAATCTTCATTGATGGAAACTTGACGAACAGGTTCAAATCCATATTCTCCAAGTATTCTCCATCCATGATCTCGATCAATATCACTTTCGTACTTTTTAGACGATTTCTTTGGATAGCAAAACCAAAGGATACAATCACCCTGAAGCTTATTTATGATTCGAGGAACAATGTGCTCAACCATTTTTTGCTGCAGTACAAAAATCAACGCATTCTCAATATGCACCGCCTGATTGATCTCAACTACCCAATTCGTTTCTTTGGACATTTCATCAAATATTGTGACTAACTCGTCAGGAATATTCAATACCAATATTTCTGAATTACTTTTAAAATTTATTTTTTTAAGCAGTGATTGCATATCACACCCCCCTTTCCAAATGCACATAATCATTAATGACACGATGAGTTTTAGTGTGAACAAAATTTCTGATTATCCATACACAAGTTGATCCAATCGCTGATGATTAGGGTTTCTTTTTTAATCTGGCGAGATGCAAACTGCCCATCAATATGAGTAACCCTAATCCAACAGACCATACATTCGTCAAAATAGGAACAGGATGTCGGACGATCATTAATAGTTTTGGATCATCCACTACGATCAAGCCTGTGAATAGTCCAACTGGTATAATTAGCGGAACGATTAACTGAATACGTTGTGCCCCTTTCCAATGATACTTCGTTGCTCGTTTTATATTCGTTAGTATCCACGGTACAATAATATATGCGATGACAAAATAGGAAATCACCAGACCCAGTTCCATTTCTTCTGATTCAAGAGCTACTAACGATATTTGCCCTGTTCGTACTACTAAATAAGATTTTATCAGTAATAGGAAGCCTACGAATAGAAATGTTGAGTAACTAAGGATCCACAGTAGAGAGATATTTACTCCTGTCTCGGTTATGAACCTTTCGACAAATTCTGGCAAGCTGTTGCCAACCACTTCATGAACCTCTCGACCTTCCAGGTTTGCGTGTTCAAAGATTTCAAGAATCATGGTCATTATTCCGTCTTGATCATCCCAAGATGTACCATAGGTTCCGACTAATTCATGGGCGTTAATATATTCAGATTGGTATTCCGGGGGAAGTCTCTGGACACGCATTTTGATGCGCTGAACTTGACTGAATGATATGTAAACAGCGATTAGAGCCATGAGAATCATAACGGGAGATAGTACAGTCAATGCCGGTCGGGCTTCAGCTTTCACAATGTATACCACTATCGACATTACAATTAATAAAGCAGTTAATGCAATTGACATATACAGTTTATTTTTCCCTTGATAATTCATTCATTACCCCCCTCAAAAACCCCATCGACTACTCTTGCCATCTCATACCAGACTTCTGTGAATGATTCTAAATATTTTCTACCTTCAGGAGTTATGTGAAAATACTTTCTACTAGGACCCAAAGATGATTTTTTGATTTCGGAATTGACAAGACCTTTTCTTTCAAGCCGTATTAATACGGGATAGACACTCCCCTCATTGAGATCTGCTAAACCTTTCTTGATTAGCTTCCCAGTTATTTCATAACCATAGGTTTCACCTTGTCCTATAATCTTTAAAATACACCCTTCCAATACCCCTTTTAATAATTGTGCCCGGTCGACCAAACTACCACCTCCACTACCCTACATAATCGAATAGTCTGTGTTCATTATATACCACTATTCGATATTGTCAAGTAGTGAGACTGATGAACCAAAAAAACTTTTACCCTACCATTATTTCGGTGTTGGAAAATTGATAAGGTTCCAAAGTATTTTACCAATAATTTTCTTGCTGGTTCAAGGGTACAGCTTAGATGCACTTCGTTCATAGATGTACTAATGGGGGAATAGAGCATTCAGCAGCATTCACTGTTTCTCACATTTATGTATTTGTAGAGTAAGCAGCGAGTTTTACCTCAGGATTCATTGGACAATCGTGGAGACGATAGGTTTTTAAGCGCTGCATCAGCAGGTAGCAAATACCGGATTTTCCTGTTAGCCCGCACAATGAAAAGTACAAGCAACAGGTGCTGGCCACCACCATTAATCAGACCCTCTGTGAAAAAGAAACCTCTCTTACAACCTAGCAGCATATGATAGAAGCTGTCCTCTACCACGAAACGATTAGAGTAAGCCGATATCGAAAAACAGCTTCATGAGCTTCAATCCGAGCTTCAGAAATTGACGGCTCAAATGCTGGCTATAAGAATACCGGTAGCGAGATTTGCCCCCTTCGCACCGAAAAGCAGATGCTTCAGCTAAATAGCGCCGGTCGGGATGACCTCAAAACGGATTGCTGATATGAGCATCATCCTCCGTAAAGAGCCAACAGTCATCAAAGAATATGGTCAAAAGCTGGTCCAAGATCGATTGACCTGGTCACGGTTTAAGAGGATCGGTTTGAGGAAGTGTTCCAATCTGGGTGATGATTGAGGTTAGTCCTTGATTTGACTGGTTCT
>JAXGQE010000013.1:0-53185 GCA_040766585.1 Candidatus Sumerlaeota bacterium
AATTCAAAAAGCATCGGAATACCATAGAGTATTTGACATACGGTTATGATAATGGTAGACAGTTCGTCATTTATTGCTGGAACATCTTTTCAACGATTATTTTCGTTCAGGAATGCCTTAAGCGTTTCGGAGAACCCGGAGATCAATTCCTTCTGACCTACCGTGAAAAAGATGAGAAAGAGACCAAAGCCGCGGAGACCGAGGCGGCGGCTCAAGAGGAACTTGTCCAGCAGTTCAAGGGCTACAGAAATCCCTTCTCTTCTATGCTGATAGCATCAAAGAACCTGATTTTCAGAGGTGCGCCAGGTACCGGCAAGTCATATCTTGCAAAGGAAATTGCTACAGACATTATTAGTAATGGGTACTTTGACGACTACACTCTTCTCACCGATGAGCAAAAAAAGCAAGTGGAATTTGTGCAGTTTCATCCGAGTTACGACTACTCTGATTTCGTCGAAGGATTAAGACCGAAGGTAAATGACGATGGGACTATGGGCTTTGAACTGCAGGACGGCATCTTCAAGAAGTTTGTTAACCGTGCTAGGAAGAATTATGAAGACTCCCAGAAATCCAAGGAAACTATAGAGAAGGAAATCTCCGTTCAGGAATCCATGACGGAATTCTTCTCCAACATCGAACTTAACGTGGATACCTTCAAGACGATTAACGGCAATGAGTTTACCGTTACCAGCGTAGATGATAAGCACATCAATATCTACATTCCGGGAAACGATACTATTAATAAACTCACTCTGAATCTGGATGAAATCAAAAAGATGCTGGAATCCGGTCAGAAGTTCGACAGGATAAAAGACATCACGACGTTCTTTGGAAAGTCGTTTGCAACACAGGCATATTCCTATGACTTTGCAATTTACAAAGCAATCAGGGCTAAAAAAAGTGCGGTCTCAAAGGCAAAGGCGAAGCAGGAAGAACTAAAAAAGTACATCTTCATTATCGATGAGATTAACCGTGGTGAAATTTCAAAAATATTCGGTGAACTGTTCTTTGCGATAGACCCTGGATACCGTGGCAAAGCTGGAGAAATTTCCACGCAATATGCGAATCTGCATTCTGACCCGGATGAGAAGTTTTATATCCCAGAGAATGTCTATATCATCGGTACCATGAATGATATCGACCGCTCTGTAGACAGCTTCGACTTTGCTATGCGCAGACGTTTCCGATTCGTAGAGCTTCAAGTGGACGAGCGTCTTGAGATGCTGGCTTCCTTGGAAAACGAGGAACTGGAAGCCGAGGCAATCAAGAGAATGTCTGCACTTAATAAGGAAATCGCAAATGTCGAGGATTTAAATGAAAATTACCAAATTGGCGCAGCCTACTTCCTAAAGTTGAAGACTCTCGATTTCGATCAGCTTTGGACGGATTATCTGCAGCCGCTTCTGCAGGAATACATTCATGGAATGTACGATGAGGAAGGGCTCATGAAAAGATTTGCTAAAGCATACGGTTATCAGAAGCCTGTTAAAGGTGATGTGAATGAAACTACTCAAGATCAAGGATAATTCACAACAGAAAAAAGATACCTTTTCTAATATCGGAAACCTTACGGGCAAGATAGCTGACAAGACATTAGAGCAACTTGAACGTGAAGGAATATTCGTGTTCCCGGAAGTTGTAAAAGACGCTGAGGATATAACGCGGAATCAGATGATAATTCAGAGCGTCAACGATTCCTATCGTTCCGGCAATGTGATGGGATTCCTTGGATGCGGGGATGAACGGCTTATCATTGAGTCTCGTTTTTGCGGCGAGGAAGAAGATTATTTTTTCCAGTATCTCCTCTACAGAGTATTGAACTTTCCGAATATTGTGGATTTAGAAACTGATGCCAATCAGGATAACAGACTGTTCAATTTCCTGCTGTTCCTGTTTCCGTATTATCTCAAAACGGCTATGCGGAAAGGCCTTTTTAAGAAATATATTCGTCACAGATATAATGATGAAAATGTAAAAGGCACCATTGATATCGCAAGACACATTGAACAGAACACTCCTTTTGCCGGGAATGTTGCCTATTGTCAGAGGGAGTTCTCGTATGATAACAGTCTGATGGAACTGGTACGCCATAACATAGAATTTATCAAAAGAAAGCCCTATGGAAACAATCTTCTCATAAAGGTAAAGGATGAGGTAAAACTCGTTATAGAAGCCACGCCTGGATACGAGCCATACGATAGACAGAGAATCATTGAACGGAATAAAAAGAATACCGTTCGCCATGCGTATTTCCGAGAATATCTTGATTTGCAAAAGCTATGTCTTTTGATTCTGCGACACCAAAAACACCAGATCGGTTCGGGATCAAAGCAAATATACGGCATCCTTTTTGACGGTGCCTGGTTGTGGGAGGAATATGTTAGCTCACTCATTGAGGATGTTTTCTATCATCCGATGAATAAAGGCGGTAAAGGAGCGCAACGCCTATTTGACGGGAATATCGGTCTGATTTACCCGGATTTTATCAGCCGGGATAATGAGACACGAATAATCGCAGATGCCAAGTACAAACCAATTGACAATATCGGAAATCGAGATTATTTGCAGGTGCTGGCGTATATGTTCCGTTTTGACGCCAAGGCCGGTTACTATCTTTATCCAGAAGCTGAGGGCTCGGATGATTTGAAATTATGGATGAATCGCGGCTCGACTTATGAAGCGAATGTCATGCCGCGTGACGATATAAACCTTACCAAGCTTGGCTTGAAAATCCCTGTGGATGTATCGGACTATGCTGGATTTGTTACGAAAATGAAGACCCATGAACAAGAGTTTAAAAAGGTGTTTTCCTGTTGATTTTGAGAGCCGTCTATGAGAATATCCTATGAAGTAAAAAGTAAAGGTTCAAGCCCCTGTTGAGAAGCGTGGCCTCTTCGGTGTTAAGAAAACCGCTATGGAGACATGCACCATCGAGGTGGACGGTAAAACCTATAAGAAAATGAATAGGAAAAACGTCCATACAGCGTTGAAGAGATGATGTTATATGACGGTGTATTCGACGGTGACTAACTTGAGGAGTAAGACATGACAGCGCAAAAAGAAGTACATGACTTTGTTGTAAAATAAATCTCGACCTATTTCCGCGAACGGACAAAAACTGTTGACCTATTCCTGCGAGGGACAGATCGAGCAATGGCAAGTTGTGCATGCGTTTCAAACTTATCCAGGTTCCCTAAATTACATCAATATTAAGTCATTAGAAAATGATACCCTTTCAAGATATTATGCGTGAACTCCATTATGGTTCTCTTGTTGAGCATCTATACGGTAATAATTGAGGTAAAAGTAGTAAATGGTAATATATTCCAGTGAAGGTTAAGTTTTTGTAAATTCACAGAGAATTTTCGATTGTTATTTGCGAGAGATTGCTGCTAATGGGCGGTGGGGTATTCATATGCCAAATCGTTTACCAGTCCGAAAAAACATAAGAGTCCATTATCCCCTTCATTCTAGAGAAGTACAGGCCATCAAAAACCACCAAGAAGATCGGTTAAGAATCTTGTTGTTTGTAAAAAAAAGTGACGGAGAAAGAACCGATTTCTATTGCATGGGGGATATGGAGCCCATCGAATATGAACAGATGTCCATCAAAAATGACAAAGGACAAGATCTCCCCATGGTCAATATCAATTTTTCCATGAAAAACACAGTTGAAGATCATCTCTACCGCTATTTCGAAGAAGATTGATATCGATGGCACAAATACTGAGGTGAGTTATCATGCAAGAAACCATTTCAAATCCACACATCTTGGATCCTGATCAAGTACTCCAAGATGTCGAAGTTGAACTCAAATCAGGCTTGTCCCAAGAACAGGCAGCTCAGCGTCTGGAGCAGTTCGGAGAAAATGCCCTGAAATCTGGAGAAAAGGTATCCGTATTGCAGATTCTGATCCATAACGCCAACAATCTGATTGTTTACTTGCTGATGCTGGCGGCAGGGGTATCCTTTTTTATGGATGAACCTGTAGAAGGTTTTGCCATCATCGTCGCTATTTTGATTGCCGTTCTATCAGGATTCTTTACCGAATACAAAGCGCAAAAATCCATTGAATCGCTGCAAAAACTTACGCAAAATATCGCAAAGGTACGCCGGGATGGGCGCGTAGTGGAGATTGACTCATCCCAAGTGGTGGTTGGGGATATTCTGTTTATCGAAGAAGGGGATCTGATTACCGCCGATGCCCGGATCGTCCAAAGCACTAATTTTGCCACCATTGAGTCGGCGCTGACCGGTGAGTCAGAGGCCGTGGATAAAGACCCAGGGACTCTTGAGGATGAAGACACATCCTTGGGAGATCGAAAAAATATGGTATTCACCGGGACAGCGGCTACGCGGGGAAATGCCTATGCGGTGGTCACCGGGACTGGCATGAACACAGAAATCGGGAAGATCCGGGATCTGATTGAAGATGATGAACGAGAGCGAACCCCTTTGGAAGAACAGCTGGATCGGCTTGGAAAAACCCTGGTTATCTTTTCAGTTTTCGTGGCGGCAGCCATCGTAATCTTAGGCATTGCCAATGGACAGGATGCCTACACCATTATCAAAATCAGCATTGTATTGGCCATTTCATCCATTCCCGAAGCTTTACCCGCCGTATCCACCATTACCCTGGCCATCGGCATGGGAACCATGGCTCGCCACAATGCCCTAGTCAAAAGCCTTCCTGCCGTCGAAACACTGGGTTCAACCACCGTCATCTGTACGGATAAAACCGGGACATTAACTGAAAACCAAATGACCGTGAAGTCGATCTATCTTTCATCCAATAATACTATGTATGAGGTAGAAGGGGAAGGCTATGAACCGGTGGGTCGAATCTTGAAGGAAGAAGAACCCCTGGACGACATACCCCAGGACTTAGCTTCGTTGATCCGGGCAGGGGTCCTGAGCAGCAATGCGTCATTGAACAAAGAGGGTGAAGAGTACCATGTAGTCGGGGATCCCACCGAAGGCGGGATCGTCGTCTTAGGCGAGAAGATAGGTATCACCCGACGAGAAATGGAAAAAGAGGGATACAAAAGGCTGGAAGAAATTCCTTTCAATTCAGCCGATAAATACATGGTTACCGCATACGAACAAGAAGATGGAGAACGAACCCTTTTCATCAAAGGTGCCCCCGATGTGCTGTGCAGTATGGTTCAGGATCGACCCGAAAATGCGGCCAACTGGGAGAATGCTCATGACCGCCTGGCGGGCGAAGGCATGAGGGTGTTGGCCATGGGTCAGATCCATCCCTACAAGGGGGATGATTCCCCCGAAGCCATACAGAAAGCAGTGCAGGATGGCATTGAAATCCTGGGCTTTGTGGGGATCATGGATCCACCCCGGGCCGATGTGAAAGAAGCCATCACTGCAGCACAGCATCCCGGTATCCGGGTGATCATGATTACAGGCGACCATCCAGCCACCGCCCAGATTATTGCGGAGAGCATCGGTATGGAAAACATCGAAAAAGTCATTACGGGACGGGAAATGGATCAAATGAACGATGAAGAACTGGCTGAAAAGATCCGGGACGTATCCATTTTTGCTCGGGTCTCTCCAGAGAATAAACTGCAGATCGTCCGAGCACTGAAAATGGATCATCAGATTACGGCCATGACTGGTGACGGGGTGAATGATGCCCCCGCCCTCAATACGGCGGATATTGGGATTGCCATGGGGATTCGCGGAACAGAAGTAGCCAAGGATGCTTCGGATATGATCCTGGTGGATGATCAGTTCTCCACCATCGTGGATGCGGTGAGGGAAGGACGAATCATTTTTGACAACATCCAAAAGTTCGTATATTTTCTCTTCTCCGGGAATGTCGTGGAAATTCTGGCCATTCTGATCGCCACCGTGGCTCGGCTTCCGGTACCCATTACCGCCTTGCAGATCCTGTGGCTAAACCTGGTTGTAGATGTGTTTCCCGCCCTATCCTTGGCATGGGAAAGAGGCGATCAGCGCATCATGGAACGAAAGCCACGGGATCCGCAGGATTCCATCATCGATCGCCCCTTCCTGATGAAGATTCTGGGCATCGGTTCTCTGATCAGTCTGGGGGCGCTGGCTGTATTCGTTTTTGCTATGTCTCAGGATTATTCACTGAAGACCAGCCAGACCATGGCTTTTTCCACCATGGCGTTTGGGCAGCTTTTTCATCTCTTCAATGTCCGAAGCGTAGAACCCATATGGAATTTGAAGATGACTTTGCACAACCCGTACCTTCTGGTGGCAGAGTTTACATCCACACTGCTGATGCTGGCTGTCATCTATCTTCCATTCTTCAACTCCGTGATGTCGACAACAGCATTGAATCTGAATCAATGGGGATATGTTCTCGCAGGTTCGTTTATCCCCATGCTGCTGGTGCAGCTTAGAAGGATTGGGCACAAGGGAAGAGAGGAAGTCATTTCCGAATGATGATGGATTGACAGCCAATGGGATCCTCAGGCCTTTTCATATGGAAATCAGGGGGGTGATGGATTGCTGAGAAGTATCACCAATAGCGATCAAAGCATAACCATGATGGAAGTTCTGTCTGAAGAAATCAAAAAATCTCATCAGATTGACTGGATGGTGTCTTTCATCAAAACTTCAGGAGTCAATCTGCTTGAGGATCTATTACGACAAGCTGTGCGAAGAGGTACTTCAATTCGGATTATTACCGGTACTTATCTGGGGATCACCGAACCGGCTGCTCTGTATCGTTTGAAAACGATACTGGGTGACTCAGGCGAGATTTATCTATTTAGGGATCAGCGGATCAGTTTTCACCCCAAAGCATACTTTTTTACACAAGCCAATCGTCGTTCCGTATTTGTCGGTTCATCGAACATTTCAAAAAGCGCACTGATCCAGGCTGTAGAGTGGAATTACCGGATTGACGAAGCAGAAGACCCCGAAGGCTACAGCCATTTTCGCAACCAGTATGAACGGATTTTAAATCATGAATCGGATTATCTGGATGACGACAGACTAAAAGCATATGCGATCCGATGGGTAAAACCCCAGACAGATTTTGATGCAGACGACGAGACGAAAGAATCAAGTAAGAATATCTATGAGGATCATCATTCAGATCCGGATTATGTTGTCACACGATTGATAAGACCCAATGATGCTCAAATTGAAGCCCTGTATGAATTGAGCTCTCTCCGGAAAATGGGTTCGGACAAATCTCTGGTAGCGGCAGCCACGGGTGTGGGAAAAACATATCTGGCTGCTTTCGATTCCAAAGAATTTAAGAGAGTGCTTTTTATTGCCCATCGGGAAGAGATCCTCAGGCAGTCGGCCAGGACATTCCATTTAGTACGGCCGAATAACAGCATCGGATTTATATCCGGTGATCAAAAAGACTGGGAAAAGGATATGGTGTTCGCCTCCATTTAGACATTATCCCGAAAGAACAACCTGCAAGAAATTCCAGCAGGATATTTCGACTATATGGTTATCGATGAGTTTCATCATGCTGCTGCTGATTCGTATCAAAGGGTACTGGAATATTTTACCCCGAAATTTTTACTGGGATTAACTGCTACCCCCCATCGGATGGACAATCAGGATATTTTCGCCATCTGCGACTACAATGTAGCCTATGAAGTGGACCTGTTCAGTGCGATCCAAAAAGATTGGCTGGTCCCTTTCCGATATTATGGAATTTACGATCACACAGTAGACTACAGCGGCTTAACCATCCATTACGGGCGATATAGAGAAGAAGATTTGGATAAGGCATTAAGTGTTCATGAAAGAGCCGACTTAATTCTCAAACACTTCTTAAAGTATAAGGGAAGAAAGACGATGGCTTTCTGTGCAACCATTCATCATGCTGAAACGATGGCTTCATATTTTCAAGCAGCAGGAATTCCGGCTTTGGCGGTTCATAGTCAGTCAGAGAACAGAAAGCAGGCTGTCACGGATCTGCGATCCGGGAGAATCAGCGTCATTTTCACAGTGGATATTTTCAATGAAGGTGTGGACATCCCCGATTTGGAGATGGTCATGTTTCTTCGACCCACCGAATCCCCAATCATTTTTTTGCAGCAGTTGGGACGAGGACTCAGAAAAAATGCAGGAAAAGATTTCCTCATTGTACTGGATTTTATCGGTAATCATAAAAAAATCGATCTGCTCCCGAAAATTTTCTCTGGTTTTGGTAAAAGGGAAGGCACACGATCAATTCGGGATATTAATGCTGGGAAGGGTGTACCACCCAATTGTCTGATTGATTTTGATTTCAGGATCATTGATTTGGTTGACAAGCAAAGAACCCAGATCCAGAAACTGCAGGAATGGCTTCGAGAAGAGTATATTCGCATCCAACTGATTCTGGGCAGACTGCCCATGCGGGTGGATATGCTGAGAATGATGGATGCTGACTTGTATTCCCAAGTGAGAAAGATCAACAAGCAAAACATTTTCAGGGACTATCTGAGCTTTTTAGAGTCCATGGGGGACACATCAGTAAAACAATTGACCGAAAAGGCTTCGGCCCGAGAATTCATTCAGGTGCTTGAAAAAACAGCTATGTCCAAGATGTACAAGCTGCCTGTTATAAAGACATTCTTTGATAGACGGTTCTGGAATGATAGGTTGGAAGGAGAACAATACCCTCTGTTTAAACTGACCGTCACGGATGATGAACTCATCCGATCTTTCCGAGCATTCTATACAGACAATGGACAGAATGCATTGGATATGTATCAGCACAAAGAAACCAAAAAGTTCCGAAGTTGGGATAATGAGCAATATCGAAGGAGGATTTTTGATAATCCGGTTCATTTCCTGGCTAAATCCCACGATGATTTTTTTCAGGCAGGAGATGCTAGTTTTTCTCTGAGCAGTACTCTGATGCCCCATCAGGATGATCATGAATTTGTCAGACATGTATTAGACATTTTGGAGTTCCGCCGTTTGGAATATCTGAGGAACAGACTATCGGATAAAGAAGATCGGCTATACAGACAATCAGGGAGGTAAGGAGAATGAGTGACTGTCCTTTCTGTGAGAAGAAGAAAGAGGAGTACTTCCAGCATTGTGGTCATTTTTTTGCTGCGTTTGATTTTTTCCCTGTATCCAGAGGACACCTATTGATTATCCCCTATCGGCATATACCGGGGATTTCAGACTTGTCAGCCGATGAAGAAAAAGAACTGATGCCTTTTATCCGCTACTGCAAAGATCGGCTTAATGATGAATTCAAGCCCGATGGGTTCAATTTGGGAATCAACGAGGGGCATGCTGCCGGACAAACCATTCCTCATTTGCACATCCATCTGATTCCCCGATACAAAGGCGATGTGGCAGAACCGGAAGGCGGAGTGCGCGGCGTAATCCCGGATAAAAAGAAATACCGGCATTTGATGAAATAAGGCTTCTTACGAACCGGCCAATGGTCACTGATGTCTATTCTTTAAACGATAACTGGAGGAGTGTATGAAATGTCCACTTTCTCACAACAGCAGCACAAAAAGATTTATGACAGAGTGACCCGGGCGGCAGGGATGCCGATCCCTTTCCGATTTCGAGGAATAATAATTAACGATAAACTCGTTGATGCGGCAATTCTTGCGTTGGGTGAAGCCCCAAACAAAACACTGCCGCAGAATTGTGCCAATAAGAATAGAGAGAATACTCCGGAAGGTTTGGATAGAAGGATCAAAGAGTTTCTTTGCACGGATCTGAGAACTGCCAACATCATCTCCGATGTGCTGGTAGCTGCTGGAGTTGTTAAGATTGTTGAAGTGATCAATCCCCATAGCGGTCGAAATGTGAAAGGATCGCAGTTGCTTGATGAAGAGGACTGGACAGATGTGACATCGATATCGGATCCACAAGTCATAGCTGCAAGAAAATCAGCTACCAAAGTTATGGCCGGTGAGGAGTTCAACCATCAAAAGAAAAATCCGGTAACTATACCTAGTGGCAGGCAAGAATACTTGATGAACAAGCAAGTGATGCTTTTCATCGATTGGCTTCTGTTCCGGATTAATCAGCCGGATTCTTTCATCCACGGATATTTTCTGAGCAAAAAAAGGATGCACTGGCAGTGCCGTAATCTGTATGATGCCTACGAGAAATACTGGTGGCCGTTCAAATTGTACTGCATCGTCCAAAATAGTTATGTTAAAGGAGCTTCATTCTCAGATAGTTTTCATTATCTGGAGGTAATTGCCGAGCATTTGAGAAAAGCCATTGAAGCGGACGATCCAGAAGTAACCAGGCTAGCCTGTCTGGCTGTACTGCAGTGGGGTGGCGTCCTGCATCGAAACAAAGAAATTATTATGGGTATGGGAGACTCTATAGTACAGTATATGAACTCAGTCTCTCAGCGACTCAAAGTCTCAACATCTCATATTGGAGATAACGAGGGTATTATCATGAACTCAGGCTTCACGAAGATCTATTCTTTGTTGATTGATGACTTCATGATGTATGACGGTCGTGTCGGTGCTGCGTTAGGACTACTGGGTCGAAAGTATGCAGAAGAGAACGGTCTGGTGGAAATACCGGAAGAAATACTCTTTTCCTTTGGAGATGGAAGACTTCAAAAAGGAGCGGAGTGCAATCGGAGAGATCCCAGCAGTGGACCGTACAAACTGCCAAATTTCAATGGCAATTCTCAACGACAACTCAATGATAACCGGAAGGCAAACTGGCTGATCCAACAGCTTGCCAGTCAGGATACTCCTTTTTCTGACCTTCCCCAGAATGGTGTACTGAATGAAAGGAATACAGCCATTCAGTCAGCTTTATTTATGATTGGGTATGATGTTGCTTTAAATAAATAAAGCTTATCTATAACTGATTAATAGGCTAATAGAGTGACGAAGGTAATAGAAACAATGCCTAAATTGAACCAAATCAATTGATGATGTCCTGGGCTTTATCGGAATGAGATGGTGCCCCTGCTAGGAACTCTGCTTGCGTATGTTCGTCGAAAATGGTAGATTGAATCAAAGTGTGTAAGGAGACTTAGGAGGAGTTCATGTGAAGATTGCTTTTTTGGCACCAGCCGGTGCCATGCACCGCTACGATGGAAGTTTTGGTAAGTCGCTTCACTATGCACCTCTGACACTGACGACGCTGGCTGCCATGGTCCCTGAAGAGCTTGATGCTGAAGTCGTGATCTATGATGAAACGGCTCAGAAGATCCCTCTGGATCTGGACGCAGACCTAGTCTGCATTACCTGCATCACCGGGACTGCCTCCCGCTGCTATGCCTATGCCGACTATTTCCGCAACAGAGGCAAATCCGTTGTCCTGGGCGGGGTTCACCCCACCTTGATGCCGGATGAAGCATCCTTGCATGCCGACGCCATCGTTACCGGTTTTGCCGAGCAAAGCTTTCCCCAACTACTGCAGGATTACAAAAACAACACCCTCAAGCCCCGATATACCCAGAATGCCGACTATACCATCGCCAACCGAGTGATCCCCCGACGGGATCTGCTGGACAGGAAGAAATACATCACCATGAATACCGTAGAAGCGGTCCGCGGCTGTTCACTGCCCTGCACCTTCTGCGCCTACCCAGCGGCCTTCGGCAGCGCCCTATACAAAAGACCAGTCAAAGAAATCATTACTGAGATAGAAGCCCTACATTCCCGGGAAGTGCTGTTTCCAGACGTGAATTTGATTGCGGACCGGGCCTTTGCCTGGGACCTGTTTACGGCTATGATTCCCTTGAAGAAAATGTGGTTCGGCCTGGTCACTTCCACCATCGGTGTGGATGACGAACTGATCCGCCTGTTTCAAAAAAGCGGCTGCAAAGGCCTTCTCATCGGTTTCGAATCCATCAATCAATCCTCCCAGAAACTAATCAAAAAAGGCGGCAACCAGGTTTCCGAATACGCTGAACTGATGAAAAAGCTTCATGACGCCGGAATCGCCGTGCAGGGCTGCTTTGCCTTTGGTGCTGATGATGAAGATCCATCCATCTTTGCCCGAACCGTGGAGATGGTACTCGAAACCAAAATTGACCTGCCCCGCTATTCCATCCTGACTCCGTTCCCGGCCACCGAGTACTACCGTCAGCTGGAAGCCGAAGGCCGAATCATCGAACGGGATTGGGCCATGTACGATGTGGAGCATTGTGTGTATCAGCCCAAGCTGATGACCAAAGAAGAGCTGGAAAGCGGGATCGAATGGGCCTGGCGGGAGACCTATACCTTCAGTTCAATTTTCAAACGATTATCTCACTTGAAGGCCAGCCCTCTCATTGCCTTTGCCGCCAACTTAGGCTACCGCGGGTATGCCAATAAGTTTGCCAAGTTCAGCCGGGATGTCATGACCGACAACAGCGATATACCTACGGTGAGTCCATGAAAATCACATTCATTCTTCCTGCCATCGGTAAAAAACCCGGACAAAAATATATCGGTACCTGGAAAATGGAGCCTCTGACCATTGCGCTTTTGCAGTCTCTGACGCCACAGGACATCGAAACAGAACTCTTCGATGACCGCATCGAATTGATTGACTATGAAACCCAAACGGATCTGGTGGCCATCACTGTAGAGACCTACACAGCCAAGAGAAGCTACCAGATTGCGGCCGAATTCCAAAAACGTGGAGTTCCTGTGGTCATGGGCGGCTACCATGTGAGCCTCATCCCCGAAGAAGCCGTCCAGTATGCTGATGCCATTATCATCGGCAATGCGGAAACAGTCTGGGCCGATATGCTGAAAGACTTCAAGGAAAACCGACTGAAAAAGATCTACCGGGGTAAAACCGGTTTCGCAGCAGTGCCGCCGGACAAAAGTATCTTTACCGGGAAGAAATATCTCCCGGTCTCTCTGGTGGAAACCGGCCGAGGCTGCAACCATTCCTGCGAATTTTGCGCCATTTCCGGCTACTACCACTGCACATACCACATGCGAGACCATACGGATATCATTCGGGATCTGGAGCAGTCCAAACACAAATACCATTTTCTCGTGGACGACAATCTGGTGGCCGATCCAGAACAGGCCAAGATCCTTTTTGAGCAGATGGCCCCTTTGAACAAGAAGTGGGCCGGCCAGGGGACCCTGTCCATGGCCAGGGATCCTCAGCTTCTGAAGAAAATGAAACAGAGCGGCTGCGATTTGATCCTCATCGGATTTGAATCCCTGGAACAAAAAAGCCTGGATCAGATGAATAAATCCTGGAATAGTGCCATCGGTGAACAAAATGAGCTGGTGAAAAGAATTCACGATGCCGGAATCGGCATCTATGCCACCTTTGTTTTTGGCTATGATGGGGACACAGAAGAAACTTTCGAAAAAACCGTGGAGTTTGCCAAAGAAAGCAAGTTCTACACAGCCGCCTTCAATCATCTGCTGCCTTTCCCCGGCACCCCCCTGTACCGGAGAATGCAGGAAGAAGATCGACTTCTCTATGATAACTGGTGGTTGGCCGATGACTACCATTATGGGGAGCTGGCATTTCGACCCAGGAACATGACCCCGGAGAGATTGAGCCATCTGTGCCGGTGGGCTAGAAAAGAATTCTCTCGATTCCCGGTGGTTTTCAGCCGGGGAATCCAGAGCATGCGGCAGACCAGCCCGGCCATGTGGGCGCTCTTCTGGTATATGAATCTACGCCTCGGGGAAGAAATCGACGAGAAGTTCAATGTGCCCATCGGGAGGAATCTGGATGAGCTACCGAAATGATCGCTATGAAATACGACTGGCCCAGCCGGACGATGCCGCCCAACTGCTGCATCTGTACGAATGCGATGAATACAGCGGCAATATTTCGGTGTTGTATACCCGAAGGCCGGACACTTATGCATCCCTGATGCATGAAGGAGAAAAGGTCATCATCCCGGTGGTGGTGGATCGAGACAACGATACCATCATCGGCATGGGAGCCTGCATGATCCGCGAGGCCTATATCAACGGCGAAGTCAGACATGTCGGTTATCTGGCCGGGTTGAAAGGACTGCCCGAGTACCGAAAACGCGTCCCCTACATTCAGGATGTGTACCGTTTTTTGCATGAAAAGACTCGGGATGATGTGGATCTCTACTACACCACCATTTTGAAAGAAAATGTGGCGGCTCAGAAGATGCTGGAAAAGAAGAGGAAGAATATGCCGGAATACCGGCCGCTGGGCGAATACACAGTCTACTGCATCAAGACCGGTACAAAGGCAACCCATAGCGGCTTCGCTCTGGAAAAGGGCAGCCTGACAGAACTCCAGACTATGATGGATGATGATGGGGTCCATGCCTTCCATTTTTCACCCGTCAATGCCCAAGTGCACGAAGTAAGCGATGATGACGGATTCATTCTGCGCAGTCCAAGCGGTAAAATCGTCGGGGCCTGTGCTCTTTGGAATCAGCAAAACTACAAGCAATACATCGTTACCCAATACAAGGGAATGTACGGGTTTTTGAAAAGAATGCCCACAAAATGGTTGGGGTACCCCAGTTTCCCCAAAGAGAATATACCGGCCAACTACGCAAGTGTGGCCTTGATAACTGTTCAGAACCACAACCCTCAGCTGGCCGAGATCTTGATCAAGCAGGCGGCTGAAAAAGCCTATGGATACGATTTCTTAATGGTGGGCTTCATGGATCATCACCCCTACGCTGATTTTATGAGACGATTCAAGAGTGTCCAGTACAAAAGCCTGGCGTACACCGTTCATTTTGACGATAAGGGTCCCTTTCTTGACCAACGACCCATACACCTGGAGGTGGGGCTGCTGTAATGGAATGGGCCTGCAGTGAAGGTTGTTCCCATCCTTTGGTGACTCCGGATGACAAAGCCAAACTCGTACATCCGACAGCTTCCAACAAGAGGATCCCTGCATAGTATACGCCGTCTCCCTTTCTTAAAGCATGCGATTGACGGATATTACATGTCCATTCCCCGACAAATATATACTTGATCGCCGCATGTGAGAAGCAGGAAAAAATCGTTCCTTGGTTCATCCATCGGATACTGTACCAAAGGAGACATGCGGCAGCACAGATAAACAATAAAGGAACGGGCCTCATCAGACACTTAATCCAGCTTCATAAAAAAAGCAAGGACTCGATGGTTTGTCTCGGTGATCCTTGCTTCCATTATTCATCCACTCATGCAGGCTCTTAATGGTGGAGGCTTTCAAGCCGGACGGGGGGATATCTTTTTTGTGCCTGTTTTGATCCCGAAGGCGATGAGGACAAACCCGATGGCCACATTGAATACGGTTAGCAGTGTCTGGGGAAGGAATGCATTGGCAAAGTGACCGATCCCGGCGACCAGAGATAAAAAGAGAAGGGTGGATAAAACAGCCCCCAGGCCAAAAAGATAGAGATCCGCTGCATTCAGTGCTTCCTCAATGATTTTTGTGGAGAACACCCCCGCCCAAAAAAGGATGGTTAAAGGGTTGGAGACAGTCAGCAGCATGGCGCGCAGGAACAGACTGTCGAAATCACGGGTGGAAGCAAAGTCCAAACTGGGGATCATGGAGATTCCAAACGCACCGGCAACGATGCTGACACCAAACAAGACGAGAATTATCGCACCGAAAGTCTGAATGAATTTTTTAATGCTTCGATTGCGCTCCAGCAGTGTCCCCAGGCCCCATATGGCCACCAGAATAAACAGGGCATCGATCAGTGCCACACCCAAAACACTCGACACGGCCGGGAAAAACCCCTGAGCCACAGCCGTCTGAAAGACAAAAAGACAAATCGGACCCACGGCAATCTGCAGCAGCATTCCAAATTTGAATCCCTTGAATATCATAGCGCATCCCCTATCTGTTCATAGTTTCTTTCAATGTGGATAAAATGATCAGTGAATTGGTTTTTTGCACACCGCGGATGGATTTCAGTTTGTGACTCAGAAAAGTTTCCAGCTCGGATGTATCTTCCAGCAGCACTTTCAGCATGTAATCGTACTCACCCGCCATGTGGAAGCATTCAATGACTTCCTCAAACTGAACCACCGTCTCACGGAAGTGTTCGATATCCACCGTGGAATCGATGTTGACAAACACCATGGAAAGAAGTCGGTAACCGGATTTTTGACGATTTATCTTGACACAGTACTGCTGGATTATATCGCTGTCTTCCATCTTTTTAATGCGTTCCGATACAGCCGGTATGGAAAGGTTTACTCTACGGCTGATCTCGGATGCGGTCGCGCGTCCGTTTACTTTCAAAATTTCCAGGATTCGAATATCCATCGGATCCATATCTTCGCCCTCCTGTATTATATATTTTAAAGATAGTATACAATATACATTAAATAATACAAGTATAATTTAAAAAGTCAAAAAAAATGTAAGTATTCTGAAAAATCGCTTACAAATTATAATCTGGCAGGGGGGGAGTTTCTTATTCACTTAAAAATTTTAGGAGTTCTGGATCGGAGCAGCAGAGGCAATCCGCTCAGCAATCCAATCTTGTCAAAAGGAGGGGATTGGCGGGGAATTTCAGAATAGAAACAGCGGACCTTCATACCCAAAGTCTTTCCATACAATGGATGCGATTTGAAATTGGAACCGAAGATCTTTTCAATCAGCACATACGGTAGGGATCCAAACGTGGAAAGTATAGACTGGTAATTGACCTTGAGGAGGGATATCGTGGGAAAATTTGTTTGTTACTGCAGCAAAGTATCGGAAGCGGATATCCGCAGCGCCATAGATGGAGGAGCTTCATCCCTGGATGAGGTAATCCGCATGACAGGCGCGATGGAAAACAGCAACTGCAAGGTCAACAACCCCAAAGGGGTCTGCTGCTACGGGGATCTGAAAGCTGTCTTTGAACGACTCATCGGTGGTGCCTCGGAAGATGACAATTCTAAAACGGGCTGTGACTGCGGGTGCAGCCGGTAGTGAAAGAGACCGGTCGTGGTTGAATTTAAAGCACCCGGGTCGACAGAGGAGGAGACGATGACAAACATACAGAGAGAAGATATCGGGATCGGTGATGAGGTGGACATTGTCCAAAAAGAAGATCAACGTTCGGGGAAAAGAACCCGGGGTATCGTCAGCCAGCTGCTGACCAAGAGCCGGACACACCCCCACGGTATTAAAGTACGACTAGAAAGTGGAGAGGTAGGAAGAGTGCAGGCCATTATCCGAAAAGAAAGTGGATAAGACCGGTGAAAGGATCTTTTCTTATCCTGCGGTAAAAACCCCACAGGAATCAATCGGTTCATTGGGTCCGAATAGCGCTATTCAGTGAAAATCCTGTTCGGTTCATTGATCAAGACGCAAAACACTGAGAGGCAGTGGGGTTGCGTTTGAACGGATATTTATAAGAGTTTTCATACCATGCTTAGAAGGGAAGAGAGATTATGAAAAATGCGGGTTTTCTGATTGGTCATTCCCATTTTCTCCCCCATGCGGCGCTGGCAAGCCAAACCTTGTCCCAGCATGTTACTGGAGCAGAAGGAACGGTGACAGCTGTGGTACCGGCTCACGCCGATTTTGTACCGGACATCCCGGGAATCCAAACTATCCAGGTTGAAATTCCAAAGGAATATCGAACAGTCCCCTTTGCGGACAAGATGATGGCCGCTGCAGCGCTGGAAAGCAGTGTAAATGATGAGTTTCTGTGGCTGGATGTGGAAAGCTGCTTTTGTAAGCCGCTGCGGATTGACTATTCCGGTGGAATCAGTGTCAATCCCGTGGACATTCGCAATGTGGGCATACCGTACGGCCAAGAACTGAGTCCCTTGTGGAAAGAAGTCGCCGCCCATTTCCACCTCCCCGAAACAATCCCTCCGGTACAAACTACAGTATCGGGTGAGACCATTTATCCCTACTACAATGTGGGGATGGTAGCAGTCCATGAACCCAGGGACCTGTTTGCCCAAACGGTGGATGCACTGAAAGATCTGCTGGCCTCCAAGGCCATCCAGGGGATCCTTCAGGAATCTCCCCGATCCCGAATCTTCATTCATCAGGTTGTCTTTTCATGTTGCCTGCAAAATCTCTATACCGGGGCCATTCATCCCCTGCCGGACGGAGTCAATTACCCCATGCACCTCCATGGGGAACACCACCGGCCGCATGCTTTATCCGATTTGATCAGCATCCGCTATGAAGAATACTTTCAAGATCCGGACAATCCGATTCCACCGGAGTGGCGCTCTGTCATTGAGCCGTTTCGCAGTCAGCTCAAGCCATTGTGGTACTATTGAACGGATAAGGGGAGATAAGCATGAAAATACGACCGAGAATTCATCCGGTACCCATTGTTTTACTGGGGGTCAGAAACCCTCTCCATGAAGAAAAGGCCAATTTTATGACATTGGGCGATATCGCCATTGCCGGCCTGGAGCCGCCGCTGTTGATGGTCAGCCTCCATGAACGCCATCTTTCCCGGGAAGGGATTGACCGTTATCAGCAGTTCAGCATTCATGTTCCGGAGATGGACCAGGTAGAGATTCTGGACTGCTGCGGCATGGTATCCGGACGGGATGCGGATAAATCCGGGCTGTTTTCGTATCGCTGGGATGAAGAGGTACCGATAATCGAAACCATGCCCATTGCCCTGGTTTGCACACCGGTGCATCGGGCCCAGATCCAACAGAGAGTCATCTACATTGCCCGGGTTACCCGGCAGATCATCCGCCCGGACATCGATCCCGAGGATCTGTCCAATCTCCAGACCATCCTCTACGGACTGGACAACCGGTACTACCAGTCCGGAGAGTGCATCGGTGAAGGATACCGCATCGGAAAAGAACTGGCTGAGGGATTGAAAAGAAGTGAAAAATAGTCACGCTGGCTGTGGAATGCTTTCAGCCACCCAGCAATGAAAAAAGGAAGCCCATGGTAATGCGTCAGGGCTTCCTTTTGAATCACTGCCAAAAATCCGCTATTTCTTCCGTCTGATCCCAAAGCCGGCTCCGGCCAGCATCAAACCCGCCAGGATCAAATCGGTTCCCAGACCCGTATCCGGCAGGGGTTCTTGATCATCACTCACCACAACGGTGCACTGTGCGCTGAAATCCCCGTCTTCTGTGGTGACTGTGATGACAGCTGTACCGGCGCTGACCGGTACTATTTCCATGGGCGATCCACCGGCCATGGAAGCAATACCGCTGTCGCTGGAGCTCCAGAATAGTGTGGGATTATCGGCATTGTTGGGAATAACGGTGGCGATCAGTATTCCGTTTTCTCCACCCACGGTTAATTCCAGAAGGGAAACATTCAACGATACCCCGGTGACCGGAACCGGAACCGGTGAGTAGGATCCGGTGATCCCATCGGTGGTGATTCCGGATACCACTTCCACATCCGGAATGCTAGTGGGGGTGATCCAGCCGTCCACATCCTTGAAAATGACTGTATAGAACCCGGCTTCCAGGGAAACTTCATCGCCGCTGTCATACCAGGTGGTTCCGTCATCCACACTCCACTGAGCTCCGGCGGTGACAGCATCCTTGGGGGTTATGCCCACAATCAGGCTCCCCGGGACACCGCCCACATAAAGTCGTTCATTGGTGTCATAAATCATGCTCCCGCTGCTGTCTCTTCCACCCATTGCATAAAAATATCCATCGGTAGCAATGGCGCCGCTCAAGTACACACGGCCCTGGGAGAGAGCGGGGACATCGGGCGTAGCCGTCCAGGCATCCTCCGAAACATCATAGGACCCGGCGTGATTGAGAACCAGCCAATCGCTGTCCCGGCGGCCGGCAGCCATCCACAGCTTGTCTCCGGCTGCATCGGATGCCTGATACGACCAGCGGGTATAGGCACCGTGACCGTCGGGCACGGCACTGCCGAAGGACCAGGCGCTTCCGTCATATATTTCCGTGCTCATCACCGGTGTGAATCCCGGGAAAGAAACACCTCCCGATACGATGATGGAATCCCCAACAGCACCGGCAGCAAAGCTGACTCGAGCAATCTGCATGGCAGGACCCAGTGACCAGGTTTCATTGACTGTATCCAGCACCCATACCTGGGGAGTGCCCGTGTTGCTCAAGGCTTCGATGCCGCTGAGCACGTACAAATCGGTGCCCAGGGCAACGGCAGCATATTGAGAACGGGCAGAATACCCGCCGTTGGCATCGATGCTGTCCCAGGTATCGCTGGCAATATCGTACACATAGGTGACCGGCGTTGAAGCATCGCCCGGCACATAGATCTTTCCTTCAATAATGGTAGCATCCATCATGAACATGGGTACAGGCGCAGGGGCCAGCTCGGCCCAGGTATTATCCGCGGTATTGTATCGATACAAGGTACTGGTGGGGGTAAACCCGCCAGCATCGCTGGTCCCTCCCAGAAGATACACATACCCGTCTGCATCAGCGACGACAGCCTGAAATACCCTGGCTTCCGGGATGGGAGCCTTCAATTCCCAGACGGGGGTATCTTCCAACACAATGGGATTACTACCGGGTTTTCCGGTTTCCGCCGTCCCGGTGCTCCCTGCGGCCCAAATGGGTTGAGCTACCATCAAAAGAACCAGAAGCAAAGCCAGTGAAGTCAGAAAAGAACGCTTACGTAAAAAATCGGTGATCATTGGTAATTTCCTCCTTTGGTTGCGATGCAGAGTCAACAAACTCCATGATGCCCTCTGAACCAATTGTGCAAAGACAGTAAACTCAACTTCGATATGAAAGCGGTATCCCCTGCCGGTGGATAGAAATAGTTGGATTTTTTTCCTGAAAAAAGGTCAACCGGGAGTGCTTTGACAGGTTCCGTCGAATTCGATATATTAGTAGAAGTACGACAAATATTGGGAGGATGCCTTATGCTGCTGAATCTGCGCAGTGTCAGCAAATATTTCGGGGAGCGCCTGATCATGGGAGATGTGAATCTCCAGATTAATCCCCGGGACCGAATCGGCCTCATCGGCCGCAACGGGGTGGGTAAAACCACTTTGTTCAAAATCATTACCGGGGAGCTGGAACCGGACCAGGGCGGTTTGGATCGACTGCCCGGATTAACGCTGGGCTACTTGAGCCAGGATATCGATTTTGAACCACATAATACTCTCCTGGAGGCCATGGCTTCGGTTTCTCCGGAGATAAAGACATTGGAAGACAAGATGGCGGAATTGGAAAGAAAAATGGCCAATGCCGATCCCCGATCGGAAGGATACAATCGGCTGCTTCATCAATACGGGACTTATCAGCATGAGTACGAATGGCGGGAGGGATATTCTTTTCATGCCCGGATCCGGACCATTCTCAACGGAATGGGCTTTCCCATGGAACGGCACGATGATCTCGCCGCCGTCCTCAGCGGTGGAGAAAAGATGCGGCTGAATCTAGCCCGGCTGCTTTTGAAGGAACCCGATCTGCTTCTTTTGGACGAGCCCAACAACCATCTGGATCTGGACACATTGGAATGGCTGGAGTCGTATCTGCAGAAGTGGAAAAAGGCCATGGTAATCATCTCCCATGACCGTGATTTTCTAGATCATGTGGTCACCCGGATCGCAGAGCTGGAAGAATGCCGGCTGCGGCTGTACAACACCAATTACAGCGGTTATCTGGCCGCCAAAGAAGAGAGGATCCGCCTGGAAGAAAAGGCGTTGAAACTCCAAAACGATCAAGTCCGCCATGTGCGCGCCTTTATCGAACGATTCCGCTACAAAGCCACCAAAGCCCGACAGGTGCAAAGTCGGGAAAAAGCGTTGCAGAAGATGGAAGCCGTCAATGTGACCCGGGTGCCCAAAAAACGGATCAAAGTACGGTTTCGCATGGACAAAACCAGTGAATCCGATGTTTTGCGAGTCGAGGGACTGAAGAAAACCTTTGGGGACAAGGTGTTGTTCACCGATGTGGATTTTTCCCTGCGCAAAGGAGATCGGGTGGGCATCCTGGGGCCCAACGGGATCGGAAAATCCACCCTTCTCAAGATTCTGGTGGGACATGATGACAAATACGAAGGGAATGTGGCGTGGGGCAACCGGGTTCATAGGGGATATTTCCAGCAGGATCTCCCCTTGGTCGATGAAGCCCACACCGTCCTGGATGAGCTGATGGCTTCGGTATCGTTCAGTGAAAAAGACGCGCGGGATCTGCTGGGTCTTTTCCTGTTTAGCGGGGAAGAAGTGGAAAAATCAGTGGGATCCCTCAGCGGCGGTGAGCGCAATCGGCTGCTTTTGGCCAAACTGGTCAGCCAGAAAGCCAACATGCTGATTCTGGATGAACCCACCAACCATCTGGATATTGAATCCAGAGAAGTACTGGAAGCAGCACTGTCTGATTTTCCCGGAACCATGATGGTGGTATCTCACGATCGATATTTCCTGCGCCGCATCGTCAACCGGATTTTTGTCATGAGCTCCAGGGGGATTGCCCAGTTTAAGGGGTCATTTGGTGAATACCAGGAGCACCTGGAGAAATTGCGGGCTCAGGAAGAAGAAGCTATCAAACAGGTTGACAGACCGAAAGAGAAGAAAGCATCGGTTCGACCGGATGAAGTCAGGAGACAGGAAGCTCGGAGAAAACAGCAGATCGGTCAGCTGGAAGAAACCATTGCAGCGCTGGAAGACGAGAAAGCCCTGCTGGAAGCCAGAATGGCAGATATGGAGACATATCAGGAGGGACAAACGGCCCGCCAGACGGTGAGCCGCTATGAAAAAATTCAGGAAGAACTGCACACCCTCTATATGGAGTGGGAAAAGCAGCATGAGCCGGATCAGTAAGCCAGGATACCTAGAGCATCGCTTCTTATGACTATGCAAAGCAAACTGTTACGAATAACTTGTCCGATATGCTTCACAATACCCACATTCAATCGACCAGGGCTAGACATATTTTCGATTACAAAGACTACGAAGGATTCTTTTGTAGTCTTTTTGAGTTAATCGGGTTGTCGGGGGATCTATCAGGGTAATGACTGAAAGAGGGGTCAGCATTTTAGGTATGAGGGTTCTCTTCCCTATGGAATGAAACTATTCCAAAAAAAAAATGATTATATCGGGGTCAAAAACATCCGAAATCGAAAGGAATTGGATAATTACCGAAGAATACTGCATGTATTGCTCGGACACGGTGATGTTTGAGGGTTCATATTTGGAAATGTTCCTGGGCTGGGGGAATAACAAGGTTTTATGATGGTTTCGTAGACAGGTATGCAGGATGATTACAGTGTGTTTGGAGGAATGTCTGTGAGGATAACCAAAAAAGTGTTTTATGATCTGGCCATCTTAATGGTTTTTCTGGGAGTTAGCATCGGTATCGTCTTTCCATATTTTTGCATTGCCCTGGGAGTACCGAGGGAAATCGCCTTAACCCCAACTTTCTTTACAGCTTGTGTTGCAGCGGGGGTTGTGTTGGCCGTGTTGAATATTACCTTGGCTCGGAAAACTGTGGGATCTCGCATCACACTGTTGTCTTCCAAAATGAAACACATTGAAGACATTCTGGTGAACAGCAGCGCGGGTATAAGTGCAGAAGAATGTACCCCGGACAACTGCTTGATCGATGTAGATTCCGACGATGAGCTGGGAGAGAGTGCCAATTCGTTCAATAAACTGGTGGTTGCCCTGGCCGACGTCCTTAGGCTGAATTCTGAGATCCATCATTTCTCCAATATTCTGACCTCCCACCTGGAAATTGATGCTCTCTCCGATGAGGCATTGAATAATCTGATTCGATTCACGGGGGCCGTGGGGGGTGCCTTTTTGATCGAAAAAGGCGGAGAACTGGTCGTCAAAGCGGCTGTAGCCATTAAAGAACCCGGTCAGCTGGCTAAAAATGATCGACTCTTGTACGCCATGAAAACCCACGAACGGCAGACGATTCGTTTTCCGGATGATGTTCGCATCAATGGCGTCATCGTTGATTTTCAACCCAATGAACTCTTCATTGAGCCCATACTGTACAAGAACACGCTGCTTGGAATCCTTGTCCTGGTCGGCAGTGCCCCATTTCCAGAGCAGATGCTCTCCAGACTGCCCATTTTTAATCAGGAGCTTTCTTTGGCCCTGAGAAATGCCATTACCCACGACCAGATGACGCACTTTGCCGCCATCGATCCGTTAACCGGGCTGTACAATCGGCGATTTGGAATCCGCCGGCTCCATGAAGAATTCCAGCGATCCATCCGATCCGGGACACCGCTTTCGGTACTGATGCTGGATATCGACCACTTTAAAGCCCTGAATGACTCATATGGACACATGGCCGGCGACAGAGTCCTGATTCTGGTATCCAAGATAGCGGGGAGTTCGATTCGGGAGGGAGATATTCTGATGCGGTACGGGGGTGAAGAGTTTCTCTGTGTCCTGCCGGGGGCAGGACCCGGCGATGCCTCCAAGATTGCAGAACGGATCCGAATCATGATCATGAACAGCCGGATTCAATATGACGGGCAAGACATCCAAACCACGGTGAGTATCGGAATCGCCAGCTATCCTCGGGAGAATATGGATAACCCGGATCAGCTGATCAAGCTGGCTGATGAAGCCATGTATGATGCGAAGACCTCCGGTAGAAACAAAGTGGTGACAGTTTCGTAGGAACACACGTTGTGGATATGAATGAGGTCGGATAAACGGATGCCATGGATACCCGAGGACGCAGTCCATACAGCCTCGGGTATTTTATTGCAACTTTTTGCCCTCCACGATCCAGGACAGGGGAAACCCTTTTCGATCATAGGCGCCGAAGAGACCGGAAATATCGTAGTCAAATTCCTTCATGCCGGTGACCGCCAAATGGTTCTGGCACATGGCATCTACAATATCCGACACCGAATGGGTGTAGTCGGTAAAGGTTTTGGATGAATAGACTTTCTGGGTCATGTAGTACATGCCGTCGTTTCCGGTCCACTCCCGCTCGAAATAGGAATAGATGCAGTTCAGGGGATGATCCTCATCGTAATCCTCCTCGCCCGGTGCTGCGATCATATTGGTGCAGGGATGCTGCTCGTGAATCAGGATAGTTCCATTCTCTCTCAGACACCGGGAAGCTACGGAGAAGAACACGGTCAGATCTTTGAACCAGCACAGTGATCCGATGGTAATCAGGATCAAATCCATGCTCTCTTTGTAAGTATCTTCGATATCCAAAATATTGGTCGCGACAAAATGGCAGTCCACACCCAATTCAGCGGCTTTTTCTTTGGCAAAGCGTACCTGGTTTTCAGCAATATCAAAGCCGATCCCATTGGCAGCCTGGCTGCTTTTGACCAAAGAGAGAAGTTCCCGACCGTTGTTGCAGCAGAACTGACCGATGGTTTTGCCGTTTAGGTCATATTCTTTCAACTTCTGAATGAAATCCGGATGAAAGAAGGCATAATCCCCCGCCATTACCCGCTGGACTACATCACTTCCCCAGGAGGGATGGCGTTGATCGAAAGCTTCTTCCCATGCTTCTTTGTTGGAGCGGATGTATGAACTCACAGCAATTCTCCTTTGCATTTGGATTACCTTCCATATACCACACGGGTTTTCAAGAGTCCTGCCCTAAGGGTGAGGAAAGCCCGCCGACAAAAAGAATCACCCGGCCGCTGCTTTTGAAGGTACTGTGGACGCCGGGGGATGCAGGTGCAAACGGATCATAAAAAAATCCACCCGTATGCCAGCATGAAGGTGGATGGAGGACCTACTTCAGTTTGGGGCGGATCCAAAGCCCTGGGCCAATATCCAACCCATGATCCTCCGTGGGCAAGGATTCTCCACGGGGAAAGTCGTGGATCAACTGATCCAACGGACCGGCTGCCAGGGCCCGCATGGGGCAGGCATCCACACAGATGGGAGTAAGCCCCTTTTGCAGACGATCCTGGCAGAAATCGCATTTTCCCATAACTTCCCGGACCGGGTCCCAGCGGGGCGCATGGAAAGGGCAGGCGGTACGGCAGGCGCCGCAGCCGGTGCACAAGGATGAGTTTAGGGTGACGATCCCGCTGTCAGGATCCCGGGCAATGGCCTGTACCGGACAGGCATTCGCACACAGCGGTATTTCACAATGATAGCAGGTAACGGGACGATGAACAACAAGTGGATGGGGATATTCCCCGTGCTCATCGGTCATCACCGTAATCCAGGATTCACCCTCCCATACTCCTTGGTAGTCCCGGCAGGCCATTTCACAGGTTCCGCAGCCGATGCAGCGAGTCAGATCCATATAAAAACCCCAATGCTTGCTCATAAGCGTTCCCTCCCTGGGTTCGGATCACTTCGGTCCAGGGCAACCTCGACCAGCGTGGTATGGCTGGTGGATGCCTTGGCCAGGGGAGTGGGGCGGTTGCTGTTCAGCACATTGCTGGATCCCGCCTCATCGATACCGGCATCATCCGGACTGTACCAGGTCCCTTCGTGCAGGCAGACCACTCCCGGCATAATACGGGCGGTGACTTTGGCCGGAACGCGGGTGCATCCTCTCGGGCTGCATACTGTTACCCAGTCACCGTCTTCAATACCCCGCTTTCGGGCGTCCTCGTTGTGAATCCAGATACCCTGAGGATCCAACCGGGAAAGCCAAGGGTGATTGGACAGGGAAGAATTGACCCGGTGTTTGTGATGCGGTGTCACCAGTTGGAGCGGATACTGACGGACCAGAGAGTCTTCCGGACCTTCCCAGGGATCCATATAGGTAGGAATGGCCGAAATCTCCGGATCGCTCAAATCTGCCAGCCGCTGGGAAAAGATCTCGATTTTCCCAGACGGTGTGGCAAATGGTTTTCCTTTTTGAATCTGCTCCCGAAACGCAATAAATGGCTTTTTCCGTTTATCCCGCCATATACCGGTTCGTTTGAATTCGGTATAATCCGGGATGGGAGAATCGGCCACAAATTCTTTCAACCAATCCTCATCTGCTTTCCCTTCCGAATAAGCAGGGCCAAAACCCAACGCATCGGCCAGCAAGCAGAATACTTCATAATCGGAACGAGACTCATACAGCGAATCCACCACCTGATTGGCATAGAGCAGGTAGTTGCCCTGACGGGTTCCGGGAAAACAGATATCGTTGCGTTCCAGGAAAGTATTGATGGGAAAAACGATATCGGCATACCGGGCGGTGGGGGTCATAAACTGTTCGTGCACCACAATAAACTCTGGCTTTTGCATGGCCGCAATATTTTTTTGAATGTCGGCCCCCTGATTGACCAGGTTGCCGCCGCAAATATAGACACCGTGGACATCGTTGGGGAAACCGCCTTGCTTTCCCTGCAAGAGCAGATCCGGCCACAAATAAACGGGTGCTTCGGCTTCCGGGACTGGCGGCGGAGGCACTGGAATACCCGACATAAAGGGGATGCGGCTGTAGTCAACGCCCCCCACATTGCCACCCGGAATCCCCATATTGCCGGTCATGGCCGCCAAGGTAATGGCGGTGCGCACCGGTGTTTCGCCGTAGGCGGTTCGCTGCAGGGACCACCCGCACAAAAGGGCGCCCGGTTTTTCTCCAGCGTAGATGCGGGCTAGGCGGGCAATATCCCCAGCGGGCACGCCGCTTTTGGCTTCTCCCCAGGCGGGGGTTTTGGGAATTCCGTCGCTTTTCCCCAGGATGTAGTGTTCATAGTCAGAAAATCCATGAGTGAATCGATTCAGAAATGCTTCGTCATGGAGGTGCTCTGTGATCATGACATAGGCCATGGCCATCATCACCGCAGCATCGGTTCCCGGACGAATGGGGATCCATTCATCCGCCAGAGCTGCGGCGCTGTTGGTAAACACAGGATCCAGAGCAATGATGTGAGTACCTTGCTCTCGGGCCCGGGCAATCCACCAGGCGGTATTGGTGCCTCGCATGGATTCTGCCGGGTTGAAACCCCACATGAGAATCAGTTTTGCATTCATCAGATCCGCCCGGTCATTTCCGGTCAGTCCGGTCCCGCACATGTGCTCCGTCATCACATCGGTGGCTTCACTGCTGTAGCTTCCAGTGAGCCGGGTGATGCATCCGAACATGTGCAAAAAGCGATTCACTGAGCGTTGATGAAATTTGCCCCCGAAGGATCCGGACCCCGACATATCCAATATGGCGGTGGCCCCGTACCGGTTTTTCAGTCCCTGGAGCTTTTCTGCGGTGATTTCAATCGCTTCATCCCAGCTGACGGGGATAAAATCTCCCTTTCCCCGAGGCCCCACCCGTTTCAAGGGAGTTTTCAGACGGCCTGGATGGTAGAGGTGCTGCACCAGACTGCGCCCTTTGGCGCAGGCGCGAAGCTGGGGGCTCAGCTCTGAGTCATCATCCGATCGGTCGTCGCCGGTGATATAGAGAAGTTTCCCATCTCGAACATGGGCCTGCAGCAGGCATTTGCCGCCGCAGTTGTGCACGCAGGTGGTGGGTATAACCGATATGCCGTCCGAATTGGGCGGAAAAAGGGAGTAATCCATAGGGCACCTCCAAAAGACGAATCCAAGGATCGAGATCATCCAAAGAATTCTATTGCTTTTCCTGCAGTATGGCTGAAAGACGCTGCACTTCTTCCCTCAGTTCCTGGATCTCTTTTTGCAGTTTTCCGGCCTGTCCCGAAGCAGACAAAGCGAACACAAAAGCAACAGGAGCCAGAAGGCCCAAAAAAGACAAGGATTCCACACGCTCACTTCCTCATGCAGGGAACCGGTTGTGACAAGTTTTTCGCAATCCCCTGTATTTCATCGAAAATGATTTCTTTATGATTGTATCATTGGAAGAAAAAAATGAAAAGGGACGACTCCTATTCCAGGGAAAAATATCAAATTGACGATCGGATGGAAGAATTTCCTGAAAAATGGGAACCTGGGGTGAGATTGAAGCGTCCTCTATACGGGAACCGGATGGTTGCCGCCGGCAAGTTAGTCCCATGACAAGGAGATGGTGATGTGATCAAGAAAACACTGAAAGTTCTGGTCGGGCTGGCAGCGCTGGTGATCCTGTGGATGGGGTTTCAGGGATCGTTTCAGAACTCAGCCGGGCCGGTCAGTGACACAGCGTGCTATCGCCTGCAGGGAAACTTTCTGGATGAAGAAGTCCTACACGGGTATCCCCAGACAGTCATGGCTGTGGAAGAGTCCATGACCCCTCGTTACATACTGCAAATCGAGAACAGCCAGAACCGGTCATTGGTGGCTCCGATTCCAGAAGAATACCCCGACAGTGTCCGGGAGTATTTACATCCTTCTGAGAAAGTTGACTGGGAGCATCCTTCCATTGTGCAGGTAGCGGCGGGTATCGCTCCGGGAGAAGAGGACGCCGTTGAAATTGCCCGCCAGGCAGCTTTCTATGTGGCTTCAATCATTGAATATGACGAAGCCCTGGCTCAAGCGATCTGGGAGGGAACCTCCAACACCCGCAGCGCATCGGAGACTTTGGCAACCGGAAAAGGAACCTGCAGTGAGTACGTTAACCTGTTTATGGCCATCATGCGGATCAAAGGGATCCCGGCTCGATTTGTCACAGGAATTGTTTCAGGGGGTTCCTACCACGCCTGGGCCGAAATATGGCTGGCGGATATCGGTTGGTTTCCGGTGGAGACCCAGCAGGGAAAACTAGGGGTCTCATCGCGACACATTCGCCTTCTGGTGGGTGTTGATTTTGCCCGCATTGGGATTCCACTGCAGGAAATCCAGGCGCACATCGAGGGGATTAATCCTTAGAAAAGTGAAAAGAATCACCGAAGCTCAAAGAAGGTGCACCCCTGAAGGTGGGCCTTCTTTTTTGGTTGAAATCGAGAAAGTAAAGCATCGGAAGGGATGGACGCAGAATGAATCAATCATGACTTTTGGGGCTATCTGCCCCAGTCGTTGACGGGGAGTTCTGCCGATATCATGACCCAGGAGCCATTTGACTAAATAAGGAAAATATATTTTATGAGGAGGCTTTCTGAGGGAAGGAATGGCAGAACAAAACTCGAATACAAGGTGGGCGGAAAATCAAAACAACCCCAATATTCTCTATATCGAAGATCTCCAAAGTGTCAATAAGTACGAATCATGGGTGGAACGGAGATGATGAAAAATCTTCACGATAAACATAGCCGGATGAATCATTGTGGATTCACCCAAAAAACGAAAGATTATGAATCATATTTGGAAGGGACGGTATTCAATGAGCAGTGAAGCATCCTTCAGTCAGAAAAAGAATGCAAAGACAGTGAAACAAAAAATATTTTCCGTTCTGCGTACTTTTTTTGTCAGCATAGGAATACTCATGCTGATCGGCGGTATTTTGCACAGTACCTATTTCAAGAACCAGTACGACCGGATTGAACCGTACGGGCAGCGTGTGGATGTTCAAGACAGTCAGATGCATGTCTATTCCATGGGACAAGGTGATACAACCGTTGTTCTTTTACCCGGAATGGGGGTCGCCCTGCCGTCTGCCGAATTCGGGCCGTTGATGCGGACCTTGAGCAAGACCTATACGGCGGTGTGTGTGGAATACTTCGGGGTTGGATTCAGCGGTCTGACCGCCAATCCTCGAACAGTCGAGAACTATGTGGAAGAGACACGGGCTGCACTGGCGGCTACCGGATTTGAAGCCCCCTATGTTCTCATGGGGCACTCAATTTCCAGTGTGTATTGTGAATTCTATGCAGCTCGTTATCCGGATGAAGTAACTGCCGTGATTTCGCTGGATGGAACATCCACCGCCAACTATGCCGATATGCCCGCATTTGTAAAATCTCTGTTGGGCGTGGCCAAATTTCAGCAGGCCATTGGGGCGACATCCATCATCGGAGCCCTGGCCACCCAACGAGATTATTTGCTGGACGCAGGGTATACCGAAAAGGAAATCAACGATATGGTAACCTTTGCCGGATTCACCATGAACGATAATTCACTGAAGCAGATTGCCAATTCGGCTGAATTTATCCAAGATACGCTGGTTCTGCCGTACCCGGCATCTGTTCCGTATTTCAAAGTGATCTCGAAGACGACTTATGAAACACCCAACAGCCAGATGAAGATGACTCCGCAGGAATATCAGTCTTTGCATCTCGCCCGCATCGGTCCCCAGGCCCGGTACGAAATCCTGGAAGGAAACCACTTTATTTATGTGAATAATGAAGAGCGGATAGCGGCCATCGTGGGAGTAGTGCTGGAAGGGCAGCAGCCATGAAAATGCAGGTAACGGCTGGTTCAACTCACCGATGGACCCAGAAGGATAATGGGTCACTGAAATATCGGGCATATCGCGAGGAGGGGCCATGGAAAAAGCATTGATCCGACGTAGAATCCGATGGTATTTGTTCACGATGTATTCCTTTTTGCTGGCAGGTTGGGCGGCCATTGCCATGAACCCCGATGCTTATATCATTGTGTGGGCGCTGTTCAGTGTATTTCCGGTGGCGGCTGTCTGGATTACCCGGATGTTGACAGGGGACAAGAGCCCTTGGTTTTTGAAGCCCGAATTTCGCAAAAACTGGAGAATCTATTTACTTTCTGCGTTTTCACCGGGAGCCGCTATCTTTGCCGGGGCTGTGCTGTTCTTTATCCTCTTTCCTCAGGATATTGATTATTCTGCCCGATACATTGTAGAAAATTACGCACAATACGGAGCGCCGGCGTCACTGCAGCTAACCACCCAAAGCATAATCCAGATTGGGATCGCCGCTATTTTCGTTTCTCCATGGGTGCTGCCGGTTCATCTGTTTGCATTGGGGGAAGAAATCGGATGGCGGGGGTATTTGCTGCCCTTGCTGCTGCAGCTCACCGATGCTAAGCGGGCGGTGTTGCTGCACGGTGTTCTGTGGGGAGCTGCGCATGCTGTGTTAATCTATTTCGGGTTTAACTATACCCTGGATTATTGGGGGGCCCCCTATACCGGTATGGCCATGATGGTTTTGGTGTGCGTTGTGTTGGGGGTCTGGCTGGGGTACATCACCATCCGATCCCGCAGCATCATACCCGCAACTTTGTTTCATGGAGCTGCCAATGTCATGGGAGAGCTCCCGGCGATGGTTTCGCTGAGCCGGATAAGTCCGCTGCTGGGACCGAATCCAACCGGAATCATTGGACTGAGCGGATTGCTGCTGGGAGCGTTGTTTTTGCTGCTGCGACTGCCGAACAACAATCCATTGGATGCAAAGGGTCAGAGTGCGGAGAAATGAAGACGAATACGCGGATAGCCGAACAACCCGGTTCTGAACCCCAAAACGCGGGGTCGAAAGGGACAGGATCGGTGGGACTTCGAATGGAAGAGCCCCTTTTTTGGCCAATGATTCTCATCTTCTCCCGGCTGATTCTGGCTCTTGTCTTTCAATTGGCAGTGACCGGAATCTATGCATATCGAGGAAATGCCTATCCATTGGAGACAGCCGGGCGCTGGTTTACGGTCTACGGGACACTCATTGATGCCGGCTGCCTGTACCTGATATCCAGGCAGATTCGAAAAGACAATCGTACCCTGTTTGATTTGGTGAACGCCCGGGGGATCCCCTGGCAAAAGACTGTTGCAACTGCCGTAGGATATATCCTGATATTCTTCCCTCTATCCATGGTGGGTATGAGTGTCAGCAGCTTTCTTTTTTTGGGTTCCTGGATTCCGCAGGAGATTATGGGCGGAATTCCGCTGTGGGGTGCTATCTACAGTGTTACCATATGGCCCATTGTCTGGGCGTTTGCAGAACAAATCACCTACCAGGGTTTTGCCCTGCCTCGGCTGCTGGATCATTTTGAACAGAGGTGGAAGGCCATTGCCTGGGTATCCTTTGGATGGGCCATTCAGCATGCTGCCCTGCCTCTGCAGCTGGATGTGGGCTATATGGCCATGCGGACCGCATCGTTTCTTCCGGTGGCTATCGGCATGACCTGCCTGTTCAGCCGTTCCAAAAGACTGCTTCCTTTCATCATTGCCCACTGGGTGATGGATCTTACGGCTGCGCTGAGCGGCACATTGCTGCCTTTCCTCCGCTAGCGGGAGGGTACGAATGGGAAGGCTGTTTTTTCACCATGAGAACAGAGAATACAATGACAGCGAACAGATTCAATCCCAATCTGGACATCGGGATCAAAAAAATAGGGAGGGTTGATCAAGAAGGATGAATGATAGCAAGATGATGGATGCGTGTCAGAAAGAAATGCGGACGGCTTTTTTGGGCGGGTTTGCCGGTCAGCTTGTATCAGGGCTGATCTGGTTGGGGGCCGCTGCTGTCAGTGATTTCTTCGGAGCCGGCCGCGGTATGGTCTTTCTGTTTGTAGGTTGCATGGGCATTTTCCCTTTGACGCAGGGAGTGCTGAAGATACTGGGAAGACCGGCGCGGGTGAGTGCGGACAACAAGCTCTGGGCATTGGGGTCACAGGTTGCATTTACAGTGCCTCTGAATTTTCTGTTGGTAGGAGCCATTGTTCTGTATCGACCCATCTGGTTTTTCCCGGCTGCCATGATTGTGGTCGGAACCCACTATCTTCCCTTTATCACACTCTACGGGATGAAGATGTACGGCTTTTTGGCCGGGTTGCTGATTGCGGGAGGAGCCGGATTGGCGCTTTACGGACCGGAGATCTTTAGTGTGGGGGCGTGGCTGGCGGGGGGTTTGATGCTGATTTTTGCCGCAGCCGGACGTGCCATCGTATTGGCTGAAGAGCGAAGCGAACTTAAATAGCATATGCCATGGATGGACGCATCGGGAGTAACGGGTACCAAAGCTATTGAGAGGGAGCATGATCATGAAGAAGATATTGATCATTGAAGCCAGTGGGAGAAAGGGTTTTTCCAGTTCCGTAACCGATCGGATCCAAGGCAGCATCCAGGAACACGCCCAAGTGGATAGGGTGATTCTGCGGGATCTCACGATCCGTCGCTGTTTGGGCTGCTGTGCTTGTTTTTCCATGGGGGATGACCGCTGCCCGCTGAAAGACGATGATGTGCTAGACATCCTGAAAAAACTGGAAGAGTCGGATGGGGTGATCTTTGTGGTTCCCAACTACTCTCTGTCTGTCCCCGGGATTCTAAAGGATGTACTGGATCGTCTGGCCTTTGTGTTTCACCGTCCCCGGCTTTTCGGCCGTGTATGTATGCCGGTCATCGTCCAGGGTGTATATGGCGGAAACAAAGTCGCCAAATACATCAATGAAGTGATGGGATTTTGGGGGATGAATGAAATCAAAGGGGTTGTTCTTTCCGGAGGAATCGATCCCCGTCAGGGTTGGGCTGAAGAAATACAGGCCAAAAACGCCCAGACTATGGACAAGGCAGTCCAGCGGTTTTTGGCTGCATTGGATCGCAAGGAGATGGTTGTGCCAAGCCTGTTCAAACTGATGATTTTCCGAATGACCCGTTCATCCATGAGTTATTTTCCAGAAGCCCTGGATCCCGATAAGGCCTATTACGAGACCCATGGCTGGCTGACATCCGACTATTACTACCCGGTACGACTCAATCCTTTTAAAAGGGCACTGGGGGGGTATGGCTGACCGGATGATTCGGCAGATGGCCAGAAAGAATGAAAAGAAGGCCGTCCAGCCTTGAATGACCCAGCAGTCGGCAAGATCGCAGAGCATGTTGGGCATCTGTATTCAGCAAATGGCAAAGCTGGACCCAGAAAACAAGCTCCTGAGTGTCAATAGTCTGAGATAATGTCACCTAAAAGAGACGAGATTATTCTGAGAAAATGTCACCTTGAATAAGTCAAGAAAAGATTGAAGAATTTGTGGGGACGCTGTCCCCACCCCCTGTCCTGGCCGGAAGGCAGGTGCCTGATGGGACAGGCACCTAAAAACAGGATGGACAATCACAGGGGACTGTCAAGGGTACACAAGCGAATAAGACCGCTCGCCCTTGACAGTCTGAAGCATATCCTCTATGCCCATGGACGGACGGAGCTAAACAGATCATCCAACATGGCGAGCATTTCAGCATCTCTCATGAAGCCATAAAGGGGGACAGGGTTTTTAGCACTTTTTCGCCAGGGATGATCGGCCGATGGAGGGGACCCCATTTTCAGGGCGGTTGATTTTTCAACCAGATCCATTTTCTTAGGCCTTTGATCCAGAATGGCGGTCTGGAAAAGCGCATCTTTGTAGATGCAGCGGATTCCTTGAAGCGGATGATCCAAGACGGTCACTTTGGCCTTCGGCATGGCTTGAACGGGTTTATGGTGCTGCATTAACTGATAATACAGACCCTGGTACGAAAAAGCACCCTGGTCGATGAGAGTACGGGTATGTTTGATACAAAGCACCGTAGTGAGATCACAAGAAGAATCCACCGGGCGAAAAGCCGGGAGCGAGTCTTGCGGAACCACCGCAAATCGAAGGTTAAAATGGCGGATCATTTCCGGTAAGAAGGCATTGGCTTGTTCCAGGGAAGTAATGCCACTGAGTTCAAACATCACCGGCAATCGACTTTGCAGGGTGTTCCAGAGCCGTTCGATACGGCCCTTGGCTTGAGGGGAGCGGGCTTTGATCATCTGAATGCCAAGCTCTTGCATGGCCCGTCCGAATTGGGTCAAAGGCTCAGTGACTCCTTGAAGCTGATCTTCTAGAGAGACAGCCGTATCCTTCGGAGAAAAGAAGATGGTGTGGCGGTCACAGTACAATTTCGCCGGACGGCCATATTCTTTGAGAAGTTGATTCATCACCTGAAAGTAGCCATGCAGACACTCATTTTCCGAAAAATGCAGCCCTAAGATGGCCCCAGTGGCATCATCAATTGCCCCATGCAATGTGATGGGCTTTTCATTGGGAATCCAGGCAAAAGGGGAAGCATCCATTTGAACCAGAATGCCTGCCTGGCTCTGTCTTTTTCGACGATGGTGTGCCTTTTTCTGGCGATGAATTTTGGGGCTTTTAATCCCCGCCTGAGTCAGCGTGCGGTAAACGGTGGGATAACTCACATGGATCCCTTCCATCTCCGCTAAAAGCTCGTGGAAATGAGCAAAATTGGCCGATGGATACTTAGTCTGTTTGAGAGAGACTATGTGTGTGCAAAGCGGATCAGAAACAGCGTGTGCGGGTGCTCGACCTCGATTTTTATGGATGAGAAACGACGGTCCGTGGTTCAAAACCCCTCCTTTTAAACGGAGCACTTGTCGTTCACTGAGGCCCAACATCTCAGCCGCTGTTTTGATGGTAATTACTTTATCAATCGTTTGGTTAATGACCCGAAGTTTTTCGACTTCTTGTAGAGTCATGTTGAATATCTCCCTTCTCATAGGTGACATTTTATCAGAATAAATTCAACATGACATTATCACAGAATAACTACAGAAAACAAGCTCCTGAGTTGACAGGGATGCTGATCTGTGGTAGATTACAGATAGTTCTAAAAGGGAGTAGCTGGGTTTGCGCCCGAATAAAATCAACATGCTGGAGAAATCCTGGTTTTATTTACTTTAAGGAAACTTAAAGGAGCGAGACTTTTAGATTAGTAAGCCGCATGGCCGGTTTATTAATCTATCGGTCTCGCTTTCATTGTCACTGGAAGATCTGCTGTGAAGGCACCCCGTTGGGTCGGAGTCCGTCACAATGTCTATAAAATATGCTGCGAGGTGAAATGAATGCTGCAGGAACTGATCCAAGCATTTACACTCATATTTATTGCCGAGATGGGTGACAAGACCCAAATCCTGGCCATGGCATTTGCCACCCGGTATCCAGTAAAAAAAGTACTGGCAGGCATCTTCCTGGGTGCCTTTTTCAACCACGGGCTGGCCGTTCTTTTGGGGAGCTATATCTCCACATTCATACCCATTGATACCATTCAGATTGCAGCCGGATTTGCCTTCGTCGGATTTGCTCTGTGGACTCTGAAGCCGGAGGGGGACGACGATGAAGAGGTCGAAGAAAAAGCAAGCTACGGACCGGTGCTCACGGTGGCCCTGGCATTTTTCATCGGAGAGTTGGGAGACAAGACCCAGCTGACAGCCATCACACTGGCGGCGGATGCTGCGTACCCGTTTTTCATTCTCTGCGGAACCGTGCTGGGGATGATTGTCACCGGCGGTCTGGGGATTTTCGTAGGCCGCAAGCTGGGGAACCGGATCCCTGAATTCACCATAAAAATCATTGCTGCCACCGTATTTATGTTCTTCGGTGTGACCAAGCTTTTGCAGAACCTGCCCGCCCGTTTCATTACCGGAACCAATGCGGTGCTGTTTTTTGGAGTCATAACCGCTTTGGTCTATGTCTTGATTCGATCCACTCTGGAGAAAAAAAAGCAGGGCAGAGAGTCGCTTCTGGCTCGAAAATCCCAGGAACTGCGCCAGTATTACCTGCGGATGGAACAGAGAGTCGACAGGATCTGTCTGGGAGAAGGCCTCTGCGGCAGCTGTCAGGGTGAAGGCTGCCAGATCGGATATATCAAAGCGTTGATCCGAAAAGGACTTCTGCAGGACGAGGATGCCCAGCCCCTTCAGTTTCCCATCCATGATCAGGCAGTGAAAAAGGAGTTCGATCGGGCCGATGTCATGAAAGTATGGCAAGAGACGTTGATGATGGTGAAAGATGACCCCACCAATCCTGCGTATGAAAGAATCCACTCAATTCGGAGATTGCTGGAAGAGATCCTGTTCGGAGAAAGCATTCAACCCATGGACAGTTGGGAAGAATATTGGACACGGCTGCAGTTCCTGGATCGAGATACTGCAGACCGTGTAATCAGCAACCTGGATCAATCGACCAAAGAACCGGATGAGGTGAACCCGTAAGGCGGAGGATCCCCATCCCAGACCGGGAAACGGGACGAGGTCCGACTTTCATTCAGCCTGAACACCAAAACCATGGGTCATCTAAGTGTAGTGTATAGATGGGATTGATTCTCAAGACTTAGACCACTATGGGTGGACTCGACAGCGAACATGAGTTGAAATCCAAAATCATTAATCTATTGACTTGACTCGCTTTGCCAAGTCACTTTGACAATTGGAAACTTATCACATGTTCGGAGTCACAAAAGCGGAACCAGATGCATAGGGAGGGGAAAGGGGATGCCAAATCCCAACAGTCAATATCGTAGGTATTTCGGGCGCAAACAGTGAAGTACATCATCGAAAATTACCAATCAGCCAACCATGCGGGAGAAAAGCAATGGGGATCCTTCAATAATAAGGATTCCTTAGTCAGTATTTACTTTTGTGAGCACTTCCAAAGTGCCATAGGGTGGTTGCGAACACGCTCTGCGATTTCGGTTGATTCAAAAAGCAGTTCCGGTTTATATGTTCCATTTCGAAAGACTGTTAGGAATTCTTTTTCGTTGTCCTCAAGCATTAAAAGTGATTCAAGCCAAGATTTGACTTGCAGCTGAGCGGCCCTAAGATCAAAATTGTCTTTGTTTCGTAAAACAGGATAAAGGTCTGTCCTAATTCGATTCTGAGTGACTTGATCGATGGCATTAAGGTGGAACTCAATAGGCGGAGATTCCGAGCCTATCGCGCTATAGAAAACAACACACTTCCTGAGCATGGGTTCCACTGACTCATCAGTCAAACCAAATTTCACCAGGTTATAAAATGTCATAAAGATCTCGGGGTGCCGTTCGATTGATCAAAGCAACGATTTTGCCAGCAAATATTTCAATGGGGGCCACGCTTAGAACAGAAACGCCGGTCGGTTCCCAGGAAGATACAAAATGCCTATGCTCAGTCTCAAGAACATGGCAACGAAGCATATAGTTGATTTCAACCTTAATGTTATCCTTCACACCTCCTGAATTAGAGTATTCATAAACAAAAGAATCAAGAGCATGAAATTGCTTTGATTTGGGACTTAGCAAATAGCTGTTAGCTTGCATAAATTTTTCGATTCGGTCACTGATGATTGATCTTGTCTCCATCATTTCATCCCGAGTGTTGTTTTTTGAAAAATCCAGATCAATATCAACAGACAACCTTGGCAAATTGAAAATCGTCAGGTTTATAGCTGTTCCACCCTTTAGAGCCAAAGAGTTTCCAAGCAAAGCGTCATTTTCGAAAAACTTCAGAATATCAGTTAATCTGCAAATTTTCTCATATGTATCTCGGACAAAACCAAGTTCTTTAGCTTGTTTCCCCAGCAATAACTTGTTCCATTCAGGCATCAAGATCAACCCCCTTACTGAGGATTGATTTAATATTCTCAGGGGCAAAAATCAACCAATCTCCATGCAGGACAAAACGCTTTGAAAGGGTATCTTTTTCGGAATACAGATAACATTTTGATTTGGGGATTTTACTTCTGCAGTAATCAAAAAATGATTTTTTCAAGCCCAACTGTTCAGCGAATTCTTCGAGTAAGAAACCGGATTTCTGATACAAATTCGACTGCCCATATTCATCAAGATAGATGATCAGTCTATCATCTCGTAGTGAGGGGACCAGTAACAGACAGCGGAGAAGTTCTTCCAAACCACCAATTTTCTCAAAAGAATAGATGCTATCGATGACAGTCCTTTCAAGATCGGTGACTCGGATTTCTGTGTTGGTTGTAACTATTCCAGAATCAATTTTTGGAGAAACCCTGGTATAAGTAATGCCATCAAAAGAGAAGTCAGTGAATCTGCTTTTCGTCGACACAAAGACCTCATGAAAGACTTGATTAGCATAACCATAGTATTCAAACGCACTGTGATGCGATATGTAGGCATCTTCAGCTACATGAGTTGCTATTTGAAACCGGTTTGCGACAGGCTGCTTCGTTTCAAGGCTGATTGCTGTGTATAGATCTCTTCGAATTCGATCTATATATCCGTTTTTAACATAATCATTGAGTATTGAGTGTGCTGCTTTTTCGGTACCAATCAGGTCAACAACATCTTGTCGTGAAAAACAACCCAATTCAATTAGCTTGTCTAAATATTTCATGACAACACCTCCGTTTCTATTATTGCATAAAACATTCCTTTTTTCCAATGTTTTGTGCAATTTCAGAAACGGATATTGTAAAATAAGCACGAAACATTCCTTTTTTCCAATGTTACGCGTAAAATCAGGAATGGATTCTTCTGCTTTTCTGGTAGGGTTTATCTGACCATGGCTTTTAACAGCTTTGTCAATTCAAGATCCGTAGGCTACGAGGACGTTGGAGAGTCTGAGGTAATTAAGTCGATGTTTTGTTTTTCCTTATATTCCTGAGGGATACCGTCATCAATGAAGGTTGAAAACATCAGGATGGGATAGATTGGGTTTTTATCAGCGTCGAATAACTTCCGGTTGTAACGTGTGGCGGTCTCAGTATTTCCATCAGGAACCATGCCTAGGAAGAGGTGATACAGGAGAGAGGTTTTTTTCATGGCAGGATACTCCTTTAAAACTAGATGAACTTATGAATCAGATTCTTTATGGGCAAATGAAATTTTGAGATCTCATGATCGTGCTAATTTGATTTGCGAAACCTGGTGGGGATCCGACCTTCTTATATTCAGGGCATAAATGAAGCTCCCGAGTCATCGTAAATGCGGGAATCTGTTCCGTAAAGATCATGTTTCGCCAAGGGGTATCATAGATGTCGCTGGTGGATGGGGCTTTGAATGACGTTGTGAGAAGATACTTTTTGATGGACTGGATGAAGGTGGTATTCTTATCTTGGCATTGGAAAGCTTCCACAATGTGGGATCAGTCGATGGGCTGAGTAGTTCCTAGACCAAAGATGCCGTGTAATCTTTCGCAAAGGGGATGTATTATCGCTTGGATCCCAGGGTCTCCACGATCAGGTCACGATTTATCCAGGCGACCCTTGCTATAACGCCGATCAAAAAGCGAGTATCATTTTTATCCTGGATGGCTGCATTGAGGGAATGAGCATCCAATCTCATCTCATCCTTCTCGATACTCTCTCCCTTTTGATCGATCAGGAATTGATGGGGGTTTATGTAATTCCTTAGTCATCTATGAATATTCATTCGTTTTTCGGTTTTAATTGCGTTGGATATCCTACCATACGTTTCTCTAACACTGGATTTACCAGCATAGGTCTCTCCAATACTGGTTCTGCAATAAAGGCTAGACGTTTTGTGAAGAATTGATAGCCGGTGAGGCTTCTCATTAATCGTATTATCCATATCCATACGGTGACAAAGCTTATCCCTCTCTGGTTCGGACGATGTATCATGCCCGCTCTAGTTCACGAACCACTTCCCAAACGGCATCGATGTTCCCCAGAGGTGATCTGGGGAAATCTCTTGAGGCTGTAATGCCCGTCTAATGGGATTGACAGTATCTGAGATAGAAGTCCTTTGGGCTATAGAAACAGATTCTTGTTATTTAGATAATAAATTTTCCATGACGTTGTAATCCCTCATTTTCGATTAAGTCCGTATAATGGTGTAAAAAGGAAGAACAAATAAAAGCGAGCCAAAATGCTCGTCCTCGGTTAGAATATTAGTACCCACCAACACCTAACTGAGGAGATGAACATAATGGCTCAATTAGATATTACACTGGATACTGAACTTTTGCACGGACTTTTTACAAAAGATAACCGGGACGATTCATTTTCCAAGTTACTGGAGGCGATTCTCAATCAGGTACTGATCGCACAGTCCACCGAACAATTGGGTGCAGCCCCTTATGAACGATGTGACGAACGCTCGGCGTATCGCAATGGTTTCAGAGATCGAGAGCTTACGACTCGTATTGGAACGCTGATTTTGAAAATTCCTCGCCACAGGAATGGAAATTTCAGCACCACCATGTTTTCCCGGTACCAGAGAAGCGAACAGGCTCTTGTACTGGCCATGATCGAAATGGTAATCAACGGTGTATCTACCCGAAAGATTGAAAATATCACAGAAGAGCTGTGCGGCAAGACATTTTCCAAATCCATGGTCTCGGATCTATGCAAGAAGCTGGATCCAGTCGTCTGTAGTTTTAAGAACAGACCGCTCCAATATGAATACCCCTTTCTTACAGTAGATGCAATCTACATCAAGGTGCGGGAAGATCACCGGGTAAAGAGCAAGAGTCTGCTGATTGCCACGGGTGTGAACAAAGACGGGTATCGAGAGATTCTAGGATTCCATCTATCCGAAAGTGAATCCGAAACCAGCTGGGATGAATTTTTTACAGATCTCATCCAAAGAGGATTGCAGCCACCTCGGCTTGTGACATCAGACAACCATAAAGGTCTGGTCAAAGCGATTCAGAAGCGGTTTCCCGGGTCCAGCTGGCAACGCTGCCAGACCCACTTTTCCCGCAACTTACTGGATAAGACCCCAAAGACATTGCAGCCGCAAGTGAAAGAGGATCTGCGCAAAGTGTACGAAGCGGTGGATATGGACAGTGCCCGAAATGCGAAGAATGAGCTGTTCAACAAATATTCAGCTAAAGCGGCCAAAGCCATGGATCTTCTAGACGAAGCATTTGATGATATTACTGCGGTCTTAAGCTTACCGATACGATACCGCAAAAGGCTGCGTACGACCAATGGTATCGAAAGACTGAACCAGGAGATCCGCAGAAGAGAGCGAGTCATTCGCATCTTCCCTAACGAAGCATCTGCCCTCAGGCTGATGGGTGCATTGCTGATTGAACAGGACGAGAAATGGTCTACAGGACGCAAATATTTCGAGATGGATGTCTACTATGATTCCATCGCTCCCCTGCAGGAACCTGAACAACATGTGGCCTAAGAAGCAATTTATTCCACGGTCCTCTTGACAGCGAGCCTCTGCCGGCATGGGTGCGGGGCATCACCGGGCATCCTGTTCCCGTGATGCGTGGTCAGAAAGAGGCATGCTGCCCGCCTGGGTAGCTTACCATGCCGCCCTCACTGTAAAGAGGCTTTCGCGGCATAAAAAGGCTGAGTCTTTTTATCATCAGGTATTCTACCGAGGAATTTACCCACTAATTCGGACTTGACTCTCATTTTCTCAAATCGATGTGCTTTGCAATGCATGGGGATCCCTGGTCTGACTCAAAAAATTAGTAGTGTCAGACAGAAAAGTAGGAAAACGAAGCAAAAGGTACAAATGGCTCTCATAATGAGAGTTTTTCTTTTTTCCTATGGAAGGAAAACGGCAGAGCAGACAGAAAAAAGAGATATATCTGTGAAATTGAACTCATCTACCCGTGATCTTACCAATCGATCCACTTAGGGAGGCAGGAGTATGAGCAATCTGAATCATTGCCACCAATGCGGTACTGGACTGCCGCAGGGAGCCCGTTTCTGTCCCAACTGTGGGGCAGCCCAGGAAACCACATCTTCAAAGGAGACCCTTCCCCGAAATCCAAAGAATGAGCCGCTGCCCGACAGCGCTGGCGGTGAGACGATTCCATCCGTCCGTATGACGATGCCACCTCCACCGCCGCCACCGGAACCCAAGGCGGTTGAAGCACCCCCGTCCAAAACCGATCCGATTCCACCTCCACCCCCAGCGAAACTCGATACAAAAGCAGACGAATTTTCATCGCCCAAACCAGCGTATCCTGAATACAGCACCCCGTCGGTGCTGCGCCGGGGTATTGCTTTGCTTTTGGATTCCCTGCTGGTACTGGCCCCCCTGGTGTCTTTGTACTTCATCGAGCCGGTCCGGATTGTTCTCATGGAAGTCTATTACCAATATATCGACTTTGGCGATGTCATGGTTCTGGAGCCGCAGACTTACTATGCCACGGCTGCACTGGCCGGTCTGGCACTGCTTTGGGGCATCCTCTATACCCTAACACGGGATGGCGGGGGACGCAGTGTGGGAAAACGCCTGGCTGGGCTGACGGTGATTCATCGAGCCAGCCATCGTCCCATATCCCGGGGCCGTTCAGTCACGCGGAATGTCCTGTGGATCATCCCCGTGATGAATCTGGTAATCCTGGTTCTGGATATTCTTCTGGTTCTGTCTCGCACCGACCGCCGTCGTGTCGGGGATTTAGTGGCCGATACCCGGGTGATCCTGACCCGAGAGGCTGCTCGATAGCGTTGACATCCCATTCTTTTGGCCGGGATTCCAGAAAGTATATACGGTATGAATGAATCGGATCCGACACTCTTCAATAAATCCAGGAAAAGGAGCGATTGGATGAAACGATACGCGATACTCTTCATACTCATGGCAATAATGGTTGGTGCTGTCAGCTGCGGCAGCAGTCCGGAAGAAGTCGTCATTTATACTTCCGTGGACCAGATGTATTCGGAGCCCATTTTAGCCGCATTCCAACAGGAAACCGGCATTCGAGTTCAAGCAGTCTACGATGTGGAAGCCACCAAAACCACCGGGATGGTGCAGAGGCTCATTGCCGAAAAAAACCAGCCTCGGGCCGATGTGTTCTGGAGTGGAGAAGTGGTGATGACCATGCTGTTGAAAGAAGAAGGGATTCTCGCTCCCTATGCGTCTCCCAACGCCGCCGATATTCCGGATACTTTCCGGGATCCGGAGCATTATTGGACCGGTTTTGCCGGAAGAGCTCGAATTTTGCTGATCAACACCGAAAGAGTTTCTCAAGACCAATGGCCCCGCTCCATACGGGACCTGGCCGATGAGAAATGGGCAAATGGACAGACTGCCATAGCGCTCCCCATGTTTGGTACCACTGCCACTCACGCAGCGGGTTTGTATTCCCGCTGGGGAGATGATGCGGCCCGAGAGTTTTTCGCGGACCTGAAAGACAACGGGGTAAAGATTCTGGACGGTAATGGACCGGTGAAGGATCAGGTAGCCCGGGGAAATCTGGCTTTCGGCCTGACTGATACGGACGATGCCATGCTGGCCGTGGCAGACGGCGATCCGGTAACCATTGTCTTCCCGGATCAGGAAGAAGACAGGTTGGGAACCTTCATCATTCCCAATACCGTGGTGAAAATTGCGGGTGGGCCGAATCCGGACGCCGCCCAGCGATTGATCGATTACCTCCTCAGCCATGAAGTGGAGAGAAAACTGGTTGAAAGCGGATGGTGTCATTTTCCGGTTCGGGATTACCCCGATCTGGATACGGGGTTGGATACCGCCGGAGTGCGGGAAATGGCGGTGAACTATGAAGAAATTTACTTCAAGCTGGAATCGTCCACAGAGGATTTGCGCAATCTTTTCATCCAATAATCGGGGGCGATGGTCCACTGCGGCCATGGGTTTTTGCCTTCTGCTTTGTTTGAGTCCCCTGCTCTTTCTGGCAATGGGAGCCGCAGCTCAGATGATTTCAAATGATTTTAGCTCGTTTTCTCTGCTGATGCCATCTGGAAGGCGGGCTCTGCTGCTGGTAAACACCCTGATTCTGGGCTTATCCGTGGCTGTGGGGTGTTTGCTACCGGCTGTGTTTCTAGGCAGTACGGCATCGAGATCCGTGGGTCTGCACAGTCAGCCGCTGATGGTGCTGTTGCTGCTGTTTGCAGCCATCCCACCCTATATACACGGTCTCAGCTGGATCGGATTCTCGGATTGGCTCCGGTCCCTGGGGGAGGCTCTGTCCCTGCCCGTGGTTTCTGTGGGGGGATGGGTCAGCACCTTGTGGGTGCAGACCATGTCCTGGGGTCCATTGGCGGTGGGGTTGGTCTGGCTGGGTGCCGCCTCTGTGCCCCGGGTATTGAAAGATGCCGGGCGATTGATGACGGATGAGCACACGGTTTGGCAGCGAGTGACCCTACCCTTGATGAAACCGGCCCTGGCCGCTGCAGCCGGACTGGTCATGCTGATGAGCATGACCGACTATATGATTCCAACACTGTTTCAAAAAAGTGTCTATCCATTGGAAATATTTGCGGAATACTCAGCCAGTGGCAATCCCTACGGCGCCTTCTGGCTGTCTCTGCCGTTAATCGCAGCCACCGTCGTAATTTTTTTGCGACTGTGTTCTCCGATGCTGGCTTCCGGATGGCAGCCGGATTATCGGGAGGATGAACAGATCCGGGATCGGCCGGCATGGTTTCAATGGGCGCATCGAGGGGCATGGATCTGGGGAAGTCTTCTGCTCTTTGTGCCGCTGATTCAGCTGCTTTTGGGATCGGGATCCCTCCGCGTCATCCTGGATAGCGTAGCGGCTGGAAGAAATGAAATATCAGTCAGTCTGCTGACAGCCGGTCTGGCGGGGGCCATTAGTCTGGTTCCAGCATTGGGGGCCGCGTTTTACTTGCAGCGCTGCAGCCGACAAAAACGACAGATCTGGCTTTTCCTCCTTCTGGTGCCGTTGGCTGTCCCGCCTCCCTTAATGGGAATTGGTCTGGTCACCATCTGGAATCGGCCGCTTCCTTTGGATATGTACGGCAGTTTGGCCATGCCTGTAATGGCGGCATTGGTTCGTTTTCTTCCACTGGTGGTGTTGGTGGTCTGGACCCATCTGCAGCGACTGGACCGAAAGCTTCTGGAGGCGGTGGAACTACTGCCGGTATCCACCTACCGCCGGTGGCGCAAAGGGATCCTGCCATTGTTGAAGCCGGGGCTTGTGGCTGGATTCTGTCTGATGGCTGCGTTGACTTTGGGAGAAGTGGGCGCCACTGTGGTGGTGACTCCACCCGGGTATTCCACCCTGGCGATCCGCATTTTTAACCTGCTGCATTACGGGGCGAGAGAAGCGGTGGCCGGATTGTGTCTGTTTTTATTGAGTTTGATCTTGATCTTTTCCGCCATAGCTGTTGCCAGTCTGCAGTCTGTAAATACGGCAAAACAGAAAGGAGATCCCCATGCTGGAAGCGCGAGCCATCCATAAATCGTACGATTCCATCCAAGCGGTCCGGGATGTGTCCATTCACATTGGACGCGGTGAAACCGTGGTAATTCAGGGTGCATCTGGCAGCGGGAAAACAACTTTTCTGCGTCTTTTGGCCGGACTGGAAAAACCGGACAGGGGGACTGTCTGGCAGGATGGACAGGTTGTTGTCTCAGCGGATGAATGTGTACCACCTCACCGTCGGGCTCTGGGGTTCGTATTTCAAGAGTCGGCGCTGTGGCCGCATCTTTCTGCCGCGGACAATATCGGTTTTGGGTTGGAATCACTGCCCCGCGGTGAGGCACAGATACGGGTGCACCATCTGGCCCACCTGCTGGGAATCGAAGAACTTTTAACCCGGCATCCCCATGAACTCTCCGGCGGACAGGCTCGCCGGGTCGCTATAGCCCGCACATTGGCGCCCCGACCGACCCTTCTTTTGCTGGACGAGCCGTTGGTGCATTTGGATCGAGATCTTTCCGAGCAAGTCATGATGCTGATCCGGCAAGAATCCCAGGGACTTAATGCGGCGTTGGTGGTTGTTACCCATGATCATGATGAGGCAGACCGGTGGGGCGGGCAACGCTTCCGGATGATTCAAGGATGCCTGGAAGCGGTGAAATCGTATGGATAAAACAACCCAGGGAAAATATGCCCCGGCAAAATTGATTCTGATCCTGCTGATTCTGACCGTAACAGCCGGTGCCGGGCGATGGCTCAGCCAGCAGCAGTCAGCCCCCAACAGCCAGCTGGGCGTGATTGTGTCACCGCCGGATGAAGCGACGGTCCTGGCAGTGCAAGATCCATGGATTTGGAGCGGTGGGCTCAGCGGTCTCTATCGAATCGACAGCCGCAGTCGGGTTGTAGACCGGGTGTATCCAGAGTACCGCTTCATCAAAGGATTGGTGGTTGATTCAGATAATCGCTTGTGGATCGGGCATGAGGAAGGGATTACCGTGATGGATGATCAGGGACGGTACTTCACTCTGACGGAAGCAGACGGGCTTCCGGATGGGCACATCACCTGCCTGATGCAGGATTCACAGGGACGGATCTGGGCCGGTACCTGGAAAGGAGCGGCCTGCTGGGATGGACAGAATTGGCAGGTCCTGGACCAGAGAAACGGTCTTTTGTCGGACATGGTCAACTGTATTTTGGAGGATTCCCGGGGAGGTTTCTGGTTTGGCTCGTATGCCGATCCCCAGGGGGGATTGACCCGATGGGATGAAGAAGGAGCCGTTGTCTACACGACCAAAGACCGACTCCCCCATACCAGCATCAGCATGCTGATGGAAGACCAGAATGGAAGGGTATGGGCTGCCTGCGGTCATCTGCAGCGGGGTGGCGCCGCGGTCCTGCGCTGGAATGGAATCCGCTGGCAGGTGACGGAGGTTCTGACGGAAGATGAGGGTCTTCCGGGACCCAAAGTTCGCTCCGTGTACCAGAATGGGCAGGGACAGTTTTTTTTGGGTACAGAACTAAACGGGCTGGCGGTCTCCGCCGGCGATGGATGGAGAGTTTTGGACCGCAAAGACGGTCTGGCCGGAAGCGAGATCAAAATGATGGTGGAACAACCAACGGGGACCTACTGGCTGGCTACCGATGAGGGGATCTCCGTTGTAACTCATGAAGAGTTGCAGCAGGCACTGGCAGAGAATGAGGGGGAATGAAGATGGACAAACGCAGTGCAGAAAAAGCGTATGGGCAGATGAAGAAGAATCTGGACCGTGGCAGATTGACCCGGGAGCAGTTCATCCAGCAGGTGGCTGATTTACGCTATCAGGATGCGTCCGGTGTCTGGTACCAGATCCGGCCGGAGGATGGATCCTGGCTGCGTTGGGACGGAACCCAATGGATTCCGGTGCCCTCTGCCACCATCCGCTCCACATCTCCAAAAGCATCGAAGCAGGGAAAAAAGGAGCCGTTGGGCGAGCCGGAAACGCTTTTTCAATTGGGTGTATTGATCGTCAAAGGAGTTGTTCAGGGGCTGGTGCGGCGCTTGGGCTGGATGGCGGCATTGGCGGTGGGGGTGTGGGTCCTTCACACCTATCTCCTGGCAGGCCCCAACAATGGATTTTGGAAGGTCACCACAGTGTGGCTGGGCATGATTCTGGCCTTGCGGGGTCGTATGGTGGGCGGCACTCTGTTCTGGATGCTGGCATTCGGGCTGGCTGCCACGATATTCACGCTGGTACGTACTTGGGGAATGGGTGGATTCTTGAAACGACTGGGATCGGTGCCCCGCGAAATCCGGCGGGCCCGCAGCCGGGTACCTCAACAGGAATCGCGAATCCTCCTGGCAGCCGCTGCCGTATCACTGATCCCGGCCGCTTTGATTGGAAACCGACTGGTCAGTCTTCTGGCAGCTGCAGGCGTGTATCTTTCACTCACCCAGGGATTCAATGGATTTCTCTTTTTGGTGGTGCGCCTGGGCTGGTCAGATTTGGCGCGCTGGTTCCATTGGAAAGGATTGAATCCATTTCGTCCGGCCGCAGCCTATTTGGTGATTGCCGGACTGGCAGCGGGACTGCTGGTGGGGGCGGTGCTGCCGTATCATCCCTATTCCGGACTGATTGCGGCGTTCGCCCTGGTAGTTTTGGCCGTTACCCAGAAAAAAACGGCCGTACAGGGTTTGTCGTGCTTGTTATTCTGTATTGTGCTGCTGACAGTTCGTCAAGCATTCGGACACGATGGCGGTGCCTATGAAGCCGGCGGCTGGGAGCGTTGGCTGGGAAGCACAGGTGCACTGACGGCGGTGCTTCATGGGCTGCCTCCGGCTTTTGGAGCCGTTCTGGGAACGGTATTGGGAGCCGGGGCGCTGCAGGGGATTCAACCGCCTGAGACCACCACACGGATCCTCAGCGGAGCCGAAGCGCTGGAATGGCTGCAGGATCCGGACCGAGGCCTCATGGTGGACGGTGTCCTCACCGACCGATTCTGGAACAGCTGGTACAACCAGCTCGGCGGCGGCAACCCGTACGGACTGGGAGCTATTGCCGGTGAATGGGATCCGGATGACCGCAATCGACGGTTGGAAGATATAACCATTGTGGTGGAAGATATGCAACCGGCCGAACCGGTAAAAGTGGATGATGTTGTGGATACCGATTCAACGGGTTCGGGTTCCGATCCGGATACAGATACCAGCGACGATGGAAACGATACGGATCAACCTCCAGTCAAACTCGACGAGGGAACCGAACCGGTGAAAGAGGATGAAGGCGGGCCGAAAGCTCCGCCCCCGGAAGAAAAGCCGCCGGAATCAAAACCGCCTCAAGGACCCAAACTGGACGAAAACGGTATGCCGGTGGGGATCAAACCGCGGGATTATCTGACGCAGCTGATGAATCAGATTGTCCAAGACCGTGCCGGAGGTGAGAACGGTCCTCGTTATTGGGTGACCAATCGGGATATCAGTCGGTTGAACCTGGGTCCGGTTATGCCGGGGAGACCCATCATTCAGTTCTTTACCAGCCTGATCAATTACCGGGTCACTCGACCGGTAATGGAATATTTGGCCGGTTGGCAGGGCGGTACCTGCGGTGATTTTGCTGAGTGGGGCATGCACTGGGTGGGGGATGATCTGAGGAGGACTTTTGGCAATGGAGTGTATGTGGAGCAAATCGTTCTGCAGCGCAACTCCATGATCAACCATGCGGCCACCAAAGTCATTTTACCCAATGGTGAACGGTATGTGATGGATTTTTGGGACGGAATTCAAGATAGAAAACCGCATATGTACACCGAACAGGAGTGGCTAAATAAATGGAAGCCCCAGCTGGGTGGAAATCCCCAGGTGACTTCCGTCAGCTATATGGAATCTCAACTGAAAAATCTGGTCAGCATCCTGGGCAATCAGGAGGAAGCGTTTGAAATGTTTTTGGATAGCAATAAAAACAGCCCTCAGGCACAGACTCTGATCAAAAGTTTTAGGAGGAATCCATGGTGAGCACAAAGGAACGAACTCAAAAACAGATCGAAGCCGATCTGCTGCAAAAAAACAATGAGTCCGCGGTCCCCGGCGCCACCGTTCAGGAGGTGCTGGGACCCATGGAAAACTGGCACCTTCGGGTAGGAGACTATGAATTTTTTCTAAACCCCATGACCGCCCACTGGATGTTTTATGATCCGGTGCATCACTGCTGGGTACGAAGCGGGCACCAGGCCGGGGAGGGCTCATTTGTACTGGATGATATGGGGGAACTCTCATTTACACCCGCAGACTCTCCGGTACCCGTAGCGCCCATTGCCATCCCAAAATGGCAGAAAGACCCGCAATACCAGCCATTTTTTGATCTGGAAGTAAAGTATGTGCAGTTGCTGGAGTCGTTTAAGTTCCAAGATATCAGTGAAGATGATTTTGTGCAATCGGTGCATCAGCTCCGTCTTCAGGATCCGCAGGGAATCTGGTGGCAGATTCGTCCGGAAGATGGCGGCTGGTACCGGTGGGACGGCACCCAGTGGGTGGATGATGTGCCCTACCAAACAGAATAGGGATTCAAAAACCACAAGAACAAGGAATTGCTTAAATATATAAGCGGGATCTGCGGATCCCAACACAAGGGGGCAGTGGAATGTTGCTCATAAAAAACGCTCGTATGTATACCATGGGTGCAGCCGGGATTGTGGATGGCTGGCTGCTGGCAGAAAACGGTCAGATTCAGGAGATTGGAACAGGCGAACCACCGGACACGGAAGGGCAGGTCATCGATGCCGGCGGCCATTGGGTGTTCCCGGGATTTATTGATGCCCACTGCCACATCGGCATGTGGGAAGAAGGAATTGGTTTCGAAGGAGCCGATGGCAATGAAATGACGGATCCGGTCACTCCCCACCTGAGAGCCGTGGATGCCATCAATCCCATGGATGAAGCCTTTGGCAACGCATTGCGGGGAGGGGTAACGACAGCGGCTACCGGACCCGGCAGTGCCAATGTCATCGGGGGTACTTTTTCTGTGTTGAAGATGTCTGGAAAACGAGTGGATGACATGATCATCCGGGCGGATTCGGCGATGAAAGTGGCATTCGGCGAAAATCCCAAACGTGTATACTCCGAAAAGAAGACACTGCCCAGCACGCGCATGGGCACGGCCGCTGCGCTGCGGGAAACTTTGGCGAGGGCAAAAGCATACTGGGAGAAAAAAGAAGCTGCCAACGGGGATCCCGGGAAATATCCCATCTTTGATATGAAGCTGGAAGCCATGAGACCGGTAATCCAAAAGGAGATTCCGCTCAAAGCCCATGCCCATCGGGCGGATGATATTTATACCGCCATTCGCATTGCCCGGGAATTTGATCTGAAGTTAACATTGGAACACTGCACCGAAGGACATCTGATTGCCGATGATCTGGCTCGGGAAGGATATCCGGCCATAGTGGGGCCGACCTTCGGCAGCAAAACCAAATTTGAGCTGAACAAGAAAACCTTTGATACCCCCCGGGTACTGGCAGAAGCCGGGGTGAAAATTGCCATCATGACCGACAGCCCGGTGATTCCTCTGGAATATCTGGTACTGTGTGCCGCTTTGGCTCACAAATCCGGTCTGCCGGAAGAAGAAGCATTCAAAGCCATCACCATCTATCCGGCAGAGATACTGGAGGTATCTCACCGCATTGGCAGCCTGGAGCCAGGTAAAGACGCTGATTTGGTGATTTGGGACCGCCATCCTTTTGACTTGCAGGCTTTGGTGGAATACACGATCATTGGAGGTCAGGTGGTCTACAGGCGGGACTAGAAAGAAATCGCAAGACCGTTCTTTCCATCCCTTGAAAGAGACAGCAGTGCCAAAGCGCAGAAAACTCATTTATCCAGTAAATGGGAATCAATATAAACAGAAAGGAGTCATGAATGAATTGGATCTCATCATGACTCCTTTTCTTCATTGCGAGAAAACGCAAGAATCTGCTTTTTTCGATCGAATGAAACGGTGTAGATCTACCTTTCGAAAATATCATCTGAATAGAGTGACCGGCCGAACCATGACTATCCCGAGATAAATGAATGGTTCAGTCAATGATTCCAATTGAGAGAAAGAACCGTGCCTATCTTTCCTGAAGATTTTTGGATATCCAGGGGTACCTTCTTTTTTAAGGTTGTCCTGTCAGTCGAAGCGATTCCGGCTGACCGTATAGTTCAGGATACAGGTAAGTGCCCTGTTCATTGGCATCCTTATCCTGTTCTACCGGAATTCGGTTCTCTTGGGCATAGGGATCATTTCGGATTCCTGTGACCTGCCAGGAAACTTCCATTCCGGGAGAGCCTCCGCCGATCAGAAAGCGGTTGTCGGCAATTTTTGCTGCGATATGAAGATTGGGGCCGGGAGCGCCAATGGCTGTGAGCTGATATCGATAGTCCATGTTCAGGGCTTCGAACCATTCAGGCAGATCCACCCATGCTTCACCGCTGCTGTCTAAGATAACATTCCCATTGTACACATTCATCATATCGGGTGATTCAACAAATGAATGATACAGATATTTGTTTTGTGGTTCAAGAGGGTGATCAATCTTAAAAGAACCGGCGCTTTTTGTTACCGTTCCATTCACATTGAGATTTCCTTCTATATGGACATTTCCAACAAAATAACCGGCCATGCTGGATCCGGCGTTTGCCAAATCCAAACCGATTACTCCGATACCGTTGAACGTATTGGTCATGCCTAGGACCCCGTTTCGACCGCCAAAAAGACCACCCGGTCTCCAAAAAGCGATTAGATCGGATTCCGTCATACCGTTGTTAAATCCCCCCACTGCCGTGTCAAAGATTGTATTATGAGCCCGTAAACCGGAG
>JAXGQE010000014.1:0-27560 GCA_040766585.1 Candidatus Sumerlaeota bacterium
TATTTTGAAAATTTCCTTCAATAAAAAACCGCCCCAAAAGAGGCGGTGGCAGAGAGGTGAGATATTAACATAATAAAATTGATTTAGAAGTCTCTGCAGGATATAATAGTTCAAAACTTAGAATAGTGAAGTCAATATTAACGCCTGAGATGCGTGAAAAAACCGTACTAAAAGCGTACTATCGACCTTAATAGACGGGAAAAAGCGTCGATAAAGCTGAAAATAATGACTTAGAACCACGTGAAATAGCCCGCTGGAGCGCGTGAAAAAGTCAAAACAGAGAGTGGGAATAATAGGTTACACAGACGATGAACCTGAATGAGAAATGCAAGACCCCGTTTTCGCCCGATTATGACAGGATCATAAACTCACAGAAGAGCTACGCCGGTTTTGAATCGGGTAGCTCTTTTTTATACCCCGGGTAAAAGTATGCCCGGATTCGACTGAAACGCTTTCGGCGGACTGATGAAGATCTGCCCAGGTGGCTACAATACCCTCTTTTTTGCGGGCAATCAGCATATACAATGAAGGCAGGGAACATGGACTTCACCCCGAAATATATACCGTGGCCATTATAGAGGGAGTGATTGCATGGGAAAAATATTTCTGGTAAGACACGGGGAAACAGAGTGGAATAAGAATGCCCGGTTCCAGGGGCAAACGGATATTCCTTTGAGTCCTACAGGAAAGATGCAGGCAAAAAAAGTGGGTGAGCGGCTGGCGAATGAGAAAATTGATGCAATCTATTCATCGGATCTGTCCCGGGCGTACCAGACAGCCCAAGAGATCGCTCGATATCATCATATCCCCATAACTCGGAATCAGGATCTCAGGGAAATCAACTTCGGGCAGTGGGAAGGACTCAGTCGTGATGTCATTCTCCATGACCATAAAGATTTGTATGAACAGTGGCTTGAAGATCCCATTCAGACCCGGGCTCCGGAAGGAGAAAATTTTTATGAGGTCCAAAGCAGGGCTATTCAAGCCCTCAAAACCATTATGGAGAATCACCAGGATGATACAGTGGTGATTGTAGCCCACGGAGGGTTAATCAAATCGGTCATCATTCAGTACCTGGAAGGGGGATTCTGGGAGTTTCCCCAGGGGAATACTGCCGTAAACATACTTGAATATAAGGGCGGCAGCTTCCGATTTGTAACTTTGAATGATTTGACCCATTTAGAAGGTGAAGATTGAGACTGTCTGCTCGTAAAAACTGACTCGGAGGTATCGATGTGGAACAACTGAAAGATCTGAATCCAGAACAACGAAAAGCTGTGACAACAACCGAGGGACCGCTGTTGATTCTTGCCGGTGCAGGCAGCGGGAAAACCCGCGTGCTCACTTATCGATACACATATCTGGTAGAAGAAAAAGGAATCGGACTGGACCGTATTCTAGCCATCACCTTCACCAACAAAGCAGCAGAAGAAATGAAAGAGCGTATTTCCAGGATGCTCAGTATTCATCCGCGGCATACCTGGATCAGTACGTTTCACTCTGCCTGCGTCCGAATTTTACGAATTCACGGAGAAAATATTCGCATCCGCCGCAGTTTTACCATTGCGGACAGCGCGGATCAGGCAGCTTTGATCCGAAAATGCATCAAGGATCTGAACTACGATGACAAAGACTATCCGGTGCAAGCTGTTCTGGCACAAATCAGCCAGGTAAAAAACAGGCTGCAGGAAATTGACGATTTTGTCAATGAAGCGGGAGGGTACAGAGAGCAAAGAATGGGCCGCATTATGCAGAGATACCAGAAGTATTTGAGAGAGAACGATACGCTGGATTTTGATGATCTGCTGGTACAGACAGTGAAACTCCTTCGAACTTTTCCATCTGTCCTAAAGGAATACCAGGATCAGTTTCAGTACATTATGGTGGATGAATACCAGGATACCAACTATGCCCAATATGTTCTTGTGAATTTGCTGGCGGCAGAACACCGAAACATCTGTGTTGTCGGGGACGACAACCAGTCCATTTACCGCTGGCGCGGTGCGGATATTACCAATATACTGAACTTTGAATCCGACTATCCTGAAGCTGTCGTAATCAAGCTTGAACAGAACTACCGCTCTACCAAAACCATTCTGGATGCAGCCAATCACCTGGTAAAAAACAACTATCAGCAAAAAGAGAAGAATCTCTGGACGGACAACGAGGTTGGCGAGAAAATTGTCTGCCGCAGACTGAGTGATGAGCATGAAGAGGCTGATTTCGTAGCCAACGAAATGGTGACTCTCATGAAGAACTCGAACTACCGATTCTCCTCATTTGCTGTACTCTATCGGATGAATGCGCAATCCAGGGTTCTGGAAGAAGCGTTGATGCACAGAAAGATACCATATACCATCGTGGGCGGCACCAAGTTCTATCAGAGGAAAGAAATCAAAGACATTATCGCCTACTTACGTCTGATTCAAAATCCGGGGGATACCATGAGTCTGGAACGAATCATCAATGTTCCGCGCAGAGGTATTGGTGATGCAACATTGGAAAGGGTTCGCGGATACTGTCTGGATCATAAAATGGACCTCGCGGTGGGTATTCGGGAATGCGAGCGGATTCAAGGGCTGTCCGCCAAAGTGCGAGGGGAATTGAAGAAACTGGCAGAACTGCTGTGGGACTTGAACCAGCGAAGAGATGAAACCCCTGTGGCCGATATGATTGACGAGATCGTAGAAAAAACGGGGTATGTGCGGCTATTGGAGAAAGAAGATACTCCGGAGTCTCTATCCAAAATTGAAAATATGAAAGAGTTTTACGGTGTGGCCAAAGAGTTCCAGGCCAATGAACCGGATCTTACACTGGAGGATTTTCTGGCTTCCATCGCTTTAATCAGTGAAGTGGATACCCTTTCGGATGGAGATGCCGTAGTGCTGATGACACTGCACAGCGCCAAGGGTCTAGAATTTCCCATTGTCTTTCTAACCGGTATGGAAGAAGGTATTTTCCCGCATTCCCGGTCCATTGACAGTGAAGAAGAACTGGAAGAAGAAAGACGACTCTGCTATGTGGGCATTACCCGAGCAGAAAAGAAACTCTATATGACGTATACGGCCAGACGAAGTGTCTTCGGACAGACCTCCATCTGCCTCCCGTCCAGGTTCCTGGACGAACTGCCTGAAGAACTGCTGGAGCAGAATGTTGTCAGGCAAACACCTTTCATTAAGAAAGCAGCGTTCACAAAGGATGATCCCTCGTTCTCGAAGAACCAGACGATTCGCGAGGAGGCCCAACGGGCTATAAAATCACCGGATAGTACCGATTTTGGCCTGGGAGAGAAAATCGTGCATAAGACATTCGGTATAGGGACCATTATTGGAAAGAAAGAAATCACCGACGATATTGAACTGACCATATCCTTTCAAAAGGGCGGTATTAAGAAACTGTCGGCAAAATATGCACCGATTCAAAATATGGATAGATCGTAGGGGGTGACCGGGTGTCTGATACGGATATTCATGCAAAAATGCAGGAACTGGTTGAAAAATTGAACTATCACGCCTACCGCTATTATTCGCTGGATGATCCTCTCATCAGTGACAAAGAATACGATGCCCTATTTGATGAGCTGCTCCGACTAGAGGATGCAGCAGGAGAGGTTTTGCCGGATTCGCCGACACAGAGGGTGGGCGGGAATATTGTACGCTCTTTTCACCCCCACCGGCATAAATCCAGACTGTGGAGTCTGGATAAAGCCCAGTCAATGAGTGAACTCATTCAATGGGATGGGCGGATTCAACGATTGCTGGATGAAGCCAGCAGTACGGAACCCTTCGATTCTATCCCGAAAGAGTATATTGTTGAATACAAGTTTGATGGACTGACCATCAATCTGACATACGAAAACGGACTGCTGGTCCAGGCGGCTACCCGTGGAAATGGGGAAGTGGGAGAAGGAATTTTGGAGCAGGTGCGTACCATCAAAACAATCCCTCTTTCTATCCCGTTTCAGGGAACTGTAGAAATCCAGGGAGAAGGACTCATGCGATTATCAGTCCTGGCGGCATACAATTCTAAGGCCGATGAACCCTTGAAAAATGCCAGAAACGCGGCTGCTGGGGCTCTGCGCAATTTGAACCCGAAAGTCACGGCAGATCGAAAACTGGATGCATTTTTCTACAGTGTAGGATTCATTGAAGGGTATGAGCTGAATAGCCAGGAGGAAGTTTTCCAGTTTTTACAGGACAACCATCTTCCTGTGAGCCATTTTTTTAAAAAGGCAGCCACTATTGAACATGTAATGAGAATTATTGATGAAGAGAAAGAACAGATCGAAACGGCCGACTTTTTGATGGACGGGTTTGTCATCAAAGTCAATGACTTCAGGTTGAGAGATGTACTGGGAAGTACAGATCGGTTTCCCCGATGGGCTATCGCATACAAACTAGAGGCAAAAGAGGTTACCACTGTGCTGAACGATGTAGAATGGAACATCGGACGTACAGGAAAACTTACCCCTGTTGCACTGCTGGAGCCGGTGGACATCGGGGGCGTCACTGTGAAACGGGCTACATTGAATAACTGGAATGACATTGTCCGGAAAAAAGTTCGCAAGAACTGCTCTGTCTGGATTCGCCGATCCAATGATGTGATCCCGGAAGTCATGGGATCGGTAGAAGAATGCCAAAATCCTGAATCGGTGGAGAAACCGGTATACTGCCCTGCCTGCGGCAGTGAGCTGGTGGAAATGGGTGCCCATTTGTTCTGCCAGAACTCACTTTCCTGCCAGCCCCAGCTGGTTTATCGTCTGGCTCATTTTGCCAGTCGAGACGGTATGGACATCGATGGTTTCAGCGTGAAGACTGCGGAGCAGTTGGTAGAAGAAGGAATTGTCCACGATATTGCGGATCTGTATATGATCCAACCCCAGCATCTGCAGGGTCTGGAAGGCTTTGCAGCCAAAAAGATCATGAATCTGCTGGATTCCATCGAGAATAGCAAGAAAGTTGATTTTTCTACATTTCTATTTGCTCTGGGTATACCCAATGTGGGGAAAAAGACTGCCAAAGATTTGGCAGAGAGCTTCGATTCCTTGAGCCTGCTGATGGCCGCATCTGAAGAAGAGCTCATCCGCATTCCGGACATTGGACCGGTTTCTGCTGCCAGCATTGTCCACTATTTTTCAGACCCTAAGATTCTACTCAGCATCGAGAGGTTGATTCAGAGTGGTATTCAACTGGAAAATCATGCAATCGAGACCGGTCGCAAAGAGACTGTTTTTTCCTCCAAGACCGTAGTGATCACGGGTTCATTGGAGAATTATTCTCGCAAAGAGGCCGGGGATCTGGTCGAACAGCTGGGTGGGACAGTCACGGGCAGTGTCAGCAAAAAAACGGATCTTTTGATTGTAGGTGAAAATCCGGGCTCAAAACTGCAGAGAGCCACAGAGCTGAATATCCCGATTATGGATGAAAAAGAGTTTACAAAAATTGTTCAAGATGCCAATAGGTAGAAGTTATGACGATAATTTCGGAATATTTCCTAAATTGAAATAATAAGTGCAAAATTCATAGGGAACCAGGCAATAGCTACTCTTTGTACCAATGATTGATTAAAAATGATGAGTGTGCCGGCTGTCAGGGGCCGGCGAAGCCGGGACGAAGTCTTTACCCTTGACAGCCTATCCGTCTAAAACCCTATTTGGGACCGTCGTGCATAGCACGGCGGAGCGCCTCCCGGCGGGGCGGGTGTGGGCAGAGCCCACAATCATGATAGTAAAGCCAGTTGTGCTGCAAATGCCTCCTGTGCCGACAGATAGTCCAAAATACGCCTGGGCAAGGAATTGATCCAGTTCTGAATACGCAGCAATACTTCATTGCTCAGAGCATCCAGCGCCCGGCCTTTGGGGAGAAATCTGCGAATCAGTCCGTTGACATTCTCATTGGATCCCCGTTCTCCGGAACAATATGGATGGGCATAAAAGATCATGGTTCGCTTCTTCCCGGTATGATCGGGTCTTTCCATCTGAGATGTGAAAGCAAACTCGGAACCGTTATCGCTGGTGATCGACTTGAAGATCTGCGAAAACCGTTCCCCGTAGGTGCAAGCCATTTCATCGAGGGCCTGCACCACGGAGGCGGCCGTTCTATCCGCTAGCTTGACAATCAGCGCCTGGCGAGTCATGCGTTCTACCATAGTGAACAATACAGATCCTTTCGCTCGTGTCCCAAGCAATGTATCCATTTCCCAGTGACCAAACTCTCGCCGTTCGTTGATGAAAGCTTCCCGCAGATCAATACTGTTCTCCCGAGTACTCTCTCGGATGGGCGGTGATCTGCGCCGGCGCCGACGTCGTACCTGCAGATGCAGATCCAAAGGCTTTACTCGACTCAGACCCATGCGAATGTATGTATAGAGCGTTCTGGTTGTGACCGATGGGTGCTGCATCATTCCCTGCCGCCGGAGATAACCGACAGCAGCATCCGGGGACCACTTGTTTGTCAGAATCAAGTCCTCGATGGTCTGGAGCAAGGGAGTTATGTCAGCAAGTTTGTATGTGCGGCCGCAATTCTTGCGGGCTCTGACATACTTTTTCTGGGCTGAGTCCGCATAGTATACTTTGCGCACCTTCAAAAGAGTATCCATCTGGTCAACAGAATTACGTTTGAGCTCGCGATAGATGGTCGAGACATCCCGGCTCAGTGCCTGTGCAATGGCTGCTACATTCACTTTGAGGGCTACCATGGCTTGAATCTGGCCTCGCTCTGTCTCTGAAAGATGTTTATAACATCGTACTTTTGTGGTAAAATGAGTTTGACTCATAGGTCACCTCCGATTAATGTTTGTGTAGTAGCTACATTATATCTGGAGTGCCTATGAGTTGTCATTTCTTATTGCACTTGATTTTTCAATTCAGCTTTCGGAATATTTTCGCGTTTTGCAAAAATTTTTGTATACGAATCAGTGCCCCTTTGTTATAATGATACTTAAATCTTCTTCTCTTCATGAGCGTATAGAAAAATAGAACCAGCGAACGAGAGAAGAAAGAAAAAAACTGAGGGGGAAAGAGAATGAAAAAAGGGACCGTAGCAACAATTATTGTGATTTGTCTGGCAGCCGGGTTGATTTTATCGGGCTGCGGTGGGACAAACACGGGAGCAACGGATGAGATCGTCATTGCTCAAGGCGTCGATGCCACCACCATGGATCCGCATATGCACGCGGAAACACCAACAACCAATGTCGTCACTCAGATGTATGACCGCCTGCTGGAACGAGATCAGGACATGGTCTTGCAGCCGCAGTTGGCTCTTTCTGTTACATCGGTGGATGATCTGACCTGGGAAGTAGTCTTGAGAGAAGGGGTCACATTCCACAATGGTGAGGCATTCAATGCAGAAACTGTCAAATTCAATATTGAACGTATTTTAAATCCTGAGAATCTGTCACCGCAGATTGGGGACCTAAGTGCCATTGAGAAAGTGGAAGTTGTTGATGAATACACTGTAAAAATCACAACCAAAGAGCCATATCCACTGCTCCCTGGTCGACTGAACCTGCCCATGGTACCCAAAGAGTATATTGAAGAAAACGGACAGGAATACTTTGCAGCGAATCCCATCGGTACCGGCCCGTACAAATTTGTCAGCTGGACCAAGGATGAATCCGTAGTTATGGAGGTCAATGAAGATTATTGGGGCGGTATTCCGGCCATCAAGAAAATCACTTTCAAGCCGATTCCGGAAAGTGCCACCCGTATTGCAGAACTGCAGACTGGCGCAGTGGATCTGATTGTCAATGTACCGCCGCATCAGGCAGAAACCATTGATGCTGCCGACGCTACCAAGGTTGTCAACACAGCCAGCGGGCGATTCATCTTCATCTCTTTGAACGCTCAGAGAGAAGGTCCCTTGTCCGATCCCAAGGTTCGCCAGGCACTGAATTATGCAGTGAATGTTGATGAAATTATTGAAAATGTACTGGGCGGGTACGGATATCGTTCAACTCAGCCCCTGACAACGTTGGATTTTGGATATAACGAAGATATTGATATGTACAAATACGATCCTGAAAAGGCCAAACAGCTGCTGAAAGAAGCAGGATACGAAGACGGACTGGAAATTGATTTCGGCACTTGCGCCGGCCGCTATGTTATGGATAAAGAAGTAGCCGAAGCCATTGCCGGACAGTTGGCTGAAGTTGGCGTAACCGCCAAGCTCAGTGTTCAGGAATGGGGCGTGTATGTTCAAAAAGTGCTGAGCAAATCCGCTGAAGAAGCGTATCTGATTGGTTGGGGCACATCCCTGTTTGATGCAGACGCTACATTGTACCCGTGGTTCCGGTCAGAAATGCGTTTTGCTACCTACAGCAATGTTGCCGTCGATGCGCTGCTGGACAAAGCTCGTGAGATCATCGATCCGCAGGAACGAGAAGATCTGTATCATGAAGCACTGGATATTATCATGGAAGATGCCCCGTTCATTCTTCTGTATCAGCAGGAAGATCTGTACGGCGCTGATGCAAAACTGGACTGGACACCAAGACCGGATGAAATCATGTTTGTGAAAGATATGCAGTTTACACAATAAGGATTAGCGCAAAAATAGTGATATAATGAGAGGCAGGCTGATGTCAGCCTGCCTCTCTTACAAAAAGCATGGGAAGTGAGGATTTTCAGATGAGTGAACGCCTTATCGAAGTGAAGAATCTAAAAACATATTTTTTCACAGAAGACGGTGTCGTGCCAGCACTGGATGGAGTTGATTTTCACATCAACAAGGGTGAAACCATCGGAGTAGTAGGAGAATCCGGATGTGGAAAAAGTGTCACGGCTTTATCCATTATGCGATTGATTCCCGATACCATCGGGAAAATCGTAGAAGGAGATATCCTGTTTGATGGACAGAGTCTGCTGAAAAAAACAGAAGAACAGATGAGAAAGATTCGCGGCAATGACATTTCTATGATCTTTCAGGAGCCCATGACATCTCTAAATCCTGTATATACGGTCGGGGACCAGATCGCCGAAGCAGTGGAACTCCATCAAAAGGTAGATAAAAAACAAGCCATGCAAAAAGCCGTAGATATGCTTCGGCTCGTGGGGATTCCTTTACCAGAAAAAAGAGTGAAAGAATACCCCCATCAATTGAGCGGAGGCATGCGCCAAAGAGTGATGATTGCCATGGCGCTGTCCTGCAATCCGCAGCTGCTGATTGCAGATGAGCCGACAACAGCGTTGGATGTAACAATCCAGGCCCAGATACTGCATTTAATGAGAAAATTGAAGGAAGAAACCAATACGGCCATTATGTTGATTACCCATGATCTGGGGGTTGTGGCTGAGATGGCTCAGAGAATCATCGTCATGTATGCTGGAAAAATTGTCGAAGAAGGGGATGTACGCTCCATCTTCCATAATCCCCTTCACCCGTATACGGAAGGACTGCTCAAATCAATACCCAATATCGAGAAGAAGAAAGAAAGACTTCATGTGATCGAAGGTATGGTTCCGAATCCGAGATTTATGCCTTCCGGGTGCCGCTTTCATCCCCGATGTCCGTATGCAATGGAACGCTGCCAAGAAGAAGAGCCTCCGACTGCAGTATTGTCTGAGACACGGAGAGTGAGCTGCTGGAAGCAGTTTCAGTCCGGGGGAGGGGATCAGTAAATGAAAGAAGCATTGATGGAAGTCAAAAATTTGAAGAAATATTACCCCATCACAGGAGGAATTCTATCTCGAGTGACCGGGCATGTTCGGGCTGTTGATGGTGTCAGTTTTGATCTTTATGAAGGGGAGACACTCGGACTCGTCGGAGAGAGCGGATGTGGAAAATCCACCACAGGAAGAGTTATTTTGAGGCTCCTGGAAGCCACGGACGGTCAAGTGATCTTCGAAGGCAAGAATATTTTTGAATTGAAGAAAGAAGAGATGAGAAAGCTCAGGCAAAAGCTTCAAATCATTTTCCAGGATCCCTACGCTTCCTTGAATCCAAGAATGACTGTCGGTCAGATTATCGGTGAAGCCATGGAGATTCATCATATTGCTTCCGGCAAAGCGGTCGAAACCCGATCCAAGGAACTGTTGGAAGTCGTTGGATTGAATCCGGATTACAGTGTTCGGTATCCACACGAATTCAGCGGAGGACAAAGACAGCGAATCGGGATTGCCAGAGCACTGGCGGTAAACCCCAGTGTGATCGTTTGCGATGAGCCGGTGTCTGCGCTGGATGTATCGATCCAGTCGCAGGTGATCAATCTGCTGGAGGATTTGCAGAAAGAATTTGATCTGACCTACCTGTTTATCGCCCACGATTTAAGTGTTGTGAAACATATCAGCGATCGGATTGCCGTCATGTATTTAGGGAAAATTGTCGAGATGGCGGACTGTGAAGATTTGTATGATCTGCCCAAACATCCCTATACGAAAGCACTCTTATCGGCGGTACCGATTCCGGATCCCGATGCGGTAATCGACCGGATCGTTTTAGAGGGGGATGTTCCCAGTCCCATGCATCCGCCCAGTGGATGCCGTTTCCATACACGATGTCCCTTTGCCCAGGAAATTTGCAGTCGTGAAGAACCTGTTTTAGAGCGTGTGGGGGAAAATCATTTTGCCGCATGTCATCTCATAGATCGGTAATGGATCTGAGAAGGAATTTTTCGGGAGATGTAGAAAAGAAACCATTGTAGCAGGGGGGGTAAACCAATGATGAAAGCGAACAAATTGTGGAAAAATGAATTCACTCAACAACCGGTGATCTGTCCGATACATCTTCATTTGGCCTGCCCGCCGGTTGGATCGTGAGAATGGTTTGCTGATGCAAAACGAGCTGTGGGTAGGAGCCTATGGCTTACGATAATGTGCAAGTATAAACAGCCATAGGGATGAACCGTGGCTGTTTCTTTTTTCTCAGGAATTCGAAAATATGCTCTTTAAATTCCGGAATCGAGAGGGGGGATGCAGGAGGAATGTGTGGGGAAGGAGAAAACCGGATCTATTGCGAATGATTTCACGAAGTGGTATAATAAAACGATAAAAAGTATGGAAAAATATGGTGCAATCTGCCAAAAGGGGCGATACGATGAAAATCACCGGTAAAGATGTAGAGCATGTGGCGATGCTGGCCAGGCTGGCCATCAGCCCGGAAGAAAAAGAACTTTTTACAGAACAACTGAATGTTATTTTGGATTACGTGGACCAATTAAAAGGATTGGATACGGAAGATATTGCTCCAACCTCTCATGTGATCCCGATGCAGAATGTAATGAGAGACGATGTGGTGACTCCCTCTTTACCCCAGGAGGAAGTGCTGCAAAATGCTCCTGAAAAGGAAAACGGCTATTTTAAAGTCCCCAAAATTGTTTGATGCAGCGTATGGAGGAGGATACTATGGAACTATATGATCGAACGGCCCATGAGCTGAATAGCTTATTGATGAAAAAAGAAGTAAGCAGCGTGGAAATCACCCAGTCAGTTCTGAATCGGATTCAGGAAGTGGAGGATTCCATTAAGTCCTTCATCACTTTGATACCGGAAAAAGCACTGGAAAAGGCCCAGGATGTGGATCGAAAAATTGCACAAGGAGAACCCGTCTCCCCCTTGGCCGGAATTCCCTGCGGTATTAAAGATGTTCTTAGCACCCGAGGGATCGAAACCACATGCGGTTCTAAAATCCTAAAAGGATATACCCCGCTGTATGATGCCACAGTGGTGGAAAAATTGAATCAGCATGATATGGTCATGGTTGGTAAAACAAATTGCGACGAGTTTGCCATGGGATCTTCTACGGAAAACTCCAGCTTCTTTCCAACCTGCAATCCATGGGATGTCACTACAGTTCCCGGAGGTTCCAGCGGTGGATCAGCGGCCTGTGTTTCGGCAGGACAATCGGTATATTCTCTGGGGACAGATACAGGAGGATCCGTTCGCCAGCCGGCATCATTCTGCGGCGTTGTCGGTATGAAGCCCACTTATGGTCGGGTTTCCCGGTATGGATTGATTGCGTTGGCGTCTTCCCTGGATCAGGTTGGCCCATTTACCAAAGACGTGACCGACTGTGCACTGGTCATGAATGCTATCTGCGGACACGATCCCATGGATTCAACCAGTGCTGCTCAGGCTGTGCCTGACTTTACAAAATCGTTGATTCCGGATGTCAAAGGATTAAAAATCGGTGTTCCCAAAGAATATTTTGCCGAAGGAATTGAACCGGATGTGCGCAAGAGCATCGAAGACTGCCTCCGGCAGCTGGAAGAACAGGGCGCTATCTGTGAAGAAACATCCCTGCCCCATTCCGAGTATGCACTGGCCACCTATTATCTTCTGCAGCCATCGGAGTGTTCATCGAATCTCGCCAAATATGACGGTGTGCGCTTTGGCTATCGCTCCGAACAGGCCAATGATATTGTGGAAATGTACAAGCACACGCGCCGAGAAGGATTCGGCAAAGAAGTAAAACGAAGAATCATGCTGGGTACATATGCCCTCAGTTCCGGTTACTACGATGCCTATTATCTGAAGGCTTTGAAGGTAAGGACACTGATTCGTCAGGATTTTGACCATGCCTTTAGCAAATACGATGCCTTGATCACACCGACAAGCCCCACAGTGGCTTTTAAATTCGGAGATAAAACTGAGAACCCACTATCCATGTACCTGTCCGATATCTGTACAATACCCATCAATCTGGCGGGTATTCCCGGGTTGTCGATTCCCTGTGGATTCAGTGGTGGGTTACCCATTGGACTGCAGATTCTCGGTAAGCCTTTTGCAGAAGAAACCATGCTGAGAGTGGCCTATACCATTGAACAGAGCAACGATTACCATCGGGCAAGGCCGGCAATTTCTGTGGGAGGTGAACACCATGTCTAAGAATTTCGAATCCGTCATTGGGCTGGAAGTGCATGTTGAGATGAAAACAGACAGCAAAATGTTCTGCGGATGCACCACAAGTTTTGGAGGCGCACCCAACACTCATGTCTGCCCGGTGTGTTCCGGACTGCCTGGAACACTGCCTGTACTCAACAAAAAAGCTGTAGATTATGCGATTCAGACAGCCCTGGCTTTGAACTGCCGAATTACTGAGCTCAGTAAGTTTTCCCGAAAGAATTATTTCTACCCCGATTTGGATAAAGGCTACCAGATTTCACAGTACGATCTGCCTCTGGCTGTGGCGGGACACATCTTTGTAGGCACCGATGATCAGATGGAAAAGATCCGAATCAATCGGGTTCATCTGGAAGAAGATGCTGGGAAACTTGTTCATTTTGGCACCATTTCGACAACGCCGTACTCATTGGTAGATTACAATCGGGCGGGGGTCCCGCTGATGGAGATTGTATCTGAACCCGATATTCGCTCCAGTGAACAAGCCAAGTCCTATCTGGAAAAATTGAAAGCCATTTTGCGTTTTATCGGCGTTTCTGACTGCAAGATGGAAGAAGGTTCCCTCCGATGTGACGCCAATATTTCCATCCGGAAAGCAGGATCTCAAGAGTTTGGTACAAAAGTGGAAATCAAGAACCTGAACTCTTTCCGGGCAGTGGCCAAGAGCATCGAGTACGAAATCGCCCGGCAGGAGAGTGCAGTGTTAGCTGGGGAGCGGATCATTCAGGAAACACGTACCTGGGATGAAAATCAGGGGATCACATTGTCCATGCGCAGCAAAGAAGAAGCCCATGATTATCGGTATTTTCCGGAACCGGACCTGGTGCCCATTGTAACCAATGAAGCTTGGATTGAAGAACAGAGAAAGCTTCTCCCGGAACTTCCGGATGCCCGGGTGTCCCGATACATGGAAACCTATCAGCTGTCAAAATACGATGCGGATCTTCTGACAGCCGATCCGGAAGTCGGAGTGTTTTTTGATGCTGCGATGACAATGTATACCGACAGCAAAGCGGTAGCCAACTGGATCAATGGAGATCTGATGTATCATCTCAATGAAAACGGCATGGAGATCAAGGACAATCCTCTTACTCCAGAACAGTTGACCGGGATGCTGCAGATGATGGATCAGGGTATCATCAGCGGGAAAATTGCCAAGCAGGTATTTGCGGAAATGTTCATCTCGGGAAAATCAGCGGAGCAGGTTGTTAAAGAAAAAGGATTAACACAGATATCCGATGCCAGTGTGCTGGAAGAGATCGTAGCCACTGTAATTCAAGATAATCCTCAGAGTGTGGAGGACTTCCTGAGTGGAAAAGAACGGGCAGCTGGGTTCCTGGTTGGTCAGATTATGAAGGCAACCAAAGGAAAAGCCAATCCGGGATTGGTCAATGAGCTCCTTATGAACCAGTTGAAAAAAATATCAGAAAAAAAATAAAAAATATTTTTCAAGAAAAGAAGGAAATCGTAAAACAGTCTAGAATAACAGTATCTCATACAAATATTCATAGTTGTATAGGAAGTGTGCCTAGGGTTCCGCGGCAACGGACTGGTCCGAGCGGCACAAAGTATCGCCAAAAGCGTACTACACCGTGGGTATAAAAGACCCAAGCGGAAAGTTCCTCTCAATGCTGAGAATGAATTTCCCTGGGTCTTTTCATTTTCATACAGAAATAAAAGCGATGAAGGGAATCAGTAAATGCTGGATTCTGTTACAGAGAACCGTTGTGCTGAGAGACGGTACAGATGCAGGCATTGAAACTCCTCCCGAAGCTGTCGGTTGAAAGCTGCACGCAGCGAGTAGGCTGTACCGGTCCACGATGACAACCGTTACTTTGTCGGAGTATCGTCAGTATTGACTGTACTTTAGTGAGGCCGATTTGCGGCGAATTAGGGTGGTACCGCGGGAATATGCTCCCGTCCCTGAAGAAATTCATGGATGGGAGTTTTCTTATATCCAGCTTTTTCAGAGAGGAGATGAAAGAGGTTTCCTTACCGGACTTGTATAGAAAAAGCCGACATATAAGATCGGCTGTGCCTGATGGCAATGGAAAGGGAGTGCAGAGATGTTGAACAAGAAGAGCATAAGAAAGGCAGGTGGTTACCATGACGAAGTACATTGTTAAACGGTTGCAGCAGGCTGTTTTGGTCATTTTCGGGGTGTCCCTGGTGGTATTTTTTATCATGTTTTTAACGGGTGACCCTGCTTCTCTCATGCTGCCCCTGGATGCAAGCCCGGAAGATGTGGCTATTTTTAAAGAGGCCATGGGCTTGAATGATCCGGTTTATATTCAGTATTTTCGATTCATCAGTGGGGCAATCCGGGGGGATTTCGGTGTTTCTCTGCGTCACAATCAACCCGCACTTCAGCTGGTGCTGGAGAGAATGCCAGCGACCTTTCAGCTGACCTTTATGGCCATGGCAATTGCGATTCTCATCGCCATTCCAGCCGGGGTGATATCAGCGACACGTCGGTATTCAGTCTATGATTATACCGGAACGGTGATTGGGTTGCTGGGGCAATCCATGCCGGTATTCTGGCTGGGGATTATGCTGATCATCATGTTTGCCGTTCGGTTCCCCATCTTTCCGACTTCGGGCAGGGGGACATTCGCTCATCTTGTCCTACCTGCTATCACATTGGGGACATATTCTACCGCCACCATTATGAGACTGCTCCGTTCTGGAATGGTTGAAGTCATGAAGCAAGATTATGTGAAAACAGCGCAAGCCAAAGGCCTTTCCGGAAAAGTCGTGATCTACAAACATGCATTGAAGAACGCGCTGATCCCAGTAGCAACAGTAATCGGATTGCAGTTCGGGGCTCTTCTGGGAGGGGCTGTCATTACAGAAACCATATTTGCCTGGCCCGGGGTAGGCCGTCTGGCCATACAGGCGATTAACAATCGGGATATTCCATTGGTTCAGTCGATTGTGTTTATCATGGCATCATCCATTGTACTGATCAATCTGCTGACCGATCTGGCGTACACTTATCTGGATCCTCGGATCCGTTATGATTAGGAGGTGGGAATAATGGATTACATTGGTACTGTACTGAATGAAAGACGAAAAGAAGAGGTAGTTAAAAAATATAACTGGGCGGCTGACTTTAAAATAAGGGCACGAAAGGCATTTCGAAGCTTGACCAGAAATAAGGCCGCGACCGTAGGAGCAATTATTCTGTTAGCTGTCATCTTCACTGCGATTCTTGCTTCCGTTATTGCCCCCTACGATCCGAGTGCGCAGAATTTATCCATGAGATTGAAGCCTCCAGCCTGGGCTGAAGGGGGAAGCATGAGCCATATTCTGGGGACCGATCACTTGGGCCGGGACATTCTGAGCCGGATATTCTATGGCTCTCGAATCTCGCTTCTGGTTGGAGCGGTAGCGGTATTGATCTCAGGTTTACTGGGGACTTTTCTGGGGTTGATATCCGGGTATTACGGGGACAAGGTAGATGCTGTGATCATGCGAATGGCCGATATCCAGCTGGCTTTCCCATTTATCCTGTTGGCGCTGGCGGTCATGGCTGTACTGGGCAGCGGTTTGCGCAATGTCATCATAGTGTTGGGCATCACCGGATGGGTCATGTACGGGCGGGTGGTGCGCAGTGAAGTCATTTCCATTCGTGAGAAAGAATATGTCGAGGCTGCCAAAGCAATCGGAAACAAGGACAGCAAAATCATACTGAAGCATATACTGCCCAACATTGTCAGCACCATTGTCATCATTGGTACCTTGGAAGTAGCGAAAGTGATCATTGCAGAATCGTCTCTCACTTTCCTGGGGCTGGGTGTTGAGCCGTCCATTCCGACCTGGGGCAGCATGCTGGCCGATGGCCGTGAGTATATCACCAATGCATGGTGGGTAGCTACATTCCCGGGACTGGCGATTATGTTTACAGTCTTGGGCATCAATCTGGTGGGGGACTGGCTGCGGGATACTTTGGATCCTCGCTTGAAAACATAATCGATTGATTGGCTTGAATGGGTTCGAACGTGAACTATATCAGTCAATCAGCAGTTTGTTCACGTATAGTAATGTAGAGTATGCAGGATGACATCGTGCTGATTTTGTAACAACCATAGGCACGCGAAAAGGCCTTCTCTCGGCAGACCATCTTATTCATTAAGATGATCTGCTGAGGGAGGGTTTTTTACATTTAGTAAATGACTCATAGAAGAAAAAGGGCGGATCCAAAGGCTGTTAAGGAGCAGTTTCGAATTTTGCCAGAGCTACGATCCCTAGAAATCACAGTAATCTAAAAAAAGGGATAGAGCAGGGATGCGGCCTTGAATATACAGAAAGTGATTCTCCAGACTAAGCTCCACCCGAAAGGCCGGGGCTGAGCAAAGGATCTCTCATAGGGAGGAGGGATGATTGGATTACCCTTTTCTTTGATATTAAACAGGAAACGCAGAATCAATCAGGAATTAGCATCAGTGGTACGATACTTTCGGTATAGGGTGTGGGAGACAATGAGCAATTTGAGAGTTGGAGATAGAATGACGGTACAGATCACCGGCGCCAATCACCGGAGGGATGGTGTTTGCCGCGTAAATGGGTTTACCGTATTCGTCCCGTTTGCCATTTTTGAAGAAAAGATCGAAATTGAATTGACTGTTCTGAAAAAGAATTATGGGGTAGGGAAAATTGTCTCCCTGGTCGAGCTATCGCCCGCCAGGGTCGAACCTCGTTGCCCAGTTTTCGGCCAATGCGGCGGGTGCCATATTCAGCAGATGAATTATGAAGCGCAGTGTGTTCTAAAAGAAGGGGTTGTACAGGAAGCGATGGTAAGGATCGGTGGTTTGGGAGATGGTGAAATCATCCAATCGATTATCCCGGCTGATTTCCCATGGTATTATCGCAACAAAGCGCAAGTCCCCGTGGGCATCCAGCATGGAAAAACAGCGATCGGATTTTATCAGCATGGCAGCCATACGATTGTAGAAACTCCGGAGTGCTTCATCCAGCAGGAAAAGAACAATGAAGTGCTGGAGAAAATGAAGGAGTTGATCCGCACTTTCAATATTAGACCCTACAACGAACAAACTGGAACGGGGGATCTGCGGCATGTGATTGTCCGGCATTCCAAATTTTCCAAAGAAACGATGCTGATCTTGGTAACCCGAGAAGAATCGTTTCATCAGAAAAAGGAGTTTATGGTGGCTATTCAAAAAGAGATACCGGAAATTCAAAGTTTTCATCACAATGTGAACAGCAAAAAGGGCAATCGGATACTAGGGGACAAAATGATGCTGATCTCAGGGAAAGAAACCATTGAGGATAGCATAGGGCCCTTCCTTTTTGACCTGTCGCCTCAATCCTTCTTTCAAGTCAATCCGGAGCAGACCCGTAAGATCTACGAATTGGTGATGGAATATGCAGCCCCATGTGAAGATGAGGTCATTGTCGATGCCTACTGCGGAATCGGCACAATATCCCTATATCTTTCTCAAAAAGCGAAGAAAGTATATGGGATTGAAATTGTCCCGGAAGCGGTTGCGGACGCACAAAAAAATGCAGAGAGAAATGGTATCAGCAATGCTGAGTTTATTCTCGGTGCCGTTGAAGAAGTATTGCCGGAACTCGAAAAAAGAGGGATTCACATCGACACACTCGTTGTAGACCCTCCACGAAAAGGTTGTGAGGAAAGTCTGATCCAAGCAATCACTTCAATGGGTATACAGCGAGTTATCTATGTTTCATGCAATCCTGCCAGTTTGGCGAGGGATATCAAGATATTTACAGGTGATGGATATCGTGTGGAGAGTGTACAGCCCGTGGATCAGTTTCCGCAGACATATCACGTTGAGACGGTAGTATTGATGTCAAGGGCGAAAGAGTGAGTGTGTGAAAAAGCCTTAAATATCAAGGCTTTCAGCACACATGGGCGTAAAACCCATTGAACGAAAAACATGAAAATATCGCTTCGTGGAAACAAGTCCAAAGGGGCTGTTTTGATAGTCAAGTGGTCAGGTTAGATGTCATAGCCCTGCGAGTGGTCGAGTTAGATGTCAGGGGTCATGAGTGGTCAGGTTAGATGTTTTTTCGGGGGTTTTTGAGGTTGTGTGGTCAGGTTTGATGTTGACTAAAAATGTGTTTATTGAAGCGAAAGATTTAAATTTGAACGGAGGGGTTGCATGGTAAATGAAAAAGATGCCATTGAGATAATTTTATATGCCGAAGAAAATGAGATTGCCATTTGGTTAGATGGCGGCTGGGGAGTTGATGCTCTCTTAGAAGAGGAAACAAGGATCCACAACGATATTGATTTGTTTGTGGAAAAAAGCAATAGTAAAAAATTTCTTGAAATAATAAAAGAAAAAGGCTTTTCTGAAGTTATCGAAGCATATACCACTACAGATCACACGGTTTGGAAGGACGCTACAGGCAGGATAATCGATCTTCATATATTTGAATTCGACGAACAGGGATACCTTGTTTTTGAAGGAGAAGCTTATCCTCCAGAAGTGTTTAGTGGGTATCGGGAAAATAGAGATAAAAGTGGTAAAGTGTATAGATGCTAAGAATCAAGTTTTATTTCACCTGGGATATGAGTATGATGAAAATGATGTTCATGATGTATGATTTTTAGAAAGAGAGGTTTAATATTCCTATTCCGAATGAATATAAATAACTGAGCAAATTTTAATTTGTCTTTGAGCCTAAACGCAAGAAAAAAGTAAGGCCGCTTATTTAAAATTACTTTCTACTATTGAATATATTTATACAGTTGAATGTCGGTTCCGAGACTGACTATTTACATAGGAACGACCGAAACTATAAGGAGAATTATATATGCAATATGGACCAGATCCAAATTCTATTTATCCGAATGAAAAAAAAGCGTATGCTATATTAAAAATGTAATCACACGCCCAACACATCGTCGGTGATTACACCTATTATGATGATATCAATGGCCGGTACGGTTTGAGGAGCGCGTTACACATCACTATGAATTTTTAGGGTGATAAGCTCATCATTGGGAAATTCTGCGCTATAGCAAAAGGTATCGAGTTTATAATGAACGGTGCGAATCATAGAATGTGCAGCGTCACTACTTATCCATTTAATATCATGACATGGTTGGGAAAAGGCCACTCCGACACTTGGGGATTTTACCTTTCAAAGGAGATACTGTTGTTGGCAATGATGTGTGGATAGGTCAAAATGTCACTCGTAATGCCCGGCGTGCATATTGGTGATGGAGCAATTGTTGCTGCCAATTCAGAAGTTACAAAAGATATACCGGCTTATCATATTGCAGGTGGCAATCCTATCAGAATTATTAAGAAAAAGGTTTGAGGATGAACTCATTGGCTATCTGCTGGAATTAAAGTGGTGGGAATGGCCTGCTAAAAAGATTTTTGATAACCTTGAGGCTTTGTGTAGTGCCGACCTTGAAAAAATAAAGGAGATAAAAATGAGCGTGTACTCGAAAGAAGAACTGTTCGAAGCCAAACGGCAGATTGATTCAACCATTCACAAGCTAACAGAAACACTTAAAACACTTGAGTCAAAGAAAATCCTGATAGATATAAATCGCAAGGTTACACTTGCAAAAGACGAATCGTCGCTTTTGAAATTGCGGTGAATTTGCTGGAAAAAGAGCTAAAGGAGATATACGATGAAAAATAAAACAATAACAGAATTCGAATTATTAATCGAAAGCCATCTCGACTTAGAAAGGCAAGGCCCAGGAAGTGCTGAAATGACGCTAAAAGCCCTAAGTTTCATAGCAACCTTGACAGCAATTCAAAGATAGCAGATATCGGCTGCGGTACAGGCGGTCAAACGATGATACTTGCAAAGAATACTGGTGGTCATATTACAGGCGTAGATATGGTAGCTGATTTTATAAACATTTTTAACGATGCTTCCAAGAAACATAATTTTTCCGACAGAGTGTACAAGGTATTGGTTGACGCCCTTAAAACTCCCTTTTGAAAAAGATGGGTTCGACTCTTATCTGGTCTGAGGGAATGATAGACAGCTTAGGGCCTTCTGAAAAACACTCCTTAGCTACTGGAATGGCTTTCTCAAACAGATGGATATATAGCCGTAACCAGTCCCTCGTGGCTTACCACAGAAAAGCCTGCCGAAATAGAGAAGTTCTGGATTGATGCAGGTAGTGGTTTGTATTCGATAGAAAGCAATATCGAATCAATGCAAAAATCGGGGTATAGTTTTGTTGCAGCATTTACATTACCAGAGGAATGTTGGATTCAAAATTATTTTATCCCACGGCCAGGCAACAGAAAAAGAGCTTTTGATAAAATATCCGGAAAATTAAAACCGTAGAGGACTATGTCCACAGTATGTAGTATGAGGTTGATTTATATGAAAAGCACAAGCAGCATTATGGGTATGTTTTTTACATCGGCAAAAAATGGGTGAGAAGTTGAGCAGGAAGTAGCAAACCTTACCAGTACGCTTTTTATGCAATAAATTAAACAGGAAGTGAGGCAATGACCTATGTGGATAGTATTCATGTAATATATGTTTTTAAGCACGAACTCTTAGGAGTTTATTTGTTGTGTTTAAAAACATAGTCTATAAGGAAATAAGATTCCAAATCTTCCTTATAAAATTATGTTTTTGTAAATGTGCAGCTTGTAATGTTGCATAAACTGATTTTATAAAAGGGAGATTTCTTTAAAATGAACAAAAATAATAAACTGGAAAAAACAATTTGCTGCAATATATGCAGGACAAGCTTTTTCAATATTAGTTCTGCCGCAGTGCAGTTTGCCATTATCTTGTGGCTTACCATCCAGACTGAATCCGCAATCACACTGACGATTGCATCCGTTGTTGCTTTTCTCCCCAATATGTTAATCGACCATTTGCCGGTGTATGGATCGATAGATACACCTGTCGCTCGGTAATGATTGCAGCTGACGGCTTAGTAGCCGTATCCAGCATCATTTTTGGCGCAGCTTTTTTACTTTTACAGACACCGCCTATTTGGTTTATCTACATTGTTTTATTTATACGCGGATTGGGCAATACCTTTCATGGCCCGGCTATGCAAGCGGCTATACCAATGTTTGTGCCTACCGACATGCTGACCAAAGCAGGCGGTTGGGGTAACATGATTCAATCTGTATCTAACATGATGGGCCTGTGGCTAGTGCTGCACTCATGGTATTTATGCCTATTTATGCCATTATGGTTGTGGATATACTGGGGGCTGCTTTTGCGATAGTTTGCCTTTTGTTAACATACCCCGGGATATTCCGCAAGCCAGTGAAAAGATGAATCTATTGTCTGACATGAAGCAGGGTTTTATCTCAATGAAAGCAAATAAGCCTTTAATGGCTGTGTTTTTCCCCATGCTGCTGATGACCATACTTTACATGCCCTTAGGTTCTTTGTTTCCTCTGCTGGTACGGCCACTTTATGGAAGTGAAGCATGGCACAATGGCATTGTGGAATTTGTATTTGCAGGCGGATTGCTTCTTTCATCTTTGGTTATCGGTGTGGGGCGGCATGAAAAGGAGATTTTTCATGGCATCCTTAGCTATTGGCTTAATGGGACTGACTACACTAATTAGTGGGGCGCTTCCAATAAGTGGTTTCTGGATTTTTGTTGTATGCTGTTTCTTCTTGGGTGCCTCCGGTACATTTATGAATGCTCCAGTTATGGCCTATGTTCAAGAAAGCATTGCACCTGAAATGATGGGCAAGGTGTTTTCCCTTCTTGATGACTGCCATGACTCTTGCTATGCCGATAGGTCTGCTTGTTGCAGGTCCGGTTGTTGAGGTCGTAGGTGTGAATACATGGTTTTTCTGGTCGGGTGTTGCGTTGATGGCAGACGCTATTTTGCCGCCTTCTGACAAGGCGTTATGACAGTTACAATGAGGCCGTAAGTGAAAAAACGGCAAGTACCTACAAGAATTATACAATTTAGGTGCCTTGTTTATTTTTAGCTTATTTATTTACATCCACCGTCACGCCGACTTGAATCCTACAATAAATTTATCCTCATAGATGTTGACTTGCTGATCAGCCGTCGGATAAGCTGCTCGTCATATTCGGTGAGGGCGGTGGGTTGCTTTTTAGGAATGCGCTCATATCAGCCATGCGCTTTTTGAGTTCATCACGGTTAGCACTTTCAAGCTGAATCTTTTGCTTCTGGTCACGCAGTCGGTGTATCTCATCACCGACTTTATCATAATCGGCATTAGAGGTGGCAAGCTTCAGTAGTTCCGTTTGCAGTTCCTCCAGCCGCTTATCGATATCCGCCAAGGCCTTGTCGCTTTCTCGATTTATAACGGTGGCGATGTTATCCCGTAGAGTTGTGAGGAAAGAGTCTTTGTCGCAAAGCGTCTGATTAATGGCGGTGACTAGCACTTGCTCGATGGTGCTCTCCAGTACCGTGCGGGCATCGCAGAATAGGCCGGTGTTTTCTAACCGGCTGACACAGCGCCAGACGATGGACTTCTTACCTCTGTTGTTCCAATGCACCCTGCGAAAAACCCTCACCGCATTTGCCGCAGATGATTATCTGAGCAAAGACGTGGTTGCTGCTGAAAGTTCTGGTCTTTCCGTTCGGACTGGTGTGGACAATTCGGCGGCGGATAAGCTCTTCCTGCACCTGCATGAAAACTTCACGCGGGATGATGGCTTCATGGCTGTTTTCTACATAATACTGCGGAACGATGCCGTTGTTCTTGACCCGCTTTTTGTGAGAAAATCAACCGTATATTTTCTGTAAGAGAGCATCGCCGATGTACTTTTCATTGGTAAAATATTGTTAATGCTGGTGTGCCAGCGCTCATTGCCTGCACCGTTCAGAATACCGTCGGCCTCTAACCCCTGGGCAATCTTCAGCATACTTGCACCCTCAAGGTATTCTCGATAAATGCGCTTTACGATTTCGGCTTCTTCGGGTACAACCACAAGGCGCTTATTCTCATCCTTGGTATAACCGAGAAACCGTGCGCAGTTGACTTGTATTTCACCTTGTTGGTAACGATACTGCAAACCCAGCTTCACATTCTGACTTAAGGACTGGCTTTCCTGTTGTGCAAGGATGCCATAATCGTGAGCATGACCTCGCCCTTGGAATCCATGGTGTTTATGTTTTCTTCTCGAAATAGACCGGTATGTTCTTGTCCTTAAGTTGACGGATATATTTCAAACAATCCAGTGTGTTTCGGGCAAAGCGGCTAATGGACTTTGTGATGATCATATCGATATTACCGGCCATACACTCGTCAATCATGCGGTTAAATTCTTCACGCTTCTTAGTATTGGTACCGGAAATACCGTCGTCCGCAAAAATCCCCGCCAGCATCCAGTCGATGCCCTTGTATGTAGGCTGTGTAATGCTCAATCTGTGTTTCATAGCTGGTAGCTCGTTCTCTGGTTGTCCGTGGAAACACGGCAATAGGCAGCCATACCGAAGTTTAGGTTTTTCTTCGTCCTTACTCTTGTGAGCATGCTTCCTTGCCGGAATCAAGAAGACATTTTTACTGACTGCCATTCTTGTTCACCTCCGTTTCGATTAAACTGTAGGCATATTCCGCCTGCCCGAATGGGTCCTCGAATTCTTCTTGTTCCTTCTTTCACGCGAAAGGCAGAAGGATAGATGACTTCTTTTTCTTTGTTCGGTAGTTTTCTGATACGACCGAGTTTCTCAGCTCGCTTGATACGCTCCGCTTCAGCAGCTTTAAAAGTGTCCAGGTCAATAATCGCCGGATAATAATCACCGCCGAGATATCGTGTGATGCGAAGCATCCTGCCGATTCCTGCATGGAAAGCTTTAATGCCCGCTTTCTTTGCAGCTGTAGCCAAAGAATCGCCGGACAAATAAGAATGAAATAAGGTCTTAATCTGTTCTTGCAGCCTCTTTATCAATTACGGCTTTTCCGTTTTCAATACGGTAGCCAAATGGTATATGGCTCATTTATCTCACCAGCCTTTCTTTTAGCGTAATGCCGCATTTAAACTCGAATCCAATTTCCGTTCGTGAATAAACAAGAACCCTATCCACAAACCGGTCAAACAATTCACCGTCAAAGCCCTCCAGCATTGATGCTTTGGTAGCATATTGCAGCAGAGCGCTGACCTCACTTAAGTTCGGAAAATCGTTATTTAAAATCGGGTTATGGATTCTTTTGGCGGCGCAGGCGTTCTGCCTCTTGCAACAATTCATTATTGCTCTTATTGTAAACGGCAGGCTCAAGATAACCTTGGTCATCAGCCCAACCAGTACATTTCGCTGTTCCACGTGCTTTCTTCAAGCTTCTTGTCAAGCACCTGCATGTTCTCCAGAGTTTCATCCGAATTCATCCCACGCAGACTGATGAGCAACGGCTTGAGGACAAATTCGTGCCCGAATACGAGCTTGTTCATCATGGTAACAAACGCATATTCAAAATCAGACTCCGGCACATATTTCATAGAGCATTTCTTGATATCTGCAATATGAGTGGAGCAGCAATCTTGCCAATTGATGCCTTCCGCTTGAGTGACTTCTGCGTTTAAATGTGCCACCGCACTGGCCGCAGATGATTTTGCCTGAAAAGGGATAACGGTTCTGATACTTTGTGTTTTGCTTTTTCCAGCCCCTTTTCCTTACCACGCTGATCAATAATATCCTGTGTGGCCTCAAAATCTTCATGACTGATAATCGGCTCGTGATGATTTCGAATTAGATATTGGTCTTTTTCTCCATTGTTGTTATGGCGGCTGAAGTACTCATCAGTATAGGTCTTTTGAAAAATGACATCACTCGTACTTTTCATTACTAACCATCCCGCATAGTCGTTGATGTCCAAACGACCGCCTTTTTTGGTCGGTACCTTTCGTCTGTTCAACTCATTAGCAATTTTGTGGGTACCCTTGCCGGACAAAATCTCGGCAAAGATGAAGCGGACAATTTTAGCTTGAGACTTATTGATAACCATTTCTCCATCCACATTGTCGTAGCCGTAAGGCGGATAAGATATTTTATATGTACCATTTTGGAATCTGCGCTTAATCGACCATTTGTTGTTCTCGGAGATGGAGACCGATTCGTTTTCAGCCAGTCCACTCAGGATTGACAGCATGAGTTCGCTTTCCATTGACCCGGTGTTAATATTTTCTTTCTCAAAATAAATGAAAACATCAAGGTCAAGTAGCTTTCTGACCAGTTCAAGACAATCGGTTGTATTTCGAGCAAATCTGCTGATAGACTTCGTTACAATGAGGTCTATTTTTCTGTCTTCACAGTCTGCAATCATTCGAAGCAATTCAGGCCGCTTTTCCTTTTTTGTTCCGGAGATGCCCTCATCATAATAGAGCCCGGCGAACTCCCACTCAGGATTTGCATTGACGTAGGATTCATAATGCTTTATTTGAGCATCCAGACTTTCAAGCTGTTCATCGCTGTCGGTAGATACACGGCAGTAGGCCGCAACCCGCAACTTAGTCTGTTCGGTTAAATTGGCCGTGTTTTGAGCAATTTTCGTTACCTTTTTCAAATTCTCACCTCCTTAGTCAGTGTGACATATTACCTCTGAAACGAAGTTATATCAACGATTTCAAGGCATAATCTCGGCTAATAGCGGCGAGAAAGTTTTGCGATTTAATTCGGTTATCTTGTTGAATTCCGACAAGGTAATTAAACCTTTCTCAAGCATAGAAGTGAGTATTTGCTGTGCTCTCACATAATCAACTTCGCGCTGCATTTGCTCATGCGGAGTAGAGTTCACTTCACCATCGATTTTCAGCCCTTCGCCAATAGGGCAACGCATTAACTCAAGTTTCTGTTCATTGAACACGAGAAACCACCTCCTCGCTATACGGAGAAAAGTGGAGCGTTTTATACACCTATAAATAAAAAAAGCCCGCAGAGTTTTTACGCTCCGCGGGCATGATAATAGTTATCACGAATATTTAATGAAAGCATCCTTAAATCCTGCCGCCTTAACTTTCTTGAGCATGGCGTCAGCATTTGCTTTGACAGAGTATGCACCGACTTGAACTCGGTACAGTTTCTTTGGATCGGTGGAGGTAGGCGCTTCGTTTGCTGATAGCAATTTTTTAACTTCGGCACGGAAAGTATCCATTGACTTCCCGTGTTTAGGAAACCAGTGCCCGGGGTCGGCATGGTTACTGGCGATACCGCGCTTATGCCCTTCGTAATGCCCAATGATCACGCCATCTGCCATTGGGTCGAGCTTGTACTCTTTGCAAAGATAGGCGCATAATTCAGTTGCTTCTTTATACACAGCATTGAAGTAGGCGGCATCAGTCAAGCCATCTTCACAAATTTCAAAACTGATATGAGTATCGTTGACTGAGCCTTTTGAACCGGAGCCGCCATGCCAGCCTCGATGATTCCACGGCAAGGTCTGATATGTGGCGACTGTTCCGTTCGCCAGCTTTCCGATGAAGGCATGAACACAGACCTGCCGTCCTCCGGGCTTATCTTGGTTCCAGTGGTTATTGTACTGGTTCTTCCCAAGCAATCCGTCGTCAGGGCCGACATAGCGTTTCAGCCACGGATTATTTGCCCCTGTTGAATGCACCATGATACCTTTCGGTGTGATAGTTATGCCCGCTTTGTAGCAGGCATTGTTGGTCAGAATGAGTTTATGCAGGTTCATCTATTTATCCTCCGATCTGCTGTGAAGCTGTACTAAAATATCTTTTAGTTTCGCCGGGATGGGCAATCCAAGGTGCCCAGCATTTTCAAGCATTGAAATACCTTCATTT
>JAXGQE010000015.1:0-24752 GCA_040766585.1 Candidatus Sumerlaeota bacterium
TGTTATTTATTCGTACAACGAAGAAGAGCCGGATGATGAAATGGAAATGCCAGGCATCGACGAAAAATTTTCCTTGGAAGACTGATTGAATCAATAGTAGTCATAGGATGCACCTCATGGGTAGGACTGTAGCCAATCGATGGGGTGCATTTTTATGCACGTTAATCTCTTTTGCTGAGTATTCTTGCGTTTCCAGACAAATGGCTTCTGCTCATAGAAATCGATTTATTGCAGACATGCAGATGCACAAAAAGCAGGTATTGTCTAAGGGTTTGAATTGACTCGAATACAGTGTTTCTATATAATGAAAGTGTTGATAGGTTGGCGCTGCTGGAGGTGTGTGATGAAAAAAGAAACTGTGGATCGAATAAGGCAAGAGCTATATGCTAATGAATACAAATTTACTCCCCAGAGGAAGATGGTGCTGCAGGTATTAACTGAACACAGCGGTGGGCACCTCAGTGCCGATGAGATTCATTCTCTGGTAAAAAGAAAGTATCCGGACATCGGTGTAGCAACAGTTTATCGAACGTTGGATTTGCTGGCTAGTCTGAATATCATTCAAAAAATTAATTTTGGAGATGGAAAAAGCAGATTTGAGATGAGTCAAGAGGAACGGCACCAACATCATCATCTCGTCTGCCTGTCATGCAATGAAATAATAGAAGTGAAAGAAGATTTGCTAATGCAGCTTGAAGATAGCATTGTCAAAGAGTATGAATTTGAAATCCACGATCATGCAGTGCAGTTCTTTGGCATTTGCAGGAAATGCCAGAGCAAGAGAAAAGAAAATCAAGATAATTGAGATGCATTCGTAATGAAATGCATCCGGAGGTGATAATTTCCATGAGTGATGATATTATGGAAGTCCCTGATCTTACGAGTACCGATGGTAATGTAAAAATCTCCGATGAAGTCATTGGAGTAATAGCAGGAATCGCTGCAATGGAGGTTGAGGGAGTAGTAGGCCTCAGCGGCGGAATAGCTGGTGGGATTGCTCAGTTACTCGGAAAGAAGTCATTGTCTAAGGGAATCAAAGTCCAAGCGGGAGAGAAAGAAACCAGTATTGATATCCATCTTGTAGTGGGATATGGTGTTCGCATTCCAGATATTGCTCAGGAAGTACAGGAGAAAGTAAAAATCGGCGTCGAGAGCATGACTGGACTCAGAGTCGTGGAAGTGAATGTTCACATACAGGGCGTAAGTTTTCACGATGAAATAAAAGAGGAGGACATGACTAAAAATAGACCCTGAACCGAAATCAATCAATTGGGATGGAGGGCATGAAAATATGAAAGTGTCTGAACGAATTTTGTTGATTGTCTATACAGGTTTTATGTCAATTTTTTTATTTGATAAATTGTCAATATAAGTGCAACATTTCCTCCTGAAATGCTTCATGTGCAGTTTTCCAATTAAGACACTTTTTAGGTCTGTTGTTTATGAGCGAGAGTGCTAAAGCTACCTGTTCGGTAGAGACTTTGCTTAAGTCTGTTTTCTTGGGAAAGAACTCCCTTAAAAGGCCATTGGCATTCTCATTGCTCCCTCGCTGCCACGAAGAGTACGGATCTGCGAAGTACATCCTTAATTTTAAGTTTTTCTCAACGATTGGGAAACATGCAAATTCTTTGCCTCTATCTACTGTAGCCGTCTGCATGGATCCCGCTGGCAGAGATTGGCGTAGTTGACCAATAGCCGCCTCCATTGACTTTGCGGAGCGATCCGTCATTTTGATGGCAGTGTACCATCTTGTCTTTCGTTCAACAAAGGTAGCCAGGCACCTTACTTTTTCCCCTGCTCGATACAACAGTGTCTAGCTCCCAGTGTCCAAAAGTCTGAGCTTGCGAATCTCTTTGGGGCGATGGTGGATGGAGACTCCGACATTGAACCGGCCTCGTGTTTCCCGGGCTGGCGCCGTTTACCCTTATGGCGTAAAAGGCTTAGATTGTGGCTCTGTAGGAATCCTAAGTAGATCCATCGATAGATTGTCTTGGTACACAAGGCTTGCCTAAAGAGTCGATTCGCAATCTGTTCTGGAGACCATGTGTGTTTAGCTTCTCATTAATTGTGGCAGCCAAGCTCATAGACCATTTGGACTTTCGCTCCACATCTTTTGCGTCGGTTTCCATACAGATCCTGAGCAAACTCTGAAATTAAACTTTTTGGGTAGAATTATGCTTGAGTTCTCGTGATATAGTCGAGACATTGCGACCCAATTTGATCGCTAGACCTCATGGTGAAACCCTCTATCATTAGGGTTTCTATGCGAGCACGCTCAAATGTGGTAAGATGTTGATAGCTCATGATGGCACCTCCGTGTATGTGTCGGTGTGGTTATCTACATTTTACACGAAGCATGTTGTCATGGGCTGAATTATTTTCAGCTTATCTTGTAGTGTTGCACTTAATTTTACAATTCATCATTTATAATTGCTCTGATCTCTCTTGGCTGGGAAAGCCCTCTTACTTCTTTTATAAATTATCTCGGGAATCCTCTCGGGCGAGTTACTGTCACCATCTTATCCGTAATCTTTGCTGCCGTTGGTATAAGGACAATCATGCAGTCATTTTTTCGTTTTTCTGATACTCAGGCTATCGTGAAGGAAACACCGCAAGGGAAAGTGAAAGTTTCCTTAATCGCCATTGAAAACCTTGTGAAAAAAACAGTCCGGCAGGTCAAAGGAGTCAGGGATGTCAAAGCCATCGTGAGGCTTCTGGATGCCAAGAAGCTTCAGGTACAGATCCGAGTTATTACAAGCCCAGAGATCAGTGTGCCGGATTTATCCAATGAGATACAACAAACTGTGAAAGAATACATTTTTGATGTGATAGGTATCGAAGTAAACCAGGTAACAGTAGTAGTAGACAATATCGCTGTTGACAGCAAGACGCGGTTAGAATAACTATGAAATGGGGAGAATCTATGTGGGAGAGAATTTCTCAGGAGCTGCCAATTCGTCATAAAGGAAAACTATATGGAGCTCTTATTGGATTTTTTCTTGGTTTGTTTTTGATTAATTTTGGTTTACTCAAAACATTGGTTTTACTAGGATTGACCATAATTGGGTACATTGCAGGTAGTCGATTGGACTCATCCAATGAAGAACTGATGGATGCTCTCGACAGAATTTTGCCGTCAGATGATAATTAGCATTCTGCATCATAAGGAGCGATTGATTGGATGAGCAGAAGAAAAGCGAGAGAATATGCGTTAAAGATTCTCTATATCATGGAAACATCAGGTAAAGATTGGAACCAGGCGATTAATGACCTGGAGATTCTGGAGCAAGGATTTGATAATAATCGGGAATTTATGCAGAAACTTGTCTTGGGAACGGTCAAGAATATGCCTGAAATTGATGAGATAATTTCGAAATATGCAATTGGATGGACACTTTCCAGAATGGCCGTGATTGACAGGGCTTTGATGAGAATCGCCATATTCGAGATGCTTTTCGTTGACGATATTCCCGTTAGCGTGTCCATTAACGAAGCAGTGGATTTAGCAAACAAATTCAGCACTGAAGATTCTGGAAAATTTATTAACGGGATCTTGGGGAAAATTGTTCGAGATAATCTGATACCTAAAAAAGGCTGCCAGGAATAAATAACGGCAGCTTTTACATACAATCGCTTGGAGGGTCAATCATGAAAGAATTCCCAGCTTGGGAGATTCATATGCTAACTCGCCATATAAAAGATGTAATGGAGCACGATCCTCTTTTGCAGGATATATGGGTACGAGGTGAAATATCCAATTATAAACTGCATTCATCCGGGCATGCATATTTCTCTATGAAGGACGAGTTTGCTCAATTGCGATGCGTTATGTTCAAAAGCAAAGCCGGGCGTGTGGATTTCCTGCCCAAAAATGGAGATATGATTCTAGCACGAGGAAGTATCAGTGTGTATGAACGGGATGGGTCATATCAGTTTTATGTTGAGGAGATGAGGGCCTCCGGTGTTGGGGATCTGCATCAGGCTTTTGAAGAATTAAAAAGAAAACTAGACGCGGAAGGTTTATTTAATGTTAAGTTCAAGAAATCACTTCCATATTTGCCCAAACGAATCGGGATTGTCACCTCACCCACAGGGGCTGCTATCAGAGACATCATCAGTGTTACCCGGAGACGGTACGAAAACATGACACTCACCGTTATTCCTGTTCGAGTGCAGGGTGAGGATGCACCTGGAGAAATCGCAGAGGCTATACAGCGTCTTAACAGCTTTGAGGATGTGGATGTTATCATCGTGGGACGCGGTGGAGGATCTTTTGAAGAACTTAATGCGTTCAATCAAGAGATTGTTGCTCGGAGTATATTTGCATCATCCATTCCAGTTGTGTCTGCCATTGGTCATGAAACTGATTTCACAATTGCAGATTTTGTTGCGGATGTGAGGGCTCCGACTCCTTCTGCAGCCGCCGAGATCGTAGTTCCTGATAAAAGAGAACTGTTACGGAATCTGAGTACCGCAAAAACTCGAATGGAGTATTTGTTGAAAAGAAAACTCAGAGTGGAAAAATCTCGCTTCGAACAAGTGCTGAAAAGACCCGTATTGTCCAGGCCTCTGTCTATTGTTCAGCAGCATATACTGGATGTAGATCGAATCAATAAATCATTGTATAAATCCATTAACAATAAGATGACCATAGAAAAAGAGAAATTCATTAGCATAACCACGAAGCTGAACATGCTCAGTCCACTGCATACTCTAGGGCGGGGATTTGCCATATGTGAAGACTTTATGACAGGCGAACCGATTCAAAGAATCGATTCGGTAAGGCCGGAACAGGTAATCAAAACAAGTTTAAAGGATGGAAGTTTTATTAGCTGCGTCACCAAAATCATGCAGGAGGATACAGAATATGAGTGAATTGAAAAGTATGAATTATGAAGAGTCCTTTCAGCGTTTGGAAGATCTGGTTGAGAAGCTGGAGTCAGGTGAGATGAGTCTGGAAGAATCTCTTCGAATTTTTGAAGAAAGTATCCAGATCGTTCGCCGGTGTTCCCAATTGCTTGAAGAAGCGGAAAGAAAGATTGAAATATTAACCGAGAATGCAGATTCTCTACCCGACATCGATCTAGAAGACTCGGCTGACAATAAGGAGTAGCGCGGAGGTGTCGTATGTGAAAGAATTTTTGGCCGGTATACTAAGTAACAGAACTTTTCTGACAGCAGCGTTTGGCTGGTTTATTGCCCAGTCATTAAAGGTACTTTCCGTACTCGTTGAAAAAAGGCGGATTGACTTCAATTATTTTGTTAGTACTGGTGGTATGCCCAGTTCTCATTCTGCCTTTGTCATGGCGCTTACAGTTGCTGTTGGTTTTGATGCCGGCTGGAATTCATCGATATTTGCATTATCCCTGGCCTTTGCTATAGTGGTGATGTACGATGCCTCTGGAGTCAGGCAGGCAGCTGGAAAACAAGCGGAAGTATTAAACATCATTGTGGAAGATATGTTTAAAACACATAAGATTGCTGAGAAGAGATTGAGGGAGTTATTGGGTCACACACCCATAGAAGTACTGGCCGGAGCAGTATTGGGCATTGTAATCGGACTGGCTGCACAGAGTCTCTTTTAACCAATCCCATGGAGTTTTGTTGCAGATAAAATTTTCAAGTAGGTGATCGTGTTGGAATCTTGGCTTGAAAAAATTCATTCACCGCAGGACATTCGTACATTGAAAGATCATGAAATCAAGGGACTTGCTGAGGAAATTCGAAAATACATTATAGATACTGTATCGAAAACAGGAGGTCATCTGGCAAGCAATCTGGGTGTTGTCGAATTAACCATTGCACTTCATCGAACTTTTAATAGCCCAGAGGATAAAATCATCTGGGATGTTGGGCACCAGTGCTATGTTCATAAAATTTTGACAGGCAGATATCATCAGCTGAAATCAATTCGCTGTAAAGACGGAATCAGTGGCTTTCCCAAGCGATGTGAAAGTTGTCATGATTTTTTTGAGACGGGGCACAGCAGCACATCAATTTCTGCCGCGTTGGGATTTGCTGCAGCTAGAGACCTTCGCAGAGAAAGTCATCACGTGGTTGCAGTGATTGGAGACGGCTCCATGTCAGGTGGTTTGGCTTACGAAGCATTAAACAATGTTGGTCATACCAAAAAAAGAGTGATTGTACTATTGAATGATAACAATATGTCCATATCAGAGAATGTTGGTGCGATGTCATCTTATTTAAGCCGATTGCGTACAGCGCCGACCTATTTCAAAATGAAAAGTGATTTTGAATTTCTGATGAGAAAAATTCCTTCAGTGGGAGAGCATGTTATCCGTGTTGCAGATAGAGTGAAAGATAGTCTCAAACACTTGGTTGTTCCAGGGATGATATTTGAAGAAATGGGATTTACTTACTTGGGTCCGATTGACGGGCATAATGAATCTGAGTTGCAGACTGTACTGAACAGAGCAAAAAAAATCGATGGTCCTGTTCTCATTCATGCCATTACCAAAAAAGGTAAAGGATACCGTCCAGCAGAAGAAAATCCGGATGTGTTTCATGGGACCGGGCCATTTGATGTTCAAACCGGACTGCAAAAATCAAAATCATTACCCCTCACTTACACAAAGGTATTTGGAGATACACTGTATCGAATTGCTGAGGACAATTTGAATATCGTCGGGATCACAGCGGCTATGCCGGACGGAACTGGGCTGGACAAACTGAGAGATCAGATACCTCAGCGCTATTTTGATGTTGGTATTGCAGAATCTCATGCTGTTACATTTGCAGCGGGTCTGGCTTCTGAAGGATTTCATCCGGTTGTTGCCGTGTACTCTACATTTTTACAACGAGCGTATGATCAGATACTCATGGACGTTTGTCTCCAGAATTTACCGGTTATTTTTGCTGTGGATCGTGCGGGAATCGTTGGGGAAGACGGTGAGACTCACCAAGGGTTGTTTGATCTGTCATTTTTACGTCCCATGCCTAACATGAAAATTATGGTACCCAAAGATGAAAATGAACTGCAGCATATGCTTTATACCGCAACGCAAATATCCGGACCTTGCGCGATTCGTTACCCCAGGGGAAAAGGATTTGGTGTTCCCCTGGATCAGCAGCTGTACGAGATCCCGGAAGGTAAAGCAGAATTACTGAATGATGGTTCTGATCTGGTCGTAATCGCAGCAGGACCTTCTTCACACTGGGCAATGGAGGCTGCAAAACATATTGAGATGGAAGATGTTAGTGTTTCCGTAGTTAATCTTCGGTATTTGAAACCTCTTGATGAGGATATGCTGCTGAAGAAAATAAGTGAAACAAGACGGGTACTGATTGTTGAAGAGAATGTGGAAGCGGGTGGATTAACCGAGTGCGTCAGTCATCTGATCGTAAAGAACGGTCTTAACAACATTGTCCTTCATTCTATCTCTATTCCGGATAGATTCATATCGCACGGCACAAGAGAACAGCTGTTGGATGAGTATGGGTTTTCTGTGGGTAATTTAGAAGACACAATGAGAAAAATGGTTCAGGAAAAGACAAATGAGAAGCGAAAAACTTCCATTCATCTGATACGATAAAGCGGGGATCGAATTGACAAAGAAGGAAAGGCTCGATACCATCCTTGTACAAAAAGGTATTTACTCAAGTAAAGAAAAGGCCCAGGCAGCTGTGATGGCGGGCCTCGTTTTTGTGGAAGGAAGAAGAGCTGAAAAGCCGGGCGAAAAAATGAACGAGGATATTGCTATTGAAACAAAAGGAGAAGCCATTCCCTATGTCAGCCGAGGTGGTTTGAAACTGGAGAAAGCTCTCCATACTTTTCATCTTTCAATGGAGAAAAAAGTTTGCTTGGATGTGGGTGCATCTACGGGGGGTTTTACAGATTGTCTATTGAAGCACGGAGCAAAGAAAGTATATGCGGTTGATGTAGGGTACGGCCAGCTGGACTGGGGCCTTCGAAACGATTCGAGGGTAGTTGTAATGGAACGAGTCAATGTTCGATATATTCAGCCGGCCGATTTTGAAGATAAGTTGGACCTGGCAGTGATTGATGTTTCGTTCATTTCCCTGAAAAAAGTGCTTGAGCCGGTCTTTTCGGTTCTAGATTCAGCAGCAGAAGCCATAGCTCTAATCAAACCGCAATTTGAGGTCGGCAAGAAACTCGTTGGGAAAAAGGGAGTTGTAAAGGACCCAGAGATTCATAGAGCGTGTTTGGAAGATCTGGCTATTTTTTTTACTTCCATTGGACTGGTTATGAAGAATATAACATTCTCACCCATCACAGGCCCGCAAGGGAATATCGAGTATCTGGCGCATCTGGTCCGGGCAGATACACCCCCATGGATTTCGCTTGATGAATCTGGATCAAAGATACAGGAAGTCGTTATGAAAGCTCATGGAACATTGAAGTAGGTAGGTTCCAGAGCTTTTTTCTTAAGGATAATGATGAAAAAGGGTTTCATGATTCTGCAAAGAATAATTATACATATTGCAGCGGTGATGATGCATGCAGCAGGAGGGTCACATGAAAAACATCGGCATAGTTCCAAATTTTAAAAAAGACATCGCACGAAAGATCACCGATGATATGATCATTTGGCTGAAAGACAGAAACATCGGTGCATTAATGATCCATGAACACGCTATCCTTACCCGGCACAGTGAACTGGGCAGATTCGAAAAAGAGCTGACATCATTGATTGACTGTCTTGTTGTGCTTGGTGGAGACGGTACTTTGTTAAGTACAGCTCGCATGTTTGCTCCATCACCCATTCCTATCCTCGGCATCAATTTGGGTAAATTGGGGTTTTTGACTGAAATTGAGATCCCGGATCTTTTTGACGGTCTCGAACTGTTGATCAGCGGAAAATACAAGATCGACGAAAGAATGATGCTTGCTACCAAACTTGTTCGTGATGGGCGAATCATAGAAGAATTTAACTCGTTAAACGATACAGTACTGACCAAAGGAGTTCTGGCCAGAATGATCACCATAAGTGTATACGTGGATGATACGTATGTAGATACTTATTTGGCAGATGGTATCATTCTTGCAACTCCAACCGGTTCTACAGCGTATTCTCTATCAGCCGGCGGCCCAATTGTTAACCCCAATGTTGACGTGATTGTCCTGACACCAATTTGTCCTCATACGCTGTATGCCAGATCGCTGGTACTGCCTGAAAATGGAGTTATCCGGATCGTTGTCGAAGGGGATCACAGTGAGACCATGCTGACCATTGACGGCCAGTATGGGTATACACTGCAACCCGGCGATGAGATAACCGTCAAAAAGTCAGACTATATCACAAGGCTAATCCGGCTAAGCGGACGCAATTTTTATGATGTTCTTCATCAGAAGTTAAAAGGAGGGTAATCCTTGTTCAGTCGCTTAATGTCACCACTGCCGCTGGCTCATTGGTATGTAAAGCAGGTCGTGGGTGAAGGAGATACCGCTATCGACTGCACTGCAGGAAAAGGACGGGATACGCTTTTTCTGGCGCAGCTGGTTGGTAGAACTGGGACTGTGTATTCATTTGACATTCAAGAAAATGCACTGAAAGATACCGAGCGTCTTTTAGAAGAGCATGCAGTTGAGGCAAGAATACACTGTATACTATCATCTCATGAATACATCGATCAATTTGTTCCTCATGATCTCGATATAGCTGCAGTAATGTTCAATCTAGGCTACTTACCCGGCAGCGATCATTCCATAACCACCCATGCCGAATCAACGATCTTAGCCTTGGATAAGGCATTGAAATTGATTCGTCCCGGTGGGGTGGTGACTGTAGTGGTGTATACGGGACATCCGGCGGGTTCGAAAGAAAACTGTGCCTTGGTTGAGTTTACTGCTGATTTGAATAAAGAAGAGTACGGGATACTTGTCGCAGATTTTTTGAAAGTTACAGACCAATCTCCTAGACTTTTCGTCTTCGAAAAATGAAAAAATATTTTTTGGCGGAGGTGCAGGAATGAAAGCAAGAAGACAGATGATGATCATCGATATCATCCGCAGCAAGAAAATCGAAACACAAGAGGAACTGGCCGAGCAATTGCGGACTCTGGGTGTTGATGTGACTCAGGCAACAGTTTCAAGAGACATCAAAGAATTGAGTTTGATTAAAATTCCCACTGAAGATGGAAGGTATCATTATTCCCTACCGCCGGAAGACGCCTGGGTTAGTTCAATGGAACGAGCAAAAAGGTTGTTTCGAGACAGCCTGGTCAGCATTGATTACAGTGAGAATATTGTTGTTGTGAAAACCCTAACCGGCAATGCACATGCAGTGGCAGACATTATTGACAATATGCCATGGCAGGAACTTGTGGGTACTGTCGCCGGTGACGATACGATTATGATTGTGGTTAGAGACCGCAGCCAGGTCAGAGAGATTATGGATAAGATCGATGCCATCAAACGCTGAGAGGAGTGCTGTGATTGCTGTCCTATATCAGCATCAAAAATTTCGCTTTGATTGAGCAGCTGGATTTGCAACTGGAATCAGGGTTCAACGTTCTGACGGGGGAGACGGGAGCAGGCAAATCAATCATTATTGATGCTGTGGGCCTAATCGTAGGGGAGAGAGCCAGTCAGGATTTCATTCGTACGGGTGCAGATTCGGCTGTGATCGAAGCAGTCTTTCATCTTGAGGAAGTTCATCACGATTTGGAAGCACTATTCGAAGAGTACGGTATTGTTTTGGACGAAGACCAGACATTGATCATCCAGAGGGAGATCCAGCGGAATGGCAAAGGGACGATTAGAATCAACGGAAGATTATCCAATCTGAGCATACTCAGGGATCTGGGATCGTTCATTATCGATATTCACGGACAGAATGAACACCAGTCGGTCATGCACAGTGAAAAGCATATCCACATTCTTGACAATTATATCGGGGAAGAACTTAAGAGCAGAATTCAAGAATATCGTGGTTTGTTTCATGAATTGGCGGAGAATCGAAAGCAGCAAAAAACCCTTGGCGGCGACGTCAAAGAGCGAAATCGAACCATAGAACTACTGCAGTATCAGCTGCAGGAGATTCAGTCGGCCCAACTTAACAACGGTGAAGACGAAACCCTTTTGCGGCAGAATCATATCATAGCAAGCCGTGAAAAACTCTTATCTTCCATTGAAACCGCTAAGATGTCGCTATATGAACAGGAGGGGACATTGTCGGCATACGACTTGGCAGGCAAAGCGTTAGATGCCTTGTCTCAGGCAGGTGCCATCGATCCAGATTGTGTTCCTTTACGGGAAAGAACAGAAACTATCTTGTTCTTAATCGATGATCTGATGCGAGATTTACGTTCATACAGTGATACTATTGACTTCGATGAGGACAGTGCAGTAGAAATTCAAAACAGATTGGACCTGATCTACCAATTAAAGAGAAAATACGGGAGCAGCATCTCTGAAATACTTGATTATGCAGTAACGATTGAAAATCAGCTCCAACAATTGATACACAGCGAAAGCATTCTCCTCGAACTGAAAAGAAGTGAAAGCAAACTGATGAAACAGCTCAGTGCCTCGGCTTCTGAAATGTCATCGATTCGGACAAAAGGAGCTGACAAATTAAGTCATGTTATTATGGCTGAGCTGTCTGAGCTAGGGATGAAACGAGTTGAATTCATGGTTACCAGTCGACGAGTTCATGATCCTGAGGGGTTATCCATGAATGGTGAATCGGTTAAGTTTCATGCCAATGGGGTGGATTATGTTGAATTCTTAATCTCAACAAATCCCGGTGAACCATTAAAGCCTCTGATTAAAATTGCATCGGGTGGAGAGGTATCAAGAATCATGTTGGCGGTGAAATCGGTACTGGCATCTACTGAAATGATTCCGACTCTCATTTTTGATGAAATTGATGCAGGAATTGGCGGACGAGCTGCCCAGTCCGTGGCACGCAGACTCAGAGAGATTGCTAATAACTGTCAGGTCCTCTGCGTAACTCACCTACCCCAGATCGCTGCATCGGCGCAGGTGCATTTTTATATTCAGAAAGAGAGTCGGCAGAATCGAACCGAGACAACCGTTTGTCGGTTGGCATCGGATGAACGAATTTTAGAGATCGCCAGAATGCTGTCTGGAGATCAGCAGACCGAGACAGCCATGAATCATGCTCGTGAGATGATTGAAAACAGTTAGTCAATCTTCATGTAATAAGGAAAAGGGGGAAGATGGATGATCCACTGGGAGAAGAATCAAAAGATGCATGAATCCATTTTTGAAACAGCAGGCCATACACCACTGCTAAAGCTTAAAAAAGTAAATTCTGAAACAACCGTAATTGCCGGTAAGCTTGAATACTTCAATCCTACCGGAAGCTTGAAGGACAGAATTTTATATCGTATGGTCGAGTTAGCTGAAGAACGAGGAGAGTTAAAAGAAGGAATGACTATTATTGAAGGAACCACTGGCAATACCGGAATTGCAACTGCTATGGTGGGAGCTGTCAAGGGGTATCCCGTCACTATCGTTATGCCGGATGGTATGAGCGATGAGAGAAAGAAGACAATACGGGCATACGGGGCAGAGTTGGTTCTGACCAAGGGAGCAGAAAGCGATGTTGACATTGTCATCAACAAAGTGCGGGAAATCAAAGCTGCTCATCCCGGTATGATGTGGGAAGTGGCTCAGTTTGATAATCACGACAATGCTGTAGCTCATTACGAAACCACCGGGCCTGAAATTTGGGATCAAACCGAGGGGAAAGTGGATGCTTTTGTCGCATCACAAGGCACAGGAGGAACAGTTACGGGGGTAGCCAGATATCTGAAGGAAAAAAACCCAGATATTAAAATATATGCTGTTGAACCGGCAGAATGCCCGATACTTTCTGGAGGAGATTGGGGTTCGCACCGTATTGAAGGGATTGGGGATGGTTTTATCCCACAGGTATTGGATGTCTCTTTACTAGATGGAGTTATCACAACGACTTCAGACGAATCTATAGCTATGGCCCAGGAATTAGCTAAAAAAGAAGGCATCTTTTGTGGAATTTCATCCGGTTGCAACGTGGCTGCGGCGAAGAAACTCATTCAGAAGCACCCTGAATTAAAACTTGTGGTTACCATGATTAATGATAACGGGTTACGATATTTTTCAACAGAATTATGCGGAGTGGTTGAACATCCGGAAATTCCGGAAAGGGATCATCCTGTCCGTGACGAGGATCGAAAGAAGATCATGGAAGCCAATTTAGAGGTTATCCAGTGATTCAGGCTGCATAAATCGAGTTTATATGCTTTTTTTGCATATTTTGAAGGATTCGGACATCATCTGAAGAACTCACTCATTTGCATAAAAATAATGATACGAGAGGTGAATCGTACTATGGAAAACAGTTTAATCAAAGTAATAATCGCAGACGACAACCGGGAACTATGCCAACTACTGCAGGATCACATCAAAAAACAGCCCGACATGGCTCTTGTCGGTACCGCGTTTAACGGTGCAGAAGTAGTTGATATGATTCCTGCAAAAAACCCGGATGTCATCATCTTGGACATCATTATGCCGCATCTTGATGGTATCGGTGTCTTAGAAAGAATGGCTTCAATGAGGTTAAATCGCAGGCCGAAAGTAATCATGCTTACTGCTTTCGGGCAAGAATCCATCACTCAAAAGGTGGTGGAACTGGGAGCGGACTATTATATCTTAAAACCCTTTGATCTGGACACACTGGTAGATCGAATCCGTCAACTTGCCGGAACACCCACACAAAAAGGCTCATATTCATCAATGAACATTCATCAATCCAATGCAAAAAATCTGGATATTCAGGTAACGAATATTATCCATGAAATAGGAATCCCAGCGCATATTAAGGGATACCAGTATCTTCGGGAAGCCATTATCCTGGTGGTGGAAGATATGGACATGCTGAGTGCTGTTACGAAAGAACTATATCCAACAGTTGCATCAAAATTCAATTCCACATCGAGTCGCGTGGAAAGAGCTATTCGGCATGCCATTGAAGTAGCATGGACCCGCGGGAATATGGAATTGATCACCGCGCTGTTCGGATACACCGTCAACACTGAAAGAGGGAAGCCGACCAATTCCGAGTTTATTGCCATGGTAGCCGATAAACTAAGGATGCAGATCAGAGCGAGCTAGATGGTATTCACAATGAATACAGAAAGAAGGGTGTGAATCATGCTTACTGAACAAAGACAGTTGATGTTCCGTGAACTGACTGAAGCCTCTGGTGTTTCTGGATTTGAAGACGAAGTTCGGAGTATAATCAAGAAATATCTTCCTTCTGACATTGAAATTCGCTACGATAAGACAGGTTCACTCCTGGTGGTAAAACCGGGATGTGAAAAAAATCCTGTCATTATGCTGTCTGCTCATATGGATGAAGTGGGGTTTATGGTTAGCAGCATATCTCCAGAAGGATATATCCATTTTGCACCTTTGGGTATGTGGTGGCCCCATGTTATGTTGGCCCAACGCGTGTTTATTCAGACAAAAAAAGGTAAAATACCTGGCTTTATCGGGGCAAAACCTCCGCATCTTCTTGCAGCAGAAGACCAGAATAAAATGCAGGATATCAATGATATGTTTATAGATGTGGGTGCTGAAAATGCTCAGGATGCCGTGGAGAATTTCGGGATTCACCCGGGATGCCCTGTGGTACCTGATGCTGAGTTTAAATTACTGCATAATAAAGATTACATGATTGCAAAAGCGTGGGACAATCGAATTGGCTGTGCACTGTATCTTGATTTATTGAGATCCCTGAAGGATGTGGATCATCCCAACACCCTTGTTTTTGCTTTTACAACTCAAGAAGAAGTTGGTCTGCGAGGTGCAGAAACTGCCGCTGCAGCAGTTCACCCTGATGCGTGTGTGGTTTTTGATGGTTGTATCGCCAACGATTTTCCTGGCTTAACAAAAAATGAACCGAGAGTAGCATTGGGAGAAGGACCGAATCTTATCGTCATGGATCGTTCCCATATTCCCAATCATCGGATGAGAGATTTCGCCTTTCAAGTAGCAGCAGAAGAAAGCATACCCCTGCAGCCGGCGATGCTCATGGGTGCCGGAACAGATACTGGGAAGATTACGCTTCATGATCAAGGAGTGCCGTGCATAGCGTTAGGTGTTCCACGAAGATATACCCATAGTCACAGTTCAATCGTTCATTATCAAGATTATGAGAATGCCTTTTTGCTGCATATGACCCTTTTGCAGCGGCTGGACAGATCCACGGTAGATTCATTCACTGCATTCTGAAGTAGGTTCTCAGAAGCCTGGGTACGGTTCATCCGTGCTTCAGGCTTCTTTATTATTAGCCAGAAGCTCTTCTCGGCAATCTCTACAAATAAAGGATAATGACATCTTCAGTAGAAATTTAAGGAAGGGCGCGTACCAAGAGCGAAGGGATTGAATGAATATGCTGAAAAGAGAATCCACCAAGAATCTTGATGATATAAAACCGGACCGAAGTCCTCATTCCGAATTAATCTATTCCGGTAAAGTAGTCTCTTTGTTTGTGGATAGAGTCAAAATGCAGGATGGGAAAGAGGTTACTCGTGAAAAGATCACTCATCCTGGGGCTGTAGCCGTTGTGCCCAAAGACCGTGATGGGAATATTATCCTGATTCGCCAGTACCGTCATGCTGTTGATCGGATCTTGTGGGAAATCCCGGCTGGGAAAATAGAACCCAACGAAGATCCTGAGGATTGCGCAAGAAGAGAAATGATGGAGGAAACCGGATGGTGTCCTGGATGCCTGAAGAAGGTTGCTTCATTCTATACTGCTCCAGGTTTTGCATCTGAAATTATTCATCTCTATATTGCCGAAGACCTGTACAGAAAAGAAGCTGATCGGGATGAAGATGAAGACATCATTGTCTATAGTTTGTCTCAAGGAGAATGTATGGAATTGATTAAGACCGGTCAAATTGAGGATGCAAAAACCATCATCGGTCTTTTATTGACGGCCGGTGAAATGAGATAATCTCGGTTGATCTCTTGAGAGTGTCTAGTTGGAGGAATGAATGTGAAAAACCATGGGTTAGAATTTATTCACTATTTGGCAGTTGAAAAAGGACTGGCCAAAAACACTTTGGAATCCTATAGCCGAGATCTGAACCAGTTTTTTTCTTATCTGGAAAATGAGGGTGTTTTTGAGATACAGAGTGTAGAACGAAGCACGCTTTTAGGGTACATGTCATATCAACAGCAATCCGGCAAAGCAAGCTCTTCGATATGCCGAAGCCTCGCTGCGATCAAATCTTTTTTCCGTTTTCTCCTGCAGGAGAGTACTTTAGATATCGATCCTACAGCTGACTTTGAGTCTCCAAAACAGGAAAAACGCCTTCCAAAAGTATTGTCTACTTCCGAAGTGGAACGCCTCTTGAATAAGCCAAATCCATCAAGCCCGTCAGGTAAAAGAGATAAGGCGATGCTTGAAGTATTGTATGCGACAGGAATCCGTGTAACTGAGCTGGTCTCGCTGAATTTGAATGATTTGTTTCTGGAGAATGGATTTATCCGTTGCTTCGGCAAAGGTTCCAAAGAAAGAATCATCCCAATTGGCGAAACTGCCATCAAATGGACTTACGAATATATTCAACTTGGACGGAACGGACTGCTGAAGAGAAAAAACAGCCAGGCTCTGTTTCTCAACTGTCGGGGTGACAGACTGAGCCGCCAGGGATTCTGGAAGATCATAAAAAAATATGCCAAGGCTGTCAATATTCGAAAAGAGATTATGCCCCATACATTGCGACACTCATTTGCCACTCATCTTCTCGAAAACGGAGCGGATCTGAGGGCCGTACAGGAGATGCTCGGACATGCAGATATTTCAACAACACAAATTTATACACACATAACCCGGAATCGTTTGAAAGATGTATATAATAAAACACACCCACGGGCTTAACGGAGGTCGAACATGATGAATGAGATAGAACGGGTGATTGTCATCGTACTGGACAGTGTAGGAATTGGGGATGCACCTGATGCCAGTATGTACGGTGATGAGGGAAGCGATACATTGGGACACATTGCAACCTACTCAGAGAAATTTTGCCTACCTACCATGAACCTTCTGGGTCTACACAAACTGAACCAATCGTACAAAAACCACTGCAACCAACTGCCGGATGACAGAGATTTGCGCGGTTCGTTTGGTCGACTTACCGAACAATCCAAGGGAAAGGACACTACCACCGGTCATTGGGAATTGACAGGTGTGGTACTTGATGCTCCATTTCCTGTGTACCCCAATGGTTTCCCGCCCCGTATTATCGATGCATTTTCTAAAGAAACACACCGGGGAGTGCTGGGAAATATTGCAGCCTCAGGGACCGAAATTATTCAAGACCTTGGCGCAATTCATATGGAAACAGGAAAGCTGATCGTGTATACATCAGCAGACAGCGTGTTTCAAATTGCAGCTCATGAAGAAATTGTTCCATTGGATTCGTTGTATGAATACTGCCTGATAGCCAGAAAAATCCTGACAGATGAACATTCAGTAAGCCGAGTTATTGCCAGACCTTTCCGGGGCAGTCCAGGCAGTTTTTATAGAACTGAAAACCGCAGAGACTTTAGTCTGAAGCCGATCCGTAAAACCGTTTTGGATCTTGCCGAAGAAGCTGGCATGAATGTTGTAGGAATAGGAAAAATTTCGGATATTTTTGCCGGAAGGGGTATCACCACCTCACTGAAAACAAAAGGAAATCTCGATGGTATCCGCACCACAATCGACAGTATCCTCAAGCGACAAGAAGGTATCATATTCACGAATCTGGTAGACTTTGATATGTTGTACGGTCACCGAAACAATACTCAAGGGTACGCCGATGCATTATTGGAATTTGATGGGTATCTTCAGGGAATTATGACAGCTATGAAATCCGGAGATCTTCTTATGATCACAGCAGACCACGGCTGTGATCCAACCAATGAAAGCACCGATCATACAAGAGAAAGGGTACCGCTGCTTCTATACGGAAACAAAATTCGACAAGGTGTGAATCTTGGCACCCGCGATACATTCGCTGATGTGGTAGCAACCATTGCAGAAATATTCTCGTTGGACTATACGGGACCTGGAAAGAGTTTTTTGTCACAGATTAAGAATTGAAAGGGGTAAAGGAAAAACATGAACAGTCTGAAGAATAAGGTAGATGAAGCAGTCTCGTACATTCAAAAGATCACTGGGCAAAAACCTATCATGGGTTTGATTTTGGGATCTGGTCTAGGGTCATTTGCAGATGAAATCTCTGATGCCATTGAAATTCCGTATGAAGACATTCCGCATTTTCCGGTTTCCACAGTAGGATCTCATGCTGGAAAACTAATCATCGGCCAGCTGGAAGGAAAATGTGTAGTTGCTATGAAAGGACGAGTTCACTCTTATGAAGGCTATACACTGGAACAAGTGGTATTCCCAATTAGAGTCATGCGCTGTATGGGAGCGGAATCTTTCATTATTACCAACGCAGCTGGAGGTGTAAACCGTAACTATTCAACCGGAGATTTTATGTTGATTACAGATCATATCAATCTATTGGGGTCCAACCCACTGATCGGACCCAACGTGAATGAGTGGGGTGTACGTTTCCCCGATATGTCTGAACCGTATGATCGAAAATGGTATCTGGATGTAGAACAAATGGGCAAGGAACTGAAAATCAATCTGCGCCGAGGAATTTATGTATCGGTAACAGGGCCGAGTTTCGAGACAGCAGCTGAAATTCGCTTTTTTGATCAGATTGGAGTGGACGCTGTTGGAATGTCCACGGTACCTGAGGTAATAACGGCTAACCATATGGGAGCCAGAGTGTTGGGAATATCCTGCATAACCAATATGGCAGCGGGTATTTTGCCTCAGAAGCTGACATCCCAGGAAGTAATCGAGACAGCAAAAAGGGTTCGGCCTGACTTTGTTCGATTGTTGAAAGAGATTGTACGAAGATACTCTGTGTAGACTGAACATATGGAATCGGGAGGTTTTTATGGATTTTTACGAATTGATACTGGCAATTCCTGCATTGATGGTGAGTTTGGCTTTTCATGAATACGCCCATGCTTTAGCAGCCGATCGTCAAGGGGACCCAACACCGCGTAATGCAGGACGACTGACATTGAATCCTCTTGCTCACATCGACCCGATTGGGCTGATCGTCTTTTGGTTGTTTCGCTTTGGATGGGCCAAGCCGGTGCCCATCAATACCCGGCGTTTCCGGAATCAGCAGCTCGGCACCATATTGGTTTCCATTGCCGGGCCGGCAGCTAATTTTATGGTAGCTTTTCTATCGCTGCTGATTTTTCGTACCGGTCTTTTGTCCCTGAGCGCTTCTGTAGATTCTGTGTTGATTCTTCTGGTTCTCTACAATGTGTCATTTGGTGTTTTTAACCTGATCCCCATACCTCCATTGGATGGATCCCACGTGTTGAAAGAAATACTGGGTGAGAAGCTCCCCGCATTATTTCGGGAATTAGATTCATTCGGGATGCTGATATTGCTGGTTATCGTGTGGACCGGTTTGGCAGGACGCTTTCTCGTTCCGGCTGTGAATGCAATTATTGGGGCTTTTGATACGATCATTTTCAGTATTTTGATTCGATAGACACTTTTTCATTAAGGATGGAGCGTATGAGTTATCATTTGAAACTTGAGGTTTTTGAAGGGCCCATGGACCTTCTTCTGCATTTGATCCAAAATGCAGAAATAGATATCTATGAGATTCCCATATCTGAGGTCACGAGCCAGTACATTGACTATTTGTTTCAACTCGAGCAGTTGGATTTGGAGATCGCCAGCTCATTTTTGGTCATGGCGGCTACTCTGATATCCATCAAAATAAAAATGCTTCTGCCAAAACCGGTTCAGACCGATGCGGATGAGCTGGATGAGGAAGACCCGAGAGCGGAACTTGTTCGCCAGTTGTTGGCTTACAAAATGTTCAAGAACGCTGCCGGACTATTGGAACAGTTGCATGCTTCCCAGGCTGGAATTGCATTATGTCATAGCATGTATTTTGGCATGCGCGACAAAAAAGCCGACTGCGGTCTGGGAGATTTCACCCTGGATGATTTGACTCAGGCATATCGGAATGCTGTGATTGGGTATCTTCAGTCTGACAGTACTGTCGAGATTGAAAAGGAAGTCATTCCAATACGAAAGAAAATTGAAGATATTCTACGGACTATTTTCAGTAGCAATCAGGGAATCCGCTTTCAAATGCTGATTAAAAACCCTCATTCCAAGCATGAACAGATCGTAACATTTCTGGCAATCCTGGAATTGGCAAGAAGCAAACACATCAAAGTGCATCAGGACTCGAATTTCTATGAAATCACTGTTTTTCGACGAGGAAAGGAGGGGGTTTAATGCAGCTAAAAACCCTGAAAGCAGCTGTTGAAGCGTTGATTTTTGCCAGCACAGAACCAATCAACGAAAAAACGTTAATGGACATTACCGGTGCCGATTTTGCGCTCAAAGATCATGACGCTGCAGGAACTGTTCCCGTCTGGAAGTCCCAGTATCAGGGCATACAGTTATCGAACATGGCAGAAGGATATATATTTACAACCAAATTGGAGTACCGTGAGTGGATAGAAAAACTGCTTGCTGAGCAGAAAGCGGCCCCATTGTCGTATGCGGCAATGGAGACTCTGGCAATCATTGCCTACAAACAGCCTGTTACCCGGGGTGGGAGTGGAAGATTCGTGGAGTTAATGCAGATCGCACTGTACAGACGTTGGTGGAACGGCAGCTTATCAAAGAAATCGGCCGACTGGACAGCCCCGGCCGACCCATTACATACGGTACGACGAAAGACTTCCTGATCAATTTCGGGCTTAAGGATTTAAATCACTTGCCTCCTTTGATGGAGGAGAATACAGAAGATTCTGTTGAGAATGAAATTGAGGCAGACGGATAAAACAGGCACATTGCGAAGATCAAATGACGAAAGGAGAGAGTGAAATGAAATTGTTTGATGATATCTATTTGATTGCTGGCAGCACATTAAATTCTGATCCTTCGGATGCCAACACCTACGCCATTGCTTCAAAAGGCCGTATCATTTTGATCGATTCCGGCGGTGGGTATAATGTGGATGGCATCTATGAAGAAATGAAGCGAGACGGTTTGGACTACCTAAAGATTGATCTGATAATCAATACCCACTGTCACTTTGATCACACAGGCGGGAATAAGCGAATCAGAGACGATACTGGCTGTAAAACCGCAATACATGAAACCGAGGTAGAGGCCATTGAGAACAACACAGAACTAACAGTAGCAAAAATTTGGGACCACGATTTGGAACCCTGCCCGGTTGACATACCGCTAAAAGGGAATGAGGAATTTACAGTGGGTGATTACCATTTACACCTCCTCCATGCCCCGGGACATACTCCTGGTTGCATTGTTGTTACATTGGAACATTCCGGCAAGCGAATGGGATTCGTAGGGGATTGTTTATCTCTGCTGAATTTACCGGGCGAAGATCAGCAAGATCTGATCCGGTCCTTAAATAAACTCCTGGATCACAATTTTGATGTCCTGCTAACAGGTCACGAAGGACCGGTAGTGTACGACCCCAATCCGTTTATTACAGGCTATTTGGAGCAGGCGCGGTGAATGGAATGGCAGAGATAAACATGATTAAACCGAAGCGACTCAAATATGGGGATACCGTTGCTCTAATCTCTCCCTCCAGCCATCCAGATATGAATCGACTGGAGATGGGTAAGCAATGGTTGATCGATCAGGGTTTTCGCGTTGTTACTTCGCGACATGTGGGAGATCAAAGAGGATACCTGGCTGGAGCGGACCAAGCACGAGCGGATGATCTGATGGAGATGTTTATGCGTAAGGATGTCGATGCAGTTTGGTGTGCTCAGGGTGGCTATGGCTCTATGCGTATTCTTGATCTACTTGATTACGATCAAATACGGGAGAATCCGAAGGTATTCATCGGTTACAGCGATATTACAGGCTTACACAGTGCAATGCATGTCCATTCCCGTTTGATTGCTTTTCACGGACCACTGGCAGCCCACGAGGTAGGTGAAGATTTTTCGGAGTACACTCAACAGCATCTACTTCAGGCTGTCACATGTTCCGATACCCCCATAAGGATATTCAACCCTCCGGATGCACAACCGGTCAGACCAATTACCATGGGTAAAGCCAGAGGGAAACTAGTGGGTGGAAATCTGTCGTTAATAGCCAATCTGATGGGCACCCCCTATGAAATGGATTTTAATCAAAAAATACTCGTTATTGAAGATGTGTCTGAAGCCCCGTATCGCATCGATCGAATGCTGGTACAGCTTCTTTTGGCACGAAAACTGCAGAATGTTCGAGGCATCATTGTAGGAGAATGTGTGGATTGTGATCCCCAAGAATCGAATCAGCCTTCTCTGGATCTGTTCGAAGTATTGAATGAGCTACTTGGGGGTCTTCACATACCGGTCATGTATGGGTTAACCATAGGACACGGTCATCATAAGGCTACTTTCCCACTAGGTGTAGAAGCTGAGATGGATTCAGAATCCGGTGTATTGACTCTGTTGGAAAGCGGCGTAAAATAATTTTTTTAAAAAAAAGGATTTACGTTTTTCATAGAGAAATAGAAAAATGTCTTATCTTATTATTTTTTTATTTAAAGTCGCTCATCAATGATGAGCGACTATCAGGAGGTGTTTTCATTGTCGGTGGATCCATATCGATCGGGCATGTTGAAAAAAAGCCCATATGCTCTCAAGAAAGATGTTGAAGGTATAGTGGTTGCTGTACTGGATTTTGCGACAGACAAAAGAGGGCTGCATCTGATTACCCAGCCTTCCCGGGCAGTGATTAGTGGGCATGTTCACGAATTGATCATTACCGATGACAGCGAAGCAGGCCCAGACTCCCATATCGATCGGGTGGCATACCTAGCATTTATTGCCATCTGTGAAAGCGGCATGTTGCTTCAGCATGACGTTGTTTACTTGAACGACGAGAAAATTGGCATGTTGGCAGGATTTGATGAAACCCATATGCCGAATCATCAAAACATTGTAATCAAAGGAGAAAGCCGAAGCACCGGTAAAGAGCGAAACATTGCCATCGGCGATCGTTTTCGTTTTTCCATGGCATCAAGTGCATAGCACTCACAAATAGAATGGAGGTATTTATATGGCAAAATCGAAGTTTAAGTTTCAAATGTACCGGGATTTGCAGAATAACATACCCAACATTTATGCAGATTTACGCAAAGCAGCAGACGAAATTGGAATTCCTTCTGATTTAAAGGGACGGTTCGGATTGACTGGCGCGATTTCCGGTTGTCCGGCACCGCTGCGCAAAGACATCCTGGAAGCAGGGGAAAAGGCAGCTTTAGAGGTTATTCCTCTAAAAAACATGGTGGATGAAATTCGTGAAATAGTGAAGGAAGTATATGGTGATGAATACGATGCTGCTCCGTTGAATACCTGTGAGGCAGGTCTTTGGGTGAGTTTCGATTCATTGTGCACTCCTCCAATGCAGGGACGAGGAGACAATTACCGGACAAGGTATATTGCACCCTATGAAAAACATCTGCATCATCATGGCAGTTATGGTCGTCCGTTCCAGCCCAGGTACAAAGACATTTTTGCTGATCGCGGATCCACATCTGGCGAATTGGGTTTTGCCGGTAAACGACAGGAGAACATGGACGCAGTCATTGTACCTCTGGTCGGTGGCAAATACGATGTTCACGGCATCAAGTATCACCCGGTACCTATGCTGACAGAAGTGGATGCAGAAGCATCTGCAGCGAAAATTGCCGAAACGGCAGCTTTGCACAGCAACATGGTTACAGGATTTGCTTCTCTCGGATACGATACGCCTGGATATGGTTACAGTGAAAAGGATGCTGATGGGACACCCATCCTTCAGAAGAAAATTGCTGAAATCGCCAGTAAATTTAATGCTCCGTATATCATTGACAATGCGTGGGGAATTCCTTTTGTTGGAACAGACATTCGCAAGACGGGTGCCGACGTGATGATCTATAGCATGGATAAAGCTACTGGAGCACCCACAAGCGGTCTGATCATCGGTAAAGAAGAAGCAATGATCCCGATTCGCAGAGCACTGGGAATGCACGGTGAGCGCTGGGGCACAACCAACTCATACGGAAAGGCTGCCTATGTGAATTTTGATGCTGGTAAAGAGGGCCTGGCAGGCCAGATTGCTGCTTTGAAGGTTCTTCGGGATCATCCGGAAGTTTTGAAAAAGCCGGTCGATGACATGTACGACATCGTGGTTGATGAATTCTCGAAGATGAATCCTGAATTAAGTAAAGGGATAATTATTTCCAAATCCTACAATTCAACGGCAGTGGAAGTAAACTACGAAGGTACCTGGAAAAACGGTAAAATGGGTATTCCGATCTTCTCCATTGAAGATATGTACTCAGGAACCAACTTGTTCCAGGCCGGTTTGAGCCAGATGGGAATCATTCCGACTGTAGCATATGATGCAAATATTTTCATCTCTCCAGGTTTAGGGACTGCGGACGAAGCGGGTCAGGTTATCGAAGAAAAAGCACGATTTGCGGTGCGTGGACTTGTACGGGCCATGGAAATAGTATCGAAATACGCTGGGATCATAGACTAAATGGAAGAAGCCAGCCAGCCTGAAAGAGGCTGGCTGGCATTCTGATACATGGCTTGCAATGAAGCAGGAACAATCAGGAAAAGAGGGAGATGAATGGACATCTTTCTTCAGCTGTTCATATTTGGATTGAGTTTG
>JAXGQE010000016.1:0-5146 GCA_040766585.1 Candidatus Sumerlaeota bacterium
CACTGCAGGCAACTTTGTCACATAAAAATCGATTTCCTGATGAACTGATGGACCATCATATTAATGAAAGTTTGCAATATACGTTCACTGCAGAATCTGCAGATTGTAAATGCTTTTCTTCCTTTAAACTATTCATATACCCTTCACTCAAGTAATTTCTTTCACGGTGGGAACTTTTTGTGATATAATATGTCTGTTAATTTGAAACAGGATTTTGAATTTGAATTTCTTGCACTCGCATTTGCTATTCATAGGATGTATCTTTGATAAGGAGGCTCAGTTATGCCTAGAAGCAAAGGTGCTAAAACACCCAAGAAAATACAAAAGATAAATCGGATCCGTCTCGCTGTTATTATTGCCGCAGTCATTGTTATTGCGGGGGTTCTCACAGGTGTGGGACTTATGGTTCAAGCTTCACAGGGATTGCCGGATGTTGTTGATCTGAAGGAACGGCTTTCCAGTACCTCTTTCATCTATAATGCCGACGGAACTGAACAGATCGCTGCTTTGCACGATGTGGAAAACAGAATTATCATCGGCATTGACAAAATGCCACTCCACCTTCAAGAAGCTTTCATAGCTACAGAAGATGAACGATTCTATTCTCATTTTGGTGTGGATATTCGCGCCTTCACACGGGCTGTTTTTGCAAATATATCTTCTCGCGACCTGGTTGGGCAAGGTGGGAGTACGATCACCCAACAGCTAGCCAGAAACACCTACTTGACACAGAAGAAGATCATAACCCGAAAACTTCAAGAATGGATACTAGCAGTTCAAATGGAGCGAATGTATACAAAAACCGATATTCTTGAGATGTATTTAAATCAAGTATTTCTCGGATACAATGCGTACGGTGTAGAAGCTGCCAGCAACCACTATTTTGGCAAAAGTGCCTCTGAATTAACTGTTGCTGAATCGGCAATGTTGGCCGGTATCACCCGATCTCCAAATTACTACTCTCCCCATGATAATTTCGAGAGAGCAAAAGGACGACAAGAAGTCACATTGAGCTTAATGGTAAGAAACGGATACTTGACCGAAGAAGAAGCAGCTGCAGCTAAAGCCGAAGAGATCACCATAGTTCCTATTCGCAGCAGTAAATATGATTACCCCTATTTTGTCGATTATGTACTGGAGCAATTGCTCAATACTTACGGCCCTGAACTTGTTTACCGTGGAGGTTTAAAGGTTTACACAACAATAAACACTGCTATGCAGACGGAGGCGGAAGAGGCAATTGCAGAATTATTGGATGATGCATTTCCTCCCAAAGATGGAGAGTACAGTCCTCAGACCGCATTAATATCCATCGATCCCAACAATGGTTATATCAAAGCCATGGTTGGCGGCCGAAATCATGAGCAGCAAATGGGACTAAACAGAGTCTTGAGTTCCAGACAACCTGGATCTGCGTTCAAGCCAGTCGTAGTGTTTGCCCCTGCGATTGCACAGGGTGTTAGCCCAGCTTCAATTTTTGAAGATGCACGGATCACACTTAAATCAGGCTCTTCCCGATGGTCTCCGAGGAACTACAACGATCGGTATATTGGACCTATCCCGCTTCGTGAAGCAGCTGCACGGTCCATCAATACTGTCGCCGTTCGCCTCATCGACATGATTGGTGTAAACACAGCAATCAATTCCATTCAAAACCTTGGTATTACAACCTTGGAACTGGAGAATAGAGAAGTCAATGACATGGGCTTTTCGATTGCACTGGGTGGACTTACCTACGGGACCAAACCCATTGAACTTAATTCTGCCTATGGTGTTTTTGCCACCGGAGGTAAATTGGCCAAGCCAATTGCTATCTTAAAAGTAGTTGACAGAAATGGCATTGTACTCGAAGAGAATACGCCCAATGTGACTCAGGTATTGGATCCCGGAGTTGCCTTCTTAGTCACAGATATGCTGCGTGATACTATCGAAGAACCCTTTGGTACAGGCCACAGAAATGCAAACATCGGAAGACCAGCAGCCGGAAAAACAGGGACAACCAATGACAACCGAGACGCCTGGTTTGTCGGATATACACCTGATTTGGTAACCACTGTATGGCTTGGGCACGATAAAGATAAGACAATGACCAATGTATACGGAGGTAATTTACCGGCAAGAATCTGGTCCCGAGTGATGCGCGTGGGCCATCAAGGATTGAAATCAAAAGGTTGGAGTGCACCGCGCAATGTTGTTTCGCTGGAAATTTGCAAAGTTTCAGGATTACCGGCTGGGGAATTCTGTCCAACAAGCTCCATTGGGACTGACTTCTTCCTGGCCAGCCATGTACCGACGGAAACATGTGATGCGCATATTGCCTTAAATGTGTGTGCAGATTCCGGATTGCTTCCAAATGAATACTGTACAAATATCGTTCAAAAAATTTTCATCGTCTGGCCTGAATCTAGAAACTTTACTAAGTCATATAATTCGGAGGATTTGCCTACCACTACTTGTGAACTATGCGAACCACCGCCTCCTCCTCCCCCACCTCCCCCACCTCCGCCGCCTCCTGAAGATCCGGGCGACGATGAAGATGAAGAGCCTGGGAATGGCAATGGGAATAACTCGGGGAACGGAGAGACCAACCCATAATGGATTGGATTTCAGCATCAATAATTACCAAGGGGCGGCACAGTGATCAAGTGCCGCCCCTTTTCGTCATTTTTGAACACAATACGCTAGTGTCAAGTAATGTTCGCAAAATCCATCAAGCTACTCCTCATTATTGTAAAGGCTAATGTATCGCGGGAATCAAGGGTGAGCGATAGTGAATTCATCTTGACCCTTGATTCCCTCACTCGTCCCAAATCCTTTTATCAGGTGGTCTGTTTCAACAGACCACCTGCCTCCGGCGAGGACGGGGTTTGGGGCGGAGCCCCATTAAGCTGCACGCTTGCGATCTGTCTGAATGGTTTCGATGACCTCCTTGCATATATAACTTCGCCCGCTGGACCAGTCTTCGCTGTATTCGATCAGATAGGATGTAACCAGGCGAATATATGAATCCATATTGGGGAATATCCCGACAACCGATGTCCGTCTGCGTATCTCCCGGTTTAGACGCTCCAGCATATTGGTCGATGATATCTTTCTGGAATCGATTTGTTCAAAGCAGTAAAACTGCAGTGAGTCCTCCAATCCTGATTCCAACACCTCAATCGCTTCCGGATACTGCTGCTCGAAGGATTCAATCAGCATGCGGGCATATGTCTTGGCACTGTCAAGATCCGGCTGCAGCCATATCTGCTTCAGCTTTTCTGCAAAGACGGCCTTGCCTTTCGCAGGAATATGGGCCAGAATATTGCGCATGAAATGGACTTTGCACCGCTGCCAGCTGCAGCCAATGAATGACTTTTGAATGGCTTTGACCAGTCCTTTGTGAGCGTCTGAGATTACCAGCCAGACATCTTCCAATCCGCGCACTTTGAGATTGTCAAAGAGTTTGCTGTAGGTAGGCTCGGACTCTTCTAGCATGGGCTCTATAGCCAGGACTTCCCGCCTGCCCTGTTCGTCAATGCCGATGACTACCTGCACCGCCATGTTCTTTATCTGCCGGTCGTATCGGATCTTCTCATACAAAGCGTCCACCCAGATCACTGGATAGGTCTTCTGCAGGGGCCGCTGCCGGAATGCCTTCACCTGTTCATTCAGCTCCCGGGTGATTTCCGATACTTGTCCCCGGGAAATGGAATCAATCCCTAAACTCTTTGCCAGGCGGTCGATCTTACGGGTGGATACGCCACTCTTCCTGGATGACATTCATCAGTGCTGCTTCTGATCGTTTCTTCTCACTGACAAAGAAGGGGATGTATCCGCCTTTGCGCACCTTGGGGACAAACAGATACATGGTCCCCATGCGGGTATCAAACCGTCTCGGACGGTATCCGCAGCGGTATCCGGATCGCTCCGAACTGCGTTCTGATTTGCCGGCATTCACTTTGGATGAGACTTCTGCTTCCATTAGCTGATCGCACAACCATCTAAGCATTGACAGCATTGGGTCATCTTCTGTTATGAATTGCAATAGCATTTTCTCAAAATCTACGTTAGAATTAGGGTAGACCATCGGCTAACACTCCTTTTTGGTTTGCTCGTTACTTACCATTTTCGGAGTGGCCGATGGTTTTTCCTTTTCACTTTAGCGAACTTAAGTGTACACTATCCACAATACTGTATTGGATTTCTGGGAGATACATATTTTTATTCGTTACATTTTACTGCAAATACGCAACAGTAACCCCATCTCCACCTTCACCTGATTCACCACTTCTGAAAGATTGGATATTCGGCAGGTCTTTCAGATAATCCCGGATCGCAGTTCGCAGAGCTCCCGTCCCTTTTCCATGTATGATATGGATTCTTGGTATATTGCTGATCAAGGCCGAATCTATGTGCTTTTCTAGAAGCATCAGCGCTTCTTCCACCGTGCTGCCCCGGACGTCGATCTCCGTTGATTGCATGCTCACGGACTCCCCACTCATGCGAATGGGGCCGCTTATAGGGTCTTTTATTGTATCTACTGGATTATTTACTTTTGCCAATTCTTCAGCAGAGACCGACAATTTCATTGCGCCCACTTTAACTTCTACGATACCTTTTTTTTCATTCAGCCCGATTACTTCCCCATTTCGCCTTAGCTTTATCACTTCCACAATCATGCCGGGAAGAATTTCTTCAATGCTGAGTACTTCTTCATCATCGATATGGGCGGAGAAAGTGTTCAGATTCGCATTCATCTTGCTCAATCGATCCTCTGCTTCACGCAAATCCCCTTCGTAATTGGTAATTGACTGATTTAACAGCAATTTCCTAAGACTTCTTATAAGGTCTTCAGCTTCTGTTTTCGATTTTGCTACTAAGGATCGAGCTTCTTCTTTGGCTTTTCTTATAATCTCATCTTCATTTGATTTCATTCTCTCCTGCCTTGCCAAGAGGTCCATCTCGAGTTTCCGAACGCTTTCCTTTGCTCTGCTGATTTCTTTTTGATCCAGTTCCGCTTGCTGCATCATATTGGACACCGAACGTATCATATCATCCACACGAACAGTATCTTTGGAGATCTTCTCTTTTGCAGATTCAATGATTTCATCGGATAAACCCAATCGTCCAGCTATTGCAAATGCATTGCTGTGCCCCGGCAAAC
>JAXGQE010000002.1:0-266518 GCA_040766585.1 Candidatus Sumerlaeota bacterium
TCCAGGATTGGGGGAGGGGATGAGCTCTGTTGGATAAAAGCCTACTGTAAAGTCCTCCAAAGCTCCACCATATCCGATGAGGTTTCCAAGCTGACCTTTGTACTGAATGGTTATGTTACCTTCTACTTCATCAAAGGCTTCCTGGTAGTTATCATGCAAGGTAATTAGAAGGGTATTTTCCTCAGTAGGATGATGCTCGATTTTCTTAATAGCGTAGTCTACTTCCTTAAGCTCTCCACCAACAAAGTCTCTTTGAAGTCCACTTACCTTAATAGCTTTTTCTTCATGAACAAATGCCTCTATCTCATAGATATAAAGGTAGCTTGAATATCTGGTGGTTATGGTCCATCTGTGGTAAAGATAAGCATTGGAGTATTGCCAGTAATATTCCTTCCAACCTTGCGTATCCTCACTTGTTCCAGTAAATAGATCCGTCCAGTTGACTCCATCATCACTACCTTGAACCTTGAAATCCTTTGGTCTATAGCTGCTCCCCAAATACCACCTGAAGCCTCCAAGTCTTATGGGTCTTACTGTACTTACCTGAATCCATTGCTCACCTGAAGTCCTTGTGTACCACATGGAGGAAGTAGATCCATCAAAGGCATTAGAAGGTGGGTATGAAGTAGAATAGGTACTACTTGCAGAATAGAACCCAAACAGATTTATAAACTTTCCAACGATAAAGGGTAGTTTAGGGAGTATCTCAAGGTTTCCCATCACCCTGTCACTAAATCTAATGGCAATCTTCTTTCCTTCACTCTTACTCATTCCACACCTCCTCCACCATAGGTAGCGGTATCTCAATGGGCACCAGATTAACTGGTGTGAACTCAATTAAGAAATCATCCATCATAAGACCAAGCTGTGTTTTAAGGTTCTTAATGGTGAGCCTAACACGCTCTTTCGCATTGTTCATACCAACCAGAGTCTCCTCAGATACCGAAGCCTGATACTTGTTTCCTCCAAGATGAGTCACACTACCAACTGGGATCACCATTCCAAAATACACATCCTCCAGAAATAGGTTCACCACCTGGAGCTCAAACATTGGGTAAAGAGTTTCAAACTGTATGGTTCTACCCCAGTCACCGTTTCCATCATCAAGGTTCTCAATCCATAAAAACTTATTATATACATCATGAAAAATGTGCTCTAAACCCGCTGAATAAGGAGAGTAGACCCTAATGGTTTCTGCAGGCTCAAACACATCATGATAGGTAATCTTTATAAGTTCTGTCTTTGACTTCTCCAAATATGGCTTTATGGTTTCTGTTGCTATGGCCATACCTGCCCAGTTTCTCTCTGTGACCATCCAGTGTATGTTTCCTGAAGAATCCTCAATGGTAAATCCCATTCTAAAGTCATTTGTAATAAACATATTAAGGGATACAGCAGTGGCAGTGAATTCCACAAGTTGTCTTTCAGGCTCCCACACATTTGTAAAGTCCACAGTCTGGCAGTAGCTTGAATAATATACCTTCCCATCGGTTTTAATATATGAAATGATGACGCCTTGGTCCTTGTCCGGGAAGTTCACGTTCTTCCAGCCTCTTATGGCTTTGACTTTCGTAACTGAAGAGGAGATCTGCCTTTTTGTCTCACTTAAATCCCATAACTGGCTCCATAGTATCCCCCCGGAATCCACCCAGAATATAAAGGGCTTCTCGTCCGTAGCAAGTCTCCATTTTCTTCTATGAAGCTGCCAGTTTCCGTTAAAGGCTATGGCTACTGCACTACCTTCTCCAAGCTCAAACTGTTGAACCCATCCAAGTTTAAAGTAGTCAGGATATTTTCTAATTGAGGTTTTAACGATACCACCTTCTATGTGGATTTCGTAAATACTGTCCGGAGATCCATAGGGAACCCTTCTTCTTGCTGCCAAGGATATATCCCCTAAATTATCTGCTGTTCTTATGGTTTCAACGGTCCAGTAGTCTGAATCCATTACAGTGGTCCTAGCCCTGCTTACCCTTATGCTCATCTTTGGATCGGCTTTGTTAGCTGGGGTTTGCTGTGAGCTTTTTAGTTTTTCATTCAAATGGGAGGTGATACTTCTCATAGAGTAATCTCCTCCTTAATAAGCATTTTCACTTTACCTTCAAAGTAGCTCTTATCCCTGTTACCATGGGCAAAACTGATTCTCTTCCACTGGATCGGTTCATCGATATAGACCAGATACTTTCTATCTAAAAAGATTAAAACCAGGGGAGTACCCTGGTCTATTAGCTGATTTAGTTCTTCTGCTTGGTTATGGGATGAGATTATATTAGCTTCTATACTCATTAAAGGCTGCCCAATAATCTGTACATGATAGGTTCCATCTAGTAATTTATTCACCTTTTTAATGGACTCATACCTTATTGGAGAGACTTCTTTTAGGATTCTTGATAGCACTTCTCCATTAGTTCTTTCCAGTCTTATCATCAGATCCTAGCCTCCCTTCTAAACTGGTCCATTATGATTTCAACTACTCCCGTTAATTCATTCTTAGTGTTAATCCCCCTAACCTCAATTACGCCAGTATGCTGGATAATAGAATTTGTTTCCCTCTCCATATCAAAACCATTAACAGATTCTTTTAAGTTAAGTTTTGAGTTAAGATCGAAATCTGTGGGTATAGAGCCTTTCATCTCTTTTGAAACCTGATCCATGGCTTGTGAAAATCCAACTCCAATCCCTTGACCCATATTTTCACCTATACCTGCAAATACTAGAGAGGGTGACCTTATACCTAGAACACCTTTGACCCCTCCAACAAGACCATCTACAAAACTACTTACCTTTGATTGGATCCACCCAATCATAGATGCTATACCATTCCAGAGCCCCGTCACAATATTCTTCCCTATATCTACTATAGAGCTCGCGGCCTTACCTATTCCTTGGATTATGGCTGTTACAATTTGAGGTAACTGCATCACAAGCTGAGGTATAGCTCTAATTAGACCTGCTGCTAATTGGGTTGTAACTTGAATACCCATGCTGAAGACTAGTGGCAGATTATTTGTAATAAAGTTTATGATAGAATTGATGATTTGAGGTAAGGCTTCCATCAATGTTGGCAGTGCATTTAAGAGTCCTTGAGCCAATCCACTGATTATTTGAAAGGCAGCATCCAAAACAAGATTCAAGTTATTTACTAAGGTTGTTGCGATTAAGATCACAGCTTCCACCATGGAAGGTATGAGTTCTGGTAGTGCCATTCCAAATCCTACTGCAAGAGCAGTAATGAGCTGAACAGCTGCATCAATTAAAAGTGGTAAGTTTTCAATAAGTGCCCCAACAATAGTCATGACTGCATCTACAGCTGCTGGAATCAGTTCTGGAAGTAGGCTCAGCAAAGTTTCAAGAACCTGGCTGAATAGTTCCGTTACAGTACTAAGAAGAACTGGCAGAAGGTCACCAATAGCAAGTAGGATGGCATCCATAGCAGTCGGTAATGCTGTGACTACATTCTCTAGGATTGGAACAATATTGATGACGACTGACTGGAAAGCATCCACTAGATTTTGGGTTAAGTTGGTCATATCCGCATCCGCATTCCCAAGACCTGCAGTAAACGAACCTAAGGCAGCTTGTAAAAGACCTATGGACCCAGTGACCGTTTGAGTGGACTCTCTGGCAAAGTTCCCCGCATACTGCTCGGTGTTTTCAAAGAACATCTGCATGGCCACTTCTGCTTTTTCTGCATTGGTTGCCGATGCCCATGTAAAATCTAGTCCTTTGGCTAAGGCATAGGCTTCGATATTTGTGGCATTCATGGCAACTCCCAGGTTATCCATCATGGTGAAGTTACCTTTGGCAGCACCGGCAACGGAGTCAAGAGCTACCTGCATATCGATGCCCATTACAGATGCCATATCGGCAGCCCTTTGCATGGCTTTTTCAGTAAGCTCCAGACTCTTTTGTTGCTCCACTCCGGATCCTTGGAAAAGGGCTCCCATCTTATTGGCAGTAGACAAATATTGACTTTGAGATACCCCTAGATTCTTATAGGCTTCTTCACCGGTCTTCTGAATGGACGCTGCATATTCTCCAAAGACCGCTTCAGATCCACCAAGGTTTTGCTCCAGTTCCCCAAACTGCTGGACAATTTCCTTCCCCAGTTTTATAGTTGCAGCACCTGCAGCAAGTGCCACAGAACCCATAGCGACACCAATCCCTTTGAGAACCCCTCCGAATTTCTCAAACTTCCCACAACGCCTTCTGCGGACTTGCCGGATTCTTCTTCCTCCCGGTTTTCTTCTACAGCAGATTCTTCAGTTCCTTCTCCATTTTTGTTCAGATCTGCGTTGGCATTATTAAGCTGAATTTGCCAGGCTTTGTTCGCTTATCATTTTTCCCAAAGGATTCAGCATTCTTTAGGCAGCTTCGAGGGTTGTGACTTTTTCCTTTTTGTGCATCAATCTCTTTATTAAGAACCTCATTCCTTGCAGTAACTGCTTGAAGATTTATCCTGCTTATCAAACTGTAGAGTAACCAGATTCATTTCTGAACCGAGTATCTTCAAAGTCCTGATTGATTTCACGAAGGGCATTCTTAAATTAATTCACCTTCGATGCCAATTTTAAGTCAAAAGTTATCTGCCATAGAAACTCACCTCCTTTTAGGCATGAAAAAAGACACCATTTTTCAGTGTCAACGTAATTGCTTTTCTTTTAAATCTAACAATCAAACCGTTGCATTCAGGGATTCAGCCAAGTTAATGTAATAATTTGATTTCAAATCTAACATCTATGCTGTTACATTGAAAATTGAATTTCTTATATTACAATTGTCATTTTCGTTCGCATACTTGTTTTTACGAACGGTTATGACATCAAATCCAATCAGGAATCATCGTCAATGAAGTATTCTCTTCTAGGCTTTGCAATCTATAAACTGCTTGCCGGCATTCCCACAGATCCATCAGGTATCCGATAGGCATCAGCCAAACTTCATCCTCTTTCCGATTAAGATGAGCGGTACCATAGTAGATCAGTCGGGTAAAGAGCTCTTCATCACTTACCCACGACCACCTCGTTTTTCGAAGGTTCACTCTCCATAGTTCTTTTTATTTCCTTTTAACATACTGGCCATAATAGCATTCTTGTAGTTTGCAGTCAAAGTGTCGTCAAAAGTTCCACTTCTTCTTCAAGAATCAAAGGCTTTTTATCATCCTTGTTCCTGATATTATGAATCAGAATTGACTGATTGGCTAAGAGGTAATAAGCGAACCAATCTCGTCCAGCGCCATTCAAAGTTCTCGCTTTTCGCATCAGCTTCTCACCTAGGTTTTTCAAGGCCTCCGTATCGCTTGGCTATTTCCTTAGTAGCTTTTGTTGTGAGGATCAGCTTAAATTCGATGCTCTCAATGAGAATATTGGCGCTCCTCTCTTCTGAAACTTCATCAACTTTTATTTGTTCATCTGCCATCTGCTATACCTCCTTAAGAAACCACTACAGTGGCAACTGTTGTGATAGTAGCTCTGCACCACTAGAGCTTAAGACACGGTAGTAATAGTAAGTATCTGCTACAAGGTCTGTTGTGGAATATCAAAACTTGAAGCGGTCTCTCCATTGATCGCTGTACCGCCCGTGGTGCTGTCGGTAATATTTTCATACCACTGATAGGTTACAGGGTTTGAAGTATTGGAGCTTGCCACAACAGAAAGGCTTCCAGTGATGCTCCCTGCGGTGACTTCTGTTAAACCAGCAGGCTGGGTTGAGATTGTAATGGTGGGTGTAACCGCCGTAAAGTCTGGTTCATAAACAGAACTAAACCACTGACTGATGATTGTTGGTGCTACTCCGTTATCCCCTTCTGTCACTTCCGCTTTCCATGGATGTTTCTGTTCACCGTCCAGCTTATTTCTTCTAAAACGGTACCTTCTATGGTGGGACTACTAAATGTGATGGAATCTCCTTGGTGGCAAGGCTTGTGGCAGGGACACTGAAGATGACTCTGTAAAGCCAGAAATAGCGATACTTTCCATTTGCCTTCTTGGCACGAAACCCAATAGCTACTGGTAGTCCTCCATCTTCACTTCTGACCACTACATTGTTGTATCAATCTTGCACCCAGTAAAGTCTTGGGCTACTGATGACCCAATGTCATCTATCCTAAAGTCAGTGCTCCACTTTTAAACTCTTTAACCACCTCTGATGCACCGTCGTCTGCATAAAGAATAGCCTCGATAAGTTCCACACTGAGTTCCGCCGTCATAGCTTTTGCCAACACTTTTGGGGTGCCATAGGTTTCGATGCCGTTTTGGTCTTCTGTGATCTTGGCATAATATAAACTATCTAATCCTATTGTTGCCATGGTTATTTCTCCTTTCGCTAATTACTTACTTCATAGATTTTCGCCACATCAATGGCGAAGTAGTGCTCGGTATCTTCTTCATATCCTAGATACCTTCTATCTGTTATAGTGAAATCTGCTTCCAGTAGCACCATTGAAACCTCACTCTTTCTCTTTTGATAATTCCCCTGCGAGAATAAAGAAGAACTGCGACCTCACAAAGCTCTGCCCAGGGCAGGTCATCAGCATAATGATCAAAGATATCACTCATGGGAACTAGTACCAAATACTCCTCTGGTGCCTTTTCACTAAAGACACCTGTTTCAGTGTATCCCCAAAGGCTCAAGGGCCTCGCTTATATCTTTCAAAATACTGTGATGCATTCCTTTCACCTTCCTTATTTTAGATTTTACTGATCTCTTCCTCCAGCTTTCTCTTCATGGCTTCGATACAGGCACTTCTACTGGCAGTCTTCGCTGGTTTAAGAAAGGGTTTAGCATTCTGTCCAGACTTCCCATATTCAATGATATTGGCAATCTTGGCATTGGACTCACCGTCTTTTCTTGATTCATCAAATCCTACTTTCACATCATGGTTTCCATTTCGGTCAATTCCACTGGGGGATACCCCTAAGGCATCCACAAGTTCTCCCGTTGCTCTTGATGGAAGCTTTGTATCACTTCCAATAACAGCTTCAAGGTTTGCCTTTACCTTGGCTTTCACCACTTCGCCACCAGCTTCTAATACTTTAGGGATTATTTCCTCGGTCTTATCACTAAGCGTTGCAATTCTTTTAAGAAAATCCTCAGGCATCTTAAAACTAGATGTCGCCATGAAATCCCCTCCTACTTCTATATAGGTTCAATTTTTTCTGTAGCTAGTTCAATATAGCGGCTTCTGATTAGTTCCGCACTGATCACCTTAAAGCTACCCCGATCACATCGGAGGATCATCCCTGGCCTGATTTCAAAACCTGGAATTTTTCTTAGCTGGAAGATGGCATTGGCTTTGGTGTAAACAGCCATATTGGCCCACTTCAAAGTTCCATGTCTTTCCTCAAGATTGGCTCTTACTTTATAGAGGCATTTCTCATCTTTCTTTGTAAAACCTTCCTCATCTTTTTGGGAGATGATTTCTAATATTTCTATAAAGGTGTTCATCTTGCCAAGGCTCATCCACATCACCAGCCTTTCCATCCATTTCATAAGCTTCAGCTTCGTGATGACGATCCTTTCGTCTGCCTTTTCTATAACACCTTTTCTGGCGTTTTCTTTTTATCTGAATCCAGAGCTTCTTCATCAGACCTGCCACTCCTTTCCCATTCGAAGGAGGAGGTGTACAGTTTTCCACACCTGGTCAGAAGCTTTGACATCATTGTTGAAAAATCCCCCTGTGGAGCCATCCCGGCTCTCATAGAAGTGAGTAGCCAGCATAATGACCCCCTGCTCAGTGGCTTTTGACATCTCATGGGAATTATAAAAATCTGTTCCCAGTTGCTGATACCCTTCTGCATAGTTAATGGCAGCAGCAATGAAGCCTTCGATCAAAGCATCGTCTTCTGAATGGGTTAAGATAAGATTTGCTTTTACCTTATCTAGTAGCGCCATGATTTATCACTCGCTTTCCATTAAGCCTGCAGTTTTCAGTTTGAGAAGCAGGGCATTGAAATCCGTCACAAGCTCAGCAACCTCCGTAGCTGTACTATCCGCTTGAGTTAATGCGATAGGTACCACTGGATAGGTTTCCACATAAAGCTTCCCGTCTTCGCCAATCTTTGCTGGAACGGTGTCTCCTTCTGTTTTCGCTTCTGCTTTAATACCGCCTAAAGCAGTTTCAGTGGCAGCGGTTAACTGAGCACCAGGAAGTCCTGTTACCACAGCACCATCCTTGATTTCAAGTTCTCCACCGATGACGGTTTTTTCACCACCCTGCTCGGTGTAATTCTTCGTATTATATGTCATGGTTTTTCCCTCCTATAATAGGTTAGGAAGGCAGTACTTAGACTACCTTCCCCGTGAAATTTCCTATGCTTTCTGCTGAAGTACCTTGAGAGCTTCAGGCAGAATCAGTTTTGCATCCAGTCTTTGGGATGCCAAGAAACCTACCTGACCGTTTGCTGCATAAAGCTCGTTCAGGCGCTTAAAGGTTCTACCCTGACGATCAGCAATCCAGTAATACTTGAAATCGCCAAAGAGGATGGTCTTTGCCCCTGCTTCTGATGTAGGCATATACTGTGATGTGATGACTGGACGATTGAGGATGGTATCTGGAACCCCAGCCTGGATCGATGGTTGCCAAAAGTACTGTCCCTGCCCATCTTTAAGCTTTCTGATAGCCTTGACTGTGGCATCATTCACGAGGAATGTTCCATTCTTTCTATAGGTAGACTTTAGGCTGTGGTAAAGGTCCAGTACTTCATCCATAGTGATAGCCGTTGCACTTGCTGCGGTTACACCAAGGCTGGCTCCACCAGTTGTATGAAGAAGTCCTGTTGGTTTGCTGCTTCCATCTCCTAGTATGAAACCAGACTCTTCCGCCGCACCAATTCTTCTTGCAAACTCTGCAGCGATGTAGGCTTCAAGGTTAAAATAGCTGTCATTTAGAAGCTCATCAGAAACCTTAAGCATGGTCCCTAGTTTATAGGCTGAAAGGGTCACCTGAGTGAAGGAATCATCGCTCTCATCAAATCCACCTTCCTCATCCATCCATACTGCAGATCCATGACTGGCCACTACTGGGATCTTTCGATCTCCATAACTGGTGGTGATCACATTACACAGATTTCTAAGGATGTTGGCTTCCTGAAGCGCTTGAATCAGTTGTCCTTCATATTCATCCGGTACCAGGAATCCTCCCTCTGAATCGGCAGTTCCAACTTCAAAGGGCATTGTGGACAGAAGGATTCATCTTGTTTCTCATGGCACCCCAGAATGCACTCTTATAGGCATCGGATGCTCTACCCTTTTTCTCCTCCGTCATTCTTCTGGTCTTGATGCAAGGGTTTGCTTGTCATAGCGAAAGCTCTCTGTCCATAGCTTCCTGACGCTCAAGGCGCTCGATTTCCTTACCAAGGTTCATGACCTCATCTTCCATCTTTTCATAAACGGCATTGTCTTCTGGTTTGATCAGTCCGTTATCCTGACGATGGTCGTCTAAAAATGTCTTAGCGTGCTCCCAAACCTTTGCTCTTTTTTCTCTCAGTTCTTGAATTCTACTCATGTGTATTACCTCCAATTTTTAATAAGCTCCAGCCTTCTTTCCAGCTGGGCAATAGGGATCTGGTTGACTGCAGTTGCGGGTTCTTGTTTCACTTGTGGAATCTGTGAATCAGGCTCTTTTACTTCCTCTTCCTTACTGGCTCTCAGGTATTTCATCCTCGCCTGAATGCCAGGGAGCTTGTTTCTTAGAGCGTTGGTCACTGTCATTTGGTCAAAGATAAAGCCACCTGAACCTTCATCTGCCGGTTCTGATTCGTAGAGAATCTTGTCGGCAAACTTCAGCTCGATGGCTTTATGGGCACTCATCCAGGTTTCAGCATCCATCATGTGTGAAATCTTCGCTCTGGTAAGTCCTGTCTTTGTTTGATATGCATTGATAATACTTTCTTTCACCTCACTGAGCAGGTTAATTCCCACCTGTAGATCCGCCACCTCACCTGCAATAAGCATGGCTGGGTTATGGATCATGATCACTGATAAAGGTGATACACACACTTCGTCTCCCGCCATGGCAATGACAGAAGCTGCACTGGCTGCCAGTCCATCTATGTGTACACTGATTTTTCCTGGATACTCTTTGAGCATGTTGTAAATCTGGGCTGCTGCAAAGGTGTCCCCTCCTGGTGAGTGTATCTTTATGACAATGTCATCAGTACCAGGTCCACTACCATAAAGCTCTGTCTTAAACTGTTTAGGGGTGATGTCATCATCAAACCAGGAAGACTCTGCAATGTACCCTTCAAGATGTAGGGTCCTTATAGCAGGGCCATCTGCTTCATTCACCACCCAGCGCCAAAATTTATCCATCTAATCGACCTCCTTTTTCCCATAAAAAATGCACTCCCCATTTAGAGAAATGCTGTTAATGCTTAAATTTAACTTTGTAGTTGTCCACAGAAATGGCCCTACTTATACACTAATCATCAGAACCATCACCACCTGACTCCTGTAAGGTTTTTTTTGCATAAGCTCCTGCCATCTTAAGCGGCAGCATATTGCCATTCACAAGATACAAGTCTCCACCATCCACTTCAGAGATGGGATCCATATTCTCCATCCTTCTGACGTCATTGACGGAGAAAAAGCCGTTTTGAATACCTATGGCATATCCATCCATCCTAGATTTATAATCCCCACGCATAAGTGCTGATGCATTGAAGGACACAAAGCAATGACCCTTTTCTTTGTCTAGAAAGAGCTTCTTGTTCATGGCCTGTTCTATTCGGACCAGCCAAGGCCTGATGGTATGGACCACAAAACTGATGGATTGGTTTTCAATATTACTGAATGAACTCTTACTAAGGTCCGCCACCATATGGGGTGGAACTTGAAAGATTCTACAGATTTCTTCAATCTGAAACTTCCTCGTCTCAAGAAACTGGGCATCGGAGTTAGGCATGCTGATGGCTTGATACTGAAGACCATCTTCAAGAACAGCTACTTTATTGCTGTTATTAATTCCCCCATAAGCTGCCTGCCAGGCATCTCTCACCTTTGTAGGATCCTTAATGGTTCCAGAAGTTGAAAGTATACCACTGGGTGTGGCGTTGTTGGCAAAGAACCTGCCCCCATATTCTTCCGCAGCAATATTGAGGCCTATGGCATTTTTTGCTAGTGCCACCGGGGAGTAACCCATAACCCCATCAAAGCCAAGACCCGGTACATGAAGAACGTCTTCTGGCCCCAGGTAGTGGGTGGTATTGTCTTTTCTATACGCATAGTAGAGATTTCCTTTGCTGTCCCGGTCCACCGACATTTTATCCGGAAGCAGCGGATACAAATGAGCTACTTCGCCTTTGCCATTACGAATAATCTGGCAGTAGGCATTTCCCCAAAGGAGGATGTGAGTCATCATGGTCTCTCTTAAGGTAAAAGATGTCATCTCCGGGTTTGGTTCATCGTGTAATATCCTGTAGAGCGGGTGATTGTACATCTTCTCCTTTCCCTCGCCTTCGTACTGGTAGGTGTGAAGGGGTAAAGATGCCACTGTCTCTGCAATGATTCGAACACAGGCAAAAACTGCAGTTGTCTGCATGGAGCTTCGCTCATTGACCACTTTCCCAGATACACTTTGTCCCATATAAAATCTTGGTGCATCACTGACTCGATCTGTCGGTTCTGCCCTTGCCCTAAATAGCCAATTTAAAAAGTTCGCCATACCTTGTTCTCACTCCCTTCTATCCCAGGATGATCATGTCCCGCTCATCGTAAATGGATCCATCGTCATCCGGTGGATTAACTGTTGCTCTGACAAGCCCCATGATCATGGCCACAATGCCATCTATTTTCTCAGCAGACTTTTCCTTGTCCACCTTAATGTTTCCAGCTGGATCTGTCCTGACCACAATGTTATCTGCCATCCATCTTAGAACCGGATGCCCTCCATGGGCTACTTGCTTACTTAAGATTAGCCTCATCAGATCCTTTGTTGGAGGTGACATATCCTTAAAGCCCTGACCAAAGGGAACCACAGTAAAGCCCATGCCCTCTAGATTCTGACTCATCTGTGTTGCACCCCAGCGGTCATAGACGATTTCTCTGATATTGTATTTCTCACCAAGGTGCTCGATGAACTTCTCGATAAATCCATAATGGACCACATTTCCTTCTGTCAGATTTAAGAGTCCCTGCCGGTGCCAGATGTCATAGGGAACGCTGTCTCTTTTCACCCGCTGATGAAGGGTTTCTTCTGGCAGCCAAAAGTATGGTAGCACTTGAAACTTGTCTCCTTCTTCAAGTGGTGGAAACACCAACACAAAGGCTGTGATGTCACTGGTGGAGGAAAGGTCCAGACCTCCGAAGCAGACTCGCCCTTTTAGCTCTTCCGGGTCTACAGTGAAATTACAAAGGTCCCATTTATCCATGGGCATCCATTTGATTTCCTGCTTTAACCACATATTGAGCCTCAGTTGTTTAAACAGGGCAAGATCTGCCGGATCGTCCTTCACTTGGTTATAGTGCTCTCTCACACGATCTATAGAAATGGTATGGCCAAGACTAGGGTTGGCCTTATACCAGTTGTTTTCATCTTCAATATCTGCATCATCATCCAGTCCATAAATGATGGACAGAAAAGTGGGATCCACTCGTTTGCCTTCCAGGATGTCCTTTGCCTTTTGATGCATTTCCCAGCCATAGCCTGTGAGTTGATTCCCTGCAGTGGTAAGGTATAAAAAGAGTGGTTGGGTCCTGGCGTCCCCGGAACCAGTGGTCAGCATTTTGGCCAGGTCCGGATTTGGATAGGTCCATATCTCATCCAGGATAACGCATGAGGCATTTATCCCAGACTTTGATTTAACATCGGAGCTTAGAACCTGATAGAAGCTCCCAGTCTTTGGGTAGGTGATTCGCTTTGTGGACCTTACTAGGTTAGTCACTTTTGATAGGGTTGGATTCCCTTCCACAAAGTTCATGCTGGTGTTGAAAATGATGCTGGCCTGCTGTCGATCACAGGCAGCTACATAAACCTCTGCATTGGGTTCCCCATCTGCTAAAAGCATGTAAAGGGCAATTGCTGCTCCAAGTTCTGACTTGCCATTTTTCTTTCCGATTTCCACATAGGCGGTTCGGTACTGGCGGGTGCCATCTTCTCTTAAGGTTCCAAAGAGGCGTCTCACCAGATCCTGTTCCCAGGGAAGTAACTTAAAAGGCTGACCGGCCCATTTGCCTTTGGTCAGCTTAAGCTCTTGAATAAAGTTAATGGCGTGGTTCGCATGAGCTTCACTATAAGGCATCTGGTCTCCTCCTTTCACTCGTTAATCATCATCCCTTCTTAAAAGCTCTTCTGCCTTGGGGATGTTTCCTAGAAGCTCTGCCATGGCATCTCCCTCTATGGTGTTACCGCTATTATTGATGTTTAATCTGCTTCTAGCCGATGGACTAAGGCCAAGCTCTGAGCAGAAGTTTCTCATCTGCTTTAGGTTCTGCTGTGCAATGGACACCTGAGGAATCTGCTGAATGTATCCTGAGGCAGTCTTTAAGATGGATCCATGCTTTGAGATAAACACCTCTGCTTCTTTCCATCTGGCATACGCCTGACAGTACCCAGCAAAAGTAGCCATATCCACCTCAGTCAGTAGCCCCATTGTTTCGAGTTCTTTTGATAACCTTCTCCATTCTTTTTTGGCATCTGGTTCCAGCCATGACGGGCACTTAGGTGCGGTTTGCTTGGGTTTTGGTTCATTTCTATTTAACGGTCTTTTCCCTGGATTACCTTCCAGCTCCTTAATCGCTGTTGGTTTTGGTGGTCTTCCTCTACCTGCCATAACTTTCACCTCCTTCATTTGTGGTAAAAAAAAGGAACCTTCTTTTAAAAGTCCCTACCATTCATTATTCTTTACTACACATTGTTTTCTATCTGCATAAAACTAAGTGCTTTTTGTGCATCATGGTTATCTCCCTCGAACTCCTTTATAGTTATAGTTTCCTTTTCGAATCTCTTCATGGTCTGCATCCACAGCACTTTTGTATTCTGGCTCTTTTGTTTCCTTTTCTTTACAGCTCATGCAGATGCAGTGCTCATTAAACATTGACATGATTCGCCCGCCTTCTAAGCTACCACCGCAGCGGTCACAATGTTTTTGACTAAAAAATCGATCCATTTCTCTTCCCTCCTACTCTATGTCCACATAATCCATCAACATGGCCAGGGCCTCATCATAATTCTTGGCTTCAGTGGTTATTCGCTTAAACATCTCATCTGCTTTTTCAGGCTCCCCAGCTTCTTTTAGAGTTCTTGATACAATCCCCATGAGATTAAAAATATTACCATCCTCACCTATAAGCCTACATTTAGGTTTCATCAGTTTCACCAACCTTTCTAAATGCACCACTTCCTTCCAAGTGTTTAAGAAGTGTCATTCTACTTCCCTTATACTCGGGACCATTCATCCCAATGCGAATCAGCCAAGTTCTAAGGGCATACTTGGGATTATCATCTTGGGCCTGTTTGTAGGATGCTCGATTTAAGGTTCTTCCGTAGTTTGCTATGAGAACACATAAATCTTGAAATGCCCTGATCCTTTCTGGATTCAAATTTACACTGTAAAGTTTGAAGGTGAAGGTCTTCTCCTCAAAATCAATCTGAAATCCTGGACACCTATTTGCCCCTATTTTTTTAATAGCTTCTTTGAGTCCCTCTAAGTCCTTGATCTCAATTTTGCTCAGGACTTCAGCAAACCCATCATCCACGAAAGCTTCTTCTGTTTCAAAAGCCATCATAATGAGTCGCTGTTTGCTATAAAGCATGTTGATAATATTCTTCAGGCTATCAGCTGTATGCTCTTCAAAGTTTAGCTTAATTTCAATCCCATTAAGCTCTTCTAATGAATTAGTTGCTTCAGGATTTTGAGCTGCCTCATGAATCTCACCTTCATTCATCTGCACTTTATCACTTTGCTCTTGATCAGTCAGTGGCTCTGGTTCCAAGTGTTGATTCAGGATTTCTTCCATTGTGATGGACTCTCCGTCTCCTCTGGTAATGTTGCCGTGTCTGTCAATGGTGTAGACTTCCGTTTCTGTTAAGATTTCATAAGAGAGGCTTGGAACGCCTAGGTATTTAGGTTTCACACCAAAGTGATTGCCCAGCTGTTTGATGATTTCTTTCCGGTCCATTTTTTTTCATTCCTCCTTGTGTTTTGGTACTTACATATATCACTCTAAACACAAGATATAGCAAGAGGTTTTTCAGCATTGTGGGATCATTAATGTACTTAATTTTCAGCATTCCAATAACAGTGCGGGTATTTTGGTGTACTACTTAAAAAAGGGCAATGTGCCCTTCTTTAGTTTTAAAGTTCAATACCGGTATAACGCGGGTAATCATACCCTTCCGTATTTATCAGGACCTTCTCAGCTGTGTCGATGTTTACGACTCTGATGCATCTGATTCTACCCTCTTGGTCCATCCCTCCATCTTCTGCTGTGATCCAAGTCTGATCCTTTAAAAAGTCTTGGGTAAAATCTCTGAACTCTTCATCCTTTAAAATCACTTCTCTGGTGATAGTGTATGGCTGCCCTTTTTTCCCTCTTTTATGGCTCGGTGGGTAAGTTCTTTAAGCTCTACCAGATTACATACTTTTCTACCGAATAATGCGTTCATCCCTTTACTTTCTCCCTACCACTCTTTTGAAATATCCTGTTTCCAAAATTCCGCCATCTCACTGGATGTGTAGATCAGGCATTCATCATCGCTTTCTTCAATAGGTGCTAGGATAATATCCCGATCCCATTTGCCAGCGATTTCATAAACCTTACCACTTCTGTTTTCAAACCTGTCTTTCTTCTGAATCCTCACTTTATTTGACCTCCTTGCATTTTGTTTGCTTTTAGTACTACCATATATCACTCTAAAGCTACATAAATGCAAGCCTTATCTTGAAAATGATGTATATTCTCTAAGGCTTATAGAAAGCTCGGTGGATACTTCTTTATTACATTTTTCACTGATAACTAAAGCTTCTTCTAGAAGCGCCATCAAAAACCGGCTGCCTTATAACCTTCTTTTACGATATAGATAACTTCTGCATGGAAGATTAAGATGGATCCTCTCTAAAATCTTATCAGTCGTGATGTACACCATGGATGTGATGATTGTTCCATCATCCAAGGTGACTTTCACATCTTCCTTTTCATAAAACCTGGGATAGCCCTCATAAAAGTCCAGTGCCTGTTCATCTTCCGGCTCAAGTTCCCAAACAACTACCGGAACTTTACCACCATTTTTCTCAATGGTGCAGTAGGCGTTTTCCATCTGACCTTTAAATAGTAAACGGTATCCTTTTATAAACCCTTTGCCATAGACAACCAGCCACTTGCCTCATAGCCATTTGGCCGAGATTGAGATTGGACCCATAGGCAGCGTTTTAGTCTTTTTCACTTTCATTATCACATCATCGCTTTCTTAAAGAGCGGTTTATCCCCTCCTGCTTCGCCTGTGTAGGCTTTTGTTTTAAAGCTGGGAACCCTTCTACCACCTTAAGAGCGATACTCCCGCTTGGTGGATTTAAAGGCGCCGCTTTTGAACATCTATGCGGCAGTGCAAAATCTCCAGGCTGCACTGCCATCTAAGTATTTGCAAAGGTGCTCCTGCAGTTCTTGAAATCATCTCCGATAAAGCCGATTCAGTTAAAGCATATTCCTGCATAGAGCCTGGGTTTTTCAATCTGTAGCTTCTTGCTGCACAGCACTTTTTGATCAGGCCTGGTGGTTCATGGCAAGGCTTAAAGCAATGTAGCTTCAGATACTTTCCTGCGTGAAGGTTCCGTTAAGAGCCTAAGTTCAGCCGTTCCGCATCCGTTAAAAAAGCTATGAAGGTTTAGAAAATGGTATCTACTTTCATGGTAGTGTCTTCTCTTCTGTCGCTGTAGTCTTGTTACCAGATATCTTCAATCTGCTTCATGGTGGTTGGCTTTTTCTTGTTCATTCTCTACAAGGTTTTGATGTCTTTTTACAGTAGTGCATTCTTCTTCTCTCTATTTGAGGGCATCGTATAAAGGTCGTTTCTTGAGTAGATAAGGTTCATGAAGTTTCTGATGGACCTCCAGTGTGTAGTCCCTGCCATCTAGGTGGATGTGAATCCCTGTGCAATTTTTGCTCTTCTGAAAATGCTCAGCTTTTCTTAGTTTTCTAACTATCTCCTGAAGGCTTTCTGTGTCTTTTCGTAGTTAGGATTGGACTGAGCAGTTCGGCACCATATTCTTTGTAAGCTGAAACTTTCTGGCCGCCTGATTTCTTTTAGTGGTTATACTTCCGTCATCACTTTCCACTTTCGTCCATCCGGTGCTGTGATTCTAAAGGTCCCGTAGTAATCGTAAGCTCCTCGAAGGCTGCCACTGAAGTACTCTGCTACAATCTTAGCTGCTTTTCTTCTTGTGATTCCTGTAAATTCAATCTCGATGCCAAAGTTGCCTCTTTAAAAAATCCTTGTTTGCCATGGTATTTTTCCCTTTCTCATTTAGGTGTGTTCTTCAGTCATGTACGCCATCACTCTAAACGAGATATATGGATTAAAATGAGAAAATACTGTATTGTTGCCATCTTGAAATTCTTATGGTTTCTCAACACCGCTGATATGAACCTTCTCGCCATCTAGAATTACATATACCTCATCATCTGTGCCAACCTGCTCGATGTATCTTTTAACAATAACAGTGGCATACTTGGGGTCGAGTTCTAGAGTGTAACAAATTCTATCGATCTGTTCACAGGCAATCAGGGTTGAGCCGCTGCCACCAAAGAGGTCCATGACAATGCCATTGACTTGAGACGAGTTCTTTATGGGGTAACAAAGAAGTGGTACAGGCTTCATGGTTGGATGTTCACCGTTCTTCTTTGGTTTATCGTAGTTCCAAACGGTTGTCTCAGATCTCCCTGTAAACCATTTGTGCTTTCCACCTCTTAGCCATCCAAAGAGAATCGGTTCATGGATCCAGTTGTATGGGCTACGACCTAAGACCAGGGAGTTCTTCTTCCAGATACACACGCCACTTAGATGGAAGCCTGCTTCTATGAAGGCTTTTCTGAAATTAAGTCCTTCCGTATCTGCATGAAAAACATAGATGGATCCACCGGGTGAAGTATACTCTGCCATATTCTTAAAGGCTGAGAGAAGGAAACTATAGAAGGTATCATTGTCTTGTTTATCGTTTTGAATCTTAAGACCACTGGCACTTTCAAAGTCCACGTTGTAAGGCGGATCTGTCAGTACCAGATTAGCCTTCTTCCCATCCATAAGTTTTTCTACATCTTCAGGTTTCGTTGCATCACCACAAAAAAGACGGTGTCTTCCGAGGAGCCATACGTCTCCGGGCTTAACAAAGGCAGCTTCCTCTAATGCTTTATTCACGTCGTAATCATCATCGGTGGCGTCTTTATCGTGGACCTGACTGAAGAGATCTTCAATCTCCGCAGCATAAAATCCAGTAAGTGTTACATCAAAGTCCTGTGCTTCAAGATCCTTAATCAAATCAGCTAGAGCTTCAAACTCCCAGTCACCTGTGACTTTGTTAAGAGCCACATTAAGCGCCTTTTCTCTTTCAGGGTTCATCTTAACAATGACACATTCAACTTCCGTATGGCCTTCTGCCACCAGCACCTTATACCTTTGATGGCCACCTACAATATTTCCCGTCTCTTCATTCCAGATGATTGGCTCCACATAACCAAACTCTGTCATGGATCTTTTCAGCTTTTCATAAGCTGGGTCTCCGGGCTTCAAATCTTTTCTTGGGTTATATTTAGCCGGGTTGATATCCGTTACCGGCACTTTTCTTATAATCATGTCCTGCTTCATCAGATTACCTCCATTTCTTGGCATTAAAAAAGCCCTAGACCGAGGTCTACAGGCTAAAACTTACAAAACATTATAGAAAAACACCTGTATTTCAAGGTTGTAATGAAATCACTTTGACTAGTTTCTTATTTATTCATCGGTCGCTACATCCCACTACTTGTGAGGTTTCCAGGGACTTTTCCAACCTTGAATATTGCGCACTAATTCCGGGATATACCCCCCCCTTTGGATTTTCGCGATTTTTCACAGAAGACCCTAGCGCGTTGTCGTTCAGCCACTTCTGTAGAGATTTAGACCCCCTACCCCTTTGTAGGTTTAGAAGAATTTCCAAAGCCTCCGTCCTCGATAGCAGTCTTCTTGGAATGACAACTTTTACAAAGAGGCTGCCAGTTCTTTTTGTTCCAGAAGAGCTTCCGGTCACCGCCGTGTGGTTTAATGTGATCCACCTCTGTTGCAGGAGTAAGTCGTCCTTCTCTTTCGCAAGCGACACATAGTGGATGGCTCTTAAGAAGCTCCTTACTGGATTTTCTCCACTGATAGGTGTACATCTTTGAGCTTCTGTCGTTCTGAACCTTTATCATCTCTTTCTTGTGCTTGTCGCAATATCTATCATGGGTCAGCGATTGACAACCAGGATAGTTACAGATGCTCTTTGGTTTCCATGGCATCAAGCTCGCCTCCCATTTTTATTCTTGAAAAAAGGCATAGAAAAAGCTCCAGTCATTAACCAGAGCCCTTGATCCAAGAATGCTGCGTTTCCTAAGATTCGAATCGATATAACATAGGCGTATGCTACAGCATATGGTGTTCTTGAATTTTCTATACCTTTACACCTTATACTATAACATACTTCCACAGTCGCCTTCAGTCGCATTTAGTCGCATCTTTTATCTTCTTAACTTCTTTAATTGCCTTCCCATGAATTCGAAATACCGTACTTCTATCATATCCCATAGCCAAGGCAATCTCCTCCCAGTTCTTACCACACAGATATCTCATCTCTAGTAAGAGCTGGTAGTTCAAATCATCAATCTGATTTAAGGTATCCTGAATATCCTTTTTAAGTTCCACCAGTCGGTCTATATCATCATTGACCTCATTCTCCAGGTCTATTACTTTCACGATGGTGTTTTCCATCTTGCTTATCTCTATGTTCCCACCACATATCTTTTCTTTTGTAAAACTTGACGTCACTTTCATGGTGAGACTTTTTAACATTTCCAGCTGTTCTAACTTACTATCGATCATTTGGTCCAGCCATATGGCCTGTGATAAATATTCCTTTGCATGCATCAGATCGCCTCCGATTCATCCAAAAGCTTTAGCTTTCCGCCGTAGTATTGGTTGATGATTGAGCTTCCAGTCTCGGCGTCCAGTGATCTTATTCTCTTAAACACCTTTTCTTGCGCTTCATCCAGTTGCTCTTTCGTTTTATAAAACCGACAACCATCGCCTTCGCAGTGTGTTACTTTTAAAGCTTTACACTTACCATTTTTATAGGCAAAACATTCTTTTTCATTCATCGACTCACACCTCCATTTTGCCTACAGTCAGTTTCAAAATAGCGGATCGGCATCTTCCACTTTTTCGCTTTTTTGATTTCAAGTGCCATCCCGGAGGATATATGCTTACCAAAAACCCAAAGTTCATTACACTTCCCCAAGAGCACCAGTCCCATCTCAATTCCTAACTGTCGCTCTTCAGGGTCGTTGTCCTCTAAAAACTGAGGATACATGAGGTGAGGGATAATAGGAATCACTTTTTCCATGACTGCAAAGCGCCCATATCTTTTAGCCCGCATAGTATTTCCATCGACACCACCAGCAAAGGGGCTACAGATAAACACGATTTTTTTCTTGTCCTTCAACTCTTTTTGTTCTTTTTCGATATTTGTTAAAGCTTCATAAGCCGTAGGATCAAAGTATCCTTCTTGGTTATATAAATTCACTCCCATACTATAGCCCCTCCATTTCTTTTCGTTTGGCTTTAAGTCTTATCCTTACTGCATTTATAAGTGCACTCTGACTTACATCTTTCGACTTTAATGCCTCTATAACACGCTCATCAATACTGTCTTTAGCAATGATGTGGTGAATTATTACCGTATCATTTTGTCCCTGCCTGTGGAGTCTGGCATTAGCTTGCTGATAGAGTTCAAGACTCCATGTTAGCCCAAACCAAATGATTATATTTCCACCCGTCTGCAAGTTAAGACCGTGCCCCGCTGAAGCCGGATGGGCTAAGAGCACTTTGATTTTCCCCTTATTCCATTCATCTATATCTTTCTCAGACTGCAGAAGCCTCGGGTGTTGTTTCTTTAAGTGATGTAATATTCTGTCCCGATCATGCTGGTAACCATAAAATACAAGTACTGGTTTTCCTGAGGCAGCTTCAATAAGTTCATCCAACACATTTAACTTTTCATTGTGAATGTGTTTTACTTTTTTATCCTCGTCATAAACAGCTCCATTCGCAACCTGAAGTAATTTGTTCGCAAGTACTGCAGCGGATCCAGCTAGGACATCGGAATCTACTAATGAAAGAATCAGTTCTTTCTCTAAAGTATCGTATTGTTCTCTTGCTTTTGGAGGCATTTCAATTGATATCATATTATCTATGCGATCCGGTAGATCCAGATAATCTACTGCCTTCATGCTCACACAGATATCCGATAGTTTTTTAAAAATTACCTCTTCAGCACCTTGCTTTAGTTTCCAAGTATAGATCACCATTTGATTTCTTTTATCTGGTAAGAAGTATCGTTCACGATACCCTGTCAAAGTTCTGCCAAGACGCTCACCACCATCTAGGAGATAGATTTGGGGCCATAGGTCGACAAGTCCATTTGGTGCAGGTGTTCCCGTCAATCCCACCATACGTTTAATCAATGGTCTGACCTTCTTTAATGAACTGAACCTTTTTGATTTTGAGGATTTGAAACTTGAAAGTTCATCAACTACCACCATATCAAATGGCCAGTCACCGCCCAACCATTCTACCAGCCATGTAACATTTTCACGGTTTATGATATAGATGTCTGCATTCTTACCAAGCCCTTCTATCCGCTCTTTTTCGCTGCCCAATATTTTAGAAATAGTAAGCGATGAGAGATGATCCCACTTCTTAATTTCATCTGGCCATGTTGTTTGAGCTACCCTTAAAGGAGAAATTACAAGCACTTTATAAATTTCAAATCGGTCATATTTAAGTTCCAGGATAGCCGTTAGTGTCGCCACTGATTTTCCCATCCCCATTTCAAGAAACAAAGCTGACTTTTCGTGTTCAACAATCCACTTCGTCGCATAATCTTGATAACTAAAAGGTTCGTATTTCATGTCCTAATCTCCTGAATCAATCCATCTATGGCTTCATAACTATCTAAGGTATAAACCCTAAATCCCAGCAGCTCAATTTGTTGTTTTCTTTTAACTTGCAGCGCTCTCAGACTCTTAGAAGGAGCCTTCAGCTCCACAAAGGCAACTCTCGCTTCGGGAAAAAGAAGTAACCTATCTGGCATCCCTGCGTTTCCTGGGGAGACGAGCTTAATGGCCAGTCCACCTTTTTGATTCACTTTATTTTTTAATTTGTTTTCGATATTACTTTCCCGCATCTATCTGCCCTCCTGATCTTAAAGGTATACATCATGAATCTGCATTTTTATAAGGCTTTCAAGCTTTTGTAGACTCCGTATACCTTTTTTGACTATAACTGTACGCTTTTTCGTATTAGAGCCTAAGAAGTGTATGTATTACTCCCTATTCACTCTATTTATTTTCTTATATATAAAAAGGTATATTAGGTATACAAGGTATAATCTATAGCGGACACAACGTTTCTAGTGTATACCTAGACCCCTTCTTAAGTTTACTGGTTTACATCTTCTCTTCTGAATCCCTTTTGCGTTCCGTACGTTTTATCAAACCTTACAGAACTCACTCGCTTCCATCCCGTTGTATTCTGCAGTATCATATTGATTTCTTTCGCATCATATCTTGTCATCATCGCGATATCCTTTTGAAACAATTCATCCCAAATCATCTGAGCACAAACCTTATGCAGCCTCATGTTGTTTTCTGGCAAATTATCTGAATGATCCATATGCAGATATGCTCTTCTACTACCAATGTCGAGTTCATACCAATTAGCAGGTACAGGAGCTTCCAAATAAGCTCTGATTGTTTCGGCAACGGGGTTTTCTTGGGTATGGGCTGCTTGAATCTGCTGAGCTTTCTCTTCGATGTCCTTTCCCAGCGCCAGCGATTCACCTTGCTCATAAAGGGTTTTAGCTTCCGCCCATATTTGATCCACTTCATCTTCGTTAAGGTCCACCCACATATTTTTACTTCCGTTCCCATTAACGGTAATAGGTAGAAAACGACGATTTCCTGTTGGATCGTTTAGGAAATCATAATCATTAGTCGTTCCAAAGAAAACACATTGCCTTTTGAATGTCTCATTATGCCTACCATACGCCACACGAAAGGTATCTTCTGCTTTAGAAATAAAGTGCTTAACGGCTTCCACGTCAGCTTTCTTTGTAGCTGTCAGTTCTGCCATTTCTAATATCCATGCACCTTGAAGCTGTTCATAGGCTTCTTTTCCTTTCACTGTCATAAGGGAATCAGAATGCCATTTTTTCCCTAGCAATTTGACGATATAGCTTTTCCCCACTCCCTGCGGGCCAACTAACACTACGCAGTAATCAAATTTTGCTCCTGGACGATAAATTCTAGTAACGGCAGCTATCATTATCTTTCTGGTGAAGGCCCTGACGCATTCGTTCTCCTCTGCTCCAAGGTACTCAATCATAATCGTCTCGACTCTTTCTGTGCCATCCCACTCAAGACTGTTAAGGTATTCTTTAATAGGATGAAATGCATATTTAACGGCAACTTCACTCCAAGCATCTCCAATGATTCCGGCTCCCTTAATGCCATAGATTGAATATAGGTAATTTCTTAAACTGGCATCATCTGCATCTGACCAATATTCTCCACGCTCAACACTTCGCCAGGGTAAACTATCTTTAATAACAACCCTGTGGACAAAATCATTTAGTGCAATCCGATCGCTTTAATGCTAGGTCGTTCTCTAGTAGTAAAGTGCATTGAGTGCACTTGATACAATATTTCCCTTTTGATCTCTTGTTAGAGAAGTGAGCCACTCCATTTCATCTTCACTAAAATCTTCTTTGGCCAGATTCAGTTGCTCTGTTCCCAAAGTGAGTCTTACAGATTTATCCTTTAATGCTTCTTCAATCATTGCTTTATTTGAAGGCATTCGATTAATGGGAGTACCTTCTTTAACTGTCTCATCCAGTTCACCAAACAGATGAATCCGAGCCAGATCAAAAGCGTTACATAACTTCCCAGCGATAGGATCAGTAGAATGATGGGAATATGCAAAATCACCATTTTCATAGACAACCAACCCACCAGATGTGGAACCTGCCGCATAGGTAAACCGGTTCTGATCCTCACACGGGGTATACACGTTACTTAAATACTTTTCGATTACACTGGCCACATCGTAAGTCCTGCAAAATGCGCCCACTACACCTTCTTTTGTTTTTGGGTCTCCTTGCTTATCTGCCAATCGCTTTCGCTCTTTTATGGTTCTTGTACTCTCTGGCCAATAGGAGGAATCTCTCCAATCTGGATACCTACTTAACACGGAATCGGGATCAATCCACGGCTCATCTTGTATCTCAAAAATATATTCTGCATCTGCTGATGTGGAAGGCCAGTACATAAGCCGATGGGCTTCATAGGTTGTATCGTCAAAAAAATCAATTCCAAAATCTGAGGCAATGCGCCTTGCAATAGGTACATACTCATCAGATGTTACTGGTCGGGATAGAGGGATAACCAATCTCAATCTCTGTTTTGCTGGATGGTGTTTATGAGTGGAATACATGGCGCATCCATAGCCAAAAATCGTCTCTATAGATGCCCATAAATCCCCTTTTACAAAATCGGCGTCTAGCGTCACCAACTGACGCCATACTACACTGTCATATTTTCGTCTGCCACCTTTTAATGTTCCGCCGACAAAGCCACCCACATCCTTAATCTCGTCTTGTTTAGCTTTCGAGAGCTGCTTGTATTCCTCCTGTGTTTCATGGGTTCTAACGGTGCTTTTTAACTTATCAACCATCTCTGACCATAGCATCTCTCTATTTTTCCAGTTGATCTCTTTTCTATTTTTTCCGATGGCAATGGTCAAACTGCCATCGTATTTCAGTTTCGCTTTCTTATTTTTACTCGGTTCCATCACACCCATCTGCCCTCCTACTCAAGCACCGCTTAAGGCCTCGTATAGCACCTTCTAAGTCACCGGAAAGCGCCTGACCTCTTATGGTTTTGATCGTCTTTCTTGGAAGCTCATCCACATAGTTTTTTAACTCCTGAACAAAGCGCTTCGTTTTCACATCAACCATCCGGAGCACCTCCCTTAGGCTGATTGATCGTGTCTTTCTATAACGGGCACCAGATTTTTTTCCGCACGCAACTTTTCATAAAGGAAGAGTCTGCCTTTTTGTGTCCAATAGGTGTGCATAATACTTCTATCAGAATCAATAACGTGTGTCTTTGATTGGGTGTAACCCATCTCTGCATACTTTTGATACAGCAGCCAGGTCTTTCCGATTTTGTACTGGATGCCAATTTCATGAAGCAAGGCGTTAAACGTTCTTGCAGATAGGCCATAGTCTTTGGAGATTACGCTAATAGGCACTACTGACTTATTTTGTAGGATTAGATCGTAATATGAAGCTTTTGGTTTCATTTCACTAATGATCTGTTTGTTTTGAGCATTCTCAAGTTCAAGCCTCTTGGCTTTCTCTTTAGCTTCCTTATATTCAGTAAAAAGCTTTATTCCCAGATCAGGATTTTCCAAAATGTTATTTAGCAGAGATTCTGAAGCGTACATTCCGTGTTTTCTAATGTCGGGGATCACTTCATCGAAAACCCATTTTTCAAAACGCTCAGCTACAGCAAGAGTTGATTTAACAATCAGCCTATACAAATTGCCCTCGTCAATATACTTTTTTTCAACCTGCTGCAGTGCGTCACTGCCATCTGCTTTTTTACCAGTCACCACCCCTACTGAACACATGGTTACCCCGGGTGATTTACAGTGGTCCTTGATCGCCTTTTGAGGGTTTTTATAGCCTAAAATTCTGGCACTTTCAGTTGCTGGGAAGTACTCTTTGCCATCAATAAGCATGATTTCCAGTTGTCCAAATTCCGATGAATTAACTACTCTTACATCATTCATTCTTCTTTTCCTCCTGTTCAATAATTTCTCCACATCGGCACTCATAGAAATAATCTAAAAGTACACCTTGTTCAACGTGCATATTTATCATGGCCTCCTGCCCACACAAGGAACAGACCACCGTTTTATCTATTGCGTCAAAAAGATCATCATCTTGATATGTCATAGGGATGCCCCCTTCTAATCTTTCTTGTAATATTCTGTTTCAAAGCTCTCAGCTTTTAGTGGCAACCCTGGAGCCCATACTATATCTCGTCCCATAATTTCCTCCACTTCCTTAATAGATCCATAGCCAAGCGGCACATCTAATATCACTTCATCATGGACATGAAAACTAATCTGGTAACCAGCTTCATTAAGTCGCAGCATAGATACCGCAAGACAATCCCTAGCAATTGCCTGAACAATGTTCTCTGTCAGCTTGCCTCCATAAGTCGGAATTCGACCCCACTGCTTTGAACCTTGCTCTGTCCCTTCATAACTTAATTGCTCTTTATGAAACCGCTCGTCCATCTCAAGTCTAGGTCTTACATATGATAATGATCGTCCCGACGGTAATTTTATGAAGAAGATGCCTTTGGTGTAATGAAAAGTTAAACCGTACTGGAGCTTCACCACTACCCTTTCCTTAACAGCCTTGATTGCTGCATTTTCGACATCGTACCAAAACTTTACAATGTTAGCATTGGATTCACGCCAAGCTGAAACAATTCCAGGAAGCTCTTTTTCCGTAAGGCCCATTTCAAGTGCTCCCATCGCTATTAGTGCACCAACACTGCCTTGATAACCACATGCAAGTGTTGCCACTTTGCCCTTTTGTCTAAGTTCGTATTCCGGATTTTCTTTTATGATTTTTTCCAGTGGCACACCAAACATCTTGCTTGCTGTCATTTCATAGATTTTTCCATGTCCTCTAAAAGTCTCGATAACCCATGATTCTCCTGCCAGCCATGCTATGACTCTTGCTTCAATAGCTGAAAAATCCGCTACAATAAATCGATGGCCTTTTGAGGGGATAAAGGCTGTTCGAATCAATTGCGATAAGACATCTGGGAGACTTTCAAATAGTAACTCCAACGACACATAGTGACTATTTTTAAGTAGCTCTCTTGCAATTTCTAGACCTCCCATTGTGTTTCTGGGAAGGTTGTGTATTTGAACTAACCTCCCAGCCCATCTGCCTGAACGATTAGCTCCGTAAAACTGCAGTAACCCTCTAACACGATTATCATTACAAATGGATCGCTCCATGGCTTCATACTTTTTTACTGAGGTTTTAGACATGGATTGTCTGAGTTCTAGCAAGGACTTAACATCATCGCTTTGCGCATCATGAAGCAGCTCCTCCACTTTTTTCTTAGACAGGCTATCCACCGCAACCCCCTGCTGCTTAAGCCAGTTTTTAAGCTGGGCTGGGCTGTTCGGATTATCTAGATCCGTTAAATTGATCGCGTAATTTGTCAGTTTTTCTTGGTACATTGCGTCTGCATTAATTGCATTTTTTACTAGGTCAATGTCAATGCATATGCCGATATCGTTGATACTCTGATCGAGCTCCCATAATTGCTGTTCTACCTTTGGGATAGGGTAAGATGCCAGTTTCTTTCTTATCAACTGTTCCAATTCAATGTCACGCCTGCAGTACGCTTTGAAAACCGACCATTTTTCTGGATCATGAGATGGCAAATTTCTCTTCCTTCCCCCATTGACCTTAGTTGGCTTACAGGGTATTGAGAAGTATTTAATGAGGGTTTTTCCTTCTTTCATTTTCTGCTCTGGCAGTTTTAAGCACTTAGCTACTCCATCCAAGTATCCAGGCAGCCCCAACATCAATGCATGTACAGATGAACAGCGCCATTGTTCAGGTGGCATATGTTTCTTAAAATACATGGCCAGGCAGGTCCGCTCAAAATTAGCGTTATAGGCAGTTTTTATGACATAAGGATCAGTAATTGCAATTTGGATCTCCTTAGGTATTTTTTCTCCCGATGCAATATCAACAATCTGAACGGGTCCATCATCGACGGCATATCCGAAAAGTAAAATCTCAAAATCCTGGGATTCACAGTACGCGTAGACCCCTGATTTAACGAGGTCCACGCTACTGTATGTTTCAAGATCAATTGCCAGTGTGATCATAGCCATTACTCTAAAATGTCTTCATCTTCATCATCACCAAAGTCGTCTTCAGCACTTGTTCTACCTCCAAGTGGCTCTCCTTCAGCGGTCTTCATTATATTTTGTAATCCCGCCGCTACGCCTTTATTTCCATTGACATTAAATCCATAAAAGGTCAAACTTACCCTTCCGTAGCAACCTGAGTAAAATTCGCTGGGCTCTATAATTGGATTTAAATCCTCATCAACAATTCCGGGCTTTACTTTGCTATTGGCATTGATGAAGTATGCGTCTGCATAAGTTTCATCATCTTCTCTATCCACATCCCCGTCTCTAAGGGGTGTTTTAAGATTCGTTGGGATTTTACCACCAAACTTATCTTTGTCCTCTTGAGTAGCTTTAGCGATGGCATCTTTGATTTTCTTGATCGTTTGCTTGTCCGATTTCGGGATAATAATGCTAACTGAGTATTTTAGATCACTGCCATTTACGCTTACAGGCTGGTGTACATTTGCATAACTAAACCTTACCGGTCTTTCTTTTGTGCCAATTTTAATTTTTATCATTGATTTTTCCTCCTCTTATTGAAAATCCGCTTCAGCAGAAGCTTTGATTTCTTGTCTGTTATCATCTTCAGGTACGAGCTTGATTTTGCCTATTGTCTTCATGATCAAACTACCTAGCAAGTCACTAAACTCCTTCTTGCCCAGTTCATTCTCCAAAGTTGTAATGGGGTTTAGTGATTTCTTGAATATCATGTCATTATCGTATCCAGCTTGTATAAGCACCTTAGCAACAGCTACTTCATCGGTGTACTTTCTGGTCCCTCTTCCTTCAACTAGCTTCATTCCCGGCCACTTCTTATCTTCCTTAACCGCCAGATTAAGCGCATAGTCCTGAACATCTTTTGCCCAGCTTATTAATGTGTCGATTGAGATGAGCACATCAACAATTTCTTCTTCGGATAAGAGAGGTGGATCTTGAAAGTCCAACTCAGCAAGTCTGTTTTTCACTTCTGCTCTTTCTCTACAGGTTGCTTTTACTTTACAGAACTTACAGTGCTCACCTGCACAAAACTCTCCTTCCCCATTAAAAGCCATTTCCGCTTTTGGCTTTACTACTTCTTCTGCCCAAGAAGAGAGTTCTTCAACTGACATTTCAAAAGTAGAAATGCTGTCAAGTCTTGGTTGGCTTATTGTCATTTGTATGGATTCAAGGTCATATAAAAAGCCAAACTGATTGATGGCACCAAGGGCATATAGTTTCATTTGGGTGTTCTCATAAGCACTGACAGCGATTCCCTTTCCGTACTTAAAATCAATGATTTCAAGTGTATTGTCTCCTATGATGGTTGTGTCTGATGTCCCAAATCCTTGAGGTACCCAAAGGCTATAGTCTAGTCGCTGTTCTAGCATCATAACGGCATCTTTTGTTTTTGCCTTTGCTTCATTAAACCGCTCTATACAAAAGTCCTTATGAATATCTGTATATCTGTCCATCTCGTCTGAATATAGAGGGTCGTTCTTTATTTGTTTTATTTTCTTTAAATACTGTTGCTTCGAGATTTTTTCTAAAACCCTCGCTAGCTTCAATTCCACTAAGCTGTGTGCTAGAGTTCCCCGTTTTGCATCTTCAGATGATTCTTCTTCAATAAATTCTTCAAGCCGGGGTGATCTGGTACAGTTCATCCACCTTTCCGCACCCGATGCGGATAACAATGCGTGTTCTCCCATTAAAGTACCTCCGCTTTTTCTAGAAGTGCCGTATATTGATCTTCAGGGATTTCACTAAGCTTTTTCGCACCAAAACCAGTAATCAGGGCTTTTACCTGTACTTGCTTTCCCTCAAGAGATAGAGCAGCTAGTTTTCCTCTGACTTCTTCCAAGGAAACCTTATTTTCAGAAACTTCATGTTCCTGCTTTTCAGATTCATCCTCTTTATTCACTTCTTCTTTATGACTATCTTCTAGCTTCGTAACCTCTTCACGCCCACTTTTCCTTTCTTCCAATTCACTGTCTTTAGCAATAGCTTTTAGTGGTTCGGTTTCTCCAACCATAGACCCATTCTTAACTACTGCTTCCCCATGATTGATCTGAGGAAAAGCGCGGGCTAACTGCATAATCGATTCCGCTAATTCTGGAGCTGTTACACTAACATCAACTTTAATTATCATCGTCTCACCTCACTTTCATTGTTCTTCTTGCTCCGAGAAAACCTCTTGGATACTGGCCTTTAGAGCATTTGCAATCTTCATGGCCACTTCTATTGATGGGCTGCTTTTCTTGTTGATGACATCGTAGACATAGGATTTAGATAAGCCAGTTTCTTTAATGATTTGACTGATCTTGATATTTTTCTCTTGTGCGATGTCTCTAATGTTGTTCTGCATATCATCACCTCGTGTATATAATGTACCACTATTCCGAACCTTTTACAATACCCTAAACGAGCAAAATTTCGTTTAATCGAACCAAAAGCCTATAAACACTGCTAAAACTAAGTGATTTTTTAGAAAAATTGTTTACTTTTCCGAACCACGTGTTATAATAAAAGTGAAAAGGTAAGGTATATCGAACTCTCTTTACTTAATCGAAAGAAATAGGAGGTGTTCACGATGACACTGGGCGATAAAATTAGATTATTAAGAAATGAAAAAAAGGTATCTATTCGAAAACTCTCTGAATTGACCGGGTTGTCAAAATCAACTTTAAGCGACATTGAAAACAACAAAAGTAAAAAACCGACTGTTGACACCATAGAAAGAATTGCAAGAACCTTAGAAATCCCAATTACTGAGTTATTTGATGTAGAAGATCATGATGGTGCAGCCGAGAAAAATGAACAGACTAGCGTGGATAAAGCGTCTGATGTGTTTCTTCGCTCAGTAGCCAGAGCTAAAGAACGTCCAAAACATATCCAAGATAAAATTGCTGATTTTATTAACTTAGTTTTAGAGCAAGAAGAAAAGAATAAAGAATAGGGGTGTGTAGATGCAAAAAAGAATTCCTCTATACCCTCGGAACGATCTGGCCAAAAAGGCAGCGAAAGCTTTTCTTCTAAAATCAAAAATCAGCACTCTTCCTGTTAACCCTTTTGCGCTTTGCAACCAACACGGCTTTGTAATCCGAAGCGTCTCCGAAACGGAAGACTTAATTGATGAGATTGACCCTTTTGACGTAAGGGACAACCCCGACTGCGATGCAAAAACATACCTAACCAGTGCAGGTCGGTACATCATTATTTATGATGATGCTGTCATGTCCCAAGGGAGAATTATATGGACCATTGCTCACGAGATAGGGCACATAGTTCTTAAGCATCTAGAGCAGTTTGAGCAAACAGAAATTCATAACGGCCTTACTGCTGTTGAAAACAAGGTTCTTGAAAAGGAAGCAGATGCATTTGCGTCTGAGTTCTTGGCTCCTGCTGAGGTACTTCTTCATTGTCATTGTGTGAAGAAAAATTCAATCATCAAGCTTTGTGGTCTTTCTGAGGAAGCGGCAACGTACAAAGAACAATTCCTCAAAGATTATAAACCTGATGAAAAATACTCAGATATCAACCAATCGATTTTAAGACAGTTCTATAACTTCATAAATGAAAAAGATTTCTTCCAAAATCTGCACTATAAAATTTGTCCTGTCTGTAAAAACTATATTTTCAGCTCAAAAGAACATTTTTGCAGAATCTGTGGTCATTCGATAAGTGAGCACAGTTTTACAAAAGGAATTGCATATAATGATGGCCCTGAAATTGGCAAACAAAAAAGAACCAGCGTTTGTCCTAAGTGTCATTTCACTCAAGATACAAAAGCTGGTTCTTCTTGTAGTAATTGTGGCGCAAGCCTTGTTAATCAATGTAGTAATACCCTCTGCGGCATGATCCACATAGGGTCGTCTAGGCATTGCTTTAAATGTGGTAGTCCAACGACTTTTTTATTAGAAGGTATTATCTCTGACTGGAAATCTGCTCAAAAAACATATTATGATCGTCATCTTATCAGAAATATTTTAAGTAATGACAACGAGACTGGCAAAATCATGGATGATTGGCAATACTTCCTTAGTCTATTATTCAATGATGGTGAACACACCCTGGTTTCCTCACTTAAACAAAGCTTCGCAAAAATCGACTATGATACCCTATATCTATATTTACCAAATTTCGAAATAAAAGAATGGCTTAAAAACAACGACTCGGTTCTAAATTTTTTAATGAAATCCATTAAGAAAAAATTAAAGATACACATTTTAGAAATTCTTTTTCTAGATGTGGATTTAAAAGGAACCGTTAAAGTAGAATTATAAAATGGGGTAGGATATGACAATGCGCATATCTACCCCATTTTTTTAGCCTAATACTTCATGATGACTTGTATTGTTTTTTCGATATCCTTAGCGGTAATATTATGTTTTCCCCAACGTTTTAGAAGAAAGTTTAAAGATTCCATACCATTAGCTTTGTTGCCTCTTCTCTCAACTTCGTCCATTACGTCCGCAATAAACAAGAAAAACAAATCATTTTTCATATTGCTCGGAAGAATGTTTACGAGACCTCTTACTATCGTAGAATCAAGTACAGGTTTATTTTTTGTCTGTCCTTCAAGTTCTTCAATAGAGACCTGATCTTGATTAGACTTTTGGTTCGTTTGAGCCGGTGGTTTGTCTATTGCTTTACCAGCTACTTCGGTTTTTGATTTCTCATAGGTTTTTACAAACATGCTCTGGCCTTCTTCTGATACAAGCTTTAACGTATGAACTACAATGCCATCAATGTTTGCTTTGTTGAGCCTTTTGTCTTTAAGCGTTAGTTCTCCGAATGGGATAAATGTAAAACGATCCCCTATTCTCATCTGTTTGAGCTTTAATTTAATCTCGCTATTGTAATAATCGAATATAGGCGCCTTAATTTGCTCATCTGTTTTGGGCTTGTAATATACTAATTCTTTTAAGAACTTATAATCCTGAACATCCAGCCATGCCATAGATAAGAACTCAGAACCGTGAAGCATACCTAAAAGTCCACCGACCATAGATGCCAAAGTATCTGTGTCAGCATTTTTTAAATAGGCTGCTTCTGTCAACGCCAGACGTGGACTTGATGCATACTTTGATGCTAAATAAATGGCTGCAACTGCTGTAACAGTCCCTGCACCGTTTACATTTTTATCAAAACACCCAAGTTTTTCTAAAACTTCATTTCCCATATCCAGCGCCCCTTGATTAAGTCCATCTTTTACAATTTCTAAAAGTTTTATGACTTCATCAATGACGTCAGACCAAGTTTTATTATAGGCTCCCTTATGGGCAACTTCTGATGCATGTTTCCAGCTTTCAATTTTATCTGTGCTATAAAGGCCCCACTTATCCTTACGGCTTAATAGAAATTCAACTAACTCACCATACCCTAAGGTTTTTTCATTATTAAGTAAATACTGTAAGGCATCAGCGTAAACCAATGCGCCTACTAGGGCTCTAGGATGACCATGGGTTAATATACCATTAACAAACACTTGTCGGTTAATCTCGTCCCAGTTATCCTCATTTCCGAATAGATGGGGCAGAATCCTCATCGCTACACCATTGCCACCCGCATTGAAGTATCTATCGATATCTGATTTCTTCTCTGTTTCTGGATTCCATGGATTGCTACCCTTTCTCCAAGCTTCTGCAGCTCTCTTGGTAGCGCCTCCTCCACCACGTTCATAACTTAACCATACAGGTAGTTCAATCCGTGTGAAATGCTTGCTCCAAGAACTACCGAACCGAAGGCTTCTTGCGGTTGCAATGATCAGTTGAGTGTCATCGCTATATTCACCTGGAAAGATATCGTCATTGTGAGACCAAAATCTACCACCTTCTCGTCGAGTCCACTTTTGAAACATTTCTTTTTCTTTTGGAGCTACCTTACTAATATTCTTGCTGTTTTGCTCATTGGGCCAGCCTAAAGCATCTCCTGCAGCTGCACCTATCAAAGCACCAACATACTTGTCTAACTTCTGATTTTCTCCTTTTACCACCATCATTCACCTCCTTCATATTTATATTCTTGAGGCCTTATACCTTGTCTAACTTTATTGCTCCATGCGCCACTGAACAGATCAGGTGCAATTATTATATTAAACTTTGGTATTCCACACTGTTCCCACCGAATTAGTTCTTTTTCTGCCTGGTCTTCATCCTTAACGACTACTCCAAAAATATCGTGCCTAGATATATTTCTATAGACTAATACTTCTGCCTGATCATCTGTAGGACAACAGGGTAGCATTGTTCTATATCTAGACCTACCATTAATAGCTGGTGCAAATAAGTTTTGAAAAGCAGCATAGCCGCTTGCGATATAGGCTCCATATCCTTTTGCTGCATTTACTGGACAGAACTCAGTTGAATCAAGAGTTAACAGCTCTGGGTTTATTAGTAGTATTACCCAATCTTGAAAAAGTGGGTCCTTATCTTTTACTTTATTCCAATACCAATGGTTTGGATACTCCAGAGAACAATTGATATGCTGTAATCTGCCATCAAGGCGAAGAGAATCATTAGCATCATACAAACTCTTATCAAGAAAGTCAACTGCCTTTATACCTTCATCAGAGCTGAGTATGTGCATGGCTTTTTGAGACCTTGTTAAGTGGCATAACCGTGTAATGTTTCTTGTCATAATTTCATTTCTTATTAAATCTCCATCCACAAAATCACCTCCTTAAGTTATTTCTCTCTTCGTATACAGAGTATCACTTTCTGGTATAACTTCTGTTATATCACCTGAATAGGATAATACCAATCCTCGCCTTGCCCTAGTTACAGCTACATAGATCAGCTTGGCATCCTCACTAAGGGCTTCTTCCCTGTCTTCAAGTGCAGTTATTTTGTCTTTGTCGGGAATGTTCTCTTTACTACAGTGAGGAATCATAACAGCATCAAATTCAAGACCTTTTGCTGAATGATAGGTTCCAACCGAAATTCCAGGATTATGGTCCCAAGATTTTAGTTCTCTGTCAAGTTCTTGATAGGATTTCCTAAGTAAATCGAGTTTTGCTTTAACTCTTTTAACTGAGGCTCTGGATCTAACCAATATGGCAACTGACTGTTTATCGGACAATGTGACTGCGTTTTTAATTACCCAGTCAAGCTCCTTAGCCTCATCAGAGAATTCTACTAAAACCGGTTTAGGCCCCGACGCTACAGGTTGTTTTGGTGTTACGAGATCTGCACTTTGTTTGAAAAATGGCTGTTTTGAAATCCCAATGGCCAAATCAGCAATCTCTTTGCTGTTTCGATAATTCTGATCAAACCGCCAGATATCCTTTGAAACAACACTTAGACCTGCATTTCTCCATGAAATTCTGCCACCATAAATCTGCTGAGCCACGTCACCAAAGAACGTAATACTACCATCTTCAGGTACTGCCAGTGCTAAGGACTGCAGCATAACCGGCGATAAGTCTTGCCCTTCATCTATGATAATATGCTTGTACATTCTTTCCTCATCATCAACGAGTAGTTGATTTTTTACAGTATGAGCAAGGTCATCCCAATCGTACTTATAACCGTATCTTTCTCTGATTGCGAGGTATCTTTCATATACTTCAAAGAAAATTTTTCTTTTATCTCTGATGATTCTAGTCCCTGAACGCCCAATTCTCTCAGCATCTACATATTCATCCAAGGTAGTAATGCCCATCTTTTGCATCCAGCCTATCTCTTCATAGAAAACTTCTGGTGCTCTTGATAGGGTCGCATTGTTACCCTCTTCTTCGATGATCTCAGCAATTGCCTCTTTGATATATGTCAATTTTTTATTTTCTTTTTCGTACGTCATTGAAGGTACTATATCGTAATATCCTAGCAATCCATGATATCCCAGATATCCTCTGGCAAACAAGTGATAGTTTCTCACGTCAACCTTATCTAGACTATCTTCACCGATAGCGTTTAAGTATGTTACAAGCGATTTATTAAACGTCACCAATAAGACCTTTTGTGATGTTCTGGTGCGTCTAGCTAAATAAGCAGCACGATGAATCGCCAATGTTGTTTTCCCACTGCCTGCAGTGCCAAGAACAATATAATGCCCCTGTTCCGGTAAGCACAATACTTCTCTTTGTTTTCCCTCTGGAGTAGGTAACGGCATGAATATCAACCCCCTTTTGTACGTCTATATCACTACAAAACCTCTCTGCTGTTTCGATATTCCGAACCACATTTTAATTATACATCCCCAAATTATATTTGTCTATTGTTAGATTTGTTTTTTTGAATTTTGTGTTCCAGAATCTTGATAATTTAATTTTAATTGCCACCTACTCTAGCAGCTTATTCTAAATCGTCAATAGCTTCAAAAAAAGCTCTCCAAGCACTATCAACTATATCGGAGTCACGTTCTGCCTTTTTTCTTGCTTTCCTAAGTGCTTCTTTCACCAATTTATTTGATTTTATATACTCAGGAAGATCCATTGGAATTTCATCTCTATCCTCAGATGCCATATCAATGACAATCTCTATCTCATGATCAGTTAATTGAAACACTTCAGCAAATCTCTTTAATAAATCTAATCCCGGAGGATTCCGTTTGCCCTTTTCGATATCATTGATATAGGCTGGTGATAAATCTAATATACTCGCGATTTTTCTTAGGCTCCATCCTAAGGATAGACGTTTTACTTTGAGATACTCTCCAAATTTTCTCTTCATTTGATTTAACCTCTTTCGTTATCTTGTATGCACACTTGCTAACAATTGGTTAAAAAATATATCTGAGTTTCCATTTTTTTCTAACAACAAGGGCAAGCGAATAGCATAGCAAAATACATGCTACATCGCTTATTTTATGATTAGGTACTTTTTATCGCCAAATAGCTCCCTGTCAAAAATTGCACGAATTACGTAAGTATCACCAAACTGGATCCTTTCAATTTCAACATCACCCATCATCTTCTTCGCATTAGAAGCTTTGATTCTTATCATTTTCCCTTCCTGGTCAGTCACTTCGATTTGCTTTCTGCCATCAATCTTTAATTGACCCAGTTTCGTTCCAGGAATAAAAGGCATTTCTTCTTTTTTGGATCGTTCAATAAAAGCATCCAGACCTTCTGAATAGCAATCTTTGATTTCTTCTAATGACCCAGATATGTTCTCTCCATAATTTGCATCTGCACAGATGAATCCAAATTCAGCGTGAGGGAAACAAAATTCACAAGCTTTACATTTACCCGACATTAAATCACCTTCTTTTTCTGAACTTTCATACCCGTTCTCATAGTTTTATTATGTTGTCTACATTTTCTGCATAAAACTCCATGCCCCGTCTTTACTAATCTTGCAAGCCAATTCTCTCTTCAGTTTGCGATTGTTCAAGCGAAGTGATGACTTGAGTTTCGTCTACTTCTCATATCCCTTCGGATTATTAGAATGCCATCTCCAAGCATCAGTGATAATCTTCTCTAGTGAATCAAATTTTGGTTTCCAGCCTAGCACACTCTTAGCCTTTTCCGACGAAGCAATAAGTGTCGCTGGATCACCAGCACGTCTTTCTTTCACTTTAGCTGGAATCGGGTGACCAGTCACTTTTATTGTTGTCTCAATTACTTCTTTGACTGAATAGCCATTTCCATTTCCTAGATTAAATATATCGCTGTCATTTCCTTTTCTTAAATACTCAAGTGCTTTATAATGAGCTGAAGCAAGGTCCATGACATGAATATAATCTCTTACGCATGTTCCATCTTCAGTCGGATAGTCGTCTCCGAACATATAAATCTTATCACGTTTTCCTAGTGGTACCTGAAGAATAAGTGGAATAAGGTGTGTCTCTGGATGGTGATCTTCACCAATTTCACCGGTCTCATATGCTCCCGCAGCATTGAAGTATCTTAGCGACACATAATTTGTCCCATAAGCCTGGTCAAACCATTTCATCATCTTTTCCATGGCAAGTTTGGTTTCACCATAAGTGTTGGTAGGAGTTGTCTCATCTGACTCCATAATTGGAAGGCTCTTTGGTTCTCCGTATGTAGCTGCTGTTGATGAGAATACAATCTTATTTACATTGTTCTCTTTCATCACATCGAGGAGACAGAGCATCCCATAAACATTATTATGATAATATTCATATGGCTTTTCCATACTTTCTCCTACTAGAGAGTTTGCAGCAAAGTGAATCACCGCTTCGATATTATGAATCTTAAAGACCTTGTCTAGCTCTTCTTTATCTCTAATGTCGATTTTATAGGTATAATTTACGTCAACAGAAGCTTCATGGCCGCTTTGCATATTATCTACAACGATGATATCTTCATTCTGTTTTTGAAAGTATTTTACGGTATGGCTGCCTATGTAGCCAGCTCCTCCGGTAATTAGTATTGGCATTTTGATTGGTCACCCCCTAAAAAGTGTTCTTTTAATTTTGTTCAATATCCTTACGCCTAAAGGAATTTTTGTAATATTATTGTATTTTTTAACGTAGGGGTCCATATGCTTAATAAACTCATCAAAACTATTCATTTTTACTGCTTTTTTGAATGCTTTATAACTTTCTTCATATAAAGTAACTCTCTGTTCGTATACCATCTTTCTATCGTTACTAATACTACTACTTGCATTAAATCTTTTTTGAGGACGCCACTCATTACTTATATCTTTTAAATGCAATCTATATGACATCCCTTCTCTTCGATGTCTAAATCCCCCAGCTTGAGAATCGAAAATCTTTTCCATGCTTAACTCATCCAAAAACAACTCCTGAATATTATCCTCAATTATCTTTAGAAAAGTTGGGTTCCTAACAACAATTATATTTGTACCATTTTTGTCATTTGTATATTCTGGTAGCCACGCATCTCCTATTGTAATATCAGCAGTTTCTGCAAGAACATCATCACAAAAGTCACATGATTTAAACTTAAAAAAGCCATGCCCCCAATTAGATACATATAGTTTATTAGCAGGGCTTTGTCTCGTAACAATCTTATCTCGTACTAGTCCAGTCGCTTCTACTCCATAAAAACTATTGGTACTATTATCCGCTTTTACTCTAAAATCGAACTTTAGGAGATTATTTGGATGAATTCCCATTTCCCATGCCATTGATTTAACAAACATATCAGTTTTTAGATGACCACAAACTAGTCCTATTGTATAAATAATTCTTTTTTGTATAACACTATCAAATTCTGCCAATAATCTTATTCCCTTAATAAAACAAGGTATACCAACTAGGGCATATCTAGCAGGATTCTCTCTAACATAGTTAATGACCTCTGACATCTCTATTGGATAGTATTTTGACTTTGATCCTTCAAATAGTTCAATCTCACTTCTCGATATTTGATAACTAAACATTACATCAGTATTTTTTTGCGGATTTGAATCAGATTTCACATGGATAATTGCATCAACAAGGCCATGTTTTAGTAATTTAGATGCAATCCATGTACCCATTCCACCCGAACTTCCTTTTTCTCTATATTCTCCTTCTTTTACGTATCCCGCGTAATTTTTTAGATAGTAACCTGTATACGAGTTGTGCTTTATGCTCTCAACATTGCTATATAGTTTTTCTCCTAATTCATCTTCATTTTTACTTTCATTTGAAAACGGACATATTGAAAGCAAATTCACATCACTAAGATTTTTTGAATTTACGTTAATTGCTGGTATATATTTGCCATTTTCAGAATATTTCATATTAAAGGATGTTTCTATTGTGGATGCACAGATACCACATCCTACACAGTAATCATTTGATATAACTGTATCATTTAATTTTTTTGCATTTTCATTCATAAAGCCACCCCATTGATAGTTCATCTTTAACTCCGAAGTCTTCTTATTAGAATTTTAAAAATCGTATAACTTCCGTGTTCAACTAGTCCAAATAAGTTTAATAAATACCTTTTTAAATACTTTTAACACCAATATGTTTTTTGTAATGTTTGCAATAATTAATAACGTTTTATAATTTTATCTTTTACTTTAATTAGCGGTTTTCCAATCAAGTCTTTCTCGTATTTATTCATCCCAGTAAACCACATTGACAAACTAAAAACTATCAAGTATCCAACTCCGGAAAATAGAAATATATTCAATTTGTACAAATCAAATACTCTATTAAACATTATTCCAACTATTGATGGTAGTATTAGCGAAGGAATAAACTTTAGAATCTGTACCCAAAAAAACCTCATATCCAGACCTGCTTTAGTGTGATAATACCAATTCATAAGTATCCCATTTCCAATGAAGAGCGAAATAGCTGTACCAATTGCTGCTCCAACACCTCCGTAGTTTTTTGCTAGGGGTATGGTTATTATTATATTAGCAATAGCAATAAATAAATATACCCATGATCTGAATTGATGCATATTCTTAGCTCTAGTAATTTCAATACCTATATTTTGAATTAAGGGAATAGTAAGGGGTATTATTAATAGCACTAAAATTTTATATGAATCATTATAGTTAGTTCCTGCCCATATGTTAATAAAAGGCTTTCCAAAAAAAATTAGACCCGTTGATATTGTTGACAACAAAATAAATTGCACTCTTCCAACTCTTGTAAAAAGCGAAGTTAATTCTACATTGTTATTAGTATCAGCTACCATTTTATGAACTCTTGGAATAAAAACTCCAGAAATCGTTGAAGATAATGACATATAATAACTACTTAATTGCGAGGCCAATCCGTATACAGCAACTGATATGGTTCCGTGAAATCTACCCAAAATAAATTTATCCACATTCCAATTTATTTGATCTACTACCATATTTATGAAAATATATGATGAAAATATTGTCATTTCTTTCATCAAAGAAAAGTCAAATCCATTGAACTTAAACTTCATATTAAGATTTTTTCTGCAAAAATACAAATTAACTATTTCAATAAGTATATTCAAAGATGTAGTAGCAATAACTAAACCAATTGATCCATAACCCATAAACAAAATTGGTAGAACAACAAAAGGATTTGCGACTGTTTTAATCATTTGTAAGAACTTTTGAAATACAAACTGCTCATTTGCTATAATATGAGAATTAAAAACAATACTAGGGAAAGATATTGCTAAATTTACAACCATTATTGACATTAGAATTCTCGCTATTGAAAGTTCTTTTTGTGTTAACTCTGATCCAAATATTGTTTCTGTATTAAAAGCAAGTACTAACCCAGCTAATACTGCAACAACACCAATTATCGAGAATATAATTAAGAACATCCCATTCAACTTTGCAATATTATCTTCATCTTCCCTGATTTTATATCTCGAATAATATCGAATATATGCGCTACCAAATCCGAAATTAAGAACTCCCAGATATGCAACAACTGAAGAAACAAGATTATAAAGTCCATATTCACTTTGTCCTAATAATCGGAGCATGATTGGAGTATAAATAATTGAAATTATATACCCAATTACCATTGATATATATGATAAAGCCGCTCCAGCTTTAAGTTGATTTACTCTCATATTCTATTTCGCATCCTTAATTTCCAACGCTTTTATTAAGAACATTAATGATTGTTGTCTTTGTTTATCTAAAAGATTATCTATTTTTTCGAAATCTGGTTCTTCATGCAGGCTTTCTTTCTTTGTTATTTCATCGACATTTTGCACTATATATCTATCTATTCCATATCTTTTTCCCAAATCAATGAATCTTGTAGCTCTTAATTCTTCAGTATAATACGCTAAAAATGGTTTATGATATTTTAACGAAAACAAAACTCCATGAAAAGAATCTGTATACACAAACTTTGCATTTTTAAACATATTTAGCCATTCATAAGGATCAAGATCATAGAATACTTTATCTGCAAATGGAGATAATTCAAAATTCATTGTTGGTATTTTTATAGAATATACAGGTAAATCTCCATATTTATTTTTTATGTTTTCTATTGCTTTTACATGAGACCCTTCAATTTCCTTTCCTAATACATATGTTAAAATGTAATTCTCTTTTTCATCTCGAATTTTTTCATCAATCTCAAAATCAAATAACAACGTTGGATCACCAACAATTTCGACCTCCTTATTTATTATTTTTTTTACAAAATCATAACTGTGCTCATTTCTTACAGAAATATGATGAAACTCGCTTAGCGCATTTCTTAATATATCTATATCTTCACTTTTTACTTCTTTTATTGTTGAATCTGGAGCATAACTTATCTTTTTACCATTAAAGGCATCTCCAAAATCCAGAAAATATATTGGACTTTTTCTTTGACTTGGATTCCAGACCTGGTCACTTCCTACAATAATAGCAGAGTAATTATTAAGTATATTCTTTAAAGAATTTTCATTGACTTGTTGACTAAGATTCATCTCAATGTCTCTAAATTGGTTGAATTTATTACTAATCATTTCACAATGTTTCTTCATTATATTTATTTTTTTTAATATTTTTACCACATTTAAATCTTCCAATTTATTGCTAAATATTTTTCTTCTAATTCCTAAGTTAGATATTATGCTATAAGGTTGATAACTCGAGGGTACGAAATTAATAATTTCTACATCATAGCCCAAAGATTTAATAGTGTTGTGTAAAGATAGTGCTTGTAAAACACCTCCGTAGTTATTCGAATAATGAAAAGTCAAAATTCCGATTTTGCCCATACTAACCCCCCTCTATTTTCTCCACACCATCTTATTTACTATCCCTGTATAACTTTGAATTAGTTTAACTACCTTAGTACTTACATTCTCATCTACATAATTTGGCACATCTTCTCCCAGATCTCCTTGAGCATTCATCTCAACAGCCATATCTACAGCTTGAAGAACTTGTTCTGTGGTTATGCTGCCAATTACCATATTACCCTTATCCAAGGCTTCTGGTCTTTCTGTACTTGTTCTCACAGACACTGCTGGAAACTTAAAATAAGAAGCCTCTTCTGCAATTGTTCCACTATCTGACACCACACAAAACGAGTTCTGTTGAAGGTGATTATAGTCGGCAAATCCAAATGGCTGTAAGCTCCTCACATTTGAATGGAACTTAAATCCTCTTTGCTCTATGAACTTCTTGCTTCTTGGATGAGTACTGTAGATAACCGGAAGATCATAGTTTTCAGCCATAGCATTGACAGCATTCATTAGGGCCATGAAATTATCTTCATTATCGATGTTTTCTTCCCGGTGAGCTGATAATAGAATATACTTCCCTTTTTCTAATCCTAATGTCTCAAGCACCTTACTACTATCGATTTTCTCTTTATTAACCTTAAGTACTTCTGCCATTGGTGAACCAACAACATAAGTTCGTTCTTTTGGAACGCCTTCCCAATTCAAGTAATTCCTTGCATGTTCTGTATAACAAAGATTTACATCACTAGTATGATCAACAATCCTTCTATTAATCTCTTCAGGAAGGTTTTCATCAAAACATCTATTTCCTGCTTCCATATGGAAAATTGGAATCTTAAGCCTCTTAGCAGAAATCACGCTCAGGCATGAGTTAGTATCTCCTAGAACAAGTACAGCATCCGGTTGTTCTTGCACCATGATTTCATAAGACTTTGCTAGTACATTCCCCATGGTTTGACCCAAATTATCACCTACAACATTAAGATAAAAGTTGGGTTCTCTTATACCTAGATTTTCAAAAAACACTTGGTTCAGTTCATAGTCATAATTCTGTCCTGTATGAACCAGTATATGCTCAAAGTACTTATCACTTTTCTTAATCACTTCTGAAAGTTTTATGATTTCAGGGCGAGTACCCACGATTGTCATTAATCTTAATTTCTTCATTCCACTTGCCCCCTATTTGAAATAATGTGGATATAATTCTTTATGATTATCTATCCATTCTTTCATCTCAGCTACCATAACCTCATAACTAGGTACTTTAAATGAAAAATCAGTTCGATTATTAATTAAAGATTTATCTAGTGAAAGATTATCACTTGGTAGAATTTCAATCTGTTCAGCTTTCATATACTTATTGAAGAGTCTTAGCAACTCGTACTTACTAATAGTTTCATTATTAACCAGATTATAAAGACCTGTTAGATTTTCTTTTAAGGCCTGTTCCATTGCTTTTGCTAATGTCAAGGTTGTTACGCCTGTCCATATGGCTTTAGTGAACCCATTAATCTGACCTTCTTGCTTCATGAACCAATTGAAAAGACCTATCCCTCTTTCACTCATATCAGGACCAACAATTGAATTTCTAAATGTAAGATCTTTATTGTTTTCTAGTTCACCTAATGCTTTTGATCTATCATAGAAAGTTTCTCCATCTCTAAATGATGTCTCTGAGTAACCACCAGTCTTTCCAGAAAAAACACAGTCCGTACTCATATGAATAACTCTCGTCTTCATTTCTTTCGTCGTATCGCTTAGGAAATGCGGTAAGTAACTATTCAATAAAACTGCATTTGATTTGTGGTCTTCTGCGTCTTGATTTAATATTCCTATGGCGTTTATAATTGCATCATATTGACCTTCATTGATAATCTTCTTTAGATTCTCAAAATCCGTGATATCACCATTAATATTTTTGCAATAGTCTACTTTGCTTCTACTAAAAGCAGTTACATAATGACCCGCTTCTTTAAAGTAGATAGAAATGGTATGCCCTGCCATGCCTGTTCCACCTAGGATTAAGACCTTCATTATCTTCCCTCCCAGTTTCTTAATTCTTCCTGTATATAATCAAGCTTTAGTAACTTCTCTTTAATCTGCTCAATATTGAGTCTCTCTGTATTATGTGAGTTGTAATCTTCTACTTGTTGAAGCTCTTCATTTCCTTCAATGAAATATTTATCATAGTTAAGATCTCGTTTATCTGCAGGAACCCTATAGAACCCGCCCATGTCTTGTGCTCCAACATGCTCTTCCTTAGTTAGAAGTGTTTCATATAACTTTTCACCGTGACGAGTACCAATAATCTTAATTTCATTATCTGCATTAAACAGCTCTTTGACTGCTTGAGCTAAGTCTCCAATAGTAGACGCAGGAGCTTTTTGGACCATGATATCCCCCGCTTCAGCATTCTCAAATGCAAACACAACAAGTTCAACAGCTTCTTCTAAACTCATCAAGAATCTTGTCATATTAGGATCTGTAACAGTCAAAGGTTGTCCATTCTTAATCTGATCTATAAACAATGGAATTACTGACCCTCTTGAAGCCATCACATTACCATATCTAGTACCACAAATAAGTGTTCTGTCAGGATCAACGGTCTTTGCTTTAGCTACAAATACCTTCTCCATCATCGCTTTTGAGATTCCCATTGCATTGATTGGATAAGCCGCTTTATCCGTAGATAGACAGATAACCTTCTTAATGCCCATCTCAATTGCTCCCGTTAGAACATTGTCTGTTCCCATTACATTCGTCTTGACCGCTTCAAGAGGAAAGAACTCACATGATGGTACTTGCTTAAGTGCAGCTGCATGAAATATATAATCCACTCCATGCATGGCATTTTTAACACTAGCCAAGTCTCTGACGTCCCCTATATAGAATTTTAATTTATCATTTTTATATTGTTTTCTCATGTCATCCTGTTTCTTTTCATCACGAGAAAAAATACGAATTTCTTTTACATCTGTATGCAAGAATCTCTTCATAACAGCGTTTCCAAAAGAACCTGTTCCACCTGTGATTAATAACACTTTATTTTTAAACATATTTCACCTCTCATAATTTTTATATTTCACTGCCAGAAAAACTTAAATACATTTAATCTATTTACAGGAATTATATTAGTTACAAACAAAAAAATTGCAGTTAATGAGTAACCCCAAATTCCAATCATTTTTATAAACCTATCTTTAATAACATAGAAAACATTCGGAATATAAATCGTAATAAATATGGAATAATAATAATATAGTCTCATAACTGCTGGATGAAACTGCGTTATTGGCATAATTACTATAGCAGCAGCCATCATAAAGAATAGCGATCGGTTTATGGTAGAAACCCTTTGAAGAGAATTCTTATAAAAAAATCCTATAGCTAATGAAAATACTAGCATAAAATAAAATTTATAACCGCCAGTTTCGATTGCACTATAATCTGCTGAAGAAAATTGTATAATATAATTCCTTATATTGTCTTTAAAAAAAATGGCGCTTATCAAGACAAATAAAACTAGAAATAATGATTTTTTGTTAATCTTAAAGAAATTCGATAAATAAATAGGCATAAATATTAAAGCTGTAAAATGAAATGTTGACGCGAGACCTACAGCTGCCAAAAACTTGATCGGTTTTTTATTAATGATGTAGCTAAATGCTTGTAATGAAATAGCAATAGCCAAACTCTGTCTTATAGCGCTTAGGCCAAAAGAATAAAATCCGAATCCTACAAATAATAAATAACTTAAAGATGGATTTTTTGAATATTTATAAACTATGACTGAAAATGATGTTATGTTTATTATTGCTACAACAATCAAAAATAACTGGAAGCTATCAGAATAACGCGTGAAAACGAATTGAAAAATCCTATATCCGTAATCTTTATCATAGTATTGAAATATCTCTTCAAATTGCATATTTTTAATAATATTAAATTCATTGTAATAGTTTAAAGTATCTATACCTACAGTTATATCCCTCAATCCAGAAATAGCAATGAGTACTACTGAAATTACAATAACATAGGTTTTTCTGTTTTCATTTGTAGTATCATTAAATTTATTAAGAGGTTTACGAGAAAAAGGACTGCTTATTATTAAAATTATTAATAAAATAACAAATATATTCATTTTTCAATCCTTTTCATACAATCTGTAATATTTCTCATACATTCTTTCTTTAGAATAAGTTGAGAATGCTAATTGAGATATTTTAGTAGTAATTTTTTTCTTTTTCTAAACACAACCATTTCCTTACCGTATCTTCTAATTTATCAACATTGCCTTGTTCAACAAACTCACTAAACTCTAATAAAGCTATGGACTCAGGTCCTCCAGCTTTATAACCAACAACAGGTGTTCCACATGATAAAGACTCTGCACAAACCATAGAAAATGTTTCTGTTTTGCTTGTTAAAATTGTTATATCAGCCATTGAATAATACTTAGCTAATTCTAATTGATCCTGAGTATGTTTTACTGGAATGACATTTGTAGGTAAATTTGTTTGATCGCCATTAAATCCCACAATAATTACTTTGATATTTTCATCTAATAAACGATTAGCTATGGCAATAACATGATTTCCACCCTTAAAAGGATTAGTAAAATCGGGGGTTACATGCAATATGATTTTCTCGTTCATTATGGAATGTTTTAAAGCTATTTCAGAAAAATCCTGTGGTTTAAATACAGTGGTATCTAAACCATTCTCCACAGTTATAATTTTTTTGCCCGATAAAATAGGTGCTTGTTTTGCTCTAGATGTTAACCAATCTGATACAGTAGTTATTATAATATCATCAAAGCCTTCAAATGAGTTTTTCATTAATCTCCATTGTGTAGCACTTTGGTCATATATTTTTGAAGAAGGCAATCCCAAACCCTTTTGCGGACAATTCCCACAACCAGTTCGCCATTTACTACATTCTAACGAATTCCCACAGCCACCTGTGTACATAAATTCAGCGTGTAATGATAAAACTGTAGGGATAGAATTTTTTTTTAGAAAATTCAACAACCTATAAATATTAACATAATATCCATTAAGATTATGCAAATGAACTATTGTTGGTTTTTCAGTTTTTATCAGTTTAATTAAAGCAGAGGTTGATAAGAAACACCCCGAAAACGCAAATCCAGTCATCTTTGATCGTAGAGATTGCATTTTCATAATGATTTCTAAGGAAATTTTATGAATGTATTCCTCATTTAGTCTTCTCCCTCTCCCATAGCAAACTACTGATTTGACTCCCTTATTAACTAATTGATTGTGAACATCGTATACTATCTTCCCAGTACTACCTTTTTTATAGACAACATTAATTTGCATTATCTTCATAATATTCATCTCACTAACTATTAGTATTGCAATCAAGCCTTTTAAGAATTTCTTTGAAATCACTAAGCATCTCATTTCGTATTTTTTGGCTATCATGATTTATAGCTCCGCATTTCCATGCTTTATTTCTATACTCATCAACTATGCTTGGATTCGATACAATTTCATTTAATACTTCCTTAAGTTTTTCGTAATTGTCAACACAAATCGCCGCATCTTCACTTTCTAAATACTTATAACCAGTATGCTGATTCCAGCATATAGCCATAACTGCACACGTACTATTTAGGCAATCAATAATTTTAGTAGAAAAAGAATATCGAGTGAGTAATTTGTTTTTTATATCAAATGACTCTACATGTAAAGCAATATCTGCTTTCTCATAAATTTCCTTTAATCTATCTGCATTTACCGGTCCAAGTATATATGAATTTTTCTTGTCATTTAACAATTTATCTTGTTTCTTTGTTATAGCATCTCTTGTGTAAATATTAAGCACAATTTTCACATCATCTTCATTGATTTTTTTAATATAATAAGCGATTTGGGCCAAACTTTTCCAGCGATTGCAGTAAAGCTTACCTGCATAAACTAATGTTATTGGTTTATTTATTTGTTTTTCCACATAATTCCTAGGAAAATCTGCACCCTTAAATAAGGTTTTAGTATCTACACCAAATTTCCTGTTATACTCTTTACTCTGCTGTTCAGAGTGTGTGTAGTATAAGCTATATAAGCTAGCATTTTTAGATAGCTTACTTCTCAAGTTCAATCGATGAATCCAAAACATTGGTGAAATCCTAAACTGCTTTAATGAATACTCATCATCACCTGTGAAGACTATTAATGGCACATTGTAAATATCTTTAACTATTCTTTCCAATCTCAAAATCTTTAATGAAGCTTTTCTTGCACAGAATATAATATCAGGATCAAAATTCTCAATGAAGCGTTTCAAACCATCGATATCATATTTACCTAAAGTCCATATTGCTTCCCTCATCACCCTCATAACTTCAAGATTTATAGATTTTAGAAATTTATACAATTTCAAATTTTCTTTTTCATATAAGTCAATACTCTCAATTACAGTTTCACTTTTATAGCTTACAATTTTTCCTGCCTTTTGCCTAGAAATCAAACTCTTCAGCATCATAGTATCTGTTATTTGAAAATAATATCTGCATACATTATTGTCCGGTTTACCCGGGCTGCAATAGATATTCGCAAATTCAGCATCAAATCCTTCAAACCAGTTTGTTAGAACATTATTCCCATGTATTTTATCGTTCCAGACTTCGTCTGATAATACCAGTATTTTAATTTTTTTCATATTGTATCACCTTCATGAGCGCAGTAACTTATGAGCCATATAAGTTGAAATGTTAGGGCTTAAATTAAAACTTATCAAAACAAACTTTTCATATAATGAAACTCTATTACTTCTCAATACGCCTTTTAGATTCTCTTTAAAAACTGTAATTAATTGTTTTTCAACTTCGACTGAAACTGAATGATACTTTATATAATAGAGCATTGCGCGTATGGCAAATTCTTTTTTAGAAAGTGTAACTAACTCATATTCATTTTCGTCTTGAAAAAATTTGATTCTTTCCTCAAAAGCAGATATAAAATCCAGTTTTATTATTTTGTTTTTTCCGCGCATAATACTTACTGGAGACTGGTAGTAATAATATAAGGGTTTACTTATTACAGCTATTTTAGTAGCTCGATAGATAGCTTTATATGTTATAAATTCATCTTCATTAATTTTTCCAACAGGAAATCTAAGAGAAGAAAATATGCTTTTTTCATATAATTTAGCCCAAGCAGTTATTTTAAGTTTCCGGCCATAAAATATATTTACATTATCAAACACTTTTACACTATCCGATCTAGTGGATTCTGAAAATTTATCTAGTTCACCCTTCTCGAACTCACATTGGACAACTTCACATCCATATTCTTCTGCTACATTAACCATATTGTGCACATAGTCACAATGTATAAAGTCATCCGAATCAACAAAAGTAATATATTGTCCTCTTGCAATATCAATCCCTCTGTTTCTAGCATCTGACAATCCCCCGTTCTCCTTATGAATTACTGTAATTCGATCGTCCTGCTTGGCATAGCTATCACATATCAATCCGCAATTATCAGGTGAACCATCATCAATTAATATCACATCTAAATTCTTATAGCTTTGATTAATTATCGAATTTATGCATCTTTCCAAATAATATTCAACTTTATATATTGGTACAATTATTGATACTAATGGATTCATTATCAGCACCTCCAAAATTATATATTTTCCCCATTTTATTCAATACATTTTCTAAAGCATATTTGTTTACTTCGGAAAGATTGTGTTCTCCCATCTGTTGTATTTGTTGTTTACTTCCGATTAAAACTTTTATTGAACTGATAATACCATCAAGATCTTTTGGATTTCTAGCAAAGCCAGTTATCCCATCTATTGAATAATCGACAATCCCGTGAACATTAGATGTTATAATGGGTAACCCACAAGCCATTGCTTCAATTGCAGCTAATCCAAGACCTTCACGTTTTGATGGGAAAGCAAATATATCGGATGCCTTACCGATTTCGGCAATATCTTTTCTAAATCCTAATAAATGTACTCGTTTTTCTATACATAGTTCTTTGCTTAAGTTTCTTAAATATCCATCTAGTTGACCCTCTCCACAAATTACATAGTGAATATGAGGATTACCAATTTTTGAAATAGCTTTTATGATAACTTCATGATTTTTATTCTTGTTGAGTTCCCCAACCGACAAAACAACAAATGCATCTGTTGGTAAACCTAATTCTTTGCGCTTTAAATATCTGTCGATATCCACTTTGTTGAACTTATCTACATCAATCCCAACACCTGGTATGTATTCAACTCTTTTAGCCTTAAATTGACTCTTAGCTCTCTCACAATCTTCTTTGTTAATGGTAATTAAAGTATCTGTATATTTAGCAAGCCATTTTTCAATTGGGTAGTAGATGAGCCAATTACGAATAGGAGCACCTTTAAAGAAGTGAAAGCCATGCGCTGTATAAAATACTTTTATACTACTTAGCTTTCTACATGCTACCCTTACAATTGCTGATGCAACTGGTGTGTGGGTATGTACTAAATCATATCCCCCAGAGATAATAATATTTTTCAACATTTTATAAGCTCTAAAATTATCTCTACTCAATGGAGATCTCTGTAATGGTAGTTCATATACTTTGCATCCCATCTCTATTATTTCAGGTTTAACTTCCTGCTCTATATTAAAAGCAACATCAACTTGATGTCCTCCATCAATAAGCATCTTAATATGGGGAATCAAAAATGCATTTACTGTATTTGAAATTGTAGTAACATATAATATCTTCATTCTTCATTCTCCAATCAATAACATTTAATCTATCTTCCTCACCGGAACCCCAACATATGTCCCAGGTTCGGTTATATCCTTAACCACCACAGCCCCTGCACCAACTTTGCAACCACTGCAGATGTTCACATTATTACTTACAACACTGCCTATTCCAATCCAGCTTCCCTTACCAACTTTCACTGTTCCAGCCATATTAACTCCAGGGGATATATGCACATAATCTTCTATGATATTATCATGATCCAAGCTTGAACTTGTGTTGATGATACAACCATTACCGATTCTAATAGAGCTGTTGATAACAACTCCCGCCATTACTACTGAGCCAATACCAATCTCAACATCAGTACCAATAACTGCACTAGGATGAATCAAAATAACTACATTTAACCCTTCATCTACCAACTGCTCTTGTATCTTCTCCCTTGTAGCATTGCTTCCAATAGCAACAAAGAAATCAGCTTCATCTTTATATGTAAAAGCATCCGCAGTCATACCGATGACTTCTAACCCCATAGATGTCATAATAGTCTCGTCATCATCGAGGAATGCGATACTTTGCCACTTATTCATTTTTATAGCGATGTCAGCGACAACCTTTCCGTGTCCACTGGCACCAATAATAATTAGCTTATCCTTCATAATTGGTACATTCCTCTCTGATGTAATAATGTATAATTGCTTTCCCCTTAACTATCTACCTTACTACCTCTAAACGGCTCCATCGTAACCGACGTATCTGAACTGATACCTTCCTTAACAAAAACCTTCTTTAAAGTAAGAAAGATAATTTTCCAATCTCCAATGAAACTAACATTATCAACATATTCAACATCTAGGTTAAATTTATCATCCCAGCTTATAGCATTACGCCCATTGACTTGAGCATATCCTGAAAGACCTGGTCTTACTTCGTGTCTTCTCTTTTGATGATCATTGTATAGTTCCAAATACTGAATGAGCAAAGGTCTGGGTCAACTATAGCCATATCTCCACGAACTATGTTCCATAGTTCTGGAAGTTCATCAAGACTTGTAGATCTCAGCATTTTCCCAAACTTAGTAAGTCGTACTGAGTCAGGTAACAGCTCACCATTTTCATCTATTTCATCGGTCATAGTTCTAAACTTATACATTTTAAATATTTTCTCATTTAGCCCTGGTCTAGCTTGAGTGAATAGTACTGGGCTACCTAGTTTTTTCCTAACATGTATGGCAACAATAACAAGAAGTGGACTCAGGAATATAAGTGCTGCTAGTGAAAGAATTAGATCCTGCGGTCTTTTTATAAACTTCTCGTAGAACCCTTTCTTTCTTTTCATCTATTTCCACAGCTCCTTAATAATCTTACAAATTCTCTCTAAATCAGCATCCGTCATCTTAGTATCAGATGGCAAACACACACCATTCTCAAAGAGTTTCTTACTAACATCTGAACCAACATAATCATACTCAGCAAAGAAAGGTTGCATATGCATCGGCTTCCACACAGGTCTTGATTCAATGTTCTCTTTCTCCAAAGCTTCCATAATATCAATTGGTTTTATATCACCATTTAATGTGATACAAGATAACCAATAATTAGGCTCATTCCAGTCATTGATTGGCATGAACTCCACACCTATTAACTGACCAAGTTCTCTCTTATAAAATTCAAAGATATATTTCTTCTTAGCTACTCTTTGGTCTAGTACTTTAAGCTGTCCCCTACCAATCCCAGCAACAACATTGCTCATACGATAATTGAATCCCAATTCGCTATGCTGGTAGTGCCTTGCTTGATCTCTAGCTTGTGTTGACCAGAATCTTGTTTTGGCAATTTTCTCTTCATTATTAGAAACCAACATCCCGCCACCTGAAGTCGTGATAATCTTATTGCCATTAAATGAAAAAACTCCGTACTCTCCAAAAGTACCTGTATGCTTACCCTTATAATACGTACCTAGTGATTCAGCGGCATCTTCAATAACTGGTACATTGTATCTGTTGCAAATTTCCATAATCTTGTCCATATCAGCTGATAGACCGTATAGATGAACCACCAATACTGCCTTCACATCAGGATATTTCTTAAATGCTTCTTCAAGTGCATTCGGGTCCATGTTCCAGGTTTCATAGTTGCTATCAATAAATACCGGAGTTGCATTCTGATAAATAATCGGATTAGCTGTAGCTGAAAAAGTCAGCGACTGGCAAAACACAATATCTCCAGTAGTCACACCAACAGATTTTAATGCTAGATGGATTGCAGCAGTTCCAGTCGTAGTAGCTGAAGCAGCTTTAGTCCCCACCTTAGCAGCGAGTTCATTTTCAAAACCATTAACATTAGGTCCAAGTGGCGCTACCCAGTTAGTATCAAACGCTTCTTGTACATATTGTTTTTCATAACCCTCTTCGCTCATATGAGGCGAAGCCAACCAAATCTTCTCAGCCATTGTTCTACACTCCTTGTCATATATCAATCGCAGGTCTACCTTAACTGTGGTTATATAAAAGGGCTATTGCAGTATTACTTCTTTTAGGATCGCCCGATAATTTCCAAATTTAAAATTGTACTGTTTCAATTTTCGAATCTATGTAATCCAGCTTTGATAGTGTACACTTAAGTTCGCAAGAAAGTAGAAAAGGAAAACCATCGGCCACTCCGAAAATGGTAAGTACTGAGCAAACCAAAAAGGAGTGTAAGCCGATGATACCTAATTCTAGCATCAGATTTTGAGAAAATGCTGTGCAATTCATAACAGAAGATGATCCAATGCTGTCTATGCTTGAATGGTTGTGTGATCAGTTGATGGAAGCAGAAGTCTCATCCAAAGTGATGAATGCCGGAAAATCAGAACGCAACCCGGAACGATCCGGGTACCGCCTGCCGGATACCGCCCGAGGCAGTTTGATACCCGCATGGGGACCATGTATCTGTTTATCCCAAGCTACGCAAGGGGCGGATGCATCCCTTCTTTGTCGATGAGAAGAAGCGATCAGAAGCGGCACTGATGAATGTCATCCAGGAAGCGTATATCAATGGCGTATCCACTCGCAAAATTGACCGTCTGGCAAAAGTTTGGGGATTGATTCCATTTCGAGGACAGTATCCGGAAATCACCCGGGAGCTGAATGAACAGGTAAAGGCATTCCGGCGGCGACCACTTCAGAAGACCTATCCAGTGATCTGGTGGACGCTTTGTATGAAAAGATCCGGTACGACCGGCAGATAAAGAACATGGCCGTGCGGTGATCATCGGCATTGACGAACGAAGTCGGCGGGAAGTCACGGCCATAGAGCCCATGCGAAAAGTCGAGCCTCTCGCACAGTAAACTGTTTGACAATCTCAAAGCGCGCGGCTTGGAAGATGTCTGGCTGGTAATCTCAGACGCCCACAAAGGACTGGTCAAAGCCATTCAAAAGTCATTCATTGGCTGCAGCTGGCAGCGGTGCAAGGTGCACTTCATGCGCAATATTCTGGCCCATATTCCTGCGAAAGGCAAGGCCGTCTTTGCAGAAAAGCTGAAACAGATATGGCTGCAGCCAGATCTTGATGATGCCAAGACATATGCCCGCATGCTGATTGAATCGCCGAGCGGCAGTATCCGGAAGCGATTGAGGTGTTGGAATCAGGATTGGAGGACTCACTGCAGTTTTACTGCTGAACAAATCGATTCCGAAAGATATCATCGACCAATATGCTGGAGCGTCTAAACCGGGAGATACGCAGACGGACATCGGTTGTCGGGATATTCCCAATATGGATTCATATATTCGCCTGGTTACATCTATCTGATCGAATACAGCGAAGACTGGTCAGCAGGCGAGATTATATATGCAAGGAGGTCATCGAAACCATTCAGACAGATCCGCAAGCGTGCGGCTTAATGGGGCTCCGCCCCAAACCCATCCTCGCCAGGAGAGCAGGTAGTCTGTTGAAACAGACCACCTGATAAAAGGATTTGGGACGAGTGAGGAATCAAGGAGTCAAGATGAATTCACTATCGCTCACCTTGATTCCCGCGATACGTAGCCTTTACAATAATGAGAGTAGCTTGATGGATTTTGCGAACAATACTTGACACTAGCCCAGCTTTTCATATAAAACTCTATACGTATTCATTTTACTAGGTTTCAGGACTTATCTCTTTGCCATAGCCTTGCCTCATCTCGCCTTTTACGATATTGAACAATTCCGGCAACTCATCAAGACTCGTAGATCGCAGCATTCTACCGAATGGTGGTAATCTTTTCTCGTCAGGCAGAAGGTCTCCATTTTCATCTTTCTGTTCCGTCATGGTCCTAAATTTATACAGTGTAAAAATCTTTTCATTCAGCCCTGGCCTTTTCTGAGCAAAAAAGACGGGACTTCCCAGTTTCACTTTCACCAGCAGTGCAATGATCACCATCAAAGGACTCAATATAATCAATGCCAGAAAAGACAACACAATATCCAGAGGGCGCTTTACGAATCTTTGATATATCCCCATATTCACTTTCCCGTTCCCCGTACTAATGTTTCCAGACAAAGATCCGATCACCCTTTCATCGGTACAGCTCTTTTACTGCATCAACCACTCTATTCAGATCTGTATCCCGCAATTTGGTATCGCTGGGCAGACAAATTCCTCTCTTGAACAGGTCATCCGCTACGCCATTGCCGATGTAATCGTAATGTTCATAGTACGGCTGTAGATGCATTGGTTTCCAGACATGACGACTTTCAATCCCATGGGCATCCAATGCGTGAATCACATCATCCGAGGTTACCTTGCCATTGACAAGAATAGTGCTGAGCCAGAAATTTGGATCGTCCCACTCATTCAGCGGCATCATTTCAATCTCTTCAATCTCTGCAAAGGCTTCTCGGTAGAAATGATAGATATATTTTTTCTTCTGCAAGCGATTCTCCAGCACCTTCAGCTGTCCCCGACCTATTCCCGCCACGATGTTGCTCATCCGGTAGTTGAATCCCAGTTCGCTGTGCTGATAGTGAGGAGCCGGGTCTCTAGCCTGGGTAGACCAGAAGCGTATCTTGTCAATAAGCTTCTGATCATTGGACACCACCATGCCCCCGCCGGAAGTGGTGATGACTTTGTTGCCATTAAAGGAATAAATCCCGAAATCTCCCATGGTCCCACTTTCCCGTCCCTTGTACTTCGTTCCCAGCGACTCGGCGGCGTCCTCAATCAGTACTGCCTCATATTTCCGACATAACTCCATAATCGGGTCCATATCAGCTGACAGGCCGTAGAGATGCACCACAATCACCGCTTTAGGACGATGCTTTTTCAATGCCTCTTCCAGAAGATTGGGATCGATGTTCCATGTCAAGTAATGACTGTCTATAAAAACCGGCACCGCATTTTCATAAATGATGGGGTTGGCAGAAGCCGCAAAAGTCAGACTCTGGCAAATAACACGGTCTGCAGCATGTACTCCCGCTGCCCGCAGCGCCAGATGAATGGCCATCGTTCCTGAAGCCACAGCAGCCCCGGATTTTACTCCCACCCTCTGGCAAAGCTCTTCTTCAAACCGGTCGACATTTTCACCCAGCGGAGCAATCCAGTTGGTTTCAAAAGCCTCCCGGATAAATTCCATTTCATATTCTTCTTCGCTCATGTGCGGTGTTGCCAGAAAAATTCGTTCGGTGCTCATAGAACATACCTTCTTTCTTACCGCGAAATCGTCCCACACTCTAATCAAAACCAGTGAAGTCTTAGAACAGCTCACAACTACCACAAGTACACAGATTTTAATCATCATTTCAATCTATATGGTCATATCGCACTCCCGTGAGGCAATCTATTCTCTTCCATCACATCCTCTGTTTTTTCAATCCATTCGATGCACTTCTGAAGTCTCGGATCCGGTAATTTTCCTTCTTGGAATGACTTATAACCTGCGCATCCGCAAAGTTTCCATTTTCTATTGGGTCTCGTCCGGCCAGCCCTGATACTCCGGCACCAACATACGGATGAATACCCGCACTTCCTCTTTGTTCATCCCGGATATCTGCGGCCGGAATGTGTCCAGTACCTCCAGCACCGAGTGGCCGTTTTTCCCATTGGTCTTTTCCACAAAGATCCGGTTGTGCAGGGTGGTCTCGTAATCGTCCGAGTCAAATACCAGCTCTTCAAACATCTTCTCACCCGGTCTGAGTCCTGTGATCCGAATCTCAATGTCCACATGGGGCTCAAACCCCGAAAGCCTTATCATCTCTTCTGCTAGATCCATGATCTTCACCGGTTCCCCCATGTCCAGCACAAAGATTTCCCCACCCTTGGCCAGGGCTCCCGCCTGGATCACCAGCTGCACCGCTTCCGGAATGGTCATGAAGTAGCGCTCGATCTCCTCATGGGTCACCGTCACCGGTCCCCCCTCGGCAATCTGCTGCCGAAACAGCGGAATCACACTGCCGTTGCTCCCCAGTACATTTCCGAACCGCACCGCCACAAACTCCGTGGCACTGCCATTGTGGTGGTACTCATGGATGATTCGCTCACAGATCCGCTTGGTGGCCCCCATGATACTGGTGGGATTCACCGCCTTGTCCGTGGAGATCATCACAAACCGTTTCGTGCCGCTTTCTGCCGCTGCTTTCACCACATTCAGGGTGCCAAACACATTGTTGGTCACCGCTTCCCGGAAATTATCCTCCATCAGCGGCACATGCTTGTGGGCCGCCGCATGATAGACCATCTCCGGCTGCACCTCCGCAAACATCCGCCGCACCGTATCGTCATCCTTCATATCCCCGATGATCCCCCGCACCGGCACCTCCGGCCGCTGCCGGGCCAGCTCCTGCTGGATATCGTAAAGAGAGTTTTCATGCACATCGAAAATGGCCAGTTCCTTGGGCTCATGCTGAGCAATCTGCCGGCACAGCTCTGTGCCGATGCTGCCTCCTCCCCCGGTAACCAGGATCTTCTTCCCCCGAACATAGGAACTGATGATGGAAAGATCCGCCTCCACCGGCTCCCGACCCAAAAGATCCAGTACATTGACATCCCGGATCTGGCTCACCATCACCCGGTTGTCCACCAGCTCGTAGATCCCCGGCAAGGTCCGAATGTTCACCTTCATGGCCTGGCACTGAGCAATCACTTCCTTCAAAACCGCCCGAGGCGCCGTGGGAATGGCAAATATCACTTCCTCGATGTCCTTTTCTATGACCACTTTCTCCAGATCCTTCAGGGTTCCCAGCACCGGAATCCCCCGGATCCTGCGGTAGAGCTTGCTTTCATCATCGTCCAGAAACGCCACCGGAGTTTTCCCCAGATGACTGTGCGTCAGCATTTCCCCCGACAGCATCTCCCCGGCCATGCCGGCCCCGATGATCAGCACCCGGGTCCCTTTCTGCAGTAGCTGCCGAGACGGCTGATTCCAGGACAGCCGGTACAGAATTCGACTGGCTGTAAAGAAACTGGCTGTCAAAAGCAGAGTAATCAGCTGCACCGACCGAGGCACCATGATTCCCACCAGCCGAAATGCCCCCCAGGACAGCGCCGCCGCGGCCGCCAAACTGTAGAACAGCTGGGTAAGATCCCGGAAAGTCACATACCGCCAAATCCGGCGGTACTGTCCTGTCCCCAGCAGCACCACATAGTAGATGGCCAGCATGATCAGGGCCGTCTCCAGAAAAGTATCTCGGTAAAAGTTGGGGAAGGAAAAATCAAAGCGGATCAGATACCCGCCGATATAGGCCAAGATCACCAGCATGCCGTCAATGGCCATCAGGGCCAGTCTTCTGCGGTTTTTCATCTGCCTCCCCCTCTCCCGGATGCTTGTCGGCTGCATCAATGACACAGCCGCTTCCATCATGGCTCTTGTCAGTCTTCATATCCCAAAATTCCAATCTCATTCACTGCCGATGGAACCGTACCCAATCCACATCCACAGCAGGTATGCACTTCATCCAAACCTGATCGATCTTCTCATTTAGAATCAATATAAAGACCCTGTAGATGTAGAAATCCATACCATGTCATTGGAAAAAACCAAATCGGATAGTATGGAAAAAGTATTCGTTTATAGGATCCCTATCTTCTCTGCCACCAAAATCGCTTCTCCTTTGAGAATATGGGTTCCGGAACTTCAATGTTTTCATTACGGATCATCCGTCCAGGAAGCTCCCTCATCCATCCGGGACATTCCCGCAGTCCCATCCGTTCTGTCAGGGCTTCCCAGGATCCCGCCAGCACCGGCGCTCGCCGCGTGCTGTTGTGGGCATCCGAGGCCACTCCATGCACCAGGTGCCTTATCAGCATCCCCTGCACAGCCTTGTGCATCTCATGGCCTGCCCGTGAATCCAGGGCATCCACACTCAATATAGCCAGCATTCCCCAATCCACCAGGTCTGCCAGCAGATCCAGGTTGTCCCGAAAGGGTCTCGTGCGCTCCGGATGGACAATCACCGGCACCAGCCCTTCGGCCAGCAGGGATCGCAGCACGGATTCCGTGTACAGAGGAATCTGGCTGTACGGCAGTTCAATCAGAATGTAGCGGGAACCGTTTACCGTCTGCAGTTCATCTCTGTGCAACGCCGAAAGAAGATCCGGATGCACCCGATACTCCATCCCTGGAAGGATTGTCAGGGGAATCCCTTCCCGCTGCAGTTCCTCCTCCAGGATTCGCACCGCTTCTTGCACTTCCTCTTTGGTATTCATGAACATCCCGTCAAAGGAATGGGGAGTGGCTACCAGCTGTACCGTGCCGCTTTCTACGGCCTTGCGAGCCATGACCACCGCTTCTTCGGCGGTGTCCGGCCCGTCATCTAAGTCCGGCAGAATATGGGCATGCAGATCAATCAATCCATCCACAGTCTAACCCCCATCAGGAACGTCCGTAATAGTAGTAATAGTAGTAAGCATCGGCACCGGATGTAGGGATGTCATTCAACACCACACCCAGGATCCTGGCCTTGGCATTCATCAGCATATCTTTGGCCCGCATGGCCTGGGGTCCGGTGACCTGACCGTGGCTGACCACCAAAATGGCTCCGTCCACCTGGGATGCCAAAAGGGCTGCATCCGCAATCACGGCCGCCGGCGGCGAGTCAAACACCACCACATCGTAGGCCTCCCGCATTTCTCCCAAGAGAGTCTGCATCCGCTCCGAATGAAGCAGTTCCGCCGGATTGGGCGGCAGCGCCCCTGATGTCAAAAGATCCACATTCTCTGCTTCTGTCGGCTGCACCGCATCCAAAAGGGTCACTTCCCGCCGCAGCACATCCGTCAGACCCACCGGTTTCACCTGACCGAAGATCCGATGCAGCGTAGGCCGCCGTAGATCTGCATCCACTAGCAACACCTTCTGCCCGGACTGGGCTATGATGATGCTGAGATTGGCCGCGGTGGTGCTTTTCCCTTCCTGGGGTCCCGCACTGGTCACCACCAGGGTCCGGATGGGAGTATCCACCCCCAGAAACTGAATATTGGTCCGTAAAATTCGATAGGCTTCCGACACCGGAGATTTGGGGCTGATGTGAGTCACCAGTTCTCCCGGATTAGTTTTTGCATGTCTGGCCATCAGTCCACCTCCCTGCCGGCCTTCAGATGCCGGCCCAACTGCCGTGATTGATCCTGCTTCTTTTCCCGGCTGGCATCAAAATGGGGAATGGCCCCCAGCACCGGAAGATCCAGCGACCGCTGTACATCATCGGGTGTCTTGATGGTGTTGTCCAGGTATTCCAGCAAAAAGATCAGTCCCAGACCCAGCATGCCCCCCAGCACGGTTCCGATGGCCATGTTCAGCACCGGCCGCGGTTTCACAGGGCTTTGGGGAATGACAGCCCGGTCAATGACACTGACATTGTCAATTTCCATGATTGCCCGGATCTGCACCATAAATACATCCGCCACCCGGTTGGCCATGGTTTGGGCCAGCCTCGGGTCCGGATCTTCCAGATCGATCCTCAGAATTTCCGTATCTCCCACCACATTCACCGATATCTTGCTTTGCAGTATCTCCGGGGTCATGTCCAGCCCCAAAGACGACACCACTTCAGCAGCAACCGTACGGCTTTGAATAATCTGGGCATAGGTTTTCACCAGCTGCCGATTCACCGTCAGCGTCCCCGGGTCCACCACCGGCTGGTCATCCTTGATGACGATCAGCGTCGTGGATGTTCTGTAAATCGGCGTCTGGACATAAAAACTGATGACTGCGCTGAGAGAAAGCCCCAGAACAGTGATCAGCACCAACATGCCAATTCGTTTTCGAATCATAAAAAATAGTTCCCTCAGTTCAATCTCCTGCTCCAATTCATATCCTCCTGCCTGCAAACGGTTCAAACTGAATTTCAATTCAGTCAACGAGATTAACAGTTCGCTGAATTTTTCAAAATCCCTTCCTCATCTGGTATATTTGACCAAATTTGACTACCCCTGTCTTTGGACACGCCCTGTGCACATTGCGCGCTGGAAAACGAGCCCCCTGACGACATTATCCTATCACAGTTTCCCCGATCCAGGCATAAAATTTCTCAATCCGTTGAATTCTTTTTCAAAAATCCCATCAAACTAATTTCTGCTTTATCATCCCCACCGCATCCTGCAGAGCCGCATCCATGGCATCCATGATGCGATCCGCCCGAAAGTGCTCTTCATACAGGACAAGCGCCCCCTGCTGCTGCCTCTGTCGCCTTTGAGGATCATCAGCCAGCTGAAGAATCTGCGCCGCCAGTTCCTCACTGCTTTGGTAGCGGCTGCCGGCATCGTACTCCTTCAGCAATCGTTCCATGGTACCGGAAATGCTGACCAGCACCGGGACTCCCCCGGACAGATATTCCCCGAATTTGTTGGGGGTGTTCAAAGTAAAGTTGATGCTGTCGGTGTAGGGGGCCAGACCGGCTCCCGCTGCCGCCAGCAGGCTGTGGATGGCCTCTTCTCCCACCCAGCCCGGCAAGACAACCTGGGTTAGATCGTTGGTTTTTTCCCGGATCGATTCTAGCTCTCCGCCGCTTCCGCAGAGGACAAAACGCACCCTTGGATGATCTGACAGAATCCGGGCCGCCTCCAGCACCGGCTCCAACACAAACTGCCGGCTGAAAGTTCCTAGAAATATCACCAGAAAATCATCCGGACTCAGCCCATATCTTTCCCAGTGACGGGCAAACGATTCCAAAGCCTGCTTTCGGGACCACACCGGATAGGCCGTTGCCAGCACCCGGTCCAGAGACATTTCCCCCCGCCCTGCCAGCTGCAGACCGTACTTCAGAAAATCCTCCGTCACTCCCCACAGACCATCCGCCCGGGCCAATGTCTTTCCCACACTGCGGCGAATGGACTGCAGCACCGGTGCAAAAAAAGGCTGCAGACGCCGAGGCAGCTGCTCCCGATAAAGATCCGGCCACAGATCCCGGATATCCACCAACACCGGGATATTGCTACTGTTCCCAAAATCCACCGCCGCTTTGGAAAGAGGCAGCGGTGCCAAGGTGGCAATGATGACATCCGGCAGCGGCAAAGTCAGCGCTTTCTCTGAAAAACGCCTGCCCAGGATTTTCTGGTACCGCAGTCGGGCCAAAGACACTCCGGATGGATATCCCGGGGTATGCAAAAGCTGAATCCGGTACCCGTCAGCCACCGGGACCACTGTATCGTGATCTGCCCGCTGGTGTTTCAGATAGTGATGAAAAGTGGACGAAAACCAGTCCACTTCATGTCCATGGCTCTGCAGATGATGGGCCAACATCCCCATCCGCCGCAGCCGGGGTGGGCCATCGTCGATAGGCAAAGGCTCTCCGTTGGATACAATCCAAATTCGCAGCGAATCCGAAGGTGTTGATTTACTGTTCATGATCCTGATCCTCCGCTTCGGTGCTGATCTGAATCATGGCATAGGCCTTCTCACAAATGGCACCGGCCTCTGCCGCACTGTCTGCAACAGCAATCACCAGCCCGCTACGGTCCCGGCTGTTGTGTACCGGTCCCACCCGATCCCCCGGCACCGGATCCACTTCCACCTGCACCACTCCCGCCACTTTCCGGGCTTCATCGATCCCCGACACCCACCGCACCACCCCTGGTGCAGGCGTCAGGTAGCGGATGGACGCCGCTTTCTTCGTCGATGGAGGTATCACCACCGGTTCGTTCAGAGCCTGCAGAATGGTGAGATCCACCAGAGGAATACCGGTAGCCAAAGGCACCAGGTCCGAAGCAATGTGATCGCCCCCCAGCCGGGCTCCGATTTCCACAATGCGAGGACCGGAGGATGTCACCATGATTTCTGTATGAGACGGACCCTGGAGAATCCCCAGGGTAGATACGGCATTTTTGGCCAGCTCTTCAATGGCCTTTCGGGTGGATTCTTCCAGCGTGGAAGGTATGGTATGCCCCAACTCCACAAAATAGGGGGCAGGGGTCTTGATCTTATCCGTAATAGCCAGGACATGGACTGTGCCGTCCTGAGAAAATGTTTCCACACTGACCTCCGGACCCCGCATGTACTCTTCCACCAGAACCCGCCCGGACAGAGAAAACTCCAGGCTGTAGCGGTAGGCTGCATCAGCCAGGGATGGATCCGTCACTAGCGTGACGCCCCGGCTTCCGGAGCTGTCGGCGGGTTTTACGATGAATGGTTCATGATGAAAGTGGGATATGGCTTCGTTGAACTCCGACTCGCTGCTGCAGATGAAAAATAAGGGAATGGCAATGTTCCCTGCGGATAACGCTTCCCGCATGGCCCCTTTATCGGTGGCTCGCACAGCAGTGTCCATGGAAACCCCCACCAGCCCCAATCGGGCCGCCACCGCGGCACAGCTTCGCACCGGCATATCGGTGGCCAGCGTCATCACTCCATCCGGCTTCAACCGTACAGCCGCGTCCACGATGCCGTCGATATCGTTGGTGCTGATCGAAAGCGCCGTATCCGCCAGCGCCATCCCCGGCGCATCCGCATCCCGATCCACAGCCATCACCCGATAGCCCATTTCCCGGGCCCGGCGAATGGCCGGCACCTGCAGGCTGCCGGCGCCAATGATCATCAGGGTCTTGGTCATCCCCCTCACTCCTTGTTTTGAGAAGTATAGATATTTTTTCGCCGGATGACGCTGTCCAGAGTCTTCAGCAGAATCTTCAGATCCAGACCGAAACTCAGGTTGTCCACATAAAAGACATCGGCGGCAAATTTTTCGTGCATGGTCGCCGCATTGCGGGCGTAGGCCTGGCTGTAGCCGCTGATGCCCGGACGGACATCCAGTTTCTTTTTTTCTGTATCATTATACCGCAAAAGAGCCCCCGGCAGATCCGGCCGCGGACCGATGAAACTCATATCGCCACGCAAGACATTCAGAATCTGAGGCAGCTCATCCAGACTGGTTTTCCGTAAAATCCGACCGACGCGGGTCAGCCGGGGATCATTTTCTGCGCTGAACGTAGAACCATCCGGATTGCGTAAATCCGGAGCGTTCACCTGCATAGTTCTGAATTTATACATACGGAATTCCTGACCGTGCTTTCCCAGTCTACGGGATGTGTACAGCACCGGTCCGCCGTCTTCCCGGCGAATCAATACAGTCACCGGAACCGCCAACAGCGCCAGTGCCGGAAGCAAGAGCAAGGCCAGGGACACATCCAGGATGGGTTTGATTACGGTACGATACAATCCGGTCACTCCCTGTTCATTCCGGTACTTTCACCCAGCAGTGCCAGCACTTCCTGCGCCACATAATCCACTTCCTCCAGCGTCATCTGGCTGTGCAGCGGCAGAGTCACTTCGCTGGCATACATGGCCATGGCATGGGGAAAGTCTTCCGGCAAAAAGCCCAGGTTGCGGTAGGCTGTCAAAAGCGGCAGCGGCTTGTAGTGAACGTTGGCCGGAATATCTTTTCCCGCCAGATCCTTGATCAGCTGATTGCGCGCTGCCTCATCCAGACCGTCGATGCGGACCATGTACAGATGCCCGGTGGAACGATACCGGTCGGTATAGTGAGAAAGCGGTTTTACCCGGGTGCCGGCAAATGCCGCATCGTAGCGGCGAATCAGATCTTCCCGGCTTTTCAGAATGGCCCGGTAGCGGTCCAGCTGGGCCATCCCCAGCGCCGCCAGCACATCCGTCATGTTGCATTTGTAGCCCAAAGTAACAATATCATACTCCCAGTTCCCGGCTTCCGCCTTGGCCAAGGCATCTTTGGTCTGACCGTGGAGGGATAGAAGCATCAGTTCTTTGTACATATCATCGCTGTCTGTATCCTCCCGGGTTTTCCAGGTCACCGCACCGCCTTCGGCGGTGGTGAGGTTCTTGACAGCGTGGAAGGAAAATACGGTGAAATCCCCTGCCTGACCGCTGTGAAAACCATCGGCTTCCGCACCCAGAGAATGGGCGCCGTCAGCAATCACCGCGATGCGCCCCATTTTTTCCTGCAAGGGCGACGATGGGCAGAAGATGTCTTTTTTCTCGTCCGCCAGCTGAAACAGCGCCGGGTAATCGCACATGATCCCGGCCAGATCCACCGCTATGATGGCCTTGGTCCGAGGATTGATGGCCTTTTTCAAGGCTTCATGATCCATAAAAAACGAATCGGGTGCCGTATCCACCAGGACAATCGTGGCCCCCACATGATGAATAACGCTGGCTGATGCCGTATAGGTGTATGCCGATGTGATGACTTCATCCCCGGGTCCGATGCCCAAAAGGCGCAGCACCTGCGCCAGGGCTGCAGTGGCCGAGCTGAGACAGACGACCCGCTCTGTACCGCAGAAATCCGCCAAAGCCGCTTCAAATTCCCGGGTCCGTGTGCCGGTGGTGATCCAGCCCGATTTCAGGGCGTCCACCACGGCATCAATTTCGGTTTGGGTGATGTCCGGTGGAGAAAAGTCGATCTTCATGCAATGGCCCCCTCTGCTCCGTATGGTGTTGCCCGGTGCTGTCAATGTCGAAAAAGATAATATTTTGTAGAAACTGTTTTATAGTTCGGGGAAAAGCAGCGATCTCCTGCCTGAATTCTCTATCGTCTGCAAGAACATTCCTTATTCCTGCGTCGTTTTCTCCCAGATAATCTCGTCCACGATCCGGTCTTTCTCTTCCATGTCCAGCAGCACAAACGCCTTCCCGTCCATGACCTTGCAGGTTCCGGGGAGGTGGACAGTCTGCAGCTGTTCAATGTTCAGATCCCGAAAATCCATGGCCAGTCGCAGCCCTTCTGTCAGTGGGATGTCGGTCCGCACCGCACCGGTCAGCGCATGCACCAAAAGAGGCAGGCGATAGGCATTCCATACCGACAGCATCTTTTTGCTCAATGCCACCAGAAACTCCCGCTGCCGGCGCATCCGTCCGAAATCGCCTTCTTCATCGGAGCGGAAACGGACATACGCCATGGCCAGCAGCCCGTCCATGCGGTAGCTCCCCGGCTCCAGTTCCACCCAGCGGGTGGGCTTGGTGGTACGGATACGCATCTCTTTTTCCACCTGAATCTGGATGCCGCCTACCGCATCCACAATATCTTCAAACCCGGCCAGATTGGTAAAGACATAATGATCAATGCGGATGCCCAGCAGTTCTTCGATGCAGGCCCGCAAAAGAGGAATGCCGCCTTCCATCATGGCCTGGTTCAGTTTGTCGTAGCCGTGTCCGGGTATATCGTACCGGCTGTCCCGGGGAATGGAGATCATCACCATGTCGCCGCTTTCATTGTCGATGGAAAGCACGATCATGGTATCCGAACGCCCGGTCATGGCCCAGTAGTTATCGATGCCGGCAATCAGAATGTGGGTTTTCCCCGGCACTTCCTCGCCCCGGGGTATATCTGCTAGCGGCGGTGCCGGCTCAAAGATGGTCGCCCAGGCAATCCCGCCTCCCAAAATGGAAAGCAAAAGACCCACCGTCAGCAAAAACACAAATAAACGTTTATAGTTCCAGGTGCCTTTTCGTTTTCTTCGGACCCGAGTAGTCATTCTGTGATCCTCCTGCTGTCTTTTATTCGCTCCTATTTTCTCTCTTTTTCACCATGAAGTCAATGCCAATTCCCTCTGCCAGCCGCAAGTCCTCCCATGGCCATGCCTGCAGTCAGCATTAAAAGGGCCATACCCTGAAAAGCATGAAACACCCCGGCGGGAATCATAAAGACCGCAGAACCCACCAGCACCGCCAGATACAACGGTCCCGCCGGATCCTTCAGCAGAGCCCGCATCGTGCGGGATATGGGGATCCAGAAGGCTGCGACAAAATATGCGGTGCCGATCAATCCATAACGCTTCACCAGATACAACCACTCATTGTCCACCGGCAGGCGAAAAGGCTGGGCCTTCGAAGGACCTGACCCCAAAAGAGGCCGATCCATAAACAGCCAGAAATATTCCTCCCAGACCCGCAGACGAATCTGCCAGGAACGGCTGTTGGCCAGATTGAACAGTTCCTTCAGCCGCCAGGTCAGAGAATCCGGATACAAAAACAACAGGGCATACAAGAATGCCCCCACACCAGCCGTGGTGATCAGACCCACCAGCAGCCAGCTGCCCCACCGCCATCGCAGCGCCGGGCGGCTGCGGCTGTAGCAGTAAATCCATACGATCAGTATCACACCGAAAAAGAGAAATCCCGTGCGGGAACGAGTCATCAACATGGCCGTCAGACAGAGCAGGCCGCTTACGATATATCGACCCCTGCGATATTTGAAAGCCAGAATGATTCCCAAAAGGGCTCCGATGGAAGCCATGTAGGAATAGCGATTGGGATTCCCAGTGAGCCCCACCACCCGGGGCCAGGCGTATCCTTTCATCAGGGCTTTATACTGAGTCGGAGCAATATAGGGAATGTAATATTTGTTCAGACCCCCCAGATTGAAAAACTGCGTCAGTGAAATCAGAGCTGAAATTACAATCAGGGCATGCAGAAGGCGCATCCCCCAGTGCTTGTCATCGGATGTCACCAGCGTGGTGGCAACCACTAAAAAGATTCCCACCGCCATCACCACTTTGTAAATCTCATAGAAGTCATTGATGATAATCGGAATACCGGTGCGGTAGCCGTTTGCAATGGACACCAGCATGCACAGAGAAAACCCCGCCAGCATGGCAGCGAACAGAGAACGGGGTATGGGCAGAGGTGTTCCGCCCAGATAAGCCCAAAACGCAGCCAGAGCCGCCAGAATGACCAGAATCTGTTCCGCTCGAATGCCTGGGAATTGGGCGATGTAGATCGTAGGTGTCAGCGTGATGCAAACCGCCAGCGCTGTAAACCAGCGCCGCCGAATCGATTCTGCAATGGGATTTCTTCGTTCCGTACTGATCATATTGACTCTCCTTCATCCGACCGGACTCCCACCTGCTGGTACCATTGAGTCAGCTGCTGCGCCACGGCTTTCGGGGAGAAGGTCTCTCGGGCAAATCGGGCAATGGCCGTCCGGTTGTAAAAATCGTAGTCGCGAACAATGGCCGCAAGCCCCAGGACAGCATCCTCAAGACTGTCACCGGCGATCATGCGTCCGGTGTCCGGCCGTACAAAATCAGCCGGGCCTCCGCTGTCGGCAGCCAAAATGGGCAGACCGCAGGCCAGCGCTTCCACATAAGCCAATCCAAAGGTTTCTCTTTTAGAAAGCAGCACAAAGGCATGACTGCGCTGCAAGGCCTGGGCCACTGCTTCCCGGGACTGATGCCCGGCTAAATGAATGCGCTTTGCCGCAGGACCGCTTACTATCATATCTTCCAGCTTCTTTTTCTCCGGTCCGGCGCCGAAAATGGTCAGATCCGGACCCGAATCCGCCGGGAAAGCAGCATGAAAAGCACGGATCAAAAGATCCATGCGCTTGTTGGGCAAAAGATGCCCGGTGGAGATAAAATGGAATCCCTCAATTTCCGGAGACAGAACTTCTCTGGCATCAAACAGGTGCAAATCCACCGGATTGGGAATCACCGTGACATCCACACCGAAACGGTCCTGCAGCCGGTGAGCCAATGCTGTGCTTACCGCCGCGATTCCGGCCATCTGCGGATAAGCCTGCTGTCCCCAGCGCAAAAGCCGGGGGCTGATGGGATCCATGTTTAATCCGGAAAAATGTTCCGTATGCACCAGAAGCTGAGACTGGCCGGCCAGCGCTTCCACAGTAGCCGTCCCCATCCGCAGAAAATGGCTGTGTACCACATCCGGTTTCCCATACCGACGCAAGACCTGCCGATAAAGTTCCCGTACCGCCTGCACATTGATCCGATGCAAAATGGCAGCAGAAATTCTCCCTGCCGGCAGATGGACTGCCTCTACCTGCACCCCGTCCTGTACAAACCGTTTCCTTCCGGGCAGGCGAAAATGCCGCAGAGAACGTAGATCCACAGCGCCCAGAATCACCTGGTGCCCCATGGACGCCAGAGCTTTGGCCTGATCCATTTCAAATATTCCATTCATGGGTTCGGCCGAGGTTGGGTACCCGCGGCCGATGATGAGTATTTTCATCATTTGTGAACTCCTGTCTCATTCCCTACAGTCTCCAGGTACGATAACCCTGGTGTTTCAGTTCCTCTCTGGAGAACATGCTTTTCACATCAATCAGAATCTTCTTGTCTTGCGCCGATTCCTTGTACATCCCATCGATCTCGGTCCATGTCAGTTCCTTAAAGCGATCGTGAGCCACGGCAAAGACCAGACAGTCCGCCTCCCGCACTTCCTCCAGGGGAGTCAGTGTGAGTCCGAAGGCACGCTGGGCTTCTTCAGGATCCGCTTCCGGGTCCACCACCAGCGGTTCCAGTCCATATTCTTTCAGGTGGCGGATGATATCCACCACTTTGGTATTGCGGATGTCCGGGCAGTTTTCCTTGAATGTCAGGCCGAAGATCACTACACGGCTGCGGCGTACCGTCAGATCCGCCCGAATCAGCTGCTTCAGGATGGCTCCCGCTACAAAGTCCCCCATCCCATCGTTGATCTTTCGCCCTGACAGGATGATCTGGCTGTGATAGCCCAGTTTTGCCGCTTCGTAGATGAAATAGTAGGGGTCGACACCGATGCAGTGGCCCCCCACCAGCCCCGGGTAGAACCGCAGGGCATTCCATTTGGTATTCATGGCCTCAATGACTTCCCGGGTATCGATATCCATCCGATCAAATACCATGGCCAGTTCATTCATGAAGGCAATGTTGATATCCCTTTGGCTGTTTTCCACCACCTTGGCCGCTTCCGCTACCTTGATGGAGCTGACCCGATGCACACCGGCTTCGATGATCAGTTCATACACCCGGGCAATCAGGTCCAGTGTAGCTGCATCGGTAGCAGCCACAATCTTGATGATGGTTTCCAGACGATGCACCTTATCCCCGGGGTTAATCCGCTCCGGGGAATAGCCCACCTGAAAATCCGATCCGCTTTTCAGACCGGATGTTTCTTCCAGCAGAGGAATGCAGATGTCTTCTGTCACGCCGGGGTACACCGTGGATTCATACACCACCACGGAGCCGGGCTGCATGTGGGCTCCCACCAGACGGGTGGCGTTTTCCACGGGCGCCAGATCCGGCGTTTTGTCGGCATTGATGGGCGTGGGAACCGCCACAATGAAGAAACGGGCTTCTTTCAGCCGTTCCGGATCATCCGTAAAGTCCACAGCGGTGGTCCGGACCGCTTCATCCCCTACTTCCCGGGTGGGATCCAGGCCTTTGCGATACTGGGCAACTTTTTCTTTGTTCAGGTCGTAACCGATGACCGGAACATGCCTGGCAAAAGCCACAGCCAGAGGCATTCCCACATATCCCAATCCCACTACCGCCATTTTTTCTTCATGCCGGCACAATTTATCGTACAGTGTCAAGATGATCGTCCCTTTCTCTGTTTAAGTCAAATCGTCTTTTCATCTGCATTTATTCGCAGTCAAGCGATCAATTCCTGCCATGACGAACTCCCATGCATTTTTAAAACCATTCTTCCAATGCTGCACTCAAAGCACTGAATCCGCCCAAAAGATATACTTGGTCTGTGCTTTCATTAATCAGAAAACTCTCAATGGAAGCATGAGGTTTGTTTTGTTGGCCATCGGTTAACAATATTCCCATTCCTCTTTTGGCCGCCCAAGCGCCCCCCGCCATGGCATCGGGGAAATTGATACCGGTGGCCATCACGAAAGATTCGGTGCCCACACCAAAGTACTGAGCCAGTCTGACGGACGTCTCATAGCGATTTGCCCCATAAATCCGTGAGGTTAAAGCCCCTTGAGGCAGTTGATCATATACTGCATTACTAATTGCATTGGGTCCCCCGATGACGAGGACATTATCAATGCTCAGATCTGACAGGGCTGTATGAGTGACTCCCGGCAATGCATCCCCTCTTGTCAGCAGGATGGGAATACCTGCCTCTGCTGCATAGGAAGAAACCGCCAATGCATCAGGAAATGATGTCCCCACAACCAAAACGGCAGTATTGGGTACAGCGCTTGGCTGCGGCAACGTTTGTGCAATTAATGCTGCCGTTTCATAGCGACTGTCTCCAAAAATGCGCTCAACTATAAGTCCCATGCCTTTCAGTTCATTTTCAACAGTTTCACTGACGGCAGCATTTCCTCCCAGAATCGTAATCCTATCTGCGCCCAGGCGAATGATCTCAGTTTTTGTAGTTTGACTCAATCTCGTACTTGCCGTGAGCAGAATCGGTGCGTTCATCTGATATGCCAATGGCACACCCGCCAGGGCATCAGCAAACACGTCCCCACGCACTACTATTACGTGGTCCGCACCAGTGGGCCAACCCTCTTGACAAATGCTCACGGCAGTTGCGTATCGGTCGCTGCCGCTGATGCGCTGTGAATCGATCTGCTCGCGCAAGACTGCTGTAAAGCTGCGATCACCATATGCAGTAAAGGTGAAAGGATTCTGAGTATATTTTACTGCACCCTCTTCAAAATATCGGAACCTGTATCCATCTGCCGGAATCGACTGCAAAGAGACTTGCTGCCCATAGGTATAACAGCCGGTTCCGATAATGGTCCCAAAGCCTTCCGGTTGACTGCTTCCGATTATTGTATAGGTGATTGGTGTGAAGACTGCCGTCAGCTGCCGATCCGCCTCCGCCGAAAAAGTATACTCTGCATTCTCGCTGACCACTGTGTCCCCTTCCAGCCAGTGGACGAAAGTGAAGGAGGTGGCCGGAACGGCTCGTACCGTCACCTGCGTTCCCGGTACATAAGTACCTGCACCCAAAACGCTCCCGCCATTGGTCGGTGTTTGATTCAGCGTAATCGCAGCCGGCCGTAGATTAACGAAAGTATGACCATTCAAGGCAGCATAGGTCTCTGCTGGGGTGCCGGAATAGCCTTTGATCACTAGGTCAGCCGGATCAAGCTGGTTACCAGCCAACGCATTCGTACCTATGGTTTCAATGGACTCAGGAAAAAAAACTTCAGTCAGCTGGTTGTTGGCAAGAGTCTCAGCCCCTAGATGGATGAATCCATCCGGGAACGTGATCTGAGTGAGGTTGTTTTCTGCCATTGCATAATCATCCATATAGATCAAGTATTGGGGCAGTTCAATACCAGGTATTCCTAACCCGGACAGCGCTGCGTATTCAACCCCCAAAACTCTATTGGAATAAAACGATTCGCTTATTCGCATGCTCTCCGATATATTCATACCAGAGACTACATAAGCATTGTGATTAAACACAGCATATGTAAAATAACCCCACGTATAGATAGCAATGGATTGATTGGCAGCCACTTTCCCCCATCCAAATGAATCACTGGGTCGATTTCCCCCCGCATCGGAGTATAGCATAGGGTCTGCATTGCTTTTGAGGGTATGTTCCACTTCGTAGAGCGTAATACCCGGCAGTTTACTCATAATCAATGCTGCCGCTCCCGCCACATGAGGCGCGGCCATGGATGTGCCCGTCATGCTCACATAGCCGCCTCCGCTTTGACAGGACAAAATGTTGACCCCCGGTGCCACTAGATCTGGTTTGATCCAGCCTTCATAAAAACCAGGCCCTCGTGCGGATTGACTGTCCAGGTTATAACTCTGATCAATCATTCCAACGGCAACACTTTCCGGATAACAACCCGGTTCATTAATGGTGTTAAGATCCGGCCCAGTATTGCCCGCTGCAAAAACAGGCAAAATCCCTGCGCTGCGCCAATTGATCACCATTGGGCGAAAAAACTCAAAATCACTTGCACTGGTATCGGACACCGCTCGGCCCCAGGAATTATTGATTATGTCCGGAGCCCACTCTGGCCGATGGGTCCCGGTAGAATCCAGAGGGGCCAACATGTACTGCCCTGCGGCCAGCAAATCGCTGCCAGTGGCTACTCGATCGGAACTAAATGCATTGACAGCAATCCACTGAGCATCCGGAGCCATCCCATACATTCTTCCTGTCACTGGATCTTCTCCGACGATAATCCCAGCCACATGTGTACCATGTCCATTTGGATCTGTTGGTAATATATTTGAGGTAGGATTCAATACATCGTACCAGTTTCCAGCAGGTTGAGGATTATCCGGATCCTCCGGATTATACCCCCGCCACTTTTGCTTTATGGCCGGATGTTGCCAATCGACGCCCGTATCAATGATGCCCACCACAATACCGGCTCCTCTACTGCCCATATTCCAAACTGAGACCGCATCCGCCATCACAATGTTCCATTCGCACTCTGGATCGGGAGGGGCCACTTCTTGAATCTGAAACAGAGGATTAGGCACGATGTGCGCGACGGCTGGAGATTCTGCAAGTTCAAGTAAAATCTCCTTGTCCGCTTGTACATGGATGGCGTTTACAGCAAAATAAGGTGAAAATGCTTTGACAGTACCTTGATTCGTGCCCCTTTTCAACACTTCAAGAAGCGGCTGCTGGGACTGTGCAGCTGCGTTCTGCAGCGCATCCACCACTTTACGGCGAACCAGATTACGGTGGGTTTTACTGCTTACCCATGCAGGCTTGATCGATTGGGCCTGTTTAACAATCGTAGGTGTATCCACTTGCTCCGTAAGGTAAACCAATGCATCCAGGATCTCCCCCTCTGCTGCCTCCAGGATATCATCCGGAAGCTTGTTCATTGAGAAGGTCGTGTACTGGGTTTCATGATCCGAATCTGCCACAATACGTACAGTCGGAACGGCAGCACTTACGATGGTCCCAGATACCATGGTCAACAGCATGAATACAATCAGAATTAATGAAGGTCTCCTCACTGTTTCACCCCTCTTTTGGCATATCCAAAATCTTCTAAAGTCTATCTAGAGTGTTCATTTTCATCATCCAACTTACCGTGCTTTGATATATTCCATCACAATGCAGTCGTAGCTGTCGGCCACAAAACCTTTTTGCTCCAGCATTTCCCGCAGATCGCTGCGGGCAGCCGGCACCATGCACTGCAGGCGGTCATTGCCCTTTTCCCGGGCTTTCCCGGCGGCAAAGGCTAGAATCCGGTCGGTATCACCGGAAAACATGGCCATATGCAGGGCTTGCTCCGGTATAAAGCGGGCTCCCAGAATCAGGATGCTTTTGCTTTCCGGATGATGATACACCCAGCCCCGACCTGCCCAGTCTTTCCAGAGAGCCGGAGACGCTTTGAAGAAAGTCCGGTTCATAATGTGAAAATGGGCCCAATCGGCAGCATGTGGAGCCAGCAGTTTTACCGCTTCATCGCCATCGGTGACAGCTTGAAATCCGCTGCCCCAGCCTTCGTCCGGGGTTTGGGGAACCTGCAGGGTATAGCCCCGGAATGTACCGGCCAGAGTAAAACCGAATAATTCCGCCAGCCCTTTGCTGACCAGGTTGGTGAGACCGGTGTACATCCGCATAGTATCAATCCCTTTTTCTTCAGCCAGCTCGAAGAATCGGCGGTAGAAAGCCTTGCCGATACCTCGCCCCTGGACATCGGGACGGACCCTCAAGGCTTCCAGCCAGGCCGATCCATCAGGGACCACCGAGAACTTGCCCACGGCCACCACTTTGCCGTTTTCCTCAGCCACCATCATTTCACCGGCATCATCGGCCATCCATTCATCGTAGACCCGATCCAGGTAATGCAGATTGGGGGTAGCCAGTCCTTCGGCTTCCACCGCTTCTTTCCGGTCATCCATCCGGGCTTTTCTTACTATCATCTGATCGTTCCTCCTTGCTCCTTTAAAAATACGGCCGCGGTTGCGGCCGTTCCCTGCAATAGTTTACTGCTTTTTTCTGTTATATATACCCCAGCGCATCTTCCAGCGAACGATACTCCGACTGCTGCATCAGCAGATTTTCGTGGCTGGAGCGAGTATGCCTGCGCACTTCCTCTTTCAGCTCAGTCCACTGTTTCTTTTCCACCCGTTCAATGATCCGGGCGTGTTCGGTCAGAGAGCGGATCTCTGTCGGGCTGCGGTCATAGAAGGCATCAAACAGAGTCAGATAAATACCGATCTGAGTCAGCAATTTCTCCATGAAACGAACCAGATATACATTGCCGCTCTTTTGTGCTGCCCGCAAATGAAACGCCCGGTTGATTTCCAGATAGCGATCAAAATTTCCCTGATGGACGGCACAGGTTTCTTCCGCCACCATTCGACGTAAATCTTTGATGTCGTCCGTGTCGAAAAGAGGCCCACTAAGATCCCAGGCCAAATCCTCCAGATACTCCCGCATAAAAAAGGCATCCCGGATTTCCTCGGTGCTGGGATTCACCACAAACGCACCCCGGTTGGGGACCACAGTCACCAATCCTTCTTCAGCCAAAATACGCAGCGCACTGCGCACCGGTGTCCGACTGGTATCCAGCGTCTGAGCAATCACACTTTCCACCAGCTGGTTGCCAGGAGCCAATCTGCGATGAAGGATGGCTTCTTTGACCTTGCGGTAGACCTGGTTTTCTCGGGTATCTTCTCGTAATGGGTTCATCGTGCATCCGCCTCTGCTCTTTTGACAAACTTCACAGATTCCCCTTTTCGCCGAAGGATCGGCAGATCCTGCCTGAAAATTGAAAAAAGCGCCCTTTTGTTTCAAGGGCGCTTCTGACCGTCATCAAGCCGAAAAGAGATTGGCCAATTCTTCAGGGGTATACCCATCCAGATCTAGGGTAGCCAAAGTTCGCGCTTTTTCTCCGGCGTAATCCCGCTTCATGATCACCGATGCAATCTGGATCACCGAATCCATCACCGGTGTTTCGATTCCCAGGCGGTGGGCCAGATCCCGGTAAAAGATCAACCCATAGCCCACATCTTCATTCAGGTACCGATGGTCCAGAGACTTCTGTGCTTTGATCCCCTTAAACCCAGGAGCCGAGCGGTAGCCGTCTTCGTAACTGGCTTCAATCATATACCCCTGCAAAACCCCCAGTTCATGGTCCGGCAGAATATGGACGCCCAGTTTTTCGCCGATGAGGATTTTTTCATCATCCACCGCTTGGATCAGGCGGCCCACCGACGGCATGACGCATTCTTCGTAAAAGAGCAGATCGCCCTTCAAACGTTCAATAGCACCGGCATTAAGAATCGTCACCGCCGGATGGATAATGGGGTTGTTGTTCTGCAGCATGGTCACCCAGGCGCTGGCCGGCTCGGAATCGGGGTAATTCTGAGAGAATTTATCGTAAATAGCTTCAGTGACAGAGCCTGGAATTCCAGCCAGATACAGACCGCCCTTCAATTTCAAGAATACATGCACTTTTCCTGGGGCATCCAGCCGTGCTGCATAGGGCAACGTGGAGGTTTCCCCCACATGCACGGTGTCATCCAGCATGGGCAGCCCGGCAGTTTTCTTGAACAGAATTCCTCCGCCGCAGGAACTGGGGCATACCACATAGGTCTGGCCCGGTTGAATGTGCGGGCGGCACGCTTCCCCGAAGGGTTCTGTGCTGTAGGCCGGACCCACCATCAGAATCAGTTCTGCGCCGGAAAGTACCTTCTCCAGGTCCTGTCCGGCATACTCTACTGGAGCAAATCCTTCCAGTTGTCCCGTGACATAAACACCTCCCTGGGCACGAATCCCATCCGTTTGTTCAGAAAAGGCTGGAAAATCAAACAATGAAACCTGATGACCCGCCAAAGACCAGTCCGCTGCCGCCGCCTGGCCCCCTGCTCCGGAACCCAGAATCGCCACTTTCATGATGTACCCCTCCATTTTGTTCAATAATATTGTTCTACAATCATTGTAACCTTGTGGAAACACCTGTGTCAACCGACAATGAAAAAAAGCCCGGAAAAATTTCCGGACTCTTCATCGGCAGGATCTGAAGCGGGTCTGTAAGCCGAGTTCTGTTCTTCTGCCAAAGGCAGAAGTGATGATCATCTATCTGGGATGCAGATTGCTCTGCACCTCGTGCGACCTAACCCGGAGATTCAGCGAGCAGCCTCATCCTCTCCCTATTTGGTCTTGCTCCGGGTGGGGTTTACCGAGCCGATCGATCACCCGATCGCTGGTGAGCTCTTACCTCACCATTGCACCCTTACCGGTTTCCCGGCGGTATCTTTCTGTGGCACTGGCCTTAGGGTTACCCCCACTGGGCGTTACCCAGCACCCTGCTCTGTGGAGCTCGGACTTTCCTCAGGAGGCCTCGTCACCGAGGTGCTCCCGCGACCATCCGACCCGCTTCAGACGGTTTTCTGCCCTTGTAGTATAGCACTTTTTGCCCCTAATTTCAATGACTGGGCAAAGCCATCCTTTCCCATGGACGACCTTATGATAATTCCATGTCATTCCCCTAATGTAAAAGGATAATCGTGGACAATATTTCCTGTATCCTGAACATATGGCAGGATTTTACTCATCAATAGCCAATTATTATCTTCGAAATCTAGTACTACTCGTCGCTGCATAGAATACATATTTGCAAATAAAAGTGTGAGGTGAGTTGATTGAATCCATTTTCCCACAAAGAATCAAAGCTTTCCATTCTCATCCTTTTGATTTTAAGTATGCTTTGCCTCCAGCCGGCTCTTTCCTTAGCGACAGTCTCAATGAGCTTGGAATCCAACGTAAAAGTAACACCTCTGGTATCTTCCACCATAGTCAACGAGATTGAACCCAACAATGTCCTATCTCAAGCCACTATTCTTCACAACAGCTACTTTGGGTTTTCACAGCCTGGCTTAATAATGCAAGGAGCCATTAGCGGTAGCACCAGTGATATGGACTGGTATAAAATTACTACTATCATCTCCGGAGAATTACTAACCTCTCTCGATTGGAAGGACCCGTTTACCGATCAGCGCCTGGAACATGACCTGCGTAGCATCTTGAAAGATGCTGATGGAAATACCTTGGCTACCAGCATCTTACGTGAGAGTAATTGGTATTATTATCAAAGTTTAAGTATTCAGAGCCTCCCTGCAGGCACCTATTACTTCGGTATCGAAACCCCCAGCTCTGACAACAAATACGTAGGTGCTAAGTATGAATGCACCTTCTCCTGGTTAGCCGACTGCTGGGTTCCCAATCAACCTGCGCCCCTGGGCCCCACCAGCGGAGATGCGCTGTCCGAGTATATCTATTCAGGAACCTTTATCATCTCGGACTGCAATTCACCCATTGAAGTCCGTTTCGATTGGGGTGACGGCTCTCAGACAGAATGGAGCGACTCATTAGAGAGCCCTCATAGTTGGACAGAACCCGGAGAATATCTAGTAAGAGTTCAAAACAGATGCAGTGTTCATCCTTTCATTGAAGGATCATGGTCAAATCCGCTTGCCGTCACCATGGCTGCTCCTGATTTAGAACTCACTACATCAAGCGCCAATATCAGCCAAGGGACCGTTTCCGCCGGAGGAATTTACACTATGGGAACCTCAGTATCAGCAACTGCGTTTCCAGCCAGCGGCTACTATTTCTACCGCTGGACCGAGGCGGATGCCACAGTCAGCAGAAGCAATCCCTACACATTCTCTATCATGCAGAACCGCTCTCTGACCGCCTGTTTCCGCCAGGATATGAATGCCGGTCGTCTCACCGGAAACAACCGCTATGAGACCGCTGTCTCCGTCAGCCAGGAAGGCTGGGCCAAGGGAGCAGAAACCGTAGTTTTGGCCCGGGGCGACAATTTCGCCGACGCCTTGGCCGGAGTACCTCTGGCCTATAACCGCAGCGCGCCCATTTTACTCACCCATCCTACGGTACTCCCCACTGCCACGAAAAATGAGATTCAGCGTCTGGGTGCAGCCAATGTGATCATCCTGGGAGGAACCAACGCTGTATCCGCTGCCATCGAGGCGGAACTGGGCACCATGGGCTTGTCCACCAGCCGCATCTACGGCAGCAGCCGCTATGAAACCGCAGCCCTCATTGCCCGTGAGTTGGAGCTGACGGCAGGAACTTTCAACCGGGTGCATTTAGCCACCGGAGCCAATTTCCCGGACGCCCTGGCAGCCGCCTCCTACGCTGCCATGAATGGGGAACCTATTCTGCTCACAACCCTCAATGCATTGCCCTCATCCACCGCTGATGCTTTGGATGATTTGACTTTCTCCAGCATCGTCATTGTGGGAGGCACTTCTGCCATTTCTGCCGCTCAGGAAGCCGCGCTGGATGTGAATTACGATGTCACCCGGATCTCCGGCAGCAACCGCTATACCACAGCCGTAGAACTGGCCAAATACTACAGTACCGGCATTCCGGAATACCTCATCGCCACCGGCGGAGATTTCCCAGATGCTATCACCGGGGCTGTGTTGGCCGCTAATAAAGAAACTGGAATCCTTCTGGTTCTGGGTTCATCATCGACACCCCCCACGGCGGTTCAGGATTATCTGGTGGAACAAGCGGTTCACACTGTCACCATTTTGGGTGGGACAGCTGCCGTATCTGCAGCCATGGAAAACTGGTTCTAATGGATTCATCAAATGTTTAAGTGTACAGGGGAACGACTTGTTGTTCCCAGAAATTGAGCCCAAAGAAACCTTAGCGCAGCCGGGGATATCCTCCTCAGCTGCGCTTTCATGAAAGTCTTTCAATACTCAAGCCCTTTGACAATGAACCCTCCCTGGCATATAATGATTGTAATCGTTACAGCATATGATCCCTTGAAACAGACTGATTTTGACTACCGTTCCGAATTTCCAAATCCGGGAGAAGGAGGCGCAGCCATGACATATCATCGAACCACCATCCGCTATCTACTCTTAGCCATCGGCACTGTATCCGTGGCGTTGGGACTCGTTGGTGTTTTTTTACCGATTCTGCCCACTACCCCGTTTCTTCTTCTGGCATCCGCCTGTTTCATCCGCAGCTCCACCCGAATGCACCGATGGCTGATGCAGCACCGAATTTTCGGTCCATACCTGTACAACTATATGGCGCATAAGGCCATCCGACGCAGCACACGCAACGGAACTCTGGTGTTCCTGTGGATTACTCTGGTTATATCGGGTCTCGCTCTGCGCCAGCTGCATATACAGATACTACTGATGGCGGTGGGTGTGGGAGTTACGATTCATCTGATGATGCTGCGCATTATACCGGATGAGTTGTTTTTCGCAAGGTCCTTGGATCATCTCGAAGAAACCTCCCAGTAGAATTGAAAATATATCTGACGAGATTCCTGATCAATGGAATCTCTTTTTTTATCTCCAAGGGATTAAATCCCAAATTTTCTTTTTCGCCCCACTGAAACGGAAGGATTAGGCGCGTCATTCGCGAAAGGAGAAGAAAATAGAATCGAGTCTGCTTTAGCCCTGGTTGGTCATTACCCCTTCATGGATATCTTATCCTTATATATACCAGTGGTATCCCATGTCCCTATTTCCGGTTCATATTCGGAGAAAGCAGGTGACCGCCATGCCGAAAACCAAACTGCAGCCCAAACAGTGGACCATCCTGGTCTCAACCGTCATCATCATCGGGCTGATCATCACAATCTCCCTATCTCGCTGCAGCAACCCCTTATATGCCGATCATGCTGAGGAGGCCGCGCAGCAGGAGTTCCAGGCCGAAATACTGGATTACGATCCTCTCCAGCCTGGCGATCTGGCTGAGGAAAACCTTCCCCAGACAGAATGTGTCAAAGACGCCGTCCTGTATATTGCCGAAGGACCCGGAAAACCGGAAAACGGCATTGAATCAGCCAGCCTTTCTCTCCTCGGTCCTTTTGTCGCTGCAGACCCGGCTGATTCCGACGCAGCACTGTCTGCCACTTTCACTGCCGCCCTTCCGTTGCAGCCCATTCAACCTATTCAGCCCATACAGCCCATTAACCCCATTCCCCCCATCATCATCGATCCCCCATCATCGGACATCGATGTATTGAATCCGTCAGCCGGCAGCCGACTGACAGCGGGAGAATCCTTTACCTTGAAATGGCGGATCGATTCGGGCCGGACCATGACCATCGACATCGACTTCAGCTCCGATGGCGGCGGCACATACAAGTCCATCGCAAAGAAAATCCCCAATGAAAATCAATACAAACTGACCGTACCCGCATCCGTATCCAAGGAATGTGTCTTTAAAGTCACTGGCTGGATCGGGGAGATCCGCTTTGGATACAATCTGTCTCCCCAGTTTCAGATAGTTCTTCCCCGGGAACCGGATCCTCCGGACGATCCCGAACCGGAACCTGAACCGCCGGATGAGCCAGAACCCGAGAAACCGGATCTGCCGGTCTATCCCCCCTCCAAATACACACCGGACCGGATTCCCTTTATTAGTGAATACGATCAAGCTGCCCGTTGGTTTTATCTGGACCATGATCTGACCAATGTGAAAAAGGTCGTCTGGCAGCTGTCCCGCGTTCCATTCCCCTGCAGCGATGTCCGCTCCTGGAAAGATCCTCCGGGGCTGTTAGCCTGGGCAGATCTGAATCCCAATACCCGGGAATTTGCCGTGGATTTCAACGCGGTGCTTTCTGAACTCACCCATAGCGGTTCTCCGGTCTCGGCCGCTGCCGACAGCATCCAATTTGAGACCGCAGCCGATGAAGTCCTTCTCCCCCAGACCCAGCGGGAACTCTATGTCCGCATGGTGCTTTTGGATGATAAAAACAATGTGATTGGGGCCACTCGCTCCGAATTCCAGGTTATCTATGGAAAACCCGATCTGGAACTGACCGCCGCCGGTGCCATCTACATGATGCCGGATGTTCCGCGGCCGGAACTGTGGAAGAAAACAACTCCGGGATTTGAAGCCGGAATATTTGAGATTATGCCTGAAAAGGGAACCTGGATCTATGCGGGCGGTTTCAAGGACTGGAGTTTTGATCTGAAGAAGATCCCCACGGATTCGGTGGAAATTGATGTGCAGATATCCAGCCAACCGTATTCGTACCAGAACATTTCTGATTTCAAAGAACCGGATGGTCTTGTCTACCGTTCCCGGGAAACCGGGCTGAGTTATACCACTGTTTCTCGTGTCTACCGGATTTCGTTCGGTGATTTTGCCCCGCCATTGGTACAAATGGGGGACAGCACCATCGCCTACTATATGCGGGCAGTCTGCTATGTCCCAGGTGAGGCTCCCGGCTCCATCGTCCCGGTGGTCAGCCAAACCCACAAAATCTACTACACCGGCGACCAGCAGCTCTTTTTACTGGGGCAGATCGATTTTGAAAACATGCCCCCGGAAGAGGTACCGGTGAAGTCGTATGTACCCAACACAGAATTCTACCGGTATTACCCAGCTCGTTGGGCCCTGAAAGACCACGATGAATATTTTGAAGTAACCCGACCCATTCAGGCAGAAGAAATCTGCTTCTACATTAAAAACAACAAGACCGGCGATTTCCTCTTCCCTTACCCGGTCCACATGAACATGTTCCCCGGTACCACCCGGGCAGAATACCAGGCCATTGTGGATCGTATGCTGCCGCCGGGCGCCTGGTTCCACCTGACCATGAACCAGAGCAGCTGGGATGCCTTCTGGGGTGAATTTTTTGACTTGCTGGATCAGATCTATACCAGCATCCAGGAAAATTACAACGGTCTGAAAAGCTCCCTGGCCAATCTGGTGGCCGATCGATTTGCCTTTATGGGCAGCACTGTGCAAGGATACATCCGATCGGCAGTGCGGGGGCTGATCGACTACGGACTGGCCTCGGTGGGCCTTCCCCCCAGCCTGCCCAACTTTGCCGAACTGGCCGATTCCGGTATGGATTACTGCGTCCGGGTCGCTCTGGAAGAAGCGGCTCTGTCCATGGGCATTCCGCCGGAAGAGATCCCACCGGAAGTACGCAACGAAATCATTGATGAAACCAAAAAGCAAATAAAGAGTGTGGCTACAGTGGGCAATGTCAATCCCCTGGATGTGGATTATTTAAAGCCGGCCACTGAGGCCATGTATCAGCCAGCCTGGGTGGATGTCAATGTACACAATCCCCACGATCAGTGGAGTCCTTCCGGGACCATGACCTTATCGTATTATCCCGTCGGAAAACCTCACTTTAAGATCTACCAGTATGTCAGCCTCCCTGTGCCTTCCCTGGCCCCGGGAGCCCATACCTTCATCCGTGTTCATCTGAAACCGGACAACACCGAACTGCCGGTATGGAAAGAATACTACTGGGGGGATATCGGCCAGTGCGTCTTTGAATTGAAAGTCACCTACCATGTGCCGGATGTGGATACCGCAGCCGCCCAGCAGGGTGCTGTCGGTGAGAATTCTCTCAAACCCGATGTATTTGTGTACGATCGGGATCCGGTATTTACTCTGACCCGTACTGAAGCGCCCTGCAATCCCATTTACGATTGATCGACCGGAAGTAGCTTCACTGCAACGATCCAGAAATTCTGTTTGAACCATTCTATAAAGAAAGCATTAGCACAAAAAAACCTGCTGCAAGATCTGCTCACGCAGTGTTCTTGCCGCAGGTTTTATTTATCCTGATTACTTTCCGGATTTTCCTCTGACCTTGACAGAAGCGGTCTCAAACTCTCCGTCCTCTTCCTCTTCTTCTCCGTCTTCTTCTTCCTCTTCTTCTTCACCATCATCTTCGTCTACTTCTTCTTCATCATCATCTTCATCTGCTTCTTCACCGCGCATAGCTCGAATGGCATCCGCTACAGCTCCGGGATAAGTGTGCGCAAGCTCGCTAATGGCCTTTCCGAAGTCCCTACCTTCCAGTTCTGGGTACAGAGCTCGGGCTCCATCGCATTCGTCCATATCTTCTTCCGGTTCCTCTTCCTCCGGTTCTTCCAGATCTTCCTCGGGTTCTTCCATATCTTCCTCAGGTTCTTCGATATCCCCCTCAGGATCGTCGCCTTCTTCCATCTGTGCAGTGGCCAATCCCAAGATTGATACGCCTTTGGCTGCCAGAGCTCCCGTAGATAATGCCAGGATCAAAAGTACAGCCAACAGGGTAATCCAAGTGGTCTTTTTCATATCACCCCTCCTCGTATTATAAGAATACAGCTAATAATCACAGCAATATTCTTATTTATTTTTTGAAGCAATATCCTAATGCTACAATAACCATATAGGTTATTAGCGAAGGTTTGAGCTTATCTTCCTTGCAAAGCATTTGCTGTTGCTACGAAAGCTTGCTCCCTGACTTAAGTCTCAAATGCTGCTTACTCAGATTTTGCATCCCTACCAGTAGCCCCCAGCAAGGCGTTTCTGTTGGGTGAATGCTTATTATGCGAGGTTTCAGTTAGCGCTTAAGATTAGGATATTCTTTCTCTAATTTCCTCATCTCTACCACGAAAGGGGTGATACTGTGAAAAAATCAGAGTATTTATCTACTTTGTTTGTGGGCATTGATGTATCTGCCCGTGCAAATGTCATTTGCGCTTTGAATTTCGAACAGGACAGGCTGTTGGAATTTGCTGTCGCTAATTCTCAGCCCGGCGCGGATCAAATTGCTGATACGCTTTCTATCTTGTTGGCGGATGGCAATTTTACCCGGGTCGTTATTGCTTTAGAGTCCACTTCCTTTTATGGGATTCACATTGCCAATTTTCTATCTTCCTGTGCCCTATTGGCGCCCTATAATACCTATGTTTACTGTCTTAATCCAAAGATGATCGCCAACTACAAGAAATCTTTCATTGGTATAGGCAAAAAGGATCCGCTGGATGCTTTCGTTATTGCGGATTTTGCCCGTGTAGGGAGAATCAGTTCTGAGCCCTGGCGTGGGTCCCAATTCCTTGCTCTGCAACGTTTGACCAGGCATCGCCTCCATTTAATCGAGTGCTTAACTAGGGAAAAAACATACATGCTCTCTAATATCTTTCTGAAATTCAGCGAGTTTGCAACACTGACGAAGGGCAACCATCCTTTCTCCAACAAATATGGAGCGACCGCTTCTGCTGTGTTAACCGATTTTCTATCCAATGAACAGATCGCGCAAGCATCCATGGAAGAGCTCATCTCTTTCGTCAGTGAAAAGGGAAAAAATCGTTTCAACAATCCCCAAGAAGTAGCTTCCATTTTGCAAGCTGCTGCCAGAAATTCGTATCGTTTGGATAAGTGCCTTTACGAACCCTTGACCATCTCCATTGCCTCTTCATTCAACTGCTTAAAAGCTTTTGAGGCGGAGATCAAGTCTATCGACAAGGCCATTGAAAAAACTGCTTTGGGACTTAACCCGGCTGAATATCTTTGCTTGAAATCCATACCGGGTATCGGTCCGGTTTTTGCATCCGGTATACTTGCTGAAATCGGTAGCATCCATGCCTTTGCCAATCACTCGGCACTAGCTAAATATGCAGGTATTGTATGGAACCAAAACCAGTCTGGCGACTTCCATTCTGAAGACTCACGCATGAGCAAAGCCGGCAATAAATATCTTCGTTATTATTTGATAGAAGCGACAGGGAGCGTCCTTCGTCAAATTCCGGAATACAATGCCTTCTATCAAAAGAAGTTCAGTGAAGTGAAAACCCATCAGCACAAAAGAGCACTCGCACTCACATCACGGAAATTTATCCGTTTGGTTTTTGGATTGCTGGCCAAGAATCAACTTTTTGTCCCACAAGGAGTAGATCATACTCCTTGTTCATAGCTTCTTTGCTACCTTGATTTTTTCTTTGAAATCCCAGGCTTTTTTGTCATGTGCTTTTTTATTCATTCAGTTCGATTATCCCTAAATTTATCGCTTGACATATTACCAGATTGCTTTCTGTAATGAATACAGATCAACGATTGCTTTCACCGTATCAGAGAATGAATAAAAAGTCAACACATATTAACAGGCCGTTGATAGGGACATCCATATAAACCAATATGCTCGAATTACCACCGACTGCTTATTCAATCATCCACAAGCTGTTTGCTGGCTTGTTTCGACAATGCATCCGCCCGGGTATTCCGTTCACGGGGGATATGGACAAACCCGGACTGAGCAAACTGCCGGCGCAGTCTCTGCACTTCTTCAAACAGGGGACGCAGCCCTTCGTTTTTCACCTTGTATTCCCCCAGGATCTGACGAACCAGAAGCTGGCTGTCACTGGCCACCACTACTGTACGGGCATTTATGGCCAACGCCTCCCGCAAACCCCGAATCACGGCAGAGTATTCGGCTACATTGTTGGTGGTCTCACCAATGGATTCGCTGATTTCCCGGAGGATTTCCCCTTCCCGTGTGCAGAGCATAACACCGATTCCGGCGGGTCCAGGGTTTCCCCGAGATGCCCCGTCTGTATATACAATCACTTCGTCCATACCGGCTCCTTATCTGCCGGAATCCATATGTCCGGCGCTGGAATCACCGGCAACACCGCAGCCGGTTCTTCCCTTTATTCTTTTTCCCAGTGCAAAATCCTGCCGCAGCTTTCGCATTGAATCAGCCGATCTCCTTTTTTAATCTCTCGCATCTGGGCTGCGGATATCCCTACCCGGCAGCCAGTGCACACCTGCTTTTCGATCCGTGCCAGGGGACGGCTGCCCAAACGCAGGCGAGCAGTCTGATAACGGCTCACCAGGTCTGAAGGGATAGCTGCTGCCAGTTCTTCCCGCTGATCCGGAATCCGGGCCAGCTCTTTTTCCAGCTGTTCTGCGCTTTCCTGACGGATTCTTTCCATATGATCCAATCGATCCTGCATCTGCCCGCATTCTTCTTCCGCCTTTTCAATCTCATTTCCCAGGATTTCCACACGCTCCATTCGCTCCAGAATACGGTCTTCCAACTGGGATCGAGTCCGGTCCAGATCATCAATCATGCGGGTCATTTTCTCCAGTTCCTTCATATTGGTTACAGTACCGTCGTACATTCTCTTGCGGATATCCTCCCGCCGGTCCACCGCCAGTTTCAGATCCAGCTCCATGCGGTGCTGGTCTTTAATGGTGTCCGCCAGTTCTTTTTTGGCTCTTTCCCTCCGGCCGAGAGCCTCCTGAAGTTTTTCTTTCTCCTCCAGATATTCCGGGTCAGTCTCCAATTGATCCTTTTTCTTATTGAGGTTTTCTTCCTGCAGGTCCAATTCCTGCAGGCGGTACAACATGTCAGTCATGGCCATCGATTCATCCCCTCCCTGCTGTTGATCCTTAAATAAAGTATGAAAAGAGGACAGACCACCGTCTATCCTCTTTGCTTCGGGTGCATCCATTCCGGTGATGCGGAAGCAGAAACCCGGCATTCAATATCCATATTGTTCTCCCGGAACCTTCGTTTCAGGTACGCCGCCAGATCATCCACTGCAGGCTCTTCCGTCTGAGCATGGCCGGCATCCATCAGACAGAGTCCCCGCGCCCTGGCCTCCAGCAGATCGTGATACCCGATATCCCCGGTAATCAGAATCTGGGCACCGAAGTCTACCGCGCTTTTCACCAGATCTCCGCCGCTGCCTCCGCAGACGGCTACTTTCTCGATCCGGCATTCATCCGGTCCAAAATACTGATAGTCCCGCAGGGATAAACGCTCTCTTGCATATTCCACCAGACCGGCCAAGGACATGGGCAGCGGCAAAGAACCGCCTCGTCCCATGGTTGTTCTAGGCAGCGGTTGAATGTCTTTTAGCTGCAGCCGGTTGGCCAGCACCGTGCTGACCCCTTCTGCTGCGGCATCCAAATTGGTGTGGGCGGCATAGACAACCACACCGGCGCTCAAAGTCTCAGCCAAAAGCTCCACCAAGGGTTCCTCTGTATTCAAAACTCGCAGAGGGGTAAAAATCACCGGATGATGAACCACCACCATCTGAGCCTGCATCCGTTTGGCCTCGTTCAGTACATCCAAGGTAAAGTCCAGAGCCATCAGCACAGTATCCACCGACACAGACGGATCCCCCACCTGCAGACCCACATTGTCCCAGTCACAGGCCAGATCGCGAGGGGCTCTTTCTTCAATTATTTGAAAGATGTCGACAGCCCGGACAGCCATGCCAGAACCTCCTCCAGCTCTTCAATTCTCCCCGATATATCTTCCATGCGTTCTGTTTTATCTTCCGACCGGCTGTTGCCCAGCTGGCTCAACACCTCTTGCCAGTGTTTCTTCTGATCTTCCAGATACCCAGCCAAAAGAGGGTTCCTGGCTTCCAGCAGCCGCGGTCCGACCCGATGGCGGATGCGGGAAAATGCATCATCACTACCCGGTTCCGCCGCAATGATTTCGTAATATTTATCGTCTTCCCGAATGAGATCTTCCTGAGCCGGATACCAGCCCTGCAGGTCCAGCCAGCGTCTCAGAGTTTCCTGCCCGCTCATGGGCTGAAGAACCAGTCGCTTCAAATGCATCCGATGGGCCGATCCCCGCTGCAGAATATCCACCATGGTGCTTCCACCCATGCCGGCCATCACCGCCACATCCACCTCTCCCGGCTCCACCACATCCAGTCCGTCACCCAAACGTAATTCGACCCGGTCTTCCATGCCGTGTTCACAGACACAGGCGAAAGCCCGGGCAAACGGACCGGCGCTGATTTCAGTGGCCAGCACCCGTGGATGGGTTCCGCGCATGGCTAAGAATATGGGCAGATAGGCATGGTCCGTACCGATATCCACCACACGGGACTTTTTCGGGATCATAGAAGCCAACGCGAACAAGCGGGCAGACAGCTGCATTGGACGGACCTCCTCACAGATTCTCTTACTTATCATTCCCCACTCAATGCTAAAATCCTTTCTCCGGACCCATCCCTTCGGATTGAGAACAAAGGAAAGGAATATTTTTATGGGTGTGAATTGAAAAAAGAGGAAAAAACACCTTGATTTCAGAATCTAAGCAAAAACTGAACATTGGGGGTGTTTGCATGGTCGCTGCTGAGTCTCGTTTCCTTCCGCGCCTGATCCGGTTCTGGCTGCTGCACTTTGGTCTTGCCCTGGTGGGAGGACTGATCATGTATGTCGGTTCCTATCTGCAATCCGCCGGAGCCACCTTGTTGGCCCCTGTGGTGGTCCTGATCTTCAGCGTTGGTTTCACCATCCTGTACTATATGCTGATGAAACAGCTGGCCCGCCATCTTCTCAATGACCGGGCAGAAGGCCGGCTTTTTGCCATCGCTGGCAGCATCCCTTTTTTCATTCTCATCGCGGTTTCTTTCTATCTTCGGGCAGAGATCCCCTACAACAGCATCCCGGCGGGACTGGTCCTGGTTCCGGTCACACTGCCGTTCCAGGGGTGGATCGAAACGGTATTCCCCCTGCTTTCTATGCAAGTTCTGGCTTTATCCGTACCCTTGGTCTTTATGGGAAGCATTCTGGCTGGAACCGCCATGAAGCCCCGCTGATCCTACTGAAAAGCCCCCAGACACACAAATACCTCATGGATAATCCATGAGGTTTCTTTCGGCTGCAATCACTGCGTCTGTCCGCATCCTGCACCGTAATATATTCGTGGTGACCCCACCGGGATTCGAACCCGGGTTACCGCCGTGAAAGGGCGGTGTCTTAGGCCGCTTGACCATGGGGCCGATGAAATGAAATTGGTGGGCCCACCAGGGCTCGAACCTGGGACCGACCGGTTATGAGCCGGGAGCTCTACCAACTGAGCTATGGGCCCTGATTGGCTCCCCGAGTTGGATTCGAACCAACAACCACTCGGTTAACAGCCGAGTGCTCTACCATTGAGCTATCGAGGACCGAAAATCAATGCAAAACATATTATACTGTATGTCATTGGGAGAGTCAATAGGAGAAAATCAATCCAGATAATCTTTCAGCTTCTTGCTCCGGCTGGGATGACGCAGTTTCCGCAGTGCCTTGGCTTCAATCTGCCGGATTCGCTCCCGGGTGACTCCAAACTCATGCCCCACTTCCTCCAGGGTGCGCGCTCGCCCGTCATCCAAGCCAAAACGCAGACGCAGGACCTTTTTCTCCCGGGCGGTAAGAGTCTCCAGCACATCCTCCAGTTGTTCCTTCAAAAGGGTGAAACTAGCGGCTTCGGCCGGGGCCTGGGCATCTTCATCTTCGATGAAATCCCCCAGATGGCTGTCCTCTTCTTCCCCGATGGGAGTCTCCAAGGATACCGGCTCCTGGGCAATCTTCATGATTTCCCGAATCCGTTCCACCGGAACCTCCATTTCTTCGGCGATTTCTTCCGGTGTGGGATCCCGGCCCAGTTCCTGCAGCAGCTGCCGGCTGACCCGGATCAGTTTGTTGATGGTCTCCACCATATGCACCGGAATTCGGATGGTTCGGGCCTGGTCGGCAATGGCTCGGGTAATGGCCTGGCGAATCCACCAGGTGGCATAGGTGCTGAACTTGTATCCTTTGTGGTAATCAAATTTTTCCACGGCTTTGATCAAACCCATATTCCCTTCCTGGATCAGATCCAAAAAGAGCATTCCCCGACCCACGTATCGTTTGGCAATGCTGACCACCAGCCGCAGGTTGGCTTCCACCAGTTTGCGCTTGGCTTCTTCATCCCCGTTTTCCATTTTCTGAGCCAGATCCACTTCATCATCGGCTGTCAGCAAAGGGATCCTGCCGATTTCCTTCAAATACATCCGGACCGGATCATCGATGCTGATGCCATCGGGTACACTCAGGTCCAGTTCTTCCTCTTCTTCCTCTTCTTCCTCTTCCTCTTCGGCAGCGGCTTCCACAATGTCAATGCCCATTTCGGCCAGTGATTCATAGATGCCGTCAATCTGCTCGGGAGTCAGGGGAACCTCCTGCAGGGCATCCATGATCTCCGTATAGGTAAGAAGACCCTTCTTCTTGCCCAGGGCAATCAGTTCTTTCATGCTCTCCAGTGCCTCTAGTTTCTTGTCCACTACCCAAAACCTCCTCCGAAGATCCGGCTGCCGATTCCGAACCTTCCCTTTCTTCAGCTCTGTCCACCTTTTCCCCTGCGCAACAGCTTTTGATACCGGGAAAGCAGCTCCTGCACCTGCTCCCCTTTCTCTTCTTTTTCCTTGATCTCGTCGGCCAGTCGCTGCAGTTCTTCTTTCTGCTGAAAGTCTTGTATTACCTGTATATAGTCTTTCACAGCATTTTTCAGCTGGTGGACATCTTCTTCATCAATATACAGCCGGGCCGCTTCCGCATACATTTCCGGATCGTTCTCCTGGATAAAGTCCAGAAGGCGGCTCACGGTCACCCGACTGCCCCCGGCATCCAGGTCGTAGCAGGCCCGGGCAATCCGACGCATAGCGTCAGTGGAAAAAAGGTCCGGCTGCAAAGCTCCTTTTACTGTCATCCAGATCTCCGGATCTTCCGGAATCAACCGGAGAAGGGCTTGTTCCGCTTTTTCATGAGCCGGCAGCAGCTGCTTTTGGGCTGGAATCTTTCGCTCTCCAGGGCGAACCCCGGTAACCGTTCCCCCCGCAGACCCCCGCCGCACATAGCGCTGCACATCGGTGCGCAGAGAGTCTTCTCTCACTCCCAGTGTTCGAGCCAGGTTTCGAATGTACACATCCCTTTCACTGACGGAGCGGACGGTTCCCAAAACCGGAATGGCTTTGCGCAAGATGTCTGCTTGCCCGTCTGCAGTATCTTTTCTTCCTTTTTCGAGAATATCCTGCAGTTGATACGCGGTAACCGACAAGGCCCGCTGAACAAACTGCAAAAATGAGTCTCTGCCGCGACTTCGAATCAGGCTATCCGGATCTTCTCCATCCGGCAGCCGGGCAATACGCACCGAGCACCCGGCTTTTTCCAGCAGAGATGCTCCCCGCAGGGCGGCAGCCTGTCCGGCCGCATCCCCATCGTAACAGACCACAATATCTGAACCAAACTGAGACAGAATTTTTCCATGGCTTTCCGCCAGGGCGGTTCCCAATGTTGCTCCCACATGATGCACGCCTGCCTGGTAGACGCTGATGACATCCATATACCCTTCCACCAGTATCACCTGGTCATTTTCACGCATGTCTTGTCTCGTCAGATGAATTCCATAGATATTTTTGCTTTTGTCAAATGCCGGAGTCTCCGGCGAATTCAGGTATTTGGGCAGGGAATCATCCAGAACCCGTCCTCCGAATCCGGTAACTCGTCCCGCCATATCCAGTATGGGGAATATGACACGGTTGCGGAATCGATCATAATAGCCGGATCCATCCTGCCGGGGAATCACCAGTCCGGCCGTAGCCAGATCTTCCTCCCCAATCCCTTTTCGGCGGAAATACTGGAGCAGCCCATCCCACTGGGGAGATGCCGCACCCAGCGAAAACAGATCCCGGGTTTCCCGGGTAATGCCTCGCCGCTCCAGATACGCGGCGGCAGCACCGCCGTGCTGGGCATCCTTCAGCATGGCTGTGAAATATTTCAGTGCCAGCTGGTTGATCTCGTAGACCATTTCACGCTGCCGGTAACGGCTCTTTTCCTCATCGGACTGGATATCTTCCGGGAGAGCCACACCGCTGCGCTGAGCCAGAACCTTTAAAGCCTCCATAAATGCAACGCCCCGGCGCTTCATCAGATAGGTGAAGATGTCGCCGCCGGTACCGCAGCCGAAACAGTAAAATATCTGTTTGTCCGGAGAAACGGTGAAGGACGGAGTTTTTTCACTGTGGAAAGGACAAAGGCCCACATAGTTCCGGCCGGCTTTTTTCAAAACCACATCCTCCGAAATCAACGGAACGATATCTGTACGGCTCCGTACATCTTCAATAATGCTTTCCGAGACCGGGTTCGTCATTCCGCTCACCTGCAGTTCTGGCTGTCACTTCCCCAAATTCGATTCAATCGGCTGAATCCGCGTACCTTTATTGATTCGCGGTTCGTGTGGATTTTCCTTTTTTTAGTCCCCCATCATCCTGCGAACCTGCCGGGACCTCCAGTTACGAAATCATCCGATCCAGCATATCCTGAAGCACCGCGGAAAACCGTTCCCGATCGGCCGCCTTCATGGGGGCGGGTCCCCGGGTTCGTCCGCCGGCGCGGCGAATTTTGGATCCAATGTAGCGTTCAGTCAGCAGCCGGTCCATATCTTCACCCCGGTACTCGCGGCCGCGGCAGGATAAGGCTTTGGCTTTTTTCTGAAGACACAGGGCCGCCAGACCGTAATCCTGGGTAACCACCAGATCCCCCGTAACTACCCGGTTGACCAGAGCCAGATCCACCGCCTCCGGACCGCTGTCCACGGTAACTACCTGGGAAGGCTGGGGGAAATCGGTGATATGGGCAGTACTGACGATCCAAATCACCGGAATGTTTCGCGTCACGGCTTCCTGCCAGATCAGATCTTTCACGGGACAGGCATCGCTGTCCACCAGAATACGCAACCCATCAGCCCCTTTACAAACATACCCAATGGATATTCGCGGAGACCCGTCAATCTCCTGCCTGAATCAGACAATTTTTTCGCCGGATGTGGTGCAGCTCAGCGTACTTCGGGGAAAAGACGCTGCTCCCAGCGGCGGATCATCCAGTGCAGTTTGGGCAGCTCTTCGTTTATGCCCTCCCGGGTCCGGCCGCAGAAAATGATCAGCTGCCAGGTCAGCCAGTCCTTTTCCAGGAACTTTTCCCCCCGGTAATAGTAGCGCAGGTATTGTTCTGACAAAAAAGAACGTACCCGCCGAATCATTCGCTCAGGAAGGCTTTGGCCGGGTTGGGGAGAGGTGCTGCTGCCCAGAAGATACCATGTCCGGGCTACATCTGCCATGGGATCCCCCCGGTAGGCATCCAGCCAGTCGATGACCCGAGTTACATCACCAGGCACTATCAAAATATTCTCCGGATGGAAATCACCGTGACACAAAAAATCCATCGAGTCTTTATCCTGCAAAAAGCGCTGGAGCTGCTCCCGACTCGCTTCCGACAGATAGGGACAGTCTGCAATATCCGGTCCGAATTTTTCCACCGGACCGGGTAAGGAAGGGGCCTGAATGCGATGCATTTCCTTGTGCACAGCCGCCATTTTTTCTAGAATCTGGCGAACCCTAAGCAGATTCTTCATCAGATAGGCGGTTCCCATTTCCCCTTGGATGTATTCCATTTCCAGACCCCGCCGCCCGTCCCATTCCCCTGCTCGGATAAACCGCGGCGCGTCAGGGTATACCTCAGAGATGATTTTTGCCCGGGAGATTTCATTTTGCACATGGGATGCACTGACCCAGTCATAGAACAATTTGACCGCCGTACGGTCATCCGTGGCAAATACTTCGGCGGTTCGGCCCACTCCAATCTTTTCCATAGCCGCATCCTCCCTGCTGTTGGCAAAACCGACTCCCATCTCAATGAGAGCCATTGTCATTTTCATATCGTGGATTTTCTGTACAGAACATCCTCCTTCCTGCTTTGCCTTCTTTAAAAATTTGAGAGGATCCACGGCTTGTCACCCCAAAAAAAACCTCCGGACGAAAAATTCAGCCGGAGGCAGATCACTTTGGTTTCTCATCACTATTTTTAGTGGTTAATGGCCGCATGGGCGGCAGCCAGGCGGGCAATGGGTACTCTAAACGGGGAACAGCTGACATAATCCAGGCCCACCAGATGGCAGAATTCCACCGAGTTGGGATCCCCGCCGTGCTCTCCGCAGATCCCCACCTTCAGCTCCGGCCGCTGTTTTCTTCCCAGGCTGACACCGGTTTCAACCAGCTTCCCAACGCCTTTGCGATCCAGCACCGCAAAGGGGTTGTTGTCCAGTATCTTATCATCCACATACCGGTGCAGGAATTTCCCTTCCGCATCATCCCGGCTGAACCCGAATGTGGTCTGGGTCAGGTCGTTGGTGCCAAAGGAGAAAAAGTCGGCATACCGGGCAATCTCGTCCGCCACCAGGCAGGCCCGGGGCAGTTCGATCATGGTTCCGATGGGGTAATCGCAGTGAATCCCGGTTTCTTCCTCGATTTCCTGGACGACATCCAGCACCATGTCCCGGTTGATCCGCAGCTCTTCTTCATGCCCGACCAGAGGAATCATGATTTCCGGCATGGGGTTACTGCCCTTTTTCAACAGCCGCACCGTGGCCTGCAAAATGGCTCGGATTTGCATCCGGTATACTTCCGGATAAATGATGCCCAGACGACATCCCCGCAGTCCCAGCATGGGGTTGAATTCAGCCAGGGCCCGGGCCTTTCTCTGCAAAGCTTCCAGCTCCCGGATTTTCGCCGGGTTGCCATCCTGCAGTTTCAGTGTGGTAATTTCCACAGCCAGCTCTTCCAGATTGGGCAGAAATTCATGAAGAGGCGGATCCAAAAGACGGATGGTCACCGGCAGGCCGTCCATGGCTGACAGGATCCCTTCAAAGTCTTCCTGCTGGAACGGCAGCAGTCTTCCCAGAGCTGCCCGTCGTTCTTCCACGGTTTCCGCCATAATCATTTCCTGCACCACCGGCAGACGATCGGCTGCAAAGAACATATGCTCCGTACGGCACAGTCCGATGCCGGCTGCTCCCAGTTCCCGGGCTTTGCGGGCATCGTCCGGAGTATCGGCATTGGCTCGAACTCCCAGATTCCTCAGATCATCCGCCCACTGCAGAATTTCGATAAATTCCGGAGTCAGAACCGGATCAATCATGGGGGCTTCTCCCAGAGAAACCTGACCGGTGGTCCCGTCGATGGTGATGATATCCCCCACCCGTACTGTTTTTCCCCGGGCTGTGAATTCCTTGGCCGCCAGGGATATCTTCACTTCTTCACAACCGCTGATGCAGGGTTTTCCCATACCCCGGGCCACCACTGCCGCATGACTGGTCATACCGCCGCGGCTGGTCAGGATCCCCTGAGCGGCCACCATCCCGTGAATGTCGTCGGGGGTGGTTTCAGGACGCACCAGAATCACCTTCGTTCCATCCGCAGCCTGCTTTTCGGCCTGATCGGCATCGAAAACCACTTTCCCGGACGCTGCACCCGGAGATGCCGGAAGTCCTTTGGCCAGCACTTCCACATGAGCATCCGGATCGATCCGCCGGTGCATGATCTGATTGATCTGGTCCGGCTCTACCCGCAGGATGGCTTCTTCTTTGCTCAAAATGCCTTCCGCCACAAAGTCATGGGCAATCTTTACGGCCGCATTGGCGGTTCTTTTTCCCGAACGGGTCTGCAAAATGAACAGTTTGCTGCGTTCGATGGTAAATTCAATATCCTGGACATCCTTGTAGTGTTCTTCCAGCTTGTGGCAGATCTTCTGAAACTCAGTATAAATCTCAGGCATATCCTCCTTCATATCCGCAATGGGGTGGGGTGTTCGAATTCCAGCCACCACATCTTCGCCCTGAGCATTGAGCAGATATTCACCATAGAGTTCATTGTTTCCATTGGACGGATTCCGGGTAAACGCCACACCGGTTCCGCAGTCATTCCCCATATTGCCAAACACCATGGACTGAATATTGACCCCGGTACCCAGATGGTCGGGGATTTTGTTGATCTTTCGGTAAGTGATGGCGCGCTGGTTGTTCCAGGATGAGAATACAGCTTCCACAGCCATAAACAACTGTTCTTTGGGATCCTGGGGGAACGGCCGTCCGACCCGTTCCTGCACCAGTTTCAAATATTCATCCGCGACATTTTTCAGGCTGTCAGCCGTCATTTCCATATCCAATGTGACGCCCTGCTTTTTCTTCCAGCTTTCCAGAATATCTTCAAACTCGTGATGTTCCATTCTCAAGACCACACCGCCGAACATCTGGATAAAGCGGCGGTAGGAATCGTAAGCGAACCGTGGATTGTCCGTCAGGTGAGCCAACCCTTCCACAGTTTCTTTGGTAAGACCCAGATTCAAAACAGTATCCATCATTCCCGGCATGGAAAAGACAGCGCCGGAGCGAACCGAAACCAGCAGGGGATTGTCCTTCCCGCCGAACACTTTTCCGGTCTCCTTTTCCAGATCCCGGATGTGGTCTGCGATACTGTCGGCCAGCCCTTCCGGAAACTGTTTTTTGTTGGAATAATATTCGTTGCACGCTTCAGTGGTGATGGTGAATCCCGGAGGCACCGGCAGCCCGATGGATGTCATCTCGGCTAACCCGGCTCCTTTGCCTCCCAGCAGTTCTTTCATTTTGGCATTGCCTTCAGAAAATTTGTAAATGTACTTTTTAGCGTCCATACATTTCCCTCCTACTGAATATGTCTAGAATTCTGCCTGCCGTCTCTTCCACCGCTTTGTTGGTCACATCGATGACCGGACACCCGATCCGTTTCATGATTTTATCCGCATATTCCAGTTCGTTCAGAATCCGCTCCATCTCCGCATACTCGGCCCGCACGGTCAAACCCATGGATTTCAGGCGTTCCCGGCGAATGCCGTGAAGCTGATCAGGGCTGACCGTCAGCCCGATCACCCGGGTGTTTGGAATGTCGAAGAGTTCATCCGGCGGAGGCACTTCCGGTACCAGGGGCACATTGGCCACTTTCAGCCGCTTGTGGGCCAGGTACATGCTCAGTGGCGTTTTGGAGGTCCGAGACACGCCAATCAATACAATATCCGCGCGGAGAAGGCCTCGGGGGTCTTTTCCGTCGTCATACTTCACCGCAAATTCCACCGCTTCCACCTTGCGAAAATATTCATCGTCAATCTGTCGGACCAGTCCCGGTTCCAAACGGGGATTGGCCGCCATTTTCTCTGAAACGGCATCCAGCACTGGGCCCAGCACATCCACCGTCAGAACCCCCATTTCCCAGCCGGCTCGTTCAATGGCATCTCTCAGTTCCGGAAGCACCAGGGTGTAGACCACCAGGCTGTCTGTTTCCCGCGCCTTTCGGACAATATCCCGGATCTGATCCTCACTGCTGATATATGGGACCCGCCGAATAATGAGCTTGCTGCCGTTGAACTGGCTGGCTGCTGCTCGAATGACAAATTCGGCTGTCTCCCCGATGGAATCCGACAGTGCAAATACCACCACTTCGGATTTTTTCGTGCTGCCTTGCCCTTTGGCTTCCGCCATGGACTCATTCCTCCCTCCGACCTTCACCCATTTCCACAAACAGATGGGCCAGGGTCGTCTTGGTGATCCTTCCCACCACTTTCCATTTATTCTTCCCCACCGGCTCCCCGGTTTCCTCCTGCACAAGGGGTCGGACCACCGGCAGTGCATCCACTTCATGCTGCACAATCCGCCGGGCGGCATCGTACACGGTATCGTCGGGGGTTACCATGACCACATTGGGCATCCGGGTCATGATGACACTCACCGGCATCTGCTGCAAATCTCCACCGCCCATGGCTGCTTTTAGAAGATCTTTTCTGGAAACCACGCCTTCCAGGGCTCCATCTTCGCCCACCACAAACAGCGTACCCACGTCTTCCAGAAACAAGCTGACGATGGCATTGTAGACGCTCAGGTTGTCCCGAATCACAAAAGGAATGGATTTGACCTGATCCACTTTGGTCTGCCGAATCCGGGAACGGATCAGCAGGTCCGACTGCTGACCGGCATAAAAATACCCTACCCGCGGTTTGGCATCCAGGATGTGAGCCATAATCAGCACTGCCAGATCCGAGCGCAGGGCAGCCCGGCTGACAGACAGCTGTTCGGCGATCTGCTCTCCGGTTACCGGCTCCTGGTCTTTCACAATGGCCACAATTTGTCTCTGTCTGTCGGTCAGTTCGATGGTCATCACCGCCCGTCTCAATATGGTATACTAATTAGAAAATGTACTGATAGAGCATATACTATTTTACCATCGTTATTCCTTCTCTGTCCATTCCTATTCCAAAAAAAATGCACTCCTGAGAGTGCATTTTGCATGGTCTGGATTATTCATCTTTCGCTACAACGTCTTTGGGTGCTGCATCCGGACGAGGGCGTTCAATTTCCAGGGTGCAGCGTGTCAAAAGCGCCGCCAGAGCCCCCAGGGCTGCCAGCTGGGGCGCCAGAAGTATTCCAGCCGCTCCAATGGTTACCGGCAGTTCCACCACGGTTCTTCCATCCTGCTTGACACGGATCTTGGTGACATTGCCTTCTTTGATCAGTTCCTTCACCGTATCGATAATTTCCCCACCTTTGACCTGAATGGTTTCCTTCCACTGGCTTTCTTTTTCTTCGTAATTGGCCAGGGCCTGTACCACATCCCCGTTGGCTTCCTCCAACAGTTTCCTGGCTTCCCGATACCCCAGTCCGGTTCTTTTTCGAATCTTGTCAATGCTCTCCAGTTCTGTCATGGTCATCATTCTCCTTTGATTTCATTTTTACCCATCATCTGGACCGTTTCCATAAACGATCGGGAAGGAAGCGGGCGGTCGATATAATGGTTCAGCAATGCCCGCAGCAACCGCTCCAGATCGTATTCCATCTCCTCGCTGCAGCGCAGCATGGACAACCGGGCCATATCAGTGGTGGCCAGACGCTTCAGCATCTCCACACTCCCCCGGGATATGAGCAGACAGTCGTCCTTTTCCCCGCGACAGCTTTCACAAACCAGCCCTCCCTGACTGGGGCTGATGGTAACCCGGGCCGCATCTTTTTCCATCTCTTTTCCGCATTGGACACAGCGGTTCAGTTCCGGCTGCAGTCCCTGCAGCATCAGCAGGCGAATCTCGAAAGCCCGGGCTGCCCGCCGAGGGTCGGTTCCCGCGTCCAGGACATAGAAAGCTTGAAGAAGCAGAGTAAAAATGTCTTCCTGAACCTGACCGTCCTCCAGGGATTTATCCACCAGTTCAGCCATATATGAAGCGTAAGCGATTTTGTCCAGATCCTCCCGGAGATCGCCGAAGGGCTCCAGAATCTCCACCGACGACAGGGTTTCCAGCCCTTTTCCGCCGAATAACTGAAAAATACCGAATGTAAACACACCGGTACTACCGCTGAAACGGTTTCGCGGCCTTCGCGCTCCGCGAGCCACCGCTTGAATTTTCCCTCTTTCTCTCGAAAAAAGGGTCACCACCCGATCCGCCTCCATAAACGCTCGTGAACGGATCACCAGTGCATGCACCCGATGTAGTTTCATAGATCGTCACCTTTCTTATTCATACCCGAACTGGCGCAGAGCTCCATCCCGACGCCGCCAGTCCTTTTTCACCCGAACCCACAGATCCAGATAAACCCGTGACCCTAAAAGTGCTTCAATGTCTCGTCTGGCCTGCTGCCCTACTTGCTTCAAAAGACTGCCGCCGGCTCCCACGATGATCCCTTTTTGAGACTCCCGTTCCACATAGATGGCCGCCCGGATAAAGACCAGATCGTTGGGCCGCTCTGCCATCTCTTCTACTTCCACCGCCACCGAATGGGGAATTTCTTCTTCAGTAAGGTGTATGATCTTTTCCCGGATCAGTTCAGCTACAATAAAGCGCTCCGGCTGATCCACCACCATGTCATCGGGATAGTACATGGGCCCGGCCGGAAGGAGCTGAACTATTTCCGCCAGAAAATCATCCATCCCGGCACCTGTAACTGCTGACCCGCAGAATATGGCTTTAAACGGATACATGGCTTCAGCCTGTTTCCGGCGCTGTTCACAGACTGCAGCATCAACCCGGTCAGATTTATTCAGAAGCAGGATCACCGGTGTCTGGATCAGACGAAGCTGCTCCAGCACATACTCATCCCCCCGGCCTGCTTCTTCGGTCAGGTCCATCACCAGGACCACCGCATCCACCTCATTCAGCGTCCTCAATGCGGTTTGGACCATGTATTCCCCCAGTTTGTGGCGGGGTTTGTGAATTCCGGGTGTATCGATAAATATTGCCTGCATGTCCGAACGAGTCAGGATGCAGCGGATCCGGTTTCGAGTCGTTTGCGGTTTGTCCGATACAATGAGAAATTTTTCCCCCAACAGATGATTCAACAGGGTGGATTTCCCCACATTGGGACGACCCACCACGGTAATGAATCCGGATCGAAACGGAACCTCTTTCTTAGTTTCCTCTCTATTCATAGCAACCTCCTGCCTGAAAGACTAAAACAACCAGGCCAGCACCCGCTGCCCCAACACCAGATACCCTACCACCAGGGCATACAAACTGGCCGTCAGTACAGCTCCTGCAGCCACATTTTTGGCAATGCGGGCCAGATCGCTGTAATCGCTGGTGATCATATCCACCACAGTTTCTATGCCGGTATTGACCATTTCCGTCACCACCACAAAAGCAATGGCAGACATAAGAAAAAGAACCTCCATGGCCGATACCCGCAGCACAAGCCCGGCGGCCAGAACAAACACTGTCATAGCCCCGTGAAAACGCATATTCCGTTGTGTTCGCAGTGTATAACCGATCCCCTGCAGGGCATCGTGAATGCTGTCCCGCACCGGACGGTTCCTTTTTACCATCATGATGTTCGACCGATCCCAAAAGCCTCCAGGACCTGTTCTCCTTTTTTCTCCATTGTGTCCTCATCCAGGCGGGTTTCATGGTCGTAGCCCAAAAGATGCAGGGCTCCGTGGACCGCCAGAAAGCAAACCTCCCGCAGCAGGCTGTGACCGTATTCTTCCGCCTGGGATGCTGCCCGTTCCATGGATATGACCACATCTCCCCAGATACGGGGAGCGTCCGGTTCCAGTTCCGTCAGGAGATCGTCCGCCGGAAAAGAAAGGACATCGGTCACTTTGTCCATCTGCCGGTAGATGCGGTTGAGTTCATGAATATCCGCATCGTCCACCAGGGTGATGCTCATCTCACCGGGTCCGGCTGCATTCTCCTGCTCCATGACCCTCTGGACCACATGGATCAGCATGGTTTCCATTTCCTCATCAATCGGGATCCGGTCCTGCTGATTGTTCAGATAGATCTCCAGCATTGTCCTCACGTTCCTTTACCAGCTCCGGAAGATCCTCCGGATATTCTATGCGTGAATGGAAAGTACCCATCAGTATACGGATAAAAGTATCTCCAATACGGTCCAGATCCTTCAGCGTTAAATCGCTGTCATCCAGCTGCCCGTCATCCAGGCGGTTTCGGATAATGCGGCGGACTACCTGCTCCATCTTCTCCACATCGGCTTTGGGGTATGAACGAACCGCCGCTTCCACCGAATCGGCCAGCAGAATCAGCGCCGCCTCTTTGCTTTGAGGTTTGGGCCCCTGATAGCGGTAGTCTTCTTCCAATATTTCTTCCTGGGCACTCCCTTTTTCAGAAGCCATGTAATAGAAGTAGCTGACCAGACCGGTCCCGTGATGCTGCTGGATCAGGTCGATGATACGGCCCGGCAGTCTGTATTCTTTGGCCAGCTCCACACCGTCCTGCAGATGGGATGTGATGATCATGGCACTGAGACTCGGTGTTACCTTGTCATGGGGATTGCTGTTGGGCAGTTGGTTTTCAATAAAAAACTGCGGCCTTTTGATCTTTCCAATATCGTGGAAATAGCTGCCTACACGAGCCAGCAGCGGCTCAGCACCGACTTCCTCAGCGGCAGATTCCGCCAGATTCCCCACCATAATGCTGTGGTGATATGTACCCGGGGCTTCCATCAGAAGCCTTCTTAAAAGCGGATGATTGGGATTGGCAATTTCCGCCAGCCGAATGGGGGTTGTAATTCCGAAAGTATTTTCCAGATAAGGCAGAGCGCCGATGGCCAGCACCGCAGAAATCAGCCCGCTGAAAATCCCCATGGCTCCCCAGGCACTCTCCAGAAGCAGTTCGTACAGGTTGGTACCCGCCACAGCCGCCACAGCGAAGATGGTAAATACATTGGCCGCAGCAATCATAAACCCAGCCCGGGTCATATCGCTGCGCTGGGTCAGTCTGGGAACGCTGAAAATGCCGGCAAATCCGCCCACCAGTGCCACCAGGATAAAACGAATGTCCCCACCGATGACGATGCCGGACAGAACGCTGATGACCAGAGTAAACATATAGGCTAGGTTGCGATCCAGCAGAATCGCCACCAGCATGGATCCACCGGCCACCGGGATCAGAAACCCGGAGATACTGCCCAGCACCTTGTTGATGACCAGAGCCAGTACGCTGATTACCCCCAGAAGAACCAGATCACTTTCGTTATAAAAATGCTCCGGCAGATTCTGGTACATGTAGCCGCCCAGAAGCGCCAGCATAATCGTTACAAACAAAGCCAGACCCAATACCCGACCAAAATCCACGCTGCTTCGCTGCAGACCCAGATCCTCCAGAATGGCGATCTGTTCTTCTGTCACAATCTCACCGGACCGAACCACCACCTGGTCTTTCAGAACCATAATCGGGTTTTCTTCCACCGCTTCGATTTCCAGCTGAATGCGCCGATTGGTTTCGTTTTCATTAAACAGCATATTGGGCGTCAGTTTATTTTGAGCCAGGGCCAGCACAAACGACCGCTGATCCGCATTCATGGTCAGCCCCCGGATCCGGCTGCTCATCTGCTGGTAAGCATCTTCATACTGTTCTTCTTTAATGCCCCCCTGCATGGCAGCCCGCAGCGCTTCATTGGTGGCGGTATTCATCCGGTCCAAATCCGATGCAGATGCACGGATCACAGCATGCGCAATATCGTCGGACACATCAAAATCCAGCGTCTCTTTTAATCGCACGGGACGCTGAGCGGCTTCAACAGTATTATCGCCTTTCAGTTCTTTCACATACGCAAAAAGCTGATTGACTTCGGTTTCTGCTGCATCAATGATGCTGAGATCCAGATCATAAACCATGGGAACTGCAGCTATCCGCTCATTCTTCAGCGTTTCAGTCGCTTTTCGATTGACGATGGTCCGTGTTGCCCGAATGTCTGATGGGGCCACATCGCCGGCTGTCAGATGCAGCATGCGCGGCAGCACACTGGTGACAACCAGCAGCAGGATCATCACAAAAATGATCACTCCCACCAGAATACGCCGATTCTCTGTGCTTTTGGTCAAATCGAATCCGGACATGGTTTTGATCTTTTCTTTCAGATTGTCCCAGGCACCCATGTCACCGCTCCTGTCTTGTCCGGCCATTCACCGGCTTATTCTTCCCCGGAACTTTCTTCGTAGGCCCGGATAATCTTCTGCACCAGTTCGTGCCGGACCACATCGTATTCGGTAAAATAGACAAAACGGATTCCTTCAATCTCACTAAGGATGCTTCGGGCGTGATCCAACCCTGACCCTTTGCCCTGGGGCAAATCCTTTTGTGTCAGGTCTCCCGTTACCACAGCCTTGGAACCAAACCCCATTCGAGTCAGAAACATCTTCATCTGCTCCATGGTGGTATTTTGGGCCTCATCCAAAATGATGTAGGCATCGTCCAGAGTCCGCCCCCGCATATAGGCCAGCGGTGCCACTTCAATTATGCCCCGTTCCATATATTTCTGCACCGCCTCGATTCCCAGTATATCATACATGGAGTCGTACAGCGGACGCAGGTAAGGGTCCACTTTTTCCTGCAGGTCTCCCGGAAGAAACCCCAGCTTTTCGCCGGCTTCTACCGCCGGACGAGTCAGAATAATCCGGTTGACCTCACGGTTTTTCAAAGCGGTAGCCGCCATGGCAACCGCCAGATAGGTTTTGCCGGTTCCCGCCGGTCCGATGCCAAAGACCAAATCATGTTCCCGCATGGCATCCACATACACTTTTTGGCCCAGAGTTTTGGGCTTAATCCGTTTTCCCCGGAATGTAGTTCCGATAAAATCGGAGATCATCTCTCCCAGACGGTCTCCGCTGCCTTCCCGGACGGTTTGAATCAGATACCGCACATCCTGCGGATTCAGTCCCGAGCCCTGATTCAGGGTGTCCGTCAGGTAGCGGAAAAGCGCTTCCACCTGCAGCGCATCGTCCCGATTCCCGCTGATTCGGACCGTATCCCCGCGAGTCACAATTTTGACGGAGAATCCTTCCTGGATCATTTTCAGATTTTCATCCAGATGTCCCAGTACTGCCGCCATTTCTTCATTGTTGGAAAATGCATACTGAAGATGCAGCTCTTTGTTCTCGGCCAATGAGACAGGCCCCCTTCATCATTATTCCTTGCACTGAAAGGATACATTCGACAGGCTTGAACAGAATCCTTTTTGATGCTGCTGCCGGCTGATCCGGTGATAACTTTCTTAAACTTGTGAAAAAAAATAAAACTTTTTTTCTTCCACATATTGCCTAAATTCGGCCAACCATAGAGTTTACAACGGTTTGTATGAATATGCATAATCTAAATTTTCAGATAATTGACGTTGACATTTTCATTCAGCCTGCTATAATAACAGTACAGGGACTGCACTGAACGAAAAGTTTTCTCGAAAGAGGAAACGGGGTACAAAACCCGATAGGATTCGGGCAAATGGTTGGATGGATGTCTTGCGATCTGGACAGGGCAGTGCGGCTAAACACCGCAGAAGCCAGGACAGCGGAAGACATGATGAGACCATGAAAATGGCTCATACGATTTCAATACGGATGCCGGTTCCGCACAAGCTGTTGATTGTCGCAACTGTCAAGAAAACACCTGCTGTTCTCATTCACCGGTTCCTCTGGGACCAATGGTGAAAAGACAGAAAAGTGCCAGTAAAGACAGGGAACATAATCACAGTGGAACCAACGAAGACCTTGGATTTGTGCCTTCCGGATCACCGCATAACAGAATTTTCTGATGGGCGGTGAGACGGTTCTCGAAATCAGTGCAGACCCGATTTTTTTATCCTATTTTTGTCCAATAACAGACCCCTGTGTACTGGGGGCTGTTGAAAAGAGACCGGGAGTTTTGCGCCGTCGGCTACTCCTTCCGGTCTCTTTGTATTTTTATACGTTTTAAATGCATCCAATTCTCAGTTGATCCAGTGATTGCGGTTCCAAAACGACATCGTTCAGCGCATATGCGGCGGCCGATAGGGCCGATGCGCCCGAGGCGCGCTGAAGATTTCACTGTAGTAAATGGCAGCCTGCAGGGAGCGAGGATCCTTCAGATCCTTTCGGATCCGATCCAGCGGCGAGCCGGATTCCTTGCGGCCCACCCCATCGGTCAACTGTCCCTGAACCTGCTGCGCAGGTTCACTACCTACCTGAGGACTGCCTGCCGCGGGTTCCTGAGCTGTCAACCTGGACTGGCGCGGCACTTCACCCTCCTTGACCAGCCGCGGTTCTCTGCGTCCTTTTTCCCATTTATTCTCAGGAGACATGCTGGATTCACCGGTTCGCTGCGAAAGGGGTACGGGTGCTGCCGGTACAACATCTCTCGAACGCGGTGCCGATCCGGTCCGACCGGTAGTCGCCGCCCTCTTGCTGTCCGGCCTTTCCGGCTGCTGAGCAGGACGCGGTCGCGGCAGAGGGCCTCCTTTGGGCTGAGACGACTGTTGGTTTTGCATTCCCCGTACCACAGCCGAAACCACCCAGAAAATAATCAGCGGAATAAAAAGGTCCATCACTTATCCCTCCTGCCGCTTATTTTTTGTGTGGGTGTTTATTATTCGGTTCCGTACCGCCTTTGGCTATGGCTTCCCTCATATCGGTATCGGAAATGACATTGCGCATATTGTAATAATCCATTACGCCCAGCTTTCCTTCCCGCAGGGCTTCGGCCAAAGCCTTGGGCACTTCCGCTTCGGCTTCCACCACTTTGGCGCGCATCTCTTGAACAGCTGCCTGCATTTCCTGCTCGCGAGCTACCGCCATGGCCCGGCGTTCTTCCGCCTTGGCCTGAGCAATTCGTTTATCCGCTTCCGCTCGGTCACTCATTAGTTCGGCTCCGATATTGCGGCCTACATCCACATCTGCAATATCAATGGACAGGATCTCGAAGGCAGTTCCTGCATCCAGCCCCTTGTTCAGCACCGTTCGGGAAATGCTATCCGGGTTTTCCAGGACGTCTTTGTGGGAATTGGCCGATCCCACGGTGGTAACCACGCCTTCACCGACACGGGCGATAATGGTTTCCTCACCGGCGCCTCCCACCAGTCGTTCAATATTGGCTCTCACGGTTACCTTGGCTTTGGCCTTGACTTCAATCCCGTCTTTGGCCACCGCTGCAATCACCGGTGTTTCAATGACTTTCGGATTAACACTCATCTGCACCGCCGTCAATACATCACGACCCGCCAGATCAATGGCCGCGGCTCGTTCAAATCCCAACGGAATGGCCGCGCGCTGGGCGGCAATCAGTGCATTGATGACCCGGTCCACATTCCCACCGGCCAGATGATGGGCTTCCAGTTTATCTGTGCTCATTTCCAATCCGGCCTTGATGGCCTTAATCAGCGGGTTGACAATTTTGGTTGGTGCAATCCGCCGCAGTCTCATACCGATCAGTGCTCCAATACTGACTCGGACTCCAGCCGCCAGTGCCGAAATCCACAGCCCGATGGGTACAAAACTCAAAAACAACGATAAGGCCACCAGTATGGCAAGCATCACCAATAGAAGAGTAAAAATTTGTTCCATACTTCATCATCCTTTCTCTATTCGTCCAGTATGAGCTGTACGATGATCCGCGCTCCTTCAACTTTGACCACGCGCACCGGCTGTCCAGCCGGCAAAAACGCTCCTTCGCTGACCACATCCACCCGGACCCCCTCAATCTCGGCAATACCGGCCGGGCGCAGCATAGTCACGGTCCGTCCCTTTTTCCCCAGCAGATCCACCGGTTCGGCGGTTGAAATATATCCGGATTCCCGGTTCAAGCTGTTTTTGAGAATCAGTCGGTTCCAGGCGGAACTGTCTTTAAAAAACCGCAGCATGACTCCGGTAACAGCTACAGCGCCGAAGAATGACAGCATGATGGTTCGAATGGCGGTAACAGCATCGCCGGAAGTGAAATAGATACCGGCAAACACCAGGATAATGCCGGCGATACCAGCCACACCGAACCCCGGTGTAACGAACGCTTCCACAAAAAGCAGCAGGACCCCGCCCAAAAATGCCAGCAGTGCTTCCCATCCGGCCAGACCGGCCAGCATATGTCCTCCGAAAAACAATCCCAGTGATGCAATCCCAATAAACCCGGCAATTCCCCATCCCGGAATAAAAAATTCCATGGTGAGTCCGATGAAGCCGATCATCAGGAATATCGGAGCGATGCTGGGACTGGTCACAGTTCGGGCCAGGCGTTCTACCCAGGTTGCTTCGACTTCCGTCACGGCAGCCCCGGCAAGATCCAGCTGGTTCAGCAAATCTTCAAATCCCGCAACATTGTACTCGGCGTATCCGACATCCAAAGCCTGACTGGCAGTCAATGTCAGTATTTCGCCCTGTCCCACCAGTCCTTCAATTACCTCGTTCTGGTCCACCATGGCTGCCGCGTAGGCCGAATCCCGACCATTGCGCTCTGCAACCGACTCCATTTCCCCTTTCCAGGCAGAAATGATTTTGGGTGTAGCCGGATCAGTTTCGGCCGCCCCGATACTGCTGCCCGGCAGCATGGCAATTTCATCTGTGGACAGAGCAATGTAGGCCCCGGCTGACCAAGCTCGTCCGGATACATAGGCCACCACCGGAATGGTTGTTTCCCGCACCAAGTCGCCAATGGCCAGTGCAGCATCCACCCGTCCTCCCGGAGTGGCAATATCCAGGACGATCACGTCCGCAGCCAGGTCTTCGGCCTGCTGGATTCCCCGTCTAACCATACTGGTTAGCCCCGGTTCAATCTCACCCTTGATGGGAATGATCACCGCCTGGCTGTCTTCCGCTGCCTGAATTCCCGAAAATATCGAGGTCATCAGCACAATCATCAGCAAAAAACAGAGTCCAATTCGCTTTGTGCTCATATCCCTCCCCCTTTCCTGTTGCATCGAAAAAACGGCTTGATGCCTTGCGCACCAAGCCGCTGCAGTTTACTCCTCCCTGCGGGAGAGCAACTCCTTAACCACATTGTTTACCGTTTTACCGTCAGCTTTTCCTTTGACCCGGGGCATAAGCACACTCATGACCCGTCCCATATCTTTGGCTGAACTGGCACCGGTTTCTGCTATGGCTTCTGCCACCGCAGATTGCAGTTCCTCTGCAGTCAGCGGTTTGGGAAGATACGCCTGCAAAATGACTTTTTCTTCTTCCAGCTTTTCCAGGAATTCATGCCGTCGTTCCCGTTCATCTTCGGGGACTGAATCGATGGCATCCTGCCTCATTTTCATTTCCCGAACCACTACATCCAGGACTTCATCGTCGTTCAGCGGTTTTTTCTTCTCGATTTGAGCATTCTGAACAGCAGCCCGGATCATTCGGATCACAGACAGTTTCAGTTTGCTTCCTTCTTTATCTTTCATGGCACTTTTCATGTCGGCCAGCAGTGTATCGTGTAGGGTCATGCGTGCACCCCCCTTTTTTTGCAGTCAGGATCGCTGTGCTTTACCGGAACTTCCGCTTACGGGCCGCCTCGGATTTCTTCTTGCGGCGCACGCTGGGTTTTTCATAATGCTCTCTTTTGCGGGCTTCCGCCAGAACACCGGCCTTCTGACACTGGCGCTTAAATCGTCTCAGTGCATTATCCAGGCTCTCGTTTTTACCAACCTTGATGTCTGTCATGGTTTCTCCCTCCCCCCGCTGCCGCATCAAGCGGCTGTCGCTCTTTCTTGTCTCTGGGGCCTTGCTGCAAGGGTCATGCGGCCATCGGAAACAAAATATACCAAACTCAATTATACTATGACACCCTGACCAACGTCAAGGTGCACCGCGGCCATTCTACCCCGGCGGCCAGGAAAAATCCCGCCCTCCCAATAGGTGAAAATGCACATGAAATACCGACTGACCAGCCTTTTCTCCGCAGTTGACCACCACACGGAAATCATCCAGCTCTTTTTCTTGGGCGATTTCTGCGGCGGCCTGGATCAGATCACCCGATACGGTCGCTTCGTCTCCGGTCAGCTCGGCGACAGTGGCGATGTGCTTTTTGGGAATAATCAGAATATGAACCGGCGCTGCAGGAGCAATGTCCTCGAATGCCAGCACTGTGTCGCTTTCGTACACAATCTTAGCAGGGATCTCTTTGCGGACAATCTTGCAGAATAAACAGGAATCCATTCTCTCACCTTGTATAATGAACTCGTAGTCAAGCTACAGTCCATTACCCTTTCTTTTTTACTGTATAATTGACATAGTGTTGTGGATTGGTGTGCTCACCTACAGCTTGACTGTTTGATAGAGGATCCAACCACATCTCTATGTCTTTTTGTTTATGAGTTAGATAACGCTTCGACGTTTTATCTCGGGCAAGGATACATGACATAGATGTATGTGGACCGCAACCAAAATTCTATAAGGATGTGATTTTATGATCTATGTCGGTATTGATGTTGCCAGGGACAAACATGATTGTTACATTACTTCCTCAGAAGGTGAAATCATCAAGGATGTTTTTACTATCCCAAACAACATCAATGGTTTCAACTTATTGCTCTCCTCCATCCCAGATGTTCCAAAAGACAAAATAAGAGTGGGGCTGGAAGCGACTGGTCACTACAGCATCAATCTCATGCGGTTTGTCACCGAGAACCAACTACCCCTAGTCGTCCTTAATCCGCTTCAAACCAATCTTTTCAGAAAGGCTCAAACCCTTAGAAAGAGCAAAACGGATAAAATCGATGCTAAACTCATTGCGATCATGCTGCATTCAGGCAACTTCAAACTCCACTCAGATTTATCTTACCATCTTCAGGAGCTTAAGTCACTCACACGACACAAATCAAGAATTAAGGAAAATTTGTCAAAGTATAAAATCTCTCTTACCAGAATCTTGGATATTATGTTCCCAGAGCTTGGTGACTTGGTTTACTCACTTAATCAAAAGTCTACCTATGCCTTACTACGGGCGTTTCCGTCTAAAAATGCACTCGCTTCCGCTCATCTGACAAAACTCACAAATGTTCTTTGCCAAAATTCACGCGGTAAGTATGGCAGAGAAAAAGCCATTCTGATCAAGAAAACAGCTGCTGTATCGATTGGTTCGGATAGTCGGGCTTTATCTTTTGAGTTGTTGCAGGTCCTCTCATTCATTGAAACGTATACCTATGAAATCTGCAAAATTGATGATGAAATCAAAGCTATCATGGACGCAATGAAAAGTCCTATCCTCTCTGTGCCAGGTATATCTTATGGTCTTGGTTCAATCATCCTGGCTGAAATCGGTGATATTTCCAGATTCGAGTCTCCCTCAAAACTCCTGGCTTTTGCCGGCCTTGAACCTTCGACTTACGAGTCTGGTAAATTTATTGCAACCGATATGAAAATGGTCAAAAGAGGTTCTCCTTATCTCAGGTGGGCTCTTTTGGAAGCGGCACGACTGATCAGCGTAAAAGATCCTAGATTCAGGGCTTATTACCTCAAGAAGAAAGCGGAAGGCAAGCATCACTTTGTTGCTACTTCTCATGTTGCTAAAAAACTTGTTAGAGTTCTTCACCATTTGCTAATTCATCAGCTTAGTTTTACTCCTCAGAGTTAATTCATCTCACATAAACTCGACCGTGGAGTAGCTTTTCCTACTCCTTCTTGGTGTGCAAACTATACTTGTTTTGAAATCGTCAGGTTCTTTTCATAGTTTCTCTTGACTTCATATAGTTAGTCTCCTACTTGCATTATAGGACGGCGACTAAGGTTGGGCTACCAACTCAGGATGGAATCTGTGTCAATTTCTGTTGACATATCGGAATGCTTCCTGTGCTTTCATTATATGTCTGTTTTGGATGAGTATCAAGGGTGGGAACATCAAGAGATTACGATGATTTACTGAATGATGAAGGATGAATCGGATAAACTGTCTCGGGTCCCGGGATCGTGGGAGCCAGTCAATCCGTATCATCAGTTGGAATTCAAATCGAACCAGAAGAAAATAGATTAAGAATTCATGATATTTTCAGAACTTGTTCACACAGTTTTCACACAGGCTTTGTACACTAAGGACAAGGATCAGTAGGACTGCTGGTTCAATCGGCGGGAAAGGAGGTGCAGGATCTTGAAAAATAAAACAACAGCCATTGTCTTGACCCTGGTGCTTTTGGTGATGGTGGGCATTGGAGCCGCTGTGGTATCGGCGGAGGAAACGGATGCGGATGCTGCCTGCAGCCCGATTCGGGATCGAATGGGCTGGCGCGGAGAATTGACCGATGATATGAAGGAAGAGATGGCAGCTCGTCGGGAGGCCATGATCGCTGCCCGGGAAAAATGGGATGCACTGACGGATGAGCAAAAGGATGAGATTTACGATCTGGAAGATCAGATCGGTGCGCTGCGCGGTCAGATCATCAACCGGTATCAGCAGTGGGGAATCATGGATGAAGAAACTGCCGCCGGCATTCAGGAGCGGATCACAGAAAGACTTTCGAATATGAGAGAAGAAGGAAGAATGCCCATGGGCGGAGGCCGGATGGGTCGACGCGGGGGATGGGGCCCGCCGCCTTTGGCCGATGCGCCGGAAGGTGTAGAATAGCAGTCTGACAACCCGGAAAGGATTCTCTTTCCGGGTCTTTCACTGCAGATGACAGATTCGGCGGGAATGAGATATAATGGGGATAATGGATCAGGCAGGAGGCGGAATATGGAAAAGCTGCTGGTGGTGGATGATGAAGAACAGATCCGGGCGTTAATACGAAAATATGCTGTATTCGCTGGCTACGATGTCACTGAGGCCAAAGATGGCATGGAAGCGGTAACATTGTGCCGCGACCGCACGTTCGATCTGATCATTATGGATGTGATGATGCCGGAGATGGATGGATTTGATGCGGTTCGCGAGATCCGACGGTTCCAGGATACCCCGGTGCTAATGCTGTCGGCTCGGGGTGAAGAATACGATCGTATTCACGGGTTTCAGGTAGGGGCAGACGATTATGTGGTCAAACCGTTCTCTCCCCGGGAACTGATGCTGCGTATTGAAGCGATTCTGAAGCGAGGACAGCGCTCAAACCGCGACCCGGAGCATGATGTGTTTTCGGATAGTGGGCTGAAAGTGGATTTCACGGCGCGGCAGGTGACTGCAGACGATGTGCCCCTGGAATTATCCCCCAAAGAGTACGATTTGCTTTTTTACCTGGTCCGAAACCGGGGAATCGCTTTGAGCCGGGATTCACTGATTACAGAAGTGTGGGGATATGAGTACGACGGCGATGACCGTACATTGGATACGCATATCAAGCTGCTGCGCCGGTCGTTGGGGGAACGAGCCGGACGCATCGTCACATTGCGAGGCGTGGGCTATCGCTTTGAATAGAAGAGAAGGGAGAGGAAAACGACCATGAAAGGCCAAACCAAAAACATGTCGGTACAGTGGAAAATTTTCTTGTCCCTTCTGGGGTTCAGTGCGATTTTGCTGGTGGTGTTGTATTTCAGCCAGATTGTATTTCTCGGGCGTTTTTATCGATTTGTCAAAATCAATCAGGTGCGCAGCGGCGCTGCTGCTGTGGCTGCCCAGACATCGGAACTGAACTGGGATGACCAGCTGGAGGATCTGGCGTCAGAAAGGCAGATGGGAATTGAAGTGGTAACCCTTACCGGGATTGTCCGAAGTGAATCCGGAACCGCAGCGGACAGCATCCTGTCCATGATGTCTCGGGAGGAGAAAGTTCGATTGATTCGCCAGGCTGCTGATAATGGCGGGGAAATCATGGTGTACTTCAACCGGGAAACTTTTCGGGAATCCCGGCAGATTGGGTCGGTCATCCGCGGTCGTATGGGGTGGCTGACTGTGCCGGCCCAATCCAACATCCTTTACGCTCGCCTCTTTACAACCCCCCAAGGACAGCGGGCTGCTGTTTTAATTAGTTCCATGGTAGCCCCGGTGGGGGCGACAGTCAGTGCCCTCAGAGCCCAGTTTTTTTACATTGCCGGGATTATGATTGTGTTGTCGGTATTGATTGCTTATCTGACTTCCCGGGCCATCGCCCGACCGATCCATCGCATTGGGCAGCGAGCCAGAACATTGGCCCAGGGTGATTATGCCCCCAGCTTCCGAGGCGGCGGATATCGGGAAATTGATGAATTGGCGGACACGCTGAACTATGCAGCCGGAGAACTGTCCCGGGTGGATCAGATGCGGCGGGATCTCATGGCCAATGTGTCCCACGACCTGCGTACCCCGCTTACTTTGATCAGTGGATACGCAGAGGCGATGATGGACCTGCCCGGCGAGGCCAGTCCGGAAAATGCCCGCATCATCGCTGAAGAAACCCGTCGGCTGACCGCACTGGTGAATGATATGCTGGACATTTCCCGTTTGGAATCGGGGAAACGGCCCCTGCATCTTTCCGTGTTCAGTTTGACCGACAGCCTGGCCGAGACGATTCGCCGGCTGGGCATGCTGGTGGCCAAAGAAGGGTACACCATCGAGTTTCACTACGATCAGAATGCAGAGGTTCGAGGAGATGCAGAAATGATTTCTCAAGCCTTTTACAATCTTCTGATCAACGGAATCCACTATACCGGAGACGATCGCAAAGTTGTAGTCTCCCAAAAGGTGGAAGGTACGCAGGTCACGGTTTCGGTGGCGGACAGCGGTCCAGGGATTGCCCCGGGAGCACCTTCCCCATATTTGGGACCGGTACTACAAAGTTGACCGGGACCATCGCCGTCCTGTGGCCGGAACAGGTCTGGGCCTGTCCATTGTACGCTGGGCCATGGATGAACACGGGGCTCGGTACGGAGTACGATCAGAGCCAGGAAAGGGCACTGAATTCTGGTTTACTCTGCCCCTTTGGAAAAAAGATAGCAATAAGGAGACGATCAGGACCTAAAAACCTCCTAATGATACTTTGTATCCCAACCTAGCTGCAGGTTGGGATATTTGTATTGGGTGTGATCGTTCAGCCTTTCGAGCAGGGCAATCGATTGACGGATGCACCAACACGAAATTCCAGAAACAGGAATTTGAACAATCCGAAAGACATTTTCCGATTGCGGTAATGCATCCGCTGTATCAGCAGGCGAGTGGATTTTTGCCAGAGAACCGACCAGCAATCCAATCTGATTTGGCCTGGTCTGCGGATCGATCTAGAAAATGGACCCCTACGAATGTACGGGTGGATTGAATTCATTGCGATTGTTTTGTGGGGGAAGGAATTCAACCAATTTCGGCCAAATAGTAGCAGTGTGATTTTGTTCTGCCCGGGAATGAAAAAATGAGAAGAGGATGATTCGAAGAATGGAAAAGGTCGTCACGGTTCAGGATCTTACCAAAAAATACTTCGAAAAGAAGGTGGTAGACAGCATTAGCTTTTCAGTTGTCCAAGGAGAGATATTTGGGCTCCTGGGCCCCAATGGGGCGGGGAAAACCACCACATTGGAATGCCTGGAGGGTATCCGGCATCCGGATTCAGGTCATATGCAAATCATGGGGATCGATCCGGTACGGGAACCGGAAAAGCTCAGAAACCGGATTGGCGTTCAACTGCAGAGCGGAGGACTCCCTGCCACCATCAAAGTACGAGAAGCCATGCAGCTTTTCAGCGCCTATCACAAAACAGAGCCGCGAATGGATTTGCTCCAGAGATTGGGGCTTGAGGAGAAAATGGAAGCGGAGTATCATACTCTGTCCACGGGACAGCAGCGACGTCTGGCCCTGGCTTTGGCCACAGCCCACGATCCGGCACTGTTGTTCCTGGATGAACCGACAGCGGGTCTAGATGTGGCCAGCCGTTCGGAACTGCACCGGCTCATGACGGAGATCAAAGAAAGCGGAACCACCATCATTCTTACTACCCATGATATGGCGGAAGCCGAGGAAATGGCAGATCGGGTGGCCATTATGCTTCAGGGGAAGATCATCTCCATTGGCACTCCCCGGGAGTTGACAGCATCCGGATCGGGGTTAACGAAGATTTCTGTTCGGACACTGCAGAATTCAGCCGAGGCCACTTCTTTTCCGGCGGTTGCCAAGCGGTTCAATCTGGACGAGTATACCATTCTCTTTAGCAGTGATATTGGAGCGACGGTGTCGGCCATCATTGCACACATCGAACAAAAAGAGGATACATTGATTGATCTTCGCGTGGAACGCCCTACCCTGGAGGAACGGTTTTTAGAATTGACGAAAGTGGGTGGCACAGCATGAGGTCTGCGTTTGCATATCACTTCTCTTTTGAATTTTTAACGGGACTGAGGAACAAAACACTGCTGCTGATGATCTACTTGCTCCCTTTGGGCTTTCACTTTATGATGGGATTGATGATGGTAAACATCAATCCGTTCTTTCAGGAAACCATGATTCCAGCCATGGTCATATTTGCCATTCTTTCCGGAATGATTCTAGGCCTACCTCAGCCTCTGGCTGAATCCCGGGAAGCCGGAATATTCCGCAGCTATAAAATTAATGGGGTACCGGCATCATCCATCATCATTATCCCGGCGTTGTCGGCCCTGATTCATACGGTAATCACAGCAGTGATTATTACTGCAACCGGACATCTATTCTTTGATGCCCCTCTGCCTCAAAACTGGGGTGCATTTGTCCTTGTATTTTTTCTGCTGGCTTTTACTTGCGCCGGCTTGGGAGCATTAATCGGTGTGATTTCATCCAGTTCTCGTATAACGGTTCTTTGGTCGCAGTTGATTTATCTGCCTTCCATGATGGTGGGTGGGTTGATGGTTCCTGCTGCGATGCTGCCGGATACACTGGCTCGAGTAGCCCGGCTCCTGCCCACTTCCTACGGAATGGATGCCTTCAAGGCGATGGCCATGGGCACAGCCCTGGAATATGAACCTGTATGGGCGCTCGTAATCCTTTTGGCTGTGGGCATTCTGGCCTTTGGATTATCGTTGTATCTGTTTAGCTGGGACAGCAAGAACAAATCTCCCCGAAGCCCTTTACTGGCCATACTGGTGCTGATCCCCTTCATTCTCGGTGTGATCCTACTGCCGCTGGGTGGACGAATCCAATGAATTGTCCAAGATTTGATCAGGCCAAAGGGGCGGATCAGTTTTGCTCGGCGATAAATGGCAGTGAATTCTCAGTATTTTCAGTCGGATCGATTCCCCATGAAGCAGTGATATATGCGAGAGGTCTTTTCATTTCGAAGTTCTCCTTTCAATAAGAATAAATTGAAGAGAATTTGATTATCATGCTTGTTTCGTTGATGAAATTTGCATATGAATCAAATTATCTTGATTTTTGTGCAAGTATGGTATACGATATTAGCATGATAATCAAATTGGAGGTGGTAGAATGGCTATGCCCAATGAACTTCAATCAGCCCTAAAGCAAAATGGCGGAATCATTACTACCGCTCAAGCGAATCAAGCCGATCTCAAACGAAAGATTGCGACTGCTTGTTAATTCAGGCAATTTGGAACGAGTGACTACGGGGATTTATGCTTTACCTGATGAATTTACTGACAAGATGTTTATCGTCCAGCTTCGGCGTCCAAAAATCATCTATTCTCATGAAACAGCACTGTTTCTGCATGAGCTGACAGACCGTGATCCGATCAATTATATGGTTACTGTTCCAACAGGTTACAACCCAACACGGCTTCGAGAGGATGGCTTCACAGTCTTCACAATTAAGCGGGAATTGCACGAAATCGGAGTTACAAAACTCACAACAATGTTTGGAAACGCTGTTACGGTTTATGATTTGGAACGCACAATTTGTGATTGCTTGAGAAGTCGGAACAATTTGGATATCTCCGTTGTGACAGATGCAGTCAAGCGTTATGCCAAGCGAAAAGATAAAAATCTGAGTAAACTCATGCAAATGGCAGAAACGTTCAAAGTGACCAAACTGCTCAGAGGCTACATGGAGGTGCTATTATGAAAACATCTACACAGTTAAAAGCTTTAATCCGAAACCTTTCGAAAAAATCGAATGTTGAGACCGAAATCCTGCTTCGTAATTTCATGATGGAGCGCTTTTTGGAACGTATAGCAGTTTCAGATTACAAACATAACTTTATCCTTAAAGGCGGCATGCTCATTGCTGCGATGGTTGGCATTGATGCGCGCACCACAATGGATATGGATGCTACGATCAAAGGTCAAACTCTATCTAAGGCTGAACTTACAGTGATCATTGAGAACATCTTAAAAACTCAAATTGAGGACGGGGCTGTATTTTCATTTCAAGGGATTGAGGAGATCCGAGAGGAAGCGGACTATCCGGGGTATCGCGTATCGATCGGAGCCGTCTTTGATAAAACGCGTCAGATGCTGAAGATAGACATCACAACTGGAGATTCCGTTACCCCTAGGGAAATTGAGTATGCCTTTAAACTGATGTTTGAAGATAGAACAATCAGCATTATGGCATACAACTTTGAAACGGTGCTTGCTGAGAAGTATGAGACGATCATTACCCGTGGCGTGACCAATACCCGCATGAGAGATTTTTACGATGTATATGTCCTGACCAATACCCAAACCTTCGACGCAAGCATTTTTAAGACAGCACTGAATAAGACAGCAGAAAAACGCGGCACTACCAAACAGATGTCTGCGGGAGTTATGAATACTATTGATTTCATAATGGGAAACGAGACAATGACTGATCTCTGGCAAAAATACCAAAAGAAATACTTCTATGCAGCTGACATTACGTGGGTAATGGTTATCAATGCTGTAAAAGCACTAGCTGAGAATTCCCTGAGCTAATAACCACATCCGATCTAGGACACTATACTCATTCATTAGACTTCATCAGTCTTCCGAGATCTTGATAGAAGTGTGAACCTGGTCCATAAAGGTCATGTTTCACCAGTGCTGTGTAATAGCTGTCGATGGTGGATGGGGCATTGAATAGCGTTGTGAGCAGATATTTCTTGATGTTCCGGATGAAGGTGGTGTTTTTATCCAGGCATTCAAAGACATATTCAATGTGCGTGCTGTCGATGCGTTGCAGCCGTTCCTTGACCAAAGATGCGGGGTAATCATCCCCGGCAACGGTGATGTATTCTCGCTTGGAACAGAGGGTCTCCACCATCAGGTCCACGATTTCATCCAAACGATCTTTGTCATAACGCTTAACAATAAGCTCGTATTCGATTTTCTCCTGGATGGATTCCTTGATGGAATGAGCATCCAATCCAATCTCATCCTTCTCGATCGTGGCTTCTCTTGATGGATCAGGGATTGATGGATATTTACTTAATCCCTTAGTCTTTAATGGATCTTTATTTGTTTTCTTAGTATTTAATTGCGTTGGATTTCCCAACGTAGGTTTCTCCAACACTGGATTATCCAAGATTGGCTTTTCCAACATAGGTTTTTCCAATGCAGGATTAGCCGACAGTGGTTCTTTGATTTCATCTGAAGGATCTACTACCAAGTGAGGCTTTTCATAAATCGTGTAGTCTGTACCCTTAAGGTGACCATACTCATTCCTCTCTCTGGTTCGGACGATGTATCCAGCCCGTTCCAGTTCACGGACTGCTTCCCGAATAGCATCGATGCTCTCCCGGTTGATCATGGAAAGCCCCTTGAGGGTGTAATCCCAGTCTTCCGGGAGTGACAGCATCTGAGATAGAAGACCTTTGGACTTCAGCGACAGATCCTTGTTTTTCAGATGATGATTCGCCATAACGGTGTAATCCCTCGTTTTCTCAACTCGAAATACAGCCATCTGCATCCCTCCCTTCGACCGGTTGAATAAAAAAAGCGCTTCGCATTGAAGCACTTCGGAGGGGAATTACCGTTCCTGTGATTGCTGACGCTTCCGCGACCAGCCTTCCAGCAGCTTGATGATGGTTTCCTCCATCTGCTGGGGTGTATAGGATTTTGGAAAATACTTTTTAAGCTTCTCACCGGTGAGCGTCACCTTGTCCAGTTCACCTTTTTTGTCTTCAGACATAATGGCGGTCATAACATCAAAGGTCAGCTTGCCATCCTGACTATATTTCTTTAGGCGCTGAGCCTGCGACAGGGAAGGTGTAGCCTGCTCCATGTCCATGGCTTCCATCAGCTGGACCTGTTCATGAGGCATGAGGTAAGAAAGCTCAACAGCCGGATTGAAGGCGATCTTTTTAGCATCAACCATATCGAGCAGCTCAGGGACGAGCTCTGTGAGGCGGATAAAGCGTTGAACTTGAACAGAACTTTCTCCAGCTTCCTTTGCTACAACATCCCTAGCTTTTAACTTGTGTTCAACTTGGTCAGAAGTTAAATCGTTCCTCCGTCCTTGGTGCTTTATCGCCTCCAGTTTGAGTTTATAGGCGAAGGCGCGTTCACTAGGCAGGATGTTCTCACGCTGAATATTGCTGTCAACCATGATGATGGTGGCAGCGTCATCGTCGAGATTGCGGACGATGCAAGGAAGAGTCTCCTTACCGGCCAGCTCACTGGCACGCTTGCGCCGGTGTCCGGAGATCAACTCATATCCACCTTCTTCACGGGGACGGGCAATGACCGGCACCAGGACGCCGTGTTTGGTGATGCTCTCGGCGGTTTCCAGCATTGATTCGTCATCTGTCACCTTGAAGGGGTGATTCTTGAATGGATGAAGCTGTGTAAGAGGAATGTCGATGACCTTTTCCTGTGAGCCTTCGATCCTTGTTTCTTCAGTCTGAAAGATCTCATCGTAAGAGGTCAGATTTAGATTTCTGCCGCTGGGTTTCAAGCTTCATCACCTCCTTCGTCAGATTTCTGTAGGCTTCTGCTACTTTACCCTTGGGATCATGGGCAAAGATGCTTTTTCCATAGGAAGCAGTTTCTGCCGCCCTCACGGAGTGGGGGATGGACGAGTCGAACACCTTCAGCTTGGTTCCATAGGTTTCCCGCAAAACAGTACTGATTTCCCTGGCATCATTGGTCCGGTTATCCACCATAGTCAGCAGGATGCCGTCGATTTTCAGCTTGGGATTGATTTGCTTGCGGACTTTGTTGATGGTTTGAAGCAGCTGCTCCAGACCTTTAGCGGACAAATACTGGGCTTGGACTGGAATTAGGACACTGTCTGCCGCAGCCAGAGTATTGACTGTCAGCATGCCAAGGGAAGGCATGCAGTCAAGCAGGATGTAGTCATAACGGGGTTTGACTTCATCAAGATACTGTTTCAGGATCTTTTCCCGGCTCATCACATTGACCAGCGATACCTCAAGTCCAGACAGCTCAATGTTAGCGGGCATCAGATCAACACCTTCAGAATGATGCAAAATGCCTTCCTTTGGAGAAAGCACGGTGTCATTCATAGTCTTTCCTAAGACAGAGGAGAGTGTAACTTGCAATTGATCCGGTTGAGGGTGCCCCAAGCTGATCGTCATGCTGCCCTGAGGATCGCAATCCACAAGCAAAACCTTCTTACCTTCAGTGGCCAATCCGATGCCTAGATTGGTGCAGGTGGTGGTCTTGCCGACTCCACCCTTCTGATTGGCGATGGCGATCACATTGCATGGCAAGGGAGATCACCTCCGACCCGATTCAGAATTCCTGTAAGGAATGAGCTCAAGAAGCAGCTGTAGATAATACTGGGCCTCTGCACCATGACAATTCGGCAGTCGATTTCTCCAGGCATCTGGCTACCCATGATCTCATACATCATTCCGAGAAAAACAGCGAATTGCTCATCATTGGTGATGGAATGCATATAGAACAGGGTATCGACGAACTCGCCCAGGCTATCCAAATCATCAAAGGATACGGATACAACCTCGGCAAAGACTTCGCCTTGCTCCTCGGCCAATTGGCAGACTTGCTTGTAACGTTGATTAAAGGTTTCTTTCATGGCGACCTCCTTGAATTTTTCGAAATAAAAAACACCTTCGCGAGGAAGGTGTTTAGATCAAATGTAGTGATACTATTATTCTTATATTCGGATGCCGGAACAATATCTGGATATCAACCGCACTTGATTTTGTCATTTAAATGATTCCTTCTATCTACTCCTGACAATGATTATCCCAATGCCGTTGATCATTATAAATGCGAAGAGAGTAAGCAACGCAGCATCTACAGGAATCACCTCAATTCTCATAATCTTAAGGGCCAAAATCGTGCCGGCCAGGATGAATTGAAGAACATACAACATGATCATGGAGTATCTTTGCATCATATAAACTGTCCGTTCATCATATGACGCTGCTTTGCCGTTCCTATTTTCATTGCTTCTATACTTACTGACCAATTGAGAAGTCAGGGCAGCAGCACCGACACCGATCAACAGAGGAACTACAAAAACTAAAATAGCCTGTTTACTCAGATCTTCATTAAGATAAACGGCCAATACTCCTCCTGCTGCCGTTGCCAAGAAGATTACGATCCACAATAAAATGGAATATTTTCTACTCATTCTGCATCACCTTTCTCCAGATAAAATATTGATTCGATTGGAAGCTGAAAGTATTCAATGATTTTCAGAGTCAACTCAAGACTGGGATTATACCGCTCCTTTTCAATGGCATTTATTGTCTGTCGGGTCACGTTAAGATCTTCAGCCATTTTGACCTGGCTGATTTTCCGTTCGAGTCGTATTTCTTGTATTCTGTTTCGAACTACCAAAGTCAACTCGCCTCCATTAGTGTAAAGATATCTTTACATTAATAATAACGGTGGAAATAAAAACTGTCAAGAAGATTTTACACCTTGATGTAGTTATTCTGTGATAATGTCATGTTGAATTTATTCTGATAAAATGTCACCTATGAGAAGGGAGATATTCAACATGACTCTACAAGAAGTCGAAAAACTTCGGGTCATTAACCAAACGATTGATAAAGTAATTACCATCAAAACAGCGGCTGAGATGTTGGGCCTCAGTGAACGACAAGTGCTCCGTTTAAAAGGAGGGTTTTGAACCACGGACCGTCGTTTCTCATCCATAAAAATCGAGGTCGAGCACCCGCACACGCTGTTTCTGATCCGCTTTGCACACACATAGTCTCTCTCAAACAGACTAAGTATCCATCGGCCAATTTTGCTCATTTCCACGAGCTTTTAGCGGAGATGGAAGGGATCCATGTGAGTTATCCCACCGTTTACCCGCACGCTGACTCAGGCGGGGATTAAAAGCCCCAAAATTCATCGCCAGAAAAAGGCACACCATCGTCGAAAAGACAGAGCCAGGCAGGCATTCTGGTTCAAATGGATGCTTCCTTTTTGCCTCCGGATTCCCAATGAAAAGCCCATCACATTGCATGGGGCAATTGATGATGCCACTGGACCATCTTGGGGCTGCATTTTCGGAAAATGAGTGTCTGCATGGCTACTTTCAGGTGATGAATCAACTTCTCAAAGAATATGGCCGTCCGGCGAAATTGTACTGTGACCGCCACACCCATCTTCTTTTCTCCGAAGGATACGGCTGTCTCGCTAGAAGATCAGCTTCAAGGAGTCACTGAGCCTTTGACCCAATTCGGACGGGCCATGCAAGAGCTTGGCATTCAGATGATCAAAGCCCGCTCCCCTCAAGCCAAGGGCCGTATCGAACGGCTCTTGGAACACCCTGCAAAGTCGATTGCCGGTGATGTTTTGAACTCAGTGGCATTACTTCCCTGGAACAAGCCAATGCCTTCTTACCGGAAATGATCCGCCATTTTAACCTTCGATTTGCGGTGGTTCCGCAAGACTCGCTCCCGGCTTTTCGCCCGGTGGATTCTTCTTGTGATCTCACTACGGTGCTTTGTATCAAACATACCCGTACTCTCATCGACCAGGGCGCTTTTTCGTACCAGGGTCTGTATTATCAGTTAATGCAGCACCATAAACCCGTTCAAGCCATGCCGAAGGCCAAAGTGACCGTCTTGGATCATCCGCTTCAAGGGAATCCGCTGCATCTACAAAGATGCGCTTTTCCAGACCGCCATTCTGGATCAAAGGCCTAAGAAAATGGATCTGGTTGAAAAATCAACCGCCCTGAAAATGGGGTCCCCTCCATCGGCCGATCATCCTGGCGAAAAAGTGCTAAAAACCCTGTCCCCCTTTTATGGCTTCATGAGAGATGCTGAAATGCTCGCCATGTTGGATGATCTGTTTAGCTCCGTCCGTCCATGGGCATAGAGGATATGCTTCAGACTGTCAAGGGCGAGCGGTCTTATTCGCTTGTGTACCCTTGACAGTCCCCTGTGATTGTCCATCCTGTTTTTAGGTGCCTGTCCCATCAGGCACCTGCCTTCCGGCCAGGACAGGGGGTGGGGACAGCGTCCCCACAAATTCTTCAATCTTTTCTTGACTTATTCAAGGTGACATTTTCTCAGAATAATCTCGTCTCTTTTAGGTGACATTATCTCAGACTATTGACAGAAGATTTTACACCTTGATTCGCTGAGGGGAGTTTGGCTTTAAAGAGAAACCGCCACGTTAGTGACGGTCTTGCTGCGGGATCATCTCGCAGTCATAGTAATAGATTTTGTTGGGAACTAGAGCTGCCTTTCATTCTCATGACTCAAAATGGATTCAGATTATCCTTTGCTCTTGAAAATCTTCTTGATTTGTTCTTCTCCATATTTTGAAGGAATGCGTGCCTTCATAAATTCCGGACCAGATAAAAATTCTAGAAGCCACTCCTTGGGTACTAAGTAGCGATTTCCCATATCCAAGTGTTTAATAGCGCCCTTATTAATCCATTTCAGTAGGGTAGTGGTTGAATACCCAGTAAGGCTGGATAACTGATTGACACTAAGAACATTGGGATACTTGGATAGCTTTTTTAGATAATGAGCGCTGATTTTCCGGATATTTTCAAGAGTCATCAAGAGATCTTCCTCATCAGGTTTACCATAGGTTTTGTACCATCCCGATGGGGCAACATATCGTCCGGGATCTTTTTCCCTTAATTCCAAATACTCGATGACGTCCTCCAACTTGATTTTGTATTTCCTTGTTTTCTTCCCGCTGTTCACACAGGGGACCAGTCCGTTGTCCAACAAATGGGCAGCGGTTTTTTTGCTGATATTGCAGATTCTGTAAAACTGATCCTTAGTTATAACGGACGGATAAAGCTTATAGAGAAGCTGATATTTGCTATTTTTCTTCATGGATTTCACCCTTCCTTTTTTGACTGTCAACGGCAGGTGAAGCCCATTTTTTCGAGAAATGGCTTAAAATGGTGCCTAATTCTCTCCTAAAAAAATATTGCATCCGTAGAAATGATTTATTTTCAAGCGATTCAGTTCTTATTAGTTCTCTCCTGAATTCTCTCTTTTCTGCAAAAAAACCATCTTTTTGACCCAAAACAGAGCAAATCCGGGACCCATTCGAACTCATGGGTTTTAAGGCTTTTTGAAAATTTTTTCATCCAGGACCCTTGATAATACTGCGTTTGTAGGTTCCTATATCTTCCACTATAGTCTTCTAAAGGTAAGTATCTTATGAATGGAAGGAACGTACTCGGTAACGCTCATGCTTGGTTATGGAAAACATACATGGTGAAATCTCTATCAAGAAAACTACAGCCGTCCAGGCTGTTTTTTTTTGCGGGTACATAGTAATAAAAGGATGGGATAGCGGAGAGTACTCTGTCCTATCCGACTTGGACTATGGGTTAATGGAAGTCTGAAAGACCAGATCTTTGAATAACGAACAGCAAAAGTTCATAAAGTGCATCATCTTTCGCTGTCATCCCGAATCTTTCGTAAGCAAATCCAAGAAGATATCCAGAAATGCTTGACAAAGAGACGATCTAAGATTATTATATAACTTAAGTAATATAACTTAAGTTATATAATTAAGATAAAGGGTGATGCAGATGCCTCCGAAAACCAAATTTGATCGGGATTCAATTGTAGATGCCGCTTTTGAAGTGGCTGAAGAGAAGGGTTTTGCCGGAATCACGGCACGAAATGTGGCCAACAAGCTTCATAGTTCGGTGGCACCCATTTATGTCAATTTTTCGACAGTGGATGAATTGGTAGAAGCTGTGGTGCAGAGAGTTTTTTCTATTTCGCAAGAAATGCTTGCTTCTCAGGACGGGAAAAGCCCGTATGAAAATATGGGCAAGGCTAGTTTGGCTTTTGCTCGGAAGTATCCAGTTTTTTTCCGAGAATTGTCATTGCAGCCCAATCCATATATGGCTTCGTATGAAACCATAGAAAATGCCATGATCGAAGCTTTGGCTGACGATGAGTCCCTGCAGGGATGGAATCTGAAGGATCGCAGAAGGTTGTTTCTTAAAATGCGGATCTTTCAAATTGGACTGTCCGTTCTTGTCGCCAATGACCAAGTACCTTCTTGGCTGGATGACCCTGATGTTGAGCGCTTGCTTTTTGAAGTGGGCGATGAATTGGTGAAAGCCCAGGAGATAAAAAGGAAGGAGAATTCAGAGTGAACAAAATAGCAATAATTGGTGGAGGAGTCGCTGGATTAAGTTCGGGGATATTTGCCCAGATGAATGGTTTCAGCAGCACGATTCTAGAGAAAAATGAATCATTGGGAGGAGAATGTACGGGGTGGGATCGCCAGGGGTATCATATCGATGGCTGCATTCATTGGTTAGTGGGAACCAAGGAAGGAACGCCCATCCGGCAATTGTGGGATACTGTGGGCGCTCTTGATGGAGTTGACATCTATGAGCCTGAAAGTTTCTTAACGGTTGAGCACAATGGTGTTGCCGTGCACTTCTATCGTGATTTGGATAGACTGAAATCAAGCTGGAAAGATATTTCACCCGAAGATACCGACGTTATCGAGGAATTTTGCCAAGATATTAAGCAAATGCAATCCTTTTCACTGCCCGTTGGGAAACCGATGGATATGATGACCATCATGGATAAGCTCAAGTATGTCCTCTCCATGAAAGATGCGGGTCAGATTATGCAAAAATATGGGAAGATGAGCATTGAGAAACTCTCTCAAAAGTTCAAACATCCCGCTCTGAGAAAAGCCATCGGATCATTTATGCCCGAAGGAGAGTACAGTGCTTCTTCCATAATTTTTCCTCTCGGGACTTTTACTGGAGGTCAGTCTTCCATTCCCTACGGGGGTTCGAGGGCATTGGCTATGCGGATGATGGACAGATATCTGGCGCTGGGAGGAACCATAGAAAAGTCCTGCGAGGTAATCGATGTCGCAATCGATCGAGGTGAAGTGAAGCGATTATTGTGCCAAAACGGCAAATCTTTCGAAGCAGATTTCTATATTGCTGCGTGCGATGCTCAAGTTTTGTATGACAAATTGCTTAAGGGAAAGTATCCCGATCCAGAGTTTCAGAAAAGATACGAGAATCCGGAGATCTACCCGTTGGCCTCCAATATCTATATAGGAATTGGATTTGAGGGAACCATGGATGATATTCCCAGGACATTGAAATTTCCAGTCGAGTCACTGAATATTCGCCAAAATAAGGCGGAAATAGATCACTTGCAGATGACCCATTACGCATATGAGTCAGACTTTGCCCCACAGGGACATACGGCAATAACCATAGCTATCAATCAGTTTCAACCGGAGCTCAACGATTGGGAAGCGTTGAAAAAAGACACGGAGGCATACACCAGAGAGAAAACACGAATCGGTGAAGCCGTAATTCAAGCCATGGAAGCCCGATTTCCTGAGATGACTGGTAAGTTAAAACTGCTCGATGTGGCTACCCCCCAGACGTACGAACGCTACTGCAATGCCTACCGGGGCGCTTTTATGGGGTTTTGGCCCACCATTCCAGGAAAATCGCTGGTCCACTCCGGCAAGATAAAAGGAGTCAAGAATATCGTCTTAACCGGACAGTGGCTGCAGCCCCCTGGCGGACTTCCTGTAGCGTTAGTAACCGGGAAAGATACCATTATGCGATTATGCAAAAAAACAAGAAGACCATTTCTGGGAGCATAGAATGTTTGCATTGAACCCGTTGAAATGATTGGGCAGTCGATCATACCGGCTGGATGGTTGGATGAGAAAACTCTCACAGTATCCATACAGATCAAACGGATCATATTCTTTTTCGATTGCATGAGACCATTCCCTGAGATTTTGAGTGAATGGTCTTCGAACTGATCGAGGATTGTTTGACTGATGGAAGAGGACGCTGCAAAAGTAAAATGAATGAAAGGAATCAAACCACAGTATGGGTTGATTCCTTTCAAAAGGTATGATTCGATTGAATTGGATGGGGGTTCGCTGATTATCCTTTCAGAAAGTTGGATATTTTATGCTGGAGTTTGTCCACAAAGACCCCCACATGGTACCCATCGCAGACAGCATGATGCACTTGGATGGCCAAAGGAAGCAATGTTTCGTCAGCGGTGGCGGCGGCTTTTCCCATGGTGAAAATGGGCAGCATATGAGTTCCGCTTCCATAGATATTCAGATTGAAGGACGAAAAGGGAACCCAGGGCAGCATGGAAACATCGAACAGATTGTCCGGAGGATTTTCCTTGGGTAGGAAACACTCAGAGGAAGCATACTGTAGGACGTCCTTTTCGTAGTCTTGTAGAAATTGATGGTAATCGGGATGAAACTCAGTCCAGATCACAGAGAAATTTTCTTTTTCTTTGTTGAAGATCGTGTAGGATGGGTGCATATGATCGTAGATCCCTACCCCCTCTTTGGTCAGGGCGGTTCTGAATTGAGGCATCTCATTGACGGTATCCGTCAGCAGCCAGAGCATGGCTGGATACAAGCGCTGTCCCTTCAAAGGATGAATATCCAGCGAAACGGTCAGAGAATAGGTGCAGACAACTTCCCGACTGTAATGGATAAAATATTCTGATCGGTCCCAGGTTTTGAGGTCCAACAGTGTCAATGCCATGGTGTCTCCTTTCTCTAAGTGCCAAAAACCGATGAACGCAATTAGTTACATCGATGATCTCAATTTCTCATCTCTTTTTGCTATTTGCTTTTTCTCTTGCTTTTTTCAACATAGTTTTCCCGGCAATGCGCCCAGCCAGAAACACACCCAGACCAATACATACAATGGATATGATCTGAACAGTACCTTGAACCGAGGCAGAAATAAGCCCTGCACTTTGTGCCGCTATAGACAGGACATAAAGCAGACCTCCTGTGACTAGCACCGGTAGATAGAATCGGTCAAACATTGGACTCCTCCTTTGCTGTCATCGGTGGATCGGCGGCATACGCATTCCACAGACTCTGGCAATCAATATTATATCATATGGGCGGTTCCGGAATAAATAGACAAATGGTCAGGCGCGGCAGGTCCTGGGTAGACGGTATGACTTTTCTGGGAAAAGCTGCTTGAAGGAGCTCACTGAATACACGTGTGTATGACTTCCCGGATCTGGTTGTCAGAGGCAATTATCGATCAAATAAAGGAAAGCTGCCAGCAGGAGTTGTTCGTTGAGGATGTAATATAAAAAAGAGAACAGTGATTCGGACAATATAGAAATCCAAGGGAATCAGTAATGAAAGGAGGAGTCAAAGTGGCTTCTCAGGCAATTATTATTGAAGGGCTGAAAAAGGCCTACGGGAAAACCCAGGCGCTGCGGGGTGTGGATCTTACCATAGCCCAAGGCGAAATTGTCGGTTTTCTAGGGCCCAACGGAGCCGGTAAGACCACCACCATCCGCTGCATGCTGGATATGATCCGTCCGGATGCCGGTCGAATCAGTATCCTGGGCTTCGACCGGCAAAAAGACCCGGTTAAGGTGCGGAGCCTGATCGGATACCTGCCGGGTGAGTTAAACATGGACTCGAATTTGACGGTGCGAGGGTTGTTGGGGTATTTTAGTTCTCTGCGGGGGAAAACTCCGCCCTGGCCGTACATTGAATCCCTGGCGGAGCGCCTGCAGCTGGATCTGAATGCTTTGATCCGCAATCTGTCCAAAGGGAATAAGCAGAAAGCCGGATTGATCCAGGCTCTGATGGCCAAACCGCCGCTGCTGCTGCTGGATGAACCCACCAGCGGGTTGGATCCCCTGATGCAGCAGGAAGTATACAGCATGCTGAGAGAAGTGCAAAAAGAGGGAACGACGGTATTCTTTTCATCCCACATTATCCGGGAAGTGGAAACCATTGCCCAGCGAATCGCCATTATCCGCAAAGGTGTCATTGTGGAAGAAGCACAGCCCGGACGGTTTGTGGATATGAGCCTGCGGCGGATCCAGATCCGATTTAAAGAGTCGGTGGATGCATCTCCTTTGCTGGCGCTGGACGGGGTTACGCTGATCCGCAAAGAAGACAGCCAGGAGCTGGTTCTCCAGCTCAAAGGCGACATGGAAGCACTGATACACAAGCTGGCCGACTATCCGGTGGCGGATCTTCAGTCGGAACACTTGTCCCTGGAAGAGGTATTTATCACCTATTACCGGGAAAACGGGAAGGAGGGAGATGCCTCATGATGGCAGAATGCCGGCATGCCTTACAAAAGATGCGAGGCCAATTAATTGGGTGGACCATTGGGATTGCATCCTACGGTCTGATGATGGTGTACCTCTATCCGTTTCTGAAAGACCTGGAGGGTGTAGTGGAAGAGTTTATGGAATTGTTTCCGCCGGTCATGGCGGCTTTCTTCGAAAATATGTACCGGATTGCCACCCCAGTGGGTTTTATCGATGTCTACTATTTTTCGTACCTGCACCTGATTCTCGGAATCCTGGCCATTTCAGTGGGGGCCGGGTTGGTGGCTGCCGATGAGGAGCGGGGTGTGCTGGATTTGGTCATGGCCCATCCCATCAGCCGGACGGCGCTTTTTCTGGGACGCTGGCTGGCGCTGGTGGTGGTGCTGGTAGTGATTCTTCTGGTGGGCTGGCTGACCTGGGTGATTCCAGCACCCAGCGTAGGCCTGGAGCTGAGTGCCATTGAACTGTTGAGGCCTTTTGCTCCGCTGCTGGCCATTCTGTTGTTTTTTGCAGCAGTGGCTGCATTGTTAAGTATGGTGACTCCATCGGCCCGCTTCGCCGGTTCGGTGGCCGGTGCGCTGATGGTGGGAAGCTATCTTCTGCGGGCTCTGGGAAACATCGTGGATCGACTGGAAGGAATCCTCCCCTTTACGCCCATGTATTACTACCAGGCCGGTGAGGCCATTGAAGGGCTGAACGGCACCTGGGTCTTGGGGCTGCTGATTGTTTCAGGGGTTTTACTGATAGCTGCAGTCATGCTCTTTCAGCGCAGGGATATCCGTGTCAGCGGAGAGCGGACCTGGAGCATGAGCATGTTTGCCCGGGGCAAGAACAAGTAAGATGGCGGATGCATCATAGAGATGAAGATTCCTGCAGGGTTTATGCAGGTATGAGTTTCTCATGAATATTGATATCCACGAAAAACGTGTCATAAGGAGTGGTATCATGAGATCCGATGCTAGCACAGTGGAAGAATACATGGCAGAACTGCCGGAGGAAAGAAAAGAACCCATGCAGTCTCTGCGCAGAACCATTCTGAAGAATCTTCCGGAAGGATTTTCCGAACAAATGGCCGGAGGGATGATACAATACATGGTTCCACTGACCCGGTATCCTCCGGGGTATCACGCTCAAAAAGGGGAACCGCTGCCGTTTATGGCTTTGGCCTCTCAGAAAAGGCATATCGCCCTCTACCACATGGGCCTGTATCAGAAACAGGACTTGAAAGAATGGTTTACCGCCGAATACGAGAAACGAGTTCCTTCCCGGCTGGATATGGATAAAAGCTGCATTCGGTTTAGAAAGCCGGAGACCATTCCCTACGATCTCTTGGCCGAGCTGATTCAAAAAATGAGTGTTGACGAATACATTGAACTCTATGAAAACACACGGAAGGGGAAGAAATAGTCACTTTCGGGTCTCATCCGAATGAAGGCTCGCAAAACAATCGCAATTCATGAATTGCCATAGACCGCTGCTTATATGCAGCGGTTTTCATATTTTCATACATGAAAACTGAACCCATACATCCAGCAACTTTTTATACAGGAACAAAAATATTTATTCAATAGTCTAATCAGGTACAGTTCAAAAACTCAATGAATCGGATCGGGCAGGTGATTGCACACAAAAACTTTGATTTTACAGATACTAAGAAAAAAAGAATGAAAGAAGGTATTGAAATGAAGGGTAGAATCGTTTCCATAGTCGTTCTGATGGCAGTGCTTCTTTCCCTATGCGTCGGTTGTTCGTCGTCCAATGAGGCAAAATCATTCTCTCTGGTGGTCATTCCCTCGGAACTGAAAGGGTTTTCCATCAGCGGTCAAAAGGTGGTTTATCTGGTATCCATCACTGACGATGAAGGTTCCGGGCCTGTGGAATTGTCGGCGGAAGGCACCAACTGCACGATCGAGATCTTCCCGGAAGCTATTGAAGGGGAGTTCGCAGAAGTCGTTGTGATCCCCACAGAGGACAGCGTCGATGGAGAGGTCACCGTCGAAATCAAGGCGGTTCGTGACGGTTGGGAAGAAACCGCGGAAGTATCGTTTGGTGTGGTGCCCGGAGAAGACGATCGGGGAACCCGAGCCAAAGAGCTTTTGGACATGTTTATCCCCTGGTTGGCGGAAAATGTACCGGAACTGGGAATCACCGAAGATACAGTCTGGGAAGGCACCATGGTCAGTCCCCAGTGGCTGGTAGTCTCTCATTATCTGTTCTTTTCTGAAAAGTGGGAAATCCACATCGCCTGGCACAACATGATCCCGCCCTACGATTGGGTGCGAATCGATCTGAGAGAACGTTTCAAAGAAGATGCCCCCTCGTACTCCTTTGAAATTCCCTCAGTAACCGCCGAAGACGAACCGGTGGAATACGACATTCCGGAAGAAATCTGGCGGTAAATCGCAAAAAAAGAAAACCAGACATCAGCCTGGTTTTCTTTTTTTGTTACATTTGAATGGCTGCTGTGTCACCGACTGGGAAAACGGATAGATGCAAAAAGGGATGAACGGTACCAGTATGGAATGTACATTCATCGCATGACAATCACAAAGCAGTCCAGCTATAATTGGAGAAGCAAGAGCAAAGGGCGGAGGGGTCGTTATGAAAGGATTCGTACGGATGGACACGATGTTTTCGCAGTGCGGGCTGAATTGCGGATTATGCATTATGCAAATTGACGGCTACTGTCCTGGCTGCGGCGGGGGAGATGGCAATCAGGGCTGCGCCATTGCCCGCTGCGGTATACAGCGAGGCGGAATGGAGTACTGTTTTCAATGCCCCGAGTATCCCTGCCCCCGGTATGAAGGCTCCGGACAGAAGGATTCATTTATCAGCTACCGCAATCAAAGGGCGGACATGGAAAAATGTCGAAGCATCGGCCGGGATGCCTACAGGGCGGCGCTTGAAAAAAAGAAGGATGTGCTTCACAAACTCCTTTCCGAATACAATGACGGACGGAGAAAGCGATTCTTTTGCCTGGCTGTTAATCTGCTGGAGATCGAAGATCTGGATCATGTCCTAGAAGTTCTGGCTGAATCACATACTATGGAGAGTGAAGTAAAGATAAGAGCCCAATCCGCAGTGGCGCTGCTGAATGAAATGGCAGCCGCCCGGGGCATCGTACTCAAACTGAAACGATAAAAACGACTGCCAAAACAGCAGCGGCAGTAACTCAGGTCTCTGTCTGAATGGCTGAAAGTAAAATATCCTATGCCATGGGCGCTACATAAGCATGAGAATTCTGGGGGAGATAACGGAAACCGAGAGTGCTTTTTTGCACTCTTTTTGATATAATCGGTACCAGTGATATTCAATCGACTGTACGAAAGGATGAATCCAGTGCTGGAACAAGTCTATCCTCGCATATTCAAAAATGAGATTCCCCTGCCCAAAAATCCACTGAAAGCGCTGAACTCCTATATTCTTCTGGGTGAGCCGCGTCCATTGATCATCGACACCGGTTTCAATGTTCCCGAAGCGGAGGAAGCCTTCTACCAGGGACTGGCGGAACTGAATGTGGATCCAGCTGGAGCGGATGTGATCATCACTCATCTGCATGCGGATCATTCCGGGTTGGCTTACAAACTGCAGCATCAGGGAGCCCGGATCTGGATGAGTGAAGGAGACGGCAGTACCGTGATGCGGATGCGGGACAGCGGCGGTTGGGAGAAGACAAGGGACCGGATGATTCTTTTCGGTTTACCTTTTGAAGAAGATTTAGTCCGGAAGCACCCCGGTCGGGCTTATGCGCCGGAAGGACCGTTTCCGTACTCCATTTTGAAGGAAGGGGACACGGTGTCAGTGGGGGACTATCACCTGCAGGTCATTTCGGTTCCCGGGCACACACCGGATATGATCAATCTGTACGAACCGACTCACAAGCTGTATTTCAGCGGCGACCATGTGCTGGATCCCATCACACCGAACATCGCTTTTTGGGGCTTTGAGCACCCCGCTATTTTGAATCAGTACTTTCAAAGTCTGAAGAAGATTTACGATTTGCCCATCGATCGGATGCTGACGGCCCATCGGGCGCTTCTGACTGATCCCAAGAGACGGATTGACGAGCTGCTGGATCATCATCGGCAGCGTTTGATGGAAGTGGAGACCATCCTGAATGATTATCAGCGGCCGGCCACCGTGACGGATGTAGCCCGAAAAATGACCTGGCGTATCCGCCACCGGGATTGGGATGACTTTCCGGTATCCCAGAAAACCTTTGCCGTGGGGGAAGCCATGAGCCATTTGGATTACCTTGTCTTCCGAGGGCGAGTGGCCATGGAGGAAAGGCAGGGCGTCCTGTATTTCACCCGAACAGAGAAAAGCTGGCAGGAAGAATTGGTATTGGCGGATATATAATAAATTTGGCGGACTGATGGGTTGGAGCAAGAACTCCAACCCTTTTTATCTGTTGCATAGGCAATGCAGGGAAAACAGTAGCCGTGAGGAAACAAGTATCAGCGGTTTGACAAAGACCTTGAAAGAACAATGCGCGTGGAAAGGAGCTTCTATGGACAGAATAAAGGAAAAAGCCAGACTGCTGCTGGAAGGACAGATCTTTGCGGTTCTCTGCACCCAGGGTCAGGATGGACCGTATGCATCCCTGATGGCGTACGTGTATGAGAAAGAAAATGACAAAGTCTTCATGGTAACGAAAACTACCTCGGAAAAGGTTCGGAATATCCAAAACTGCCCTCGCGTCGCTCTTCTGGTGGATGACCGGATCAGGTCCGGTAGCGGTAAAGCAGTGTCGGCACTGACGGTAGAAGGAACAGTAGTTTCTTGGTTGCCGGATTCCGTCTATTTCGCCCTGTTGGAGACCCGCTTTCCGGCATTGAAAACGCTGCTGGATGATCCGGAAACAGTCGTGCTTTGCATCGAACTGGACAGATTCTTGCTGCTGGAGGGACCGGAAAAGGCAGAACAGGGAAGTTTCCGGAATCCACCGGGTCCGTAGGAATGGGATTGACCGCTGCAGAGAGCACTCAAAAGAAAGGCCATCGATGATAGGCATTCAAAAGAAGGTGATGGTATGGACTGGATTTCTCGCCAATACTGCAATACCCCTGAGGGGGAAACTCTATCCTATTGTGCAGCCGGAACAGGTCCGAAAACCGTTTTTCTGATCCATGGGAATGGGGCATCATCGCTTCATTTCTTACCGTTTTTGCAAAGACTCCCGGAAGATTGCAAAGCCTATGCTCTGGATTTGAGGGGTTTTGGGGAAAGCAGCTATTGCAGCCGCATCCGTTCCTTGCAGGATTTTTCGGATGATCTGCTTTCGCTGATCCACCATGTGGGGCAGAATGACTTTACCTTGGTGGGATGGTCGCTGGGTGGAGGAGTGGCTATGCAGTTTGCTCTGGATCATCCCGGGTACGCCAGTCGACTGGTCTTGATCAGCTCCATTCCCCACTTCGGGATACCCTTTGCCAAGAATGATCCAGCAGGGGCATCTCTTGGCAACAATCGCTTTCAAAGCATGGATGAAATGGCCCATGATCCTCATATGGCCGCCCAGATGCGGGCGATTGAAGAAAAAGATCCATCATTCATTCAAAATGTTTGGAACACATGGACATATCCCTTGAAAAAGCCACCGGTTGAATATGAGTCGATGTGGATCCAGGAGTCTTTGAAACAGAAAGATGTTATCGCCGTCAACTGGGCCATTGCGAATTTTAACCTGTCCGATGCATTCAATGGATACAGCCAGGGGAACGGCCGAATTCATGACTTGGCGATTCCCGTGTTGGCCCTTTGGGGGGATCATGACAAGTCGATTCCCAGAGAATGGGTCGAGCAGACGGTTGCAGCCATCGGCAACAGAGCTGTCATGAAAACACTCCAGCAATGCGGACACTCTCCCATGGTGGACTGTCCTGAAGTTTTAATGGAGGAAATTATCCGATTCGTGGAGGATCCGGGGCATCTTTCTCCGTAAATAGCGAATGCTCTTCGGGACAGAAATACCCTGCAGAAGGCAGTATGAAAAAAACGACTTTGAGTGAATTCTCAAAGTCGTTTTGGATTTTTAATATACCGAAAGCTCAGGATTTTGCATCCGTTTACCCAAGGGTTTCTGCCTCTACACTTTGTCTAGTAGTAGCTGTTTTCTTCCTGGGGCTGTCCGACATGAACCAGGAGTCTTTCCACCCGCAGGCCATCCAGTTCGATGACTGTGACGGTCAGATGTTTGAAGGTAAAGGAATCATTGATGTTGGGGAACCCGTTGAGCATTTCGATGGTCCATCCACCCACGGTTGTATAGTCGCTCTCAAAGTCTCGGTCATCGATGTCCACATATTCCAGGAAGTCGTAAATAGGCAGATCCCCACTGACTTCGTAGGTGTTTTCTCCCACCAAGACAAAATCATGGGTGATTTCATCGCTTTCATCCCAGATATCTCCCACCAGCTCTTCCAGGATATCTTCCATAGTTATGCAGCCCATAGTTCCGCCGTGCTCATCGGTCACAATGGCCATGTGCATTTGACGGCGCTTCAGCTCGGAAAAAATTTTGGGGATTTTCATGGTCTGATGGACAAAGTAGGCGTCCATGAGCATCGACCGGATATCCACATGTTCATGATCCACCAGCTCTTTGAGAAAATGGCTGAGATGAAGAATACCGATGATGTTGTCCACGCTTCCTTCGTAGACGGGAATTCGGGAATAGGGAGAGTTCAGAGCAATTTCCGTAATCGTCTCCATATCTTCATCGATATCCAAAACCAGCATATCCGTTCGGGGGGTTAGGATTTCTTCCGCGGTAATATCGGAAAACTCCAGAGCTGACTGCAGCAGTTCACTGCGGTCTTCATCAATGACTCCGTCGTCGGTAACGCTTTCGATCAGGGTGACCAGTTCTTCTTCTGTTATGGACGGCTCGTCGTATTCGTCCCGCTGCCACAGCATGGATACTTTGCTCACGGCAAATACAATGACGGCAATAAACGGTTTCAAAACTGTCATCAATATCAACAGCGGTCTGGAGACGATCAGCACGAAACGATCGCTGTGCTTCTTGGCAATTGTCTTGGGTGAGATCTCTCCGAAGGTGAGGATCAAGATGGTCATGATAATCGTTGAATACACAGCCCCGATATCGCCCAGAAGACGAGTGGCAATAATGGTGGCCACTGAAGCAGATCCGATGTTCACCAGATTGTTGCCGATGAGGATGGTGGACAGGGCGGAATCAAAATGCTCATAGATATAGACGGCATTGAGGGCATAGACATTGCCGGCATCCGCCATCTTTCTCAGCCTAAGGATATTGGCGGAAGCAAAGGCAATTTCCGACCCTGAGAAAAAGGCCGACATGGCTACAAATATGATTATTAAGAGTACGGACCCGATGTCCATAAAACAGTTCAACTCCATCCAAAATAGATCAGGTTCCTGGAAAACACATTCATTATTTTTGCGTAAAGAGGCTTTCGTGATTCTTATGCACACTCACCCACATGGTTTTACCCATGGGGAGTGTGTTCACTTTTTTCCATGGATGCTCTGCGTCGGGCAGCCAAAGCGGCTGCAGCGTCATTTTCATCCCAGATCTCGCCCACCAACTCTTCCAGGATGTCTTCAACCGTCAGTATACCCAGCATTTTGCCGCTGCTGTCTCGTACGATGCTCATATGGCTTTTCTTGCTGCTCATCTCCTCCAGCAAATCGTCAATGGGTGTGTCCCATTTTGTGTAGTGAGGCTGGATCAGGGCGCTTTGAATATCGTGACCGTTCTTTGTAATGACGGATTTGAGATAGCGGCGGACATGAAGAATACCGATGATATGATCGATGGACCCTTCATACACTGGAATCCGTGAATATTTGTTGGCGCGAATGGCGTCCAGAATTTCTTTCTGGGAGGAATGGATATCCAAAGCCACGATGTCGCTGGCCAGAGTCATGATGTCCCCGGCGTTGGTAACATCAAAGTGAAGGGTGGAATGGACCAGCTCGTGTTCACTTTCGTCCAAAACGCCTTCTTCCTGAGCAGTTTCAAAAATATCATAGAGTTCTTCTTCCGTAATCTCCGGTTCTTCCGGTTCCGGAAAGAGCTTCGAGATTCTCTGACTGATTCGGACAAACAAAAAAGCCACTGGAGACAGTATTTTCATCAATCGGCGCAATGATCCCGCCACAGCCAGAGCAAATCGTTCACTGTTGGCTTTGGCATAGCTTTTGGGGATCATTTCATTGAAGAAAAATACAAAAACAGCGGTTAGAACGGTGACATATTTAACTGAACTTACTCCCCAAAGCTCGATGGCAATCAGGGCAGTAAGCGAACCATAGCTAATATTCATAATGTTGTTGGATATGAGAAGCGTGGTCAAGGCCTGGTTGAAATGGTTAACGATATACATGGCCGATATGGCCCGTCTGTTTCCATTATCCGCTTGCTGTTTGATTCGAATCTTATTCATGGATGCAAATGATATCTCGGACCCGGCGCAGTAGGCTGCACCCATTGTCAGAAAGACGAGAAGGATGACTCGCATCCAACTGTCACTTTCCATTGGAAAACCAACTCCCCTGTTTGCACATCAGTCAATTCATAAAACCATAGATATAGAATACTATACTTTGCAAATATTTTCAATAACCATCCAAGAATCCTGTCATAATCTGGTGGATAAGCCCAAAAAAGAATCCCATCCATCAAAAACGAATGCAGCGCAGAATAAAGGATCGGTTATCCACTTTCTCCAGAAAAACATAAGAATCCTTTATTTCACCTGATTCGCGCGATATTTTTCTCGAAAATGAGTGCCTTAGAGCTTTCGGCTGCATATCCGGATCTGAAGTATTTGAACGGTTTACAAAAAAAGCATGAGGATCAAGAAAGCACCCAGAGAGATGAAAAGATGAAGAGAGACAAAATCCAAGACAAAACGCTTGTGTTCGCATTCTCCGATGATGGAAAGGGGGATGAAAAAGGGCGGCGGCAGAATGAACATGGTGTACAGGGCAGCTGTATACAACGCATCGAGCTGAAGCCACTGCACAATCACGAATCGGTTGATTAAGTATGCCAAGGTCAGCATCATAATCAAGCGCAGTGCGATGCCTGTAACAACACGGTTGAAATGGCTGAAGTCAAAAGGCAGATCATAGCCGACCACAATCAGAATCAACGGGATGGCGGCACTGGCAACCAGGGCGATGGATTCATAGAGGGCGATGCCCAGAGGGTGATCGGCCATAAGCCTTCCCAACCCAGTTAATGAGAAGAAAATCCCGACAAAAATGCTGACAGGCAACGGAGATCGGAACAGGGTTTTGAGATAATGAGACAGTTTTTTGCGGGGAAAAGACTGCATATTGCAGCGAACTGTATCCAAAAAAACAGTCAGAACGGTAAACAGAAAAACGGCATTTCCGATATCCAAAATGGCTAACCGAAAAAAGTTCTCCTGCCCAAAAAATGCAATATACAGCGGGAATCCAACGGGTCCGTTTAAGTAAGTGGTAAAGAGGGAGGGGTAAAAAGGATTGCTGGATTTTTGCAGTTTTTGAAAAACAAAACCCAAGCCAAATTCCAGCGTGCAGGCCAGAAACACCATGAACGACAACAGCAGAATCTGTGGCTCTAGCTGGGTTCCGGAAAAAGTCGTGAACAACAGCGCAGGGACAGCAATATTCATGGTAATTTTCTTGATTCCCTGCACAACATCCCGGCTGACAAATGCACTGGCCCGAAGCCAGACACCCATCCCCAAAAGAGTCAAAATGGGAAATATTTTAAGTACCACCAACAGAGCTTCCTGCACTTGGAACCACCGCTTTCGCAAAAAAAATGGAAACCTGCTCTGATGCTGTGGATAAGTCAAAAGATCTTTCGGCTGTTTTGTAAAGAATTTCTGCGATGGGCGTCTAGACTCCTTCCAGAACCAACCACAAGGCAATCGAAAACCCAAGAAATAATGGATATGTCTTGACAGAGACGAACGGTCAATGTAGAATGAATTTAGTAATTCAGTTATTAAGTAAATTAGTAAACAGGAGGACGCCATGAACATTCCAACCAATCTGAAACACAAGCCTGTCATAGTGGCCAAAGACTATGACCGTATTGACGGACGAACCATGCATTCCGAAGCCAAGGGACTGTCCCTGGGACTGGCCCAGTGGAACGATCGCGGACGAGTGGATATCTCAGCCAAAATCTGGCGGTATACCGGAGAAAAATGGTCGCGGCAGTCGGAAGAGATGCCCTTGCACCGGGTCATTGATCTGGCCATTTTGATCTGCCGCAGTACCCAGTATTTTCGGGAGTCGTACCGCGATGCCGGAACAGTGGACCAAAAACCGGCGGTCATCGACCGCATCCCCATCCAGGGAGATGCTCTGAATGTATCTGTCTGCACGGACAATCCCATGATCCAGGAAGATATCCGGCTGTTTCAGGACGCACTGATCAAAGACGATGAGATGCTATCTGAACGGCTGCATCGTCTGTCTGCCATATTGAAGGAGATGGGATATTGAAATGAACTCAATGAATCGCAAAGAGATGAAAGAAAACTACAAAACTCGATCCATGGTGGGAGCGATTGTGGCCATTCGTAACAAAAAGAATGGAAAAATGTTCATTCAGGCCACCCAGGATATGGAGGGCAGCCGGAACCGCTTCGCATTTGCCCGTACGACAGGGTCCGGATTACCCATCAAAGTGCAGAATATATGGCAGCAGGAAGGCCCCGATAATTTTGAGTGGGTGGTTTTGGAAGAACTGAAAAAGGGCGAAGGTCAGAGCGAAGATTCATTCGCGGAAGATATGCGTATCTTGAAAGAAATGTGGATGGAAAAAATCAGTCCGGACGATCTGTACTAAACCAAAACCCAGATAATGAATATTTCATCATATCGCATCAGGAAATGGTGCAAGGAGGGGATACCAGCGAATCGTTCAAATTCAGTCCCGAAAGCCCTTCAGAGCTGGTTTTTGATTCATTTTGTTGTGGATGTGGCATTGGCCATCCCGCTGATGCTGGTACCGGAACGATTCCTGGAAATGCTTAGATGGCAGTCCATCGATCCGGTGGCGGCTCGACTGGTGGCCGCGGCCCTTTTTGGAATTGGGATCTCATCCTATCTGTCTCATAGAGCATCACTGGATACCTACACCCATCTTCTGAAATTAAAAATCATCTGGTCATTTTCGGCCATCTCCGGTCTTCTTCTGTCCCTGGGGGCAGGCAATCATGGAAGACCCTGGGTGCTCTGGCTGATACTGGTTGTCTTCATGATCTTTAACGGTGTCTGGATCTATTGGTACCGGAGGGTTGATCGAATGAAAAAGAAAGAGCTGCCGGATTGAAACCGGCAACTCTTTCTTATCTTGGCAGACCGATCATGATTTTACCATTCGTGTTTGAAAAAGTTGGCCGGATACGCCAGTTTTTCCGACCGTTTTTCCAATGAGGCCATCTGTTCTTTGGAAAATGGAGTGAATGATTGGATGATCCGGACATTCTCTTCCAGTTCCTTGACGCCGGCAACTCCCACAATGGCCGCAGTGATGGGCAGCGTGCACACATAGCCCAGCAGCTCCTCCATGGTGAAATCTTTGCCGGGGTTCAGCTTCCCTTTGGCCGCCACTTTCATGGCAATGATCCCCAGGTTCTTTTCTGCGGCTTTTTGCAGTACTTGGGTTTGAAAGGGAGTGAAATGGACATCCCCCACATTCAGTGGCATCAGGATGGTATCAAAGGGATGAGACTCCATGGCTTTCATCATTAAAGCTGGATCCTTATGACCGGTGATGCCCATATACCGAATGGTGCCCTGTTCTTGAAGCTGCTCGAAAGCTTTGAGTGCACCGGAGGGGGAAAGGATGGTCTGCAGTTCTTCCGGCAGTCTCAAATTGTGCATCTGGTACAGATCCAGATAATCGGTCTGCAAACGGTGCAGACTCTCATCAATCTGGCGCATCACCCCATCATAAGTCCGTTCGATGGTTTTGGTAGCCAGAAAGGCCTCTGAACGGCGATGAGCCATAACCCGTCCGATATTGGTTTCGCTGACTGTGTCTCCGTAGCGAGGGGAGGTATCGATGTAATTCACACCCAAATCCAGGGCTTTGTGAATGATAGCCTCAGCTTGGGGGTCCTCATGCTCTACCGTGATCTGTCCCCCCAGACCCAGCAATGATGCTTGAAATCCGGTCTTTCCCAATGATCGCTTCGGTACCATTGTATCACCTCCTGTTGTCTGTATGAATATACTTCCGGATGGGAAGGAGAAGGTCCTCCCTGATGGTCCAAAGCGATTCGATGCAGCAGCGGCATTTCTGCTGTCGATCCAGGCATATACAATGCAGGAATGCAGTAAAAAAGTGTCAGACCGAGAATGCGAATGCCCACTGCGACAGGAAAAAACCGCAGCTGGAGCTGCGGTTTCACATGCATTGAAGTATTGAGGCGGGTGACTTGCTTGAAAGCAGCCTTTGAATATGAATCATCCAATTTCAAACGGTCGTTTACCATTCATGCTTAAAGAAGTTGGCCGGGTATGCCAAAGGTTCTGCTCTTTTTTCAAGGGCGGTCATCTGTTCTTCACTTAGAGGGGTGAAATTTGTTGCAGTTTTCACGTTTTCTTCCAGTTCCTGCAGACTGCCGGTACCAACAATGGCATTGCAGATCGGCAGGGAAAATGCGTAGGTCAGCATTTCTTTCATGGTAAACGCATCCCCGGGTTTCAGGCGGCCGGCAGCCGCAACTTTCATGGCAATAATGCCGATGCCCAGATCGACAGCTTTTCCCAGAAGATTCTTCTTGAAGGATGCATGATGCACATCCCCCACGTTCAATGCCATTAATGCCGTTTCAAACGGGTAGGCACACAGAGCATCGTAGAGAAGCTGCGGATCTTTATGGCTGGTGACGCCGATGTGGCGGATAACCCCCTGGTCTTTGAGCTTTTCAAAGGCTTCCATAGCGCCGCCTTTGGCCATGATGGCTTTGAGTTCTGCCTCCATGCGCAAATCGTGTACCTGATAGAGGTCCAGGTGGTCTGTCTGCAGTCGTTTCAAACTCTCTTCCACCTCTCGCATGGCTCCGTCATAGGTCCTCTCACCGGTCTTGGTAGCGAGGAAAGCTTCTTTCCGACGAATCGCCATGACCCGCCCGATATTGGTTTCACTGCCGCCATCGCCGTAAGTGGGCGATGTATCGATGTAGTTCACCCCCAAATCCAGAGCCCGGTGAATAATGGCTTCCGCATCATCGGGGCGGTCCAGGCGTTCAACGGCTGCTTCTCCGCCCAGACTCAGCAGTGTGACTTCAAATCCGGTTTTTCCAAACGGTCTTTTGGGGAGCATATCTGTGCACCTCCGAGAATGTATTCCCATAATGATTTCTGGCCGAAAAGGCTTTCTCCTTCCTCAATGGCGAAAGGGAGTGGACACTGAAAAAAAAAGGCTGCCGCAAAGGCAGCCTTCACCATGGATCACTGGGAAAGTAAAGTACTGAGATTGAATTCCATCTCCCCGGATACAGCGGATAAACCACCCAAAATCCTACCGCTTGTGATGGAGTGACTATCGATAAAATCAATGATGGAATCAGGTACAGTCGTGGCAGTACTTCGCACCAAAACCACGCCGCCTCGATTCAGGGCGGCCAGCACCCCTCCCGCGAGGGCATCCGGAAAGTTCGTACCGGTAGCCAGGAAGATCTCTTGTCCGTCTTGCCAGGCCGCATTGGCAACATGCAGAGAAGTTTCGTACCGATTGGCTCCCGCGATTCTTTGAACATCCAGGCCCATACTGTTCAATTCGGCCACCACATCATCAGAAATAGCAGAAGTGCCTCCCACAATAACCACCGTGCGAATCTTGGTTTTATTCTCCAGAAGGGTTTTGACCGATGCCGACAGAGCTGTTTTTCCGGTTAACAGGATGGGGCGTCCCCGCTGGGCGGCAAAAGCGGCTGCCGACAAAGCATCCGGAAAATCCAGACCTGAAGCCAGATAAATGGTATCGTACCCATCCAAAGAGCTTTCCATGGCAATTTGCATCGCTGTATCATAGCGGTTGCTTCCGGCGATTCGGCGAATTTCAGCAACACCGGAAATGGCTTCAACTTGGTCGACAACCGTTTCAGAAACGGCTCCCGTACCTCCCAGAATGATTACCTTGCTGGCTCCCAACCGCTGGATTTCAGACAGTGTGGATGCAGGCAAAGTATCCTTGGCAGTCAGCAAAATGGGTGCATGCAACCGATAGGCGAGAGGCACTCCGGCTAAACTGTCCGGGAAATTGGTACCCACTGAAAGTATGACCGTGTCGGAACCACCCTGGCAATCTCCCCAACCCATCTCACTGATGCGAACAGCCGTAGTATAGCGATTGCTTCCAGCAATTCGATCCACCGGTATGTGAGGCGGCTTGTTGTACTGGTGCCATGGGTATTCGCTATCCGGATCAAAGCGCCAAATATCCAGGGACCAGTCGGTATAGATGGTATCAGACGGGTAAGCAGTTATCATCTCTGCAGTAGTTCGCGGGTCTCCAACCCCTGTGTCAGGTTGGCCGCTGGTATTCATATCGTAATAGGAATTGGTTAGATTGACAGCCAGTGCTGTGTACCCGATCAATCCGCCAATAAATGTACCGGATGATGAACCAAAGACAGATCCAGCCGAGTAGCAGTGGAAAATATCCTTCACAATGGGATCGGATCCGAATGCTGTTCCGCATAAGCCACCGATATAGGAGTGCCCGTAAACGGATCCCAGAGCATACGAGTTCCAAATGTCTCCGTTAGAATCACCGACCAGACCGCCCACCTGCCAGTATCCGGAAACATTTCCCGTGGCATACGAGGATGAAATGGATGATAGGTCAGAAGTTCGTCCGACCAATCCGCCGATAAAATTTTGGCTTTCAGGATTGGATCCACCCGCAGAAACTGTTCCATGGGCAGAACTACAGGCGATGGGTGATGATGTGTAACCCACCAGACCTCCCAAAGTACTGGGGCCGCTAACATCACCGAAAGCATGACAGTTGAGTACCATGCCTAGTTCTGACATTGCCCCTACCAAACCTCCGGCATTGGATGCCTCGGCGGATCCATACGCATTGGAGTTTTGAATAAGCCCATCGGAGAATCCGGCCAAGCCACCGGCGTAGTTGATGGCAGAGGCGGAACCGTAGGCACGACTGTTTGTGACCCGGGTCGTAGTTGCAGGTCCAGAAATTCTTCCAACCAGCCCACCGACTATTCCAGAACCGGCCGATACATTCCCCATGGCAGTACAACTGTCGATGGTGCTTAGACCAGTTCCCGGATCCTGCCTTCCTACCAGACCCCCTACATAGGCTGCCCCCGAGATGTGCCCGCTTGCACTGGAGAAACGGACATCACATTGCTGCAGATTTCCTACCAGTCCCCCGACATAATGATTCCCGGTGACATGACCGTCGGCGCGAGAATGCATGATATGACTTAAAGACTGATGTCCCACTAAACCACCAGTTTCATATGCACCATAGACGTCCCCATGAGCCTGGCTTTGCGTTACCGGGCTGATAGACCATCCGATCAATCCCCCCGTATAACTTTCTTTTTCTCCAATTACGCCGGAAGTGACCAGTCCAGAAGCGCTGCATCCAAAAATTTCACGATCCATATTGTTGGAGCTGCCGATGAGCCCGCCTAAGTAATAATTACCGGTGACTTCTACCGATGCATGACTGTTGCGGACGCTTCCGATGGTGTACCCCACCAATCCGCCGCCATAGTCATCTGCCAGGACAGTGCCGTTGGCAGCACAGTCAGTAATGGTGTAATTACCCATAGAGCCGACCAGTCCTCCGACTCGGTCAGTTCCTCGGACGGCAGTGTTGCTGGTGGAGTTAAGAATGTATTTTTCTCCTTTGCCTACCAGACCACCCACCATATATCCCCCCACGACAACGCCGCTGACCGAGCAGTTGTCAATAGGGCCTCCAGCCCGTCCCGCCAAACCGCCAGTGGAGTCATTGGCGGCAATGGAAACGCCGAAAAGAGTTAAATCGAAGAGCTGAGGATTGGTTGAATTGCCTGTTACACCGAAGAGGCCGGCTTCGTTGAGGTCACTTCGATTAATGGTAAGATTGTATATGACATGATCGTTCCCATCAAAAACCCCCGTAAATGGATTGATTTCGGTGCCGATAGGAATCCAACCATTGCCTTCGTTCCATGGAGATACCCCCAAATCAATATCAGCCATTAGGATATAACTTCCGCTCATGTTGTTGCGAACATTATCAAGGTCTTGTGCGGTATGGATTTCTATCGGGTCCGCCATCATCCCGATGGATTCAGGAGCTGATGCCTGCTCGGCCAGTACCGGCAGGATCATATTGGTTGTCAGAACAATAAGCAGGAGAAGTGAATAAACCGTCTTTTTTCGAATCATCATTTTCTCTCCTCTCTGTCCATGAACCTTGGGTTCAGACTATGCATCCGGGTCAAGAATTGAAGATTCTACAAAGTGCCGAGCTAATCGGTATACAGGAAATTGAACAAATCATTCTCCAAAGATGAAGATACTGCAGATGTGCCGCCCAAAACCGTACCGCGGCGAATGTACTCAGAAAGGATGAGGCCGCGGATTCCCTCGGGTACCGTTGAAGCCGTGCTGCTGACCAAAACCACACCGCTCCCTTGTTTGGCGGCCAGAACACCACCGGCCAATGCATCGGGGAAATTGGTCCCGGTAGCCAGAAAGATCTCGTAGCAATCTTCATACCAGAACGCATCCGCCATAGCCAGAGAAGTGTTGTAGCGATTGCTTCCGGCGATACGGTCCACAGAAATTCCCAACGACTTCAGTTCGTTTTCGACATCGATGGAAATGGCACTGGTTCCTCCGACGATGATAGCATGAGAAATCTCCGGTCTGTCTGACAGAAGGGTTTTAATGGAAGCGGACAATGTGGTCTTTCCATTTAGAAGGATCGGTCGCCCCAATCGGGCCGCATACGCTGCGGCTGACAAAGCATCTGGAAAATCCAGACCGGAAGCCAAAAAGATGGTATCGTATTCCATCTCTTCCCGGGAAGCTATCAGCCGTGCCGTGTCGTAGCGATTGCTGCCGGCGATGCGAGTCACTTCCTGTACACAGTCAATGGCGCTCACCTGATCTGCAACTGCTTCAGAAACCGCTCCGGTACCCCCGAGAATCAGGACCTTGCTTGCACCCAACCGGACAATCTCATCCAAAGTAGCCCCCGGCAGTGAATTGGTGGCAGTCAGCAAAATGGGAGCGTTCAGGGCATGAGCCAAGGATACACCGGCTAAACTATCCGGGTAGTTGCTGCCTACAGCCAAAATGACCGTATCCGTTCCCCCGGTGCATTGCGACCACCCCATCTGAGATACTTTCGCAGAGGTGAGATAGCGATTGGAGCCTGCCAAACGGTCCACGGGGATCCGCAGGGGCCGATTGTGCAAAAGCCAGGGGTATTGTGTAACAGGATCAAAACGCCACTTATCCAATGACCATCCATTGAAGATCTCAGGGGATGGAGTGCCGTTTTGCAGCTGGGATGAAGTTCTCGGCTCTCCCTTGCCCGCATCCGACATTCCGCTGACAGTACTGTCATAGTAGGAGTCAGTAACCTGAGCATTGGGACCCAGGTAGCCCACCAATCCACCAGCATTACCTGGTGCGGGTGAAGTCGGCAAACTGCAGCTGGCATAACAGGATAGGATGTATTTTTTTAGGACATCCGCTCCATTGGCTGACCCCACCAATCCGCCAACCCAGTTGCTTCCTTGCAGATTTCCTTCTGCATAGCTGTCGGATATGGTGCAGTAGGACAGACCCACCAACCCACCCACATTGTTACGGCCAAGAACGGAACCGCTAAAATAACTGGAAGCAATCAGGCAATTTTCACGAGCGATGCCGGCCAAGCCACCGGCCCAGTCATTGCTCGTGAAAAGATCCACAGCTTGAGCCACAACCATGGTTTCTGCTGAGCTGCAGTAAATGGGAGCATCTGCATCGCCCACCACGCCGCCAACAAAGGAGTATCCCACAACCATACCGTAGGCATGGCAGTCCAGGAGGAACCCATTGGTTAATGTGGAACCCGATATACCGCCAACATACGAAAATCCATCCACGGAAGAGTAAGAATCGCAACTTGTAACAACTTGGGTGCTCTTTCCAGTTAATCCGCCGGTATAGTAATTGCCGGATACATCCCCGTAGGAAACACTATTTGAAATATTTCCGTTGCTGAACCCGCAAAGACCGCCCACATAGTCGTTGCCAGAAACACTGCCTTGAGCCCCGGAGCCGTCAATCAAGCTCTTGTCCATACTGGGGTCCTGTCTCCCCACCAACCCACCGACTTCATTGTTTCCCGTGACATCCCCGTAGGCTCTGCAATCTTCGATGTTGCTTTTGTACAATTGCCCCACCAACCCACCGACTTTATCGTATCCAACGACCAATCCACTAGCTTCACTGCGAATGATTGTGTTTTGGGGCTGGTAACCAATCAATCCACCTACAGAATTTTGACCGATCACAGTTCCGCTAGCCCAAGAATCTTCGACCCTTGCCAAACAGAATCCAGCAAGACCGCCGGAATACGAAGCGGTATTCACATCCACATTGGATGTGACATCCCCGGAAGCGCTGCAGTCATCCACAATTGAAAAGGAACTGCCCGCGCCTCCAGCCAGACCTCCGAGATATGTATATCCTTCCACGCTGGCAGAAGAAGAACAACCAATGAGATCGCCTTCTACATATCCCACCAGCCCGCCAATATTGTCATCCGTTCCAGTAACAACTCCTGTCGAAGAGCAATAGGAAGTGTGGGACATATATTGGGATCCGATCAGTACACCCACATTCCTTTCACCAAAGACAGTGGCATTGGCGTGACAGTCTTGAACCAAAGTATTTCCTTCACCGATTAGGCCTCCGGTATACAGAGCGCCATTGACAGTTCCGCTCATCGTACATCCGGTAACCGGGCCTTCTGCCAAGCCCACCAGTGCACCGGTATAATCGGCTCCATTGACCGATGCAGTCAACGAAATATCTATCAATTGGCTACTGCTTCCGGTACAGCCAAACAAACCAATATAATCTTCTCCTTTGCGGTTGATGGTTAGATTGGTGATGTTGTACCCGTTGCCATCGTAAATACCTGTAAACGGTGTACTGCTGGTACCGATGGGAAGCCACCCGCTGTCGTCGCTCCAGGGAGATCTACCCAGATCGATATTTGCAGTTTGAATGTAATGCGCACTCAGATTATTTCGTACCAGGGTCAGTTCTGCCGCGGTGGAAACATAAATGGGTCCGACCGTGGGTTGGATGCTTGATGCACTGGCTTGGTTTTGAAGACCTTGCAGTAGGGGCAAAAAGGTAAGCAAGAGAAGCAGGATGGCCGCAATCTGATTTCTTTTTTTCATTACCATCACTCCTGGTTATAAAATGGTAGAGCAGAATACTGTGATGTTAGGATGGGTACGACGAGAATGGAAAGGTCGTCAAAAATGTTCCGTGGTTTTTGGTGGTGGGAACAGCAAACAAAGCAGGACGGCTCACAAAGAGTGTAGGTGCGAAGAAAATGGGAAAGGAGTGACGGTACCGTATTTTGATGTGGTATTAAATAGAAATAACCACCATTAACTACCATATTCGTGCCGATTCTTTCATATCCTTTCCTATTGAACTCATTGCAAAAAAAAAAAAAGGAAACCGATCGAAAAACAGGATTCCATTGGCAAGTGATTGGAAAACTGGTATGGTAGTGACAAGGAATAGAGGAGGTGAGTCGTGTGATTCCAGCTGCATTCTTTGACATTGATGGCACTTTGTATCGTGAAGGCCTCATGACAGCCATGTTCAAGAAACTGATTCGTACAGAAATCATCGAAGAAGACCGCTGGTACAATGAAGTTCGCGAGCGATATGAACGATGGGATCGAAGGGTTGGCAACTACGATGATTATCTTCTGAAAATGGCAGAAATCTATGTAGAGGCGGTCCGAGGATTGCACCGAACCCAAATTGAGTTCATCGCTGAAAAAGTGGTCGCCCAAAACGGCGATCGAGTGTACACATTCACCCGGGATCGAATCCAGTGGCATCGAGAACAAGGGCATCGTCTGTTGATCATTTCCGGGTCCCCGGAAGAACTGGTGAAATACATGGCCCAAAAGCACGGCTTTGATGATTACATTGGCACCCGGTATCTGACAGATGACCATGAGGTGTTCACCGGAGCCATTGAACCCATGTGGGACAGCGGCAGCAAAGAAAAGGCTGTTGAACGATTTGCCCGAAAATATGGAATTGACTTAGAAGCCTCGTATGCCTATGGTGATACCGCCGGGGATATGTCCATGTTTCAAAAGACCGGACATCCGGTAGCTGTAAACCCCACCCGGGAGCTTCTCCAGAGCATCCAAAATGACCCCGGTACCCGGTGTCGTACCCAAGTGGTGGTGGAACGGAAAGATATGATCTACCAGCTAACCATGGATACATGTGCACCCCTGCTGCAGGGAGGATTGAAATTGTCATAAAATTTCTGTTCAACTCTGTTGAAAATATGACAAAGCTAGGATACAATAACGGTGGAGGTGGCGACCATGTCGGATGGAGAAGATCTGGGGCGGCGGTTCAGTCGAATCCGTACCCAAAGCGGACTGACCCAAAGCCAGCTGGCGGAGTATCTGAAGGTGGATCAAAGCTACGTGTCTCGGTGCGAGAAAAACGAACGTCAGTTTAGCGCTGATGTCTTGGAGAAAGCAGCTTGTTTATTTGGCTGCTGCTGCTGTTATCTTCACGGTGATGTGGCCGAACCGGTGCTGCACCCGTTGAAAATGCCGGTACGGGATGTTACGGGAGAGGACTTGGAGACGATTGCCATGATCAACCGCATTGCCATTAATCTCTATTTCATGGAAGAACACGGGAAAGGAGCCGACCGGTGAAAGAGCGGATTGAATTAAATGCCGAGGCCTTACGTATGCGTCGAAAAATGGGCGTAGACGCATCATCCCCCATCGATGTGTTCTCTTTGGTGGAGCACAGTGAACATTTGACGTTGGTGTTTGTCCCTATGGGACAGCGCTTCAGCGGCATGTGCGTCAAAGCAGGAAGCCAGGGGTTGATCGCAGTCAATTCTCGGATGAGCTATGGACGACAGCGCCTGGCCGTAGCCCATGAACTGTATCATCTTCATCATGCAGACCCTTGCGGGAGACGGGTATGTCTGCTGGATCTGGATGAAGGAGACGATCTGGAACAGGAAGCCAATACGTTTGCATCGTTTTTGCTGGCTCCCTACGATGCCCTGCATGACTTCATTACCCACCGGTTGCAGAAAGGACAAGAGCCCCTGACTGTGGATGATGTGGTACGCATCGAACAATACTTTGGGTTTAGTCGCAGGGGAATGCTTAGACGACTCACAGAAGAAGGGCTTATCACAGCACCGCCCGAAGAAGTTTTGCATGTTGACATGGTCGAGCAAGCGGCTCGACTGGGATTCGACAGCCGCCTCTATTCTCCGGCGGAATCCAATCGCACCTACTATACTCTTGGATACTACATCCGTATGGCCGAGGATTTACGATACAGGGATCTGATTACCCCCGGGAAATACGAAGAACTGATGCTGGCTGCATTCAGAGCCGATCGGGTCTTTGGTACGGAAGGGGATGGTCCCCCGGATGACTAAAATGATTTTTTTCGATACCGACAGCATATCTGCTTTTTTCTGGGTCAAACGGGATGATCTGCTCTTAAAACTCTATCCCCAGCGAATTGTACTGCCCAAAGAAGTCTACAACGAACTGACCAATCCCCGCATACCCCACATTGCCGCCCGGGTTAAGGAACTGTACCATTCCGGGCAGATTATGGTTCGGGAGACTTTAGTCGGCAGTGATGAGTACAAGCTCTACTACGAACTGGCGGATCGACCGCCCCAGGGTGTGAAACGCATCGGACGGGGAGAAGCAGCCGCCATCGCCATGGCTGCTGCCCACGACGGGGTGGTGGCCAGCAACAATATCAAAGACATTCTGCCTATCATTGAGCGCTGCGGTGTGGAGCATACCACCACCGGCAAGATTCTGAAGGACGCGTTGGAAAAGGGACTGATCACGGAAGAGGAAGGAAATGAAATCTGGGCCAAAATGAAGGCTAAAAAACGCCAACTGCCCAGTGAAACATTTACCGGTTTCTTGCAGGCCGGTTTCTGACACCAAGAAGAATTTAACAGAATATGCTCTGAAAAATTCCTCGAGCTGTCTTCATAGACCCCGGGGATTTTTTTGTAGGTACTCCGACCAAACGATGGAATAACAAAAGGACCGGCTCCCAGAGATAGGGCAGCCGGTCCTTTTCTAACAATCATATAAAGTCAAGCAAGAATCGAAACTGTTACAGTTAATGTGTTTACGAAGCACGCTTCCTTTTGAGAGCTGTACCGCCGCTGATGGCAGCCAGACCCAGACACAGGAACGAAGCATCCATACCTGTGTCTGGAAGAGGTTCTTCCGGATCTTCGGGATCTTCAGGATCGATGGCGGATCCAGTCCAGGTCATCAGAGCCGATCCTCGCAGATCGGTGGATTCTCCCGAGAAAAGAACCATCGCCCAGACACCGTCCAAACCGGGTTGGGTGCCAATATAGTTGAATCCAGCGTATCCTCCCCCTACTGCTACTGTATGAGACACGGGATTAACGCCGGTTACATCAAATTGAATTTCCAGTCCAGCTGCAGTAACCAGCGCATCATCGCTGTTGTAAACACTGGCTGTGAATACCTGAGAAGTGCCAGTATCTGCAGAGGCTTCTGACGGCGTAACTTCAACGCGGGCAATCCAGGGATCGAAAAGCACATCAATACTAACGGGATCCCCTTCTGTCTGAATACCGTTGAGAGCAACCGGTACGAGACCACCGGTGACAATCGGCCCATCCGGATGTCCCCACCAGTTGTTCAATGCCGTGATCTCGATGCCTGAATCATTCTGAATGGAATAATCCACATTTCCTGAGAAATTGTTGGCAGCGATAGTAAGCATCATTTCTGCATCATTCAGCATCAGTGTATCGAACACGAGACCGCTGAGATTGTTGATAAAATCATTGCCCTGGATACCCAACCAGGAACCGCTTTCCGAAAAGTTAATATCGTTGAATTGAGCCCCGGTTTCATTGGCCATGAAACTGTTTCCGAACAATCGGACTTGAGTGTTTGTACCATCTGTATCGTACAGTTCACTGATATACAATCCGGTTTCGTTCTGCAGGAAGTAGTTGTCCGTGATATCCAGCATGGTGTCATCTGCACCGACATACCGCATGTAGATCCCGTAGGTATGGTTATGGGACAGGGTGTTCTCCGAAATTTCGAATTCACCATCCATGTAGTAAGGAATATCTTCCATGATGATCCCGGTTCCGCAGTAGGAGACATCATTGCCGATAATGTACACCAATACCGGGGCTTCCCCGTAATTGCCGCTGTCATCTACATAAATGCCGTATTTATATGGATGAGCGGGTGTTCCGCTGATAGAATTGTTATTCACCTGAAGTACACGTTCAGCGTAAGCAATGAAAACGGCACTAGAGAATTCATAAGAAAGACTGTAGTCATCCACGTCTTCTGTAATGTCTACGATATTGTTCAGAATCTGAACATCGGTTTCATCACCGCCGTAAGCCAGTTCGTCCAGATAGACAGCGTATCCACAGTTTATCATTTCATTACCGGTTATGTGCAACGATCCATAGTACATTTCATCCACATCCACGGCGTAATTGACTCTCTCAAAGAGATTGTCGCGAATGTAGGCATAGCAAGGATCTTCAGGCCCATCGTACCCAATGTAGTCGATCTCAAAACCGACAAAGGCATCAAAGATATCGTTGTTTTCGATGATGGCTGTGCTTTCGGATTCCAGGTAGTATAAATAGATGGAGTTATAGCAGTCATTGAAACTGTTATCATTCACAGATACTTGAGATGATTCGTACAATTCGCCGATATACACCCCATTATAAGTGTTCTCTAGAGTGTTGCCATAAATATCAAGAACAGAATTGTAGTAGATATAATAGGCGTCGATACCGTAGTCGCAATCGCTGATGGTGTTTCCAGATATTGTGACAGAGCATCCGGTATCCGTTTCCAGATACCCGATATAATCGATGTTGATGGAAGCATCGCAATTCGAAAATATATTGTCGACAATGGAGGCTTCCGTGCCGATATCCAGATAATAGATATAGACAGCACTTTCACCGACAAAATCCGTGAAGCTGTTGTCGGCAATGGTCACAATGGAATCATCGTAGATACCCAAATCGCCATCCCCGCTGTAGGTATAGACACCATAGGCATTTGTTTGCAAGGGATCGCCGCTCATGCTGTTGTTTGTAATCGTTAAAGTTGTGGTTTGGGTATTTTTTGCTATATTGACTCCTCGCTCTTTAATCTGAGAGAAGGTGTTTCCATCAATCAGTATGCTGGAATGGTCGATGTCTTCTTCGAAATAGAAGCCACGCCAGCTTGAATCCATTACATTATCCCTCAGCTGAACAGTGCTTTCACTTACTTCTGCAAACACGGCAGAATACATTATGGTGCTGTCAAAACGACAGTTTTCTATAATCACTGTGCCAGTATTGAGGGGTTCAGCTCGGATGGCGGTATCATTCTCGGTAAAAGAAAAGCCAACAAGCTGAAAGGAATCGGTATTGACTAAAAGAATGGGAGTGCTATCTGCTGTCAGGGTCGTAACAGCGGCTCCATTGGAAGACTGCAGAGTCAGATTATCGACGCTGACCACCAGCGATTCATCATAAGTTCCTGGCAGGACTTCAATGGTATCCCCTTCGGAAGCCGCAGCCAACGCTTCAGAGATGGTGTTGAAGTATGTATCCTGAGTTAGGTTGTGTACCGGAGAAACCAAGACATTGATCGGTGGATCTGCAGGCTCCGGTTCATCCTGGGCAGGTTCACTGCTGGGTGGTTCTGCTGGATCTTGAACTTCAGTTTCGGGGTCAGCTGCCGCCTCTATGGGAGCCACTGAAACTTCGTCTTCAGCCCAAGCAATGGCCGTGGGAAGGATGCCGCTTTGGAAAACCAGCAAAGCCGTAATTAACAGAACGATCAACAGACGGCGGGAACTCTTTGTCAATGTCATCACCCTTTCTTTCTATAATGTGGAGCGGAAACAGGGATAGCTTAATCCTCCTCCTTCTTTTGTGGTTGATCAGTAAATCGATGTGTACACAAAATACTATTTGCTCAATAGTATCCAGTTCCTGCATGATATATCCTATATATGAAAAAAATTGTCATTTTTACTAATGTCTAATGCAAGGACATTTTTGAAGGTGTGCCAGAGAGTATCCCGGATCAACAGAGAATGGAGTATCTGGGAATCATGTAAGGCGTGGTTGCAGACAGATACTAAATTCCATTGACAGACTCTTGCCCACAGTGGTACCATAGATACAATTGTATATCGCCCACAAAAGCGATGAGCGGGATAAGTACCTTCCGGATGAAGGGGCAGCGAGCCGGGTCAGGTGAAAGCCGGTACCGGAGGCCGATGGGAAACACCCCCGCGAGTGCAGACCGAAATGAACAAAGTAGGCTCTGACGGATTCTTCCACCGTTACCGGGAAGGGGATATAAGAACAGTTCAGTCTGCTCCGTATCCTGATATTGAGTGAGCTGCATTCGTGCAGCTAAATAAGGGTGGGACCACGGGAAGATCACACTTCTCGTCCCTTTCGGGATGAGAGGTGTATTTTTTTGCGGAAGAGGGAGAGCGATGAATTCTACAAACAAATACTTTCAACCAACGGCAGAGACTGAAACCATGCGTGTGTATGAACAGCTGATGGTGGATGTATTTCGACAGTACGGGTACAGAGAAATTGAAACACCGATTTTGGACAGCGCTGCCATATTCGAAACCGGGGAAGAGCAGGCAGCCTTTCGTCTGATGGATCCACAGGGGCAGATTCGGGTGCTGCGTCCAGATTGGACCACACCCATTGCCCAGTGGGCAGCCGGATTGAACAATACCGACATTTTTCCTCTGCGGGTCTTTTATCGGGGCAGTGTCTTTCGACGAGATGGACAGCAGGCCCGAGAGATGCACCAGACCGGTGTCGAAATGCTGGGAGCGGATGGAGATCTGGCGGATGGGGAAGTGGTATCTCTGGCGGTACGGGTCCTGGCCGCAGCCGGCCTGAAACGATTCCGTATCGGTATGGGCCACGGTGGTTTTTTAGCCGGTTTGCTGGAGTATTGGGAAATCCCCCGGAAAGAGTCCGATGCCATCCAGGAGGCCCTGGGACAAAAAGATCTGGTCACTTTCCGGTATCGGGTAGAATCACTGAGAATAGACTCAGCGCAAAAGAACTTTTTGCAGCAGCTCCCGGATCTTAGCGGGCATCCTCAAATTTTGGATCAAGCTCGGAAGGCGTCTCCAGGAACGGCAGCCCTTCAAGCGCTGGATACCTTGGAGCATGTGTTCCAAGACTTGCAGGGAGCTGGTCTGGACCACCATATTTATCTGGATCTGGGTATGATCCGGGATCAGAACTACTATACCGGAATAGTCTTTGAAGGATACACCCAAGGTCTGGGGCACCCCGTTTTGGGGGGTGGCCGGTACGATCGACTGGCTCACCGGTTCGGAGCGGATTTGACCGCCACCGGCTTTGCGGTGCACATGGAAAGGCTTCTGGCGGTAATACCGGATCGGGGCGATCAACATCCACCTGAAATACTGGTAATTCCAGCCCGAGGAGACGAAGCCGAAGCAGTCCGTGAAGCCGGGCGTCTAAGGCAGGAAGGGCACCGGGTACTTTTGGAAATCAGCGGACGGTCTCAGGCAGAGGCCCGACGGTTTGCTCAGGGTCAAGGATGCAAAAAAATGCGCTATCTACAAAATGATCAATGGATTGACGAAGATCTTCTGAAAGGAGCTGCTCTGAATGACTGATATGACCATTGCCTTGCCTAAAGGGCGAATGCTGCAAGAAGCGCTGAATGCGCTGGAAGAAGCCGGTTTGGACTGTTCCATGGTGTGCGATGATTCCCGCAGTCTGGTGTTTGACAGTCCAGACCGCCGTCTAAGGTTAATTACAGTACGGCCCGGTGATGTCCCGGTCTATGTAGAGTATGGAGCTGCGGATATGGGCATCGTCGGAAAAGATGTCCTTTTGGAAAGCCGCCGGGATATCTATGAATTGTTGGATCTGGAGTTTGGCCGCTGCCGGTTTGTGCTGGCCGGACCGTTTCCGCAGACACTGGACCGTTTGATCCAGATGCGGCGCCCTGTGCGGGTGGCGACCAAGTTTCCGCAGATAACCGGAGACTACCTGCAGCGAAAAGGAATCCTGGCTGAAATTGTGCCGTTGGGGGGAGCGGTGGAGTTGGCTCCCACGGCCGGGTTGGCTGATGTCATTGTGGATATTGTATCTACCGGCCGTACACTGGCAGACAATCATTTGGTGGTCCTGGACGAGATCATGGTATCTACGGCACGGCTGATTGCCAACCGAGCCAGCTACCGACTGAAAGCCGATGCTGTTCGCCAGCTAACAGCCGCCATGTCCCCATCCCGCTGGGAGGTGTGTACCGGATGATACAGAGTGTGAGTGAATTTATGGAGACGATGTCCCCCATTCGCTGGGATGTGGATCCCATCGTGGAACAGCAGGTAGAGGCCATGATTTGTGCAGTACGCACCGAAAAGGACGCAGCCGTACGTCGTCTGACCCTGCAATTTGATGGAGTGGACCTGAAGGATCTGGAGGTCCCCCGGGCAGTCTGGGAAAAAGCCTGGACGGATCTTCCGGATCATGAAAAAGCCATTCTTACAACCGCGGCAGACCGGATTACTCGCTTTCATGTAAAGCAGCGGCCCCAAAGCTGGAGTGATTATTTGCCCGACGGGTCCATACTGGGGCAAATCCATCAGCCTCTGGATAGGGTGGGCGTGTATGTTCCGGGAGGACGAGCCCCCTATCCGTCGTCGGTCCTGATGAATGTGCTGCCGGCAGTAATTGCCGGCGTTCCCGAAATTATCCTGGCCACTCCGCCCCGGGACAATGGAAAGTGTGATCCCAGAGTTCTGGCAGCCGCGTACCTGTGCGGTGTGCACCGTGTTTTTGCCATGGGCGGTGTCCAGGCCGTAGCGGCCATGGCCTACGGAACTGAGACGGTTCCCCGGGTGGATAAGATCACCGGACCCGGCAATCAGTATGTGACCATGGCCAAGAAAAGAGTGTACGGGCAGGTGGATATTGATATGTTGGCCGGTCCCAGTGAAATCATGATAGTGGCGGATGACACGGCTCCGGTCGAATGGGTGGCCGCCGACTTGCTTTCCCAAGCTGAACATGATCCCCAGGCCGGGGTGGTGTTGGTATCCACCAGTGCTGATTTACTTCAATCAGTCAAAGAGGCCGTGTCTCATCAGTTGGACGATCTCCCCCGAAAAGATACGGCTGCTGCGGCGATGGAAAACAGTCGATGGGTGATGGCTCTGAATCTGGATGAAGCCATGGATGCTGTCAACCATTTTGCCCCGGAGCATATGGAAATTATGACCCGGGACGCTATGTCGTTGGTGGGGCGAATACGGCATGCCGGATCCATATTTGTCGGATCCTGGTCACCGGAACCCACGGGAGATTACACAGCCGGTCCCAATCATGTTCTTCCTACCGGAGGGACGGCTCGTTTCTATTCGGCTCTGGGTGTGGCTGCATTTATGAAAACCAGCAATGTGACGGCACTGACTGAAAAAGGTTTCCAGGCGATTGCCGATTCGACTGCACAATTTGCCCGCTGGGAAGATTTCCAGGCTCACGAGCGATCCATAACCATACGGAGGAAAACACCATGAATATGACAGCGATGATCCACAAGGAAACAGTTTTTGAAGATTTAGCACCAACCCCGTTCACAGGGGTGCGGCTGGACGCCAATGAACGCAGCCAGGACTGGCCGCCTGAACTAAAAAACCGGTTGGCTGACTGGGTACGGCATATGCCGCTGCAGCGGTATCCGGATGATACCCTGCTGAAAAAAGACCTGGCCGAGTACTGGGGGCTACAGCCTGCAAACATTGTGGTGGGAAGCGGCTCCGATGAATTGATACAGATCATTTGTCTGTCTTTGGCCGTACAGAAGAATCTCATTTTTCCAATACCCACATTCTCCATGTACAATCAATGCGCCCAGCTGGCGGGGGCAAGACCGGTTCCAGTACCACTCAAGGATGATTTCTCGCTGGACGGTTTGGCCATGTTGGCGGCTGCGCGCCGATATCCAGGGCCCATGGTGATCTGCCAGCCCAACAATCCGACGGGTCGTCGCTTTGACGATGAAACCCTTCGAAGGATCCTGGACAAGACATCAGATCCGGTGATTATAGATGAAGCCTACGGTGAGTTTACAGGACAAAATTACCGGGCATGGATGGATCGCTATCCGCATTTGATCCTGCTTCGGACCTTCTCCAAAGCGATGGGCATGGCTGGTCTGCGGGTGGGTTACGGGATGATGAGCGAATCCATGGCACAGACGCTGAATCGAGTAAAACCACCCTACAATGTCAGCAGCATTTCCCTGCAGGCTGCCCGACTAGCACTGTATTTTCCGGATTTTTGGAAAAATGCACTGCCTGAGGTAAACCGAGAACGGGAACGGGTAACCCATTTTCTGGCGCAGCGGTTTGGTTTTCGGGTGTACCCATCCGAAACCAATTTCATCCTTTTCTCTCCGCCCGGATCGGCAGACAGGGTTTGGGCAGAATGCCGGCGTCGGGGAGTGCTGCTGCGCAATCTTTCGAACACGCCCGGTCTGGACAATCACCTGCGGGTTTCTGTGGGCAGCCGCAGTGAAAACGATCTCTTTTTGGAAGTGCTGGATCGCATCTTTGCCAGCAGCCCATCAAATGGAGGTGCCATTCATGAGGATTTCTGAGCAGTCTAGAACGACCCGGGAAACATCGGTTCAGGTTCGTCTGAACATCGATGGATCCGGTCAGGCCGATGTGGATACTGGATGCGGCTTTCTGGATCATATGCTGGAACTGGTAGCTGTCCACGGGGGAATGGATCTTTATATCCGCTCCTGCGGGGATCAGCAAGTGGATGATCATCACCTGGTGGAAGACACCGGTCTGGTCCTGGGCCGCTGCCTGCTGGAAGCGCTGGGGGATAGAGCGGGTATTCTGCGTTATGGGATGGCGTTGATTCCCATGGACGAGAGTTTGGCCCGCTGTGTGGTGGATATTAGCGGACGACCGTGGATTGAAGAGCGGATGACTTTTTCATCCCAGCGTGTGGGGATGTTTGATACGGAGCTGGTTCTGGAATTTTTTACCGCCTTGGTCCGGGAAGCTCGAATTACTCTGCATCTGGAATTGCTGTACGGAAAAAATACCCACCATCAGATCGAAGCCGTGTTTAAAGCGTTTGCCCGTTCACTGAGGATGGCCTGCCAAAAAGGATCGGATAACAAGATACCATCCAGCAAAGGAGTGCTGACATGATTACCATCGTGGATTACGGCATGGGGAACTTATACAGCGTGGCCAATGCACTGAAGTATTTGGGAGAATCGTACCGGATCAGTGCGGACCCGGATACGATCCGCCGAGCGGATCGAGTGATCCTCCCGGGGGTAGGGTCGTTTCAGGAAGCATCATACCGGCTTCGCACCACCGGCCTGCAGGATGCTTTGTTGGAATATGCCGCCCGGCAGCGCCCGCTGCTGGGAATCTGCCTGGGGATGCAGCTTCTGGCCGACATCGGCGATGAAGGCGGTGAAAGCCCCGGGCTGGGTCTGATACCGGGACGGGTAGAACGGTTTCAGACGGATCAGAAGCTGCCACACGTGGGGTGGAATCAGCTGCTCCCTGCTAGGAGCGATCCGCTTCTGCAGGGATTGGATCCAGAACCATTTGTCTATTTTGTCCACTCTTATATCCTGAAGCCGCGCCAGGATATTCTTACGGTAGCCTGGTCAGAATACGGGAAACCGTTCTGTGCCATGGTTCGGTCCGGAGCGGTGGCGGGGGTGCAGTTTCATCCGGAAAAAAGCAGTTCAGCAGGAATGAAGATTCTTCAAAACTTTTGCGAAGGGAGCGATGGACCATGATCATTTATCCGGCAGTGGATATTCGTATGGGACAATGTGTCCGGTTGGAGCAGGGGGACTTTCAGCGAGGAATGCAGGTGGCTGAGAGTCCGATTCAGGCCGCCAGGAACTGGCAGAAGCAGGGGGCAGAACGGCTCCATGTGGTGGACCTGGACGGTGCCCGAGCCGGCTATCCATGCAATTTGGCCCGCATTGCGGAAATTGCCAAGGTGGTTTCCATCCCGATTCAACTGGGCGGAGGAATCCGCACAGAACAGCATATTGACGAAGCACTGGAGGCTGGTGTATCCCGGGTTGTCCTGGGGACAAGAGCTCTGCAGGATCCCCGGTGGGTGGCCCGAATGGTTCAGCGCTATCCCGAGAAGATTCTGGCCGGCATTGATGCCCGCCAGGGGAAAGTAGCTGTTCGTGGGTGGTACGAAGATACAGAAGAAACGGTGATGGCTGTGGCAAAGCGTATGGTGGATGCCGGGGTGACGGAGATCATCTATACCGACATTAGCAAAGATGGCATGCTGCAGGGTCCGATTTTGTCGGCCTGGAAAAACTTTTGGCAGCAGGAATTCCCATCATTGCCTCGGGTGGGGTGTCATCGTATCAGGATCTGTACCGATTAAAAGAGCTGGAACCCGTGGGCCTTTCGGGGATCATTATCGGCAAAGCTCTGTACAGTCGAAACATTGACTTGCAGCAGGCTCGGTCCATCCTGACTGAAAAGGAAGGTGAGTGGGCTTGCTGAGCAAACGAATTATTCCCTGTCTGGATGTAAAAGACGGCCGGGTGGTCAAGGGGGTGCAGTTTGTGAATTTGACAGATGCCGGCGATCCGGCTGAAATGGCTGCACTGTACGATCGGGAAGGAGCCGATGAGTTGGTGTTTTTGGATATCACCGCCTCCGGGGAAGGAAGAAAAACCATGGTATCCGTCGTTGAAAAGACAGCTGCTAAGGTCTTTATCCCTTTCACTGTAGGGGGAGGTATCTCATCGGTTGACGATATGACCCGGTTGCTGCGAGCCGGTGCAGATAAAATCTCTTTGAACACAGCAGCCTTCAATGACCCCAAACTGATCTCTGAGGGAGCTCGGCTCTTTGGCAGCCAATGCATAGTGGTGGCTGTGGATGCCGGCCACTGGGAGAATGGATGGCAGGTCCTCACCTACGGCGGAAAAAACAAAACAGGGCGGGATGTACTGGCGTGGGTGAAAGAAGCCGTGGATCGGGGTGCCGGGGAAATCTTGCTGACCAGTCTGGACCGGGACGGTACCCAGGATGGGTATGCTTTGGATCTGACTGCCCGGGTGGCAGAAGCTGTATCGGTTCCGGTCATTGCCTCCGGAGGGGCTGGAGCTCTGGCTCATTTCCGGGATGTCTTAACTGCCGGGAAAGCCGATGCGGCCCTGGCAGCCTCAGTGTTCCATTTCGGGACTTTCCGGATTCAGCAGGTGAAAGAGTATCTGCAGCAGGAAGGGGTGCCTGTGCGACTGTGAACCCATGGATGAAAGATATTGTCTACGATGAAAAAGGGCTGGTACCGGCTGTGGTACAGGATGCGCGGACTCAGGAGGTACTGATGCTGGCCTACATGAATGAAGAATCCCTGGAAAAGACAATGCAGGATGGCGAAGCGTGGTTTTACAGCCGCAGCCGGCAGTCTCTCTGGAAGAAAGGAGAAACTTCCGGCAATGTGTTGAAACTGCTGCGCATTGACTATGACTGCGACGCGGATACCCTGCTGCTGCAGGTGAATCCGGCAGGACCTGTCTGCCATACCGGGGCGCGGACCTGTTTTTACCGCTGTGGCTGGAGCCGGGATCCCCAACCTGGGGACTGGCCCGGTGGATGGTTCCTGCCACGGCTGGATCGTACTGTTTCTCAGCGCAAAGCCGATTCACCGGATTCATCCTACACAGCTCAATTGTTTTCAGCCGGCCTGGACAGGATTCTGAAGAAAGTGGGAGAAGAAAGCGGGGAAGTGATGATCGCTGCCAAAAACTCAGATTCCCAGGAACTGGTATATGAGATGGCAGACCTCTGGTATCACTGTCTGGTGCTTTTACACAGCAAAGGATTGACACTGGCGGATGTGGATGCTGAGTTGGCCCGTCGCCGCAAGGGAGGAGATTAGGATGAGGGTGGATTACCACGTCCATGCTTTGGGGCATCTGGAGTATACGCATTCACAGAATCATTTGCGGGATATATTTCAGGCAGCGGAAAAAGCCGGATTGCAGGAAATTGGGCTGGCGGATCATGACGAATATGCCGACCATTTTCAGCTTTCAGTCATCCGAAAAACTGCAGCCGACTATCCGGCACTGCAGGTGCGGCAGGGTGTGGAAGTGGATTACCGCCCGGAACGGGAAACGGAAATCCGTCGGTTGCTGTCTTCGTTCCCGTATGATTACGCCATCGGATCGGTGCACAGTGTCGATGAGTGGCCCTTTGACCATCCGGATTACCGGGACGGCTACCACCGGTGGGACGTGGATGAACTGTACAAAGCCTATTACGAAGCAGTGGCACAGGCAGCCCAATCCGGCTTGTTTGACATCATTGGTCATCTGGATCTGATCAAAGTCTTCGGCTTTAGACCCGTTCGGAATCGGATTTCTTTGGCCCAGCCGGCTCTGGAATCCATTCGGGACAACGAATTGTGCGTGGAGATCAACAGCAATGGGTGGTACAAACCCGTGCAGGAAGTCTATCCGGAAGAAACACTGATCGCTGTCTGCATCGACATGGGTATTCCGTTAACCACCGGTTCCGATGCCCATAGCCCTCAGCATGTGGGCCGCGATCTGAACCGGATCGAGGATCTTCTTTGCCGTCTGGGGGCAGGCACCCTGACTGTATTTCAAAAACGCAGCCCCCGGTCGGTGGGTATCGGCCCTGAATGAACTGGTGCTGCAGTGTGAAATGAATCCGACCGTGTTGGGGTCTTTAAGCCCCAAGGAATTTCTCGATGGTTATTTACGAGAGACTGCTGCATAATGGGTGGTCAGGTATTCATATGCAGATCAGTTGCGAATCCGAAAAAGCATAAGAGTCCACTATTTTTTTGTTTCTAAAAATGCTCCATCAATAAAAATTCCTTTATATTTATATGCTTTATCCCGTTTCTACCTCTATCGATATCATCCATCGAAACAACATATTTGGGATAGTTATCTGGTATCGATTCGAGTACAGAAAACTCTCTTTCCACCGTTTCATCGGAAGCGAGCAAATAAGAGACCTGGATGTATATTCTTGAATTTCCGATTGATGCAACAAAATCCACTTCATTGTTAGCATTTTTTCCTATTCTCACATCATAACCCCTACCAAGCAATTCCATATAAACGATATTTTCTAGGGTTTGATTGATATCACGCATATTATTTCCAAACACTGCTTCACGAATTCCATGATCTGCTATATAAATTTTTTCCTGAAATTGTAGTAATTTTTTACCAATCAGATCTTCTCTTTGTACCAAATGTAAGAAACAGGCAGCTATACAATAGTCTATATAATTATAGATAGTTTCTGTCGAAACGCTTCTTAGTTCATTCTTAAGATACTTTGATATGCCAGTGGCTGAAAATGTATTGCCAATATTAGCAATAAAAAATTGAATAATTCTCTTCAACAATTCAATGTCCCTTACCTTATTTCGAGTCGCAATATCCTTCAATATGATTGAATCGTTCATATCATTCAAATACTGCATAGCACTACGATCATCAATTGGAAACTGATAGAGAAATGGCATTCCACCCCTGACGAGATATTGTTGAAATATCTCTGACTTGGTTTTTTGAGGGAAAAAAACAAGTATTTCCTTGTATGAGAAAGGATAAATTTTCACTTCTACATATCTGCCAGCCAAGTAGGTTGCAAGCTCACCCGATAGTAATTTAGCATTGGATCCAGTTATATAAATGTCTGCATTAAAATCAATCATGATAGCGTTAATCATCGTTTCCCAACCGTCAAGTTCCTGTATCTCGTCAAAAAAAAGATATACTTTATGTTTTGATTCAGAGGCTATTTTTTTTACATGTTCATAGATTCCTTCAATCGTAATATCAAATGGATTCTTTTTACTTTCAAGATTAACAGATATGAAGCGTTCATTATTTATCCCTTGCTGAATCAACTCTTGTTTAATAAGTTCAAGCATGACAGATTTTCCTGAACGCCGTATGCCTGTTAATACTTTGATAATAGGCTGATTCATAAACGGACGAATTTTTGACATGTAGTGTTCTCTCGAAATCATTTTCGGCACATCCTCTCGCTTTATCCTAAAACTTACTTTAGTACACTTATATCGAAAAGTCAATCAGTATTTAATATTTGCATTCGGTATATCGAAATCTATATAAAAGTTTGATCCAGGGAACGCCCTGTTCCTTACATTCACACATAAGAATCATGGTATCGATTATGATGGCCGCCTTTCACAACACCTTCTGTGTTACTACCGGCGTTCGCAGACTGCGCTTGCCTCAGACACGTCTCCACCAATAAAGCAAAGGCCCATTTATTTGCATGGACCGTTGCTTTATTTTATCCCCCGAACAAGAAATACAACATATAAAAAACAAGATTAACAATATCCTTCTATTCTTTGGTATTAATTCTTGTCAACAATTGCTACCAATCATCACAAGCATTCTGGACTCTTATGTTTGAATAATCCGGAGCGAAATGAGCCATTGTTCCGACGAGGGAGAGCCACTTGTCCAATATTTTTGAACCACCGTTCCACTTCCCATGGTATCAACAAAGAGTTTTCATTTGGATGAGGCAGCAGGATTTTTTTTTGCCTTGGGGAACCAAATAGAGGGTATGTGAACAAAGCCCTTTACCATCGGCAACTGGGTGCAAAAGAGGAGGTCAACGGATGAAAAAATTTCGAGTGGAAGACCCGTTCTGGGACTTGTTTCCTGAAGCCCGAATCGGGGTGGTGGTCTGCCGGGGTGTGGACAATACCGATCCGGATCGTGAAAAATATGCAAATATTATTGCCTCTGCGCAGATAGAGGCCATGAAGTACCTGCCGGATCCGGAATTCAGTCAAAACGAAGTCGTGCAGGTCTGGCGAGAGGCCTTTCAACAATTTAAAACCAAAAAAGGAGCCCGTTCTTCGGTGGAGGCTCTCTTGAAACGGGCACAAAAGGGCAACCCGTTGAATCCCATCAATCCTTTGGTGGATTTATACAATGCGATTTCTCTGTGGTATGCCTTACCGTGCGGTGGTGAGGATATCGATACCTTTGAAGGGGACCTGAGATTGACGCTGGCCCACGGAGATGAAGCATTTGTAACCCTGGGAACGGAGATCAGCGAACCTCCATTCCCCGGTGAAGTGGTCTACAAAGATGATGCCGGAGCTGTCTGCCGCTGCCTGAATTGGCGGGAGGCGGTACGGACCATGCTGACAGAACATACTCAAAATGCATTTCTCTGCCTGGAAATGGTGGATGGGAAAAGGCTGGATGATCTTACGGATGCGGTGGAGAGTCTGGCCGCTCAGGTGTCATTTCATCTGGGGGGACAATGCCAGACGGCCATTCTGGATGTGAAAAATCCAGAAATCGAGATTGACCCATCCCATTATCCAAAGATGGAGCCGTAAGTTGTTTGGGGCTCTATGGATGCCCGGTGATGGTAATCCGGGTGAGTTTCTGAGCGAAGAGCCAGAATACGAATGATAGATAGCAACTGGAAAAGGAGTTGGGAAACGATGCGCAGAGGAAAAACCGTACCATTTGAGCGGATTGTCAGTGAGTACGGGCCGATGGTCACTTCCATCTGCCGCAGAATGATCCAAAATGAAGAGGACGCCCGGGATGCTGCCCAGGAAGTCTGGATGGCGGTATTTCAGGGCTTGCCGGGTTTTCGGGGGGATGCCAAACTCTCCACCTGGATCTATTCGGTCACCTGTCGTTCGGCCATGCGCTTTGCAGCCAAAGAAAGGATGTATACGACCCGGTTTTTGCGTCAGTTCCTTCACGGCGATCCTTTGGAAATTCCAGTGGAGGTCGATATGGACAAGGACCTGTGGATCCGACACATGTGTGACCGATGCCTGACAGGAATCGCCCGCTGCCTGGACTGTGAAACCCGTATCGCTTACTTTTTCCGGGATATGGTGGAACTGGCCTACGATGAAATCGCAGAAATTCTGGATAAAGATCCGGCGGCAGTACGGCAGATGGTTTCCCGGGCTAGGCGGAAGCTGAAAAATTTTTTGAAGGATGAATGCAGTCTGCACAACCCGGAGGGGACATGCCAGTGCCGGATGAAACATCTGGTGGAGGAGATTGATCTGCCTGATGAGTACCGCAAGATGCGAACCTTAGTTGCGCGGGCCAATGTGTACAAAGAATCCAGAAAAGTTCTTCCACAAAAAAATTATTGGGAAAATATCCTGAATTAATGTCACAAAAAAAGCAATAGCCTCTCTAATAAGGGTGAAAGGGTAAAAAAGCCCAACCGAAAAAGAGGAGGTTATGATGGATGAATTTAGAGAAGAGAATACAGGCTATGGAAGCTGCGTATGTGGGTGTGCAGGTGGATGCGATCCGCTGTTTTAATCGGGAAGGTATCCTGGATTCGGTCACAGCGAAGAAAAAAGGCGAACAGATGGCCATGGGGAAACAACAGGCCCAGCGGATGGGAATTCAAACCACGGAGGAGGTATTCCTGCGGTTGAGTGACATATTCAATTGTGCCCACTGGGACATTCAGGTAACGGATAATGGTTTTGCCGCTGAAAACAAAGCTTGTCGCCTGTGTGCTGCGGCAAAAATGGTGGGGGTTCCCAGCCCCTGCAGCCTATACTGTCTCAACCCCATGGAAGGCATGGTGAAGGGGCTGGATCCCGAGTGTACCTACCGCGTCTGTGAGACCTTGTGGGACGGAGAAAAATGCCGGATTGAAATCGATCGATAGACAGTAAATCTGATTGATGGGGAGCGCTACCGCTCCCTTTTTCACGTTTTTCCCGGGTAAAGCAAGAATTATCATCCCTCGTGGCGAATGAAAAAAAAGAAACATTGTTTCATAAGGAGATGAACAATGATGGAAGAACGAGCTCTTGTCCCCCACGGGTATTCATTAACCGACGAGGACCGCAACGAACTCCTCACGACACTTCAGGCGCGTTTTGATACGAATCGAAAGCGTCACCCCACCATCCGCTGGGAGGCGATTCGCGTGAAGTTGATGCAAAAAGATTCAGCGCTGCTTTCTTTGCTCTGGATGGAACGAAGCGGGGGCGAGCCGGATGTCGTCGACTACGATCCCAAAAAGGATCAATATCTGTTGGCAGATTGTGCAGCTGAAACCCCGGCGGGAAGAAGGAATATCTGCTATGATCAAAAAGCGCGTCAGTCCCGGCGCAGGAATGCACCGACTACCAGCGCTGAGGAAGAGGCAGCGGCATGGGGTATTGAGATCGTAACCCCGGCCCAGTACCGGAAGCTGCAGAAATTGGGTGTTTTTGATACGCATACATCCAGCTGGCTGAAAACACCCGCCCGCATCCGCCGTCTGGGCGGAGCTTTGTTCGGGGACCGCCGCTTTAACAGTGTATTCATCTACCACAATGGCGCCGACTCCTATTTTTCAGATCGGGGATTCCGGGGTATTCTGAGAGTATAGCAGAGGGTATCCATGGCTTGGTGGAATATATAAATCAATGGACAGGGCTCGCGCATGGAGCCATCCCTGCCTGAAGGAGGAAAGATATTGAGTAATTCTGAATCGAAGGAACACTTTTATGTGGGTGCCCATCTGTCAGTCAGCAAGGGCATGGTCTCCATGGTTCAGGAGGCGCTGACTTTGGGAGCGGATACCATCCAGTTTTTCTCCCGCAATCCCCGGGGAGCAGCCGCCAAGGCTCTGGATCAAAACGACGCGAACAAAGCCCGGGACCTGATGCATGAGCATGGATTTGGGCCATTAGTCGCCCATGCTCCGTATACATTGAATCCAGCTTCACCGGAACCGGCTGTCTGGGAGCTGGCGGTGCGGATGCTGGGGGAAGATCTGAAACGGATTGGCAGTCTCCATGTGCCGTATCTGGTGATCCATCCGGGAAGCCGCAAGACCAGCTCTCTTGAAGAAGGAGTATCCCGGATTGTAGCAGCATTGAATCAGGCCCTGTCCAGATCATCAGAAGGGATGATCCTTTTGGAAACTATGTCCGGGATGGGCGGTGAAATCGGCGGACAGTTTGAGGAGCTGGCCATGATTATGGACGGGGTCCAGGACCCAGCCCGGGTCGGGATCTGTTTGGATACCTGCCATATGTTTGCTGCCGGGTACCCGATTCATACAGATCCTTCCGGAGTGCTGATGCCCTGGAGCAGCATGTAAAGTGAAACAAGATGAAAGCGGTTCACTTCAACGACTGCAAACAGCCTCTGGGCAGTCACAAGGATCGCCATGCGGATTTGGGTCAGTGGTGAAATCGGCTGGAAAGCCTTGGAGAATTTTCTGGTGGATCCCCGGATTCTGGTCTTCCGGTGAATCTGGAGGACTTCCTCGGGCGGGGTGGATACCTACAAACAGGAGATCGCCATGATCCGGCAGGTATTTCCCCGAAGCTGAACTGACAGCTCTGTTGAAACATGGTATGATAGAGAAAAGTCTTGGCAATTCGATACAAGAACGGAGGGGCTCGCATGAAGAAGATCAAAAGAATTGGGCTGCTGGACGAAAACAGGAGACTGCCCGGATTGAACGCAGTCATCCGGGCAGTGGTCAAAACGGCCATTCTCCGCCATAAAGTGGAAACATTTGGGTTTCATGACGGATTCAAAGGGTTGGTAGAAAAAAACGGTCGGGCACTGAGTGTGCAGGATGTATCCGGAATCCTTCCCCGTGGGGGAACCATTCTGGGGCACAACCAATCGGGACAATCCGTTCAATTTTATGACTGTGGAAGACGGTAAGGAAGCGTATCGGGACTGTTCCGATGAAGTCACGGAGAATATCCGGGAACTGGGCATTGATGCACTGGTAGTCATCGGCGGTGACGGCAGCCTGCATATTGCCAATGAATTTCACCGCAAAGGGTTGCCCGTGGTAGGCGTACCCAAAACCATTGACAATGACTTATCAGCCACCGATGTCACTTTCGGTTTCAACACGGCCATGAACACAGCCACCGATGCCATTACAACCGTAATAACGGCAGAATCTCACCATCGGGTAATGGTGCTGGAAGTGATGGGCCGCTATGCCGGATGGATCGCGCTGGAAGCCGGCGTGGCCGGAGGAGCCGATGTGATCCTGATTCCCGAAATACCGTTTACCATGATACAATATTGTATATGAAAAGATTCTGGAACGAAGAGACCGAGGCAAGCATTTCAGCATCGTGGTAGTGGCCGAAGGGGCGAAGCCCCTGGGCGGAGATGTGGTGGTGCAGCGCATGGTGAAAGAGGACAAAGCGGATCCAGTCCGTTTGGGCGGGTCGGGGTAAAAAGTGCGAGTGAAATCAGCCGTGCATTGGGCATTGAAAACCTGGTGATGCGTTAAGTCATTTGCAGCGGGGCGGATCGCCCTCGCCTTATGACCGGATTTTGGCCACCCGCTATGGAGTGGGTGCAGTGGAACTGGTGATGGGCGGACAGTTTGGACGTATGGTATCTCTGCGGACACCGGATATTGTATCCGTCACACTGGATGAAGCGGTACCCAGGCTCGCAATGTACCTCAGGACTCAGATCTGGTGCGAGCTCGCCAAGTCCGCTCGGCATTAGTTTCGGAGACGACTAAAGAGATGGGGGTGCAGCATGGACAGCCATACACGCAGAGAGAAGATATTGAGTTTACTGCTTCCGATGCTCCTCTGACCGGGACAGAATTGCCCGTCTGTGCGGGCCAGCTGCCGTGTGCAGTGCAGGATATGGCGGTACTCCGGGCTCAGGGACAGGCCGCACGCCTCCCCCAGGGGCATGCATTGCTCCGTCCGAACGAATCGTGCGTCCACCCGTTTGTTTGCCTGCTGCCATAATTTCGGCGGCATTGAGTCGGAGTTGGCACTGATCCTGGATCGGGGTGGCGTGATATTGATGTGGTGGTAGAACACCAGCTGTATGGAGAGATAAAGGCACCGCTCATGATTCGAACCGGAAGGACCTGGAAGCGTTTATTCGTAAAATGGCTGAAACCAGCGCACCTGGGCCTCTTCCGATCGGACAGAAGGAATCCACTTTCATACGGTAGAGGCGGACAACCAAGAGATTTTGGACCAAATCGAAGAGGCTCTGGATTCTTTCGGGATATTGTGTTCTCCACTTGACAAAGAAGAAGGATCTCCGGTACAATGAGCACATTACACCTGACAAGACAGCTGTAAATTGCTGGAGTGATGACTGGAGGTCATGGATCATGAAAAGCAGAGAATTGGCTATTGGAGGACTGTTGACAGCACTGGCGTTGCTGATACCGCTGGCGTTTGGAGGAGTTTTGGGCATTGACGATTTTACCCCCGGCAACACTGGCCTCCCCATGTGCCGGTAATGATGGCTATGCTGATCAGTCCCATGGTGGCGGTCATGGTGGGACTGGGATCCGGATTGCTCTTCTCATTCGACTGGGACCTGTCATCGGCGCCCGGGCAGCCACCCATGCCATCTGGGGATATATTGGAGCCTTACTGATTCAAAGAAAAGTCAGTCTGCCAGGCACTCTGGCCATCTTGTTGCCAATCCACGCTTTGGTGGAGACTGGCGTGGTCATGGGACTAGCCGGAATTGCGCTGACTCAGGCTTTCTATATTACTGGACTGGGAACCGCCCTGCACCATGGGATGGATAGCCTGATCACCATCGGGTTGGCCCTTTCCATGCAAGGACTCTTTGGCAAGCAGGTTTTCCGGGTTCGATAAAAAATGTTGATTGTAGTATTGACAGACTTCAGGACTTGATATATAGTAACTTCAAATATCGAGAAAATGCCGATGAGCGGGACGAGTAACCGAACAGATTCTGCCGCAGAGAGCCGGGTACGCTGAAAACCGGTGCAGATCATCCGGTGAATCTTACCCAGGAGGTCCGGGTTGCAGCGCAGCAAGTAGACTTGGCGGTGAGCCCAACCGTTACCCGGGGGCAGGCTGAATCGATGCAGCCGGATAAAGCAGGCTCACGGTAGGCAATGCGGGTGGTATTGCGGGAATTTTCCGTCCCTTGGGACGAAAGGTTTTGTTTTTGCAGCACCACAGGCACGACCATAATGACAGGGGGGTTTTTTGTGAAAGCAATCAAATGTGGAGTACTGATTGACGGCAAGGGTGGAGAACCGATTCACAAAGCAGTGATTTTGCTGGAGAACGACAAAATCAAGGCGGTAGGAGCAGCCAGTCAGGTGTCGATTCCGGACGATGCGGAAGTTTTGGATTTATCCGATAAAACGGTTCTGCCCGGGATGATTGACTGCCATGTACACATCAACAGCAACGGGGAGCCTGCCACGGAACTGAGAAATTTGAAAGATCTGATGTTGCACAAAGCGCGCTGGCACTGAAGCATGCCCGTGCTGACCTACACGCAGGATTTACCACCATTCGAGACTGCGGTGCCAGCGGGTTTGTGGACCTGGCGGTGAAAAAAGCCATCGATGGTGGCTTATATGAAGGCCCCCGAATGCAGGTCTCCGGCCCCATCATATCCATTACCGGTGGACATGGGGATTCTCATTTGGCTCCGGAAGTGATTGTGGATCCTGATATCCGTGCTGTCGTAGACAGTCCCGATGAGGCGCGCAAAGCAGCTCGCAAACATCTGAAATATGGGGTGGATCTGATCAAGATGGCAGCCACCGGGGGCGTCCTTTCGGATGGGACGGAGCCTGGAGCTCAGCAGCTGTCGTATGAAGAGATGAAAGCGGCCATTGACGAAGCCAAAAAATTGGGCAAAAATTCGGCGGCCCATGCCCAGGGTACCCGAGGGATCAAAGAAGCGATTCGAGCAGGAATCACCTCCATTGAACACGGATGCTTCCTGGATGACGAAGCCATCGCCATGATGCTGGAAAACGGAACTTATCTGGTTCCTACCCTGTGTGCACCCCATCATATTGCCGAACACGGTATTGAAGGGGGCATTCCTGAATACGGTGTGCGTAAAACCCGCCAGGTTATGGGTTCTCACGTTCAAAGCTTCAAGGATGCCTACAAGGCCGGCGTCAAGATTGCCATGGGAACAGATGCAGCTACACCATTTAATTACCATGGGAAAAACGCATTTGAACTGCAGCTGATGGTAGAAGCGGGAATGAAGCCCATGGATGCCATCTTGACCACCACAAAAAATGCGGCGGATCTAATGGGCTGGCAGGATCAGGTGGGTACGGTGGACAGTGGTAAATATGCAGATATTGTTGCTGTCGACGGGAACCCGTTGGAAGACATTAAAGTGCTTCAGGATGTCAAATTCGTCATGAAGGGCGGCGTTGTTATTCGGCAGTAACAAATTGGAATGGAGCGGCTGCGGCCGCTCTTTTTTTTCTGCTTTGAAACAATTTGACTTTTTTCTTGACAATCGGGATCGAAAAAAGTAATATTGAAGTGATATCAAAATAATATCATGGGGTGATGATGATGCCGCAGGCAACAATGCAGGATGTACAGGCCGTACACAATGAAGAGATAGCAGCCCGTGCTGTCAGCGGGATGCCGATTCTAATTCTGAACATTGCTTTGATCATAGCCGGCTTGGCAGCGTTTGTTCAAGGAATCCGCATCGTAGAGAATCAAGGGGGCATTATTGGACCGATCTTGATTATTGTGGGAGGTTTGTATTCTTTTTTACTGGGCCCGATTCTCTTCAATGGGTTAAAAATCATTCGACCCAATGAAGCAGCGGTCCTGACATTGTTTGGCCGGTACTTCGGGACACTGCGCCGTGAGGGTTTTTACTATGTGCATCCCCTGGCCAGCGCCGTTGCTCCAACAGGGAGTTCTGCTCCGACACAACCCGCAGCAGGAGAGAAGGGAAGCCGGGAGAAAAACCAGCCAGCCCCATCCCGTCGGATCTCACTGAAAGCGATGACCCTCAACAATGACAAACAGAAAATCAACGATTTGCTGGGAAATCCCATCAATATAGGCATCGTCGTTATTTGGAGAGTCGTGAACACAGCCAAAGCAGTTTTCAATGTGGATGATTATAAAGAATACCTATCCATCCAAAGTGACTCAGCGCTGCGCAACATTGTCAGAAACTATCCCTACGATGTCCCGGGCGATGACAGTGAGATGTCTTTGCGGGGCAGCAGCATGGAAGTTGCAGAAAAAATCAAAAAAGAGATACAGGATAAAGTAGAAATTGCCGGTCTGGAAGTATTGGAAGCCCGCATCACTCATTTGGCGTATGCCCAGGAGATTGCAGCTGCCATGCTCCAGCGTCAGCAAGCGTCAGCCATCATAGACGCACGGCAGATGATCGTGGAAGGCGCTGTGGGAATGGTGGAGATGGCTTTGGAGAAACTCAGCCAGAATCAGGTTGTGGAGCTCGATGAAGAACGCAAAGCGGCCATGGTCTCCAATCTGCTGGTGGTTCTATGCGGGAATCGGGATGCCCAGCCGATTGTAAACAGTGGTTCAATCTATTAAAAGAGAAGGGGTTCTGCCCATGGAAGACAGGACCGAAAAAAAACAAATACCTTTGCGTTTATCCAAATCACTCTGGCGAGAAATTTCAGCCTGGGCGGAAGAGGATTTTCGCTCTGTGAATGGTCAAATAGAATACTTACTGACAGAATGTGTCCGCCGCCGCAAAAGTAAAAAAGGTGGGTCATAGTAGGCTTGTGCCGATCTTGCCTTTTTTCTGCCGAGATGAAAAGGATTCCGGGTCGATTTCAACGAATCTCAGCAGAAACAAAGGAAAAGGGGTGATGGGATGGATCTGATGAAAACCATCCGGGAGAGGCGGTCCATTCGCAAATACAAGAATGAACTAGTATCTTGCGATCTGGTGAAGGAATTGCTGGAGGCGGCCAATTGGGCCCCATCCGGACGAAACGAGCAGCAGTGGGAATACTGTGTGGTGGGTGGGGAGGCAAAAACCAAAGTAGCCGCGGTTTACAATCGGCTGACGGAGGAATCCATGCCGCCTATTCACGAGCGCAACCAGCGTCAGCAGTATTTTGCCGAATGGGCACGCAGTCTGGGCGGTGCTCCCTTGATCATTGCAGCAATAATGAATCGCGAGACCAATCCGCCGGTGTACAAAATGGCTTTGGAGAGTGTCTCGGCCTCTTTCCAGAATCTGCTCCTGGCAGCCTATGCCAAAGGACTGGGAACCTGCTGGATGACCGGACCGCTGCGAGCGGAAGATGAAATCAAAGAAATTCTGGGTCTCACCGAAATCCAGGAAATTGTTGCCATAACCCCGTTGGGGTATCCCGATGAAGAGCCGGCTGCGCCGGCACGGATGGATCCGGATCTGATCAACAAAGTCCACTGGATTGACTGTGACGGAATGTAGGGGGTAGAACATACCCCCTTTTTTTGCCATATTTTACAGCTCAAAAAAAGGATTCCGATTTCATGTAGAAGAATAGGGGATAATTGGAATATCTCAGGGCAAGGCGCATTTTCTTGGGATAGTATCAGTTTTTTCCCCTATACCCAGAAAGGAGGATAAGCTATCGATTACCCAAAAAAGTGTTTCGCAAAGAACATCGATTCACAGGATCATCCGTGATGCATGGCTGCACTAACACACTGACTCAAATACCAGGAGGAGATGAAATCATGAAGAAAACAACGCACAAGTATACAGGATGGCTGTTGCTGCTGGTTGCCGTCGCGATGATGGCATCCGGATGTTCGGGCAGCGTTACCACTGCCAATTTTCAGGACATGGTTATGGCATCTGAGGTCGACGAAGACACCAACTCGGCTGTTACAGTACAGGAAGTGTTTGCTGTAGGAGATCCGGTGATCTATGCAGTCGGACGTCTCGAAAATGCACCGGAAGGCACAGTGGCGAAAGCCAGCTGGATCTATCTGGACCTGGATCCGGAATATTTGATTGATGAAGCAGAAATAACTGCCGAAGAAATCAATTCATCGGTGGTATTCAGTCTTTCCCGCCCCGACAATGGCTGGCCGGTGGGAGATTATCGTGTTGATCTTTACATCGATGGGGAGCTGGAGGAATCCATTCCGTTTTCCGTGGAATAGAATAGCCGCATCTGGAAACATTGGATGCTGTATTAATAGAGTTGCATTTTCTGACCGCCAGTGCTGCCCGGAATCCTTTCCAGGCAGCACTGGATCGTTATGACCATCACTAAAAGAAAAGAATGCCGCAGATATTTGAACAAAACAACATCTTCCTGCGTCTTACGGATAAGAAGAGATTCTGTAGGTGATCCGGTGAGGCTGCAGGCAACCTGGAGGAGGTTTCGGATGAGTATTGTAGGGAATGTGTTCTGGATCATTTTGGGAGGGCTTCTGGGGGCGCTGCTGTGGGCAATCGCCGGCATCATCTGCTGCATCACCATTGTGGGCATTCCATTCGGTATGCAGTGTTTTAAAATTGCCAGCCTGACTCTGGCACCATTCGGGCGTTCGATTCAAGTGGGATATTTCGGAGCCGGCGGATTGATTGGAAACATCCTCTGGATCCTGTTTCTGGGTTGGGAATTGTGTCTTGCTCATCTGTCCCTGGCACTCATCTGTGCAGTGACTGTGGTGGGCATACCCTTCGCTGTTCAGCATTTGAAGCTGGCACAGCTCAGTTTGATCCCCTTTGGAGCACGTATCAGCTAGAAAAGAATGAGGGATAGGCATTGCATAGGAAATAACCGAAAGGAGTAGTGAGACATGCGTATGCTTCAACTTCGAAACAGTCCCGTTCGACGATTTCTGGGATTCCTGCTCATCATGGCGATGCTGGGCGGTGCAGCCGGGTGTTCAAAAATGGCAGAGATACAGGCGGCCGATCTGACGGAGGGATATTCCAGCCGTTCTGTGGAGGGGAAAGACATGGATCCGGCAGCAGCTGAAAATTTTTACCGATTCTATGCCGATCTTCTGCAGCGAACCAGCAGTGGCGACAAAAACTCATTGGTATCGCCTCTGTCGGTTCTGGTGGCGCTGGCCATGACAGCCAACGGCGCCGACGGCAGTACCCGGGTGCAGATGGAAGATGTCTTGGGCGGAAGCATTTCCATCGAAGAACTCAACCGGTACCTGCTATCCTATATTCGCAATCTGCCCAGTTCGGAAAAAGCGATGCTGACTATGGCCAATTCCATCTGGTTCCGGGACGATGAAAACCGTCTGCAGGTGGAAGAGGATTTTCTTCAGATCAACGCCGACTATTACCGGGCCCAAGCCTACAAAGCTCCCTTCGATCAGCAGACTCTCACTGATATCAACCGGTGGGTTGAACAGAAAACAGACGGGATGATCGATTCCATTTTGGAGGAAATCCGGGATGATGCCGTGATGTACCTGATCAACGCTCTGGTATTTGATGCCGAATGGGAGACCATCTATCGGACTGAACAGATCCACGACGGCGTGTTTGTGGGTGCGGACGGAGTGGAGTACGATGTGGAGTTTATGGCCTCCGAAGAATCCCGCTATCTGGCTGGAGACGGATACACCGGATTTATGAAGCCCTATGCGGATGGAACCTACTCATTTGCCGCCTTCTTGCCGGATGAGGGGGTTACTGCCCACGATTTTTTAGTCAGCCTGGATGGGCCGGCGCTGCAGTCTCTGTTATCCCAATGGAAAGAAGAACCGGTGGAAGCATGGCTGCCCAAATTCACGTATGCCTATGAAGTATCATTGAATGATCCATTGAAAGACATGGGCATGGATATCGCTTTTTCACCACTGGATGCAAACTTTCTGCGCCTGGGCCGCTCATCCCGGGGGAATATCTTTATCGGAGATGTGCTGCACAAAACATTCATAGCCGTGGATGAACGAGGAACTCGAGCCGGAGCGGTCACCAAAGTGGAAATGAGGGACGAGTCTTATACGGAAACCCATGTGGTTCGATTGGACCGTCCATTTGTCTATGCCATTGTGGAAAACGAAACCGGATTGCCGGTGTTTATGGGCACTGTCATGGATTTTGCAGAATAAGATCGTACAAAGTTGTACAATAACAGCATTCAGGGGGACTGCAGCGTGCAGTCCCCCTGAATGCTGTCCGGATCGAAATTGATCTCAAAGAGGCCAGATACGAAGGATCAACGGTACCGTCAATAGAACAATCAAAATGCTTAACGGAAGCCCCAGTTTCCAGTAATCCGTAAAGCGATAGCCTCCGGGACCCAGAACCAGAGTATTGGATTGGTGCCCGATGGGAGTTAAAAATGCACTGGACGCGCCAATGGCTACAGCCATCAGAAATGGATCTACATTGACCTGAATTCCCTGGGCCACGCTGATCGCCAGCGGAGCCATCAACAATGCAGCTGCTGCATTGTTAACCACATTGGACAGAAGCATTGTGGCAATTAGGATTACTCCCAGGATCGATGCCGGTGCCATGACTCCAGAAAACGAGAGCAAAGCATTGGCTAGCAAATGGGCTCCTCCTGTAGTTTCCAGAGCGGTAGAAACCGGCAGAATGGCCCCCAAAAGAACGATCACGGGCCAATCCACGCTGCTGTATATTTCCGAAACGGGCAAAAAACCCAAAAGCACCATGACACAAGCAGCTGCGACAAAGGAGACCTGAACAGGAATCCATCCTGCGGCAGAAGCAGCGATGGCCAGCATAAATATGAACAGTCCGAAAGCGGCTTTCTGCGGCTGTCCAATTCGGATTTTTCGTTCTGCCAGCGGCAGAAGGCCCAGCAGCGGAAGAACTGTATTCATGGTATCCATGCTTCCCTGCAATAGAAGCACATCTCCCACTTTCAGCGGAACCTGATCCAGTGTGACCGCGATGCGGCTGCCTGAACGGGAAAGAGCCAGCAGATTGATGTTGTACAGCGTACGAAGGCGAACCGATCGAACCGTTCGATGGATTAATGGGGACTGCAGTTTGATGGTTGCTTCCACCACATCCATATCTTCTGATTGCAGTACTGACTCATCAAAATTTCCTTCTTCGGCTATCTTCAGGTGGTATTCATCCACCATCTCATTGAGTTTTTCGGCACTGGACCGAACCAGAATGCTGTCTCCGCCCTCAAGGAGACGACCCGATGAGGGAGCTGCCAGCTTTTGTCCATTGCGGTAGTGGGCCACCACCAACCATTCACCGTCCGACTTTTCTTCTAGCTCGGAGATGGAAAGGCCGATCAAATCGGTTTCATTCGGGATTAGAACTTCACTAATGTAATCATCAATATGGAAAAAGTCTTCCCGGGAAGCCTGCCCTTTGCGGTAGGGAATGAACCTCCATCCGATCAGTATGATGAAAACGACACCGGCTACAGCGACCACCCCTCCTACCGGTAAGAAGTCAAACATGCGAAATGCAGTACCTCCGTTATGATTGGCACGAATCAAAGAAACGATAATGTTGGGCGGTGTACCAATCTGGGTGCTCATGCCGCCCAGGAGGGAGCCAAACGCCAGCGGCATGAGGTAGACGGACGGAGAGCGCTCCTGTTTTCTGGCCAGTCGGATGGCCACCGGCATCAAGAGTGCCAGAGCCCCTACATTATTCATCAAACTGGAAGCCATAGTTACTAACCCCACCAAGGCCACCATCTGAAGTACTATATGATCGCCTGCTCGAGAGACGATGCGGGTGAGCCGATCCACCAGGCCGGCATTCATCAGTCCCTGGCTTACCATCAGAACGGCGGCAACCGTAATGACAGCCGGATGGCCAAATCCTGAAAAAGCCTGGTCAGCCGGGACCAGTCCGGTAAATACCGCCAGCAAGAGTGCCCCTACGGCCACCACATCATATCGCCAGCGACCCCAAATGAAAAACACGAGCACAAGAATGAGCAGAGAGAAAATGGTCATTTGTTCGGTCGTCATCATGCAACCTCCGATTCAGAAAAAATCTCCAGTGAACGGATCAGAAGATTCCGGTTGGGTTGAGGACAAGCAACAGGAATTTCTCGAGGCAAGCGGGAATGTCTACTAATGATTGTATATTCATTATTCCATCCTGTATACGGATCTCCCTTCTCACGATGGATAATCGACGAATTCGTAGTGACACGGAAGGCAAAAGAGCGTTTCAAGGAGGCTTTGAACATGAAACAGTTCGGTATTGCTTTCGGCGGTGGTGGAATGCGCGGATTTGCCCATTTGGGTGTGGTAAAGGCTTTGGAGGAAAGAGGTTTGCATTTTGATGCATTTTCAGGAACCAGCGCCGGATCCATTGTAGCCGCTCTCATGGCGGCAGAAAAGAAGCCGGAAGATATTATGGAGATGATGAAAGATCTATCCATTAGCGATGCAGCCCGGCTCAGCCTGCCGCATCAAGGGTTGGCCAATTTGGACAATTTGCAGGAAAAAGTGGATCGGTTGCTGGATCATGCCGATTTCGAGGATCTGCCTCATCCCCTTTTTCTAGCGGCTGCCAATTTGAATACCGGCCGGGTGGAATACCTGAATTCCGGGAATGTGGCGAAAGCGGTCCAGGCATCTTCCTCCATTCCCATTCTGTTTTCGCCGGTCCGTATCCACAATCAGCTCTTTGTAGATGGAGGTCTGCTGGACAATGTTCCCGTATCCCCGCTGACTGCCATCTGCCAGCGAATTGTCGCTGTGGATATCCAGCCGGTGGAGGAGCTGTCGGAGATCAATGGGCTGGCTGACATTGCCATGCGTACTTTTCAGATGAGCATCAGCATGCAGGACAGCGAGAAAGAAGCGGCAGATCTTTTGATCCGAGTAGAAGGACTGTCCCAATACCACATACTGGACTCCGGCCATAATGAAGAGATCTTTGAGATCGGGTATCAGCACGGACGCCAGATCGAGATTCCTTTTTCTTCAGAAGACGTTCGGAAGAAGGTGAAATGATGAGGCGCCTGATGATTGTTTTGCAGAGAATAAAAGAAAAAGTATGGTTCTATCCGGTGCTGTACAGCATCCAGGCGGTGCTGATTGCGGTTGTCTGCATTGGATACGATATGGATCTACTGCCTTGGGGGCAGGGCTTGATACCTGGCGTGCTCACCACCAATATCGATCTGGGGCGGACCATTCTCACCATGGTGGGAACCGCCTTCATAACCGTCACCACATTCACTTTTTCCACAACCATGGTGGTTCTGACTATGTATACGTCCCAGTATTCACCCCGGGTGATTCGAAACTTCCTGCTGCAAAAAGAAACACTCCAGTCTTTTGGGGTCTTTGTCAGTGGATTTCTGTATGTTATGGTGGTTCTGCTATTTTTGAGCAATTACCCCGATGGGCAGCGGATGGTGTCGGCAACGGTCAGCATCGGCTACATTCTGGCGGCTTTGGTCTATTTCTTCCGCTTCATTAATAGCGTGGTCACCCATATTCAAGCGGACACCTTGATCCAACGTCTGAAGAAGAATGCGCTGCGGGAAATTAATCGCTATCGCAGCCGGATTGGCGATGCCGAACAGGCAGCATCTCTTCCGGAGGGGGACTGGCAGACCCATCCATGGACCAGCACCCACGATGGATACATCCAGGATATTGATATTCCTCATCTGCAGAATACTGCCGGTGAAAAAGATATGGTAATCGTTTTGAGAAAAGTACATGGTCAGTTCATCACTCAAAACACAGTCATCGGAGAGTACTGGCACGGCGGGGATATATGGTCGGAGGAGGAACATGCCTCGATCCATAAGAAACTGGCCGAGGCGATCGTGATGGGAGAACACCGCCAGGAAATCAATGACTTTGCCTACAGCATCCAGAAAATGGTGGAGGTAGCCGTAAAAGCTCTTTCCCCAGGGATCAACGATCCCTACACGGCCATTCACTGTATTCGCATACTGGCTGTGCTTTTTCGAGACTTGGCGGAGCTGCACACCGGGTTTTACTCCTTCTCGGGTAAAGCCGGGGAAAATGGCAGGAGCTCCGGAAAGGTATATATTGAGGCAGAGGATTTCGACCTGCTGTTGATGAACAGCTGCCAGCCGATTATCCAGTATGGGCGAGGAGATTTTCTGGTTATGCAGGAAACCATCAAACTGCTCCAGACAGCCTCCAGTTCGGCCAGTCCGGCAAATCGAATGGTGATTCAGCAGTTCAGCTCATTTTTGTGGCAGAAGATTGATGAAGGAACATTCGTTGAACGCGAAAAAGAGATTCTAAAACAGGAGATTGAAGAGGTGGATCAATTGACTCGTTTTTCACTGGCTTGAATTCGTGTGTAAAGAATGAACCAGACAGTGGCTTCCCGGACTGGGTTCAGGATGAATGAAAGGAGCAGTGACCGTGGACCTGAAAACAAAACTGCGGCAGGAAGCACAGGAGGCAGGGTTGACTCGGATTGGTTTTGCCGGGATTCAACCCTTTACCCGTGAAGAGGAGATATTGACCCGAAGACTGCAGGAAGGTCAGATTACTCTGTCTGCTGCTGGAGATATTTTATTGCGCACCCATCCGGAGAAAATACTGCCGGGAGCGAAATCAATCGTCTGCGTAGGTGCATGCTATCGTCTTCCCGATGAAATCCCCCAGGATAATCGCCTGGCCCGGTACGCACAAGTGACGGACTATCACAAAGTGCTTTTCAGCACCCTTCAACGCCTTGCTGATCTGATCCAATCCCGGATGCCGGAGGCTAAACACTGGATCAATGTCGATACAGGTCCTCTGCTGGAGAGGGCGGCGGCCCAGCGGGCAGGACTGGGCTTTGTCGGTAAAAACTGCAGTCTCATTGATCCTGAGCGGGGTTCCTACTGGGTTCTGGGCGCCCTGATCACGACAGCACCCATTCCTCCAGACGAAAATATTCATTTTGACTATGGTTCGGGCTGCGGGGACTGCTCCGCCTGTCTAAAAGCCTGTCCGACTGGGGCTCTAGAAGCGCCCGGTGTGGTGCGGGTGGAACGATGCCTCAGCTACATAACTCAAAAGAGGGGATGGATTGATTCTGTCTACCGACGATACATCCGGGAGGACCTATGGGGCTGCGACCGCTGTCAGTCGGTCTGTCCATACAATGCAGCAGTGAAAGGGTGTGCTCCATCCATGTGGAATCCTTCCCGGGATTGTGTCATGCTTCCCGAGATTGAGGTGATTCTTGAGTGGGATGCGTCCGGGTACCGAAAGGCCATGGAGAATACGGCTCTGTTCTGGCGGGGCCGCACTGTTTTGCAGCGCAACGCACTGCTGGTACTGGGAAACCGAAAGAACCCAGAAGACGGTGTTAAAATGGCCGCCATGCTTTCCGATTCACGCCCTGTGATTCGCGGGCACGCGGCCTGGGCTTTGGGGCAGAATCCTCACCCGGATGCTGCCCGTTGGCTGAAAGCTGTCAAAGAGTATGAAAGTGACCGTCAGGTTAGGTTGGAGATCCAACGGGCACTGACTAGTTTGGAAAGGGAGGATTTGAATGGTTGAAACCATCCTATCTATTTTAAAAGACACATACCCAAATGCCCGCTGCAGTCTGGACTTTTCCACTCCGCTGCAGGCACTGATGGCAGTTATTCTATCTGCCCAGTGTCGGGACGAACGGGTCAATCAGGTGACTCCCTCCCTGTTTGCTGGATACAGCGATGCGGCTGCACTTTCGGCAGCCCGTCAGGAAGATCTGGAAGATCTTCTGAAATCCCTGGGGCTGTACCGGAGCAAAGCGAGAAATCTCAAACGGATGGGTGAAGTGCTGGTAAATCAGTATGGGGGACAGGTACCCTCCGAGCTTTCGAAGCTTCTTTCTTTACCCGGGGTGGGAAGAAAAACGGCGCTGTGCGTGCTGCAGGAAGTGTTTGATCAGGTGGACGGGGTGGTGGTGGATACCCATGTGGCCCGCCTGGCCCGGCGTCTGGGCTGGAGCAGCGCTCAAAATGTCCAGGCCATCGAAAGAGACCTGATGGCTGCGATACCGAAAAAAGACTGGGCGGTTATCAACCATCTTCTGATTGCCCACGGTCGGGAAATCTGTGTGGCCGGACGACCGCGCTGTACAGACTGCCCGCTTCGGAGCCTGTGTCCTTCGGCAGAGCAGGGGGAAGAGAAAGTGTGAGGGAAAAGAAATATAAACTGATGAAAAGATATGCAGGAAAAAGCATGTGAGAAGCGAATAGAAGGGTATTTACTGCATAAATATACTAAAATGAAGCGCAATAAGGAGGCAAAAGGATGAGTGAGAATAAGAAACTGGAAAATGCCGTGCAGCCCAAGGGATGGTATTCATCGCTGCCGCGGCCGGTGTATGCGACCCTGGAAAAGGTACCTGTGAAAAATCAATGGTACGAAGTATACAAACTGCCGCATGATGTATTTGCCATTTATGAACCGGGCCAGTTCCAGGAAGTCATTTCTTTTCTGGTCATCGGCCAGGACAAAGCGATTCTGATAGACACCGGAATGGGCATGGGCAATATCCGAACGGTCACGGATGAGCTGACGGACAAGAATGTAGAAGTGGTCAATACCCATACCCATTTTGACCATATTGGCGACAATGCCCGCTTTGATTCTGTCGCCGTATTTGACCATCCGGATGCATTGGCTGCGATGAAAAGCGGAGCCGACCATCCGCGCCTTTTGCGCAATATCGAAGGTGATTCCGTCTGGATGCCCTGGCCGGAAGGCTTTGATCCCACCAACTATGTCATCCACCCCAAAGAACCGACCCGTCTGCTCCACGACGGGGATGTTGTAGATCTGGGGGACCGGAAACTGGAAGTGATTCATGCTCCCGGCCATTCTCCCGACAGCGTGGTGCTTTTGGATCGGAAAAACAAAATTCTCTTTACCGGAGATGTCTACTATCCAGCACCTATGTATGTCTATTTGCCCAACTCCAATCTGGATGATTATGTGGTGACCATGACCAAACTGGCGGAGTTGGCTCCAGACCTGCAGTATGTGTATCCGGCCCATAACGAACCGATTATCGATCCCGGTGAACTGGTCAAGGCGGCTGCTGCTTTGCAGAAAGTCAAAGCAGGAGGACACCCGTACCAGGTGGACAGCCGCGGCCTGCGTCGGTACGATTTTGAAGACAAGATTGCGGTGATTACACGAGACGAATAGCATCCTGAAGGACTTCTGCGGAAGTCCTTTCTTTTATGGGTATGGGTTACCTCATTCCAGTTTGGAGGCAGGAAAAGATCCGAGCAGCGGCGTATTACATTCAACAAGACAGCACTAGGAGGGGTATTCTATGGAAAAGACCCAAGTCAGTCTGGTCAGAACACGGAATCGGGCAGACGGTGTGACCCAGGCAATTCAGCTTCTGCAGCCTGACTTTTTTGAGAATCGGCAGGTGCTGATTAAACCCAATTTCAATACAGCGGATCCAACTCCGGGATCCACCCACAACGATACACTGCGGCAGCTGATTCTGGAGATCCAAAAACGAAACGCGGCCAGTGTGACCATCGGAGAGAGAAGCTATCATTTAACCGAGCGAGTCATCCAAGAAAAAAAAGTGGATCAGATGGCGGAAGAACTGGGGGTCAAGATCATAAATTTTGATCATCTGGGACCGGAGGACTGGGTCTTGGTGCAACCGGAGTTCAGCCACTGGCGGGAAGGATTTCGGGTGGCGCGGCCCATTCTGGAAGCAGACTGTGTGGTATCTACAGCATGCGTAAAAACCCACCGGCACGGCGGTGTGTTTACCATGTCGCTGAAGCTCTCGGTGGGTGTGGTCCCCATCCGCGGTTATTCATATATGGATGAACTGCATGCATCGCCTCACCAAAGAAAGATGATCGCAGAGTTGAATCAGGCGTATCATCCGTCCCTGATTGTACTGGATGGCGTGGATGCTTTTGTGGACGGAGGACCGGACCGCGGTGAGGTGAAAGAAGGCAATGTTATGGTAGCTGGAACTGACCGAATTGCTGTGGATGCCGTAGGAGTTGCCATACTCAAGGAACTGGGCAGCAATCCCGACATCATGAATCGACGCATTTTTGACCAGGAACAGATTGCGCGGGCGGTTGAAATCGGAATCGGAATCCAGTCCCCTGAACAGATTGAACTGGTTACAGGCGATCCGCACAGCGCAGCTTATGCCCAGCGTTTAAAAGAGATCCTGGCAGAAGGATAAGCGGGCGGCCTGCCGCCCCTTTTTTTGTGAGATGAAACAGGAAGGAGAAGATCCCATGAACCGAATGCTGGCTTTGGGTATGGCGTTTACAGCCGGAATTCTCATGAGCATCCAGCCTGCAGTGAATGCAGCATTGGGGCAGAGAACCGGCGTTTTCGAAGGAGCATTGATTTCTTTTCTTGTCGGAGGCATTGGCCTCTGTGTTTTGGTAGCTGCAGCAGGAAAAGGGGATCTGAAGGCCATACGAGGTACACCGGCCTATCTTCTGACCGGTGGACTGATGGGTGTGGTGGCCGTGACCACAATGATTGTGGTTATCCCCCAGGTGGGGAGCGGGGTGGGGATGATTACCATTCTGACCGGACAGATGCTGATGGCGACCCTGATCGATGCCAATGGATGGTTGGGCGTGAACAAGATTCCCATTCGTCCAAACCGTATTGTGGGACTGATTCTGCTTTTTATTAGCATGAGTCTGATGGTCGGCAGCATCTGATCTTGCTGCAGTAGTGGTCTTTCGCCATGGTGCGGAGGATGGGTGAAACGGAGGAATGGATAGTGAACAGCATAACAGCTCTGAGTCTGGCGTTTTTCGCTGGAGTTTTGATGAGTATTCAACCATTGATCAATGCCAGGCTGGGCAGGCGCGTGGGAATTCTGGAAAGTGCTCTGGTTTCATTTATGGTGGGATTGGCAGCCCTGGTATTGATCGTCGTGTTTATCGGAAATGGGGATCTGGCGGCTGCCCGGGGGGCTCCCTGGTACCTTTTTACCGGCGGGTTGATCGGAATTTTTGTGGTAACCACGATGATTGTTGTCATCCCTCAGGTGGGCAGCGGTGTGGGCATGATTACAGTGCTGGCGGGGCAGATGCTGATGGCCACCATCATTGATGCCTATGGACTCTTGGGGGTCAACCCGGTGGATATCGGACTTCAGAGAATTGTGGGACTGGCACTGCTTTTTGTCAGTATGAGGTTGATTATCGGTCGAATATGAATGACTCAAGCACAGTTCTGTTGACTATTTCACGCAGATGACGCTGTTGGCAGCAGGAAAACCAAAGCAAAACTCGAAGGTGTACAAGTATGGAGAATATTGACAATCAGAGATTGTATTGGAAAGAGGGGGTGCCACAGTGGCCAAGAAAAGTACACGTTTGACCCGGACCCTTTGGATATGTTTACTGGTATTGTGTCTGCTGGCAGTTATGGCTGTAGGCGGCTGCACGGACGAGACAGAACCGGATGACGATCCGGATCCCAACGGAAACGGAACCGATGAGGATCCTCCCGAAACACCGCCGTCCGGCCGCGGTAATCAGATCGGCCTGTATGACGCACTGGTACTGGAAGCCGATGGGTGGATCTACTACAGTCATTTTCCGTACGAGGAAGTATCGAAAGTGCGGATTGACGGGACGGATCCGTCCGTGATTTCCAATGATACCAGAGCGGTATCCTTCAACAAGGTGGGCGACTGGATCTGCTATGTGTGCGATGCCGGCCTGGTACGGATTAAGCCGGACGGAACAGAGAGAGAAGTGGTTTTTGCAGCTCCTTCTCCGTACAAACTGAGATTTCTGACCTACCTGGATGGTTACTATTTTGTCGCACAGCTGCAGGAAGGTGAACCGGACCAGAGTATATTGAGAATACCCTTTTCTGAGGGAGCTCCTCTGCAGATCAGCACGGATGCGCCAGCCGGCGGGATGTGTGTGGTCGGCAACGATGTCTACTACTCCACCGGGATGAACGGAACGCTCTACCGCATGCGGCTGGATGGCAGCAGCCGGGAAGAATTGGCGGACGGCTTCTGGCCCATAGTGGAAGGAGATTATCTCTACTATGCCCATGACAACCGGGTTGTCCAAAGGAACCTGACCACCGGTGATGAATGGGGTCTGACTCTGGACCTGTACGGGAACTCATTCCAGGTTAAGAATGAAGAGGTTTACTATACTCACGCAACGGATGATTTGAAGCTTCATGCGGCCAACTGGGGAGGCGGCACCATGGTCGTGGTTTCTGACCCGGTGTGGAAAGCGTATCTGCTGGACAGCGGGATTTACTTCCAGCAGCACAATGACTGGAAATTGTACCGAGTGCCGGCTGGAAGCGATACAGGGGTCATGCTTCCCTGATGATGAGAGAATATATTGAAGTAATGGTGAATAGGATCAATGAAAGGACAGGTGGATGAACCATGGATGTAACACTGCTGGATCAACGTGTGGAAGAAATGAAGGACGATATCATTCGATCGACTCAGGAACTGATCCGTTTCCGGAGTCTGGAGGCTCCTGAGTCGGGACCGGGGAAACCCTTTGGCGACGAAGTGGCCAAATCTCTGGAATATACCCTGGAACTGGGACGAAAGATGGGTTTTACCGTGAAAGACTTAGACGGCTATGCCGGGTTCATGGAGTACGGTGAAGGAAAAGAAATGGTGGCTGTTTTGGTCCATGTGGATATTGTACCGGAAGGGGACGGATGGCAGTACCCGCCCTACGGCGGTGAGATCCATGATGGGAAAATCTACGGACGAGGCGCTGTGGACAACAAAGGTCCGGCCGTGGCGGCAGTCTATGCCCTCAAAGCGCTGGCCGATGTGGACGCTCCGTTGAAGCGGCGGGTCCGGGTTATTGTGGGTGCCAATGAAGAATCCGGCATGAAATGCATGAAACGATATAAAGAAACGGAAGAACTGCCCTACTGCGGATTTGCGCCCGATGCGGACTATCCCATCATCAATACAGAAAAAGGGATCATGACATTTAATCTGCGCAAATCATTTCAGCCGGGTGAAGAAGGTGAAGTAACTGTCCTGAAACTGCAGGGAGGGACTGTGGCCAATTCGGTGCCGGACCACTGCGAAGCCCTGTTGAAAGCTAGCCATTCCGGTAAGCAAGCCGTGGAAGAGGCCCTTTCACGCATGGTCAACATTCAAAGATTTGCCATGAGGATGGAAGAAACCGACGAAGGGATACTGATCCATTCCACCGGGGTGGCTGCCCACGGCAGCACACCGGAACAGGGGAAAAATGCCATCTCCCAGATGATGGTGTTCTTAAATACACTGCCTCTGGGGAAAAATGACCAGGCTCGCTTTATTCATGAGTATGTAACCCGCATTGGCATGGAATACAACGGGCAATCCATCGGGGTAGGTTTCTCCGATGAACTATCCGGCCTATTGATTTTCAATGTGGGAGTTGCCCGGATGGATGAGGAGAAAGCGGATATCCGTGTGAACATCCGCTATCCGGTGGCCAATACGGGGGATGAAGTGGTGGCAGGGATTCGTGAAAACTTGGAAGGGACAGGGATCTCTCTGGAGAATCTGTCAGACAGCAAACCTCACCATGTGCCGGCGGACCATTTTCTCATCCAGTCTCTTTCCAAGGTCTATGAGGAAATGACCGGCGATAAGACCCGTCTGATTGCCATTGGCGGAGGTACGTATGCACGGACCATGCCCAATTCAGTAGCGTTCGGACCGGGTATTCCCGGAGAGCCGGATGTTGCCCATAAAGAAAATGAGTTTATTCGTATCGACAATCTGTTGCTGAATACCAAAATCACGGCCCGGGCTATGTACGAACTGGCCAAAGCGGACTGACTCTTTGGAATCTCCAATTGGTGATCATCTTCCACCGGCCCTATGGGCCGGTTTGGTTTTCCCATATTTGTCGTCAGCAGGAAAACCTTTTCGTTGCAGGGAACTAACCACTACCGTCCCTGTTCTCTTATCCATTGACCCCTTATTGCGAAATGTCTTTCGAGTTTGTTCATAGTGAGTTCATATTCGACCTGTATACTAAAACAAATCCAAACCATGAAGCGTGGATCAGAGTGTCTGATCTCGAACATGAACTCACACAAGCAGGAGGAAAAGCGATGTTTTCACAATTCAGCGTACGAAGACCCTATACCGTTTTTGTGGGTGTCTGCCTGTTGGTCGTGCTGGGAATCGTATCCTTTACCGGAATGTCCACAGACCTACTGCCCAATCTGGAACTTCCATACATTGTTGTCATGACCACATATCCGGGAGCTAGCCCTGAACAGGTGGAAACTGTGGTTACCCGTCCGCTGGAGGCCGCGCTGGGGACTGCAGGAGGACTCAAAAATATTCAGTCTGTATCCCGGGAAAACTCCAGCATGATCATTTTGGAGTTTGTCCAAACCACCAATATGGACAGTGCCATGATCGAGCTATCCAATACTGTGGATATGCTGTCATCTCGTCTGGACAATACAATCAGCAAACCGATCTTGATGCGGATCAATCCAGAGATGATGCCCATTATGGTTGCGACGGTGGATATGGATGGGAAAGAAATCGAGGAATTGAGTGAATTCGTCAATGAAATTGTGCTGCCCCGCTTTGAACGGATCGATGGGGTAGCTTCAGTGACAGCATCGGGGCTGCTGCAAAAACAGCTTCGGGTGGAATTGAATACTGAAAAGATCGCTGCACTGAACCGTCAGGTTTTGGCCGAACTGAACCGGAAGCTTGACGATACACGGGACCAGCTTCTGTCGGCTCAGACCCAGCTTCAGAAAGCACTGAGCCAACTGCAAAATGAATCCGGCATCCAAAAAGACCAGCTGGCCGATGCCAGTGCCCGTCTAGACAGTACCATTGCCCAACTCAATGCACTGCTGAGTGAAGAAACCATATTGACAACTCGCAAAGCAGCCTTGGAGCAGGAAAAAGCCATGCTGTCCCAGCTGGCGGATCAGTATCCGGAACTGGTGCAGATGTATCCACTGATTGAACTGCTCTTCCCGGATGGGATTGCAGCTGTCCCTCCGGAACAATATGATGAAGCCATGGAACAGCTGGCTCCCTATCTACCGGAGGAACTGCAGGGATTGACTCAGCAGGAGATGGCGCAACTGCAAGAGGCGGCCGGGGGAGCCATTACCCGACTGGCAGCCATCGATACAGAACTGCAGAGTGTAACTGTACAACTCTTGACCATCCAAGCCATGAAACCCCAGTTGGAGGCCGGTCTGGCGGAAGCCACTGCAGCCTACCGGGAGATTGAAGCCGGCAAGATCACATTTGCCATCGAGATTACCAAAGCGGAGATGCAGTTGATCAATGGTCGAGCTGAACTGGAAAAGGGTCTCAGCGAACTGGAATCAGCCCGGGATGAAGCACTATCCCAGGCCGATCTGAAAGGGATCATCACTGCGGAGATGGTATCCGGTATTTTAATGGCTCAGAATTTCACCATGCCGGCGGGATATATTGAGGAAGGGGAATCCGGGCACCTGGTGAAAGTGGTGGGCCGCTACGATAGTGAAGACGCTATCCGCAGCACACTGCTGTTTTCCATGGATGGTGTCGGGGATATTCGACTTTCAGATGTGGCAGATGTTTTTCCTGCTGACAATGCCAACGAGATTTATGCCAAAGTCAACGGCAACGACGGCGTCGTCGTGACCTTCCAGAAGCAGAGTACCGCCTCTACAGCTGGAGTAACCGGTCTGATCCATGAACAAATTGACCAGATCAGCACAGAACAGCCCGGTCTGAATATTACTCCCCTGATGGATCAGGGAGAATACATCAACATGTCCATTGACAGCATTCTGCAGAACTTGTTGTTCGGTGGAGTCCTGGCTATTTTGGTCTTGATCTTTTTCCTGAAAGACATCCTTCCCACACTGATTATTGCCATCAGCATTCCGGTCAGCCTGTTGTTCGCTGTCACGCTGATGTATTTCAGCGGGGTGACATTGAACATTATGTCATTGTCGGGATTGGCTCTGGGTGTGGGCATGCTGGTGGACAACAGCATTGTGGTCATCGAGAATATTTATCGTATGCGTCATGACGGTGTTCCGGTGTATCGAGCGGCTGTACAGGGTGCCCAGCAGGTCACCGGAGCCATCTTTGCATCTACATTGACCACAGTCTGCGTATTTTTACCCATCGTATTTACACAGGGGATTTCGCGTCAGCTGTTCTCAGATATGGGGTTAACCATTGGATTCAGCCTCATGGCTTCTCTGGTGGTGGCTCTGACTGTGGTTCCGACCATGGCATCCACGGTCCTCAAGAACAGCCGTGAAAAACAGATTCCCTGGTTTGACCGACTGGTAAGCCGGTATGAAGCATGGCTGGCCTATCTGCTGGATCGAAAATCTCTGGTGATGAGTCTGGTTGTTGTCCTGCTGGCCCTGAGCATCTACGGAGTCACAGTGATGGGAACCGGGTTTATCCCAGAAATTGATTCGCCCCAGATGAGTGCGACTTTGACAGCTCCGGAAGGGATTAGCAGTGAAGATCTGTATGCCCTCAGTGATGACATCATTCAGCGCATCATGAGCATTGAAGCCGTAGAAAGCGTGGGCGCAACCGATGGTTCATCCGGTGCGTTTGCCGGCCGTCCCTTGGCAGGCGCAATCCGCTCCGGTGAGATTTCCTTCTTCATTTTGCTGAAAGATCAAAGAGACTTGACCAACCGGGATGTGGAAAAACTCATATTGGAAAAGACCGCTGATATCGATGCAGATTTTGCCGTATCTGCATCTGGGATGGATGTTTCTGCCCTGGGAGGCAATGGGGTGGAGATCATCGTCAAGGGCCGGGATCTGGATGTACTGGCGGCTACGACCAATGAAGTAGCGGAGATTCTCAGAGGCACTGAAGGAATTGGTGTGGTTTTGACCGGGTACGAAGATGCCAGTGTGGAAACCCGCATTCATATTGATAAGGATGCAGCCATGAAGGAAGGGCTCACCGTGGCTCAGATTTATCAGCAGCTGGCCAAAGCCCTGTCTCGGGAAAGCGAAGCAACTCAGCTGACAACCCCTGCCGAGGAGTTTCCGGTTATGGTGGTGGCCGCTTCCAACGGGACCATAACCCGGGAGAACATTCAAAACTTCATCCTGACTTCAGAAACCCGGGAAGGGGAGAAGAAGGAAATTCCTCTGAAAGATGTAGCTGTCATTTCGGAAGCGGTGAGCCCGCTGGCTATTCGACGGGAAAACCAGGCCCGACATGATACTATACAGGCTGCCATCGCAGAAGGATACAACATCGGGCTGGTCAGCCGTGTCCTGGAAGAAAAACTTGCGGCGTACACACCTCCGGAAGGTGTATTGATCGAATTGGCCGGTGAAAATGAAACCATCAATGCCGCCATGCGGGATTTGATGCTGATGATTCTTTTGGCCGTGGTGTTTATCTATCTGATTATGGTTGCCCAGTTCCAAAGCTTGCTCTCTCCATTCATAATCCTTTTCACATTGCCGCTGGCATTTACCGGTGGACTGCTATTGCTGTGGGTCAGCGGTTTGACGCTGTCGGTAGTGGCAGTGTTGGGATTTTTGGTGTTGGCTGGCGTTGTGGTCAATAACGGGATCGTGTTTGTGGATTATGTCAATCAGCTGAGATTGAGCGGATTCAGCAAACGAGATGCACTGCTTCAGACCGGCCGAGTGCGAATTCGCCCCATTATGATGACAGCGCTGACTACCATATTGGCCATGAGCACCATTGCCCTGGGATGGGGTGCCGGAGCTGAAATGATGCAGCCGCTGGCGGTGGTAGCCATAGGCGGTCTTACCTATGCCACCGTCTTGACCCTGGTCGTGGTTCCGGCCATGTATGATTTTCTTCATCGCGGTGAATTGAAGAGCATCGATGTAGACGAAGAATAGGCAGACTCAATCTTTTCGGGTTTTGACAAGAGCTTTCCGCAAAGGAGGGAGAAGGGTGATTCAGATTCTGGTTTGTGAAGACGACCGGAACATTCGGCGTCTGATCTCCGAATACTTGCTGCGGGCAGGATACGGCGTTACGGAATGCGCTGATGGAGAAGAAGCGTTGAAGATCATCCGGAGTCAGCCCATGGACCTTTTGGTTACGGACATTATGATGCCTCGCATGGATGGATTTGATCTGGCCGGGTATTTGCGCAGCAGCGGCAGTGAAATGCCCATCCTGATGATCACCGCCAAAGACACCATCCAGGACAAAAGAACCGGCTTCAGTCAAGGGGCCGACGACTACATGGTTAAACCCATTGATATGGATGAAATGCTCATCCGGGTTGGGGCTCTGCTCCGGCGGGCTCGTCTCATTCATGATCAGAAACTGATGGTGGGATCAACCGTCCTGGATGCCCGGGATCTATCTGTGTCGGTAGCGGGTGAGACAACATTCTTGCCCCGCAAAGAGTTCCTTCTCATCTATAAACTCCTGTCCCAACCCAATCAGATATTCACCCGCAGACAGCTCATGGATGAAATCTGGGGGTTTGACGCTGAAAGTGATGAACGAACCGTGGACGTGCATATGCGCAGGCTGAGGGAAAAATTGGAACCCTCCGCAGATTTTGAACTGATTACGGTTCGCGGATTGGGGTACAAGGCGGTGCACAGCTCATGCTAAAGAAATTACTGGGGTCAGTCAATACACGATTTTTACTGTTTTTCTTAGGGGCCTTCTTTTTTTCATTAATGGTCTCTGCCGTGGTGATGAATGTATCCCTGCAGGGTTATTTTCAGACAGTCCTAAGACAATCCATTACCAGCCGGGCGGAGCATGTCCGAACGCTTTCACAAAAAGAGTCGATCCCGGTGGAAGAAGCAGCGGCGTATCTGACGGCAGCCGATATTCAGATTCAGGTCTATCCCGACCGATCTGTGTTGCCGTTCAGCCTGACAGAGGACGAAGATCAAGATATTGCTGACGGAAAGGTCGTATTTCAAGTATTGGGGGGCAAGACACTGTCTACGCGCGGAATTGCCGGATTGGACGGTCACTATCTGGTGTTGTCCCCCCAGATTAGCCGGTATACGGCGGGTGTACATACACCCATTCAACGGACTTTGCTGCTGCTTCCAATGTTTTTGGGAAGCCTCCTGGTGGTGGTGGTGACATTCACAATCATACGACCCATCAATGCCATTTCCGCCGCCGCCCAAAAAGTAGCGGCGGGCGATCTGGATGTAACAGTCGATGTACGGGGATACGACGAAATCACCGAGCTGGCTCGGAACTTCAATATGATGACCAGGGAGCTCCAAGCACGGGAATACCTGCACAAGGATTTTGTCAGCAATGTATCCCATGAATTCAAGACACCGGTCACATCGTTGAAAGGATACGTCAAACTGCTGAAGGACCGGAACCTTCCGGAAGAGCAGCGCCAGGAGTTTTACGATATTATCATCTCGGAAAGCGATCGTCTGGCCAACTTGTCAGCCAATCTGCTGAAGCTGGCCGAGCTAGATCAAAACAATGGCCGGGTCCACAGTGAAGAGTTCTCACTGACAGAACAGCTGCGGGGAGCCATCATATTGCTTCAGAGTGAGTGGGAGAAGAAATCTCTGGAGCTGGAATTGGAACTGCCGGATATCACGATTTCTGCCAATGCCGACCTTTTGTACCAGGTATGGATCAATCTGCTGGACAATGCCATCCGATACACACCACAAGGGGGACGGATCCGGGTGGATTTGAGCACGGAGCCTGGCAGTACCGTGGTCCAGATCTCCGACAGCGGTGAAGGGATGACCCCGGAAGAAATGGAGCGTATTTTTGATCGATTCTACCAGGTGGATCATTCCCGCAGCCGGGGCGGAACTGGGCTGGGCCTTTCCATAGCCCGCAAGATCGTGGAAATTCATGGGGGGGCCATTTCAGTAGAGAGCATTCCCGGGGTCGGATCCACATTTACTGTACGACTTCCCTCCCGGGGTTGAAAAGACGGGCATGCGTAAGGGTATGGATCAGGTCCTCTGAGATAATGAGGATCCTCTCTGAGCCGGTTGTACGGAACCTATCAATTTTGAAAAGTCTGCAGAGTCAACGATGATCTCTGCAGGCTTTTTGTTTTGATCAGTTATGCAAATGGGAGCAAGAGATCAACCGATACGTCACACCCTGGATTTTGGCACGAAAAACAAGACCGGTGGTTGGGTCCCCAACACTTATGAGGGTATGTGGAGAGGAAAGCTGTGGGTCCGGATGGTTGCGGAACAAGAAAGTGTTTTCGCATCATCAAAAAAAAGGAATGACGAGAAAAAGAAAGTATATTCAATGAAGACAGAATGCACAGAGCTAAAATATCATGGCCCCGGGTTCATTTTGGGAAGGTGTTTTTAAAACATTTTGTATTCATCCGTACAAAAAAATGGTTCCGTGCATAAAAGCCCAGCCGGGAATCGCAGAAAGATAGGGGATGCGACTATGACTATTGTTCAGCGAAGCTATACCGAAACGCCGGGAATCACAGAGGACTATAGGAAAGTGCGGGATTTTCTTCTGACCCTGCCCGTTGCAGAGTTTACCTATGCCCGGTGGGACTGGATGATCACTCACAGCATGTTGGATCATGAAGCGGTAAGAAGGATAGGTGTCTGGGAAGAAGACAGTCTGGTAGTGGGTCTTGCCACGTTTGATACAAGAATCGGAACAGCATACTGCCTGACACTTCCAGAATATACCCGGTTGAAAAGTGAAATGCTTGACTATGCAGCGGCCCATCTGTCCGATGGCGATTCCTGCCGCATTGTCATTTCCGACAGGGATGATTTCTTTCAGAAAGTGGCTGCCGATTCAGGATTTGTGGCGACGACGGCCAAAGAGAGCGATGCGGCTTTCTATCCCGATCAAACTTCGATGGCATATACTCTCCCGCCGGATTTTCGCATTGTTTCCATGAAGGACATATACGATCCGTATCAATACCGGCAGGTGCTGTGGAAGGGGTTTAACCATGAATTGAACGGAGAAGGAAGCCTGGTCTTCGGGAAGGAAGAACAAGATCAGGTGGACGTGGAAATGCTTCGCCCCAATGTGGATCTGGACTGGAAGGTAGCCGTGATGTCTGACCAGGGGGAATTTGTTTCATACTGCGGTATGTGGTTCGATCCCCGTGCAGGATTTGCTGTGGTGGAACCGGTAGCCACAGTACCGGATTACCGGAGACGAGGATTTGGCCGAGCGGTGGTCCTGGAGGGAATTCAGAGAGTCGCCCGACTAGGTGCTAGAAAAGTCCTGGTGGGTTCTTCCCAGCAGTTTTATTACAGCATTGGATTTCGTCCATACGCGACGGCTACAGTGTGGACTCGTCCAAAATGACTCATGGATATGGGAGACTTGGAAGATGGAGGGGTACCCAATGAATGATCTTTGGAATGCTATATATCGGGAACGACCTGTGGGATCCGAAAGCAATGCTGCGATATTGGAATATTTAGAGAACCAATTTGAAGAAATGGGGTTGAATGTAACCTCTTTGCCATTTTCCTGTTTGCGGTGGGAAGAAGGACTTTCGCATGTCGAAGGTGCTGGACAGACACTCACCATTCAACCCAGTCCCTATTCCACCGGTTTTTGGGGAGAAAGGGAAATGGTTATGGCTGAAACCCACATGGAACTGAAACAAGTGGACTGCAAAGACCGAGTGCTTGTTATGGCCGGAAAACTGACCGAATCGCCCCTGATGCCCAAAGACTATCCCTTCTATTATCCGGATGAACATCGGCGTATGATTGAGCTACTGGAAGAGAAATCTCCGGCCGCAGTCATTGCCCTGACGGGACGACATCCCATGTGCGGATTGGATCCGTTTCCTCTCTTCGAAGACGGCCGACTGGGTATTCCAACGGCGTATGCATCCCTTTCCGATTGGACCCGATGGAAACAGATGAACGGGGAAAGAGGAAGAATCGTCATCGATTCACAGGTAAAGGAGGTAGAAAGTCGGCAGTTGGTGGCCGAGATCAAGGGGCGGAATCCTTTGGAAAAAGTGGTAATCGGTGCGCATATGGACACCAAATACAAAACCCCGGGAGCTCTGGACAATGCGGCAGGGATCGCCGTACTGATGGAGGCCGCCCGGATGATTTCCTCCGGCGAATACAGCGTGGATATTGTGCCTTTTAATGGGGAAGAATACTTTGCCGCCAGCGGTGAAATTGCGTATCTGGAGTATCTGAAAAGGCGGGGGGATTCGGTACGGCTGATGGTCAATGTGGATGCCCCCTGTTTTCAACAGTCTCCCGATGCAGTATCATTCTACAATCTGAAGGAAGAAACAATCCAGACATTGCGACAGCTTGTAGAAAGCCATCCGCAGATGGTTGTCGGAGAATCCTGGTATGCTGGAGATCACTCTGCTTTCGCGTTTTCCGGGACACCATGTCTGGCTGTCACCACTTCCGATCTGGATCGTGCCCTGATGCTGACCCATACAGCCCTGGATACCGAGGATCTCATCCGGCGTGATGGGTTTCAGGCGACAGCGGCTGCTGTTGTGGAGATGATCGATGCCTGTACAGCCAAGAGGTAAGGTAGACCGACTTTTTGTTGAGGAACTCGGTCAGTCTGCTGTTGGAAACGGATCCCATCGGAAGCAACGATCTTTCTGATCCCCTCCATACGGCCAGTCCCTGGGTCAGAAAGCAAAGAAAGGACGGATGATGTGAAAAATATCAATGTGATTTTGTTTGATGAATTTGAAACACTGGATGTATTCGGATCGGTCGAAGTATTGGGTACGGTGGAAGACAAGTACAATATTGGTTACTATTCTCATACAGGAGGAATTGCCACCGGTGTCCATCAGACACCCTGCATAACCAAACCGTTCAGTGAAATGCCTGAAAGCTTTGTTCTTTTCATACCGGGCGGCGGTACTAGTTATCTGACTCAAGATGATGAGTATTTAACCCAGCTAAAGGACCTGGCTGATAAAGCTGAATATGTTATGACGGTCTGTACAGGTTCCGGTCTTTTAGCCAAGACGGGTTTTCTCAATGGAAAAAAAGCCACCACCAACAAGATGCTGTTTCAATGGTCCAGCGGTTTCGGACCCGAAGTTCAGTGGATACCCAAGGCACGATGGGTCAAAGACGGTAGAATCTACACCTCATCAGGGGTTTCCGCCGGGATCGATATGGCTTTGGACTTTGTCAAGGATATACATGGGTACGATGAGGCGATGCGAGTGGCCAACTACATCGAGTATTCCTGGAATGAGGACAGCGGCAGCGATCCGTTTGCGGAACTCTACGGGTTAACTGATGAAAAACAAAGTTGAGGAATGATCCTTGAAGCGGCCATGGGGGCAGTAACCGGATGAATACGGTATGAAGGAATCTGCCGGGAATGGCAGTTCACACTCCGTGCCGCAAAGAAATTCATGGAAAAGGCAAAGTGCTTGAAAAAAGCACTTTGCCTTATTTGATAAAAGGGTGATCTTGTGAATCAGTCGTTGTCGTCAGGCAGATCGTGAGTTATTTCTCTGACCCGATCCACCAGAGCATCGATGGTTTTCAGTTCATTGCGCTCCATCACCATGCATTCCCCAATGGCCAGGGCTAAGCGTTCTGCTTTACCGCGGATCGATTCATCTGCAATGGATTTGAAATCTTCCACTTGAGCCCGGCCGATCCGGCGGATGACTTTGCAGCCGCCAAATCCGATGCTGTCCGAGAACAGGCGGGCCATGTAATCCTCTTTATATCCTTCGGCCTGGGCGGTGACTTCCTGGTTGTATTCATCCCACAACAGGGAAAATTCCCGGGCAAAAACCTTCCAGACCGAAAAGATGGTCTCCAGCAGGTAGTTTCGATACTCATCCCTGGCTGAGGGTTCAGGGCTGTGATATTCATGGGAGGCGTAGTTGAGAATCAGATTGCCGATGACGGCTCCCACATCAAAGCCCATGGGTCCGTAATACGCAAATTCCTGATCGATGGCTTTGGTGCTGTGTTCGGTCACAAACAGACTGCCTGTATGAAGGTCACCGTGTATCAAAGCCTGGGCGGATGTGAGGAACAATTCTTTGAGTTTGGCTACTTCTTTTTTCAGCGGTTCGTTGGTGCGCAAGGCTGCTCCCTGCTTGGCTGCACCCGGACTGTAGCTGGTGGTTTGATCGTCGTAATAGGGAACGGTAAAGACCAGTTTTTCTGTAATTTCACACATTTCCGGATTGATGAAACGGGCCTGCATGGCCTTTTTCTGTTTGGCTTCCAGAGTAAAGTCCGATGTCTTATACAATGTATGGGCCATGAAGCGGCCGATATGCTCCGGAAAATCCGGGTATCGCCGGCCCTGGATCAGCCCTTTGCGCATAATGATATGGTCTGACAGATCTTCCATGACAAACAAAGAATTTTCCATATCCTGATGATAAATGATGGGTACCAGGTCCGGGCAGAACCCTCCCTGAATCTTCATGACTTCCGATTCTATCCGGATGCGGTCGGTGGTCAGACTGCGATCTTTGCCGGATGACCGCAGATACGGCTGGGCCTGTTTGACAACGACGCTGTGTCCGGATACATCGTCGCGGACTTTGTACACGAAATTGATATTCCCGTCTCCGATTTCCGACACGGTCAGACGAGCACCTGCAGGAAACAGTCCCGGAATGGAAAGCAGGTATTCGTCGATGTTTCCTTCAAAAATGGCTGCACCAGGCAAAATGATTCCTCCTTGTAATCAGATCAATACTGATGGGTCGCTTTATATTGTACACCAACACAGAGCGAATGTCATCTTGTTCGACAAGATCCTTCCGCCTCGTTTACCCCGTCAGGCAGGAATTTGTCGCTTCCACTGGAAATATATCAGCATGCAGGTTCATCGGAATCTGTCATCAATGATCAGGGATGGTGAGATTATGATCAAGAAAATCGAACATGTCGGTATCCGTGTGAAAGATCTGCAGAAATCTGTGGAGTTTTATACAAACGTCCTGGGTTTCATGCTGCGGGGGCAAATGGAAAACAAAGAGACCGGGTTGAAAATTGCCTTTGTCAAGGTGGGAGACAGTGAGTTGGAACTGCTTCAGTATCCGGATCACCCGGAAACTCCCCTGCCCGGCGGCGTTATCGCCCATATCGCTTTTCGAGTGGATGTGATCGAAGACATCCTTTCGCGGTTGATGGAAGAAGGCGTGGAACTGAGGGATCATGAACCCCGCAAAGTATTCGGGGATACTCGGATTGCATTCTTTTACGGACCGGACGGAGAACTGCTGGAACTGTACGAAAAATAGGGGGGATGGCAGAGAATGACCGAAAAAAAAGGATTCACTATTGAAGAGTTTCGAGTGGAGCGCTGGATCAACACCTATGAAGACGATGCGGTGTACAATCTGGCGGAAACCGATGCCAAGCCATTTACTTTGAATGAACTGCTTTCGCTGGATAAACGGGATCAGCAGCTGGAAAAGCTTCTGAACCTGAGAATATCGTACAATCCCACCCGGGGATCAGAAAGGCTGCGGCATCTTCTGGCCCGTCAGTATCGAGGGACTTCCGAAGAGCAGGTTCTGGTAACTACCGGTGCCATTGAAGCCAACTTTCTTTTGGCCAATGTCCTGATCCAACCGGGGGATACGGTAATTATCCAATCCCCTGCTTACCAGGCATTGTACTCCGTGGCGGAAGCCCGGGGCGCCCGGGTGAAACACTGGATCATAGAACTGGACGAAGACTACAAACCCAACCTGGGACGGCTGCGGGACATGATCGACGATCAGACCAAAGCAGTCATCCTCAATGTTCCCCACAATCCCACGGGGGCCGTGGTATCCCCTGCGGATCTGCAGACCATCATTGGCTGGGCCGAAGAAAACGACTTTTGGGTAATCTGCGATGAAGTGTACCACGATATGGCGCTGGAACCCGGTGTTCTGCCGGAAAAGGCCAGAAACTTCAGCCCTCGGGCCATCAGTATCGGGAGTTTCTCCAAATCATTTGGCCTGTCCGGTCTGCGTCTGGGCTGGTTGGCAGCTCCACAGGAGATTGTGGAAGCATGCTGGTGCTGGAAAGACTATACTTCCATCAGCATCTCTCCCCTGAACGATCATCTGGCATGTTTTGCCCTGGAGCACAAGGATGCCATCATGGCACGCAACACAGCACTGGCCAGACAGAATCGGCAAACACTGCTGAACTGGTTTGAGAAGCACAGCGATCGGATCCGGTCGGTGCCTCCCCAGGCAGGACTGCTTTCTTTTCCCAAGCTGGTGGACCTTCCGGTCAGTACCCGAGAGTTTTGTCTGGAGGTTTTCGAAAAAGAAAAAGTGCTGCTTTTGCCCGGTGAATGCTTCTTGATGCCGGGTCATCTGCGGATTGGATACGGCAACGACGCCAAGATCTTTTCAGATGGGCTGAACATTGTGTCCAACTACATCGACAAAATCTATCAGCAGGGCAGGTGAATCATGTGGCCCGTCAATGGGTACAGTCTCTGAAAGCCGGAGAACGAGTCGAGATGATTCTGGGCGTGTACGATATCGGCCTGGCCCGGTACAATCGGACCAACCGAACAGGGGATCAGTACCTGCGCATGGTGTTGGGAGATCGGACAGGCACCATCGAAGCCCGGATCTGGGATACTGAAACCGCCCTGCAGGTGTATCGGGATGTTCGGGCCGAGAGCCTGGTCCTGATCACCGGATCCGTGCAGGAGTACAATGGACTTCAGATTGTGGTCAGTACCTGCCGACCGGTGGAATGGGAACGGGTGAATGTGTCAGATTATCGGCCGGAAGCAGACACCCCCATTGAAACCATGTGGAAGCAGTGGGATCATCTGACTCAGGAGATTTCGGCTCCACACTGGAAAGAACTACATAGTATTATCTGGGTTGATGAATTTAGAAAGAAGTTTGCCGCTGCACCAGCCGGGCGCCAGGTTCACCACAATTACGGGGGCGGCCTGTTGGAACATACCTTGGAGGTCATGCAGTACTGCCGGTTGGCTGGCAAGATGCAGGGTAAGGGAATGAATGGGGATTTGCTGCTGTCCGGTGCCATGCTCCACGATGTGGGAAAAGTGGAAGAGTACCGTCTGGATACACTGACTTTTCAGATCACCGAAAGCGCCAAACTGCTGGGTGGGCATATTATGCAGGGGCGGGACATGATCCGCCGCTGGATTGGCATGATTCCCAATTTCCCTGAAGACGATGCATTGGCTCTGGAGCACATGGTGCTTTCGCATCACGGTCTCCCGGAATGGGGCAGCTCGGTGCCGCCCAAGACATTGGAAGCCATCTGTCTGCATCAGGCGGACCTGCTCAGTGCCCGGCTGAATCAGGCATATCGAGTGGTGTCATCAGCCGCCAACAGTGACGGTATCTGGACTTCCTACGACCGGTACCTGGGCAGAAGCTTACTGATACCGGACGAGATCAGCAGCCGCAGGGAAGAAAACCCTGAATGAAGGAGGAAATGAAATGGAAAGATTATGGATCGGAGACGAATCTCCGCAGGATCTGGCTGCCCAGAAAAAAGCTGGATCCATCCCTTCTTTGTACGGAGTCATCGCCGGTACTCCGGTGGATACACGAATGGGCGTTGACGAATTGAAAAAGAGAGGGTGGTCTGCCATCGGTTTATCGGCTTCCCCCACCCCCCATGATCAAGCCCGAATGCAAATTATGGCACCCAAAGAATTGACCGAGCATGTGCTGGGACTGATTCAGGAGCTGGAGAATCTGGGCGCAGACGGTATTTGGATTTACTGCAATTCCATGAGTGGATCCGTGGATTTGGCATATTTGCGTGAAAAGGCATCGGTTCCGGTTATAACCCCTCTGGATGTCTACCAGAAGTTGGCATCTCAGTATCACATTATCGGCGTCATTGCTGCCAATGGACAGAGTCTGGCTGGAATCGAACGAGCCCTGCAGGCCGGAAGCCCGGACTGCTGGGAAGTGGGAGCTTCGCTGATGGCGGTGGTCCTGGATATTGAAGCTGCCGAGCCCCCGGAGAAGATCGTGGAAAAATACAAACTGGCGGGATTGCTGGAGTCCATGAAAGCCATGGGATCGGAAGCCCTGATCCTGGGATGCACCCATTTTCCGTATATTAAGAAGGAACTGGCAGCTCTCAAGATTCTTCCCATAATCGACCCGGCTGATCAAATGGCAGATTTGCTGAAAAATTCGTAGAAAATGTAAAAAATACTTGTTGTAATTATTACAAATATGATATAATATCAAAATAAATCATATATTGAAGGAGGAAAAATCAATGGAACTGAAAGGATCCAAAACCGAGAAGAATTTGTGGGAAGCTTTTGCCGGTGAATCACAGGCGCGGAACAAATACACCTATTTTGCCAGTGTCGCCAAAAAAGACGGGTTTGAACAAATTGCCGGTGTATTTCTGGAAACGGCAGACAATGAGAAAGAGCATGCCAAGATGGCATTTAAGTTCCTGGGCGAATTGAAAGACACAGCCGCCAATCTAAAAGCAGCTGCCGAGGGCGAGAATCACGAGTGGACAGAAATGTACAAGGGCTTTGAAAAGACAGCCCGTGAAGAAGGGTTTGATGAAATCGCCGATTTCTTCCACGAAGTGGCTGAAGTGGAAGAAGAACACGAAAAAAGATATCGCCAGCTTTTGGCTCGCGTGGAAAAAGGCGATGTCTTTAAGCGAGACGAAGAAATCAACTGGCACTGCCGCAACTGCGGGTACGTGCATGTGGGCAAAGAACCGCCAGAAAAGTGCCCGGCTTGTTACCATCCGCAGGCGCATTATCAGCCCAAACCAGGATAATTATTAATTTCCGGATCTAACTTCCCAATTTTAAATTTAACACAGTACCGACCGCACCCGGGTAACCATGGGTGCGGTTTTTGTGATTACTTCTATCAGGGGATCGTTCTTCCTGGAAAAAGGATGAGACCGACGGGAAGGAGAAAACAAGCAAAGGTCGTATCTATCAAGGGAATGGAAAGGAGGATGACCCGTGCTGACCCAGAAGCAAAAAGAAGAATTACAATCCCTGTTGGGCGTGGATCGTATCCACTACAACTATGAGCTAAAAGATTTTACATCCTTCAAAATCGGTGGACCCGCCGATGTTCTGGTCCAGCCGGAATCAGAGCCGGAGCTTTTGGGCATCCTTGCTTTTTGCCGTGGACATCGCATTCCCTGGTTTGTCCTGGGGAAGGGTACGAATCTGATTATCCGCGATAAGGGAATTCGGGGAATGGTTATTATCCTTGACGGTGAACTAACCCGTGTACAAGTATGCGGCAATCGGCTAACGGCAGGCGGCGGGGCTCTTTTGGCTGATGCATCCGCCCAAGCGGCCAGAGCTGGACTGACCGGGATGGAGTTCGCCCAAGGAATCCCCGGCTCCGTGGGGGGAGCCGTCATGATGAATGCCGGAGCCTACGGCGGAGAGATGAAAGACATTGTGGAAGAAGTCCAGGCAGTTGGCAGCGACGGGAGCTGGATGTCCATTTCCGGAGAGGATATGAATTTTGGGTATCGAATGTGCCGCCTGCAGGGAATGGATGTGATTGTTACCCGGGTCATCATGAATCTGAGATTGGGGGAACAGGAAGCCATCCGTGCCCGGACCGAAGAGCTTCAAAGACGACGCTGGGACAAGCAGCCTTTGGATCTGCCCAGTGCCGGGAGTGTGTTTCGCCGTCCGGAAGGATATTACGCAGGAGCGCTCATTGAAGAAGCCGGACTGAAAGGATTTCAGATCGGGGGCGCCCGTGTGTCGGATAAACATGCCGGGTTCATTGTCAACACCGGACAGGCCACCGCTGCCGATGTCCTGGCCTTAATTCTTCATATCCAGCATACCGTGCTGGAAAAATCAGGTGTCCATCTGGAAACCGAGGTGAGAGTTGTTGGTGAAGAGTGATGATGCTAATCCCGTCCTGCACGTCGTTTTGGTGGAACCGGAAATTCCTCAAAATACCGGCAACATTATCCGCACATGCGCTGCTACCGGAGCTCAGCTGCATTTGGTGCGTCCTTTGGGATTTTCTCTGGAAGACCGCTATATGAAGCGGGCTGGGCTGGACTATTGGTCATTGGCGGAGATGAAAGTATGGGATTCCTGGGATCAACTGAATGATGCCTATCCAGATTCCCGATATTTTTTTGCCACTACCAAAGGGGTTCACAACTATACCCAGGCGAACTACCGGCAGGGAGACTTTCTGGTTTTCGGTAAGGAAACTCAAGGCCTGCCTCGACCGCTCCTCGAACAGAACAAGGAGTGGTGCATACGGATTCCCATGAGTGAAGATGTTCGAGCACGTTCTTTGAACCTGTCCAACGCTGTAGCCATTGTGGTCTATGAAGCACTGAGACAGATGGATTTTCCAGATTTGATCTGAGACGATGCAAACTACAAGTAGTCAATGATCCCTTTGCGGGGTCTTTTTTTTAAAATGAAGAATCGGACTTGCATGCAATGGGAGGCTATGACCGGGAAATGGATTCAGGGATATAAGTTAGACTGGTAGTATCGGCAAAAAAAAGTAAAAAAATATCTTGACAATATAACATGTGTTATATATAATAACATCAGTTATATAATATAACATACGTTATACCGTTCAAGGAGGTGTGCGGATGCGACAGCCCAGTGTGTATTCCATGGATCAGATCCTGGCTGCTTCATTAACCATTATTCAAAAAGCGGGGCGGGAGAAAGTTACCGCGCGGGCTATTGCCAAAGAACTAGGCTCATCCACCATGCCGATATACAGTCGGGTAAAATCAGTGGACGAACTGGATCCTATGCTGAAACAGAAAGCCAGGAAAATTTTGATATCTTACCAACAGAGGGCTTATACAGAGGATCCGCTGCTGAATATGGCCATCGGCTACATTGTATTTGCCCGGGATGAGAAGAATGTATTCAAATATCTTTTTCTCGAAAAAACTGAAGTCATGCAGGAGGGAAGAATGCAGGAAAATATGAGGGATTCATTTTTAGAAGATTTTGGAGCAGAGAATCAGGAAACCGGGCCCCTGGCTGCCATGACTGTAAAACAGCAGGAACTCTTAATGAAACACACATGGATCTTCACTCACGGATTGGCCATGCTGGCTTATGCAGGCAATCTGGATCGGGAATCCGACGAAGGGATCGTCCAGTTCCTGCAAAATGCCGGAGCCGCATTCTATCTTTGGGTCACAACCATGAACAATCATACGGATAAAGATTCCGATGATGATTAATCAATTGCAAAAGCATTTAGAATTTAGCATGGAGGATGATGGCAATGATGCTAGAGTTAGTGAATGTCAGCAAAAGTTTCGGGAAGGATAAGGCGGTTGACGGACTCAGTTTTACGGTGAATGAAGGAGAAATCTATGGACTGCTGAAGTGGGGCTGGAAAATCCACACGATGTCCATGATCTGCGGGCTTCTCAAACCCAGAGCTGGATCATACGGATTGCCGGTCACGAAGCCACCATAATCGGACAGAGGATCAATCAGATTCTGGGAGTAGTCCCTCAGGAAACAGCCCTTTATACCAATCTATCGGCAGAAGAAAACTTGCGTTTCTGGGGAACTGTCAACGGGATCCCGGCTGCACAAATATCCGCTGCAGTCGATCGGGTTCTGGCTCTGGTGGGGCTAACGGATCGGCGCAAAGGGAAAGTATCCAAGTACTCCGGTGGGATGAAACGGCGTCTGAATATTGCCGCTGGGCTGATCCATCATCCCAAACTACTGATTATGGATGAACCCACAGTGGGAATTGATCCTCAGTCCAGAAATCATATTCTGGAAACAGTCCGCAGTCTGAAGGATGAGGGAATGACCGTGCTGTATACCAGCCATTATGTGGAAGAAGTAGAGTATCTGTGCGATCGGGTCGGAATCATGGATGAAGGGCGTTTGATTGCAGCAGGTACCGTGTCGGAACTCTTGGGAAGCGGACCCCAGAATCAGCAGTTAATGATCACGCTGGAGAATCTCTCAGAGGGTGTGATCCGTCAGCTTACGGATTTGGATGGAGTCAAGAATATCCATACCGAAGGTCGTCAGGTACACCTTCTGACCGACAGTGCTGAAAAAATGCTGCCGCATGCATTCAATGTCATGATCCGTATGGGCAGTTCAGTTTCTGAGATCAAAATTAAAAAACCCAATCTGGAGAGCCTCTTTCTCAGCTTAACGGGAAAAGCTCTGCGGGATTCGTAGGAGGGAATAATTATGCGAAAAATCAGCGCCATTGTCTGGGTGGGTATCCGCCAAATGCTGGCTGACCCCATATATATCATGTTCTTAATTGCTTTGCCGGTCATGATGACCTGGCTCATGAGTTTTCTGCCTCAGGAAAGCGGAATTTATGAAATGGCTACTTTGGGAGTGTTGGTCATGTTTGTCGGTTTGAACATCCTGACTTCGGCCGGTGGGTTCATGCTGGAAGAAAAGCAGGCCGGCACGTGGCAGCGGATGCTGTCCGGGACTGTTACTCACAGTCAGATTCTCACGGCATATTTTGTCCGTTTGGTGGTTACGGCTTTTATACAGTCGCTATTGCTGCTTTTATCCGGAAAGTACTTGTTTGGAGCTCCCTGGAATCAGGGATTCCTGACCATTTCTGTGATCTTGCTGGTATATATTTTCACCATGACCGGGCTGGCGCTTTTCCTCAGTGGTTTTTTAAAGAGCAGCGGACAGGTGCAGGCTGTTTCCATGGCGGTGGTCATGATTGGAACCATGCTGGGCGGCGTATTCATCCCCATTGAAAACCCATCGCCACTCATCCGACTGGTCAGTCAGATTTCTCCCCAAAGCTGGGCGGTTCATGCCTTGAAAGATGTTTTTGTACAGGGTATCGGGCTTTCGGCTCTTACTGGATCGCTGCTGACCATGGCAGGAGCCGGTCTGCTGCTGCTGGCGGCTGGAGTAATCAAGCTGCAGATGGATGGATAAAGAAAGAATCAGAAGCAAATTAGCTCTGATTCCCGCAGATGTAAAGCCAATATGGATTTATTCAGAAAGAGCTGGGAACAGCTCTTTTTTATCTTCCGCCGGAAGACAGCAAATACCCCAGATACCCAAATGTGACAGCGGCAAATATGGGGTTGCAGATCAAGCTTCATGATCCGGTCAATTTGGCGGCATAGCGACTGATGATCAGACCAATCAAACCGCCGATGGTCGTACCAATCAGAGGACTCATGGATTAACCTCCTTACATTTCAAGAATGTATTCTTTCCATTATTATATCTGAACAAAACAGCTTTTGCAACGATGGATTGTACTAAAAAAAATGTATGGGCATGATATTGGTCCCTTATTCGCAGTAATGGTAAAATACAGGGGAAAAGACTCTAAAAATATCCTCTGAAACGAATAGACATACTATATATTGTGGAATATAATATAAGAGCAAGCAAAATGTAGTATGCTCGGCAATTCATTGCGAAGAGGTGTAGACGATGCAATTATCCAAAAATGCCCTGACCGTTCTGGAAAAGAGGTACCTGAGAAAAGAAGACGGAAACGTGGTGGAAACCCCAGAAGACATGTTGCACCGGGTGGCGGAAAATATCGCAGCCGTTGAAAAAACTGTATATGGAAAGACGGAGAAAGAGACAAAAATAGTCGAAAAGGGATTCTTCCAGCTCATGGACAGCCAGGATTTCATACCCAACTCGCCCACTTTGATGAATGCAGGTAGAGAGCTACAGCAACTATCGGCCTGTTTTGTACTGCCCATCGAAGATTCCATGGAAAGCATTTTTGAAACAATAAAAAATGCGGCGCTGATCCACAAAAGCGGCGGTGGAACCGGTTTTTCATTCTCCCGAATCCGACCCCGCAACGATCAGGTTCTGACCACCGGAGGCGTAGCTAGCGGACCGATCTCCTTCATGAAAGTCTTTAATGCAGCCACAGACGCTGTAAAACAAGGAGGAACACGCAGAGGCGCCAACATGGGAATCCTGAGGGTGGATCATCCCGATATCATGGATTTCATCACCTGCAAAAAGGACAATACTGAGATCACCAACTTCAATATTTCCATTGGTATTACAGAAGACTTCATGAAAGCCGTGGAAGAAGATCGGGACTATGATCTGTTCAACCCTCGAACAAAGAGCAAGAGTGGAACCAAAAATGCCAAAGAGGTATTTGATCTGATTATTGATATGGCTTGGAAAAACGGAGAACCCGGTATCATTTTCCTGGATCGCATGAATCGAAAGAATCCAACGCCTCACATTGGAGAAATCGAAAGTACCAATCCCTGCGGAGAACAGCCACTTTTACCCTATGAGTCATGCAATCTGGGATCCATTAATCTGGCCCGAATGATCAAAGGAGAGAATGGGAAACGGGATATTGATTTTGACCATTTGAGAGACGTAGTACGGCAGTCCGTCCACTTTCTGGATAACGTCATTGATGCCAATCAGTATCCACTGCCCATGATCGAAGAGATGACCAAAGGCAATCGCAAAATTGGTCTGGGTGTTATGGGATTTGCCGATCTGCTGATTCACCTGGGTATTCCCTACAATTCTGATCGGGCCGTTTACCTGGCTGAGAAAATCATGCGTTTCATTGATGAAGAATCCAAGCGTATGTCTGTGGAATTGGCAGAAGAGCGGGGCGTGTTCCCGAATTTCAAAGGCAGCGTTTACGATTCGCCGGGCGGGCTGCCCCTGCGTCATGCAACTACAACCACCATTGCCCCCACCGGGACTATTTCAATCATTGCCGGAGTGTCTAGCGGAATTGAACCTCTGTACGCTGTATCGTATACCCGTACTGTGCTGGATAACAACACCCTGATTGAAGTCCATCCATTGTTCGAAGAGGTGGCAAAAAAAGAAGGGTTCTATAGTCAGGAACTCATCGAGGAAATTACGGAAAAAGGAACCCTGCAAGGCGTCTTGGGAGTACCCGGGCATATTCAGGAAATATTTGTGACCGCTCACGACATTACACCGGAATGGCACATTAAAATGCAGGCTGCATTCCAAAAATATACGGATAATGCAGTGTCCAAGACGGTCAATTTTGTCAGTAGCGCCACACGGGACGATGTCCTTCAGGTCTATCGACTGGCCTATGAAACCGGATGCAAAGGCGTGACAGTCTATCGCGACGGCAGCCGCGACAGCCAGGTACTCAGCACAGGAACAACAAAAGGGGTAACCACATCGATGACCGGCGTGGCTTTGACCCCTCGTCCGAGACCCTCCGTTACCATCGGTGTGACTGAGAAGATCCGCATCGGCTGCGGGAACCTGTATGTCAGCGTAAATTCGGATGAATACGGCCTATGCGAAGTATTTACCACACCGGGCCGCCATGGAGGCTGCGCCTCGCAGTCTGAGGCCACCAGTCGCCTGGTCTCCATCGCTCTTCGTTCCGGTGTTCCGGTGGATGTCATCGTGGAACAACTTCAGGGAATCCGCTGCCCGGCTTGTCTGCGCCGCGAAGGCATTAATGTGACATCGTGTCCGGACGCTATTGCAAAAGTAATCAAAAAGTATCTTGATGTAGAAAAACAAGGATCCCTTCCTTCGGATGCAGCTGCTCGATTGCTGAACAGCCCCATCCAGAAAATGTCCACAGAGACGGAGGAAATGCTGATTAACATGAAGACATGTCCGGAATGCGGCAATGCTATCCAGTTTGAAAGCGGCTGCGTCACATGTTCAGCCTGCGGGTACTCCAAGTGCGGATAGGATCTGGCCGGTAGATTTTCAGCTGCCATCGCAGGCTACCCTTGTTAAGATGGGCAACCCGATATCGATAAGACAGGGGCATGTTCTCTATTGATTCTATAGAGAACATGCCCCGTACCTTTCTTGTTAGAGCTGAAACCTGCGTTGACAAATCGGCGTGGAGGATCCAAGTGCATGATTCAGTATGTTCTACATGGTGTGTAGTGGAAGTACATCGCGGATCCCTCCAAGCATGGATGCAAGTCAGCGCAGGGTGCAAAGTGGATCGGAAGTCAATGTAATACAGTCTCTGGACTCGGTCAAGGGAATCTGGGTATCGGCAATGGAATCATGACCGAGAAGCATGGATGAAAGGAAGGCAGAGACAGATGACAGAAGTCTTTTGGATATCTTCCAGAACTGATTAGCGCCGTGAAAGAACGTTTTTGCAGAAGATTCGAGAACGAGATCAAGCAAATGGAACACCTCTTTTCGAAAAACAGATCAAATATGTTCTTGCTGTGGATGGGTAATGCGGAGACATTTTTCTACTGAACCATGACTATTCAAAGCATAGCCAGGATATTTTCAACGGGCTTTTAAAGGCATGCCTCATGTTTGCTCATGGAAGTCAATATCCAGATATCATTGGCTGGTTCCGCCGGAGCTTAGAGTCAACATAAGATCATTCATCAGTGACAATGTCTTCTGTGGATCGGAGTACTTGATCAACACAATCTCTTCATCAGTCTGGATTTGGATGGTTGGGCCAGAATCTCCGAAGAGGAACACACGACACGGACCGATACCTTCCACCTGGTAGAGACCTCGATATGCCTGCTGCCGGGTCAGTCCAGCCCCGCTGATCTTTTTGCCTAGCACAGGAGTTTCATCAAGGAGTGTTAGCTCGGCCACATTGGACAGCGGATACGACGTTCCATACATACCGGTGATGATCAATGAATCGTTTTCGATCTTTACTTCGGGTTCAGCCGTTGTCTGATTCATGGTGTAGCGAATGAATAGAACGATTCCCGCAACAATAATGATGACTAAGGCAAGTGTGACCCAATGATTTGGTTCATTTTTTTGAAGAGTCAAAGAATCATCTCCTTTTGAATATCTTTATGGTGAATATGATTCAAATGCCAGGTGGAAGTTATGAATACTCTCTTTCATCATCTCACGCTCGTCCATGGAAGGGGAAGTCTCAACCAAGGGGGTTTCGAAGCAAAATGTCAAATTGTGCTTACCATTTTCCAACTTGATTTTCATTCAAGATCCAGTTTACAATATCTGATTCAAATAACTCATGATGGCCGGGATTAGGTCATCGTGCAAAGCAAAGGATGGATCCCCATAAGTAATCAGCGGGTTTTGCTGTCCCAAATGGCGCACATCTTTCAACACATGATTCATTCCAGGAATCGAGTTTGAATAGGCATTTGGAGCTCGGCTGGTTAATGCATTGTAATCGTCTTCATCGACCTGAATATCGGCATCTCCGTGCAGAATAGCCACTGGGATATCAAGTTCCGAGATTAGTATCCCAGGATCATGCGCCATCCAGGAGAGGAGAAAAAGCTGCTGAGAAGGACTCAGAATATGATCGGCGGGAACTGTTTCATCGATGGTTCCTGAACGCAGCTTCCGCAGAATCTGAATTTCCAGGCTGTCCTCATCCAACTGCTGCAAGAGCTGCTTTTCCATGGTCACATCGATGGAGTACCCGGTACCGCACAGTGAGATAAATCCATCCGACTGGGTTTTTTCAGCAGCAAGCATCCCGACCAGAGAACCTTGTGAATGACCAGCAACGATGATTTCCCGGTAGCCTTTGGATTCAAGATAGTGGATGACGGATACGCAATCATTTACGAAATCATCAAAATCTATGGGTTCATTCGGATCAAAGGTTTGAGCGCTACGCCCTGCAGTACGTTTATCGTAGCGGAAAGTGGAGATTCCATTTTCGGAAAGTCCTGTGGCCAGAAGTCTCAGCGAATCATTCCTGCCGGTAATCAGCGGATTGTTTCCATCCATATCTGTGGGACCGGAGCCGGCCACCAGTAAAACGATCCGGTCTTGATCTTTTCCCATGGTTTTCCCAAATAAAGTACCTCCGGATACTGGAATTCTTTCGTAGCCGCCAAATTCCTGGTACAAGTGAACACCCACTGCGAGAAGAACCGCGATGAATACTAAAAGAGCTGTTTTTTTCATAGAATCACCCCCGTGTTATTTCCAGGTGAAGCATACGGTAGATGCTCAACCCGATGAGTACTGCAATCATGGCGATAGAGGAAGCTAGGATTCCCCAAATAAACTCAGATGGAACGACAGCCAGCATTTCAGCTTCTACCAGGAGTCCGGATGGTAAAAAGCGGTGGCCGTTCAACAAGCTGCCCACAGCGCGAACCCCATAGGCAACCAGCAGTGTCAGCATTCCAGCCGGTATGGGTTTACGTACCAGTGCCCCAAATAGAATGAGCAGAGCCAGCACAAAAATCATGAATATTCCCAGATAGAGGCCGGCTCTCAGTACAGGATATACCGACGGCAGTTCAAATCCAAACAGGACCCCTGAGTACGCATAGTTGACAAGTATGGAAAACGAAGTCAGAAGCAGCAGAAAACCACCGTATACAATCATTTTCCCCAGCAGCAATCCTTCAATCCGCTTTCCAGTGGACATAGGAAAGATCAATGTCTTCTCCGATATTTCCTGGGCTAACAGTCCAGACAGGGTGAATGAAATAATCAAAGTACTGATCTGATAAACATGAGTCAGATAGCCTCGGATATTGGCTGTTTGAGTGTTCACCAACATTTGATTGACGATGTCCGCAGACATGTTGGGGAACTGGCTTTTCAAAAGTTCTGGCAGGATCAGCTTGTTCATAACGGGATCGAATACCGCAAAAAACAGCATGCCAATGGCCACGATGAGAAATCGATAGTTGCGCAGACCTTCAAGGATTTCTTTTTTAACGATGATTTTCAAGTCCATTCTTGCTGACCTCCTCCAGGAAAATATCTTCAAGACTGGCTCTGCGCAGGTGAAAAGAGATTACCTTCAGTCTCTCCTCTGCGGCAAAACCAAGAATGGTTCCGGCATCCCGGTCCGGATCTTGGACCGAGATGGAGATTCGATCGCCATTGATCTCCACATGGATGATTCCTGGTAATGAAGAGATCTTCTGAATCAGATCGTTGGGGATGGTTTCAGCCGGTACTTCCAGATCGAATACGGATGTAACATTTTCCTCAATCAATGTATCCAGTGATTTTTCAAGCATCATCTTTCCCTGGACCAGAATTCCGACACGATCGCAAACACGTTCTGCATCACTGAGGATGTGGGTGGACAGAAAGACTGTTTTTCCGCGTTTTTTCAAATCCAAGATCAAATTGAGAACATCGCTGCGGCCTTCCGGGTCCAGAGCGGATGAAGGCTCATCCAACAGAATCAGATTGTAGTCGTAAAAGAGGGCTGCTGCCATTCCCAACCGTTGGCGCATACCGCGGGAATACCCACCGACCCGGCGGGCTGCGGCCTTATGCAAACCCACCCACTGGAGCATTTCCTGGACACGATGACTTACCGGTCCTTTTTTCCAATGGCTGCCCAGATACTCCAGGGTTTCTTTTCCTGTCATCCAAGGATAAAATCGCGGCTCTTCGGGAAGGTACCCGATGTGCAGATCCCCGGGATGAGTCACCTTACCCAGATCCCAACCGTTTATATGGCAGGAACCGGAACTGGGCTGGGAAAGGCCGGCTAAAATGTTCATGGTTGTGGATTTCCCCGCACCATTGTGGCCAAGAAACCCATAGATCTCACCTTCTCTGACATTCAGATCAATACCCTGAAGTGCTTGAAAACTACCAAAACTTTTCGTTAAACCGCAGGTGGTGATCAAGCCAGATCCCTCCTTCTCCCATAAGTCAGGAACAGGATGGGACCGATCAGATTGATCAGAATAATCAGGCTCCAGGAAAGTTTGTTCAGGTTTGCAGGTCCTTCTTTGAAAAGTTTCCAGTAACAGAATGCCTTAAAAGAAAACTCGAGAACGATAATGGGAAGAAGGATAACAATGTATTCTCGGAAAAAATCAATCAACATATGCCAATCGCCTCCTACATGTATTTGTTTTCATTATACGGACAAGATGGTCATATGATAATTGACGGGCGTCACATGACGGTCATAAAAAAAAAGGCTTCCATGAGCCTTCAATCCTTGGTCGTATGGTTGCTTTTCGCTAGGGATCAATCGTCCGAGTTGATTTGGCGAAGTAAAATGCTGGCCTGTGTGCGGTTGCTGGTTCCCAATTTGGCATATATCTCACTGATATAGTTCTTAACAGTCCCTTCGCTCAGAAACAAAGCCTTGGCGATCTGACGGTTGTTCATCCCCTTGGCCATTAATGCTCCAATCTCCAATTCACGATCGTTGAGAAGGGAAAGGTCATCTTTTCGCAGAATAGGCTGATCCTTGCTTTGCTGGGCAACACGGGATGCCAGTTTAACGGCGATTGGGCCGGGTAGAAGTAACTGGCCGACTGTTGCATCGTGTATGGCGCGAACCAATTGAGGGCCGCTGATGTCCTTCAGCAAATACCCGGCTGCACCGTTTACCAACGCATCCACCACAAAATCATCATCGTCAAATGTGGTCAGGATGATGATGACGGTGTCAGGCGCGGTTCTTTTGATAGCTTCTGTTGCGACCACCCCATTCATGATGGGCATCTGTATGTCCATCATGACGACATCGGGTTTGGCAGTTTCAATCAATTCCAAAGCGGCTTTGCCATTGCCGGCTTCAGCCACAACCTCCATATCTTTTTGAGTATTAATGATGGTTTTTAAGCCTTCCCGCAGAAGTTCCTGATCATCCACCAGCATAATTCTGATTTTATTCATGAGCATCTCCCTTCGGACTCACAACGGGGACCCTGGCTTCAAAGCCAAACCACCCGTCGGGGTTGATCCTGGCAGAAAATGTCCCGCCCAGTTCAGCGATTTGTTCTTCGATTTTTTTCAGCCCAAATCCGTAGTGAAAGTCTTTGGGCAGCTGCCCGTCATTATGACATGTGAGCACAATGATTCCTGAATGGCGAATCAGACGGATTGAGATGGATCGACTATGACCATGACGAATGGCATTGGTGATGCATTCCAGAATCATATGAAAAAAAGTCCGTTTCATTGGCAATCGCACATCGCTGATGTCTTGGAATTCAGCATCCACGCTAACCGGCGTGGTAACCCGAACCTGGTTCAACAGGTCTTCGACGGCTCGGGAAAAATCCTCATAATCTCGATCTGCTTTAATGGTGTGAATGGCATCGCGAAGCTGGTTCAGACCCAACTGCACTTGCTCTTTGGATATTTGCATTCGCCGTTTGCTCTCTCCAGGGTCTTGATCGTACACCATTAGCGCAGCTTCGATTTGAACCAGTGCTGTGGTAAGCTGATGGCCCACTGTATTGTGAATCTCCATGGCGATCCGGTTACGTTCTTTCAGCGTGGTCATCTCTTCTGCTGTAATCATTTTTGACTGCAAATCAGCGGTGGTTTGTTTCAATCTCCGGCTTTGAACGCTGTAACTTTTGGCAAGAAACGCAAAGCCGACATAGAGCAGAATCTGAAACGCTGCAATGGCAAAGAAGAGAAAGATGGTTAGGGGGGGGAGTTCCACATACGGGCGAATGTAAATGGACATATATGCCAGGTATCCGGAAAAAGCGTAGACGGCACCGTAGGTATATCGGTAATCCAGGGCAATGTCCCAGACCAAAAGAGTCAGAATGGACAGCCCGGCAGTGTTTCCATCAAAAAAAACTGTCAAATACACGATGAGGCCTTCCAGGTAGGGAAAGATCCCCTGTAAAAAGTGACTTTTTGTAACGGGTAATAAAAAGTGTCTGATCAGGGTTAACAGAAAAAAAACAGCGTACCCGAATCGAAGGGATGGAATCGGACCCGGGTTGGAGATCGATACCAATCCAACCAGCAGGGCTAAGAGAACCAGCATGGCAATGTGAGTGTACTTGAATATGGGCTCTTCGGAGCGTAAATCCGACATAAATTCCACAGTTCCGCCTCCTTATCCAGCATGTACATATTATATCATCCGACATTCAATTTCGAAAGACCAACTGTAGGAATTCATTCATGATTACGTATAGATAACGCGAATATATTCCGTTCAGTATCTTCATAAGGTTTTTCTTCGTCAATTTTGAGGTTTGTATGAGTATTGAAAAGCTAGGAATAAACAATAACGATGGGGTTCATTTTTGGCCAGATGCGATCAGAATTTTGATCGTCACAGAAGTTTGGCTTTCTTGAGATCCTTTATCCATGACCTGCAACGGTTGTGCTGAAAAAGAGCGTACGATAGAAGCCGGTCAAAACGGTCTGAATGGAATGCTGACGAATTCGAAAAAGATACCCTTCACATAACTTTCAGAGAACTGTCAAACGAAATACACACTGAACCCCTACAATGAGAGCAAGTTAGAAATTGACAAGACATGGAGGCGATCAGTATGAAAAAGAAACTCAGTATTTTGTTATTGGCTGGCATTATGATTATGACGGTAGCTGGAATCGGATTGGCAGGAGCTCCAGAAGATCCTGAAATAACCAATCCAACCGTGGCGCAGGAGCAACTGCAATTGGAAGACTCCGATTGTGACGGTAGCTGTGACGGAGATATGCTGCAGAAGCAGGTGCGCCAGCAGCTTCGAGACGGCAGCGGTGACGGTGAAGGTGGATGCACGGGTGAGTGCACCGGTGAAGGAACCGGGACTATGGCTCGAAAACAAGCGCGGCAGCAGCTGAAAACCGGAGAATGTGACGGGACTTGCCAGACAGATGTAGAGTAATCTGAGGAAGTAACAAAGAGAGCGGGCTGAAGAGCCTGCTCTTTTAATTTAGTGCAAATTCCAAAATTGAGTATAATCGGGAACGAATCCACATGGATTGACTCATAAGATGCACTCGTTTTGAAACGTCTTTTCACAAAATAACCAAGGGAGCGAGCCTTCAAGTAGAATCATATTGACAAAATTCGATATGTCTTGTAGAATTGATGTATCGAAAAAATACGATATGAGGTGTTCGCATGTCAATTACCAATGAGGAGTATGTTCGAGTTTTCAAAGCTTTCTGTGATGATAAGCGCATGTCTGTGCTGAGGATGCTGAAAGAAGGCGAAGAATGCGCTTGTCGACTGCTGGAAAACCTGGATATCTGCCAATCATCTTTGTCGTACCATATGAAGATTTTGGTGGAATCCGGAGTGGTGGAAAGTCGTCAGGATGGCAAATGGACCTATTATAAAATTAGCAAAGAGGGGAGTCGCCGGGCGATTGACTATCTCAATTTCATTACCGAAGCCAATGAAAAATCATCGGATTGTGATCGCTGTTGCTGAGCAGCGAATGTAATTCACGATAGCCAGTCACAAAGAGGATATCGCATGCTCGAGTAAGCCCCATCAAACGAACAAAGGATTAGCAGAAGTCCTTTCGATGCTTCAAAGGACAGAATATTCGGCATTGAACAATAAAAAGGTGTGTTCAATTGGACTATACAGGAGGAATCGAAGTGAGTGGGAATGATGAATACAAACACGGTTGCTGTGCATCGGAAAGACGATGTGATCCAGGCTGTTGTTCCGATGAGGCAGAGATGAACGCCATGGAAACGGATGCTGTATCCGGTAGCGATGTCCAAGGATGCGAAAATTGTTGCTCCGATCCTTATGGAGGGGCATCGTGTTGTGGAGGACATGAATGTGCCGCAGAAGATTCAAACGATACGAATTTCAGCGGCTGCTCAGGTGGATGCTGCAATGCAGTGACCATTGACCGGAAAATTGAGATCCAATACCTCTATTTGGATCTGGCTAGCTGCCAAAGATGCATGGGCACGGACGAAATTCTCTCCGGAATCATACAGCAGATAAAACCTGCGTTTGAGATGGGTGGTTTTACCATCGAGTATGCGAAGATTCAAATAGAGAATGAAGAAATGGCGAAAAACTATCGATTTGAATCATCTCCAACCATTCGTGTCAACGGATCGGACATTATGATGAAGGTTAAGGAGAATAGCTGCGGATGCTGCAGCGATATTAGCAATACTGATGTGAATTGCCGAGTCTTTGAGTTCGACGGAATCGATTACGAGGTACCACCGACCAGAATGCTGAGGAAAGCTATCGTGGACGCCATATTGCATGCGGAACAAGATGATAAATTTCAATCAGAGTATGTCCTTCCGGAGAACTTAAAAAAATTTTTTGACGGAAAAAGTAAGATCAATAGTTGTGACTGCTGTAATGAATGAATACAGGATATTGAAAGTTCTATAAATAGATCTTCAAGGAGTGTTTTTATGGCGAAGGAAAAGAGCGCTTCAGGTATAGGTTTTTTTGAAAGATACCTAACGGTATGGGTATTGGCATGCATGATTGCCGGTGTATTGATTGGAAACTATCTACCTGGTATCCCTGCATTTTTAAGTCGCTTTGAATATGCACAAGTGTCTTTGCCCATCGCGGTGCTGATCTGGCTGATGATCTATCCCATGATGCTGAAAGTGGATTTTCAAAGCATCCGAAATGTGGGGAAGAATCCGAAAGGGCTCTATGTAACCTGGGTTACCAACTGGCTGATTAAGCCGTTTACCATGTTCGGTATTGCCTGGGTGTTTTTCAATGTTGTATTTTCACGATGGATTCCGCAGGATTTGGCCACGGATTACCTGGCAGGAGCCATCCTGTTGGGGGCAGCCCCATGTACAGCCATGGTTTTTGTATGGAGTCATCTTACCAAGGGGGATGCAGCCTACACAGTCGTTCAGGTAGCAACGAATGATCTGATCATCCTGGGTGCGTTTACGCCCATTGTTGCATTCTTATTGGGTGTAAGCGGAATCCAGATTCCATGGGAGACTTTGATTCTATCGGTAGTCCTGTTCGTTGTCATTCCTTTGGCAGCGGGAATAGGGACTCGGAATTATCTTGTCAGGACAAAAGGGTTGGAATACTTTCAGCATGAATTCATTCCAAAATTCAACCATATTACGGTGGCTGGTCTTCTTTTGACACTGATCATAATATTTTCTTTTCAAGGACCGGTCATTCTAGCCAATCCGCTGCATATCGTGCTTATTGCTGTTCCATTGACGATTCAAACCGTGCTGGTTTTCTTTATCGCCTATCTGGCAGCCAAAGTTTTGCTCTTGCCCCACAATATCGCTGCTCCTGCCGGTATGATTGGTGCATCCAATTTTTTTGAGCTGGCTGTTGCGGTTGCGATTGCTCTTTTCGGCACCAACAGCCCTGTCGCGCTAGCGACCATCGTCGGTGTTTTGGTGGAAGTACCTGTCATGCTGATGCTGGTGAGGATCGCAAATGGAACTAAAAGCTGGTTTGAAGATGCCAAAGAAATATCTGGATAAGGCTCTATCATTAGGTGTAAGGGATAAGCAGTCTACAAAACGGATCAAGGCAAATCGCTTTGATAAACCTTCTGGACATGAAAAGAACCGGGATAGGCTTCAACCCTCTCCCGGTTTATTCATTGTAGTAATGATCTATTTCAGCCTTTCCACCTGCTTTTGAAAAGCCATGAGATGACTTTGCGATCCCCGCATCAAGGCAGTGAATACATCTTCGACATTATCCGGGAGGTCATACTCTAGAAATTTTTCATACATAGCGATATTATCTATTTCCGCCTGTACTCCGGTTTCGGCGGCTTCCAATAAATCCGACGGAATCACCCGATGATCCATGGAAGTATCTGCCGGAAAATCAATTCCATAGCTTTCATACACTTCATTTAAATAGGCTAAATGAGTTTCCTCAGACCGGACAATATTCGAGTACGGAGTACGGTTCCCGAAATGATCGATAATGGTCAGGTATTCTCCCCGGGCCAGGTATTCATCCTGAACGGCATAAGTGAGCATATCCAAGATGGACAGGTTAGTATCAGCCATAGCGCCTGCCGCTCCGTATCCTTCCAGAGATAAAGTCAAGTCAGATATGGTCAGCGGGTCAGGATTCGGGTTTATATCGTGTCCAACGGGAACAATGGGTTCGTTTTGGGAATCTTCAGTCTCTGCACATCCTGCCAGAAACAGTGAACTGCCGATGGCGATCAGGAGTAGGAGAACAATGGAAATTCTTGAATGAGATCGGAAAATCTGCCGTATTAATCGTATCATTATGGTTTCCTCCCGGTTTTGAAACCATTGTAAATCATGAATGTGTTGAAAACGTGAAGATTATTTAAAGAATTGGATGAATCTAATCTACAGTGCTGCTGTGGAATTGGATTTTTTCCAGATAGAATTGATTTCGAGCTTCAATAAAGTCACTCAGATCCACATCCGATACAGCAAGTGAGCTTTTTTCCGGATTCCAGAAATGCCACCATTCCAGGTTACTGACTGTAAACCCAACGGAATTCATGGTATCGATCAGATAGCTCCGATTTTCCAAAACGTTTTGTGAGAGATCAGAAAAATCTGCATGGGCTTTTTCTGAAAAGTCATCAAATCCTGTAGGCATCGGTATTTCCTGCAGATTCTGGTTCACCAGGGTAATATCCACCGCAATTCCTTTGGCATGCTGAGAGTATTTGGAAGGTGCTGGGACATATTGTTTCAAATGGTCGGGGGTGGCATTGTGCAAAGACCACTGAACTTCCACGGGACGGTATCCGTCCCAGATTTTCAAAGCATAGCCGTCAACCCGGAATTTCTCGCAGGCTCGGAGAAGTTTGTAAGCGGTTTCGATCTCCAAGAGGCAGAGGGGAACTTCATAATGAGAGACGCCGGTAAAATTGTCAGTTGTGGCATATTTCAAGTCAATCAGAATCGTGGGGTCCATAGCGGCAATCTCAACAAGCCCTTTGTATTCAAACAGAGGGGGAGGAATGTCCAACGGATTTAAACGAGCTTCTGGATTTGTCAGACGAGGCATCATTTTTTCAGCCTCGGCCAAGACCAGGGTGTTTTTCGGGAGAATGAGAGCGTTCTCTGTATCCATCAATCCATGGGCGTAGGCGTTGAGAATATCTTCGGAAAAACGGCTGCTAGCTTCAGACAAATCAAAAATCTGCCACCGATAGTGGTCGGGGTTAATCGAGTGTTTTTCCCCTAGGACATTCATCAAGATATGGGCGCAGACCTCTCGGGTCATTGGATCATCCGGGTCTGTCCCTGCTGTAATATATCCTCGCGTGGATGCAATATCCACGGCCTTATCGATAGAACTCAAAGATCCTGCTTGGGGATCTGTTTCTTTTAGAAGTAACCAGATGAAACTGCCGACAGATAACGGTTGATCCGGGTCTATGGTTGGCTCCGGACTCACGGGTATCAAAGTACATGAGCTAAAAAGGGGAACAAGTAGAACAGCAATCAGGCAATACAAAGCAATCCGATGCTTCCACGGAAGGATCGGTGCGGAAGGGTAAGCATGTTTTCCATGACTATTTATGATCATTTTGATCACGCTCCTTGCATACAATTTCATTGTATCAGATTATGGACCCCCATCACAACGAATGCATCGGGACGATGGCCATAAAACCTGAATTATGCGAGTTGATCCAACACGGGTCCGGTATGCATGACTGAAATTCGATAAAAAAGTTTCACGGTTTATGGGTGGTGGACCCAATTGGTTGCACACAACCCCGGGGTAGATATTCCGAATGGGAAGAAAGCACAGGAATCCGTGCTTTATGATCCGGCCCTTTATGACTGGATCCTTGGGGTCGATGCCCTTAGACTGTGGTATGGTATACTATAGGTAGTTGATAATGGACAATGATTTCAATGAAAACCCGATTCATGTTGAATATTACTGTATGATTGGGGGTATCCACAGTGGATATGAACGACCGTACTCACCGGTCGAAAGGCCATAACCACTCTTCATCAGGGCATGGGGAAGGAAAATCCCCATCCAGCCCCATGGACCATCCAAAGATGTCCCACAACAAGCATGCCGGACATGATCCGGGGATGTTTCGCGATAAATTCTGGTTATCGCTGCTGATGTCACTGCCTGTTCTCTTCTGGTCAGAGCATATTCAGATGCTTCTGGGTTTCCGTGCTCCTCAATTCCCGGGATCTAACCTTATTGCTCCTCTCCTCAGTACAGTTATATTCTTTTATGGTGGATGGGTTTTTATTCAAGGAGCTGTTCGAGAACTGAGAAACAGGCTTCCGGGTATGATGACCCTGATTTCACTGGCGATTGCCGTTGCTTTCTTATTCTCTTGGGTCGTGCTTTTGGGTTTGGTTCAGGCGGAGGCTCTCTGGTGGGAACTGGCGACATTAATTACCATCATGCTATTGGGGCACTGGATGGAAATGAGATCGGTAGCCCAGGCGCAGGGTGCGCTGCAGGAGATCGAAAAACTACTTCCGGATACAGCGACCCGCATCACTGATAAGGGCGAAGAGCAAGTTTCGGTTCATGATTTGCAAAAAGGCGATCGAATCCTGGTTCGCCCCGGGGAAAACATTCCTGCGGACGGAATAATCCAAAAAGGTGAAAGTGATGTGGATGAGTCTATCCTGACGGGTGAGTCGCGACTGGTTACAAAACAGGTGGATGATGAGGTTATCGCCGGTACCCGAAACGGGGATGGCTCACTGCAGGTTGAGGTAACCGGAATCGGAGAGGATACTAAATTATCCGGCATTATGCGCCTTGTTTTAGAGGCTCAAGACTCCCGCTCCCGAGCACAGAATCTGGCGGATCGGGCAGCACAGATGCTAACCGGGGTAGCCATTTTTTCGGGGATTGCCACCTGGATTGCCTGGCGGTATCTCGGTATGCCCATCGATTTTACCATTGTCCGGGTTGTGACGGTGCTGGTTATCGCCTGCCCCCATGCACTGGGGTTGGCAGTTCCGCTGGTAGTGGCCATATCCACAACCATGGGTGCGAAAAATGGACTCCTGGTAAGGGAGCGATTGGGTTTGGAAGAAGCGAGAAATCTGGATGTGGTTGTGTTTGATAAAACTGGAACATTGACATTGGGTGAATTCCGGGTGGTTTCAATGACAGTTGGAGGCGGAGTAACCGAAGACGAAGCTCTCCAAATGGCAGCATCCATCGAAGTCAACTCAGAGCATCCCATCGCTCGGGGGATAATCCAGTCAGCTCAGGAGAAAGGGATAGAAATTCTAGAAGTCGATAAATTCCAGGCCATGAGCGGGAAGGGGGTTTCTGCGGTTCTGTCCGGATCCGAATATATGTTGGGTGGCTCCGGATTGATCAAATCTCAGGATGCTCATCTTTCAGAAATATTGGAAGAAGAAGCCAAAAAAGCTGATCGCTTGGGACATACGGCCATCTATCTGCTGCGGGATAATCAGGTACTGGCGGTGTTTTCCGTGGCGGATGCCATCCGGAAAGAAAGCCGGGAAGCCGTTGACAATCTTCAGAAAAATGGTATCGAAGTGGCCATGCTCACCGGCGACGCTCAGGCTGTGGCGGATGCTGTGGCAGAAGAACTGGGAATCAATCAGGTCTTTGCCGAAGTTCTGCCGGAGGACAAAGCATCCAAGGTGAGAGAGCTTCAGAAAACAGGTAAAAAAGTAGCCATGGTGGGGGATGGAGTCAATGATGCGCCTGCCCTGGCGACCGCGGACATAGGAATTGCTGTAGGTGCAGGTACGGATGTGGCGGTGGAAACCGGTCATATCGTTCTTGTTCGCTCGGATCCGAGGGATGTGTCTCGTATTATCACCCTATCAAAAGCCACTCATCGCAAAATGGTTCAAAACCTCTGGTGGGCAGCCGGATACAATATTGCAGCCATCCCGCTGGCAGCTGGGGTTCTCATAGGACGAGGTATTTTGCTGACTCCGGCTGTCGGTGCTGTTTTGATGTCGGCCAGCACGGTCATTGTGGTCATCAATGCACAATTGCTGAGAAGAACCGTCCTATAAAGTTACAAAGGAGGCGATCAGGTGATTAACAGAATCATTTACTTAATCGGATTGGCCGTGGTTGTGTATGTGATCCTGCGATTTCTTGGGATTCTGTAGAATTGAAATCCCTGATTCTAGGATCATTGATCGAGATGGAAACTGATGTATCGGAAGAAGCAGTCTGGGATGACTGGACACCATGATGATACTCCATGCAGGTTATGGAACTTTCAATTGTCTATCCGGTGCAGGCTGATGTATAATAAGAACAAAGCTGAAAAGGGCCTGTAGCTCAGCTGGGAGAGCGTACGGTTCGCATCCGTAAGGTCGAGGGTTCGATCCCCTTCAGGTCCACCAAGAGTAATACCATTGATTGATAACGAGTATGTTATCAATTAGTGGTTTTTTTTGTTCTAAATTCCTTTTAAGACCATATTTTATGATTTTATGTAGACTATTTGCTTTAGTTATTGAATATTAATTTTGAAGTTTTTTATGTTTCGATTTCTATAGCCATGTGTGCAACCTCAAATCGTTTGAAATTTGGCAGGAGTGTACATTTTTTAGGTAATCGTAAAACAAATGAAGTAATCGTTGAACATGAGAGTTTTGGGTAAACTTGTTCCTGTAGACGTATCACGTTGAGACGGTTGTCTTGATGTCAAGGATGAAAGAGTGAGTGTGTGCAAAAGGCTTGAAATAAGGGGATTTGCATTTTTCACTGTTCGGAAACCGGTGCTCGGAACTGTGATTTTATCGGTTCGTGGGAACAAGTCCAAGTATGCAATATTGAGTGCGACAGAGCAGATTAGATGTCAGTGTTTAATGAGTGGTCAGTTTGGATAACATGGGTTTGTGAGTGATCGATTTAGATGTTTTTCGGATTTTCCGGGGTTGAGTGGTCAGGTTGGATGAATGTTGAACTAAATGAAGTGTTAAGGAGTTTTGCAATCCCTATTAATGGTATCTGCTGACGACTTGGATTTGGCAAAACATTTATTGTCAGTCTGCAATGGAGTTACTGATTGTCGAACCCTTTTGAATTAAGTCGTTACGCTGGAATGAATCACAGATAGGCGCTGGCAATCAAGAAGTAAGAAACACGCGAAGGTCAAAACCAAAATGATTATCCTGTTGAGGTTACGATACTCATAATTAATGAACCCCGCACTCTATCTCAATGCGGGGTTCAATCTGTCAGGAAATTGCTAGGAACTGTCAGTGAGTTTTAAGTCATGAAGCAGGGGAAAAATGATTCAGACTGGAGTCTACGGACATCAGATTTCGAAGCAAGTTACAGTTATTCCTTCTTCGTAGGCTTACTCTGCTCGTGCTGGTTCACTTTTTGCCCATCGTCAATTGGTTTGAAGTTTCTAATCCTTCCTATTCCTAATCCAATCATTGGGATACCGAGGATATAGACAAGAGCCCCTCTATTATGTTTGATCCAATCGGGTAATGACATCATTACAAATTCTTCATAGTTGAAGATTATTATGAACAGAACCAACCCAATGACATTCGCCAAATAGAATTTCCAAAAATCACTGTTTGCCATTTTAGTCGATCCCACAACCTGCCAGACAATGATGATTAGCACCACTATGACCAAAACACCACCGGGTACACTGCCATTGGTTGCGATTCTTACTAACAGTAGGATCATGCTTGGTACCAGCATGTGTGCCAGATAGATGGTATGCTTTTTTTCAGTTACCATTCTTCGTATACCAAAGCCAAAAAGGGGGGCAATCAGCACAAATAATATCCCCTGATAGTTCAGCATCCAGTGCCAGTCAAACCAGATTTCTCCGTGCTGCCGAAATAGTATGATGGACATAAAGATCAGCAAACCCAAAACGTTGGCCACATAGTATCTTGGGGTATTATCTATAGGATACGCCAGGTTCACTATGATTTCCCAAATAAATATTAGCAGGATTATATGAAAAAGTTGTATTCTTAATCCAAACACCAGAAATACCAAAAGGATACTGCTTAAACCCAATAGGTGAATAAGATATCGGGCGCGCATTTTTTTATCCATTCAACTGTCCCCCTCAGCAACATCGGCTTCCATTAATTACTCCCTCTTGAGAAAAATATCGGATTTGTGTATGCTTTTCCGATATAAGTAATCCCATCAACATTGGTGTGCTGCACTGTAACCTCAATTCGGTAGTACCCATTTGAATTAAGTTTTGGATACATCGTATTCGTACTAGAAAAAGTTTTACTGGTGGAAGTCGATGTGGAAGGGGTCATGTTGTAAGTCCTTACTGTATTATCTACAGTATCATATTTTACGATTTTGACATTGGTGATCTGACGAGTATATCCCCCGATCGCCTCGTGCTGAATATTAAGAGTGATTGTGCTACCGTTGATCACGCCGTTTGTCACACCCATTGCATAGGTATTTGAATTGGAATTGAGCGAGAAGTTGGACCATGTGTGAGTATTCAAGGCAAAGCTGACCTTCCTGGAATTGACAGCTGTCTTAATGCTGGAATGACTTGATGTCACCCCATACAGCCAGGTGATTCCCTTACCTACAGACGAAGAAATATGAGCATCGCTTCCTCCCAGACCAATCTCATAGCTGCCATTTGGAACGGTGGTATTTATCCCAGTTTTAAGCATGAAATCCCAAGCATCGATATTTCCTTGATGAGGGGTCCCGCTGCTCCCCAATTCCGTTGCCTTCATCCCGCTGGTCTGCAAATCTGTCCAATTCCACTCATATGGCCAGGTCAGCGGGTGCGCTGGCCCCCCAAGGGCTCCCTGTGCGGTCAAAGTTGATATATAGTTCGATAGAGTGTTCGTTCCAGGGATAAAACCTGTAAGTCCTACAGTTATCATATGATCATTCGTTGAAGATGTAGTGAGCTCAAGGTTCTTTCCTACCGTGACATTAGGATATTGTGTTTGGCAACCATCTATCTCACCATTCCGTGCAACCCATTCTGCTGAATTCATCATATCATTATGGTCAGTAATGCTGATGGTCTTCCTTTGCGATGTAGATCCTAGAACTGCTTGGGCTGCAATAACAAGTGAATTGACAGGGGAGATCCCGTCACTCCAGTTTGAATGCGTATGCATATCCGCTCTTGACCAGCCGCTGGGAACTGCAAGAATCATATTCTCTCCCGGGTCGGCTTCTTCCTCCAGGAATGCAGGCGCCTCGGCATAGTATCCGCCGGACTGATCCTGCACTTCATAGGTTTTGCCGTTCATTTCATAGACAATGACACCTTTAATCCGATACACCTGATCCGGACGCACATCATCCAGAAGTTCATCCGTGGGGATTGTCACCATCTCGTAGTATGTAAGTCCCTGGTTTTCCGACATGAAGTATTCTGCTGTTTTTGCATCGTCTGGCAGTTCCACTCTGGAGAAGAATGCTGATTTGAATTCAGCAGTCGTGTAAGGAACATTGAGTGGTTTCAATACCGCATCTACTGGAATACTTGTGAGTAATGTATTCGTATCTTCCCGGAATAGGTCAATCCTTTGAATGTGAATATCAGCATCGTTATTGTTTCCTGCGACTACATCGACACAAACATAATCCGAAGGATGCTCAATGTAATCCTGTACCTGGATGCAAAACATGATTTCCGGTTCAGAGCCGAGAGTAGTGCCGAGGGAAGGGAACAGTAAAAACACAACCAGCATACCAATCAATACTCTTTGCATGGTGCTCTTCATGTGCATCGCTCCCATTATTGTTATTGAGTTCCATTCATTCCCGTACACATATTTCTATCATTTCAATAATATTCCTGCAATAATACTCAGAATATTTTCAACTTTTCAATTTACATCCACTGTCACGCTGGATGCATAGTTATAAAAATACCTAGTATGGATTCGGATAGAAAGCAATCCACTTCAACATTCATTGGGAAGTAATGGGACATTAAAGGGGATACGGAAACAGAAAATCTCGCAGGATCCTTTCCAAAGGACAGGAACCTGCGAGACTTGTGTTCATTTTGGATATGAGTCGATTGAGAGCCAGCATCCATCGCCCGAGTATATGGTTAGATATTTTCAACGGACGAGAGAAAATCTACGAGGATCTTGTAATAGTCATCTAGACTGGAGATACTCACCCATTCGTTGTCGCTGGCGATATTGCCGCCCACTGGACCGAACTCAACCCCGGGGCATTGGACATGCACATAGTGCCTAGCGTCTGATGAACCTTGCGCACCTCGCAACTGAATGGATCTGTTCAGGATTTTCTCCGTGGATTGTTTCAGGACCTGCACATAGTTCAAGTTCTCATCGGTATTCAGTGCCGGTTCGTTGGCAAGGATCTCCATGGTGATTCCCTCCGGCAGAATCGATTTTATTTTCTCAATAATGGTGCCGGCATCTTCCGGTATGAAGCGCACGTCGATCACCATGGAGCATTGGTCCGGCACCTTGTTATAGGCCGTATTGTTGGTTGAAATGATGCTGATATTTAATGTGGTGATCCATTTTTGTTCATCCGGGTTGGGAATCGTTACCTGGAGTGTTTTCACTAAATCGGTCATTTTTACGATGGCATTGTCACCACGCCACGGATATGCTCCATGGGCGGATTCCCCGGTTGCTGTAAACTTGAGCCACGCGACTCCTTTTGCTTTGTTCACGATATCGAAATTCGATGCTTCTCCCGCCACAATAAAGTCAGCTTTGACTCCCTGATCAATCTGATATTTCGTTCCGTCAAAACCGCCGATTTGCTCATCCGTAACCACCTGGAGACCCAACGGATAGGTGACCCGGTCAGCCATATCACAGAAAGCTTGAATCAGACATGCTACATTGGATTTCATATCCATGGATCCAACACCGTACAGTTGATCCCCTTGGATCTGGGGGATGTATTGTTCGTCTTTTCCGGGAATAACATCCAGGTGACCGTTTAAAATGATTTTAAATTTTTCCGGCCTGTTTTCTGTATTATAGACCAATATGCTTTTGTATCCATTGTTGACGAATTCTTCAATGGTAAACCTCTTCAGCTTTTCCCTGGCCAGGTCCAACACCACATCCAATTGATCCGGGTGATTGTTGTCGGAGCGAATCTCAATGAACCGTTTTGACAATTCCAGAAGCATATCTTTCATCATGAATGAATCCCACCTTTCCAAGATCGATGCACAGAACCATTCTCAGTATTGCTCACTGAATGTGTAATCTGGATGGTCTTTTCTCATTGTACCATTTCAATGGTTCTATTCTCAATATGCGATTGCGAAATAGCCTCCAAACCCTGTATGAATCATTAGTATTTGAGATAAATAGATATTTTGCGCAAGTCCAAGTTTAGGGGTACCATTCAATCGCCGATCATGAGTACCGTGTGCGGCAGAGTGTAGCCAAATGTTAGTGATAGCCGGCCTGCCGAATCTTCGGTGTGAAAAATTTGAATCAAAACGGCTTCTTATCCCACTTTGGCAGCAGCACTTCCTCACGCAGATAAATAGGATCGGGCTGTCTGGAAAAGAGGATTTTTCCGGCAATACTTGAAAAGAAATCAAAGAACTGGAGAAAAAGGACTGCGTTACATAAAACGCTGAAACTCGGGAATAGGGACGCAGTCGGATTCTACAGACATCACGCGCAATCGGAAGATTGGGGGACTATTATGATGGAAAATGACGGCGGGGGTACCCGATGGACATTTGGAGAGCGTGAAGGAAACGATGTGGCATGATCTTGAAAAAAGAAAATTGGAGGATCGTATGAAACTGACAAAAACTACATACAAAACCATAGAACCCTTGATTCAGCACAATGTATGCAGCCATGATATGATTGTGGATTCTTTCTGGGAGGATCATATTCTCAAAGCAAACCATTACGGCATTTATGATGGAGAGCTCATTGGATATTTTACAATCTTTGAGCAAAATACCATTACTTCGTTTTATATGAAAGATGAATATATCCAGCATGGGAAAGAAGTCTTCAGTCAGATCCGGCGTTTTGAGCAGGTTACCAATGCCATGGTCCCTACGGGAGATGAGTTCTTTGTAAGCCACTGCCTGGATAATTTTTCGAGAATTGAAAAGCAGGCCTACTTTTCAATTTACCGCAGTACTCCCCCGGATGGATTTACAGGAAAAACCATTCAGCTGAAGCGCATCACAGATAGAGAAGATCTCCCTCTGCTGAAACAGGCCAAAGACTTTTTCGACAATGATCCTGTGGAAACTATATTGGATAAGTCAAGTCACTACCGGATTTATCAGGCACTGGACCATGATGAGCTGGTCGGTTTTGGCATTGTAGAAACAGGCCGTGTCGATCCATCCATCGCCAGCATCGGCATGTACGTGCTGGAAGAGAAACGGCAGCAGGGCTACGCCAAAAACATTCTTCGGCATTTATACGACGAGATGGCGAGAGAAGGGTATACGAGGATCCGATCGGGGTGCTGGTACTACAATCACAGTTCACTGAAAAGTATTGAAAGTGCAGGTGGATATTCCAAAACAAGGCTTTTGCGATTCTATTTTTGATACGGGAGCCATATCCAGTCACCATGAGACATTGTGATTTGATCGAAAAGTCATGGATCCCCCGGATATTTTCAAGTCGGCACTTCTAGTAATCCTCCTCCTTGTAGTATAATAAGAGATGAAGTCATAAGAAACGGGGTGTTTGAATGAATATAAAACAAGCTGAAGTGATGAAAAAGGGCCAGGGGTTTGTGGCAGCTCTGGACCAGAGCGGAGGAAGTACACCAAAAGCATTGGCAGCTTATGGAATCCATAAGGATCAGTATGATTCAGAGGAAGAAATGTTTGATCTCGTTCATGCCATGAGAACTCGAATCATTACCAGCCCGGCATTTACATCAGACCATATCTTGGCGGCCATTCTGTTTGAACAAACCATGGGTCGAACCATAGAAGGCCATTACACGGGGGATTATCTGTGGGAGAAAAAGGGAATCGTCCCGATTCTGAAAGTGGACAAAGGGTTGGCAGAAGAAGCTCATGGTGTCCAGCTGATGAAACCCATATCGGATTTGGACGACACGCTACAAAGAGCCGTGGAAAAGAAAATATTCGGTACCAAAATGAGGTCTGTCATTAAAAAGGCCAATCCGGAAGGAATCAAAGCCATCGTGGATCAGCAGTTTGAGATCGGCAAAAAGATCCTGGCTGCCGGACTGGTGCCCATTCTGGAGCCAGAAGTAGACATCAAGAGCCCAGATAAGGCTGAATCGGAACAGATCATGAAAGAAGAGATCCTCAAGCACCTGGATGGAATGAATGAGAGTGAGACTATTATGCTGAAACTTTCGATCCCTTCCGTGGACGGATTTTACTCCGATCTGATTGCCCATCCCCGGGTTATGCGCGTAGTTGCCCTGTCTGGCGGGTACAGCCGGGAAGAAGCGGTTGATTTGCTCATGAAGAATCCGGGACTGATTGCTAGTTTCTCCCGGGCACTGGTGGAAGGATTGTCCGCTCAGCAAACGGATGAAGAGTTTAATCAAGAGTTGGAACAGTCAGTACAAGAGATTTATAACGCTTCGATCATCTGATCCACATTCAAGCAGGTCTATAGAGGGTTACATTGAAACCCAAAACCATTCTCATGAGTGGTTTTGGGTTTTTGTATTGTCGTGATGAAAAGGCCACCTCTTTTTTGATCCCCGCCAGTAAGAAAAATCTCCCGTTGGTAATCATCGAATGATTGGCGCAAGTGCTGGGGATACGGCTGATTGGAAAATCAAGCGAATCAATGATACTATAGAAGAAAAGGGTTTACGAATTGAGAACAGTATAGTATGGATTCAAGGATGATGAAGAATGGGATTTTGGGGAGGGGGAGAGTACTGTGAATGAGTATTTCAATCGCATTATTCAGGAGCCTTTTGCACTGCGGTTGCTGATTGTTTTTGTGGGTTCAATAATCATTCTGGTTGTTAAAAACATGATTCGCTCGCGTTTGGGTAAATACATGAAAGATCAGAATAATGCCTACCGAGGGAAAAAAGCAGTGAGTGCTTTGAGTTACCTTCTCATTGCGATTCTGGTCTCAATTATCTATTGGGAAAGTTTGGGGGCTCTTGTGGTTTTCTTTGGGTTTGCCGGGGCCGGTATTGCTTTTGCGCTGCAGGAGGTCATTGTCAGTATTGCCGGATGGATTGCCATCATGTTCAATGATATCTATAAAACCGGGGATCGAGTCATGCTAGGAGGCATCAAAGGGGACGTGATTGACATCGGCGTCCTGAGGACCACCATTATGGAAATCGGAGGATGGGTGCAGGGTGATTTGTACAACGGGAGAATTGTTCGGATTGCCAACAGTTTTGTATTTAAGGAACCCGTATTCAACTACTCCGCTGATTTTCCGTTTCTATGGGATGAGATTATTGTTCCAGTACGATACGGAAGTGACTATACACTGGCAAGGAGTATTCTGAACGATGCAGCCAGACAAGTAGTGGGAGCGTATTCTCGCGAAGCGGAAGAAGTCTGGGCGATTATGGTACGCAAATACCTCATTGAACATGCGACAACCCAACCGCAAGTTACCATTGTGGCCAATGACAACTGGGTCGAATATACACTGCGCTATGTGGTTGACTATAAGAAGAGAGTTCTGGTGAAAGATCAGCTATTTTCGCACATATTAGAGCGAGTGGACCAGACCGAAGGTCGGGTGAAGCTGGCATCAGCCACATTCGAACTGATGAGTACGCCCACAGTATAATTTGTAACTAAAAATGCCGAGGAGAGGGATTTTCCGCCCGAGAAATCATGATCAACGCAGCATGACCTCATTTTTTATCCTCACATGGAAAGGAGTCGTTGTTCTGACGGGTTGGACACGGCAGGAATAAAAAGAGCAATAGGTTCATATTATCTGATCTTGGGTAAGAAGGAAGTTTATATCCAGCAGAATTATCGAGATTGTACATCAAAAGGAGTGAGGGTTTGATCATAATCAGACCTCACTCACTTTTTTTCATGATGTCGATTGTCCAGTGTGAAGCAGCCTCATGAGCCGTTTAATCATCGGACAGATCGATTGATCAGGGATGAACGGATATGGGAAGGTCCGAATTTTCCTGTTGGAGGATTTGCACTGCATCATGCAGTGCTTGCGAATCAGGAGGAGCAATGGATTCGATCGTGTACGGAATCCCCATTGCCTTCCACTTGTGCACACCCAGCCGGTGATAGGGCAGAAGTTCCAGCAGCTGCAGATTCGTTAGGGTACGACAAAAGCGAGCCAGGCGGCGCAATTGTTCCGGATCATCAGTCCAGCCCGGAAGCAAAACCTGACGAATCCATAGCGGTACCGAAAGCTGATTGGACCTTCGGGCAAAGGACAGCGTTTTATCCAGACTCTGTGTGGTGAGAGCACGATGTCTGTCTGGATTCATGTGCTTCATGTCCAGGATCACCAAATCGGTAAGAGGCAGCAGACGATCAGCAGCCCACTCATCCATCTGTCCCGACGTGTCCAAAACTGTGTGAATGCCCTCGCGGCGGCAGGCAGCCAGCAAAGCAGCTGCAAAACCGGGCTGCATTCCAGGTTCACCGCCCGAAAGGGTAACGCCTCCGGAAGAGGAGGCATAGTAAGGCTGAAATCGCCGTATGGTTCGCATCAGGTCATCCACTTCAACAAGAGATCCTGCCTGGACATCCCAGGTATCGGGGTTGTGGCAGTATAAGCACCGCATGGGACATCCCTGGAAAAAGATGACCGTTCGAATCCCCGGACCGTCCACAGTACCCATGGTTTCCATAGAATGAATTCTTCCATTCATGGACGCCCCTCCTTACATGGAAGCATGAAATGTTCTGGCCAGTACTTCCTGCTGCTGCATCCGGGACAGTTTGCTGAAGTGAACCGCGTACCCGGAGACCCGTATGGTCAGCTGGGGATACTGTTCCGGGTGATCCATGGCGGCTTTCAGTGTGCTGCGATCCAGGACGTTGATGTTGATATGGTGGGCATCCTGATGAAAATATCCATCCAATAGAGCAGACAGATTAGTATGGCGGGTAATATCGGTTTTTCCCAAGGCTTTGGGTATTACGGAAAAAGTGCAGGACACTCCGTCCAGGCAGTGGGCGTATGGAATTTTGGCCATGGAGTTCAACGATGCCAGAGCTCCCAGACGATCCCGTCCATGCATGGGATTGGCTCCCGGGGCAAAAGGTTCTCCGGCCTTTCGTCCATCGGGTGTATCGCCGGTTTTCTGACCGTATACCACATTGGATGTAATGGTCAGTATCGACAGTGTGGGTACCGCTTCCCGGTAAATCGGCTGCTTGTGCAGACGCATTTCAAAGTCCCGCACAAGTTCGGCTGCCAGTGAATCCACCCGGTCATCATCGTTGCCGTACCGGGGGTAGTCACCAAAAACCCGGTATGAAACAATCAGGCCTTGTGCATCTCGGATGGGAACCACCTTACTGTATCGAATGGCACTCAGTGAATCGGCCGCAACAGACAAACCGGCTACGCCAAAGGCCATGCTTCGAGTGATATGGGCATCGTGAAATGCCATTTGCAGGCTTTCATAGGCATATTTGTCATGCATGAAATGGATCACATTCATGGTGTCCGCATAGACGCGAGCTAACCAGTCCAGATAGAAGTCAAGACGGTTTTTCACTTCGGCATAGTCCAGATGTTTTCCGGAAATGACCGGCATTTCCGGTCCGATTTGTTCACCGGTCTGCTCATCGCGTCCGCCATTGATGGCTAGCAGGATTACTTTCGCCAGATTGCAGCGGGCCCCGAAAAACTGCATTTGTTTTCCCAGCTTCATGGCAGACACGCAGCAGGCGATACCGTAATCATCCCCAAAGCGGGGGCGCATCAAATCATCGTTCTCATATTGTATGGCGCTGGTGGTCAGGGTCATTTTGGCGCAGTATTCTTTGAAGGGTTTCGGGAGCTGATTCGACCACAGAACCGTCAGATTGGGCTCAGGAGCCGGACCGAGATTGGTGAGGGTATGGAGCATACGAAACGATGTGCGGGTCACCAGAGAACGGCCTTGCAAGTCTACGCCGCCGATGGCTTCAGTGACCCAAACCGGATCCCCGGCAAACAATTCATTGTACTCCGGAGTTCTGAGCTGACGTATCAGTCGAAGTTTGATCACCAGCTGGTCAATCAGTTCCTGGGCCTGGTCTTCCTGGATCCGGCCGTCATCGAGGTCTTTTTGAATATATATGTCCAAAAATGTGCTGACCCGTCCCAAAGACATGGCCGCCCCGTTTTGTTCTTTTACTGCACCCAGATAGGCAAAATAAAGCCACTGGACCGCTTCCCGGCTGTTTTCTGCCGGCCGGCCGATGTCGTATCCGTATTCAAGGGCCATGGCTTTCAGGTCTTTTAGGGCTTGCATCTGCATCTGGATTTCTTCGCGCAGACGAATGACATCCTCGGTCATCCGCTTACTGGACAACTCCTGTTGTTCCCTTTTTTTATCCTCAATGAGCCAGTCGGCTCCGTACAGCGGCAGCCGCCGGTAGTCGCCAATGATGCGTCCCCGTCCGTATGCATCGGGGAGTCCGGTAATGACACCGGTATGGCGGAGTGTTTTCATTTCGTCGGTATAGGCGGCGAAGACACCTTCATTGTGGGTGCGCCGATAACGGGTAAAGATCTCCTTGACCTGTGGATCCAGGGTATACCCGTAGGCCTCACAAGCTTGTTCTGTCATCCGGACGCCTCCGTAGGGATTGATCGCTCTTTTCAGGGGGGCATCTGTCTGCAAACCCACGATGATTTCGTTCTTTGGATCAATGTAACCGGGACCGTGGGAATTCACACCGGCGACAGTCTGTGGATCGACGTCCAGGATGCCTCCGTTTTGCTGCTCAGCCAGCAGCAGATTTTGGCAGACGGACCATAACTTTCGAGTGGTATCGGTGGGTGCGGCCAAAAAATCATCGGTGCCATCGTACGGTGTCACGTTGTGCTGGATGAAATCCCGGACGTCCAGAGTGTGTGTCCAGGAGCCTTCCTGAAATTCTCTCCAGGCAGGGTGCATGGTACAATCCTCCTTGTACGGGCGAAGTTTCCAAAAGAAAAACCGCCCGGGTATTGGTCTGCCCAGGCGGTCGGCACTTCATCTCCGTACGCACTCCCTGTGGTTATCTCCACTTCCGCCAGTCATGCGCCGTTTCATTCATTTATACCCCAATTATAGCATCCATGTATCGCCTGTCAAGAACTTTTCCTGTGCAAAAAGCGTGCATTTCATCTCTTCTTCAATGGTGAATGATATATGTTAAAAATATATTAATGTTCGGTAATATCGTTGACAAATGGGTGGATGTATTGCTATCATGAAATAGTAAAGGATAAAATCCGAACATCAAATCTCTAAAGGAGGGTGCATATGCAGGAAGTGAAAGTAGGGATTGTCATGGGCAGCGACTCTGATCTGCCGGTGATGAAGGAAGTAGCTAAAACCTTGGAATCTTTTGGTGTGGGATATGAAATGACTGTGGCCTCAGCTCACCGAGTGCCGGAAAAGGTCATCGACTATGCAAAAAATGCGGAATCCCGAGGATTGAAAGTACTGGTCGCCGGCGCCGGTAAAGCAGCTCACCTGCCCGGGGTTATTGCCGCCTGTACGGTGCTGCCTGTTATTGGTGTACCTCTGAAAAGTTCTTTCGGTGACGGCGTCGATTCCCTCTATTCCATAGTACAGATGCCTTCAGGCGTTCCGGTGGCCACAGTAGCTGTGGATGGGGCGAAAAATGCCGCCATTTTGGCGGTTCAGATGCTGGCTTTGGAGGATACTTCTTTGAATGAGAAACTGCATGGATTTAAACAAGAAATGGCAGCAGAAGTCCAGAAAAAGGGAGAGACCCTCTCTGCTATTGGATATGAGGAATACTTAAAACGCAGCGGAAAATAAGGGGTTGGAGGGTACAGCGATGATTGACCGGTATGCACGAGCACCCATGAAAGCTGTTTGGAGTACGGAGAACAAGTACCAGAAGTGGCTGGATGTTGAGATTCTTGTCTGCGAAGCGTGGGCGAAGTTGGGGGTAATCCCTGCCCAGGCCGCCGAGAAGATCCGACGAACAGCCTCTTTTTCATTGGAACGGATTGATGAAATAGAACGAGTCGTTCGCCACGATGTGCTGGCTTTTACCACAGCCGTGGGAGAACAGGTTGGGGAAGAGTCCCGATACATTCATCTAGGATTGACATCATCCGATGTTTTAGATACAGCACTTTCTCTGCAGCTGGTAGAATCTGCGGACCTGATTTTACAGGGGCTGGAAGAACTCCAGGCAGTGATTGCCGAGAAAATGAATGAGTATCGAAAAACGCCCATGATTGGGCGATCCCACGGGGTTCACGCTGAACCCACAACCGCCGGGTTGAAATTTGCCACATGGCTGGCTGCTGTTCAGCGCTGCCAGAGGCGTATGGAGGATGCCCGTGAGACAGTTCGTGTCGGAAAAATTTCCGGCGCGGTAGGCACATACGCCAATGTCGAGCCCCGGGTGGAAGCCTATGTATGCGAAAAACTGAATCTAAAACCCATGAATATTTCCACACAAATCATTCCCCGGGACATTCATGCCGACTTCGTCATGGCTCTGGCGGTGTGTGCCAGCGTTTTGGATCTGATCGCCACGGAAATACGCAGTCTGCAGCGTACCGAAATCCGGGAGATGGAAGAGCCCTTTGCCAGCGGTCAGAAAGGATCCTCGGCCATGCCCCACAAACGAAATCCTGTTACTTGTGAGCAGATCTCGGGTCTGTCGCGCCTGATTCGCAGCAATGCCCAGGCTGCTCTGGAAAACATACCGCTTTGGCACGAACGGGATATCAGCCATTCATCCGTTGAACGGATCATTCTTCCCGACAGCACCATACTTCTGGACTATCTGCTCTATCAGACCCATCGTGTGATCCGAGGATTGAGGGTGTATCCGGAAAACATGAAGAGAAATTTGGATATGACTCAGGGACTGGTCTATTCCCAACGGCTGCTGCTGGCTCTGATTGCCAAAGATATGAGTCGAGAAGATGCCTATCGGATTGTTCAGACCGAGGCCATGGAAGCGTGGGAAAAGGGAGATTCATTTTACCAGCGCATCCGTAACAATCCGGAAATTGCCCGGCATCTTTCGGCGGAGGAGATCGAGGATTGCTTTGACATAAACTATCACTTGCAGCATGTGGATACCATTCTTGCACGATTTCCCCAATAAAAAAAGGAGGCGCATAGAACATGGAGATTTTGGCTCAGGTGTATGAAGGCAAGGCCAAGCAGGTATTGGCTACGGATGATCCGGAAAAAGTGGTGGTGAGGTTTAAGGATGCTGCCACGGCTTTTGACGGAACGAAAAAGGGAACCATCACCAACAAGGGTATCTACAATCTCAAGATCTCGGCATTCTTCTTCAAGATGTTGGAGAAAGAGGGGATTGCCACCCACTATATCGATACCCTGAATGAACGGGACATGCTGGCCAAAAAACTGAGCATTGTACCCGTGGAAGTAGTGGTGCGCAATATTGCAGCTGGTTCTTTATCCAAGCGCCTGGGCTTAGAAGAAGGAGTGCCAATGGCAGAACCGGTACTGGAGTTCTACTACAAGGACGATGCGCTGCACGATCCCATGATTAATCATTACCATATCCGGGCGATGAATATGGCTTCGGATAAAACCGTGGCTGAAATGGAAGCCAAAGCACTGAAGATCAACAGAATCCTCAGCACATTTCTCGCAACCCGGCAAATCCAGCTGGTGGATTTCAAACTGGAGTTTGGGTTATTCGGAGAACAGGTTCTTCTTGGTGACGAAATCTCTCCGGATACCTGCCGTTTCTGGGATGCCCAGACTCATGAAAAGATGGACAAAGACCGGTTCCGCAGAGATATGGGAAAAGTGGAAGAAGCGTACGCCGAAGTACTGCGTCGCATAGAGGGGGAATAAGGGTGGTCAAAGCCAAAGTGTACGTTACATTGAAGAAAAGCGTGTTGGATCCCCAGGGCAGTGCCGTTCAAAGCGGCCTCATTTCTATGGGATACGGGACGGTTCAGGATGTACGAGTCGGTAAATACCTGGAGCTGGTTTTGGATGCAGCCCCAGAGAAAGCCAGTGAGCAGATTCAGGAAATGTGCGAAAGACTGCTGGCCAACCCGGTTATCGAAGAATACCGTTTTGAGATAACGGAGGGATAATCATGAAATTTGGGGTGATCGTCTTTCCAGGCACTAACGGAGATTTTGATGCGTACGACATTATCAACCGGATTATTCAGCAACCGGTGGAAAAAATATGGCACGATCGGGAAAATCTTGATGATTTCGACTGTGTGGTTTTACCAGCCGGTTTTTCTTACGGTGATTACCTGAGAACCGGAGGCATTGCTCGGTTTTCACCCGTGATGCGCGGTATCGAAAAGATGGCTGCGGACGGGCGGCTGGTGTTAGGTATCTGCAACGGTTTTCAGATTTTGTTGGAGGCCGGGCTTCTGCCGGGGGCGGTTCGCCGCAACGACAGCCTGCAGTTTCGCAATGTCTGGGTGAACCTGAGAGTCGAAAACAATCGCCTACCGTTCACCCATCTATACCAACCGGGGCAGGTATTGAAAATGGATATTGCTCACGGAGAAGGCAATTATTATGTGGATGATGAGACTCTGGCAGATTTGAAAAGGAATCAGCAGATTGTGGTTCGCTACTGCACTCCAGATGGCAAGATTACCCGGGAGGCCAATCCCAATGGGGCTTTGGACAACATAGCCGGTATCTGCAATCTGCGGGGCAATGTCATGGGTCTGATGCCCCACCCGGAACGATCTTCGGAATTGCTGACCGGATCGGAAGACGGTAGAACCTTGTTTGAATCCCTGGTGGAATGGTGGAAAGGAAGTGGACGACATGGCAGCTAAATCCCCCTGGGCAGAGATGGGTCTAAAGGACCAGGAATACGAACAAATCGTCAAAATGATGGACCGAGAACCCAATGAGGTGGAGTTGGGTCTGTTTGCCGTTATGTGGTCAGAACACTGCGGATACAAGCATTCCCGGCCGGTACTGAAGACTTTCCCCACTGAAGGGAAGCAGGTTCTCCAGGGTCCCGGTGAAAATGCCGGGATTGTGGATATCGGCGATGGCTGGGCCGTGGCTATGAAAATTGAAAGCCACAATCACCCATCGGCCATTGAACCCTACCAGGGAGCCGCCACCGGGGTAGGTGGTATTATCCGGGATGTATTCACTATGGGAGCGCGACCCATTGCACTTTTAAATTCACTTCGTTTCGGACCCCTGACAGAGAGTCACCAACGTCATCTGTTTGGCGGTGTTGTGGGAGGAATCGGTGGGTACGGCAACTGCATCGGAATACCCACGGTCGGCGGCGAAGTTCAGTTTGCACCTTCGTATGCCGGTAATCCCCTGGTCAACGCCATGTGTGCCGGACTGGTTCGGCATGACGACATTGTCCGCGGCACGGCATCGGGAGTCGGGAATCCCGTTATGATTGTTGGGGCCCGCACCGGTCGGGACGGAATACACGGAGCTACCTTTGCATCCGAAGAACTGGGAGAAGAATCCCAGGAACGACGTCCGGCTGTGCAGGTGGGCGATCCTTTCATGGAAAAACTGTTGATGGAAGCATGCCTGGAACTGATTGGGACGGACTATGTGGTGGGGATTCAGGATTTGGGCGCGGCCGGGCTAACATCATCTGCCAGTGAAACAGCATCCCGCGGAGGCGGAGGAATTGATATAGATACTGTCAAAGTGCCTCGCCGGGAAGAGGGGATGACCCCCTATGAAGTCATGCTTTCAGAATCCCAGGAGCGGATGCTGGTCATTGTCAAAGCAGGTTATGAAAAAGAGGTAACCGAAGTATTCACCCGCTACGGTCTGATGGCCGTGGCCATCGGGAAAGTGACCGATGATGGGATGCTTCGGGTGCGGGAGGGGAATACTGTGGTCGCAGAAGTACCGGTGGCCGCTCTGACAACCCAGGTTCCCACATATTATCCGGAAAGCCGGGTACCGGAATATCTGAAAGAGACTGCATCCTGGCAGGCCAGTTCGCTGCCGGAGATGACCGATTATGCAGATATGCTGAAGAAAATACTGGGGTCACCCAACATTGCCAGCAAAGAATGGGTCTACCGACAGTACGATCATACCATTTTGACCAGCACAGTCATTCATCCCGGAGCGGATGCAGCCCTGGTCAGGATTAAAGGAACCCAACGAGCCATTGCCCTGACCACGGACTGCAACGGACGCTACTGCTATCTGGACCCGTACACGGGTGGAGCATTGGCGGTGGCGGAAGCAGCTCGCAATATTGCTGTGACGGGAGCACGTCCTCTGGCGATTACCGACTGTTTGAACTTTGGCAGTCCGGAAAATCCAGAAATTTTCTACCAGTTTACTCGATGTGTAGACGGTATCAGTGATGCCTGCCGAACATTGGAGACACCGGTTATCAGCGGCAATGTCAGTTTCTACAATGAAACGGATCAGGGGGCAGTCTATCCCACGCCGGTCATTGGTATGATCGGTGTGCTGGAGGACATCGAGAAGCGCTGCACCATGGGTTGGAAAGAAGCCGGTGATGCCATTGTGCTGCTGGGTGTGACCCGGGAAGAACTGGGGGGCAGCGAGTATACCGCCGTGGCAACCGGAAAAGCGTTGGGTCAGCCGCCTCATCTGGATCTGGATGCAGAGAAGCGATTAATCGACTGCTGTCTGGATTTAACTGGACACGGTATTCTCCATTCAGCCCATGACGTATCAGACGGCGGTTTGGCGGTGGCCATTGCAGAATGCTGCTTTGCCGGGAATTCATCGGCCAATGGGGCAGCCATTTCTTTGAATGCAGACTTCCGGGAAGATGCATTGCTGTTTGGTGAGAGCCAGGGAAGAATTCTTGTATCGGTTCCGTCCGAAAAAATCAATCATCTGGAACAGACAGCAGAACGATTTCAGATCCCCTTCAGCGTCATTGGAAAAGTGGTAAAAGACACTGTGACCATTGCGGTCAACCAGCAGACCCGAATCCAGGAAAGTACGGCTGCATTAAGGACAGTATGGCAGGGGGCGATTGAATGCATGATGCAGTAGATTGGTTGAAAGAAGATAAGCAGGAAGAAGAGTGTGGCGTGTTCGGGGTCTATGCCCCGGATCAGGATGTGGTGGGAAAGACATACCTGGGGCTTTTTGCTCTCCAGCACCGAGGACAGGAAAGCGCCGGTATCGCTGTATCCGATGGTAAAGACGTCTACCTGCATAAGGATATGGGGCTGGTGTCCCAGGTGTTCACAGAAAAGAAACTGGCCGAGCTGAAAGGACATCTGTCAGCGGGCCATGTACGGTATTCCACCACCGGTTCCAGTCAGGCGGTGAATGCATCTCCCCTGGTGGCGCGGTACCGAAATGGTTTTTTGGCTCTGTCTCACAACGGGAATCTGATCAATGCCCTGGAAATCCGGCGTGAACTGGAAGATAAAGGGCATTTGTTCCAGACCACCATTGACAGTGAAGTGATTGCCAGTCTGATTGCCCAGCTGGACACCGGAAACGTGGCAGAAGCCATTGCGGAGAGCATGAAACGGATCCGTGGAGCCTATGCCCTGGTGGTGATGACCCGGGACAAACTCTTCGGAGTCAGGGACCCTCGAGGAATCCGTCCTCTTTGTATCGGAAAGCTTCCGGAAGGCGGCTATGTGCTATCCTCCGAAACCTGCGGTCTGGATATTGTGGGGGCAGAATTTGTGGATGATGTCCAACCGGGCGAAATCGTGACCATCGACAGCAGCGGAATGCACCGACGAACCTATAAAAACGGAGAAAGAAAGGCGTTATGTGTTTTCGAATATGTCTATTTTGCTCGGCCGGACAGCGATATGGACGGCAGCAATGTGCATATCACCCGGCGACGCTTCGGCGCTCAATTGGCCCGGGAGTATCCGGTGGAGGCCGACATTGTCATACCGGTTCCTGATTCGGGGATTTCTGCCGCCATCGGGTACTCGGAAGAAGCCAGGATCCCGTACTCCGAAGGGTTGATTAAAAACCGGTATATTGGACGGACATTTATCCAACCCAGCCAGAACATGCGGGAAACATCCGTGAAAATAAAGCTGAATCCCATCCGCAAGGTCCTGGAAGGCAAGCGAGTGGTTGTCATCGATGACAGCATAGTCCGTGGTACTACCAGTGCCAACCTGGTGCAGATGCTGCGAGAAGCCGGTGCTGTGGAAGTGCATATGCGAATTACTTCACCTCCGGTGAGATTCCCGTGCCACTTTGGCATTGATACCCAGACCAGCGCTGAACTCATTGCCCACAGTCACTCTCCGGACGAGATCCAAAAGATCATCGGAGCGGATAGCCTGGGTTATCTGACCCTGCAAGGTTTGTATGAGGCATCCGGACTGAAATTGGATGAACACTGTTCCGCATGTTTTGACGGAAACTATCCCCTGGCTGTGGACAGTATTGACCACGACAAGCAAGTGCTGGAGAAAGCCTACGATACCTATAAACCAAGAGGTGACGAGAATGAGTGAAAAGAAAGGGTTGAGCTACGCCCAATCCGGTGTAGATATTGATGCCGGCAATGAAGCCGTCAAACGAATCCTTCCACACGCCCGGAGAACATTCCGCCCGGAAGTACTATCGGATATCGGCGGGTTTGGCGGACTGTTTGCTGTGCCCGGCGGTTATCGGGAACCGGTGTTGGTTTCCGGAACCGATGGCGTGGGAACAAAACTGAAACTGGCGTTTATGCTGGACCGCCATGATACAGTCGGGCAGGATGTGGTGGCCTACTGCGTCAATGATGTGATTGTGCAGGGAGCGGAACTGCTTTTCTTCCTCGATTACATCGGCGTCGGGAAACTGGATCCCAAAAAGGTCGAAGCCATTGTTAAGGGAGTTGCCGATGGGTGCCAGATGGCCGGATGCGCTCTTTTGGGCGGAGAAACGGCAGAACTGCCGGGTTTTTACAGTGAAGGGGAGTACGACTTGGTTGGCTTTGCCGTCGGAGTGGTGGAAAAAGAACGTATCATCGATGGCTCCAGCATCGTTCCCGGTGATGTGGTTATTGGATTAGCATCTTCGGGTCTTCACAGCAGCGGGTATTCTTTGGCACGAAAAGCGGTCTTTGAGGTGGGCGGGCATCGTCCCGAAGACTTTATTGAGGAAATCGGGAAAACCATCGGCGATGAGATGCTGATTCCCACCAAAATCTATGTAAAATCCCTGTTGGAGCTACAGAAAATGATGACTGTGAAGGGTATCTCCAACATCACAGGCGGTGGATTCTACGATAACATTCCCCGTGTATTGCCGGATGGAACCCGGGCTGTGATCCAAAAAGGAACCTGGCCGGTACAGCCCATATTCCCCTTTATCCAGGCATGCGGGAATGTGGAAGAGAAAGAAATGTACAGGACATTCAACATGGGCATCGGAATGATCGTGGTGGTGGCCCCCGAAGATGCTGACCGGGCCATGGGCATTTTGAATGCAGCGGGCGAGACGACTTATCGCATTGGGCACATTGCAGCCGGCGAAAAAGGTGTTGATATGGTGCAGGGGTGATGACGGTGAAAAAAACTCGACTGGCTGTCCTGGTATCCGGTGGAGGGACCAATCTTCAATCGTTGATTGACCATATTGAAGACGGCTCGATCCCGGCAGAAATTGCTGTGGTGATCAGTTCACGAAAAAACGCTTTTGCACTGGAACGAGCCCGTCGGCACTCCATCCCAACCCGGCTGATTCGCCCCAGAGATTTTGCCGGAGAAGCAGAACACGAAGAGGCGCTATTAAAATGCCTCCAGGATAACGCCGTGGACCTGGTTCTTCTGGCGGGGTATCTGTCTGTATTGGGAGAAAAAGTGGTGGCTCACTATCCGCTGCGAATCATGAATGTGCATCCTTCTCTGATTCCGTCATTTTGCGGACCGGGTATGTACGGGGAGCGAGTGCATCAGGAAGCATTGAATTACGGAGTGAAAGTATCCGGCTGCACCGTCATGTTTGTAGACGAGGGAGTCGATACCGGCCCCATCATTCTTCAGGCTGCCGTTCCGGTTATGGACAATGACACGGTGCACACGCTGGCAGCTAGGGTACTGGAGGAAGAACATCGGCTGTATCCGGAAGCAGTTCGTCTGTTTGCTACAGGACGCCTGCAGGTGCAGGGGCGGCAGGTGAAGATCTTGGATGAGGAGGGAGAAGATGATACGAAGAGCACTGATTAGTGTATCCAACAAAGAAGGCATTGTGGATTTTGCCAGAGATTTGCATCAACTGGGAGTTGAGATTATTTCGACGGGAGGAACCGCTGCACTTTTAGAGAAAAACGGGATTCCAGTTCGCTCAGTAGCTGATTTGACAGGATTTCCGGAAATGCTGGACGGGAGGGTGAAGACACTTCAACCCGCCGTTCACGGAGGAATTCTGGCTGTACGCAGCAATCCTGAGCATATGGCAAAACTAAAAGAACACGGTATCGGGCCCATCGATCTGGTGGTGGTGAACCTCTACCCGTTCAAGGAAACGATCTTGAAAAAGGATGCAACTATGGATGACGCCATCGAAAATATTGATATTGGCGGTCCCACCATGATCCGTTCCGCTGCAAAAAACCATCGGGATGTGACGGTGGTGGTGAGCCCGGATTCATACAGTGAGATTATTGAAGCCATTCGCGAACATGGAAAAACAGATGAAAAATTGCGATATCGCCTGGCCGTGGAAGCATTCAGCCATACCGGGCAGTACGATGCATTTATCAGCCAGTATTTATATCAGCATATGGAGAAGGAGTCCGACTTTCCAGCGATTTTGAATTTGAGTTATGAGAAGGTACAGGATCTGCATTACGGTGAAAACCCGCATCAGAAAGCAGCCTTTTATCGGGATCCTTTCGCCGCCGGAGCCTGTGTGGCGACTGCAAAGCAGCTGCACGGCCGTTCCATGTCATATAACAATGTCAACGATGCCAATGCCGCTTTGGAACTGGTAAAAGAATTTGATGCTCCGGCTGTGGTGGCCATCAAGCATGCAAACCCTTGCGGAGTGGGCATCGGCAGTACGCTCTCCGAAGCGTATCAAAAAGCGTATGATTCGGATCCCATATCCATTTTCGGGGGAATTGTTGCAGTGAACCGCACCATGGATGAGCAGACAGCATTGGAAATTAACAAAATATTTGTGGAAATCGTCATCGCTCCGGGATATACCCCCGAAGCTCTGAAAATATTGACTATGAAAAAGAATATTCGCATCCTGGACGTGGGACCGCTTCCCGAGTGCATGCACAGCTACTGGGACATGAAGAAAGTCAACGGAGGCCTGCTGGTTCAGGATGCCGATACTGCGCTGGCCCTGTCGGATACCTGGAAGACGGTATCCAAGCGGGTACCTACTGAACGCGAGGTGCAGGATCTTTTATTTGCTTGGCGTGTGGTCAAACACACCAAATCCAATGCCATAATTTTTGCGAAGGATCTGGCAACAGTCGGAGTCGGTGCCGGCCAGATGAATCGGGTGGGATCTGCCCGCATTGCCGCCGAACAGGCGGGAGACAAAGCCGTGGGGGCCGTCATGGCATCGGATGCATTCTTTCCCTTCCCGGATAGCCTGGAAGTGGCCGCAGCTGCCGGGGTTACAGCGGTTGTTCATCCGGGAGGTTCTGTTAAAGACGAAGAGTCCATTGCGGTGGCGGACAAACACGGTATGGCCATGATGATCACGGGTATGAGGCATTTCAGACACTGATTTCCTATGGAGGGGAGAACTCAATGATGAGAATTCTGGTGATCGGCAGCGGAGGGCGCGAGCATGCGATTTTGTGGAAGTTGGCCCAAAGCCCCCGTGCAGCCAGGCTGTACTGTGCCCCCGGCAACGGCGGTACAGCTGAGCTTGCTGAAAATATCCCTCTGGGTATCGACCAGATCCAGGAACTGGCACAATGGGCCCAAAAAGAGGCTATTGATCTGACGATTGTGGGACCGGAAGCGCCGCTTGTCAATGGCATTGTCGATGTCTTTCAACAGCGCGGACTCTGTGTGTTTGGGCCGTCAGCCCAGGCGGCGGCGCTGGAAGGCAGCAAGGTATTTGCCAAAGAGCTCATGAAAAAATATGGTATTCCCACCGGACGGTTTCATACTGCACAAACAGTGGATGAGGCCCTGCCTTGGCTGGATTCCTTTGGTTATCCGGTGGTTATCAAAGCAGACGGGCTGGCGGCTGGAAAAGGTGTCGTGATCGCCAAAGACCGCCAGGAAGCGGAAGCAGCAGTGACCATGATGCTTCGGGAAAAAGCGTTCGGTGCAGCCGGAGAAAAGATTTTGATCGAAGAATGCCTGATGGGAGAAGAAGTATCCGTCCTTGCCTTTACGGATGGAATCTCTATTGTACCAATGGTATCTGCTCAGGATCATAAGCGGATTTACGATGGGGATCAGGGACCCAACACCGGAGGTATGGGTGCCTATGCACCGGCTCCGGTATATACCGAGGCCATGGCGGCAGAAGTTGAAAAAAGCATTCTGCGGCCCACAGTCCAGGCCTTAAATCAAGAGGGAATCCAGTACCGGGGTGTATTGTATGCCGGCCTGATGATTACTGCGGAAGGTCCGAAGGTGCTGGAGTACAATGCCCGTTTTGGTGACCCCGAAACTCAGGTAATCCTGCCCATGATGGAAACGGATCTTGTGGATGTAGCGGAAGCCGTTTGTCATCAGAAACTGCAGCAGGTACCGGTTGTCTGGAACTCCGGGGCTGCTGTTTGCGTCGTCATGGCATCCGGTGGTTATCCGGGTCACTACGAAACCGGGAAACAGATCACCGGGCTGTCCCAGGCAGCGAACCGCGAGGGTGTTACGATTTTCCATGCCGGCACCCGTGTTCATGACCAGAGCGTCGTAACAGCAGGAGGCCGGGTTCTAGGGATCACTGCCACAGGCGACTGCGTGGCAGATGCTGTATCCAAAGCGTATATAGCGGCTGCTGACATCGATTTCCAAGGAGCCCATTACCGGCGCGATATCGCCTATCGGGCTCTTCAGCGAGTTGTTGAATGAAATGATAAGACCCGGCTTACATAAAGCCGGGTCTTTGACTCCTGAGTGTTACAATCCAGTTGTACTTTCTGTCAGATGCCGCCAGAATTGCTCCAGCTCATCCTGAAGCCCTTCCCAGACATGATCACTGGTTTCAGTTAGCTCCTGTACCTTTTCCACTCCAAAGCGATATCGTTTTTCCAGGGAATCTGCTTTTCGGGCCAGTACAGGTTTTTCATCCGATGATGCATTTTCCATTCTCTTTCGGATTGCTTTCATGCTGTCTTTCATCTCAGAAAGCTGCTTTTCCACTCGATTCAAAAATTCGTGTTTATCAGCCATCATGGGCAATCCCTCCTGGCTTTGTACTGACTGCTTGGATGATGCTGCAAGCAGTGATTGAAGCCGACTGCGGTAGGCAATGCTTTGATTTCATTATATCGAAGGGGGACAGGGCTGTCAATCGACAGGCGTTTTCAAAGACTGCACATCCATTGATTAGCCCAACACCATTTGGAATATATCGGTGAAACTTTCAAGCAGGTCCTGTCGTCCATAGAATGGAGCAATTATTCATTGGGAGGGCAACAAGTATGAAAAAGTGGAAGACTTTGGTGGTATGTATTGTTCTGACTGTTTTGATCACCGGCTGCACAGCAGCCGCCCCAACCACGTTTGTGTATGATTTTACCAAATCGGATCATGGGTGGCAGGGGGCGTTCACCGATTATCCAACGGCAGGGGATTCGGAATTGTACGACCTGCAGTTTGAGTATGCACCGCTGCCGGAAGAGCTGGCACTGGAGGGAAACGGATTAATGCTCAAAGGGGCCAATGGCAGCGACGATCTTTTTATGTATGTACGAAAGCAAATCAGCGATCTCACTCCCGATGCTGAATACCGGGTTGTGATCCGGGTTACTCTGGCTACGGATGCGCCGGCGGGAGCCGTCGGGATCGGAGGTCCTCCCGGTGAAGCTGTCTATGTGAAAGCAGGGGCATCCACGGAGGAACCGGTCCCCGTAATCGACAGCATGGGCGGAGAGCCCTACTATGTACTCAGTGTGGACAAAGGATCCCAAAGCGAAGGAGGAGCCAACGCTGTAGTCATCGGCAATGCAGCGAAAGAAGAAAATGACGAATTTTCAGTGTTTGAACTGAAAACCCTAAGCAGTGAAGAAAATGCGTTAAGCGTGAAAACAGACTCATCGGGTAACGCCTGGATTTTTGTCGGGACAGATTCCGGGTTTGAAGGAATTACCGAATTGTATTACACAGAGATTGTCGTAGAGCTTGAGGAAATATAGTCCATGAACGATGAACAGCCGGTTATGCCGGCTGTTTTTTTTGGTGGTTATCTTGCACCAGATATTTATAAAGAAAATATTCTTTCATATTTTTCGAAAAACCGATTCTGCGGGCAGGGTTTTCAGAGCAAAAATCGAATGTGAATAGAGGAATGGGCCGGACAAAAAAGAGAGAGTTCCGGTTTTCACACGTGTACTGGGTGGAGGAGGCAAATGATGGTACAGCAGATGATTTTTGAACTGGTGGGCGGTCTCGGCATGTTCCTTTTTGGTATGAATCTCATGGGGGACGGGCTGCAGAAAGCAGCCGGGGACAGATTGCGGCGTATTCTTGAATTTCTGACGATCAATCCTCTCATGGGGATTTTGGCCGGTATGGTGGTTACCATGTTGATTCAAAGCAGCAGTGCGACCACGGTTATCCTGGTCAGTTTCATCAATGCAGGTCTTTTGACCCTTCACCAAGCCACCGGTGTCATCATGGGTGCTGCCATTGGTACCACCATAACAGCTCAGATCATTGCCTTGAAACTGAATGATTATGCTCTTCCGGCCATCGGGATCGGCATGGTGCTGTATTTGTTTGCCCGCCGCCGGCAGCATCGAAATATTGGGCAGATCATTCTGGGATTCGGATTTTTGTTTTTGGGGATGACCTTTATGTCCGACGGGATGAAACCGCTGCAGGATATTCCAGCCTTCACCGAATGGATGACCCGGTTTTCAGACGTCCCGATTCTTGGGGTAGCCGCCGGGGCTATTTTAACGGCTGTTGTCCAAAGCAGCAGTGCAACCATCGGGATTTTGCAGGCCCTGGGCGCATACGGACTGGTTACTATAAAAACGGCACTTCCCATTCTGTTTGGTGACAATATCGGAACAACGGCTACAGCGCTTCTGGCCAGTATTGGAACATCCATCGGAGCTCGCCGGGCAGCGATGTTTCACTTGATTTTCAAACTCATCGGGACCATGTTGATCTTGCCGATCCTGCCTTTCTTTATTGCTCTGGTTACACGTACATCCGCAGATATCGTCAAACAGATTGCCAATGCCCATACCATGTTCAATGTGGCGGCCACCATTGTTTTGTTCCCGCTGGCCGGTGTATTGGTGAAAATTGTGGAGAAACTGGTTCCCGGCGAAGAAATAAAACCCCTGGAAAGGGATCTCAAATATTTGAATGACCGGATTCAGAGTACCCCAACCATAGCTATGACCCAGGTGACCAAGGAACTCTCACGAATGACTGGCATGGCCATGGATGCACTGGATTTGGCCGTTGATGGTTTTATGCGATCCGATGAAAGACAGTCAAAACAAGCCCTTCAGACAGAAGCGGTCATTAATGAAATCGAACAGGGCATCACCAATTATCTGGTGGCACTGGCCCAGAAATCCTTGACTGAAGAGCAGTCGGAAGATCTGACCGGGATGCTGAACATTGCCAGTGATGTGGAACGCATCGGCGATCTGGCCGAAAATATCGCGGAATTTGCCATGTACCGAATCGAAAACGGACTGCCTCTCACTGAGACGGCTGTGGAAGAGTTGACGCAAATGTATGGATTGGTACGAGAGAATATTCTCCGCTGCCGGGAAGCCATGGAAACGGAGAATGTGGAATTGGCCCACGAATCATTGGAAGCCGAGAAATCAATCAACGAAATGGAACGAGAGCTGAGGAGAAATCACATGAACCGCCTGAATATGGGATTATGCAATCCCAGTTCCGGAGTTATGTTCTTGGACGTCATCAGCAATCTGGAGCGAATTGGGGATCATGTGGCTCATATGGCAAACATTGTGGCCGGCGAAGCATATTGATGATCGCGGCTTTCGTCCGCCTACATTACAGCAGGAGGTGACAACATGGCTATCGCGCAAGTAAGCATTACGCCCCTGGGCACTCAAACACCCAGTGTCAGTCATTATGTGGCCAACTGCCACAAAGTGCTGGAGGAGTTTCCAGACATTCGCTGGCAGTTAACCCCCATGGCGACTATACTGGAAGGGGATCTGGACCAAATTCTGGCAGCTGTGCGAAAGATGCACGAGGTCCCGTTTGGCGAAGGAGCATTGAGAGTGTCCACTCAGATCAAGATTGATGATCACAGAGACAAAGAACATACCATGGAACGGAAAATGAAAGCGGTTCTCAGCAAATTGGATCAGTAAAATATGGCTGCCAAAGCAGCCATTTTTTTTGTTGCAGTAAATTGCTAAAAGCAATCGTCCAAGGATATGAGTGCGTGGATCCTTTGATGCAGATTGAGCTTGAGCAGGAAACAATTCCGAGGGGAAAGTTATGGCAAAGAGATGGATAGAGAAGTTGCCATCAACATGTATGATGTTGGATGATAAATTGAGTTGAATTGATAAAAGTGGGAATGGTTTTTGCTGTTGATGTCGAAATGAACACTGAATACGACAAGGATGGTGTTCCACGTGACCGATAATCTGCAGAACTCAATCTTGGCCGGCACAGACAAAACCAACCGCCGTGCTTTTGTACATTTGCATAATCACACAGAATTCAGCCTTTTAGATGGGGCCAGCCGGATCAGCGATCTGGTTCGCAGCGCCAAAAAACAAGGCATGCCGGCTATTGCCATTACAGACCACGGAGTCATGTATGGCGTGTATCAGTTCTACAAAGAAGCCTGCCAGGTTGGAATCAAACCCATCATTGGCTGTGAGGTATATATGGCTCAGAGAACCCGGCATGACCGTGTGGTACAGCATGACGGGTCGCCCTATCACCTGGTACTCCTGGCGGAAAATTTGCAGGGGTACAGAAACCTGCTGAAGTTAGTCTCTCAGGCATTTATCGACGGCTTCTATTACAAACCAAGAGTGGACTGGGAACTCTTGGAGGAACATCATGACGGGCTGATTGCCCTGAGCGCCTGTCTGGCAGGTGAGATCCCCCAGGCAATTCTGGCAGATGATCTGGATCATGCCCGACAGACTGCCTTACGTTTCAGCCGGCTTTTCGGCAAGGATCGTTTTTATCTGGAACTGCAGGACCATCGGCTGCCCGAACAGAAGACCGTCAACCGCGCATTGGTCGAAATGGGCAAAGCGTTGGATCTGCCGCTGGTAGCCACCAATGACATACACTACACACGAAAAGAGGATGCCCGGACCCACGATATCCTTCTATGCATTCAAACCGGTAAAACCGTCCATGAAACGGGAAGAATGCGATTTCCAACAGAGGAATTTTATTTGAAAAGCGGCGATGAGATGGCGGCTCTCTTTTCGGATTGCCCCGAAGCATTGGAAAACACCCTGAAGATTGCTGACCGCTGCAATCTCAAGCTGGGAAGCGACGAAATGCATCTGCCTCATTATGAGCTTCCTTCCGGGTTTACTGCAGAAGAGTACTTGAAAAAACTCTGCTATGAACGCCTGCCTGTGAGATATCCGGAACCGAATCAGGAAATCCTGGATCGGCTGGAAAGAGAACTGCATGTCATCAATTCCATGGGATATCCCGGCTATTTTCTGATCGTGTGGGATTTCATCCGATTTGCCCGCCAGCGAAATATCCCGGTGGGGCCCGGAAGAGGATCGGCAGCCGGCAGTATTGTAGCCTATCTGCTGGAAATTACGGATCTGGATCCGCTGCCATACGGTTTATTGTTTGAACGTTTTTTGAATCCTGAGAGGATTTCAATGCCTGACATAGATGTGGATTTTTGCTTTGAACGTCGGGATGAAGTAATCCGCTATGTGGTTGAACGATATGGATCCGATCGGGTGGCTCAGATCATCACATTTGGAACCATGGCAGCCCGGGCTGCCATCAAAGATGTGGGACGAGCGTTGAATATGCCGTATTCGGAAGTGGACCGCACGGCTAAAATGGTTCCGGAAGTTTTGAAAATGACCATTGAAAAAGCACTGGAAAGTTCTTCTGATTTGAGGGATCTCTACGAAAGCAGCCCGGACAGCAAACTGCTGATGGATACAGCCATGGCATTGGAAGGGATGCCTCGCCATGCCTCGGTTCATGCGGCCGGTGTGGTGATTTCCAAAGAACCCCTGACAGACTATGTTCCGCTGCAAAAAACCAACGATGACCACATCGTTACCCAGTTCCATATGGAGATGCTGGAAGATTTCGGTCTGTTGAAAATGGATTTTCTGGGTTTGAGAACATTAACCGTGATCAATGATACCCTTCAGGAAATACGCAAGGCCGGAGGACCAGAACTGGACCTTCGCAATATGAAATTTGATGATGAGAAAACTTACCGGATGCTTTCCGATGGCGAGACCATTGGCATATTCCAGCTGGAAAGCAGCGGTATGAGGGATTTGATCCGCCGCCTAAAACCCGCATGCTTCGAAGATATCATTGACCTTTTGGCTCTGTACCGTCCGGGTCCCTTGGGCAGCGGTATGGTGGAGGACTATATTCAGCGAAAACACGGAGATAAGAAGATCACATACATTCATCCCCTTTTGGAAAGCATCCTGAAAGAAACCCACGGGATCATTGTGTACCAGGAGCAGGTCATGAAGCTGGTCAGCGTGATTGCTGGATTTACCCTCAGCCAGGCGGATTTGCTGCGCCGCGCCATCGGTAAGAAGAAAGTGGACGTGCTTCAGGCCCAGAAAGAAGCGTTTTGCAATGGTGCATCCGAAAACGGGGTCCCGCTGGAAATATCCGAAGAGTTATTCAATTTAATCATGCAGTTTGCCGATTACGGATTCAATAAGTCCCATTCTGCTGCGTACGCCGTAGTATCTTATCAGACCGCCTATCTTAAAGCCAATTATCCACTGGCTTTTATGGCGGCACTGCTGACCAGCTGCATGGGCAATACCGACAAGATTGCCCGCTACATCGAAGAAGCCAGACGCATGAATCTGGAGATTCTTCCTCCGGATGTCAACGAGAGTCTGATCAACTTCACGGTAGCCGGCTCCAAGATCCGTTTTGGGCTGGCTGCGGTTAAGAATGTTGGAAAAGGGGCCATTGAATCCATTATTGCGGTCCGCAGCGAACAGGGCTCATTTACTTCTCTCAGGGATTTTTGCGAGAAAGTGGATTTGCGGGTCGTCAATAAGCGGGTCGTGGAAAGTCTGGTCAAGTGCGGAGCGTTTGATTCCACCGGGTATCACCGCTCCCAACTGCTGGCTGTGCTGGACAAGACACTGGAAGAAGTGCAACAGGCCATTAAAGGGCGCGAAACCGGGCAGGTATCGTTTTTTGATTTAGTGGATGAGCCCGGAGAGTTTGTGCAGATTCGGGATACTCTTCCCACCATGGATGAATTTCCGAACCATATTTTGCTGAACATGGAAAAGGAAATGCTGGGACTCTACATCAGCGGTCATCCGCTGGATCATTTCCGCCATGAACAGAGGATCATTGCCAAGCAGTCCACAGCAGAACTTTGCGAATGCAGTGAAAAAGATACCGTTAAAATCTGCGGGTTGGTGACCTCAATCAAACTGATTACGACAAAAAGCGGCGATCCCATGGTATTTTTCACATTGGAGGATTTCGAAGGTAGTGTGGAAGTGATTGTCTTTCCGAAAACCTATGCGAAATGCAGCCGTTTCCTGCAGGCCGATCGAATTGTAATTGTCAGCGGTCGCCTTAATCTGAATGATGAAACGGTGAAAGTGATTTGCGATGATCTGTGTCCTCTGTCACCCCGGAAAGTGAATATACGAATCCAAGAGAAGCAGAAGGCCGGTATGACGCTGCATCATTTGAAGCGAATTCTAATGGCTCACCGCGGTTTTGTCCCGGTTTATCTGTATTACATGCCTGAAGGAAAAGTGGTATTAACCGACCAGTCATTCTGGGTGGAAGAAAGTGAAGATCTTCTGGAGGAAATCCAGGCTCTTCTGGGCGAAAACTCAGTGAAAATCAGGGATTCGCTGGAGGATTCGGTTACATAGAAGTTTCATCAGTTCTTAACCTTCTCTTCACACTGCCGAGGTATACTAAAAGCAGAAGAGGAGGTGAGACTATTGATGATAGAGGTTGATTTGCATACACATACAACAGCCAGCGGGCATGCCTACAGTACCGTTGACGAGTTGGCCAGAACGGCCCAGACTAAGGGTCTGAAAGTGTTGGGAATTACAGACCATGGCATCAACATGCCGGGAGGCCCCCACCTGTATTATTTCGGCAATCTCAGGGTGATCCCTCAGGAATTGTACGGCGTTCGCGTTTTAAAGGGGGTTGAGGCCAACATACTAAACGGACAGGGCAATCTGGATATGCCGGAGAGGATCCTTGACAGAATGGATCTGGTGCTGGCTGGACTCCACGGTGATACGGGTTATGAAGGACGATCGGTGGAAGATCATACCCGGGCGTTGATTGCTGCCATGGAAAACCCGTATGTCCATGTAATCGCACATCCGGGTAACCCCGCCTATCCGGTGGATATGGAAAAGATTGTCATGGCGGCCAAACGGACGGGAAAAGCGCTGGAAATCAACGACAGCTCGTTTCGCACCAGCCGGCCTGGCAGTGCACCTCGCTGCCAGACACTGGCGAAGCTGGCTGCAAAGTATGACATTATCGTGGCCGTTAACAGCGATGCCCACTTTCACACCCAGGTCGGCCAGTGTGATATTGCTCTACAAACAGCACTGGATGCGGGAATACGGCCGGAAAGGATTATCAATCTTTCCGCAGAGTACACACTCAGTTATCTTGAAAAGCATCGACTCATACGAACCCGGAATGCTGTCTAAAGGCAGCTTTTTTTATTGTCCCTGTCTGAACAGAGTCAGTCATTTATGCTATAATGAAGGGGCAGTCTGAGACTGACAGAAACGCAAAGGAAGTGGGTTGTGAATGGCATTGGAAAATGAAGCTCTGGCTCTGCACAGCAGGAAAAAGGGCAAAATCAGTACTGGAAGCAAAGTATCACTCTGCAAAGAGGAAGATCTCAGTTTGGCCTATACGCCCGGCGTGGCAGAACCATGCAAAGCGATCGCTCAAGATCCTCAACAGGTATATACCTATACCAGCAAGGGGAACATGGTGGCCGTTGTCACGGACGGTACAGCGGTTCTGGGGCTGGGGGATATCGGTCCGGCTGCTGCTTTGCCAGTCATGGAAGGCAAAGCCCTCCTTTTAAGTCATTTGCCGGTGTCGATGCGTTTCCAGTCTGTCTTGATACAAAAGATACCGACGAGATTGTCCGGACAGTTCAACTGCTGGAACCAGTTTTGGGGGAATCAATCTGGAAGATATCAGTGCGCCCGATGTTTTGAGATCGAAGAGAAACTGAAGAACATCATGAATATCCCGGTCTTCCACGATGACCAGCACGGAACAGCCATTGTCGTACTGGCAGCGGTTATTAATGCCTTGAAAGTCGTAAAGAAAGATATTGCTGAAGCCAAGCTTCTGATCAATGGAGCGGGTGCTGCCGGTACGGCCATCGCCCGATTACTTTTGTCGGTGGGAGCTCAGCATGTGGTGGTGTGTGATCGGAACGGAGCGCTCTGCGCGGGCGATTCGTCTCTGAATGAGGCCAAACAGAGTCTGGCGGGTATGACCAATAAACTGCATCTGAAGGGTACGCTCAATGATGTAATCAGCGATATGGATGTCTTTATAGGAGTATCCGGGCCCCAGGTTCTGACAAAAGATATGGTTCGAAAAATGGCGGGAGAGGCCATTGTTCTAGCTATGGCCAACCCGGTTCCGGAGATCTGGCCGAAAGATGCTTTGGAAGGCGGGGCCAGAATCGTAGGTACAGGCCGGTCTGACTTCCCAAACCAGGTGAACAATGTGCTGGCTTTCCCGGGAGTATTCCGGGGAGCGCTGGAAGTCCAGGCCAAAAGCATCACCGAAGAGATGAAACAGGCAGCTGCTTTTGCCATTGCTGAACTGATTTCAGTGGACGACCTACATGAAAGCAATATCATGCCCGGAGCCTTTGACCGTCGGGTTGCTCCGGCTGTTGCAGCTGCAGTGGCTGCTGCAGCCATACAATGCGGAGCGGCCAGACTGAAAAAAGATCCGGATGAAATCAAGAGTCAGATAAATTCGGATGTAGAAATGTTCTGCCGGAGTTTTGGCGAAAGCGAATAGAAGGGGATGACATTATGAGACGGACGAAGATAGTCTGTACCATCGGACCTTCATCAGACAGCAAAGACAAAATAGCGTCCATGATTCAGGCAGGGATGGATGTGGCCAGACTGAACTTTTCCCACGGCACTCATGCAGAACACCAGGGGCGGATTGTTCGTCTGCGGGAAACGGCGAAAGCCCTTGGAAAGAATCTGGCCATCATGCTGGATACAAAAGGTCCGGAGATCCGCATTGGTACTTTCCCGGACGGGAAAATACAACTGCAGGAAGGGGAACGTTTTATCCTCACTACAAGGGATGTGCCGGGAAGCAAAGATCAAGTGCCGATCACATACAAAGAACTGCCCCAAGATGTCCAGTATCGGTCCAGAATACTGCTGGCTGATGGAACCATAGAACTGTGTGTGGAAGAAGTGGAAAACGGAGACATTTACTGCCGGGTTGTCAATGGCGGGATATTAAGTGACCGAAAAGGAGTCAATGTTCCGGGAGTAAAAATCCGTCTGCCGGCAGTGACGCCTCAGGATATCGAAGACATTCAGTTTGGTATTCGACACAATTTAGATTTTATTGCGGCTTCATTTGTGTCTCAGGCGGGGGATGTGCATGCGATTCGGCGGATCCTGGAAGACGCCGGGGCGGATATGGATATCATCTCGAAAATTGAGCGCTACGATGCTGTTCAGAATCTGGACGAAATCATTCGGGTATCCGACGGCATTATGGTGGCCCGAGGTGATTTGGGAGTCGAACTGCAGCCAGAAGAAGTCCCCCTTATCCAGAAAACCATCATTGAAAAATGCAACCGAGTCGGAAAGCCGGTCATTACAGCCACTCAGATGCTGGAGTCCATGACCGGTAACCCTCGGCCTACCCGAGCTGAAACCAGTGATGTGGCCAATGCAATTTTTGACGGAACAGACGCCATTATGCTGTCGGGTGAAACGGCAGCGGGTGACTACCCGGTTGAATCAGTCCAGACCATGGCTCGGATTGCTGTAAGAGCTGAAGAAGCACTTAGAAGCAGAGACTCCATCTACGGCAAAAATCGAGCGCCCCAGCGCACCGTGACAGATTCAATCAGCTACGCAACCTTCCAGGCTGCCAATGATCTGGGGGCATCAGCCATCATAACGGCCACAACCTCGGGGCATACCGCCAGGATGATTTCTAAATACCGTCCGAGTTCTCCGATTATTGCGGTAACACCCTATGAACCGGTAGTCAGAAAAATGTCTCTGGTTTGGGGTGTACTGCCGATGAAGGTAGAGTCCATGCAAAATACCGACGAAATGATCGAAATGGCGGTCACCGGTGCTCTGACTACCCATCTGGTAAAACCGGGAGACCTGGTCATCATTACAGCCGGGGTACCGCTGGGTATTACGGGTACCACCAACCTGCTGAAAGTTCATACCGTAGGAGATGTCGTTGCCCGAGGAACCGGGATTGGCGGTGCTGCTGTAACCGGAGAGGTATGTGTGGTCCGAAGACTGCAGGATGGTCAGACACAGTTTCAGCAAGGACAGATATTGGTTGCAGCCGCTACCGACAGGGACTTTGTACCCCTGATGGAAAAAGCGGCAGCCATTATCACTGAAGAGGGTGGGCTGACTTCTCATGCAGCCATTGTGGGGTTGAACCTGGGCATACCGGTGATTGTGGGAGTGGATGGAGCAACCTCGAAACTGGAAAATGGGAGCACAGTGACAGTCGACAGCATGAGGGGTCTGATTTACAAAGGGCAGGCCCGTGTCATGTAGCCGGAGGTGACAGGATGTTTCGAAAATTACTTGCAGTCTTTATTGTGGTTCCAATCATCGAAATGATGCTGCTGATCGAAGTGGGGAAGCGAGTTGGAACCATTTGGACTATTGCCCTGGTGCTGACCACCGGAGTAATCGGTCTGAGCTTGGCGCGAGCGCAGGGTCTGTCTGTTGTGACCCGCCTGCAGCGGCAGTTGGAGGCTGGATATTTTCCAGAGGATGAACTGATTGCCGGCGTAGTGATTCTTTGCGGAGCACTGCTGCTGTTTACTCCTGGACTGCTGACGGACACAATGGGATTTTTCTGTCTGCTTCCTGCAACTCGTTCCTGGATTGTCATGTGGGGAAGGAAACTGGCAGCGGACAATATACGAATCCACACCATGGGAAGACGCTATTCGGAACGGTAGCGTCTTTTCATATTTTGGAGAATCTCAAAAAAAAATGATTTTTTTCCAATTATTTATTGCAATTTTCAGACATTTCAGTTATAATGGAGGAAACCTTGAATCTTACAGGATACGAATTGAGACGAATTTCAGCCAAATAAGTTAAATAACTTTGTCTTTCACCGATTTTCTTAACTTTGCAAAAACCTGCCTTTCTCATAAAACCTCCTTTATTTTGCCGCCATTGGCGGCACCTTTTTTTGGGAAAAAAGAAAAGGATCGGCATGGCCGATCCTTTTGAAATGGTTCCTTATTTCTCGTAGACAATCTTCCCGTCGATGATGGTCATATCCACTGTCAGATCTTTGATTTCTTCTTCCGGGCAGGTGAGGATATCATCGGATAGAACGGCCATATCTGCCAGTTTACCGGCTTCGATGGATCCTTTGATTTCTTCTTCGAATGTCAGATAGGCTCCGTTTATCGTAAACAGTCGCAGCATTTCTTCACGGCTGACTTTTTCAGCATCGCCCAGGCTTCGTCCCTGGGATGTTTTTCGGGCCACTACAGAATACATCCCAAAGAATGGGTCGTAGTGGGCTGATGTCATATCCGAATTGGCTGCTACCTTAATTCCGTAATCCAGGTAGGTTTTAATGGGTTTAAAGTATTCAATTTGTTCCTGGGTTAAGGCATCCCAGTAGATATCGCCCTCTACATACATGAAACCGGGCTGAACCGAAACAGCAATGTTGTGCTTTTTCATCAGTTCCAGGGAGTACTTGGTCGGCAGATATCCGTGTATAATATTGTGCCGCATGCCCTCCCGGGGATGTGCAGAAATCGCTTTGTCAAAAGCCTCCACGGCAATATCTTGGGCCCGGTCACCGCAGGTATGAATACCGATGGACCAGCCCAGACGATTGGCTTTCATGAATAAGTCTCTCATGACATCCAGATCCAGACGCAGAGGGATGTCGCTGGTGGTTCCATCCACCCAGGGTCCGTTCATCATGGCTGTCTTGCTGCCGATACCGCCATCCATAGCGAATTTAAGGGCACCGATGCTCAGCCATGGATCACCAAAGGGGGAACGGATTCCAATATAGTCGAGGATGCCCTCGGTTTCTACCGGTGAGCATTTATCCGACCATATGGCTGCCAAACCGTACGCTTCCGGCATCATATTGACGCGCAGAGGAAGTTCTCCCTTCATATAGACAGACTGGTAAGCTCTCATGAGAGGCACATTGACACCGGGATCCAATACGGATGTAATTCCCCAGCGAACATATTCATTCATGGCCAGCTTGATTCGACGTTCCATAGAAGCCTGCAGATCCTCAATCTCGCCTTCCGGCATGGCTTTGGTAACCATGGACTGCGCTCCATCCCGGAATATACCGGTGGGTTCCCCGGTTTTGGGGTCACGATCCATAGTGCCTCGCTTGGGATCCGGAGTGTCTTTATTGATCCCGGCCAGCTCCAGTGCTTTGCTGTTGACAGAACTGCGGGCAAAAAGACGGTTCAGCACAACCGGGTGATCGGGTGCGGCTTCATCCAGATCCCAGCGGTTGGGCATTCGGTATTCTTTGAACTGACTTTCAATCCATCCTCCGCCGATGATCCATTCTCCTTTGGGCGTCTCGGCGGCCTTCTTGGCAATCACTTCTTTCAGGCCTTCCAGTGAATCAATGCCAAAGAGCATAATCCCTTCCATCAGAGTTCCGGCTGAATGAATGTGGTTGTGGGAATCAATAATCCCGGGTATCGCGGTTTTTCCCTGCAGATCTACAATTTTTGTTTCCGGGCCGGCGGTTGCCAACACATCATCATTGCTGCCGACTGCACAAAACTTGTTCTCTCTGATTCCAACAGCCTGGACCACCGAATTCTTGTCATCAACGGTCAGTATCTTGCCGTTTTTGAAGATCAGCTCCGGCTGTATGCCTCGAACAATATTTTCTGCCAATCCAAACACCTCCATTGTGAAATTAAAGACCAACTATTCATATTCGCTATTAACGGGCGTATATCCTTTTGAATCGAAACCCTCGGCTTGGATGGGATGGTAAGACTTTGGCCGGGCGAGTCAGTCCATGAAAAAATTACCGTTCAAATGGGACATGAACCCAAATGACTTCGGCATCCGATTCTCCGATATTGGTCCATCGATGGGCTTCCCGTGATCGAAAGTAGAGCGATGAATGAGGTTGCAGAATGTGCCTTTCGCTGTTATTCAGAATGATTTCAATGGACCCTGTAAGCACATAGATAAATTCTTCTCCTTCGTGGGCGTGGGAAGTCTCAATACCGCAACCGGGTTCAATTCGGTAGTGCATGGGCTGCATAATATGCTCTCTCAATCCCACCAGAGAATCGATGTGAACCCCGGTTAAATTGATGTCTACGGTTTCTCGCTGATCCGGGAGAATGTGTTTGGTTTCTTTTTCACTGCGAAAATAATGCAAGATGTTTTTGTTAAAGAAATTGGCCAGATTTTTCAGGATTTCGATGGATGGATTTGCATTGCCATTTTCAATTTTAGACAAGTAAGACAGTGAAATGCCTGTCTGAGCACTGACTTCTTCCAGGGTTAGACCGGCTTCCTCCCGTGATTCTTTCCATTTTTCGCTCATGAATCGTTTATTAAACCGGTGATTGTGTGTTTGGTGGTTTTCGCTGGAAGGAAAACGAGCATGCAAAAGGCTGCGGATCCCGGCTGGATTGATTTTTTGGGTATGCAGATAAAAGCAGATCTTTTCCAGTTGGCGAATATCATCAAAGTTGTACACGCGGTAATTGTTTTTGCCGCGCCGGGCTGTAAACAGATTCTGCTTCTCCCAGTTCCGTATGGTAGCGGGGGTTACGCCAATCTGGTCAGCCACCTCTTTTATGTTGAATGTAACTTCTTCATGAGGATTTTGCGTCATGAACAACCCCTTCTTTTTTGTACCCATTTTATCAAAATCGGCAGGGAAAGGAAAGGGAATGGAGAATTAATTTTACTAGGTTTAGCAATCGTTTTGGATATGTTAATAAAATAGGCATGCTGAGCGATTGTCAGTAAGGATCAATTAAAGGAGGCGAAACGATGACAACACCATGGATGAAAGAAGGAGAATTTTGGGTTGCACCCACCAATTATGCCGATGAAGTGATGGCGCAGCATCATTTTCCGAAGAAAATCGAAGTGCTGGATACTTCTCTGCGTGACGGGGAACAGCAGCCGGGGATCACATTTACCAAGGATGACAAAGTCGCCATTGCCAAAAAGTTGGCAGAGGTTGGGGTGCACCGGATTGAAGTAGCAACACCCGCAGTATCCAAAGCGGACCAGGATGCGGTCCGTGAAGTGGTGGATCTGAATCTGGGACCCAAGATTTTTGTATTCGTAAGAAACATGATTGAAGATATGAAGCTGGCAAAATCCCTGGGGGTATACGGCGTTATTGCTGAAGTACCGGGCAGTGAGCATCTGCTGAAATTCGGAAAGAACTGGACCGCGGACAAAGCCATCAAGTCAGCCATTGAAGCCACCAGCTACGCCCATGAAGAAGGCCTGTATGTCAATTTCTTCCCTGCTGACGGATCCAGAGCGGATCTGAACTTCCTGATTGATACTGTGGGACAGGTAGCCGAAGGAGGACATATGGATTCACTGGCTCTGGTAGATACATTCGGAGCCTATTCTCCAGAGGGAGCTGCATACACTGTCAAGAAACTCAAAGAGAATTTCACCCAGCCCATCGAAGTTCATTTCCACGATGACTTTGGTCTGGGAGTGGCCAACACCCTGGCTGGTTTGGCTGCCGGCGCTGAAGTCTGCCATATGACTATAAACGGCATCGGGGAACGAGCCGGGAGCGCCAGCTATGAACAACTCTGTCTGGCTTTGAAGGTTTTATACGGATATGACACGGGCATCAAGCTGGATAAGATGCTGGAACTTTCACGGATGGTCGAGAAGCTTTCCAATTTCAAAGTTCAGCCGAACCGGGCAGTAATCGGGGAGCAGTTGTTTGGTTGGGAAACCGGTATGCCCGTCAGCCTCTGGGTCAACAGCCGTGACAAAGGGGTTCCGCTGGCCATGCTTCCGTACATGTGGACCATGACAGGAAATACTGAACCCAAGGTCTACATGGGTAAAAAGAGCGGAAAAGACAACGTGAAAGAGTGGCTTAAAGCATTGGATTTGGAAGCGGATGACGAACAGTCCAGTGCCATCCTGATGAAAGTGAAAGATAAAGCCATTTCCTTGAAACGGGATCTGACCAAAGAAGAATTCAAGGCCATCGTAGAAGAGGTCAAAGCATAACTGCAGTCGAACAGAGTGATTTATGTGCGCCGGCAAGCCCTGATGAAAGGGTTTGCCGGCGTAAACTTGTCAAATTGGGTACAGTGGGGTATAATGGTCAGGAAGAAAAGATGAATGGAAAGGATCGGTACAATGTACAAGGAAAAAATGATCGCCAGTCTGCTGGCCGGTGAAATTAC
>JAXGQE010000003.1:0-251158 GCA_040766585.1 Candidatus Sumerlaeota bacterium
GGAGACTGGGGCTGGAATATTTACCTTCTACAGTTCGGGAAGGTAACGATACCAATAATCATTGTGCAAGTTAATCACTACATGCCTTAAGGCAACCAATGCCGAGATACCGGCACATACACCAATGATCATCATGGTGTCAGTGACGATCCACAGCAGACCGGTATCTGCACCGGCAAAAAATATTGGTCCGAGATAGTATGCCAGCCAGAAAGTCATGGCAAAACGATTTGAGCTGGTATCACCAAACAAAAAATTGACCGACTTTTGACCGCCGTAATAAGCCGAAAGCAAGGTTAGCCATGCAAAAAGAGTAATGGCAACCGCCACCAGCCAGCCACCGGCCTGACCGAACCCGCTTTCAAAGGCCAAAGCTGCTAGAGCTGCACCCGTTGTTCCAGGGTGAGTGGCATAGACACCGCTGATTAGAATTGCCAACGCAGTAATGGAGCAGATAATGATGGTATTCACAACACTTTCAATCACGCCCCAGGAAGCCTGGCGAACCGGATGGTCGACGATGGCTCCGGCATGAGCTCCCATACCCGAACCCATCCCGGCTTCACTGGAATATACACCTCGGGCAACTCCGAAACGCATGGCATTGGCGACAGTGATACCGGCGAATCCGCTGACCCCTGCTGCCGGTGCAAAGGCATAGCGAAAAATCATTACAACGGCAGGGATCACTTTGGTGAAATTGAGGAGCAAAAACCCAGAACCAAACAGGATATAGAAGAAGGCTACAGCTGGGACCAGTTTCTCGGCTACCGAGACGATTCTTCGGACACCACCAATAAACACAATAGCAAGGGAAGCAAATACAATGATTAAACCAGTCTGAACATTGAGTCCAAAAACCTGGTTTACAGTGGTGACCAGGGCATTGGTCTGTACCAGCAAACTCCACGGTGCGGTGATAAAGGTCCAGGCAAGTGCTTTGGCCAGAGTGTGCCAGCCAAGCCCGTTTTTCAAAACATAGTTTCTACCGCACAGATACTCATCCATGGATTCAAACTTGACTCTGTAACGTTGTCCGAGAATGATCTCGGCCATTTTTGTAGATGCTCCCACCAATGCGGTGATCCACATCCAGAAGATAGCACCCGGGCCGCCCATTGTCAGCGCCGTGGCAACACCGGCAATACTGCCAACTCCCATGGTGGAACCAAGACAGGCAGCTGCAAAGCTGCGGAAGGTTCCTTCACCCTTGGTGACCCGGTCGAACATGACCCCGTAAGTGTTTTTCAAATGATGGGCCAATCGAGTGAAGGTGATAAAACGAAATGCTAGTGTGTAATAGATGCCTGTACCCAATACAGCAATGAACAGGGGTGGTCCCCAGAAGAAGTTGCTGATTGCCGTGACAAGGGATTGTATGATCTCGACCAACTTATCGCCTCCTTATGATAACAGAATGAGTGTTCTTCGCCTGCCAGATGGATTCCTGCAACTTTGAAATGACCGCACGAATTTTCAGAGTACAAACAGCAGGAGTTTTTAAGAAAAAGAAAAACTACTTTGTAAAGCCAAAAGTGCATATGGGAGGGAATGGATTTCAAGGATAATTCTTTTCGATTCTATACTTCGAAATCAGAGTGCCAATACAGGGAGGGTTATCATGGATCTGAAAAAATGGATTGATCAAGAGCAGGAACGAATTATTGCGGTCAGTGACTGGATATGGGAGTTGGCAGAGACTGCGATGCATGAAAAGGCATCATCGGCAATTCTGGCGGATGCGCTGGAAAAAGAGGGTTTCCAGGTTGAACGGGGAGTGGCTGGAATGCCAACAGCTTTTACAGCCACCTTTGGAACCGGCCGCCCGGTGATTGGCGTGTTGGGTGAATACGATGCCCTACCGGGTCTGAATCAGGGAAAGACTGCGAAACAAGAACCAATCTCAAAGGGTGCACCCGGACACGGATGCGGGCACAATCTTTTAGGCGCCGCTAGTTTTGGGGCTGTTCTTGCTGTCAAAGCAGCCATGGAAGATCAAGCATTATCCGGCACAATTCGGTATTATGGCTGCCCGGCAGAAGAAACCGGAGTCGGAAAGGCATTTATGGTGCGGGATGGACTTTTTGACGATGTAGATATCGCTTTGACATGGCACCCAGCAGGAGCCAATTACGTTAAATTGGTCAGCAATCAGGCGGTCAATTCAGTGAAATTCCGTTTTCGTGGACGTACAGCTCACGCGGCCAGTGACCCTTGGAACGGTCGCAGTGCACTGGATGCTGTGGAGTTGATGAACATCGGAGCCAATTATATGCGGGAACACATCATCACAGATGCGCGGATCCATTATGTGATCACCGATGGTGGACTGGCTCCCAATATCGTCCCGGAAACAGCAGAAGTCTGGTATTTTGTTCGAGCCCCCCAGCGTACACAGGTCGACGAGATCTATGACCGTATAGTTAACATAGCCAAGGGTGCTGCACTGATGACGGAGACCACCATGGATATTGAGTTCCTTTCTGGAATTTACAATACCCTTCCCAACGAAGCCATCGCAGAAGTGCTCCAGAAGAATCTGCAGGATGTGGGCGCCCCCCAATTTACTCCCGAGGATCTGGCTTTTGCAGAAGCGATGAGCAAAAGCATTACGCTTAAAGAAAAAATGCAAACATTGAAACGATACGGCGATGAGGCTGTTGAAAAAATGAAAGACAAATTTCTGTGCGACATGGTTTTAGAGCCGTTCGGCCGCGGTCAGGTAATGGGCGGTTCCACTGATGTAGCCGATGTCAGTTGGGTTACACCCACCGGCGAGATGTATACAGCCTGCTGCCCGCTGGGTGTTCCTGGTCATTCGTGGCAGATTACAGCATCATCCGGAGTGGGTATTGGTCACCGGGGCATGCTGGCAGCAGCCAAAGTGCTGGCCACGACAGCTGTTGACCTGATGAACGACCCCGAATCTGTGAAAAGAGCCAAAGAGGAATTTCTGAAAAAGACCAAAGATAATCCGTATCAGTCCCCCCTTCCGGCTGGAATAAAACCGCCTGTGGTGGAATGAAAAAGACAGGAGGCATGGAATATGGCAGCTTTCTATGATTTGATTTTGAAAGATGGAACGATCGTTGACGGCAGCGGGGAAGGAGCATTTCACGGCGATATTGGTTTGATCGATGGGAAAATCAAAGAGATCGGACGGCTGGATGAAAATCAGGCGGAAGAATGGATTGACTGCAGCGGACTTGTGGTCGCACCGGGATTTGTGGATATTCACACCCATGCGGACACAAGGATTTGCTCGGTTCCGGGAGCCGAAAACTATATTCACCAAGGAGTAACCACTGTCATAGGAGGTAACTGCGGAGAAGGGGAAGAGAAACTCTCTGTGGCGGCTTACCTGGATCGAGTAAAGCAGATTGTACCTGCAGTAAATTACGGGACCCTGGTGGGTCACGGGAATATACGGCAGGCAGTCATGAAGGATGTAACCGACCAAAGTTCCCCACAAGAACGGAAAAAGATGATCGGGCACATAGAAAAGGCCATGGAAGAAGGAGCATTTGGAGTCTCATCGGGGTTGGAATACTGGTCGGATCGCTGTTCATCCAAAGAAGAATTGGTGGAGGCTGCCCAGACTGCAGCTCGATATGGGGGAATCTATGCGACCCACATGAGAGATGAGCAGGCGGGTGTGATCACTTCACTGGGAGAAGCCATTGAGGTTGCCAGACGATCACAGGCTCCGGTTCAGGTGTCACATTTGAAAGCTTGCGGAGCGGCAGTTTGGGGTTCCGGCAAAATTCTGATTAGTATGCTGACCATGGCTCGTGCCATGGGCATTGATATTGCCGCCGATCAGTATCCTTACGGGGCTTCGTCCACAGGATTTGGTCAGTGTTTTCCATCCTGGGCATTGGCCGGAGGCTTACGTGCATTAAGGGAAAGACTGGATGATCCGGAACAGCGTTCAAGAATTCGATCCTACGCTGAAAGCCAGATCCGTATTCGAGTAGGCGACGATCTCTCGCTTATCCAGATTTCACATTTCTCGGGGGATCCGACGATGGATGGGAAAAGAATTGCGGACATTCTCGCTGATCGGGGACTGCCTGCCAGCATGGAAAACGGCATCGATCTGGTGACAGAGATGTTTCTCCACGAGGATCCATCAATTATATACCATTACATTGATGAAAAGGATATCGAAGATATCATGCGCAGTCCGCTTGTCATGACTGTTTCCGACGGGCATATATGCCGCTTTGGAGAAAGTGCTCCTCATCCGAGAAGTTACGGTGCCTTTCCGAGAGTGCTGGCACGGTACGTACGGGAAAAGAATGTCTTAACGCTGGAAGAGGCCGTACGAAAGATGACATCCCTGCCGGCGGATCGCTACAAAGTGAAAAACAGAGGCAAAATTCATCCGGATTACTGGGGGGATCTAACTGTATTTTCACTGGAAGAGATTCAAGACCATGCTACTTTTATGGATCCTCATCAATATGCCCAAGGGATTGTCCATGTCTTGGTCAATGGATCGTTTGCCATCAAAGACGGAAATCTCTTGGGAAAACGCTCTGGGCAAGTACTGTGGGGACCCGGTAAGATACAAGACTAACCAAAACAATCAACAACTTACAGCTTTGGAGAATCAATTTGTGATATATGGAGGCGTTACGGTTCAAACGGAGGTATTTATTGAATCTGATATTGTGATCGGATGATTTGGGACATTAAAGTCAATATAGCTGTATGAAACACGATCCTTCTTGCATCGTAAGTCGCAGCAAGTTCTGTGCTGCTTTAAGAAGAAAAATTCGATTAGACGGAAGCATTTGTTTTAATTTTTTACTCGGATTCATTGGCTGCCATTTGCCACCAGCAACCATGCAGGTTCACAGCTGCATGGTTGCTTTTTATTTTGAAGGAATGGAGCAATCATCCAATTTGATTGGCATTCATGATCATGATTGCATAGTGATGTTGAAGATGAGGCCCTTAAAGAATGATAAAGAAATGATTTTTTCAGCCTTTCTGACTCGGAATATATTCTTTTCTGTGAAGCAGGTGTATAATTGCATCGTAGAAATGAAAAATTCAGAATATTCGAATTAGATATTTTCATCCAAAACTCGATAGGAGGCAGTTTTATGGATGCAGCATATTCACTGTTTCAAGTCGCTGGATGGGGGATTTTGGCAGGCAGCGCATTGTTATTGGGTGCCTGGTCCGGATTTAGCATGTCGATTCGGCAGAGGACAATAGCCGGTATTATTGCCTTTGCTTCTGGGGTGCTCATATCAACTGTCACATTCGAACTTATGGGAACTTCCAGTAAAATGGGAGGAGTTGTTCCTGCTATTTCTGGGTTTGCAATAGGGGCTGCCATATTCACGGCAGCCAATTACTGGCTATCTTTCTATGGTGCAAAACATCGTAAACGATCTCATTTGACCAAATCTCTTGATAATGAAGATACATTCCAGCACGGTGCAGCCATTGCTATCGGAGCCTTGATTGACGGAATCCCCGAATCATTAATTATTGGTATGTCACTGTGGATGGGAAGCACCATCAGTAAGGTTACTTTGCTTGCCATCTTTATTTCCAACTTTCCTGAAGGGTTATCCAGTGCCGTTGGTATGAAACAGGCAGGAAAATCCAGTTACTATGTTTTGCTTATTTGGGGAGCCATCACATTGACGAATGGTGTGGGAGCGATGGTCGGGTTTCAATTTGCGAAATCTATCTCTCCGGTTAGTTTGGCAGTCATATTGGCAGTTGGAGCAGGTGCAATTCTCGCAATGATTGTCGACACTCTGTTGCCCGAAGCATTTGAGGAAACTCATGATTTCACGGGTATGATAACAGTGATAGGATTTATCTGCGGATTCTATCTCAGCCAAATTAATTTGTAAAATGCCTGCAAATGGCATATTGAATACTGGAAGCGAGGGTGATCGATATGGATCATATTCATTTTTGGGGATGGTATTTTCAAGCTAAAGACGGTGAAAAAGCGGCGAAACAGAGCTATAACCTTCTATATGAAAACCGCCTGTTTTTCCCATTTCGCGTCCCTTTTGAAATTGCTCTTCTATGGGCTGGAATAGATAAACATTGGAGCATTGGTATATTGCTGGAGCATGTCGAAGAGATCGATCTGGATATTCAACGAGCATGGCTGGAACAATGGATGCACAAAGCCGGAGTGAACCTTCAGAATGCGACCTATCGTGCTCAATTGGCACCAATCCCTTCTGTCGATATCGTGATGCATCATCGATTCGGCAATCACTATCTATTGATACAATCTTTCTGCTCAGAGAATCATAGACCAGGGAGTTGAAAGATCGAAAAGAATTTCTGGAAATTATCATTGGCGTCTAGGATTATGATAATAGCAGGTGAGATAATGAACGGTCTATCAGAAACAGATGTTATTGCAAGGCGTCAAGCGTATGGATTCAATGAGATACCCGAATCAAAGCATCAGTTGCTAAAACTGATTGTACGTCAGTTCCAGGGTGTATTCAATCTGCTACTTTTGATTGCAGCTTTTGTAACATTCTATTTAGGAGAAACGATAGATGGCGTTTTTATCTTATTGTTTGTATTGATAGGCAGCACGCTCAACATTTTTCAGGAATACAAATCCAACTCTGCAGCAGCAAAACTCAAATCATACCTGGTGAACACGATCACGGTCATACGAGACGATATCGAAAAAGAAATTCCTACCAGAGAATTAGTTCCAGGAGATCTTCTGAAGCTTGAATCTGGGGATATTGTTCCTGCAGATTCGACTATCGTAGAAGCCAGAGGGCTATTGGTGGATGAAACGGTGTTTACAGGTGAAAGTATACCTGTTCGTAAGGGTGAAAGCTATGATAAAGAGCAGAGTATCGAATCTCAACAGCTTCTACAAGGGGTCAAGATAATTCGTGGGAATGCTTTTGCTCAGGTCACAGCGATAGGTGTTTCCACTCGATTATCGAACATCGCTGGAACAGCATTGTCCTTAGCAGAAAAGAGCGAATTGGTCAAAGGGATTGATCGAATCAGTATATTTATTCTAAAAACGACTATGGCCACACTTGCATTTGTCATAGCAGCCAATTTGTTGATGGATCATCAAGGCACATCATTTACTCAGCTTCTCATATTCGCCATTGCTTTGGCAGTTTCTGTCATTCCAGAAGCCTTGCCTTTGGTGCTTACCTTTTCTTTGACACGTGGGGCAATGGAATTCGCCAAACGGGATGTTATTGTAAAAAGGCTTTCTTCTGTGCAAGATTTGGGTTCGATCAATATGCTATGTTCAGACAAGACAGGCACCATTACTCAAAACAAGCTATTCCTATGCAATGTGTATGGACCCCACGATTCAAAATTTTCCCCATTATTGTTAGCGAGACTAGCTTCAACAGGACTTTCGGGTAAAATTCCTGAACCGTTCGATCAAGCAATTGCAAATGCCTGGGAAGAGTCAAAACTCAGTGGCCTTGACCATTTTGAATTAGTATCCGAGGAAGCATTTGATCCTGCAATTCGCAGCAATGGCGTAATCGTTGCGGATTCTCAAGGGAATCAAATCCACATTCGAAGGGGGAGTAGTGAATTTTTTGAACAGCTTCATCTGCTTACTCCTTACGACATTGAATGGAAAGATGCTGAAGAGGATCAAGGGCATCGTGTCCTGGGAATCAGCTATGACTTGGGGGATTGCCCGGTATTTGCTGGCTGGGTATCATTCGTGGATGCTCTTAAGGACACAACAAAAACCACTTTGGCAATGGCAGCAAAAATGAATTTGAGAATAACTTTAATCACCGGCGATGCACTGAAAGTGGCATACTCTGTTGCACAGGAAGTCGGATTAATCCAATCAAGCGATCAAATAACAGAGGCATCCAAATTTTTGCAACTACCCGTCAAGGATCGAAAAGAACGCATCGGTCAGATTCGCGTGTTCGCACGAACTACGCCTGAACAGAAGCTAGAATTGATTCAAATGTTGAAAGACCAGTACACAGTTGGATATTTGGGAGAAGGAATAAACGATGCACCCGCATTGAAAGCCGCTCATGTTTCCATGGTTGTTCAGTCTGCGGCCGATGTAGCTCGTGAAACTGCTGATATCATTCTACTAAACAATGATCTGCGGGTTATCGTTGACGGGATCAAATTAGGGCGTGAAACACATGCCAATACGATGAAATATATTCGTACAACACTCGTTTCAAATTTTGGCAACTTCTACGCCGTGGCCATGGGATCTTTGCTAATCAATTTTCTGCCAATGCTGCCAAAACAATTGTTGCTGCTAAACCTCCTCTCTGATTTTCCTATGATGGCGATTGCTTTCGACCGTGTCGCACCAGCAGACATTGTTTCTCCTCAAACCTATGATTTCAAGGAGCTATACATAACTTTCATTACGCTGGGATTAGTCAGTACCGTTTTTGATTTTCTGTTTTTCGGGCTCTTTTATCGAATTTCTCCCGGTGTACTGCAGACGAACTGGTTTATTGCCAGTGTTGTAACAGAACTGCTCTTAATTTTATCTATACGTTCCTCTCAACCCATTTATAAATCAGGGACGCCAGCCCCTATCTTATCAGGTTTGATAGGGGGAGCCATCCTGTTGGCTTGTTCACTTCCCATTATTCCGTGGAGCGCTCGCATTTTTGAATTTGTGACACCAACCGCTCATGATATGACCCTGATCTTCGGCCTGGGAATCTTGTATCTTATTACAACGGAAATTGCGAAAGGGTCCTTGCGAAGACTGCTCACACGAAGTGAAATCAATAATCATAGTCTGTAAATTTATACTTCCCTTCATAGATACACAAAGACGTCAAGCCTCTTAGGCTGACAAAGAACGGGGATTGACTGGCCAGATTTAAATTCCATAATGAATGGAAGTGACTTTGAGAATTCAGGAGATAGCAAATGCTTTCTATATGCAATTTGCATATGAAGTCGACTGTCTCAAGTAGTGATGATGGGAACGTTTAATGTATGGGCCGAATATGGATTACTTAAAGACTCTCAAGCAGAATATAGCGGTTTGTTAACAATAAAACGCATTTTCCAGAAAATGCTTGCAATTTCTGAAATACTCTGATATACTAAAAAAGATTAAAGAATCATAGAAGGACAAGGCTGTGGAAAGCGCGCAGCAGTTCTGTTCGGTTCATGGCTTTAATTAATACTATTTAGGAGGCTACACAATTGTTAGGAAAAGTAAAATGGTTTAACGCAGAAAAAGGGTACGGATTCATTGAAAAGAGCGAAGGCGGAGACGTATTTGTTCATTTCTCAGCCATTCAGGGCGAAGGATTCAAAACTCTTGAAGAAGGCCAGGATGTTGAATTTGACGTAGTTGACGGCGATCGGGGCCCACAGGCTGCCAACGTAGTCCGTCTCTAATAGAGAAGAGCAACAGCCAGAAAGAAAAAGCATCTCATCTGAGATGCTTCTTTTTTTTACATAAGATTGATCAGATAGGGCTTGAGCAGTGTCTTAATAATCGTAAGGCATACAATCCCGGTCAAAATGATCAATACGGTTATTCGGGAGATATCATCATAGACAAGACCCAGAGCAAGGCCGGCTGCCGGAGGATGCTCTGTATTGGTCAGGGCCATGAAAAACATAGAACAACCCACCGCCAATGAAGCCATAATGATGTGCGGATCCTGCCAAGCCCCTAACCAACCTTGAATCAAAGGAAGCAGAGACAGACTGTTAAATAAGCATCCAAACAAAGTGCCTGTTACATAACCTCCGATGAGAGAGCGTGGTCTTGCCGTGTGGGAGTGGGGCATCAAAAATGAAATAAAACAACTGGCGCCCATGGAAGCAACCACCGCTGATACAGAAATCTGGTTCAGAACTAAAAGGATGATGAACATAGACAGGGTTCCCAAACCGCATTGCAGTATATACCGTATTCGGTTGTGCATAAATTTTGGATCCAGAAGCATGGATGAAATTCCGCCTTTCGGGATAGATTCAAAGGTTCTAGCTAATATCGGAAAGGAAGGTAACTATGGCTTCATTGACTATGTCGGGTTTTTCCATCATGACATAATGCGATGCATTTTCCACCAGCAGCAGTCGGGAATCGGGAATCCTTTCTTTCATTTCACGGGCATCGGCAGGGGAAGTACCGGTATCATCCATGCCGCCAATGATTAAAGTTGGGCATAGAATCTGCTCAATCCCTTTTTCCTCATATCGATTGCATGCTACAAGGTCTGTATAACGGATCTGCGGGTCCATGGCAGCATTTTCAGCTGCAAATTGTTGGATTAGTTTTTCACTGGCATGAGATGAGAAACTATTTCGTGCTGACGCAGGGTCGTAAGGGCCGGCTAGAATCGCACGCAGGCGTTCTTCTGGGATGTTAAACCGGGCTGCTGTACCAACGAGAATAAGGCCCTTTATTTCACCGGGGTGCATCAGAGTGTAATCAGCCACAATGCCCCCGCCCATAGAATGACCGACAAGTACGATATTTTTCAGATTCAATTCATCAATAAACTCTTTCAACCAAGATCGGTACAGAAATACTTGCTCGCAAGGACGCCCTTCAGACGGTGGATGCCCAGGCAGGTCTATGGCAACGGCATAGTGGTTTCTTCCAACTGCGGGCAGCTGAGCATCCCAGCGCCGTGCATTCCCTCCCGCCCCGTGAACCATAACGACTGTGAATCCTTTGTCTTGGGATCCTGAGGTGAGATAGCCAATTTTTACTCCTTGGATATGGCAAAAAGACATGAATCTCCCTCCCTTTCAATGTGCTAGACTATATATTCATTTCTCGAATAACGAAATCCTGCTGATAACGCTTCCGATCCATGGGGAGGAGATTGGAGATATTGGGAGAAAAAAGACATCAGGATAGATCGGGATATGCTGGGAGGGAAAATGTATGGATCTGATTCTGACAAATGGGAGAATATATACAATGGACCCACGTAATCCAGAAGCAGAAGCTGTGGCCATTCAGGAGGGACTGATTGCAGCGGTCGGAACCGGCCAGGAGATTCTCAAACTACGCACCAACTCAACTCAAGTCATCGATTTACGGGGCAAGACCGTCATCCCGGGGTTAAACGACAGTCACCTGCACCTTCTAAGTTATGGACTGAGTCTTAATGCGGTGGATTTGAATTCCTGTAGTTCAATCGATTCTGCCATAGCAGAAGCAAAGCGATTTATCCAAGAGAATCAACCTCCGCTGGGTAAATGGATTGAAGGGCGAGGATGGAACCAGAATCACTTCAAAGAAAAGCGCATGCTTACAAAGGATGACTTGGATCAGATATCTCTTGATTATCCCATCATGCTCAAAAGAACCTGCGGGCAGATAACCATCGTAAATTCAACTGCTTTGTCCATTATCCAGGGCAGTGTTCCGGCCGAACAGCTCTCCAATGATCGCCAAGTGGATAAGGATGAAAATGGGGATCTGACAGGTCTTTTTCGTGCCGGAGCACAGGAATGGATTTATCAGGTAATTCCCCGCCTGACAGTCAAGGAAATTAAAGAAGGGATTCGTGCAGCGTTAAACGATTATATTCAATGCGGACTGACTTCCGTGCAGACAGACGATTTCGAGCTGAAAAAGGCCCATTACCGGGATATCCTGCAAGCATATGAAGAGCTGGACCAAGAAGGAAATCTACCCGTTCGGATTGATCTGATGGTTTGTCTGCCCAGTGTGGAAGATCTGGAAGATTTGATTCGCTCAGGATATCGTACAGGAACTGGGACGCCAACATTTCGCATGGGGCCGTATACCCTCCAGACAGATGGTTCACTGGGAGCAAAAACGGCTGCACTCAGTGAAGGGTACGAAGGAGACCCTGACAACAAAGGGATCCTGTATTACGATGAGGATGAATTTGCATCTTTGATGGAGCTGGCCTGGACCAATGGATTTCAGGTTGCTGCAGATGGAATCGGCGACAGGGGTATTCGTATGGCGCTGGAAACCTTTGATTACCTTCAGCAAAAACACCCAAAGAAAGACCCGCGCTGTTGCGTGGATCACTGCCAGATCACAACTCCGGAATTACTTCAGAAGTTTGCAGAGGCCCAGATTATTGGAGGTTTGGAGGTTGTTTTTGTATCATCGGATTTGGATATGGTCGAAGAACGAATTGGGCCTGAGCGGGCAAAATGGACCTACAACTGGAAAGGATTCATCGACAGAGGAATCCCGGTCGCTTTTGGTTCCGACAGTCCCGTCGAAAGTCACAATCCTTTTTTGGGAATGTATGCGGCGATTACACGCCAGAATGAGATGGGCATACCCCCCGGCGGGTGGCTTCCCGAGCAAAAACTGAGTGTCTATGAAGCGCTGTCAGGGTATACCATGGGCTCCGCATACGCTACCCATGAAGAGAAAGTCAAAGGCACCGTCTCTGTTGGAAAAGCGGCGGACCTGACGGTTATATCGGATGATATTTTCCAGATTCCTTCTGAGCACATCAAAGACCTGACTGTGCTCATGACGATTATGGGAGGTATTGTAAGGTACCAAAGATAATGATATGAATGAAAGAACCCGGCGAAGCATGCTGCCGGGTTCTTTCATTATGGCTTGGATCGCAACAGATCTCGGATTTCTGTTAACAGTTTCTCTTCGTTTGAGGGTTCTGGCGGAGGGGCTGGTTTTTCCTCTTCTTTCTTTCTCAGGGATTGGAAGAATCGTATAAACATAAAAATGGAGAATACAATGATCAGAAAATCAAAAATGGATTGGATAAATTGTCCATAAAGAATGGCCAGTTCGGCTGTAGTCTCTGTAGCTGCCCGAAGCACATATTTCAAATCCGTAACGGAACGTCCCCCCAGCAGAGCTCCAAATAGCGGCATGATGATATCGTTAACCAATGATGTCACTATTTTGCCAAATGCTCCGCCAATGATAACTCCGACGGCTAAATCCATTACATTTCCCCGTAGAGCAAACTTTTTAAAATCCTGCAGCATTAAATTCACCTTCTCGGTATTGGGATGAAAAAAACACCGGCACCCTAGGTGCCGGTCATGATTGTTTTATTCTTCAATGAAGATGGCCTTGCGCGGGCATTTTTCGGCAGCTTCTTTTACTTTGTCCTGCAGATCTTTCGGCACATCATGGGTGTACACTTCACCAAAACCTTCTCGGTTGATTTTGAATACTTCAGGAGCGACTTCAACACAAATAATGTTTCCGTGACATAGATTGGTGTCTATTCTTACTTTCATATCAGATCCTCCTTTGTTTATTGAATTCAACCATATGACAGGAATTCTATACAAACAATTAAAATCCTTTTTATAGGGAAAAATATGTCAGGTGAACATAGGTATGAGAAGATTGAACATCAGCTTATTAAAGATGATCATCCCTAAAAGCGCTGTGGGATATGCGGCGCCGTAGCCGGCAGCAATCTGGCTGTTTTGGTAGGTATCAATGGCAGCGCTCAAACCGGGGGTACTGGTCATGCCTCCACAGATGGCCCCTGAGAGCATGTACCAGTTAATCCGGAATATATAGCGTCCCAAAATAAATCCGGCTAAAACGGTGAGGATGGCAGAAGCGGAAGAGATGAGTACAAGGCTCAGCCCGGAACCGGTCAGAGAAATGATAGTGTCATAACCGCTGCGGAGTCCCACAACAGCCAAGAAGAACATCATGCCAATTTCACGGATCACTTCCAGGAGATTGTCGCTGAATCGAAAAGTAATGGGTCCGAGGCGGCCGATATACCCTAAAACCAAAGCAGTAATAACGATACCGCCGGTCATACCCAGTCGTATAAAACCCAGTGTGGGACCCAGATAGATTTCAATAGCCCCAACGGCAAAACCCCCCAGACAAACAATCCCGAAAGACAGCATATCCAGGCTCATTCCGCAGGTTTCTCCTTCGGTGTCAATGCCGGCTGCCTCTATTTCTCTGATGAAGGCTTCTTTTTCTGTCTGCAAGTTAAGGCGGAAAAGGGAGGGCATGACCTGAATTAGCAGGATAACCATGACCACACCGGGAGCGTATCCCACTGCGTAACCGAAGCCTGTCATGGATTCCACTGCCGGTAAGTTGCCCATGATTTCCAACGCTGCAGCCAGTCCAACCGAGCTGGTCAGTGCCCCGTTATATGTTCCGGCTACTGCGAATGGGTTTTCAAAAGGAAACAGAAAAACGGCCCCGTAACTGAGCAAGGCTCCCACCAGAGTCATAAAAAAACCCATGAAAAGAAAGCGAATTCCATACCTGCGGATTATATAACCAAAACCCTTTGCGGCCAGGGAGGCGCTGGCGGCAATGAAAAGGATTAAGGATATGTTGAAATAATCCTGGGATACAACCCCTTCACTGAGAATGCGCCGGGCATAAGCCGGCGGGGATGCAGAATCCATAAACGGGAGAGCATAGAAAAGATAAATCAGCCATCCGATCAGCAAACCAGAAAAGAGGCTGCCGGATTTTCCCAGTTTAAAAATTCCGATTTTGAGCTGACCCAAGAGAATTCCGGTGACAGATGCCAGAAAAATGAGGACGATGGGATCTGTGAAGAAGTTGGAAAACTGAATGCGCATAAATATCTTCCTTCCCGATGCAGATTCAATATCTATTTCTTCATGATGACAGCAATTCCCTTTGATTAATGCATCGGAAAGGAAGGAAAAGGAACGAAGAAAAAGAATACCATCAGCACACAGTCAGTACAGTTCTGACAAATGGCTGAAGGAGGGGTTTTTGTGAATCGGGTTGAGAAAGCATTGATTCATGCGCTGTTTGTTCATCTGCACCACAATATTGACAAGGCCATTGATTTTGGAGTTTTCAAGCAATTAAATGACCAAGTCAGTAAAGTTTCACCTGGCACCCTAATAGTGGGGCCGGATGCCAATGATGATGCAGCTGTATTTAAAATGCCAGGAGACGGATTCGTTGTGGCAAAAATGGAAAGCCATTGTTCTCCATGTGTTCCCCGCCCGTACGACGGGGCCGCAACCGGCGCAGGAGGAGCGATGAGAGACGTGGTGGCCATGGGAGGCAAGCCGCTTTTCCTGCTGGACTTTATCGGTACTCGTCCGCTGGAAGAAGAAGTGCTGGTGGGTCCATGCGGATTCAAGGGAGAGTGCACATGCGGCAATTGTGTAACCATGACCAGTGGAGACAGGGTTAATCTGCTGATAAAAGGAATTCGGGATATGTGTGCACAGATGGATGTGTATGTGGTCGGAGGCGGTTTATCAACATCGTTCAGTGATTTTGTTCCAGCAGTTGTTGCAACAGTCATTGGGCAGCTGGTAACAGAAAAACCGCTGACAAAACCTGCCAAAAACGTTGGAGATGTATTTGTCATCTTCGGGGAGACCAGCAGTGATGGGAACGACACGCTGTACAGGGCTGGACTGGTGGATACCATGCGACCTGCCGAAGCTTTGTTTGATGAAGAACGGAAAACCATGGATGCCTCTCTTGCGGCGATGCAGGTTGTGGACATCCACGCATGTTCCGATCTGGGCGCAGCAGGGATTGGTGCTGCAGTCAGTGAATCGGTGCGGTACGGAGGGTTGGGAGCAAAAATTCAGCTGGCCAATGCCCCGGTAAAGGTGGAAGGCTTGACTCCGGAAGAAATACTGATTTGTGAAACGCAGGCAAGAATGCTGTTCCAGGTATCGCCAGAAGATGCCGGGAAGATGCTGGAAATCGCCAAAGAACACGGTGTGTCGGCAGCCGTACTGGGTGAAGTAACTGAAGGCCCTGGATCCCTGTTTATGTATAATGATAGTGAGATTGCCCACATTCCCAATGCAATACCCAAAGACTTCACACTCTAAAAGACCGTGAAAAACCCGCTGGGAGGCGGGTTTTTCAATCTATTCCAGATATCCGTTCTTTTTTGCTTCAGCAATTAGGTGATTCACATAATCCTGGAGTTCGGCCGGTCCTTTTTCGAAAACGATTTCATTTCGTTTACGCAGCTGATCTTCTGTGATCCCTTTATTCTTCCACATCTTACCCTTCGAATAATGATTCATCATCAGGGGTTGGATACGGTCCATAATGGCACCGCAAATGGCCTCACCGCTTTCCATCTCCTCAAACTCGTACCACAATTGACGGTAATAGTCGGCCTGGTCGGCGGGAAGGATGGAAAAGAGTCTTTCCGCCGCCTCTTTTTCCCGAGCACTTTTTGTTTCATATCCCACGGGATCATATGCAAATGTATCCCCCGCATCAATTTCCACCACATCGTGGATCAGCACCATGGATATACTCTTGATAATGTCGATATGCGGGAAATATTCTGAAAGAATCATCACCATCACGGCCAAATGCCATGAGTGTTCAGTGTCATTTTCGCGGCGGCTGCCATCGGATAGAAAATTTTGCCGGGTAATGGCTTTGAGCTTGTCAATCTCAAGGATAAAGTTCATTTGTTGAAGCAGTCTTTCAGAAACCATCTTAGATCTCCTTTGTCGTTGTATTGGCGGTCTCATTGGGATCATGTTCCAGCAAAGGCTGTTCTCTGGTCTTCTTCAGCATATACCAGGAAAAGCCGATAAATAGTGGCGTGAGAACGTGCACGGTTGTGAAAAAACCCACTCCATAGTACGTATTGATATAGCCCCATGCAATGAGCGGCACTTCTCGAAAAGTTTCTTCAATCAGCCCTCTCATGATCGAATAATTCAAGGCAAAAGACCAGAATAGCTCTCCGGGATAGTAGGGTTTACGATTTTTCAAGCGAAGATAGAGGATGAAAAGGATTAATCCGATCAGTGATCCATAGATCTGAGCGGGATGACGTGGAAAGGGGAAAAATTCCGTCGGCCGTCCGAGGATTTCCTGGTTGAAAATATTGGCTATCCGTACCAGCATGATACCGAAAGTGAAACCGGGAACGGAAAGATCAATCCCTTCCCGCAGTGCAATCCCGACTTTCCTGTGAATCAGCGCGAAGGAACCAATTCCTCCGATTAAGGCACCGTGGAAGGATAGACCACCCTGATCGATCCGGATGATCTGGGCAGGATTGTCCAGATAGTAAGGGAGATTGGTGATTACATAGATAAAGCGAGATCCAATCAGGCCGCAGATCACGGCAATAATGAGGCTGTTCAGCAGCTGATCTTCGGTGTACCCTCTTTCTTTTCCGTTTTTGAGAATGAAATAGGTGCCAATGAGAAAGGAAACGGCCACCATCACACCATACCAGCGGACAGTAAACGGACCGATCGTAAAGATCACAGGACTAATAGTGTCAATAAGCATCAGCGGATTCTCCCTTCCTACGAGTACGAAATACTATCATAACCATGCTTTTTCATTATATCCATATTCAGATTGAAAGTCCACCATTCTACCGAGGAGGTTTGTCCATGAAAGAAGTAGATCAGACGTTGTTGGAGGTTCTCAAGCAAGACACGACGTATGCAACCGGCTGCACGGATCCCATCGGCATTGCATTGGCATCGGCAGCAGCGCATGATGCAGGAAAAGGCGAGATTCAAAAAATCACGATTGTAGTCAGCCCCAATATTTTTAAGAATGCGTCCGGAGTTGGCATTCCAGGAACAAAGAAAAAGGGTATTCAATACGCAGCAGCGATGGGCATTGTGACTGGACAGCCCAACGCTGGGCTGGATGTTCTGAGGCAAGTGAAAGAAAATGCAGCCAATGAAGCAGAGCAACTTCTGGAACAAGCCAAGACAGAGGTTACCATCAGTGATAATGGTATACTTCTGTATATTGATGTGCGAATCGATACAGATCTAGGCTGGTCTCAGGCCGTGATTCAGGATGATTATGACAATGTCACAAGAGTAATCCATAACGGGGAACTGGTCAATGCTTCGGAAGCCAGGGTGAATACAAAGAAAGCGTACGATCTAAGTCATGTCACTGTGGATGATGTTTTTGCCTTTGCGGAGACCATCCCCATCGACCATGTACAATTCTTAATGGATGGCGCAGATGGTAACTACCGGGCAGCTGTGGAGGGGATTGAGAAGAAGGCTTCTTGTGGATTGGGGTATGCTCTTTCATTGATGCACTGCAGTGATCCTATTCTGGGGGCTGTTTTGCAGGCTAGAACATACACCGCCGGTGCAGCAGATGCACGTATGGCGGGGTTTCCAGTGCGAATCATGACAGTTGCCGGCAGTGGAAATCATGGCATCACGGCACTGCTTAGCGTATTGGCAGTGAGGGATTTCGAAAAAATGGACAATGATAAAACAATTCGGGGGTTGGTATTAAGCGCTCTGATGACCATTTATATAAAATCGCATGTGAAAAGAATGAGCGCTTTTTGCGGTTGTGCCGTGGCTGCTGCAACTGGAGCAGCGGCCGGAATTACCATCATGTTGGGCGGGACCAGGCCAATGGCCATTGGAGCCATGAATTCCATAATGGGCAATCTCACCGGCATGATTTGTGACGGGGCCAAGGAAAGCTGTTCATACAAAGTCAGTGTGGCGGCAGGGGAAGCAGTACTGCATTCATATCTCTCGCTGCAGGGAGTAGCGTTTAACGGGCCGGGAGGGATTGTTGGATGCGATGCAAAGGAGTCGTTCATTAACATGGGCTTAATTAATGACCCGGGCATGAAAGTAACCGACCGGGTCATCCTGGATATTGCCAAGAAAAGAATTTAGTTCATAAAGAATCAACAAAAACAATCAGTAGGAAACAGGCCGAAAGGACACATCCTCCGAGCCTGTTTCATTGTATGTTTCAGATTATTTTCTTCCCCAGGACAGATGCGATCAGAGTGACTGCAACCTGGGCTGTATGGTTCATGCGGTCGAGTATCGGGTTCACTTCCACAAACTCAAACGAGAGCAGTGTTTTTTGCTCGGCAATCATCTCCGCTGCAAGATGGGCTTCACGGTAGGTGAGACCACCGGGAACGGGAGTACCGACTCCGGGGGCTTCACCGGGGGTGAGGGCATCCATGTCAAAACTCAGATGGAATCCTCGGGTGTCGGTGTTGACAATACGGATGGCCTCATTCATTACATGACGCATACCGTAAATATCAATATCTGCCATGGTGAATACATGGACACCGGATTTTCGGATTAAGACTTTCTCTTCCGGATCCAGGTCGCGGACTCCAATCAGGACAATCTTGTCAGGGTTGACAAATGAGACATCCTCCCGCAGGAAACGAGTCATCTCAGGTGCTCCAAAACCGGCACAGGCAGCCAGGGGCATACCGTGCATATTCCCGCTGATAGTTGTTTGATCATTGTTAAAGTCTCCATGGGCATCGATCCAGATCACCCCGATGTTTTTAAAAACAGTTTGGGTACCCAGGATGGACCCGACCGCCATACTGTGATCTCCACCCAAGATCAGGGGCATATGACTGCGCTGATGACTAAGGATGACCTGATCACAAAGTCGTTTGTTGACAATCGTGACTTCGTCCAGATATTTGAGAGAAGGATTATCAAAGGTACCTATTGTCTTGGGGTTAGGAACTTCCAGATCCCCCAGATCGATATACTGGTGGCCCAGGGCTCGTACTGCTTCTTCCAGGCCGGCATAGCGGATGGCGCTGGGGCCCATATCGACGCCCCGGCGGTCTGCTCCTAAATCGATGGGTACACCGATGACTTCAATATTCATGGTTTCGCCTCCTCATATCTCAATGAATTGGATTGTCCTTCCATAGAATTCGTTACCTGCCATGGATTCTTCCTGCTGGATTGGCAGGAAATCTCTTCTATTCTATGGAAATAAGAATCAAAACTTTCGGGAGAGATGAAAATGACTGAGTTTTTGGCGGGCATGGCCGTTGCCGGATTAATCGGGTTGTTTCTGTGGCTAAGACGCCCTCGGGGGGGTCTGCCATCCAGAGGAAGATCCCAGGTTTATGTGTCGATCGAGGAAATCCGATCCGTTGGAGAACTGGTTGTTTACAAAGTAAAAGCCAAAGAAATTGTCACCACAGCGGAACACTGGCTGGGGGAAACCGGACAGCGATATTTTAGATGGTTGATTTCTGCAAAGAAAATGGCCATGATTTTCGAATTTGACATTGAGTTCAAATTCAACTTGAAAAGCAGGGATTTTTCCATTGAAAACCTGGGAAACGGCCGGTTTGAACTTAAAATGCCCCCTTGTTATTATGATATAAAAATCGTGGATATTAATTTCTATGATGAGCAAAACAGCAAGTTGCTGCCGTGGCTGCTGCCGGATTTGATCAACCGGGCATTGGGTACCGGGTTCGATGAGCAAGAGAAAAACCGGTTAAAGGATGAAGCGCGTACCCAGGCATCGGCCATGTCCAGACGGCTGGCAGCCAGTATGTGGACCGATATCCAGCGTTCCTGTGAAAATACTCTGGCTGCATTGGCCAAAGGATTTGGTGCACGGGATGTTACTTTGAATTTTGATCAATCTCAGTTGACGCAAACTGGAGTAGAAACCGATCTACCCCTCAAAAAGTCGAAGCAGGGAAATCACCGATGCTTCCCAGCTGAGTGCAGGAAAAGAATGTTTGATAGAATGAAATATGGAGATGAGAAGGCAGCCGGCAAACGACCCGCGCCGCCTTTTATTTTGCCAAATCTTCCAAATGGGAGATCATCAACTCTCTGGAATGCTTTTCATGCAGAGAGTTTTCTATCATCGACTCCAGATAGTAGAAGAACGAGGTGGTTAATTTCAACTGATTGAAGGCAAATGCAATGTGAGGATGGTCTGTTTTCTGAAAGATCACACCGACATTATCGATGGCTGTTATGTGTACAGAACCAATTTGGCTGCGAGGAATGACATAGTAATGGAAGCGTGGATTCTTTTTCAGCAGCGAAATGATATGGTTAATGTGGATATGAAGATGCTCTCGGGTGTAGTGTAGATTATCTGCAAAGTAGTTTAGCGAAAAGTCTGAATAGGGCGATGACTGAAGCAAAGCCCCAGAGTAATCCGTAAAGAGAATTTCGGAATAGTCATATTTCTCAATGGCTCGATGGAACTGTTGAGTCCGATGGTGATGCAGGTTGAGTATCCGCCTTGGATCAACGGTTTCTCTTGGGAGAAGATCCGGCAGGAGTGCCTCGGGTATCGTCAATGAAGATGGAAAGACACCGGATGTAATCATACGCCCGGGCTGTTCTTCCAGCTCAGTACGAAGATTCGGATAATCGGACAATCCATCACCGGTCAGAACGCGAATTAACGGACGGCAATAGGCCATAAACCGATTGTATTCGTTGGTCAGGGATTGAATGTGTTCAGGATCGATGATTAGCTGATTGACTGCCTGGTTGCTGGTCTCCGGCAGAGACAGGGAAGTAAAGGCAGCGATGCCCGGAGCAATAAACAAGGTGCGGCGAAAGATCTGTTCTCGATACCGAGGAAAATAGAAGGGTTCGATGGATCCGGTCATATAGAGGGGGATCCAATAATCAATGGCATCCAGCATTTCAGCCAGATCCCTCTGTAAAGTATGAATGACACGGATTCGATGTCCTTTTTGCAGCAGCTGCATGGTCATATACTGCCACTGCCGAAAATAATCCGGATCGCCAGATAGCCAATCCATGCTCTCATCACTGTATAAAAGCAAGGTAACGGGAAAGGGGTTTTTCAGCACATGGTTCAAAAACTCCAAAACTCCAGCCTGTTTCCCGGCGATTCCGTAGTATGATTCTGTGGGATGAACCGAGCCAGGGGGGATTATGGGAGTAAATGGAGGTACGGGTTCTCTCTTTGAAGCCTTTCCGTAATTCTGAACCTTTGTAAGGATATTCTCCACAGTAGATTCATTGATAGACCGTTCAGAGTCGAGCCATTTATGCAAATATTTCATTAAGGATATTTGGTCAAAAGTCAAATCATAGGGAAGTTTCAGTATTTCCATCAGGGCTGCTTTTCGAGATAGTTTATCTGCACGGCTGACAAAGAAAGAAGCAATACTGGACGGATAGTCGTTCTTTCGGGATGGAATGCGCTGCCCGCTGCGCCAGCGACTGATTAGTGATGCATCGACAGAAATCGCAGAGGCCAATTGAATATTGGTAACACCAAACGTTTCCATTAAAATGTTGAGTTTTTCATTGAATTCCATATTTATCACCCTCTTCCATTATATAGGTCGAGCCAAGCCAATGCAATTGTTTTGTCATGCAAAGATGACAAAAATGGCACATTTCATACCGGCAGTGCAGTTGAATTTTGGAAGGGTTTTCGTTATCATCATACGTGGAGGTGCTGTGATGATTCAGGGTGCTCTTCAATATTCTTTTTTTCTCAGGACTGGTTTTTTTCGAATGATCCCTTACATTATGGAAGTGCTGCCGGATGGGATTCGGCTCAGTCAGAAAAATGATGGTATGGTGGTCCAGCAGATTTTTATCCCGGATTTGGAGATCCAGAAAATTGTCTTATACAAAGAAAAAATCCCGGAACTGGAACTGATTACCCCTCGGGAGATTTTCGTTGGATCTATTAGAGAAAAAGTGACGGTTGATAAACTATTCCAGGATTTAAGCGGCTTTTTTGGTTCCCGGGTGATGATTTACTGATTCAAACCGGCCTTTTTTTGGCGGATACCGGTGATCCGGGTATGATGCGGATTGATAAAAAGGTGTTATCATGAATGAACAGACAGGGATGATCATAAAGATTTGAAACAACTTGATTTCGCAGTATTGGCAGGATCATTCACCGGATAATGGAAAACCGCCCGACGGGGCGGTTTTTACGATCTATTCTTTTTTCTCACCAAGATCGTCAAGTTCTTCGGCAATCTCCTCGACTTCTTCTGTAATATCTTCTTTTACTTCTTCTGCTTTTTCTTCTGCCGTCTCTTTTTGATCTTTGCTTTTTTCACGCTCTTCTTTAATCTTTTCATCAATTTCTTCGATTTGAACTTCCAGTTGGTCGATTTCTTTGCAGATATTTAATATGTCATCCTGGTTTGGCTCTTCGCCTTTTTTGTATGCATCGTAAATCATACTGCCCATATCCGTGTACCGTTTGCTGATTTTACCCTTGATGGTATTCTTTTCAACAGTCAGTTTCCCTGTATTCACCAGTTCAACTGATTTTGAGCCAATGGCAGAAGCAGTGGATTTAGCTGTTTCACTCAGTTTTTTCAAAAAACTCATCGAGATCCCATCCTTTCTGAATGGATTGCTTATATTTACAACTAAAATGCTTTTTCGATATTTTCCTGATAAACTCCTTCATTCCTGTCAAACCATTTTAGGTATGCTCGTTTGCTGATGATCCGGTAGGATGGGTTGTAGCATTCTCTGTACGTGGCAGAATGATGCTGAACCGGAAAATCGTGATCCACCAGATATTGGTCATATTCGAGCAGTCGTTCTCGTTTTCCGGAAAACTTATTCTCATTCTCCAGTGTTACATAGTGATACCAGGCAAATACTAGATCTTCATGAGATGGCCGCATTTCCTCTTCGGTGGCAAGCATGGCTTGAAATAACGAGCCTGCCCGGTCTGGCTCCTTGGCCAGCAGCGGACGCAAATTCACTCGATAAAGAGGGTAGATCAGGGTGATATCTTCAGTGACGAGTTCATGGATTGCAGAGGATGATTGGACAGCTTTTTCCATTTCCGACTCTAGATAGGATAGGGTTTTTTCCCGGTCCTGAATCAGATGACCCAGGCCCATGCAGCTTTGATAAAGCAATTTGTAAATGTCCTCTACATGCATGGAAGGGCGCATTTCAAACTGATCAGAAATCAACTGATATACTCTGGTTCGCATGGAGTCAACACCTCTTTTTACAAGTATCAATGACAGATTCCACTTGCAGAGGGAACTTCCTGCCAGCAAGAGCGTCAAAACACTGTAACCACTTGTATAGAGAAGAGGCGATGAAAATGCGTTCGGGGATCATTATATTGTTTTTGGTCGGTGCGTTGTTCATGTCCGGCTGTACAGGGCAATCTGTAGCTGTGATGGAAAAGCCATCGGATGAAATACTCCAGAGTTATGATCCATCCATTGCCTTAGCCATGAACCGTTTTGGCTTTTCTGTCTATCACAAATTGATCAATTCTGATAAGAATATCATGATTTCGCCTTTATCCATTTCAATGGCTTTGGGAATGACTCTGGCCGGTACAGAGGGTGATACCGCGAAAGAGCTATCCCAGGCAATGAATTTTGGAGATTGGCCGGTGGAGAACGTGAATAAAAATTTACTGTCTTTGCTCTACTTTCTTCGAACGGCGGATCCGGAAGTGATTCTAACCACAGCCAACTCTGCCTGGATGAAAGCAGGTTTTTCATTTATCGACCAATACAAAGAGGATTTGGGTACCTACTATTTGGCACATACACAGGCGCTGGATTTTACGGACCCACGGACAGTCGATACAATCAACGGATGGGTTAAAGAGAATACACAGGGGTTGATTACCGAAATTGTCAAGCCACCCATCGACCCCTTGACAGTGCTATATTTAATCAACAGCACCTATTTCAAAGGAAGTTGGAGTATTCCATTTGATCCCGACCAAACTCAGGATGGATTGTTCTATCGACCAGATGGGTCAAATGTCAGTGTTCCCATGATGCATTTGAACGATGAGTTCTTGTATATGGAGGATGAAACAATCCAGATGATATCTCTGCCCTATGGAGATAATCAGCGTATTGTTATGAATATCGTCATGCCGAAAGAAATGACCAATCTGGATTCTCGGATCGGGGAGTGGAATGTCGATGAATGGCTGACCCAAAAAGATAAAATGGTTCAGCAAAAGGGAAGCGTAGTGCTGCCGAGATTTACTGTCAGCTACGAAACATCATTGGTGGAGACGATGAAAGCTCTTGGGGTTGTAAAAGCTTTTGATCCTTATGAATCCGATTTCTCCAGGATGATATCCCCGGAGAATCGCGATGATGTCAGTATTACCGACATAATACATAAAACAAAGATCATCGTGGACGAAAAGGGGACGGAAGCCGCTGCAGTTACCTCAGTGGAGATCGGATTAACCAGTATCCAAGAAGATGAATTTACTATGACCGTTAATCGACCATTTTTATTCTTGATTGAAGATCAAAAAACCGGGGCGCTGCTGTTCATTGGTCATGTGGTCGACCCGTCTTGAAAAGCGAAAAGCCCTCGGCTCATGCTGAGGGCTTTTTCTTTCAGTTCAGATGGTCTCCAGACAAAACAAAGCCTGATCCAGAGCATCGAAGGCTCTGTTATTCTGGCGAAGCACTTCTGTGGACCAAAGATAGAACTCATGGGTGCCTTTTTCATAGGAGTCCGCCTGCTCCAAGGCGTAATACAGCCCGGGTATCGGTTTTTCTGTCCGTAGAGAACCGCAGGCATCCTGCCCGTATCGACCGGAGAAAGATCGAAAAACGGGTGACAAGCTGCGCAGGATGCGGATTTTGCGACAATTGATTTCCTGGGCGGAAAGACCCTTCCAATCAGATTCCTCCAGGGCAGTCAGTTTTTCTATGAATGAGAGAATTGTACTTTCCAAACCCGCCAAAGGTTCCCGCAGCAGGTGGGGGAAATTACCGGTAACGGTTGCCAGGGCATCCCGGATCTCTGCGGCCAGATCCTGCAGCGAATAAGGGATAATCTCCGTATTGGCCATGGCGATCGAAAGGTGAGCAAAAAAGGCCATGGTCTTTTGATAAATATCCATATTCACCTTATCTACCGTGTCATATTCGGTATGAAGCCATGGTCCGTAAACAGCATAGTTGAGGCGTTTCAATTCTTCATCCGTGTATTCGGTGGCAAAAGAAACATATGGGACACCGATGCCGAAGAAAGAAGAGTCTCCGCCGCCTTTATATGCATCGATCCAATGCCCCGGTTCGTTCCAGATTTCCTTCAGCAGTGACTGAGTGAAGGATTTCATCTCCGTATTCCCCTCGATCGTGGGGATGGTGGTTCCGTCGATGGCCAGATTGTCTGCATTGATGTATACGGCACAATGCCGGGTCAATTCTTGCCAGTGGGTGTCTACGAAATAGGTGGATCCGGCTCCTTCGGCAATCTCGTGACCATCCCAGAAAACAAACCAAATGTTTCTTTTTAACCGGCTGCGGTACTGATACAGCAATCGGGAAAGCTCCAGCAAAAGGGCATTGCCTGTGGAATTGCATATGGCTGATTTGCCCCAGGCATCCAAGTGGCTGCCAATAACAATGCACTCGTCTGTGGGTTCTGTGCATCGAAGGAATCCAGTGGGCTGCTGAGCTGTTACCCATTCCCGGGTAGCTTCTGCTGTGAGGTGCACATGGATGCTCTGATTCTGCCCAAGCTGTTTCAGATATTCTCCGTGATAGCGGGATATGGAAATGACAGGAATCTGAGGAATCTCATGAAACGAGTCCGGAGTTGGATTTCCCCATTGGGATTTGATGGCTCCCATTTGTATAACCGGGTTGTCGGGATCCGGCAGCCCCCAGTTCATGATGATCAAGGCCGAGGCATGATGCTTCCAGGCAATCAGCGCCTTTTCGGGGCGTGCCGGCGCCCAGTTCATATCCACCAATACAATTTTTCCCGAGACGTCTTTGGAGGAATAATCATCCTCACCGCCAACTCCCAGGTAAATCAGTTCTCCGGATACTCCTTCAGGCGGGGTGGAAAGAATATGGCAGACCGGCTCTGCCGGTATTTCTTTCGCAACGGGGGCCAGTACCTTCAGGGAAGCCTGCTTGGGAAAACTGTGATACATAGGAAATTCATCAATCCAACTCTCCAAACCATTGGACTGGAGAGTTTGCTCAATATACTTGGCTGCCTTTTGGATCTGAGGCGTTCCCGATAATCGTTCTCCCACCTGGTCCACCAGATAGTTCATATGAACCAGGGCGTTTTCCATTGAAAATTCAGATACGATTTTTTCAGCCAGATTATCCTTCATCATGAATCCTCCTCGTATACCATAGTGACTTACTACACACATTCCACAGGATAAGACCTGTTCCTTCCGGACAGAAACGAAAACGGCCGCAGAGCGGCCGTCCGTAACTTAGTTTTCCATGGGAATGTACTGAAACAGAAAGTCCACAGTGTCCGGCAAAGTGGCCCGGACCTGAATAGGATACCGCAGAGAAAACGTCTCAGACTGGGGATCAATGCCCTGGAATACCAGGGTCTCTTCCTGATAACCCGCAGAGTCGGACTGTCGCAGCGATTGGTTGCTGATATATGTGCGCCCTGACTGATCGGATGCAGCCGGCTGGATGGCGTAGGAGAGCGACTTCAAAAGATCGCTGGAAGCTTCAACCCGGACGGTGATGGCAAGGACATCCGCTTCCGGTTTCTCAGCCGAAGCAGTAACCAGAAATCCCAACTGCCAGGCGGTTACAGGGTTCCCGTCCGGTTGGATTCCATCCAAGTCCATTTCGAAACAGTACCCATCCTCCGAAGGAACCAGGTATTTCGGTTTGATGGAGGCTTGAATATCCATGGTTCGATCGGAAGGAGCCACATTATCAAAGAAGACTTCAAGCCGACTGGTACCTGGAATCCTTTCCTGATCGTCATCGAATGCATTGTAGAACGCGCTGTGGCTGCTTTCAATTTGCTCACCATTTTCCAGAATGACTGTCCACGGCATCAGAAGCTGATAGACAGGTTGCTCAGCCGGGACTTCTTCCGAAATCTTGAAAGTGGCCATCAGATCATCCTCGATAAAATCGGCCCCGGTAATTTCAATGGTTACACCATCATGGGTTACTTCCATAACGGGATCTTTCACAGTAGCTTGCTCCTGCTTCTGACAACTACATGCAGCAACCAGCAGGATAACAATGAGTAGTAGAAATCGAAAATTTTTCATGGGTGACCTCCATAAGATAATTTTCTTTCGTGGATCGAGCGATCCAGTATAACCGACGAGAGAACAGGGGATTTGTTCCAAAAAAAACACAGTCGCCATCGTATGTGCCGAGGAGACTGTAAACGACAGAACACATGTGCAGGATGCGGTTACACTTTTCCTACCGGTGCCATATAGATGGCAAATTCGTCTTCTCCGTCAATCCCCAGCAAATGATCGGTAGCCTCTTGATCGTAGGCAGCAATCGCACAGGTTCCGCATTCGATTCGTTCACAGGCCAGGTACAGATTCTGGCAGACGTGGCCGGCATCCATAGCAATTACTTTGTGAGATGCGTCACTGTAGCGCCATTCCATCCGATAAGGAACGGCTGCCCAGACAAAGGTGACAGCACCCTGTGAAACAAAACTCTGACGCAGTGCCGCCCTCACCAGATGCTGCCTGAGACGGGGCGGTTCCGAAACGGAAACCAGAGCGTGAGGGTGAGGAAGGTAGCGATAGATTCCCTCGGCCAGATCGGTGACATTCATGACAATCAAGTAGGTTTCCAGCGCATGGCGATTGCCGGCTGAAGGAACAACGCGCAATGAGTTCTCTCCGACTGACTGCCGGATTCCCTGTGTAGACCAAAGCAGAAACGAAAGCTCACTCATGGACAAGGGTTGATCGGTGAATTTTCGGTGGGACTGCCTCCGGCGGATGGCATCTGTGAGAAGAATATCTCTTTCCGGGATGCTGTCTGGAGAAGGCAGTTGAATCACACGTTTGTCCGGATCAACTTCTTTGACAACCGGTGGCATGATATAGCCCAGATTCTGATCAGTCTGTGAAAAGTCAATGGTTTTTCGGATTGAATCCTTCAGGAAATATCTCAGTTTTAACATTCGATCTCTGTCCACTGCACTCACCCCCCTTGTAATACTGTATTTTGACAACAGCATCTCATAATCCTTTATTGACTCTCTTGTAATGGGACCCAAAAATCGCTATAATAAAGTTATAATTATTACAAATCTGTAAAGAGGTGAAATCAATGCAACAAAGAACCAACATAGGTTTCTATATATTCTTGATCGTTTTGTTACTCATCTTTGCCAATTATCCGAACGGGCCTTAATTTATTTCAGAGACTATTCCCGGCGGAACGAACGATTAAAAGCAATCCCAATGATTATGTGGATTACAGCCAGAGCCAGCTTCAGGATATTTGGTTGGCAGGCGGATGTTTTTGGGGTATTGAAGCATACATGGATCGAGTCTATGGAATAGCAGAAACCACAGCAGGGTATGCCAATGGGACCACTGAGAATCCGAAATATGAAGAGATCGGGCAAAGCGGCCATGCTGAAACAGTTCACATTCGATATGACCCAGAAAGAATTTCCCTGGAGGGAATCCTGAGTCATTATTTTCAAGTCATTGATCCCACTCAGTTAAACAGACAGGGTAACGACAGCGGGACCCAATACAGAACCGGAATTTACTATACCAACGAACAGGATCGAGCTGTCATTGAGCAGTTTGTTGCCAAAGAACAGGAAAAATATGATAAGATTATTGTGACGGAAGTACAATCTTTGCAGGGATTTTACCTTGCTGAGTCGTATCATCAGGATTATCTGGAAAAAAACCCTGGAGGATACTGCCATATTCAGCTCGACAGTATTTTAGACAGGGCTCCGGAGATAAACCCAGACCTGTACTCCCAGCCGGATGAAAGCCTGTTGGCTCTTCAAGATCCGCTGGTCATCGAAGTCACAAGATACAGAGGGACTGAGCCTGCATTCCAGAATGAATACTGGGATACGAAAGATGTGGGTCTGTACGTGGATGCATTAACCGGTGAACCTCTGTTTTTATCCAGCAATAAATTCGAATCAGGTACCGGGTGGCCCAGCTTTACGCAGCCGGTTGTACCGGAGGTTGTCCGGGAGGTGGAGGACCGTTCCCAAGGAATGGTTCGGACCGAAGTGCGGAGTCGCGTCGGGGACAATCATCTGGGGCATGTCTTTGCCGATGGTCCTGCAGACCGGGGGGGCATGCGCTACTGCATCAACAGTGCGGCACTGAGATTTATCCCTGTGGAAGAAATGGATCGAGAGGGATACGGGCACCTGATCCTGTTTGCTCTGCAGCAGGTCAAATAGTAGATGGGAAGGATGATTCTCTTGTTGGATCGGATACCGGAAAAAAAGAGTACACAGTGGCTGTTTGCCGCCGTGGTTTTATTCGCAGTCTATTTTGCCGCCCTGTGGGGATCCCGGCTCATACTGGGACTGGGGGTCACCGGGCAGACCATTCAAGGCTTTGCCATACTGGCAGCCATGATGAGTCTGGCGGTGGTCACCGGCGGGTATTTTGGAGCGAAAATCTATAGTGTCACGGCGCTCATTTTTTCCGGCATTGCCGTAATTCACCTGTTGGGGGTGGCAGCTTTGAATCCCACTGGGGGATGGTCCGATCTGATTAGCGTAATCGGATTTATGTTTTGGGGCGGTATGGCTATCGGCGGCGGCATCATCGTGCAGCTGATTTACAGCATTCGAGCCAGTAAAAAGTATGTGGAAGAGGATATGGGAAAAGAGAATCAATTACCAAAAGAAACGGCGAATATATCAGCCGCAGAATTGCAGCCGATGCATAGCGAAACTGAGATTAGCAAGAATGATCTTTCACAAGTCAAATAAGCTGATACGTAAAGAGGCATGCATTGGCAGTGTCCCGTGACACAACCAATGGCATGCCTCTTTGATTTGGGTCACTCAGCGAATGTAGTAGCCCGCATTGTAACCGCCTTGAATGGCTTCTTGCACTTTTTCGGGGTGAACGCAATCCCCAATGGAGATGTACTCAGCTGCACATTCCCGGAAAGTTTCTGCCTCGGCGTGGCGAGGTTTCATGCCGGTAGCCACAATGACAGAATCCGCCTTCAAGGATATTTCTTTTCCATCTTTTGAAACCGCCTCAACATCATGGGGATGAATCTCTGTAACGGTGGTACCCGTTCGGGTAACCGTGAACTTCTCCAATTCCAGCATCAGTGCTTTCCAGTGCAGGAAATTGGCATCTTTGGCCAGTTCATCTTTCATTTCCACAATTGTGACATTTTTTCCTTTCATGGCTAAATACAGTCCTTCTTCACAGCCCACCAGACCCCCGCCGATGATGACGATATTCTGACCAAGATTCTTTTCAACCCGGTGGATGTCCGTAGCCATGACAACATGAGGCAGTTGGATTCCGGGAAGATCTGGACGAACGGGTTCAGCGCCAATAGCTGCAATGACAACATCGGGAGCAATGGCTCGTACTTTCTCAGGGGTCATGGTGGTGTTCAATTTTACATGAATGGGTTTCCGATTAACCCGGCGAACCAGAACTTCCATAAATTCTTTCAAATCGGCTTTGAAGGGCGGATGGACCGCCTGGTTCAGCATGCCTCCCAAACGATCGGATTTTTCAACCAGAGTCACTTCATGCCCTTGATCGGCCGCAGTGATGGCCGCCTGCATACCAGCCGGTCCCCCGCCGATTACCAATACATATTTCTTGTTGATGGGACGTTCTTTCTGCCAGAATTCTTTCTCACGGCCGCAGGTGGGATTCACAGAACAGCGGACCACACCGGTGGCTATAGGAACGTGAGGAATGAATCCTCCACTGATGCAGACATTGCATCGGGTACAGCGTGTAATGTCGTGCTCTCTTCCTTCTTTGATTTTTCTGGGAAGATCCGGATCCGCAATAATTCCCCGTCCAACACAGATAATATCTGCGGTACCGTTGGCCAGCAGTTCTTCCATCAGCTCTGGTTTATGAATGGCGCCAACCGCTGCCACGGGGATGGAAACGGCTTTCTTCACTTCTTTGGCCAGATAGGCGTTGCAGGCAGGCGGGAAAAACATACTGGGGAACATACGGATTCCCGATGTTCCATGCTGATGAAATGTGGTGGCAGATACATGGATAATATCCACTTTGCTTTCCAGTATTCGAGCCAGTTCTACCGTTTCATCTACGGTCATACCTCCCGGATAGAATTCGTCGCCGGACAGTCTAAGTTCAATGGGAAAATCTTGACCGCACTGGCTGCGGATACGATCCAAAACCATGATTGGAAAACGAGCACGGTTTTCCAAACTGCCTCCGAATCGGTCTTTCCGCTGATTGTTTAACGGAGAGAGAAATTGAGCCAGAAGCCACCCGTGGCCGGCATGAACCATGCACATATCAAACCCGGCCAACTGAGCCATGTACGCACCGTGAGCAAATGCATCGGCAATTTCATTCATCAATTCTTCGTTCATCTCAGTTACTTCAACGCCATACGGGCCCATACCCGCACTGGGGCCGTAGACAATATGGTTTTTAGTGTATTTGGGATTGGAACGGCGCCCGGAATGCACAATTTCCAAGGATGCCAGAGCGTTGTGACGCTTGACACGCTCTGCGGATCGTATCAAATGGGGCATATTGGATTCATCATCCAGTATCATGGTGCCAGGGTGTGAAATCGCTGTGTCTCCGTGAACCATCGCTTCACCCAAAGTGACCAGAGCCGCCCCGCCTCGTGCTCTCATTTCATACGCATCGTCGTCGGCACTCATGGGGGGTACTGCGATTCGGTTCTTCAAGGTCAGTTTGCCGACAGCGAGAGGACTCATCAGTAGGGGATACTTGGACATGCTGTCACCTCATCTCAAAATTTGTTATGGGGAGAATACTGATTCAAACTCATGTTAGATTTCCACTTGGCTTGGGCAGTTCCTGCAGGAATTTTTTTAGTTTGCATCTTTGTGAAGGGATAAGGCATTCCACCAAGAATAGAAACAGACAATTAACAATTCATGAAGGATTCTTGACAGATGGGTGAATTCATAGTAATGTTTTTTTACGAATAAAGTCACGGAAAGGGCAAACCGGTTGAAAAGCCGGGACGCAATGCCAATGGGCCTACAGCGAAAGCCAGGGCAGCCGGCTGCCGAAGTGCGAAAGTACACAGCATATATCCAATACTTTCATCCCTTCTAGTGACGATGAAAGGAGCGAAAATTTTTGAAAAAGACTTCTTGGATTTTAATCCTCTTTGTCTGCGTTGTTTTGTTGACAGTGGGTATTGCGTACGGGAAAAACATGGATCTGTTCAACGACATCAATCCTGTGGATCCTGAAGGCAACGGGGACGAACAGGCTGTTTTCTCACCGCCGGACTGCCAGCTGAAAGCATGGCTGAACGATAAGACCCAGGCTGGAGATGAGCCGGAAGAAGTGGATTATTCAGCGATTCTTTTGGCGCGGGCGAAGAAAGCGGAAGCAGAGAAAGCGGCTGCAGAGAAGGCCGAAATGGAACGAGTCGCCATTGCCCAAAACACTCAAAATCAAAAGACCACCGTCACTCAGCCGATAGCAAAAAAACCGGCATCATCCAGCCCGGAACCGCCCAAGACACCGGTGGAGGAACCCTCAGAACCCGATGACCCGATACCGCCGCAAGATGAGCCGGAAACTCCGTCGCTGAAGGCACCGTCCGGCACCGCCCACACGACTGCAGAAGCAAAGGTACTGACACTGGTCAACGGTGCGCGAGCAGCAGAAGGCCTGAAACCATTAACCGTGAATAAAAATCTGATTTGGTTGGCTCGTTTGCGGGCTGTGGACCTGGTAGAGAACAACGACTCAAAGCTGGATCATGATACACCCACATATGGGAGAGCCGGTGGGATGCTTCAGGATGCAGGTATTGCATATAAAGGATACGGTGAGAATCTGGCCCTGTGTTCTTCCCCAGACTCTGCATTCAACCTTTGGATGGGTTCTGACGGACACCGCAGGAATATACTGAGTCCCAATTTTACACAGACCGGTGTTGGTATTGCTTACAACAGCAGTTCGAGATTGATTATCTGTCAAATTTTTATCAATATATAAACCTTGCAGCCTTTGGACTTTAAACCCCTCAGAGGGATCGGTAGATTACCGACTCTGAGGGGTTTTGTGTTGTCGTGAATGAGCAGGAAATCAGACCCTTTCGACGAATAGAAGATACAGTCTGATGCTGGAGTGGATGATTGGGTTTAGGGTATGAAAAATGATATTTACAGTGGGAAGTGTTAACCGCTTGCATGCATCTATTTCAAGACAACGCTTTGTTCGGAATCACATGAACATCATTTTGTGTGCTTTATCCAAATGGATGAGAGTCCAGCGTGGAGTCCCCCTGAAAGATCCGGGTCTCTTTCTTCGGACTCTTGTAATTTACATATGCGTATACCAGTGAGGAGTAAATAGAAGCGGTGGTTTCATACTTATACATGGCGATGGTTTCTCAGGAAGATCAAATGTTGAAGGATGGAAAGAAAGGAAGTGAATGCATGGTGTCTCGTGAGGGAAACCCGACCGGTTTTCCCATTGTACCGGAAAATGCCGTAGATGAGTACAAAAAACAGGCGACTGTTTTGCTGGAGATGGTAAACAGTACGGTTCAGAGTCATTATCCACCGGATACCACTGCGGCAGGAGACCCGATTAATCTGATGACCGACAATCATCGAAATCACCTTCTTTTGATGAGCAATGCCATGGTATTGAGAGATTTTGACTTTCTGATCAAAAATATGATGTGGGCCTATCGGACCTACCAAGCACGGGGATTTTCTTCCGATTACTTTCGTGTGGTCAATCGTGCATTTTATCATGCAGTTCAGAACACGCTGAAGAAGGAAGATGCCGCCCCCATTATGGCCATATACGACTGGATGCTAGCCCAACATGAATCGATGTTGAGTTCTCAGCCAAAAGGGGAATCTATGTACAGTTTTCCGGATGATGAGTGGGAGGAAGTCCGCACCCGATTTACGGCAGCTCTTCTAGCCGGTGATACGCGGCAGCCCATGCAGGTGGCTCATGAGCAGGTGATGAAGCGTGAACACCTGAAAGATTTCTACCTTCAAGTGATTCAGCCAGCATTGGTGAAGGTTGGAGAATTATGGGAGACCGCTGAAATATCCGTTGCCCAGGAACATTTGGCTTCCGCTATCGTGACCAGAGTGATGGCATCCCTGTATCCCCGCTTTATCTCTCTGGAACAGACAAAAGGCAAAGCCATTGTGACTGCTGCACCCAATGAATTTCATGAAATCGGCCCTCGGATGGTGGCAGACCTGCTGGAAGTGGATGGCTGGGATGTAGACTATTACGGGGCTAACGTCCCGGCAGAAGATATCGTGCGGGAAGCAATTAACACCCAACCTTTTTTCATTGCTGTATCTGTCAGCATGCCATTCAATCTGGATCGTTCGAAGCAGCTGATTCAGATGGTTCGGAATGTGGCTGCGCTGAACTCTGTGAAGATCATGGTGGGCGGGCGCTGTTTCAATGAATATCCACAGCTTCTGAATGATATCAATGCAGACGGCAGCTGCCACGATGCAGGCTGTGCTGTCAAACTGGCAGAAAAGTGGTGGGAGAATGCTTGAGAATACAAACATCACCAAGTATGCGGATTTTATCAGTCGATTTGCGGATGATAAGCTGGGAGTCGTGGCTGTCCTGCTGAATTCTCAAGGCACCGTAAAAGACTGTAATGATGCATTTCTTCGGCTGGCTGGAGAAGAAAAAAAGCCCATTGGTAAACCATTCAGCCAATATCTGCGAGATCCATGGGAACTGGAAGATCGACTGGGCTCCAGTGAGTTTCAGATTCTTCTGGCTCCCCAGTTAAAAATTCCCTATGCCCTTCACGGTGTAGTCTACTCTGTACATCAGGGACACCTTCTCCTAGCTACTCGAGCAATCACTGCCGACGATACCATCTTAGACAAAATATCCATGCTGAGCAACGAAATGTCAGCTTTGACACGAGAACTAAGCAAGAAAAATATTGCGCTGGAAAAGGCCAATGAAAGAATTAACAATCTTTTGAGAACCGATACGCTGACAGGAATTGCCAACCGGCGTTATTTCTATGAAACATTGCAGAGATTTTTCTCGTATGCAGCCAGGCATCACGTTCCTCTTTCATTGGTCATGGCTGATTTGGATCATTTTAAGAAAGTAAACGATACCTATGGACACAAAACCGGAGATCAGGTGCTGGTTGCTTTTGCCCGGCTGCTCCAGGAAAGCTGCCGCGATGAAGATCTGGCTGCTCGCTTTGGCGGTGAGGAATTTATCACTGTTCTTATCCAGGCAACCGAAGAGGATGCAGTCCGATTTGCTCAAAGAGTGTGCCAGCAGGTTCCCCAGATGCAGCTGGCAGACATCGACTGGGCAATCACCGCCAGTTTTGGCGTTACGCAAATGATGGATCATGATACACTGGATGATCTGATTAATCGTGCAGACGAAGCCATGTATCGAGCCAAGAAAAAGGGCCGAAACCGCGTTGAAGTATAGCCCGCTTCGACGCGGGTTTTCTTGTAAGGAGTGTATGAAAGACCGGCTTGCAAACCCTCCGTTGGGGTGTAAGCAATCACCCGGAAGCTATAAATGGCGGATCCACGATTGGATTAGAAAAGTACTGGAGGTATTCACGGTGGCGAAAATCAGAATGAGAAAAAGCATTGCAGTTTGGTTGATTGTGGTTTTCCTTCTACATTCTCTGGCATTGGATGCAGCGGTTTTGGCCAACGAAGCCGATCAAGATCGTATTACAGTTGCTTTTACCCATGACCTGCATGATCATTTCCTGCCCCTGCGGATCGAGAATGACAGCGGTGTATCGGATGTGGGAGGTTGGGCGCGTTTGGCGGGTGCTATCGCTTTGGAGAGGCAAAAAGACCCGGATCTTCTTTTGGTGGATGCTGGAGATTATTCCATGGGAACCATGTTTCAAATGCTGTTTCGAAGCAGCAGCCCAGGGCTTTTACTGATGGGGCAAATGGGATACGATGCGATGACCCTGGGGAATCACGAATTCGATTTTCTTCCCGAAGGGTTGGCACAGCATTTGGAAAATGCTGTACAGTCGGGAGTTGCACTACCGAAAATGGTGGCCTCCAATATGGTCTTTCCGGAAGATCGGGATGATGATCTGAACCGCCTCAAAGCGGCCATGGATGCTTATCCGGTCCTGCCCTATACCGTTATCGTCAAGAAAGATCTGCGGATCGGTCTGTTCGGAATCATGGGAAAAGAAGCAGATTCCAATGCTCCAATGGCTGGTGTTCTGTTTACCGACCAGATTGAAGCAGCGGAGAAAATGGTTGAATTTCTCCGGGATGAGGAACAGGTTGATTTGGTCGTATGTCTTTCTCATTCCGGAACCCATCCAGATGAAAAACGTTCAGAAGATGATATCCTGGCACAAGAGGTTGCAGGCATTGATCTGATCATCAGCGGGCATTCTCACACCCGTCTGGATGAACCGCTGTTTCATGGGAACACCGCCATTGTTTCTGCCGGCCAGTATGGAGAAGCATTAGGCGTTGTGGAACTTATAAAGGATGCGGACCTTTGGGCGGTGTCATCGTATCGTCTGGTATCATTGAATGGTGAAATCCCGGCAGACCCGGAAACAAAAGAGCAGATTTCGTTCTATGCGGATCAAATCGACAGGGAGTATGTAAGCTCCGCTGGGTACAAGCTGGCGCAGATTCTGGCATATTCCAAATTCAGCTTCACTCCGTTCCAACGGGTCGGAGCCGAACATCGTGAGGAACCGTTGGGAAATCTGATTGCTGATGCTTACCGATATGCTGCGGAATCAGCGGGGGATCCCAACGGAGATCCGGTTGCTGTGGCCGTCGCGCCCAGCGGCACCATCCGCGGATCCTTTGTGCGGGGACCCATTACAACCTACGATGCGTTTGTAGTCAGCTCCCTGGGAACCGGACCGGACGGGCAATCCGGATTTCCTCTACTTTCGGTATATCTTACCGGAAAGGAATTGAAGGCTGTGTGTGAAGTGGATGCGTCCATAACACCGCTGATGAGTACAGCCCAGTTGTATATGTCCGGAATTGCTTTTACATTCAATCCCCACCGAATGCCGTTTAATAAGGTCACTCAAGCGGCCCTGGTCCTTCCCGATGGGAGCTTGGAAGTGATTCAGGACCAGAAGCTTTACCGTGTTGTAGTGGGATTGTATTCTGCCCAAATGTTGTCCGTGGTGGGAGAAAAATCATTTGGACTGCTGTCTATCGTGCCGAAAACCAAAGATGGTGAACCCATCGTTGATTATCTGGATCAGATCATCTATTTCGATGATGGCAAAGAGGCCAAAGAGCTGAAAGAGTGGCTTGCCCTGGCAAACTACCTGCAGTCATTTCCAAAAGATCAGGGGGTTTCAGCTATTCCAGCGGTGTACCGGCAGCCGGAAGGGCGAAAAATTGTGGATGACGATGCCAGCCTTGGAGCCATTCTTGGCAATCCCAATGACCTGGCAGTTAAAGTGTATGGAGCAGTGATTGCAGTATTCGTACTGGTGGCATTTCTGATTTACAAACTGATCCAGAGAAGAAAGAAAAAACGGTTAGCAAAAGAGAGGGGATAGGCAGATGATCAATCTGGAAGGGAAGACAGCGTTTGTCACCGGTGCGGCCAAAGGGAATGGGGAAGGGATTGCCCGGGTTCTGCATCGACAGGGGGCAACGGTCCTGATGGCGGATATCGATCCGCTGGTTCAAAAAAAGGCTGAAGAATTGAAAGAACGGGCATCGGCGTACGTGCTGGACGTCAGCGATCCGCATAAAGTGCAGGAAACAGCCGATGAAATCCTTCGTACTTACGGAAAACTGGACATCTTGGTCAACAATGCAGGCATTGCCCGGCTGATTCGGATCGATTCAATGGATGACGATCTGTTTCAGCACCATTTCAAAGTCAATGTCATGGGAATCTATAACTGTACCAAAGCATTTATTCCATCGATGCTGAAAAACCGCTACGGTAGAATCATCAATATGTCCTCTGTCACAGGACCGCGGGTCGCCGATCCCGGTATGATGGGATACGCCATGAGCAAAGCAGCTGTCTTGGGGTTTACCAAAGCTGTGGCCATTGATACAGCGGGATACAACATCACGGTCAATGCCATTTTACCGGGGTATATCCGTACACCCATGGTAGAGCATACGGCCCATGAAACCAATCCCGCCGACCCGGAAAAAGTCATTGCAGGAATTGCCGCCGGTATCCCCATGGGACGGCTGGGAACGCCGGAAGAGATTGGTTTTCTGGCAGCATTCCTTGCTTCCGATGAAGCCGCCTATATTACGGGTTCAGAACTGTTGATTGACGGAGGCAGTACACTGCCGGAAACAACGACGGTAGGTCGATAGAAAAGGAGGCGATATCATGCTGGCAGTTGTGAAAGAAACCACGGGGTCCGGGTACGTGCTGAAAGAAGTCCCCACACCAGAGCCCAAAGACGGCGAAGTGTTGATTCGAGTGGAGGCTGTGGGAATTTGCGGCTCGGATCTGCCCATATTTTCGGGCCACAGAGCCGTTCCTCTCCCGTTTATACCCGGTCATGAATTTGCCGGAACGATTGTATCCAAAGGGCATCACGTTGAGCAGTATGAGGTGGGAGATCGTGTGGCACCGGGGCTGGTTATACATTGCGGTGAGTGCATGCCCTGCCGACGGGGACAAGAATCATTGTGCGATCGGATCGTGGAGACAGGAATTCATGTAGATGGAGCTTTTGCTGAGTATGTGACTGTTCCGGGGAAAGTGCTTCACCCGCTGCCGGAAACTCTCACCTTTGCAGACGGCGCATCCATCGATCCCGTCGCATCGGCATACAGGCCGATCAAAAAGGCTGGCATTGGCAGTGAAGACATTGTGGTGGTTTTCGGACCGGGGCCCATCGGCATCTATGCCGCCCAGATTGCCCGGGTGGAAGGAGCACGAAGAACGTTTGTAGTAGGGCTTTCCCAGGACCGTGAACGATTAAATATGGTCGACTCATTGGGTCTGGAACCAGTAGAAGCAATACCCGGCACCTCCTTGGTAGACCAGATACGGGATTTAACCGGCGGCATACTGCCACGGGTTGTGGTAGAGGCGACTGGAAACCCTGCAGTCTATTCAACCTGTCTGGATGTTGTTGACAAAGGCGGAAAACTGGTTGTGGCCGGTATCGTGCATGATCTGTCCACGATTTCATTTGCCCAGATCGTGCGGAGAGAGATCATCATCGAGGGGAGTATCTGCTATACATGGAAAGAGTTTGGGGAAAGTCTCCAGCTGGTGGCAGATGGCCGGGTACAGGTTCAGCCTCTTATCACACACCACCTGCCTTTGACAGATATCGGAACAGGACTGCAGCTTCTGCAGGAGAAAAAAGCGGTCAAGGTCATGCTCTATCCCCATGGGATGGAATGAACAATGGAAGAAAATACATGAAAGTGAGGGTTACCCTATGGTATGGACACACCCGTATATGCCCAACAGTGCCCCGGAATCATTCAAAGCGATGCTGGATTATTTGGGAGTCTCTACGGTTCAGGATTTGTACAATGACCTGATTCCAGATCATCTGCGTTTCCGTGGAAAGATGAATCTGCCAGAACCCATTGCCTCCGAGGCAGATTTGCTTCGTCAAATGAATCAGATACTGGGAAAAAATACAAGTGCTAATCAGATGATCAGCTTTTTGGGAGCCGGCTGCTACCATCATCATGTTCCGGCTTTGTGCGATGAAATCAATGGCCGTGCGGAATTTTTGACTGCGTATGTCGGAGATACCTACAGTGATCATGGGAAATTGCAGGTTCTCTTCGAATATGCCAGTCTGATGGCCGAACTCTTAGACATGGATGTGGTCAGTTACCCGACATTTGATGAAGCCCAGGCAGTGTCTTCTTCCCTGCGTATGGCGGTTCGGATCACAGGAAGAAAAAAAATATTGCTGCCGCCGACCATTCATCCGGAAATTGCATCCCAGGTGAAAGAGTACTGCGGGCATGTTGCCGAAATCAAGTGGCTGGAACCTCTGGGAAATGGCACTCTGGATCTGGACGATCTGGAAGAAAAGCTCGATGGAGAAACCGCCGCTGTACTGCTGGAGAATCCTTCGTATCTCGGATTTTTTGAAACACGGGGGCAGGCTGCAGCAGACTTGATTCATGCGGCAGGGGCCATGCTGGTAGTCAATGCCCGGCCTTCATCCCTGGGAATCGTAAAACCACCGGCTCACTACGGGGCGGATATTGTCTGCGGCGATATCCAGCCTTTGGGCATGCATCTTCAGTTTGGCGGGGGCCATGCCGGATACATTGCTACCCGGGATGAAGAGCGATTCATCCGGGCGTTTCCCACATATCTTTACGGGATTGCCACCACAGACCATGAAGGCTTTTACGGATGGGGGCGGGCATTGAACGAACGCACCTCCCACGGCAGCCGGGAAAGAGCCAATGAATATTTCGGCACCGGCTCCGCTTTATGGGCCATGACAACGGCTGTTTATCTGGCGGTTATGGGACCCCAGGGAATGAAAGAGTTAGGAGAAGTAATCGTCCAGAGAACAGCGTATGCAGCTCGAGTCCTGGATGCCATTGAAGGGGTCAGGGCCAATTACCTGGGAACGGAAAACTTCCAGGAGTTTTTGGTTAATTTTGATGAAACCCATATGACAGTGGGGCAAGTGAATCAAGCTCTGCAGGAGGAAGGGATCTTCGGCGGGAAAGATCTTTCTCACGATTTCCCCCAATTTGGGCAAAGTGCTCTGATGGCCATCACAGAGAGAACAACACAAGAAGACATCGACCGGTTGGCAGAAGCCATTCGGAAGATCATCGCAAAGGGGGATCGGGACAATGGCTAAGCGCAGACCCAATTTTCATGAAGCCCGTTGGTGCGAGCCCTTGATTATGGAAAAAGGAACTTCCGGAGAAAGAGGTATTCTCATCCCTCAGGCAGAAGAGGCCGTGCAGGAAGCAGTAGGCAAAGCCGAGCATCTGGTACCGGAAACACTGCGTCGAAGCGATCCGCCTGGATTGCCGGAACTGTCCCAGATGCAGATTTTAAGGCACTATCTCCATCTGTCCCAGGAGACGATGGGGACCGATGTAACCATTGATATCGGTTTGGGTACCTGCACCATGAAGTACAGCCCCAAAATCCACGAAACACTGGTTCGAAGTGAACCTGTTGCTGCGATGCATCCCTATCAGGATGAATCCACAACTCAGGGGCTTTTGCAGATTTTCTACGAAACAGGACAGTTTCTGAAAGAGATTTCCGGAATGGATGAGTTTACGCTGCAGCCATCTTCCGGCAGCCAGGCAATCTACACCGCTGTCGCTATCATGAAAGCCTATCACAATGAGCACCATCCTGAAGAAATGAGGAATGAGATTATCACCACCATGCTATCTCACCCGGGTAATCCGGGATGCGCCGCTACGGTGGGGTATAAAGTGATTACATTGAATCCGGGTGCCGATGGGTTGCCCAGCATGGATGAGCTGAAGGCAGCGGTATCGGAAAGAACAGCAGGAATGCTCATTACCAATCCGGAAGACACCGGTCTTTTCAACCCCCGCATCGGTGAATTTGTGGATGCGGTACATCAGGCAGGCGGCCTTTGTTTCTACGATCAGGCCAATCAGAATGGGTTGTTTGGCATCACCCGGGCTCGGGAAGCCGGGTTTGATATGTGCCACTACAATTTGCACAAGACATTTTCATCACCCCATGGAAGCCATGGTCCCGGAGCCGGAGCTCTGGGGGTTCGAGAGTATCTGGCCCAGTATCTGCCTGTGCCCATCATCCAAAAAGACGCCCAGAATTACTATCTTGACTACGATCGACCCAAAAGCATTGGCAAACTGAGAAAATATTTCGGCGTGGCCCCCGTAATCGTCCGGGCCTATGCCTATATTCGCAGTTTGGGCCAGATTGGACTGGAACAGGTATCCCAGTTGGCGATCCTCAACAACAACTATATGCTGAAGCGAATGGAAAGCATCCCCGGATTGAGTCTCCCCTGGGCAGAAGGGGTACGAAGATTGGAACAAGCGCGGCTGAGTTGGGAGAAATTAACCCAGGATACGGGAGTAACCACCGATGATATTGACCGGCGGATGGTGGATTACGGATTCCAGACATATTTTACCAGCCATCATCCACGACTGATTCCCGAGCCTCTGACGCCGGAACCGGTGGAGACCTATTCGAAGGACGATATTGACCGATTTGTCGATGTGCTGGCATCCATTGCCCAAGAAGCCTATGAGAATCCCCAGATGGTCAAAGATGGTCCGTACCATGCAGCACTGCCATATCGGATAGACACTTCCTGCTTGAGCGATATCCGGAAATTTGCCTGTACATGGCGAAGTTTTCAGAAAAAAAGGGGGAATCGCGGTGACGAAATCCAATCATGACCTGGTAATGGACCGACTGGCTCAACAACAAGATGATCTGGTAGAAATTATCCGTGCCCTGGTGGCTTTTCCCAGCATGTACGGGCAGGAAAGGGAAGCGCAGCAATATTTCGCAAACCGTCTGGCAGAGCTGGGCGGGGAGGTGGATCTGTGGGAGCCGGATGCAGGAATACTGAAAGAACACCCTGCGTATACCAGTTCTCGGGAAGATTTCAGTAACAGTCCCGTTCAGGTTACTCGATTCAAGGGAGCCGGTGGAGGACGTTCGCTGCTTCTTTGCGGTCACATGGATGTAGTTCCGCCGGGCAGCGGGAAATGGAGCATGGATCCGTGGCAGGGCGAATTTAAAGATGGAAAGATTTACGGCCGTGGCACTGCAGACATGAAAGGAGGTTTAGGCGCCGTATACCTGGCGTTGAAAACCATCATTCAAAGTGGAATCCGGCTGAAAGGAGATGTCTTCTTTGCCACTACTGTGGACGAAGAATGCGGCAGTACCGGTGCATTGGCTGTTCTGGAGAGAGGATATCGAGCCGATGCCTGCCTGATCCCAGAGCCTACAGGATTGGAGCTGTACACCGCCACCACCGGCAGCGTATGGTTTCGGATCCGGGTACCCGGCAAAGCAGCTCATGCCGGTATGGCATACAAAGGGGTCAATGCCATCTACAAGAGCATCAAGGTCATTGAATCACTGCGGGAACTGGAAGAAGACCGGCGCATTCGCCTGATGCACCCTTTGTACACCGATCTTCCCATACCATTTTGCCTGAATGTCAACACAATCGCTGCCGGTTCCTGGCCGGCAGTAGTTCCGCCGGAAGCCATTTTGGAAGGACGAATGGGTGTTTCTCCCGATGAAACGATTGAGGAAGCCAGAGCCGAACTGGAAAATGCATTGGCCATGTGTGCGGCAGGGGATCCCTGGCTGAAAGATCATCCGCCGGAGGTGGAGTACATGCCGTGCCGGTGGAACAGCGGGTACATACCGGAAGATCATCCCTTCACGCAAATACTTAAAACATCTGTGGAGGAATTCTGCAATGCACCGGCGAAAATAAGCGGCATGGGACCGTGTTCCGATTCCGGGACTTTTATCCGATTCGGGGATATACCGGCCGTGAATTTTGGGCCTCGTTCCATGGCTATGGCTCATCAAACCGATGAACATGTCGATGTGGATAGTGCCATGAAGGTTGCTCAGGTCACAGCATCGGTTCTCATGGAGTGGTGTGGAGTCGACTGAGAGGAGTCAATCGGCAGGAGTGTTGGTCTTAGCGTGCTGAGATTCTCAGAAGAGTGACTGACTCGGATTCAATCTGCAACGGGACTTATGTATCAGCGTCAGCCAACGCGGAATGATATTGGCATCATCGAGCCAGATACTGACCGGGAGTGGACCCTGCCTTCAGTACCGTGGGGCAGGGTTCTTGATTTGGAGGCGGATCTATTGATCTAGATGCTGCTTCTGCAGACTAGAATCCGGCTTAGAGAGATACGAGGCTGAACGAGACGAGAGATAGATTATATCAAGGAGGAGAAAGAATGAAAATTGTTCGTTTTGAAGTGAATGGGAAAGCAGTATACGGTATCCATGAAGATGGGAAATATTGGGGGATTGAAGGATGTCCATACGGAGAATGGACACGAACTGAGACAGCCTATGATCCGGAGTCTGTAAAACTTCTGGCACCGGTTGCACCAAAGCACTTGATTGCTGTCGGCAAAAGCTATCGTAAGCATATCGACGAAATGGCCAAGCGTCATGGATCTGAGGCGGATTATCCCGTGCTTCCGATTCTCTTTTTTGAGGCACCTGGTTCCATTGTTGCGTGCGGAGATTCAATCGTCCTGCCTCCAGAAGGAACCTGTCAACATGTGGATCTAGAAGGTGAACTGGCCATTGTCATTGGGAAAAAAGCAAGAAATGTAAGCAAAGAAGAGGCGCTGGACCATGTTTTGGGATACGCTGTGGCCAATGATGTATCGGCTCGAGGCATACCGGATATTGGTGGTCTGTGGGGGGTCGGTCTCAGCAAATCACTGGATACTTTTACTCCCGTAGGACCCTGGATTGAAACTGAAGTAGGGGATCCCAATAATTTGAGGCTTGTCACTCGAGTTAATGGGGAAATTGCTCAAGACTCCAATACCGGGGATATGATTTTCACAGTGCAAGACTACGTCAGCTATGCTTCTAGTCGAATTACCCTGCATCCCGGGGATGTAATCATCACCGGTACACCGGAAGGAGTACGACCGGTAAAAGAAGGGGATCTCATCGAAATTTCCATTGACAACATCGGTACTTTATCCAATCGAGTTGTCCGAGGATAACAATGGATGATTGATTGAAAAAGGAGGGGTGACAGTGAACCAGAAATATCTGGACAGACTGGTCAAAGAATTGAACAAAACGGATTTCGAGGCCGTTCTGATTACACCTTCTGCTGAATTCTTGTTTTTAGTGGGACATTCACCATCTGTGGGGGAGCGATTTGAAGGTCTGTTTGTCCTGAAAGACGGTCGGTATTTCCACATATGTCCGCTGCTTTCGCAAGAGGAGATGGGCGAAATCTTCGGAGAAGAGAATGTCTACGCCTGGAGCGACGGGGACGGGTATCTGGATACCGTGGCAAAATGTGCTAAACAATACGACCTTTGGGGAAAAACTGTAGCTGTCAACCAGCATGCGAAGGCCTTTCATGTACTGGAAATTGAGTCTGCCGGGATCATGACCTTCGCTTCGGGCCAAATCCTGATGGAAGAGATGCGAATTATTAAAGATGTGGAAGAGATGGAAAATCTTCGAATTGCCTCCAGATTGGCCGATGAGGTATTTCTGGACCTATTGAAATTCATTCGGCCGGGGATGACGGAGAAAACCATCAAAGACAAAATTCGATTATGTTTTGCTGACAGAGGTGTTCGGGGGGATGGCCAGGTAGCATCCGGGCCCAACGCCTCGAAACCGCATTACAATGTCTACAGCAGAACAATTCAGGAACAGGATCTGGTTCTTATGGACTACGGGTGTGTCTACAATGGGATGTATTCCGATATCACCCGAACCGTTTTTGTTGGAGAGCCCACCGAAAAGCAGAGAAAAGTCTATGAAATTGTCAAACGTGCCAACGAAGCAGCCATTGATTATGTATCGGTGGGGAAGAGAGCCTGCGATGTGGATGCCGTCGCCCGGGGAATCATCGCTGCGGAAGGATACGGGGAGTATTTCCTCAGTCGATTGGGACATGGCATCGGGTATGCCAATCATGAAGCTCCCGACATTAAGGGCAGCAACTCCAGAATTCTGGAGACAGGGATGGCATTCAGCATTGAACCGGGCATCTATCTTCCTGGAGAATTCGGAGTACGTATTGAAGACATCTTATTAATGGGGCCCGATGGGGTTGAAATACTGAATCAAGTCAGCAAGGAATTGATCATCGTATAACTGCAAAGAAAGAAGCAGTGAAGAGAAAAAGGAGGAGAAACCATGTTTGATGTAAAGAAAATGTTTGATCCGGCACTATCATCGTATACCCCACCAAAATCAGCTGCATATTCCAGTTGGGGGGACCCGAACACCATCAGTTTGTCCGGTGGTTATCCGGATCCACAGTATTATCCTTGGGAGCTGATCGGCAAACTGGCCATGGAAGCACTGAAAGAAGACTATCCGCGGATTCTGGCGTACGGAATGCCCAATGGGTTTCCGGAACTGCGGGCATGGGTTGCTGAGCATTCCAAGAAAAATCAAGTCAATGTCACACCCGATCAAGTGGTTATCTGCGATGGATCCACAGAAACAATGAGCCTTATCGCACGTCTGGTACTTCAACCGGGAGACTGCATGGTCATGGAAGCTCCTTCGTATTCCGGTGCGGTTACTTCTTTTAAAATGAGCGGAGCCCATGTAGAACAGATTGATATGGACGGAGATGGCATTGATATCGTAAAGCTGGAAGCCTATGCTAAAGAATGCCAGGCATCCGGGAAAGTTCTGAAGTTGGTTTATATTATGCCCAACTATCACAATCCTCTTGGCACCAGTACTTCGGTTGAACGTCGAAAAGAACTGGTGGCGCTGGCACAGAAATATGGCTTTTTGATTTTGGAAGACGATGCCTATATCGAATTTCGATATGAGGGCGAACGGCTGCCTTCCATTCAAGCGTTCGACACCGAAGGCCATGTAATCTATACCAGCACTTTTTCCAAGCCGCTGGCTCCCGGACTGCGTTTAGCCTGGATAACTGCAACGCCTGAAGTGGCACAAGCATTGGCAAAGGTTAAAGGATCCCTCAATATGAGTGCCAACCATCTGGGTCAGGCTATTGCTTTGAGGTACTGCACGCAAGGCCATATGTACGAGCATATTGAAAAAATGAATAAACTGTATAAAATGAAAAAGGACCTGATGCTGGATACTTTGGAAAAGAACATGCCGGATTTTGTTACATGGACAAAACCTTCCGGCGGATTCTTCCTCTGGATGGAAATAGAAGAAGGTCGGGTCGACGGAATTGAACTGCTGAAAGAAACCAATGGCAAAGTATCGTACCGTCCGGGCGACAGCTTCTACACTACCCAGCAGGGGCTCAACAAGCTTCGCCTTTGCTTCACATTCGAACCGGCAGAAAAAATTGAAAAAGGTATCATCATGTTGGCGGATGCAGTGAAAAAGCTAGCGAAATAAATGACAGCAGGACCCTGGTTCAGGGTCCTGTTTTCAATCAAGGCAATTCTTTATCGGCGCTGTCGGAGAAAAAGCCAATATCAAAGTCAATGTGATCATCCATAGTCCGCAGCTGCCAAAGCATATGCCGATAGCTGCGGGCCTCTTTTTCACGATGGTCTTTCAAAAGAAGCTGCCGAGTAATACTATCCCTGGAGGATCTCTGCTGCTGCAGGCCTGAAATTGGCTTCGCAAATGCTGCCGACCGGCTGGAAATCGTTCTGCCGAGAGTATGAACAAAGGTGTCGCGAGAGCCATGGAGATCCTTTGCATTCTGGTTTGCCATGGGAACGCACCTCCTCCAATCATTATATGTTTAATAATACAGAAAAATGCATATTGTGTCAAATTCTGATGAGCGCCGCACGATGAGAACCATAGAGTATGAATGATTTATCCAGGGGCTATCGACTGCAAGAAGAAAATTTTGACCCAGTCAGAGTCTGCAGGATTTCGCAGGATGCAAGGCGAAAAAAATACCATCAAACGAAGGAGGTCGAAAAGATGGGAAAAGTGCTCATGAAGGGTAACGAAGCCATTGCAGAAGCAGCCATTCGTGCTGGCTGCCGCTATTTCTTCGGTTATCCGATCACGCCACAAAATGAGATCCCCGAATATTTGTCCCGTGAACTACCGCGTCACGGGGGGGTATTCATTCAGGCAGAAAGTGAAGTAGCAGCCATCAATATGCTGCACGGAGGAGGGTCCACAGGGAAACGCTGTATGACATCTTCTTCTGCGTGCGGGATTAGCCTGAAATCGGAAGGAATATCATACATAGCCGCTGCTGAAGTTCCCTGCGTTATTGTGGATATGTCGAGACTGGGTCCGGGAATGGGAGGTATGCAGCCCACCCAGAGTTCATACCGGCAGGCGACCCGTGGCGGAGGTCACGGTGGATACCGCAGCATCGTTTTTTGTCCCGGGACCATCCAGGAAGCATTTGATATGATGTATGAGGCATTTGCTGCAGCTGACAAATACAGGATGATATCATATATTTATGCGGATGGGCTGATCGGGCAGGTTATGGAACCGGTTATACTGAGAGATCCGGTGGATGTGGATGCATTGCCCAAAGTAGGATGGGGAATGACCGGACGGCATGGCCGCGCCAAAGGAAATTACATTAACTCTTCCATGGATCCTGATCGCTATGAACGGTTAATTCATGAGAAATATGAAGCCATCAAAAAAGATATGCAAAAATGGAAAGCATCTGATTTGGATGATTGTGAGTATGTAGTGACGGCCTTTGGCACTGTCGGAAGAATAGCAGAACATGCTATGAAGAAATTTAAAGAGAAGACAGGCCTGAAGATCGGATTCCTGCGGCCGCTGATTGCCTGGCCTTTCCCCGTGGATGGATATGCGAAAATACCGGATAGCTGCAAAAAAGTGCTGGTCATTGAAGCCAACGATGGGCAAATGCTGGAAGATGTACTGATTACTCTTCAGGGAAGAGTTCCTGTTGCTTTTGAAGGAACATACGGAAGCCTGATGCCCAGTGTGGAACAGGTTACGGCTATGCTGGAGAGACAGTTTGGAGAGGAGGTGCAGTAAGTGGAACAAGTATATTCATGGCCGAGAGTATTATTTGATGTGAAATTTTCATTTTGTCCGGGCTGCACCCATGGAATCGCCCATAAATTGATTGCCCAGGTCATTGAAGAATTGGAAATTGAAGATCGTACTATCGGTGTCGATGGAAATGGATGCAGCAATGTGGTATATATGAACATAGACAATATATTTGCCGCCCACGGCAGAGGACCAGCTATGGCTACCGGGATCAAAGCATGCCAGCCGGATGAAATCGTCTTCAGCTACCAGGGGGATGGAGACTGTGCCTCCATCGGGGCGGCGGAAATCATTCATGCAGCAGGCCGGGGAGAAAACATCACCGTCTTTATGCTGAACAATGGGGTGTTCGCCATGACAGGGGGCCAGAAGGCACCGACGACACTTCTAGGGCAAAAAACTTCAACAACCCAGGATGGAAGGGACGCCCGCCGAGACGGATACCCGATCAAAGAGGCGGAACTGCTTTCCATGGTACCCGGAGCCACCTATATTGCTCGCGGTGCGTTGAACAGTCCGGCCAATATTCTCAAAGCGAAAGGGTACATCAAAAAGGCATTCCAGGTTCAGATTGAAAACAAGGGATTCAGTTTTGTTGAATTGCTGTCAGCATGCCCCACCAACTGGGGATTAACTCCAAAAGAAGCCCTGCAGAGAATTGAAGATGAAATGATCCCGTATTTTCCACTGGGTGAAATCCTGGTGGACGGAAAACGAGTCAAAGACTGCGACTGATTCTGTCAAAAGAATGCATAAAGCAAACACCCCGGAAATTCCGGGGTGTTTGCTTTATCTCTTGTGATTAGAATCTGTCATCAAAAAGATTCAGATTTAGTCTTCTCGTTTCCGGGACACGTAGTATCCGGCTGCCATAACGACAAACCCATACAAGCTGATTCCCAGACCGCCGGTATCGGGAAGATCTTCCTTATCCTCGGGATCATCTTCACCTTCCGGCTCAACAAGGCCTGCGCCAATCTCGGTACCGCTGAGATCGGTGAGAGCCGGAATGGAATCTGAGCTAATTACGGCCCAGACATATTTGTTTTCGATATCCACTCCGCTGTCGGAGCAGGCGATCCATTCCGAACCATTCCACCAGTGCAGAACCAGGTCTTCCTCGTTTTCAGGAGTGCCTTCATAATATAGATAGATCACCAGTTCTTCGATATCGTTGGGAGAGGTGAGATACACATCTGCATACGAACCAACAGATCCAAAGAGAGAAGTATCCGTTGGGTTTTCTGCATATTCTCCAACAGTGACAGTCCCCTCACCCGAAGAGACTACAGCATTGACAACGCCGTCGATACCAATGGATTCTCCTTCCATCAGAGCATCGGTTAACGTGGCAACAGGTGCAGGAGCGTTGGGTTCAGCCAGCAGCCAGGGACTGTAGTCAACGTAATCAGAAACCATTTGCCCGGAAGCATCGGGGTTGGATAATGGGTGGAACGGACCGCTGGTATGGCCCCACCAGTTCAAAATCGCGTCTACATTATCAATGATCGGCACATCCGTTTTGCTTCTGAATGAAGCTGTTTCCACGTACAAACCGTACCCGATATTGTCAGCAATATGATTGCCGCGGAAGATGTTGTTTGTAGTGCAGTAAATACCGCCGCTTTCTATCACGAGAGGGCTCAGACGCGTTGATGTTTGTGTGGTGGCGTCGGGGATTGATTCTCCACCGTTTCCAGTAATGATATTGCCAGTATATTCATTGGGAGTGTAGACAGGTACAGGCTCAATTTCACCTACTCGATAATCGTTATCGGATATGCTTTCAATTCCAAGCACATCATTGTCACAGAACACATTATCATAGACTTGATTACCAACACCAAGGAGTACTAAACCGGCTTCGTTGTTATGTGAAGTATTGTTGTACACCTCAGAGTTCATGATTCCATCACCAAATAAACCGACTGTGGTGTTTGTGGCTGTGTTTTCAGATATGGTTGCTGTTTCGCCGCCAAAAAGGATCCCGAATTCGCCAGCCTGGTTAACATGGTTATCCTCGATGATTGTGTCGATTCCATAGATATACATGCCGGTCCAATCGATGTTTGTAACGGTATTCTCTTTGAAAGTGTTGCCCACTCCATAGGCTTCAATGCCATACCCGCAATTATTGATGGTGTTGCCTTGAATCAATGCGTTGAAAGGTGTTTCGGGATCCGGCTCAAAAAGAGGTTCAATGGGCTCGCCCACGGGGGCCAGTGACCCGGTGACATAGATCCCTGTGTGGCAATCCTGTACGGTAAATCCCTGGATGGTGACATTTTCAGCACCAACTGTAATTCCACCGGCAACGCCGTTTGTGGATAAGTCGGATGGAATCCAATTACCATCGACGATGGCACCGGATTCTGCCAACAGTGACAACCCGGGCTTGAATACTTGAAAGACCTCATACGTACCCGGAGCTACATGTACTGTGCCGGAAGCAGCTACGACGTCCACAGCTTGCTGAATGCTGTCGAAATGGGTATACCCATACCCATCGGTGGAAGAATCGAAATCATCATCCACCCATACTTCGCTGACGAGAGGAGCAGCCATTGCGGTCAGAATGGGAGAAAAAAGCAATGATGCGACTACAAGAGCGAAAACCAGTCTGTTTTTCATGCTGTGCTTGAACATTGTATTCCTCCTTTTGAGTTTTCGTAATGCTCTGCCGATTCGCCTTTGAACCCAAAGATCCGAATCAATTTGGAAAGCATTCACTATTTCCTCTGAATTCTTCGCATTTTAGAATATCCCTTCAGAAAATGTGAAGAACTGGCATAAATACAGTATTTTTCTATGAATGGATTGACATAATTGTTGAATGAGAGTACAGTAATATCGTTACTATATGCAATATGCAGATAGCAGGTGAGATTGATGTGCAGCCATGATGAAGCACGACAAAAAAGACATAAGAAAGAACGCATGCTGGAAATATGCATTCTTACTCTGGTAAATCATGAGATGATGCATGGATACCGGATATTGGAATTGCTGCAGAGATTTGGCTATCAACCGGAGGATGTGGATATCAGTACCGTCTACCGAACGCTGCATAGACTGGAAAACCACGACCGCATTATCTCCACATGGGAGGATAGTTCGCTGGGTCCCAACAAACGGATCTATGCCATTACAGAAACGGGACGGAGAATGTTGGCAGACCATATAGAGCATATGAAACAAAGGATGCAGGTAATGAAACAACTGATTGATCTCAATGAAGGGAAGATGAGGTTGGACTTGGATTAATATACTGTGAAAAAAATCGCCTTTGGATTCAAAGTGCCCAAATTGTCTTTGAAATAGCTTTTCGGGAGATAATACCCCGGCGAATGCTTAGTGCTGGCTTGCTTGGGATAATCCTGATAAAATGGTACCCTTATTGATTTCTCTCAGAGGAAGGTAGGAATCGGTATGAGCGGAGCATCAAATGCCGAAGTTTTGAAAAAATCAAAGCCGAAAGAGGAGATGGCAAAAAGACCTCCGGGTAAGCCCAAGGGCAGTGTGTTTCCCATTCTAAGAAGACTGCTCTCCTATACTTATCCTCATCGGGGGTACTACTTGCTGCTCATCGTTGGATTTGTTCTATCCTCGGCCTTCAGCCTCGTGCCGCCCTGGCTGATCCGCATTGCGCTGGATCAGTATTTGAATCCGGAAGGTGTGCAGAAGCTATGGATGATCAGCGGGCTCATGATCGGTTTTTCTGTACTGCAGGGGGCGGTGGACTACTTTAATCGGTATCTGTCGGAATCCAGAGGGCAGCAAATCGTATACACCATTCGCCAGAATACGTATCGGCATTTGCTTTCATTATCATTTTCATATTTTGATCACGCCCGCACGGGGGATATTATGTCGAGGGTGACCGCTGATGCTGAAACACTGCAGGTTTTCTTTGGATTTGCAGTGGTGCATCTTGTTAACAACACCCTGTTTCTTTTGGGTGTATTTGGAGTTATGTTTATCTGGAGTCCATATCTGGCTCTGCTCTATCTGGGGATTCTCCCGTTTTTCATTTTTGGTATCACCCGATACGCATTTATTGTCCGCCCGGCTTTCGCCAAGACCCGAAAAGCACTGGGAGATCTGACCAACACAATTCGTGAGCAGCTCCAGGGAATTCAGGTAATCAAAATCTTCGGCCGAGAAAAGGAATCCACTGCGACTGTCAAAGAGATGAATGACCGGTATGTTGATGTGAATCTGGAAGCAGGCAAAATCTCTTCGTTTTGGATGCCGTTTGTTACCGTGCTGGTGGGAGTGAGCACAGGACTGATTATCTGGTTCGCCGGACGATTAGTGATCCAAGAAGTTTTGACCATCGGCATCCTCATCGGTTTTACGACTTACATTGGTATGATGATGAGACCCATTCGTCAGACCGGCATGCTGGTGGGACAGGTCATTAATGCAGCAGCATCCGCCGAACGGATCTTTGAGGTGATGGATACTCAGCCGGATGTGGACGATTTACCGGGGGCCACAGAACTAGCAGCGGTGAAAGGGGATGTGGAATACCGGGATGTTTCGTTTGGGTATGCCTCCGGCAACCTGGTCCTGCACAGTGTATCTTTCACAGCCCGGGCAGGTGAAACAGTGGCCATTGTTGGACCAACCGGTGCGGGAAAATCCACCCTGATTCACCTGCTTCCGCGCTTTTATGATGCCACTGCGGGATCCGTACTGATTGACGGAAAGGATATCCGAAAATCCACTGTGGAGAGCTTGCGCCGTCACATCGGGATCGTTTTGCAGCATACGTTCCTTTTCAATTTATCAGTAAAGGATAATATTGCTTTTGGACAGCCAGATGTCGATATCGTCACGATTCGCAATGCAGCCAAAGCCGCTGAGATCGATGATTTCATTATGTCCCTTCCGCTGCAGTACGAGACTACCATTGGAGAACGAGGTGTACGGCTTTCCGGAGGACAGAGACAGCGAATTGCGATTGCCAGGACTTTGCTGATGGATCCACCGATTCTTATATTGGATGAACCCACATCCAGCGTGGATGCAGAAACCGACGAGAAAATCCAGAAGGCCATTGCCAGGCTGTGTGAAAACCGAACGGTATTTGTTATCGCTCACCGGTTGTGGACAATCCAGAATGCTGATCGAATTTTAGTACTGCAAAACGGAGAAGTAGTACAGTTTGGAACACCTCAAAAACTGGTTGAAGAAGACGGGTTGTTTCGAGATATCTACACCCTTCAGGTAGATAGTGAGAATTTTGATTTGGGTCCATCAACCGAGGAAAGGGGTGAGGAGTAACATGGGTATGCACGGCGGATTTATGCATGGGGCCAGCAGGGAGCAAGAAAATTACCGGCTGAAGGATCTGGACCGTGAAGTGATACGAATGTTTCAGCGGTACCTGCAGCCATACAAAGGTATACTGGTGTTTTCTCTCACCATGATGTTCATCATGTCCGGGATGACGCTGATTGCACCGTATCTTTCCAAAGTAGCGGTGGACGAATACATAGCCAATGGAAATTATCAGGGATTGAATCTGATCCTGGGATCCTACGCGGTTGTCTATGCTGTATATTGGGTTACTTCCTATCAGGGCAGCTTCTCATCTAGAAAGCTGGGACAGTGGGTGATTGCGGACATTCGCAAGGATCTTTTCGCGCATATCGCTTCCTTATCTCTGGATTTCTTTGGGGAACGGCAGACCGGGGCCATTATGTCCCGCCTGACCAACGATATCGACGCGTTAAATGAATTCATTTCCAGCGGTATTGTCAGTCTCATCAGCGGCTTGATTACAGTCATCGGTGTGCTGGTAATCATGTTTTTCATGAATCCATGGTTGTCCCTGGTGGTGCTATTGACGGTCCCCATCATTTTCGGCGGCTCCATGCTGATGGGACGATACATGCGTCAAGCATATGGGCAGGTGCGGCAGAAAGTGGGAGCGCTCAATGCCGGTGTGGAAGAGAATCTGTCCGGTATTCGCGTAGTCCAATCCATGTCGCAGGAAACCAGCAATGAAGGTCACTTTGAAAAGCTGAACCGGGAAAACCTGGCAGCGCACATTAAAGCGGTGGCTGTTACTGCATTGTTTTTCCCGTTTATGTCAGTATCCAGTTCTTTGGGCACTGCTTTTGTGGTTTTAGCGGGGGGTATATTGGTGATCCGGGGACAGGCCACGGTCGGACTGATCTTAGCTTTCATCGGGTACTTGAACCGCATGTTTATGCCGTTAAGGGAACTAAGTCAGATTTACAGTGTCTATCAATCAGCAGCTGCTTCGGCAGAACGCATCTACAGATATATGCAAAAAGAACCATCCATTAAAGAACCCGCGCATCCAGCCGAAATCAAAGATCCGGTTACCGGCAGCATTGAATTTGATCACGTGACGTTTTCCTATAACCCGGATCAGCCGGTGTTGAAAGGAATTCACTTTCTCATTCCGGCTGGACAGACTACTGCGTTGGTGGGACCGACGGGAGCTGGGAAATCTACATTGATCAAATTGCTAGCGCGTCTTTACGATCCCAAAGAGGGATCCGTCAGAATTGACGGGATTCCTGTTTCAGAATTCTCGCTGCAAAAACTGAGAGAAGCCGTCATGGTGGTGCCGCAGGAGGTCTTTCTCTTTACTGGAACCATTATGGATAATATTCGTTACGGTCGCCCTGGTTCCACCGATGATGAAGTGAGGCAAGCGGCTGTCCAGGCCAATGCGGATGAATTTATCAGCAAATTGCCCAAAAAATATGCCACTCAGGTTGGTGAAGGCGGCATGCTCCTTTCCGGAGGTCAAAGGCAGCTGATTGCATTTGCTCGAGCCATACTGGCCGACCGGCCAATTCTGGTGCTTGATGAGGCCACATCCAGCGTGGATGCGGCTACAGAAGTCTTGATTCAAAGAGCACTGGACCATCTTCTGCTGGGACGGACTTCCATCATCATTGCTCACCGGTTTACCACATTGCGGCGTGCTGAGCGGATTGCCGTGTTGGAAGATGGTGCTCTGGTGGGATACGACACCCATGATCGTCTTCTGGAAACATCCCACCTCTATCGGAGCCTGTATGAGAAGCAGTGGAAAGCAGACTAATGGTTTTAATTGGGGGAAAGACGATGAATATCTGGACATATCCTTCACCGTGGGGTGCAGTCACAATCCAGAGCAGAGAAAAAGAAATTGTACATGTGTACTTGCCTGGGAGAAAGATTCCTCAAGGTCTTACCATTTTTGAAGATGATGTGCTGAAAGAGGCGGGCCGTCAGCTTCATGATTATCTGAACCATCGGCGTCAAAAGTTTAATCTGCCTCTTGCACCCGAGGGTTCAGACTTTATGCTCTCTGTGTGGAAATTGCTGCAGGACATCCCTTACGGGGATATGACGACCTACAAAGAGATCGCAGAAGCCCTAAACCGTCCAAAAGCTTTCCGGGCCGTGGGGATGGCCAACGCCCGCAATCCACTGGCTATATTCATTCCCTGTCATCGGGTAATTGGATCCGATGGGTCATTGACGGGGTTTGGAGGAGGTCTTTCCATGAAAAAAGGGCTGTTGGCCTTGGAAAAAGAGGGAGTATCCAAGCAGAAGTTGGGTACATGGCAAAATACTGAACAAACGAATTGAAGATCCAGAGAAAAGTCCGCCTCTGAATTGCAGAAGCGGACTTTTGATGATCATGATACGGTGTGAGGAGAAATTTTCATAAGCAACTGCCCGGATTTGACATCATCGGCATTGTGCACAAATATTTTGGCGACGTATCCTTCTATCTGAGCTGTTACAGTGGTTTCCATCTTCATAGCTTCAATAACCGCCAAGGGCTGTCCTTTCAGCACGGCAACACCCTCTTCGACCAACACGGACAGAACCTTGCCCGGGATCGAAGCACCCACGTCCATTGGATCTCCCGGATCGGCCATAATCAGCAGATCCATCGGCTCCACAGCCGCAGAAGTGCGATCCAGGACTCGAACCTCTCTGCGATTCCCGTTTACCTCATAGATCAATGTGCGATATCCATTGGGCATCACGGCTCCGATCTGAACAAGCCGGATAACCATGGTTTTGCCTTCAGCCACTTCATATTCACAGGTTTCGCCTTCCCGCAGCCCATGAAAGAAGATATCGCTGCCCATGCGGGTGAGCTGCCGTTTTCCTGCACCCATTCCAGGTATTCAGCAAACATTTTCGGATACAGAGCGCTGCTGATCAGTTCAGTTTCGTCGAATTGTCTGCCAAACCGTGTGCTAAGGTCACGCTGAATGGCTGAAAAATCCTGATGGGGGAGTAGTTCACCCGGTCGGCACCGAATGGGTTTCCGGTCCCCCAAGACCAGTCTCTGCAGATCTTCAGGGAAACCTCCCTCTGGTTGTCCCATCATGCCCTCAAAATATGAAACAACGGAATCTGGGTAAGCCAGGCCGCGCCCCTTGATGAAAATGTTTTCGGGAGTCAGGTTGTTGCGAACCATAAATATGGCCATATCTCCTACAGCTTTGGAAGAGGGCGTGACCTTAACGATGTCACCAAACATGGAATTGACAGTGCGAAACATCTCTTTCACTTCAGAGAAACGGTCTCCCAATCCAAAGCTCTCTACCTGAGGCTTCAGATTGGAGTATTGGCCTCCGGGAATCTCGTAGCGGTAGATATCGGTTGTGGCCGATGTCAGATCCGATTCATAGGCGGAATAGACCGGTCTGACCGCTGTCCAGTAATTGTTCAGCTGCTGGATATTGGACAACTTCAGTCCGGTGTCTCTTTCAGTGTTCTCCAGGGCAGCTACGATGGAATCCAGGGGAGGCTGGCTGGTGACCCCGGCCATGCTGTTGAATGCAGTGTCGACAATATCGGCTCCAGCTTCCGCAGCCATTAGCATGGCGGCGACTCCGTTGCCGGTAGTATCATGAGTGTGAACATGAATCGGAATGTTGACTTCTTGCTTCAGTGCTTTCACCAATTGAAAGGCGGCATAAGGTTTCAACAGTGCGGACATGTCTTTGATGGCCAGAATGTGTGCGCCCCGGCGTTCAATCTCTCGGGCCAGACGAATATAATAGTCCAGTGTGTATTTTTCCCGATTTCTGTCCAGAAGATCCCCGGTATAGCAGATAGCAACTTCGGCTACTTTCCCGGAACGGAGTACTTCATCGATGGCAACGGTCATGCCGTCGATCCAGTTCAGTGAGTCAAAAATTCGAAACACATCAATTCCTCTCTCAGCCGCCAGACAGATGAGTTTTCGGATGACATTGTCCGGATAGTTCTGATACCCGACACCATTGGCACCCCGCAACAGCATCTGCAGCAGGATGTTGGGAATCCGCTGCCTCAGGACTTCCAGTCGCTCCCACGGGCTTTCTTTGAGAAAACGATACGCCACGTCAAAAGTGGCACCGCCCCACATTTCAATGGAGAAAAGTTCCGGAGCCAAGGCCGCTGTTGCCGGTGCAATGCGTGCCATATCCCGGGTCCTCATACGGGTTGCCATCAGTGATTGGTGAGCATCCCGCATGGTGGTATCGGTTAACAGCAGTTTGTTCTGCTGTTGAATCCACGAGATTAGACCATCCACACCATGATTGTCCAGAATCTGACGAGTGCCCGCAGGCGGCGGAGATGTGAACTCCGGTACAATGGGAACATCAAATTCGCATTTTTGTGATCCGGCAGCATTCACGACTCGTTCGGATATGAAATTCAGCACCTGGATTTCTTTGTTCTGCTTCGGACGGATCTCAGTAAGTTCCGGATATCGCTGAATAAAGTGAGTAGTGCACCGGCCTTGTCGGAACACTTCATGGTTGAGTACATTGATTAAAAAAGCGGTGTTGGTTTTGACACCTTCTACTTTGATTTCACGTACAGAACGAATCTGTTTTCGGACAGCGTCTTCAAAAGTACGTCCCCAGGATGTTGATTTCACCAGAAGGCTGTCATAGTAGGGAGTGATTTCAGCTCCGGTGAATGCATTTCCTCCATCCAGGCGCACTCCGAATCCCCCTCCAGATCGATAGACATCCAAACGGCCGGTATCAGGGGCAAAGTTGTTCGCTGGATCTTCAGTCGTTACCCGGCACTGTATTGAAAATCCCCGGCTTTGAATCATTTCCTGATTTGGAAGGTTAATCTCTGGAGAATCCAGTGAATACCCTTCGGCGATAAGGATTTGCGCCTGGACAATATCAATTCCGGTGATCATTTCTGTTACAGTATGTTCAACCTGAATTCGGGGGTTCATCTCAATGAAATAGTGCTGTTCATTTTTATCCACCAGAAATTCGCAGGTACCGGCGCTGAAATAGGAGACCGATTGGGCGATTTTTACTGCATCAGCGCATATGGATTCACGACATTTTGCAGAGACAGAAAACGCTGGAGCGTATTCAATGATTTTTTGATGCCGCCGCTGAACGGAGCAATCCCTCTCAAAAAGGTGAACCAGGTTGCCGTACTGATCCCCCAGGATCTGAACTTCAATGTGCTTAGGCTCTTCGATAAATTTTTCCATAAACACATCTCGAACACCAAATGAGCGCAGTGCTTCACTCTGGGCAGACTGGAATTCTTCATTCATAACCAATGGGTCTCTGACAATTCGCATGCCGCGTCCTCCGCCACCAGCAGCGGCTTTTAGAATCACCGGATACCCTATGCTCTGGGCTGTAGCCAACGCTTCTTCGGTGGAACGGAGAGGGGAAGGACTGCCCGGAATGATTCGAACCCCCGCTCGATCGGCTACAATCTTAGAGCGGATTTTATCTCCCATCTGCTGCATCAGCTGAGCAGAAGGGCCGATAAAGACAATCCCTGCCTTTTCACACTTTTCTGCAAACAATGGATTTTCTGCCAGAAATCCGTATCCGGGATGGATGGCATCGACTCCTTTGCTGACTGCCAGGCGAATGATGTCGTCCATGTCCAGATAGGCTTCGATGGGACTTTTGTTCCTTCCTATCAGGTATGACTCGTCCGCTTTGAGACGAAAAAGTGCATTGCGTTCTTCATGGGAGTAGACCGCACATGTACGGATCCCCAGCTCGTGACAGGCACGAAAGACACGGATGGCAATTTCACCCCGGTTTGCCACCATAACCCGTTTAAATCGAGAAACCATGACCATCGACCCCCTATTTGCTTGCATTTTATACAATGCCAAGTATATCAGAGATTTGGCGTGCAATTCAAGCACTGTTTCACGAAGATGATGAGCGGCGAAACAAGTTTATCAGACTGTAGGTTCCAAAGAAAGCATATAAGTCAGCGGAATCGGTGTTTTCGGTATCCGAGAAAATACAATATGTATGTGAATTTGCAATTATCAGTCTCATGACTGTGTCAAAGCACGGGATCATGGGGCAGGAATTCTTCTATTCAACCTATAATCTTTTTGAGGTGAAGATTATTCTTCCATGCAGCTGGCAATGACAGAGGAGGAGCCTTGTCCAATGAATAGATTTCACCCAAGAAAAACATTAGTTCTTAGTTTTTTGGCAGTGATCCTGTTCGGTACGATGCTGTTGATGCTGCCTGTCTCCAATGCAAGCGGGGATGCTCTTCCGGTTGCTGATGCCTTGTTTACTGCGACTTCTGCGACCTGTGTTACAGGACTCGTGGTGGTTGATACCGGTACCCAATTTAGCTTTTTCGGCCAGTTTATCATAATGTTGTTGATTCAGATTGGAGGGTTGGGTTTTATGACAGTGGCCATGTTGGTTCCCATGGCCCTGGGACGGCGGATTGGACTGAAAGATCGCTTCATGCTGAAAGAAACCCTCAATGCTGCTCATCTGGGTGGGATTATGAGAATGATGCGCAGAATTATCATTGGAACGGTTACCTTAGAAATCGCTGGGGCGATATTTCTTTCATATCGAATGATTCCGCTGTTTGGACTGGCAAAGGGGATATGGTACAGTGTCTTTCACTCAGTCTCAGCATTTTGCAACGCCGGGTTTGATCTGATGGGCATCCTATCACCTTTTTCATCATTCACCTCCTTCAGCGGTGATTTTCTGACTAGTGGAGTTCTGATGGCACTGATCATTGGAGGTGGAATCGGATTTATCATATGGGATGATTTGATTGAGAAGAGGTTTGTATGGAGAAAATTTAGTTTTCATAGCAGAATTACGTTGATCTTTACAGCCGGTTTGTTGCTGGTATCCGTCGCAGGGTTTCTCTTATTTGAGTGGAACAGCACATTGTCCGGGTACACTTGGGGCGGTAAAATGGTTAGGGCCATGTTTCAAGCCGTAACACCTCGAACTGCCGGGTTTAATACGGTGGATTTGAGTGCCATGAGTGAGGGCGGCATTTTCCTCACCATGCTGCTGATGATTGTGGGGGCTGGACCGGGATCCACCGGCGGCGGGGTCAAGGTCACGACTTTTGCGGTAATGGCAACAGCCGTTCTGGCGAACTTAAGGGGAAGCAAAGATAGCAATTTCTTTTACAGGCGTTTTTCGGAACCTCAGATTCGCCGAGCTTTCTCTCTGGTTGCTTTCTATTTGTTTCTCTCAGCTATGGCCTGCCTTCTGATTGCTGCATTACAGTCTTTTTCTCTGAAGGAAATCTTCTATGAAGTTTTGTCAGCCATCGGAACAGTTGGTTTGAGTCTTGGAATTACGCGTGAGTTAATTCCGGCATCCAAGCTCATTCTTGTTATTCTAATGATCACAGGGCGCTTGGGGAGCATCACTGTTTTTTTAGCCATGGCTGAGCGCAAACAGGAAGCACTGATCCGATATCCAGAAGAAAAAGTTGTGGTGTAGCACACAGAAGAAGAGTCATATCAGCGAAAGAGGCCGACGATCTGGACAGCAGAAGGGACCTCGATGAAAAGCTAACGCAATAAAGGAAACTGAGGTGATTATTGTAGCGATTGATTGCTATCTATTGCAGGGAAATAATCGGCATGGAGAAGAGAGTCTTTGTTCCGGATGTGCTTTTTGTTTGACTATTCACTGGCTTATTGAACAGTGCCACTGATGGACAGAAAGACTGTTTGCTCCAGCTGCAGCAGGCATTGCTACTATCTGAGTATCAGCAGTGAAATCCCTCCGGTATTGCGCTTGATCGATAGGGTGATAGAAAGGATCAGGCAAAATAGGTGTGAATGGAGAAAGAAATGATCCTCTTAATCAATTGAAAGAAAGCAGGATAACTGGAGCTTCCTGACTTGTTCTGTCCTTTTTTCGTTGGGATCTTTTATTCCAGAGTGTGATTAAAACAGTCGAAACCGAAGATGAAGGAGAAGTGAAAATCGTGAAGATACTGGGAATTAGCGGAAGCGGAAGACCGGATGGAATTACATCTGAAGTTGTCAAAGAGATTTTGCATGCATCTGGATTGGAGTACGAATACATATCCCTTTCAGGGAAAAGAATCAACGGTTGCCTGGGGTGCTTGATGTGTGTAGAGGACAATATATGCAAACAGCAGGACGATTGGAATGAGATCGGGCGGAAAATGCTTCAATCTGAAGCCATAGTGTTTGGAGCACCTACCTATTACGGAGTCATTAACGCATTAGGGCAGGCCTGCATGGAGCGTACATTCTGCTTCCGACATCGGGAGAGATTCCTTCTATCCGGGAAACTTGGCGTGGCAGTGGGTGTTGACGGTGGGGACAGTCAAGGGAATCGCTCCAGTGTCACTGATTACATTCAGCGGGTGATGCAGTCCAATATGATGGCTATGGCCGGGGTAGTCTACGCGAATGGGTATGATCAATGTTATAGCTGTGGGTACGGAGAAAATTGCGCAGCCGGCGGCGTTGTCGAAAAGCACGGGTTCATCGAGAAGATTCTTCCCGAGCACTGTCCTCCGCGATTGGTAGAACAAGCCAGGCCGCTTTTTTTGGCCAGAAAAGTTGGGAAAATGCTGGGGAACATCATCCGGAATTCGTAATTATCATGTAGCCGCAGGTATCAATCAATAAAGGAAGGGGATCTTCCAGAACCACTCCGAGAAATCCAGGGGTAAAAAGTAGGACTCAAAAAAACATGTCGAGAAGATGATTCTTCATGGAGAACGGAACGGCTTTTCAGACATTGTGAGAATCCAGGGCAATCCATAAAAAAAGCTTCCCGGATTATGGGAAGCTTTTGCATTCTCTGGTGCCGAAGGCCGGACTCGAACCGGCACGAAGGGTGACTTCGCTTGATTTTGAGTCAAGTGCGTCTGCCAATTCCGCCACTTCGGCATGTGCTACTATAATAGCACAGAATCAATCGTTTGACAATTCACATTTAAAAAATCACCGAGGGACAAAATTCCCGGATGTGAGCCGGAGAAAAGAACATTGGATGAATCTGACATGCCAGTAACCCATGTGCTTTGAGACCGAATTATTGTTAATTTAACCAGCATGTCATTAATGGGGGTGTTGGAGGTGTATGACGTCAAAATTCTTTAACAAAAGAAGCGTATTTTGACAGAATCTTAACAGGAAACCGGATAAGTGAGACACCTTTTTTATGTAGATCATGATATTTTGAATATGAAAAAGACTTTAAGCAGGGTGATCATTGTGCTATTTGTTGCATTATCCGGTATTGGAGTTCTCCTCTTAGGATATTTTCTGATGGATCGTCTGGACAAATCGCTTCGAAACGGAACCATTGTTTCAAAGGAGCAGGCAACCCGCAAGCAACGGGTTGCTGCTCTTGTGATGCCTCCAAACAGCAGCATTGTCAATCAGATATCTCAATGGCTGATGGATAAAGATATTTCTTTCATAGTTGTGGATGATGAATACATTCCATATAATATAGATTACCAGTATTCAATGGCATTTTCAGATAATGATTTGAAGAACCTGCTGTTTAGTGAAACAGCAAGACACGAGAATCCAGAAGTGATTATGATTGCTCGGTGCAACAATCCTATTTACCATAGAATCTATACTGATATCGGTGTTCAGAAGATTTTCAACGGGAAGGTTAGCCAGCAAGACCTGGCGTTGTTCCTGAAAGGAGAGGAGTTCAAATTTTAAGGCGCAGGTTAAACGCAAAGCAATCCCTGGCCGTGGGGTTTTCATCGATTATAATGATTGGAGCGATCCTGCTGATGCTGCCAATTGCAAATCGCAGCGGGGAATCCATTCATTTTCTGGACAGTCTTTTTACTGCCGCTTCAGCTACATGTGTGACCGGTTTGGTGGTGTTCGATACATGGAGTCAGTTCACCTTATTCGGTCAGATTGTCATCGTTATGCTGATTCAGATCGGTGGACTTGGCTTCATGACCGTGGCAATACTATTCTCCATGGTATTAGGGAAAAGAATCGGACTACGCGAACGCTCGCTGTTAATGGAAGCGGTCAGTGCGATGCAGTTGGGAGGGGTTGTCCGACTGGTTCGCCGTGTATTATTTGGAACACTTCTCTTTGAAACTCTGGGCGCAGTTTTCTTAGCTGTTCGTTTTGTCCCCATTTTAGGTTGGCAGCGAGGAGTATGGTATAGCATATTCCATTCCGTCTCTGCTTTCTGCAATGCGGGGTTTGACTTGATGGGATATTTTGAGCCATACACTTCATTTGTTCCTTTTGTGAATGATGCGTTAGTCAGTTTGACCCTGATGACCCTGATTGTGGTGGGGGGGATCGGGTTTGTCATCTGGGAGGATTTTGCTAAATACCGTTTCAATTTTCGCAAGTTCAGCCTGCATACCAAAATAACCGTTTCTGTGACATTGGGGTTGATTGGAGTATCCACATTAGCTATGATGTTTCTGGAATGGAACTCTACTCTGGCGGGGCTGCCATTGACGGACAAGATCATAGCCAGCATGTTCTCTGCGATTACGCCCAGAACGGCTGGATTCAATACTGTGGATACGGCAAGTCTGAGCGAGGGTGGATCATTCCTGACTATGATTCTAATGGTCATTGGTGCCGGGCCGGGTTCAACAGCGGGGGGCATTAAAGTGACTACATTTGCTGTCTTGATCTTTGCCATGATTGCCAGCCTTCGGGGGCAGGAAGATGTCAATGTGTATCATCGCCGAATCAGCTTTCAGCAGTTAAAAAGAGCTTTCGTCAGCACCAGTACGTATTTGATGTTAGCCTTCATAGGATTTCTGGTTATTGTGGGGGTACAGGAAGTATCATTGAAGGCAGCTCTCTTTGAAACTCTATCAGCCATTGGTACAGTAGGACTGTCTACCGGGATTACGCGCGATCTTGTGCCTATCTCCAGGGTGGTGATTATTCTATTAATGTACGCGGGACGATTGGGTAGTATTACTGTTTTCATGGCTGTCTCAGAAAGAAAAATGTTGAGAAACTAAGGTATCCTGAAGAAAAAATTATCATCTAAGGAGTTGATTGAATGCACTCGGCGTTGATCATCGGACTTAGCCATTTTGGTTGGCATTTGTCCGTTAATTTAATGGAGGCTGGCGTTCACATTACGGTTGTAGATAAAGATGAAGAAAAAATTGAAAAGTTATCTCCTCTGGTTTCCAATACCCAAATCGGTGACTGCTCTGAGGATATTCTTCTTCGTTCCTTAGAACCCGATAGCTTCGACGTCTGTTTTGTCTGCAGTGGAGGAAATTTTCAGACCTCTATTGAAGTAACCTCTTTATTGAAAGAATTGGGGGCAAAAAGGATAATCTCAGAGGCTGGAAGCGAAATTCACGCAAAATCTTTGCTGAAAATCGGGGCCGATGAGGTGGTGTTCCCGGAAAGGGACATTGCAGTGCAAATTGCAGCGAAAATGGCTAAGGAAAAGATGAAGTAGTGGAACCAGTCCCTCATGGCAATTGATTGTCGGTATATTGCTCCCAGAGGAAAATGAATATGCACTGGACCAGTCATAAAGAAAATGCTTTTTAGTGTTTTATGACGTGAAAGAACACACAAGAACCAACTGGCAATCGGGGGTTGGTACAGGAATGCATATCCGATCGCTAATCCGTCACAATTTTTTTAAAACGCTTTTGATCTTGCTGACAGCTTTGGCTTGTTCATTGACGGTCAGCTTTTTTGGCGTTGGCAAAGAAAGTATTATCATGGTTTTCCTTTTAGGTGTCCTATTCACATCGGTGATCACCAGCAGTTATGTCTGGGGAATCCTCAATTCATTTGCCAGTTTAATCATGTTCAATTTTCTTTTCACAGAACCACGCTATACATTCATCATATATTACAATAAGGACATTATCTTGCTGCTCTTCTTTTTGGTAACAGCTGTAGTTTCTGGATTTGTGACATCCAAACTGCAGCAGCAAATCCTGTTGACTGCCAAAAACGAACGAACTGCCAATATCCTGTATCGAATTGCCTCCGGGTTCCTTTCTGTCAGCGGAGAGCAGAACATCATTCACCAGGCGATCAGTTTTGTGAAAGATTTTGTGGGCAAAGATAGTTATGTTCTCATGGCTGACGGGAAAACTGAGTATCGATTTCATGAGACCGTTCTGGATCAAGAACTGTCGTCCTTTACAATTCAAAGTCCCGCAGGTCAATTAGGGACTATGTATACAGAAATCGGTAAGAACGAAACAGATGAACAGTCCGAACTGATTATCCAAGCGGTAGTCATGCAGCTTGGAATTGCCTTGGATCGGGAAAATCTTTATCGTCAGCAAGAGAAAATTCGGCTGGCTATGGAACGTGAACATCTTCGAGCTACACTTTTGAGAGCTGTATCCCATGATCTGAGAAGTCCGCTGACTGCATTGTCCGGCGCTGGGAATCTACTGGCAGACGAATTCGAGAATTTATCGGATCAAGAGAGGAAAAAACTGGCTGAAGATATCAGTGAAGAAATTACCTGGCTGATTGATTTGGTCGAGAATATTTTGAACATGACAAGAATCAATGAATCGCAATTGGTTTTGAAGAAAGAAGATGAAGTGATTGATGATGTGGTCAGTGAAGCAGTGGCCCATGTAGGTAGACTATTGAAAGGAAGGAAATTCAGCGTGCATCTGCCGGAAGAAGTGGTAATGGTTCCGATGGACGGCCGGCTAATTGTCCGCGTGTTGATAAATCTTTTGGAAAATGCGGTCCGACACACATCGACTGAGGCAGAAATCAGCCTCAGCGTCCTGGTCCAGGACCAGCAAGTACAGGTTGTGGTCTCTGACACCGGGTCCGGAATTGATGAGAGGATACAAAGCAGTCTTTTTGAGAAGTATGTTACTCTGGATAAAGGGCTAAGCGACAGTCGTCGGGGAATCGGCTTGGGTTTGAGTATCTGCAAAGCCATCATGGAGGCACACGGAGGATCTATTCTGGCCGAAAAGAATGAGCCCAGCGGAGTTCGTTTTATTATCAGCTTGCCTCGGGAGGGATAGGTTTTGAACAAAAAAGCAAAGATTCTAATCGTGGAAGATGATAAATACATATCCAACTTTATTGCGGTATCACTTGTAAAAGACAACTATGAGGTTTTACGAGCAGAAAGTGCTGTGGAAGGAATGTTTCTGTTCTCGTCTCATCATCCGGATATTGTGTTGTTGGATCTTGGGCTGCCGGACCAAGATGGTCTGGAGGTCATTGAGGAAATTCGAGAGCTGTCACCGGATGTCCCGATTCTGGTAGTCTCCGCAAGAGGCGAGGAGCACGAGAAAATCGAAGCCTTGGATTTGGGGATCAATGATTACATTACCAAGCCATTTCACATGGGAGAACTCATGGCAAGGATCCGGGTGGCAGAGCGGGGAATGAACCGTTCCATATCGGGTCAAAGAGATTTTGTGTTTCGAAACGGTTATCTGACCGTAGATCTTGAAAAAAGAAAAGTAACGGTGGATCAATCTGAAGTCCATCTTACCCCCATAGAATTCAATTTGTTGAATCTCTTGATTGCAAATAAAGGGAAAGTATTGACCCACAACTACATTATGAAGCAGATCTGGGGATATGAGAGCACGGATAGCAAAAATGTACGGGTATATATGGCGAATCTAAGACGTAAACTTGAAAAAGATGCAGGCAACCCAAAACTGATTCTGACAGAGGTCGGGGTTGGGTATCGATTCTCTGATACGGATTGACCATAATTGGATCAAAGAGGTAAGGGTGTTGGTTGAGGGAACGGAAATACGTGATGCGGTCACGTATTTTTTCTGTTCCTTCAATGGTGAATGTGAAACTGAAGAGAATCGCGAGGGTTGCAGGATGACTGGTCAAATGATTCGATTTTGGATATAATGGAAAAGGATCATGCAAAGAGGGGGAAGCCCTGTGGATGATAATGAAATGGAACGAATCCATCAATGCCAGCAGGGCAATCTGCAGGCATTTGAAGAGATAGTCGAGCTGTATGAGAAGAAGATATACAACCTGGCTTATCGGATGATGGGCAATCATGAGGATGCCAACGATATGACTCAGGAAGCATTTATCCGAGCATACCAGGCCCTGGATACATTTCGGGGTGATGCCCGGTTTTCTACGTGGTTGTACCGAATCGCTACCAATGTTTGTCTGGATGAATTACGTAAAAAATCCAGAAGGCGTACTGAGTCCCTGGATCAACCCATCTATACCGATGACGGAGCGGTGTCACGAGAAATTCCGGACTGGTCAACCAATCCTGATGAGGCTTTAAGCAAGCATCAGATTCAGGAGATGGTCTGGAAGGGGATCCAGATGCTGCCGGACGATCAGAAGAATGTATTGATCCTACGGGATATTCAAGGACATAGTTACGAGGAAATTGCCGATATAACCCAGGTATCACTGGGCACTGTGAAATCAAGACTTAATCGCGCGCGTTTGGCTCTGAAAGATATCATGGAGTTCGATAGGGAACTTTTCTTTTTCGGATCCGTCAAACGGGATGAAGGTGGTGGGTTGAATGGATGATGCAAAATGGCAAGATCTTGTGAATCGCTGGCTGGATGGACAATTAAGTGAAACAGAATACGTCGAATTCCAACAGCACATCGAAGAGAACCCTCGCCGACGAAGTGAAGCGCAGGATCTCAAAGACCTGCTGATGATGCTTCATGATATACCTGAAGTAGATGTTCCGGAAGGATTTCGCACTTCTCTTATGAACAAAATTCAATCCATGGAAGACACCCCCAAGCTGAAAACCGTTACACCCAGAAAATCATCCAGTAGTTTTCGATATTCCAGTGCTTTAGCTCTCGCTGCAGCGGTCCTGGTTGTTTTCGTTTCTCTGACATCTGTGCTGCCTCGAGTACTACCGGGATTTCGCTTATGGTACAATAACGGTATCCAGAGCGAATCCAATGACGATACTCGGCAACCTGGTATTGCCGGTCTGGATGACCCTGAAAAGAAATGCGGAGACGACAATGGGTTGCCCTTGTATGCCGGAGAGGCTAAATATATGGACTATGATGATATGGAGGCTGTTGGATTAGGGAAAATGGATAGTTTTCCGAGGCTCGGTCCATATCGTTCGGAGATTGAGTTTTCAGCGGATATTGTAGTGAATCAAAAGCTTGAAATCCCGTACTTTTGGGCCAGTATCCTGGTGGATGAACTGGAAGTATCCCTGGATGAATTATTGGTGTATGCGGTGGAGCGAGGTGGAGTCACCTCACAGGTTGAAGTATTTCGAGTCAGCGGGGAGGATGTACGGGCCAATGTCACGATTTACATTCCATCTCCAGGATTTGACGAACTGGTGTCAGAAGTGATTTCAGCCGGAACTGTGCAGGAGCAGGAAAAACTGATGGTAGACAGGAGTACAGAATATGCAGCCTTATTGCAGATGATTCAAGAGGAAAAATCAGACATTCAGCACTTAGAAGCTGTGCTGGAGACCCAAGAAAATGAAGCAGAGAAAGAACAACTCATGATGGATCTGGAAATTCGTCGAGGGAGCCTCTCCGTATTGGAGCAGGCAAAAAGCACACAGCTATGCGGGATTCTGGAATTTAGTATGATTGTCAAACGCTGATTGAAAGGCGGCCTAGTGCCGCTTTTTTATTCTGGACCGAAAAGAATGTCAAATGCTTGTTTTGCAAGCATTTTTCACGTGGGGAAAGGTTTTTCTTCCTCAAAGAGGAATACTACCATATATCGACGAACCGGGGTGATTATATGGCAGCCAAGCGAATGATTCTGATCGACGGAAACAGCCTCATTTACCGGGCTTTTTTTGCATTGCGACCTTTAGCCAACAGCAGCGGACAAAGTACTCAGGCAGTATACGGATTTACCAACATGCTGTTGAAATTGATTGATGACGAATCGCCCGACTACATTGCTGTGGCTATGGATGTGGGAAAAACTACTTTTAGAAATTCTGAGTATGAAGCGTACAAAGCGACCCGACAGGAAACACCGGAGGACTTGCGGAGTCAGATGCCCATTATCCGTCAATTTTTGGAATATATGAATATCACCGTCCTGGAAAAGGAAGATTATGAAGCCGATGACATTATCGGTACGGTGAGTCTTTTGGGAGAACAGGCAGGTCTGCACTCTCTGATTGTGACCGGTGACCGGGATGCCCTGCAGCTGGCTTCAGATGATACCCATATCCTATTGACGCGAAAGGGAATTAGTGATATGGAACGATTCACTACTGGAACCATCGAGGAAAAATTCGGGATCAATCCCAAACAGCTGATTGATGTGAAGGGTTTAATGGGAGATGTGTCAGACAACATCCCCGGAGTACCGGGAATCGGTGAAAAAACTGCTTTGAAACTGATTCGTGAGTATGATTCCATTGACGGGGTATTATCCCATCTAGACTATATCGGCGGGAAAAAACTCCAGGAGAATCTTCAGGATTATGCCGCCCAGGCTCTCCTCAGCAAAAAGCTGGCAACCATCATTCGAGATGTCCCGGTGGACGTTGATCTGGAAGCATTGAAAATTCGGGAGCCGGATTACGATGCCATTGCGGCCCTTTTTCAAAAGCTCGAGTTTCGCAATCTAACGGCAAGAATCCAGAGGCGGTCAGGAAACCATCAGTCGATTCCCAAAGAAGAGAGCATCGATGTAGAAACAGCGGATTTCTCCACGATTATTAACTGGAGAGAATCAAAAAAGGCTGCAGCCATCTACGGGTACGAAGACAGTCTCTATTTATCGGATGGAGTTCAAATATTGAAATGGCAGATGAAAGAATCCAACGAGGCGGAAACGCGTCTATTGAAAGAATGGGCAGAAGATGAAGAGGCGCCCAAATACACCTGGGAGATGAAGCGGATTTTCAAGCATCTGGCGGAGAGAAAGATAATTCTGAAGGGGATCGTTTTCGATGCCGAAATTGCCGCGTATCTTCTGGATCCCGGGAAAAACAGATATCTTCTGCCGGAACTGGCACGTGAGTTCGGTCTTGACGTGCTTTCGAGAGAATCACCGCGATTGGTTGAAACGGTCTATTATTTGGCTGCTCCCATGTTGGAGAAACTCCGGGAGTATGACCAGATTCCTCTTCTTCAGGAAATGGAGATTCCTCTAGCGGGAATCCTGGCAGGCATGGAAATGGCTGGAATTGCCATCGATGAAGCGCAGCTGATCCAGATGGGACAAGATCTGGACCTGAAAATTGACAGTTTGGCGCAGGAAATATATTTGCAGGCTGGAGAAGAGTTTAACATCAATTCACCCAAACAACTGGGAGAAATCCTGTTCGAGAAACTGAAGCTCCCGGTTGGGAGAAAAACAAAAACAGGATATTCCACCGATGTGGAAGTTCTGACGAATCTGTCTCGAAAACACCCGATTCCATCCTTGATTCTGGAATATCGACAGCTGGCAAAACTCAAAGGGACCTATGTGGATGGTATGCTGACTCTGATTGACCCAAAAACCCAGCGGATTCACACTACTTTCAATCAGACAGTGACGACTACAGGAAGAATCAGCAGCACAGAGCCCAATCTTCAAAATATTCCGATCCGGTCAGAAACAGGGCGAGAGATTCGAAAAGCATTCACGGCCGGGACAAAGGGATGGAAGATCCTAGCGGCGGATTATTCCCAGATTGAGCTGCGCGTGCTGGCACACCTTTGCGGAGATGAAACTCTGAGGGAGTCGTTTTTCAAGGACGAAGATATCCATACACGAACTGCTTCGGAAGTATTTGGAGTCCCCTTGAATCAGGTAACACCCGAGCTTCGGGGGAAGGCCAAAGCAGTGAATTTTGGCATCATCTACGGCATCAGTGACTACGGTCTGTCTGTGAATCTTAAGATCACCCGGGAAGAAGCAAAATCATACATTGAAAACTATTTTGCCCAATATCCCAAAGTGCAGGAATATATGGACCGCACCATAAAGGAAGCCAGAGAAAACGGTTATGTAGCCACCATCTTCAAACGCAGGAGATACCTGCCGGACCTTCACAGTCGCAATTATACAATTCGGTCCTTCGCCGAGAGAACAGCCATGAATACCCCTATTCAGGGAAGCGCTGCCGATATCATCAAGATGGCCATGGTCCATGTGCAAAAGCGGATGGAAAAAGAAAAACTGAAGGCACGCATGCTTCTGCAGGTTCATGATGAATTGATTTTTGAGGCGCCGCCCGAGGAGCTAGACCAGCTGTCCCGGCTGGTCACCGAAGAAATGGAGAATGCTTTCCCGATGGCGGTACCATTAAAAGTTGACGTGGGGATTGGCCCCAACTGGTACGATGTGAAAAAAGCATAGCTAAACTGAAGGAGGAGACAAGATGCTGGAACGGATTCATGCAAGAGCCCAGGAAATGAAGCAAGAAATGATTGATGTTCGTCGGGATTTACATATGCACCCGGAACCTGGTTTTGAAGAAGTACGTACTTCTGGAATCGTAGCGAAGAAGCTTCAAAGCATGGGTATCGAAGTGCAGACGGAAGTGGCTAAAACTGGAGTGGTTGGACTCCTTCGGGGCGGTCATCCCGGGAAAACCATCGCCCTGCGAGCCGATATGGATGCCTTGAAAATGGATGAAAACAATCCCGACCTGCCATACGCTTCAAAAACACCCGGCGTGATGCATGCCTGCGGTCACGACGGCCATGTGTCAATGCTCCTGGCAGCTGCCCAAATATTGTCAGAAATGAAAGAAGATCTTCATGGAAATGTGAAGTTTATCTTCCAGCCGGCGGAGGAGGGTGTCAATGGCGGAGGAGCCCGGGTCATGGTAAAAGAAGGGGCCCTGGAAAATCCTTCTGTGGATGCCATAGTGGGAATTCATATCTGGGCCAGTATGCCCATTGGCAGCATTGCGTTGAGAGAAGGGCCCATGATGGCATCTTCTGATAGTTTTAACGCTCGAATCATTGGACGAGGGGGGCACGGTGCGTCGCCCCAGGACTGCATCGACCCGATTCTGGCAGCATCTCATGTTGTGACAGCACTGCAGAGCATTGTCAGCCGAGAAATTCGCCCTGTCGATTCGGCAGTCATTACTGTTGGGACTTTCCATGCCGGAAGTGCCAACAATGTCATTGCTCAGCAGGCAGAACTGGGGGCTACGGTGCGTAGCCTGGATCCAGAAATTCGCAAAATGCTTCCCAAGCGCATTGAAGGGATTATCCGCGGTATCACAGAAGCGCTGCGGGCATCCTACGAAATCGAATACCGGCTGGGTTATCCCATTGTTATGAATGATCCGGCGGTGACGCGGCTTCTGCATGAAGTATCCGCCAGCGTACTGGGTGATGAAAATATTGTGTATCCTCCCCATCCGGTTATGGGCAGCGAAGATTTTGCCTATTATCTGGAGAAGGTACCCGGATCCTTTGCGTTTTTGGGAGCTGGAAATCCCAAGAAGAATACCGGGCAGGCTCATCATCCCCAATACAACTTCGACGAAGATGTACTGCCTACGGGCTGCGAAATCCTGGTTCAGTCTGCCATTCGTTTCCTCAGCAAATAATGAACGTGTGAAAGGGATGGAAATGTTGAAAGGAAAACTAATTATTGGACTGACCGGTGGAATCGCCACTGGAAAAAGCTCTGTCGCAGCCATTCTTAAGAAAATGGGAATTGTTGTGATTGATGCCGACCAGGTGGCCCGAGAGATAGTCGAACCGGGTAAACCTGCCTGGAGAGAAATCATCGGTCATTTTGGCACCTGCATTCTGAATGAGGATCAAACCATCGATCGGGGTGCATTGGGCAAGATCATCTTTCAGGATGCGAATGCTCGAAAAGCGCTAAATGAAATCACACATCCAAAAATCAGAGCGGAAATATTCCAGCAGCTAGATGAAGCGCTGCTTGTCAATGATCTGGTGGTGCTGGAGATACCGCTTCTCATTGAATCCGGCAGTGTCTATCCGGTGGATGAGATTTGGGTTGTCTATACCGAACCGGAAACACAGAAAAGCCGGCTGATGCAGCGGAACAAGCTGACTGCAGAAGAAGCAGAGAATCGAATACTTGCCCAAATGTCTATGGAGGAGAAGATCAAGAAAGCGCATCGAGTGATCAATAACTCCGGGACCCTGAAAGATTTGGAAGAGGAAGTCAGGCGTTTGGTTCATGCAGTCGAAGGAAATCTGAGAAATCAGAACGAACCGGTGATCGAGGGAGAGAACAGCCATGGTGAAGATTCGAAATAGGGTTGCTGTATGGCTGGTACGACTGGTCGTGATTAGCATCGGAATTCTGATTATAATAAATGCATCCTGGGCGCAGCGATTTTTTTATCCCATTCATTTTCGGGATAAAATTGAAAGACACGCCCGCGATCTGGATGTAGATCCCATGCTGGTGGCAGCCATCATCCGCAATGAGAGTCGGTTCCGGTCCCAGGTCATATCCGCCAAAGGTGCAGTGGGGCTGATGCAGATTATGCCGGACACAGCCCGCTGGATCGCAGAACAGACCGGTATACCGGATTTCAGTGAAGAAAATCTTCTGGACCCGGATACCAACATTCGCATGGGAAGCTGGTATATCTCCAGTCTGCAAAGGCAGTTTTATAATCAGACAGCGGTGGTGCTTGCAGCCTACAACGCCGGAAGAGGCAATGTTGCCGCCTGGCTGGCAGATGGAGTTTGGGATGGTTCTGAAGCTGCCATTGACCGGATCCCTTTTGCCGAAACTGAAAAATATGTCCGGCAGGTCCTGCAGGATTACCATCGGTATCACAAATTGTATGTTGAATGAATGAAAAGGGTTTGCTGAATCTTTGGCGAATCTTTGGCGTTAATATCACAATGGAGACAGCTGAACAGGAAGGATGAATCGCATGAAAGATAGGGTAAAAGATATTCAAACGATGCAGGATGTAAAGAGATTCAAAGTGGATGATGGACGTCTTTTCCATTCTGCTACACATGAAGAAATCATGTCCGGTCTGACGGCTGATGTGTATTTTGTGAAAGCCAATGAGGTACTGAGGGCTTGTGGTAAAGAGAATACAGAAGTAATCGCGGAAATATTCTCTCGAAAAGAAGGTATTCTGGCTGGGATCGATGAGGTGATGACTCTTCTTAAGGAAAAACCATTGCGAATATGGTCCCTGGAAGAAGGGGATCGGTTCTTTAGCAAAGAGGTGATTATGCGAATTCAGGGGCCTTATCAGGAGTTCGGGATCCACGAAACTGCCATTTTGGGCATTCTTGCCAGCTCCAGCGGTTGGGCTACGGCAGCTCATGAATGCGCCATGGCTGCAGAGGGAGCCGGTCTTCTATCATTTGGAGCCAGGCATGTTCATCCGTCTGTGGCACCGGTGATGGAGAGAGCTGCGATAATCGGAGGAGCAGATGGAGCCAGCTGCATCCTGGGGGCTAAACTGATGGAGCAGGAACCCATGGGAACACTGCCCCACGCAGTATTTCTGATCGTGGGAGATACTGTACAAGTAGCTGAGATTTACGACGATATTCTTCCACCGGATGCTATTCGACTGATCCTTGTAGATACTTTCAAAGATGAAGCCGAAGAAACACTGCGGGTGGCCAAAGCCCTCTCCAAAAAGTTGGGAGGAATCCGGTTGGATACCCCTAGCGAACGAGGCGGTGTCACGCCGGATTTGGTTCGCGAAGTTCGAAGCCGGCTGGATCAAGAGGGATTTCACCATGTGAAAATTTTTGTCTCAGGAGGCATCACGCCCGAGCGGATCCGACTGTTGAAAGAAGCGGGGGCCGACTCGTTTGGCGTTGGCAGCTACATATCCGGTTCACCGCCCATTGATATGACCATGGATCTGAAATCGATTGGGGGTAAAGATATAGCCAAACGAGGCAGAATCCCCGGTCTGACTCCCAGCAGTCGTTTAAGAGAAATGATAAATAATAGGAGATAGGTCAGAATGGATGATCCAAGTAAAGGTGAAAAGGGTCACGAAGACCGTCCAAAACTCGATTGGACAGATATCGCGGCTTTCATGATTGCTGCTTTTCAAATCATGGTGCCTGCTGCCTTGGTGCTAATGGGGGTCCTGATTCTGTTCTATCTGATCCTGAAAATATGGGCTGGATGAACTGCTCCGACAGACGGATTCCTATGGGGCAAGGATTGACTTTATGAATGACTACGCGTATAATGTGTAGTGAACTTTGCTTATGCGGACGTGCTGGAACCGGCAGACAGGCATGTTTGAGGGGCATGTGAGAGCAATCTCGTGTGGGTTCAAGTCCCACCGTCCGCACCAATGAATGCAACCGTGGACCGCTGGTCTGCGGTTTATTTCGTTCATTTTTTCAAGTCGCTTTGAGGACTTTAGTCAATTCAATGGTCAAGTGTTCAGTCTAGTTGCTCCTGGGAAAACAGGATTCTCAGCTGAGGAGGAGGCATTCCTTTGAAAAACATGCAAAAGAAAATTATGCTGGATATACTTCTTCTTTCAGGGCTGATATACCTGATGGATACTTCCTTTTCGGGTATTCAGATACACGAGCTATTGGGAATCGGCGTAGGAATCCTGCTGGTGTATCATACCCTCGTCCACCGACCATGGATCAAAGCGGCAGCAGCACGTATTCGATCATCGTATGCTTCCTGGAAGATGAATCTGATGGCTGGATTGGGATTCGGCTTGACGATCAGTTGCAGCATTGCTGTAATTACCGGCTTACTGATCGCCCGAACCTTGCCCTATCAATTCCTGTATAGCGACTCCAGACTGCTGATTGCGACTCACCACAGCACAGCATATCTTTCAGTCCTTCTTGCTGGAATCCACATCGGGGTCCACTTGAAAGCGCTGAGGGTTTTTATCCTTAACAAATGGGCATTTATTGGGAAGACCGGTTCTGTCCGGGTCGGTCGCTTGATTGCTGTTCTTGTGATTGTTGCCGGGCTGCGGGCAGTGGTGGTCATGGATTATGGCCGTGTCCTGGCATCACCGGCCACCGGGAATTCTCCTCTTCTAATACCCGACCAAGACACGCCCTTAGCTGAAGCGGGTCAAAGTATCGATTCCGATCCGGCCAGTGAAGAAGCGGTACAGAATTATCTGGACGGACTGATCTGTACAGGCTGCAGCAAACATTGCCCACTACTTCGCCCTCAATGTCAGATTGGTGTCAAGCAAGCCAGGGAGGCAGCGCAGATCTACCTGGAGGAAATTCAGAACAATAGCAGCTCAAGTTCTTCTTCTCAATGGATCCTGACAACCGCCGGAGAAAAGATTTGGCTGTTTCCTCAGGCGATCGGTCTTTTTATTCTGGGTTCATACTATGTCATATCGTGGAAAGAAAAAGGCTAAATCATTGAATCGAACGACACTCTACCATAACCGCTGACCTTCAGCGGTTATTTTTATTCTGCAGGTTGAACGCCCAAAGAAATGGATTTTACCCAAGGGAACATGTAAATCGAAGGAATCCACGGACGTTTCGAGAAAGTATATGGGAATACGCAGCTGTGGAGGGAGCCATATGACATATCAGATTGATAAAGCAGACCTGTTTCGCTGGTGCAAGATCCCTGCCGATGAACTTGCAGGGCATCCGGATTCCAAAGTCCAGGTGCGGATGCATGAAGATAAGCAGGAAGTGTTTCGACACATTGCCGACCTGATGGCTGAGGAGTTGATCCAGAATAATCAGCGAGGAGTCAGAACCAAATGGGTTCTTCCAGCAGGTCCGATGGACCAGTATGAGTACCTGATTGGGCGAGTGAACAGGGAAAAGATCTCATTAAAGAATCTGTGGGTCTTTCACATGGATGAGTTCCTGGATTGGCAAACACGACCGTTTCCAGTGGCAGATACCTATGAAAGTCTGGAAGGTACCATGCTTCATCGATTCTACCATAAGATAGACCCGGAACTTACTGTGCCGGATGAACAGCGAATCTGGCCCCGGGTAGCTGATCTGGATGCCATGGACAAAAAAGTTCAGGAGCTAGGAGGAGTGGATACGGTCTGGGCAGGGGTCGGGTACAAAGGACTGGTGGCATTTTGTGAAGCCCCCCGCTCTCCTTACTACTCAATTACGGAAGATGAATACGCTCAGTCAAAAACCCGAGTCGTTCATCTCAATGATGATACTCTCGTTGCACTGAGCCAGCGATCCTGGGGAGGGCTCTCTGAGGCTGTGCCGCCTATGGCGGTGACCATAGGATTCAAGTCCATGCTGACAGCGAAACGAGCTGTGTTTATGATTACAACCGGCGACTGGAAAAAGACCATCGTCAGAATCATTATGTTTAGCGAACCCACGGTAGAATATCCGGTAACTTTGTTTCCGAAGTATATACCGGAAGTGATTTTGTTCTGCGATCGCAATACAGCCCAGCCTCCTCACAGAGGACAAAGCAAGCTGGTCTAGGGGGATAGACAATGAACAACATTCAAGTCGTTGTAGTCAACAGCCACGGCGTTGGACAGTATGTGCATATACCCCGTCTGCCGGTCCAGGGGGAGACAATCCGGGGTTGGGGCTGGCGCGTAGAGCAAGATGGAGGGAAGGGGTCCAATACGGCCATTGCACTGGGAAGACTGGGAATCCGGGCTGCCTATGTGGGCAAAGTCGGAGAAGACTTGTGGGGTGATCTGGGTAAGCTGTGGATGTCGGAAGCCGGCGTTGATGTGAGCAGCATGTATCGAAGCAGCCATGTATCCACAGGCACAGGCCTGATCATGCTGGATGAGGACGGCAAAAGCACAATCATTAATGGCGGAAGCAGCGGAAGAGCATTGACTGAGGAGGAAATCATTCAAGGTGTACAGAAGTTTCCTGATGCTAAGATACTCATGACAGGGTTTGAAATACCCGAACATCTGGCCCTGTTAGCAGCAAAAACGGGGAAGCAACGGGGTATGTATACCGTTGTCAACCCCAGTCCACTGCCTGAAAATCCCATGGAAAGTCTTGATTTTGTTGATCTGTTGCTGGTGAACGAAGTGGAGGCGGTTGGATTGCTGGGTGAGGCCAGATCCGTGATCAGTCACAAGGATCTGTTGGATGATCTGCAGAGGAAGCTGAAATGCCGGCAGATCATTATGACCTTGGGTGAGAGCGGAGCGGCAGGGCTGGACGAGAACCATTTCTGGACTTGCCAGGGAATCCCGGTTGAGGCCGTAGATACTACAGGGGCCGGAGATGGATTTGGGGCTGCATTGGTTGCTGCTTTACTGGGTGGAAGGACTCTTGAAGAAGCAAGCTGCTGGGCCAATTTGTATGCGGCATATACCGTCCAGCGGATGGGAACCATACCGTCTTATCCCACCAGAGACCAGATCGAAGAGTATGCAAGGCAATTCGGATATGACTGCAGCTTTCTGCATGTCAAAGACACTGAAACGGAGATGATACAATGAACAGTAAGAACAATGAGCTAGCTATTCAGCTGCGGCATGAACTTCATCAACATCCGGAAGTCTCCAACCACGAGACATGGACAAAAGAGCATTTGATGAACTTTTTGAAAAAGCACACTTCGCTGGAGATTGTCGATCGAGGGCTGTGGTTCTACGCCATCTATCATGCCGGCAATGACAAGAAAACCATTGCGTATCGAGCAGATTTCGATGCACTACCGATGGATGAAGAACTAGATCTCCCCTATGCATCTGAAAACAAAGGTGTAGCCCACAAATGCGGCCATGACGGACATGTGGCCAGTCTGGCCGGATTCGCCCTGGAAATTGACCAGATCGGAGCCGATAAGAATATCTTTTTTCTCTTTCAGCATGCGGAAGAAACCGGAGATGGAGCCGCGGAATGCGTGGTGTTTATCAAGGAAAACAATATTGAAGAAATATTTGCCTTTCACAATATGAGCGGAACCCCACAGGGCTCCATCAGCGTGATCAATGGAACTGCCCATTGGGCATCCACCGGTATGACCATTGAAATGGAAGGCAAACCGGCCCATGCCAGCCAACCGGAACTGGGAGTCAACCCGGCTTATGCCATTGCAGAAATCATTCAAGCTAGTCCCGGGCTGATTGCTCTGGAGAATAACGATGGACCGGTTCTTTGCACCATAATCCAGGTAGCTATTGGTGAAAGAGCATTTGGAATATCAGCCAGCAAAGGGAAGTTGCTGCTGACCATCCGTGCTCATTATCTGGCTGATATGGACAAACTTCGGGACAACATTGAAGCATTGGCCAAAAAGCTATCCGCAGAGCAGGATATCAAGGTAAAATTCAGTTACAATGATACTTTCCCGGATACGGTCAATGATCCGGATTCCACGGACAAGGTTCGTGAAGCAGCACGAAGACTCAATTATCCCTTACTGGAAAGCAAAAATCCTCGCAGAGGATCGGAGGATTACGGACATTATCTGAAAGCAACCAAAGGAACCATTTTCTATATCGGGAATGGTGAAGACTACCCCCAGATTCATACTTACGCGTACGATTTTTGCGACGACAATATCGAAATAGCCGTAGAGATGTTTAAAATGCTTGCGACAATGTAGTTTTATCAGCCGGATCGCAATCCATGATATCGATCAATATCACTATCAAACTGGAATGAGTCACAACCTTGGAGCACCGCTTGAATCCTGGAATCGGAAGAAGGGCTGGAGACAAGCGGTCGCTTTTTTTCTCTCCATTCTTGTGAATGCAATGCAATTTCACACAGTAAATTGCTTGAGCGAGGAAGAAGAATATGAGGATGGTGAAAAGGTACAGCAGTACCGATAGTAAGCAGAACCGAAATAGCATGGATGGCGGTACAGAAAATCCCGGTAGGATTTGACAGCGATATGGATTTTTCATATCCGCTGTGCAGTCATTCTTATTTTTTCGATGAAAATTTGGTGGACGCAGCAGGGAAAACGGGAGGCGATGGCAATGGCAAATATGGGGAAGGACAAAAACACCGGTTCCATATCATTTGATTTTTCTTATCTGGATCTGGCATTCCGAAATGGTACAGTCATTACTGTGGATCATCAGGATCGGGTAGCCCAGGCACTGGGCATCAAAGGGAATAGGATTGTATTTGTTGGTGACAATGCTGAGATTGATCAATTGGTGGATAGTTCTACCCAGATCATTGATTTGAAAGGGCGAGCGCTTCTTCCGGGATTTGTGGATTCCCATTACCATCCCATTCTAACCGGACTAATCGGGAATGAACCGGATGATGGTATGATGGATACATTCGGCTGCCCCTCACTGGAAGAGCTGCTGCGGAAAATTACAGAATCCGTGAAACGAAAAAAACCAGGAGAATGGATTTCCTCCATGGGGTACGATCCGTCGTTTTTCCCTGAGGGTCGATTTCCTACACTGGAAGAACTGGACCGTATTGCCCCTGATAACCCGGTGCACTGTATGACCGACGGAGGGCATGTCTGCGCCTATAATTCACGGGCTCTGGCACATATAGGGGTCTATACAGCGGAAGATGCGGCTCGCTTTCCGGAACATGAGGTTGAAGTGGTCGATGGACATTTGACCGGTCTGGTCCGCGGGCACACCCATTTCAAACTGTGGGGATGTGTGGATTACACCGAAAAGCAGCAAAAAAAGGCAGCCTTGAAGGGACAGCAAATAGCTCTTCAGGCAGGGATAACTTCCATTCATGATGCCGGCGAAATGGATGCCCCTTCCTACCATATAATGCAAAAATTGTGTCGAGACAGGATTTTCAAGGTCCGCGTTTATATGATGCTGCACAGCATTTTCGGCAGGAATTTTTCAGCTCAAGACAATGAGCATTTTATCTCTTTGGGATTCATGACCGGGCTGGGGGATGACCATTTCCGGGTAGGATCCAGTAAATTTATGATCGATGGGGGATCGGCGGCTCCATCATGTGCAACCCGTGAGCCGTTCTGCCATGATCCGAGCTTGAGGGTGGGAACGCGAAGAGGTAGTTGAGTATCTTTCCTACCTGAATAAAGCAGAATGCCAGGCTACGGCACATGCCATCGGAGATCTGGCCATTGAATACATGCTGGATGGATATGAAAAAGCATTTGAAGTCCATCCCCGGCCGGATTTGCGGCACAGGATCGAACACTGTACACTGGTGGACCCATCCATGATCCAGCGCATGGCAAAAATGAATATCTGTCCATCCTTGAATTCAGGTATGCTGGTCACCGTGGGGTCCAATTACCGCAGATTTTACGGAGATGAGCGTATGAAATACCTGATAGCGCTGCGCAGCATGCTGGATGCCGGTATTCGGGTGTCCATATCCAGCGATTCTCCTTCCGAGAGTCCGCCGGGAATAACAACATTGGATGGAGCTGTGAATCGATTGTGCAGGGCAACCGGAGAACAGCAGAACCCGGAGCAGTGCATTACCGTCATGGAGGCCATTCGATGTGCTACATTACATGGAGCATACGCTTCATTTGAGGATGATCGAAAAGGGTCGTTGGAATTGGGGAAATTCGCTGATTTGATCGTTTTGGATCAGGATATTCTGTCCATCCCGCCCCAGGATATTCACACGCTGAAGGTGGATATGACCGTCATCGATGGAAATATTGAGTACGTAAGGAACTCAGAATAAAGGAAAACAAAATCGGAAAAGTTGGGAGTAAGATCACAGAGAAAGCATCCATCATAAATATATTTCTGAACAGAACCTGTGAAGAGGTTGATACTGGTAACCTATTCACAGGTTCTGTTTGTGCATAGAATCTGTGGCAAAAAAATATGGAAAAATTGTTGACAATGAAGGTGCATATTGTATATATTATGTATATACAATATGTATGTGGCGAAAGGAGGTCCTCCTGTGAATATCATCATCAGTAATTCCAGCGGTAAACCCATCTATGAACAGATCAGCAGCCAGATTAAAGAAAAGATTATCAGTGGAGAGCTGCACGAGGGGGATTTACTGCCATCAATGCGATTGTTGGCAAAAGAGCTGCGCATCAGTGTGATCACAACGAAAAGAGCGTATGAAGATTTGGAACGAGACGGATATATCACAACAGTTACTGGGAAAGGTAGTTTTGTAGCTGCTCAGAATCTTGAGATGATTCGTGAGGAATACCTGCGGAAAATTGAGAATCGAATGCAGGAGATCATCGATCTAGCCGTCAGCTGCGATCTGAAGTTGGATGACTTGAAAATGATGCTGACTCTCATGTATGAGGAGGTTTAAAGATGGATCAAGTGTTGGAAGTAAAAAATCTTACCAAGGATTATGGGACATTTCATTTGAATCAGGTATCATTTCAGCTGCCGCCAGGAAGCATTATGGGATTTATTGGAGAAAATGGTGCGGGTAAAACCACCACGATCAAATTAATTCTGGATACGATCAATCGAGACAGTGGAGAGATTACCATATTCGGTGAACCGCTGAATCGAAACAACAACTCGATCAAAGAACACATCGGAGTTGTTCTGGATGAAAGCTCCTTCCCAGAGAATGTCCATGCCAATGATATCAACCGCATTATGAAAAATTGCTAAAGGACATGGGATTCTCAGAAATACAGTGAATTTCTGATGCGCTTTTCTCTTCCGCAAACCAAGCGTGTAAAAGAATTTTCACGGGGCATGAAAATGAAGCTGGCTATCTCCGTGGCTCTATCTCACGATAGTCGATTGCTGATTCTGGATGAGGCAACCAGCGGTCTAGATCCAATGGTTCGAGAAGAGATGCTGGATATTTTTATGGACTTTATACAAGACGAAAACAAGAGTATCTTGCTGTCGTCGCACATCATCAGCGATCTGGAAAAGATTTGTGATTACATTACTTATATTCACAATGGGGAAGTACTTTTCAGTGAAGATAAAAATGATTTACTGGATCGATTTGTCATTTTGAAATGTTCGGATCAGGAGCTCGCCAATGTGGACCCTCAGGCCATTGTCGGAGTCAGAAGGAATCGGTTTGGGACTGAGGCGCTGGCGCTGAGAGATAAGGTAGGCGGACTTTACTTGCAGGATCCTGCTACCATAGAAAACATCATGTTGTATTACGGGAGGGGGGATACTAAATGAAAGGGCTGTTACTAAAAGACATTCTCAATCTAAAACAACAGGGACGCATCTACATCCTAATTATCCTGATCTGGACGGGGATTGCGGTAGGAAACGGTGATCATTCTTTTTTCATAGGTGCCATGACGGTCTTTTCTGTGCTGATTCCTCTCAGCGCCATCGCCTACGATGAACGTGCCAATTGGGAAAGATACGCGTTAGCTATGCCCATTACCCGAAGGGATTTGGTTTTTTCCCGCTATCTGTTGTCTTGGACTGCCGCCTCAATCGGCTCTCTTCTGGCTGCAGGGATTGCCCGATGGTTGGGACGATCTGCCACAGAAGGATTGGTAGCCGGAGTCACCAGTTTCACCACAGGTCTATTCATGTCTTCGATCATATTGCCAATCATTCTCAAGTTAGGTGTCGAAAAAGGGCGTTTGGTCATGATAGTGATTTTTCTCCTGCCCTGGATGCTGGTTATGGTGCTTCCTCAATTGGGAATCGGACTGGATCTGAGCGGACTGAATGTGGATCTTTTGTCTTTCATTATTCCGCTGGTTGCACTGGTTTTGGCATGGATCTCGTTAAATATATCTGTTCATATTTATCGATCCAAAGAATTCTAGACCTGAATGTAGATTTTCGTAAATCGCCGCAAGAGTTCATTGTTACGGCGATTTTTTATGTAGTTCATCCCATACGATGGCTTCCCCGAATCACTTTCAGGCTACGAATTTTTGAGCCATTTTGTGTAGCAACAGGGTTTTAATCATTTAGTGCGAAATGTTACATACATGGGTACCATGGAAAGCCATTTTTTTTGATAAAAACCCCATGCACCCATATTCCCGTATAAAGGAGATGCAGCAATGAGTCAGAAGCTGGAAAGATTGTCTGTTATTGAAATTCCATTTGATGAAACCGATCCCCACTGGAAAGTATTTTTCCTGGAGGACGGAGAGAAGAAGAAAGTGCAAATTGAATCGTACCGGACTCGACCGGAAGGCTGGAGAGAGTTGGATGATTACAGTCTTTGTGGAGTCTACCACAAAGCAGGAGTCCCTTTTGATGTGCAGAAAATATCGTGTGAAACCGATGAAAAGCCTCATGAACAACAAATTGGCCACATTAGTCAGCTGACAGAAGTAGCACTGCAGAAAGGCAGTCGTGTGTTAATGACTGGCGGAGGGTGCAGTCACGCCATTGGCGTGGCCGGAGGACTTCGCAAAGTGCTGGGAGCCGATGCCCGGATCGGAATGATCTGGCTGGATGCTCACGGCGACATCAATACGCCGGAGACCACCGAATCAGGGCTTTTGGGCGGTACCCCACTGGCTGTCTGCGCAGGTTTGTGTCATGGAAAAGCGTATGAAGACTGGATGGTTTCAGCCGGTTTACAGCCACCGATTGCGGAACAGGATATCATTCTGACTGATGCCCGTGATCTGGATCGTAAGGAGGCCGAAGTACTGAAGGGAACAAGGATCACCCACCTGGATACTGCCTCATTCAATGATCCGGCCAAATGGGCGAAAGCAGTTGAGAATCTGTCTGAACAGGTGGATGTTATTTATCTCCATATAGACGGTGACATTCTGGATGGGAGGTATACCCCGGATCACTATACCATTGAATTCGGTGGTCCGGATATTGAAACCGTCAAAGCCAATGTTCAAAAAGTGATGGAAACTGGAAAGGTAATTGCATTTTCTCTGGTGTCAATCTTTTTTGATAACGAAAGACCGGGCAAAGAGATCAGCACTCTCAATGGTATGCGGATTTTGGGTGCAGGACTGGAAAAATGGGAGTTCACTCCGGCCATCAATGCATAGTACTCAGTTTTGATCCATCTGGAACAATAAAGACCGGGAATTCATACTGGGTTCGACTCAGAGAGGGGGAGACAGTTTGGAATTTAATTACCACATGCAGACGTATCCTTCAAACCGCTACACCACGATGGCAAAAAACGCCATGGTGGCTACATCCCAGCAGCTGGCTAGCGCAGCCGGGTTGGAGACGATCCGGAAAGGAGGAAATGCTGTCGATGCCGCCATCGCCACAGCCGCCTGCCTGACGGTTGTGGAACCTACATCCAATGGAATTGGCGGAGACGCTTTCGCTTTGGTGTGGATAGAATCAGAACAGAAGCTGTATGGTCTGAACGGCAGCGGTTTTGCTCCTCAGGGAATGACCGTGGAGGAAATTCAGCGGAGGGGATTCTCAAAAATGCCCCGGTTCGGCTGGGAAACGGTGACTGTACCCGGTGCTCCAGCAGCCTGGAGCGCTCTTTCCAAGCGGTTCGGACGTCTGCCCTTTCAGATTTTGATGGAACCAGCAGTTCGTTATGCTCGGGAAGGTTTTCCCGTTACTCCGGTGGTGGCCAGCTATTGGGGACAGGCCCACCAGAGATTGAAAGCGAACTGTTCGGATGAAGTTCTTCATGAATGGTATCGAACTTTTATGCCTGACGGGAAAGCTCCGGATGCAGGACAGATCATCCGATTTCCCAATCACGGGAATACTTTAGAAGAAATCGGTGCTTCTGAAGCGGAAAGCTTCTATCGGGGAGCTCTGGCTGATCGGATTTCTGCATCGGCGGAAAAACATGGCGGGTTCATCCGAAAAGAGGACCTGGCTAAATATCAGGCAGAGTGGGTTGATCCTGTATCGATTGATTACCGCGGATATCAAATCTGTGAAATTCCGCCCAATGGGCAGGGGCTTGTGGCCTTAATGGCGCTGAATATTCTAAAGGGATTCGAATTTAACCATCGAGATGACCCCGAAACTTATCATAAACAGTTTGAAGCAATTAAACTGGCTTTTGCAGATGGGAAGAAGTACATTACGGATTCTCGTTTCATGCGTGTGGCAGTTGAGGAGCTCCTCTCGGATGACTACGCCCAGAAAAGACGTCGGCTGATCGAAAGTCATGCTCAGGATTTTCAGGCCGGAAAGCCGGATTCAAGCGGTACGGTCTATTTATGTACAGCGGATGAAGAGGGGAATATGGTTTCATTTATTCAAAGCAATTATCTGAGCTTTGGTTCGGGGGCGGTAGTGGAAGATACAGGCATTGCTCTGCAGAACCGAGGGGCTGATTTTTCACTGAACCCCGAGGATCATAACTGTTTGCAGCCTGGGAAAAGAACGTATCACACCATCATACCCGGTTTTATCCTGAAAGATGGAAAAGCAGTAGGCCCATTTGGTGTAATGGGTGCTTACATGCAGCCTCAGGGGCACGTGCAGGTGATCATGAATATGATTGATTTCAAATTGAACCCTCAGATGGCACTGGACGCACCTCGCTGGCAGTGGCTGGCAGAGAAAAAATTCTGCGTTGAACCTGCTTTCCCGTTCCACATTTTAGGGGAACTGGAACGGAAAGGTCATGCTATGAGTTACGAACCATCTACCCTTTTGTTTGGGAAAGGACAAATCATACTTCGCCAAAACGGCTGCTATTTTGGCGGTACGGAATCCCGTGCCGACGGAGGTATAGCGTCGTATTGATTCGATTCGGAGAATACTTTATCCAGCATTGAATTTCCATACGTGCTTAGCAGCCGGGTAGAACGGCCGGCAAAACAACGGATGAAAGAGGGATGAATTGTGGCAGGAACTGAAGAAACCGGCGGGACATGGCAGGAAGCACCGATCGAATTGAATGAAGAGACAGTTTTGTCATTGTGGTCCAAAACATACAATCCCTATGGAAAACCGGACTGGTCTCATATTTTCCCTTGCTATCATCCCGATATTGTTTTCGAAGATTCTATCCAAAGGATCGAAGGAAAAGATTCTTTCCTCAAGATGTGTCAGCGTCTTACTCGACGCTGTCAGAAGTTGGAGATGGAGGTCCGTCATCTGGTGAAAACAGACAATATCATCATGATGGACTGGAAAATGACCATGTCGTTTCGCCGTTCGCCCAGCACACCCATGTACGGATCCACCCGTTTAACACTGCATGAAGACGGTCGCATTATTGAGCAGCGAGACTACTACGATCTGTGGGGCGATATTTTTCGCGGTATACCCGGCTTTAACCGGTTGTATCGCGGCTTTATGACTCGTTTCTTTGGGTAGCAGTACGTGGAAGTAAAGATGGCAGCAAACTGAACTTCCTAGCATTTTGAATTCAGAGGTTACTACATACACGATAAGTCGGCATCAGGCACATTCGAAATCGCGCCATGGATGGTACCTGCAAAAGATAGAAGGACAGCCCTAAGCAGTCCTTCTTTTCTCGTATCATCGAGTCAGGGCTTCTTTGTGGGGAGCGGACCAATATATGGGTAGCTGGACATAGAACATGGATGAGACCATGGAAGATAACTGCAGGCCCATGACCCCATGAGAAAGCCAATGGATCGAAAAAGAGTCATCAGAAAAAGTCGACCGGGCACATAGCCAGATAATTGTGGAGTAAAATTCTCAGCGATTACGAAAGGGAAGGCAGCATGCAGCAAGATCGAATTTTATGCCATATTCGGACGATTAAGCAGAAGAGGAGAATGTAACCCGGTTGCGAATTGTAAAGATAAGGAACGCAGGAAGCGGAATGTCGAGCCGAAAGCAGACAGCCAAAGGAGTGTGAATAAATATGGACGATATGCAAATACTGATGGGTGGACGAACCGGAGATGGTGTACCGGAATCCGGGCTCATGATTGCAGAACTGCTGAGCTTTTGTGGGTATTATGTATACATGAACCAGGATTATCCCTCCATTATTCGTGGAGGCCACCAGTTTGTTGAAGTTCGTGCAGCCAAAAAGAAGATCAGCGGGGGTCTCCGGCGAGTGGATGCGGTTATTGCAATGAATGATGATGCTTTGCACAAACATCGGGATCGGTGGCATAAAGAAACGGTGGTTTTATACAGAGAAGACTATGAAAAAGAGCCCGAAGATCATCCAAACTGCATCGGTTTGCCCATGAAGCGTCTCTTGGACAGTGAGACATCCAATCCGAAACTAGAGCAGCTGATCATGGTGGGGGCAATGGCTCGAGTGTTGGGGATGGATGCAGCCGATCTATCGACTTTTCCTGCATCAAGATTTGGAGAAGACAAAACGGAACGAACCTACTGGGTTGAGAAAGGATTTGAGCAAATACATGATTCAGTGATCCCCTTCCAGAAAGGAATCAAATCACTACCGGTTCGGACCGGGAGTGAAGCGGTCAGTCTAGGGCTTTTGCAGGCAGGGTTGGAAGCATACACGGCGTATCCAATGACGCCGACCTCACCGATCCTTGAATTTATGGCCAAATATGAAAAGGAGCTGGGGATACAAGTCACACTTCCAGAGAGTGAAATCGCGGTGATTATGCAGGCACTGGGATACGCCTACTTAGGTGTGCGAACCGCTCTGGGAACCTCAGGCGGCGGGTTTAGCCTGATGGTGGAAGGTCTAAGTCTTTCCGGTCAGGCTGAAATCCCTGTTGTGATTGTATTAGGACAAAGGGCGGGACCGGGTACCGGTATGCCCACTTACAATTCACAATCCGAACTAGGTTTTGCACTGACAGCCGGCCATGGCGAGTTTCCTCGGCTGATTGTGGCCCCGGGTGATGCGGAAGAAGCCTTCTACTGGTCCGCCCAGGCGATGAATCTTGCATGGAAGTATCAGATCCCCAGCATTATCCTCACCGATAAAACCATGGGTCTTAACGCATACAGTTTCGATCATGAACGGTATCCGCTGGTTGCCCCCTATGAGATTGTTCCGTGGGATGAGAAGGGTACATACCAACGGTACAAGGCAGCAGAAAACGGGGTTTCCCCCCTTGCTTTCCCACCTCTATCCGGCCAGGCCGTCAAGACCAACAGCTATGATCATGACGAATACGGACTGACCAGCGAAGAACCCGGTTATGCCCGGGCCGTGGTTGAAAAACGATTCAAAAAGATCCCGGATCTGACACAAGAACTGGAAACCATGAATCCGGTCCACGTTCGGGGAGAAGGGGACCAGGTATTAATCACATGGGGGTCCAACAAAGGGACCGTTGAAGAGATAGCCGATCGAATGGGTATGAAATTCATTCAGCCGGTGGTGTTGGCACCTTTTCCCGCCGAAGCAGTTAAACAAGCGGTTCAGGGAGCCAAGCGCATAATCTGTGTGGAACAGAACTACCAGGGACAGCTGGCTCACTTGATGGCTCACTATGGAATCCCGGTACACCACCGTATCTGCCGGTATGACGGACGTCCTTTCTACCTGGAAGAGTTGGAATCTCAAGTAAAGAAGGTGGCGAAATGACTGATTTGAGAACGAATGCATCGATTACATGGTGTCCGGGCTGCGGAAATTATCAAATACTAAGTGCTGTGGACAATGTATTGAAAGAAATGTCCGAAAATGGTTTTCCTTTGGAGAACGTGGTTCTGGTCAGCGGCATTGGCAATCACGCTAAAATTGTCGACTATCTGCACATCAACAGTTTCAATGCTCTCCACGGACGGGCGATCCCGGCCGCTTTGGCCATTAAAGCTGCCAATCCGGACTTAACAGTCCTCTGCTTTGTCGGAGATGGTGATAGTTACGCAGAAGGGTTGGAACATTTGCTCTTTGCCGCGAAGCGAAATGCAGATATTACTGTCATTGTTCACAATAACCGAACCTATGGGTTGGCTACCGGTCAGTTTACTCCCACATCCCAGCAGTCATTTACTGGGGTAACCATGCCGGATGGTGCCAAAGAGCACTCAATGAATCCTTTGGAACTTCTGCTGGCTTCTGGGGCAACATTTCTTGCCCGCAGTTATACGCGACAGCAGGATCACTTCCGCAGAATCTTGAAGGCTGCAATCAACCACAGAGGATTTGCTTTGGTTGATGCGCTGCAGGTTTGCATTACATTTAACAACTTGTATGAGCAGTACAATGCCTATGTGGAGCATGCAGATGTCTCCGATCCTGCAGACCGTCAGAAGGCACTGGAAATGATCCGACGTTGGGACTATCGGTCAACCGATAAGCCAATACCGACGGGGATTTTCTATCAGGTGACGCGTGACATCATCGAAGATCGGTACATTCGCATCCGCCCAAAACATACGGTGGATCGGGATGCTAGAGAAGAAATCATTCACAATCTGACCGGATACTAATATTTCCTCGTTGTGGAGAGCCTTCAAAGGTTCATTATGATGAGAAAAGAAGGCTTCAAATGGATCCTGATGCTGGAGACGGTCCACTGCCAAGCTACCGCTTACAGCTACCTGCGGGATAGCAGCAATTTATTCATATCTAAGCTCTGCCGCGGGCAGAGCTTTTTTGGGGAGGAGTTTTGCTGTATGTGTATAATATTGAAGAAAGGATTCGAACATTGCTGCACAAGACGGCAGGAGGGATCGTATGTTTACAGGCATTGAAGCTGAAAAGAAAATGATTGGTCATATCCCATGTCTCCACATAAAACCAAAAAAAGTCGATGTATATCCAACCCTTCTTCTATATCACGGTTGGACTTCAAACAAAGAAAACCAGCTGTTTTTGGGTTCCATTTTGGCATCTCAAGGTATGGGAGTGATCGCTCCGGATGCACCTTTTCACGGTGAACGGGGTTCTGAGGATCTGACTGCTCAGGGAGCAGCGCAGGTCTATTTCTGGAGAACGGTTCTTCAGGCAGTGGATGAAGCTCCCGCAGTAATTGGAGAGATCTGCACATGGCCGGATGTGGACAAAGATCATCTGGCTTTGGCTGGCATTTCCATGGGCAGCATTCTCTCCAGTGCCGTTTTCATGGACCACCCGCAGTTTTCTCTGTATATCAGCTTTATTGGAACGGGAAATTGGGTATCGTTTGCCCGCCAACGGGATCCTTCGGGGAACGATCCAACTGCTGATCAGATGAGGGTGATTCTCCAGAAGGATCCTGCTTCCAGAACTGAACTGGTTCGAAACAGACCGGTCCTGCTCCTTCACGGAGATTCCGATCCATTGGTTGATGTGCGTCTGCAGAGAGAATTTTTTGACAGAATCAAAACGAAAAATGAAGAGAACACGGCTCAAATGATTGAAACTCCCGGACTGGGCCATTTTCTGGAACTGGATATGATTGAAGCCGCAGTGAGATGGCTGAAAGAGAGACACTTCGGGAAAGGGGAGTAAGGGATGAAAAAGAAAAAGGAATCGCAAATTCTGCATGCATGGGAACATGTCGATTTAGGGCGCAACATTCCGGATGCGTTGCCCATCTATCCTTCGACGGCATTTTCGATCGAAGATCTCGATCATCTAGAGAAAATGGAAAGCGGCGAGATGCCAAACTTTCAGTACGCACGGTCCAACACCCCCAATCATACGGCTCTGGCCGGATCCCTGGCCATTGCAGAAGAGGGTGAAGCGGCCGTGGTCTGTTCTGCAGGCATGGCGGCTATCTATGCGGCCATAACCGCAGCAGTGCGGCCGGGGGAACATGTCATTGTATCGGACTACATTTATTCAGAGACACTGAACCTGTTTAGGGACTATTTTCCAGATATGAACATCTCGCATACATTGGTGGATTTAAATGACCCAGAAAAACTGGCAGCTGCTTTCCAACCCAACACCACGCTGGTCGTCACTGAGATTCTAACCAATCCGACATTAAAGGTCATTGATCTGGACAGGGTTGTAGAGGAAGCTCATCGCCATTCAGCACGAGTCATGGTTGATAACACATTTACGACTCCGGTTCTAATCAATCCCTTGACCCGAGGGGCTGATATTGTCATCCATAGCTGTACCAAGTTTATCAATGGCCATAACGATGCAGGCGGGGGAGTCATAGTCAGTAATGCAAAGTTTATCCGCAAAGCCAAAGAACGAATTGTGATTTACGGATCATACTTAAGCCCCCATGATGCCTGGTTGATACACCGGTCAATGAAAACGATGATTCTGAGGGTAGAAAAGCAGTCGGACAACGCATCTAAACTGGCAGAATATCTCCATGGGCACCCGAAAGTTCGGCGTGTATTCTATCCCGGACTGGCTAGCCATCCCGGTCATAAAAAAGCTGGAGAACTGCTTGGTGGAAGGTACGGGGCTATGCTCAGTTTTGATCTGGGGGATCAACGCGATACGATTCAGCGTTTTGTCCGAGCATTGACCATGATCCATTTTGTGCCGACACTAGGCGGTGTAAAGACCACATTGTCATACCCTGCTGTGTGGGGTTCTGTTCTGTCTCTGCCGCCGGGCGTAAAAGAAACCATTGGCATTACTGATGGGCTTCTGCGATTATCGGTGGGAATAGAGCACATTGATGATCTGATCCACGAGATGGAAACCGCTCTGAAAGAGATATGATTTCTTCCACTAAGTGCAGTTATCGGTGGACAAGGAGGTAGTTTATGGCTCGGTTCATGAGGTACCCGCAAAAGCCTACACAAGAGAAAGAACCATCAAAATCCGAGGCCAATAAGGAATTCAGTGTGGAAATTATTCAGTTTAATGCGGATAATTATCGACGGGAAGCCGTAGAGGTTATCGGACGAACTAAATTTGACGGCCCGTACACGTACTGGATCAATCTGATCGGCATCCACAATGTGGAGAAAGTGAAAGAACTGCTGGACCATGTTCGTATGGAACCCTATCTTCTGCCCAATGTACTCAGAATTGGCCAGAGACCAAGACTTGAACAAGGAGAAGACTATCTGTTTTTGACCGTAAAAATGCTGAGCTACTGTGAAGAGACCATGGAGATCGAACAAGAGCAGGTTAGTTTACTTTTGAAAGGAAATACCGTGATCACATTTCAGGAAAAACCCGGCGATGTGTTTGGAGAAGTACGGCGCCGCCTGGCGACCAACAATGCGCCGATTCGCCGTCGTTATGCGGACTATTTTCTCTATACGCTGGTGGATGCCATCATCCAGCATCATTTTATTCTGCTGGAAAAAATTGAGGACCGTCTGGAAATCCTGGAAGATCAGATTATCAATGAGCAGGCCGTTCAAATGCAGGGAGTTATTCAGCAGCTGAGAAGGGACCTTCTGCTGATTAAGACTTCCGTTTGGCCCATGCGGGAAATTGTCTGTTCACTGTCCGGTGGCATCATCCCACAGCTGGCAAAGTCAACTCAGGAACGATTCAAGGATTCGGACAACCAGATCAATCATATTATCGATCTGGTCACTGCCTACCGAGAGATGATGACCGGACTGTATGACACCTATCTATCCAACAGCAATAGCCGCCTGAATCGTGTAGTGACCACATTAACAGTCATTTCAACAGTTTTCATCCCGCTGACATTTCTAACTGGTGTCTACGGCATGAACTTCAGATACATACCCGAAATGGATTGGCCGTATGCATATCCGATGTTTTGGGCAGTAAGCTTATTGGCTGCAGGGGGTATGCTGACGTATTTTCGAAAGAAAAAGTGGATTGAATAAGGAGCTGTCGTATACATGGATGAATTCAGATCATTATGGATTGACCTTGCAACCATGAAAGTCGATTACCGCATCATTCCAGAAAATGTTTTGCTGGAGTTTCTGGGCGGACGAGGGTTGAATGCCTGGTTGGCAAAGGATCTTATTTTAGGCAAGACGGACCCGTTTTCTCCCGATAATCCTTTGATTATTTCCACAGGGGTACTGACCGGAACAGCCGCCGTTTCATCGTCCCGGGTTCAATTAACTGCCGTATCACCCCTTACCGGCCTCTTAGCCAATTCCAATGTGGGAGGATTCTGGGGTGTAGAACTTAAAAAACACGGGATCGGTGCAATGGTCATCACCGGGCGATCCGAGAAACCAGTGTACATAACTATTGGAAACGGGGTCATCATTCGTTCGGCGGAAGATATTTGGGGTGAAGAAACCATATCTGCCAGAACCAAGATTCAGAAGGAAATCGGAGATGAAAAAGCTCCTGTCGCGGTAATCGGCCCTGCCGGAGAAAATCGGGTACGATTTGCAGCCGTTTTATTCGGCTCCGGTGATGCAGCCGGAAGGACAGGACTGGGAGCTGTTATGGGTAGTAAAAATTTGAAAGCCATTGCCATTGCAGGGAAAGGAAAGCCTCTTTTGTCAACCCGGGAGCAAATGGATGCAGCGTCTCAGCATGCCAAGAAAATTACCGCCCACGACAGCTTTAATGAGTGGCATACATTTGGCGATTCCGGTCAGGTGAAATGGCTGGATGATTTTGGTGCGGGCCCGGCATACAATTATCGGCAAACGCAATTTGAACATGTGGATTCTTCCAATGGATACAGGCTGGCCGAGGCGCCGACTCGCTATGAAACCTGCTACCGGTGTCCAGTTCGATGTAAGGCAGTCATCACCATACCCCAAGGGAAAAACAAAGGATATCAGGGAGAGCGCCCTCCGTTTGAACCCATGGCTGCCTGGGGTGCCAAGTGCGGTAATCCCGATGTGTATGTGTCTGTTTATATGCACAGTCTGTGCAATCGATGGGGAATTGATTCCATAGAAGCGGGCAGTATGGTGGCTTACGCCATGGATTTGTCGCAGCGGGGAATACTTCATCCTGAGCAGACAGGAGGAGAAGTGCTGGAATGGGGCAACTCCGACCAGATGGAGCGAGTTATTCGAGAAACGGTTTTCCGCTCTTCCTGGCTGGGGGATACGCTGGCGGATGGAATTGCGCGGGCTGCAGAACGTATCGGTCCGGCAGCCAAAGAGTACGCATTCCACGTCAAGGGGATGGCCATGACTTCCATGGATCCCCGAGGATTTAAGGGTACCGGTCTTGGCTATTGCATCAGCAGCCGGGGAGCGGATTTTTCAAATCCTTATCCTAGCCTGGAATGCGGCTATAATCCGCGACGTTCCCGAGAAATATTCGGAGATGAGGGAATTGGAGACCGATTCAATGAATCTGGAAAGGGACGTATGGTCCGATATACAGCCAGTGTCAGCGCAGTATTGGATTCTCTGGGGTTATGCAAAATTCCGTATCTCAGCATATTGAATGATTTTGTGTTGACCCATCCTGCTGAACTTCTGCGCAGCGGATTGGGCTGGCAGGTGGATCGGGATCTTTTGATTGAAACAGGAGAGCGGATAGTTAATCTGGAACGGATCTTGAATATTCGACTGGGTCTGACCCGGCAAATGGATTCACTTCCGCAAAAATTCCGCAAAGAACCCATTTCCTCCGGTATATGCCAGGGAAATACTGTGGACGATGAAGCCATGGTTGCAGATTTCTATCAAGAAATGGGTTGGGACTCTCAAGGAGTACCAACGCCGGAGCAGTTGAAAAAGCTTCATCTTGAGTAAATGAAAAAAGCTGGCATTGCCAGCTTTAATCATAGGATTTGCGCATTTCCTCGGTGCAGATGGTGGGTTCAATCATTCTCTGCCAGGCTGGACTATCCCAGGTTCCCAGTTCTTTGTGGGTCAGATAGTAATTTTGAGGGATGGGATGGGTTCCGATCACCACATCCATACCGTAGCGTTCTCGGATAAATTTTTCGAAAGTTTCAATCCTTGGGCAAGGAGGGTATCCCACAACCAGGCCGGTTGCCAGATGGATGACTTCGGCCCCGTTTTTCTTCATTTCTGCCGGTGCATATTCGACGTTTCCACCCGGGCAGCCATCGCAGGTGGTGTACCCGACCAACTCCACTTCCTGGTCTTTGTAGCGGGCGAAAGCCCCTTCACGTTTTTGCAGAGAGCGCAGGCATTTTCCCCCCGCGCAGGTGTGGTAGCGGTTGCAGATAATGATACCGACCTTAACTTTGTCCATTGCTATTCCTCCTTTGAGATGAGCATATGGTTTTATTCTGCGCATATGCCCATATACCCTGCAATATTTTCGCCCTACGAAATTATTTTTGCAGGAGTTGTGCCATCAAGGAAGAACGGAATAAGAATATTTTCATTCAGAGCATTTGACCTCAAGCAATCCTTCATAGAAGAATGGATGTAAGGGGGTTCGGTCGTGCTGTATGAAAGTATTGAGGGCTATTGTCTACGATGTAGGGATTGAATCAGAGAAACCATGAAAAATAGGGAGTGATATCTGTGCATGTTGTGTTTCAGGAAGTGGAAAAAATCAAAGAAGATGTTTTAAATGTCAGCCACTTTATTCATCAGCATCCTGAAGTGGGTCATCAGGAGTTTCAATCATCCCGATACCTGATTCAGGCATTGCATGAAAAAGGCTTTACGGTGGAGGAAGAAGCCGCCGGACTGGGCACTGCTTTCAAAGCGGTGTATTCAAGTAAAAAACCAGGTCCGACGATTGCGTTCTGTGCTGAATACGATGCCCTGCCTGGGATCGGTCATGCCTGTGGGCATAATCTGATTGCAGCAGCGGCTTTTGGGGCTGCCAGCGCATTGATTCCATTGCTTGAGGATGGCGGCGGTACGGTCGTTGTTATGGGAACACCGGCAGAAGAAGTACTCCCTCCGGTAAAAGGGACGATGATTGATCGAGGTGCTTTTGCCGGTGTGGATGTGGTACTCGCCATACATGGAAGTGACCGGACGGCTGTGGGGATGAATCGTCTGGCTGTGGATTCTATGACAATCACATATCGGGGGAAGACCAGTCACGCTGCGGCATCTGCCGATCGGGGGCGTAGTGCCCTGGACGGTGCTTTACTGGCTATGCATGCCATCGAAATGCTTCGTGAACATGTCCGTCCCGACACTCGAATACACGGAATCATTACAGATGGCGGCGAGGCAGCCAATATCGTACCAGGACAAGCTTCACTGCATTACATGGTACGGGCCTTGGACAGCGAATATGTGGATCATGTGGTCCAAAGGGTTGAGAAATGCTTTCATGCGGGGGCTTTGGCTACGGAAACTGAAGTTGAAATCCACCATTTGGGGAAATTGGATAACGCCCGATATGTGCAGGCACTGAGTGCCAGGCTGATCCAGTATGCTGCGGATGCCGAAGCCATACAGATCATGGACCCGTCTCCTTTGACTGCTTCCACCGATTTTGGAAATGTCAGCCACGCTTTGCCAGCCGCTGAGCTAAACGTCGGCTTCGTTCCGGTAGGAACAGCCGGCCACAGCAAAGAATATCGCGAAGCAGCAGGCCAGGAGGCTGGTGATCACGCGGCTCTTGTGGGAGCGAAAGCAATGGGTGCTGTAGCGTACGATCTGATTACCCAGCCTGACTTTTTGCACGATGTCCTGAATGAATTCAAGCATCGAGACAGCTAAACACCCATATGGGGCTTTTCAAAGGATCTTTCATGATCGGATGGGGTTAAAAAAAAGTTTCACCAGGAATCATCATTTCCTGCCCGGGTTATGGGCATCGACAGATGGCAGTCTCTATTCCAAGTGCCTGTTGTCGATGCTCCGATATGGACAAGAGATGGTTGTTGAATGAATCATGGGACACGGTATAAATTTTCCTTGACAGACTTCCATTATGAGGAATATAATGAAAAACGGTGATTGTTTTAATATAAAACTATTAGGTATGCGTAGGAGTGATGGATTTGCCAAGCAAAAAAAAACGGAATCTTCTGCTTCGATTGGAAGAAATATTGCGCATTCTGCAGCGAGTTCTTCGTAAAACAACCGCCGAAAAAGGATTGACAGCCCCCCAATTCGGATTTTTAAGGCTCCTGCAGGAGAATCCGTCAGCAAGCCTTTCGGAACTGGCGGCCATGACGGGAGTAGGGGCCAGTTCGATATCGGGGACCATAACACGACTGGAGAACCTGAATCTGATTGAAAGAGAGCGCAGTCAGGATGACCGACGGCTGGTGGAAATCTGCATCACGCAAAAGGGCGATGCGCTGATCTCTGAAGTGCTTGATGCGCGGCTGAACGCCCTGGAGCTTTTTTACCAACACCTGAGCTTAGCAGAACTTGAATCCATGGTAGCAGCACTGGAAAGTCAAACTAATGTGAACCGAGATGAAATCAGTGGAAAAGCATCGACGAAACTTTGAACTGAAAGAAACCATGAGCCGGACCGATATCCGATCTCTGGTGTGGAATTTAGCTTGGCCGTCCATAACCGAAATGTTTCTCGTCTCACTGGTGAACATCGCCGATATGATCATGGTGGGTAGGCTGGGACCGGTGATGGGTCCAAAAGCCATCTCCGCTGTGGGGCTAAGTAACCAGCCTATTTTTTTTGCGATGGCACTCTTTCAGGCTTTCAATATTGGAACCACAGCCCTGGTGGCACGCTTCATGGGCTCAGGCGGCCATGATGATGCGAATCAGACAGCCAAGCAGTCTTTTGTGATCATTGCTTTGCTTGGTGTAGTCGTCTCCATGGCGGGATTTGTTTTCTCTGAAAGCATTATCCGGTTTATGGGTGCAGAACCGGATGTGCTGCCGCTGGGAACGATTTATCTTAAAATTGTCAGCATCGGGATGATTTTCAATACCATTTCCATGGGACTGTCGTCGGTGCTTCGAGGTGCCGGGGATACGCGAACTCCTATGCGTATTAACATGTTCGCCAACATCATTAATGTGATCGGCAACTATGTTCTGATCTACGGAAAATTTGGGTTCCCCATGCTGGGTGTTGCAGGGGCTGGGATTGCCACTTCTTTCGCTCGAGTGATCTCGGCTGGCATGATTATATATGCTGTAACTCAAGGAAAAACCATCATCCGTATTTCATTTCATGATGGATACCGATTTAACAAAGACATTGTCATGCGCATTCTGAAAATCGGTCTTCCTTCCTCTTTAGAACAATTCATCATGCGAGGCGGTCAAATCATATTTGTCCGTATCGTGGCAGGACTTGGTACGGTAACTTACGCAGCCCACCAGATATCCTTGAATATCATGTCTTTGTCATTTATGCCGGGGATGGGATTTGGAATTGCGGCCTCTACATTGGTCGGGATGAGCTTGGGAGCCAAGCGGCCGGATATTGCAGAAAGAAGCGGATATGAGACTCGGTTTTTAGGTATGATTATGGCATCGGTCATGGGTTTGCTCTTTATCGTTTTGGGACCGCAGATAATATCGCTGTACAATAGCAACCCTGATGTCATCTCACAAGGGACTACCGCTCTGCGCATTGTCGGCTTGATCCAACCGGCTCAGGCGACCCAGTTCATACTGGCTGGAGGACTTCGTGGGGCAGGGGATACCCGCTGGCCATTGATTTCATCGGCCGTCGGTATATGGGGGGTTCGTGTCGTTTTATCTCTGGTCTTTGTGCAGCAGCTAGGGTGGGGGTTGGCAGGGGCCTGGAGTGCTTTGGCCATCGATCAGCTGGTTCGATCGGGGCTGATCTTGGCTCGATATCGATCCGGACATTGGAAAGAGGCAAGAGTTTAACTCTGTTCTGCAAGAATCTGCAAGCCCGAAATATCCTCAAGACGGACGGAAGACATGTGATAGTCGATCAGTCCGTCTTCTTTCATCAATTTCATTTCCCGAGACAGTGATGGACGGCTGACATTAAAGAACTGAGCCAGTTCATGGCGTTTTACAGGAAGCAGAAAAGTGCTGCTTCCGTTTTTTTGATACAATTCCAGCAGGTAGGTGGCCAGTTTCCCGCGGATGGTTTTAATCGCCATATACTCCACTTGGCGGCTTAGGGTTAGAGCTCGCGATGAGATAATGGTTAAGAGATTGACAATCATGGTGCGATGGCTGGCACACATGCGTGGACATTCGCCAACGATGACATGTGGAGGCAAAAACATGACGATTGTTTTTTCCTGGGCATATACACTGGCAGGCCAGTGATGATTTCCAGCAAAAGCAGCCGCTTCGCCAAACATCTGTCCCGTTTCTGCGATTCCGATTAATATTCTGCTGCCGGCCGCCGTCTCTTTCATAATGGAAACTGAACCGGAGAGGACCATTCCGACGCCCAGGTACCGATCCCCGTGCAGGGCAATAACATCCCCCTTGCGATAAGTGCGGATAATGGGCTGCAAACACTCCAGCATCGTTTGGAGTTCATCAATATGAATATTGTTGAATAGAGGAATTCTCAAAAGAATTTTCTCCCATTTCTTATACAAAGCAAATCCCCCTGCTGGTAACAATTGTTACTGACATTTGTTCTAGTATAATATATTATAGGGAATAAGACAACTCAATCCACAAGGCAAAGACCAAAGAAGATCAGGGAGGAGCCAAAATGGAACATGGGCATCATGACAGTCAAAGTAGTTTTCAAAACGGTGCTTCAGGGAATGCAATTCATTTTCTGAAGAACAGCATTCTAATGGAATTGAAGCGGTTAAGCAGATATATGGTTGAAGCTATATACTCAGGAGCGGATCCTCATCCGGAAATGTTCAATCTGGTTATTCGTTCGCTGCCTCTGGTATATCCCAACCTCAATAGCAATAAACAAGCTCTTCAGGACCGGGCAATGCAGCTCTCCTTTATAGTGAAACAGCTCCAAAATGGTCAATCCATGGATACCATCGAAATGGGGAGTAAAGGGGGAGACCTTCGGGTCGGGACCGAGTTTCCTGCCCAGGAATTCCATCAAGATCTACATCCCGACATGGATGTTCGTTCCATTGAGAATCTGACTGCAGAATGTTTGCAGTGTGCAGCCTGGTATGCCTACCGGGCTCAAGAGCTGGGTGCGGATTTATTCGATGTCCGTGATGGATTCATCACGGCGTTAAGTGCCATGGGGCAGAAAACCACGGGACTCGGAGCAGCCATAAGCCATCTGATGGAAGCCAGCCAACTTGTGTGTGCCTGTGCTGCTCTGCTGGAGCAGCTGGAGAATGAAAAGCTGGGTGAGCCGGTGGATCGAACCATGACGGTCGGGTTCCCTGCACCGGGGACTATCATTGTGGCTGGTGCAGACGCCAGCAAACTCAAAGAAATACTGGATTATGGGATCGAACAGGGGATCTCGGTTTTTACTGCCGGCGAACTGGGATATCTGCACAGCCGCCCGGAGATCTTTTCAGCCATATCCTTAAAAGGCCATACCCATATCGGCCAGTTAAACCAAAAGGATCTGGCTGGTATTGCGGTGGTGAGCACAGATTGGGATGGACCTTTGAAAGCGCCGGATGGAATGGAATATTCAGTGGGTCTGGCAGGAAAAGGGGGAGTACAGTCAGTTTCGTCGCTGAAAGAAGAACTTATAGACTTGAAAAGATTTGATGGGATTGATAAATCTGAAAATATTCGGCATCAGGGGTATGCCTGCACAAGCGGAGCGTATAGAGGGTTGACTGCCAGAAAAGAGGATTTGGCAGATATGTTGAGAAACGGCGAAATCCAGTCGATTGAAATCCATCTGGGATTCAATCCGAACACAACATCCCCTGGCAGCAAAGGAATTTGGCAGATTACCACAGGAGGCGATCTCTATCCCTTGGAAAAAGGAGAATCAAATCAGAGGGATCATCTGAGATTTCATCTGGGTCCGAACCACCATGTATTCTATGTTTACTTATTCTTGATTGAACTGGCCGGCTCACTGGGATGCAGCTTGCAGCAGATTCCTTATCGCTTCATTGTGAAGGATTCCCTCCCAGAAGAGACAGGCCTTATCCTGGGATTAATCAGTATGGGATTCAAGCATTTTTCGCTTCACTCAGGATGGAAGGATAAGGTAACCCTGAAAGTGTGGGACATATTCCAGGAAAGATTCAATCTGCAGATCCTCTGATTCGCTCAATCCGAGAAAAGCATCTTTTCAATCATAGCAAAGAAATGGGATTCATTGGCGAAAGGAGGGAACTCGAATGATCGAAACGCACTACAATTTTACCCTGACGGACAAAAAAGTCATCGAGCGCATTGTGGATGATGCCCATGCCAATTTGAATCATGTTGTGCTGGGGGAAAAGGATGCACTGCCAGAGCACTATTCCAATTCGAACGTGTACCTGGTGATCGTGCAAGGAGTTTTATCAGCACGTTTTGGTGAACAGGACGAGAAAGAATATCCGGCTGGCAGCATTCTGCATGTTCCATACAATGTGAAAATGAATATGCGCAATGGACAGGAAGCGCATCTGGAATTTTTCATATTCAAAGCACCGCATCCTGATACCCTGAAAACAGAGTAAAAAATGTAAGCCCTACATATGCTAAGGGGCTTAGGATGTTCGCGTCAGCAAATAATGAATGGAGTGATCGATTTGAAATTTGTATTTGCCCTTACTTCCTCAGAATCAAAGAGACTCATCGCTCGTGGGGTTATGCAGCTCCCTCAGATCAAAGAAGCCCTGTTGCATCATAAAATCATCTTGGCTGCTGGAACAACCAATACTTTCATAGCGGAAGAAATCATGGGAAAATCAGTGGCTGACCGGTGGCGGTACTGCTTTGGCATCATTTCAGAAGGACTGCCCTGCACTTCCCCGGAAGATGAACGTGAGCCTCTTTTTGTATTTGTTCAAGGGGAAAAAAAGGATGTAGGATTCAGGGAAGCCGTAAAAGATATACAGCAAAAGGATGTATTCATTAAAGGGGCTAACGCTGTGGACGGCAAGCGTCATACGGGTGTACTGGTGAACCATGCCAGCGGCGGAACAATGGGTTTTGCAACCCCGTATCTGATAGCGTCTCAAGCCCATGTCATTATCCCGGTGGGATTGGAGAAATGCATACCATCGGTGGAAGATGCAGTTTCATTTGCTGCACCCGGTGAAATCGACGATGGATTCGGATACAAAAACTGGCTGGCAGAAATCCAGGTGCCTCAGGCAGTGATTATAACTGAGATTGAGGCAATTAATATTCTCACCGGCGCCCAGGCAACCCTCATGGCAGCCGGCGGTGTAGGCGGGTCAGAAGGAGCCGTGATCCTTGGAGCGGCTGGGGATTCGACCCAGATTAACTCATTGAAAACATTGATTGCTGGAATCAGGGGTGAGCCTTCTGTTGTTGGACGCCGTCAGACTTGTTCCGATTGCAAAAGCCCCTGCTCAGCTTTTCATCAGTAACTGGACAGGATACATACGATGTGACAGTGCTTTGTCCCAGCGGGAAACTGATTTCAGTTTCCCGTTTCGTTTCTTGGATTCGTTGACATCATTTCTGGCAGTGCTATAATGGGGCTAAGGTTTACTGTGGAGGGATCGTTCAATGAAAGATCTTCAAAAATGTCTGAAAGCCATTTCGGATGAAACGCGGTTCCAGCTTTTTTCCATACTCCTTTCTTCGGACTGCTGTGTTGGCACACTGGCTAAGCACCTGGGAGTTACGGAAGCCAATGTCTCGCAGCATCTACAGATTCTCAGGAAGGCAGGCTTGGTAGTGGGCGAAAAAAGAGGATACTGGACGCATTACTCTGTGGTGAGAGGCAAGATCGATAAGATGGCAATCGCCTTATCGGGTATGGCAGAAAATCAGGAACAAAGGTTTCTCTGCCCCAAAAATTCCGGGCAGTCCACCATGGGTAACGAAAAAACGCTGTGCAACAGCTGCTGCGTTTTAAGCGGTCTGGACAGTCTGCGATTGGAGGCGTCGAACGAATGAATAAGTATCGATACCGCCAAATAGCTACACTTATCTGTATTGTTCTTCTCAGCTGTGTGTGTATCTGCGCTTGCCAGAAAACACCCATACCCGATCCGGGAAACGGTGATGATAACCAGAATGGAGAGGTTCCGGATGATAGTGAGAGCCCGGATGAGAATCCGGATGATCAGGATGAACCCGATGATACTGATCCAGATGAAGGGACAACACCACCAGAAGATAATACACCCCAGCCACCACCCGACAATTCGAATGATGAAGATAATGTGGATGATGGTGACGACGGATACATTGGGGATTTGTCGTATGAGGCAACCACCACGGTTGACAGCAGCGGAAAAACGATGGTGATCAATACCTCCAGCATCCTGCTGCTGGTAAACAAAACCAGAAATCTTGCTGCAGACTATTCTCCCAGCGATCTGGTGAAACCCCGTGTTCGATTTTCTTTTGACGAAGACATTCCCAAAAGGTATTTACGCAGGCCGGCTGCTGAAGCCCTGGAAAGGCTGTTTGAAGCGGCAGACAATGCCGGTCACCGGCTGTATGGGGTCTCCGGGTATCGTTCCTATGCCACCCAGAAAAGTATATTCGAACGAAATGCTGCAGAAAAGGGTGAAGAAGTAGCCAATCGGACATCGGCAAAGCCCGGCCAAAGCGAGCATCAAACCGGGCTGGCCATGGATATTTCATCGAAAGCCGCCGATTATCGCCTGCTCACATCTTTTGGGACCACTCCGGAAGGAATCTGGGTCAAGGAGAATGCACACAAGTTTGGGTTTATCATTCGCTATCCCAAAGGGAAAGAGGAAATCACCGGGTACAGCTATGAACCGTGGCATTTACGGTACGTGGGTAAAGAGGCGGCCCGATATATCTATAGTCATTCTTTGACACTGGAAGAGTATTTTCACACTATGTACGATTATCCCATGAATCAGTGATTATCCCCATGATGTTTGGACAGATGAAAGGCCCTGCCGTTTGGCAGGGCTTTTCTGAAGAAAGGTCGTGTCGGGTTGGAGAGTATGTGAGCCAGAGTAGGCAGGATTTTAGTCAAGGTCAGGATTGTCCCGACGATGTAGAAGGGGTTTTTCCGCCTTTATCATCTCCAGCATCAACAGGAGCACCAGGGCCATCTCCTTCTCGGTTCGGCTCAGGGGGTGAGACAGATCCATTGCTGTCATCGGGCACATAATTCTGATTGCCGTTGGAGGTGCCATCGGTAAATCCCGAATTATGCTTCCCGGACTGTATTGTTTTCTGCACGATATCTTGAACGGAAGAATGGATCCAGTCATGATCTTGTATGACCGCCGGATCCGGGCTGCTGTCCCGCAGTCTTTCGATCAGCCTCAATTTGCCGAAAGTAGTACCCATTTGGCGTGCTTCCATGACACGAGCGGGAGTATCCTGGGCAGTATGGATTTGCAGTCGAATCTGATTACGTTCAGCAGCCTGCCGGAGAGTGACAGATACTTTCTCCATGAGCTTGGCTGCGTGTTCTTCATTGGCTGAGGCTACAGCAATCATCATCATGTTATCCTGGTTGGCCTTCAGATATTGCAGTGACCGGAGCTGCTCAAGTGTTTTTTCTACGGCAGTGTCAGCATGGTAATGCTGGACATGCAGAGATTGGACCAGTTCCTGGGATTCAACATCACAGGTACGCACCTGAATGATCCTGTCAAAACGATTGAGGGTATACTCGATGGAAGGGTTGACATCCATACTGATGTAGCTGTAGGGAGTAAAATACGCATAAGCGCTGACGGTCAGCATAAGAACCAGGGAAGCCGCCATAGAAAGGATAAACGGCAGGTTCCTATGACCAGCCCCCGGGGCGAGATCCATTTCATCGCCTACGGAATAGTTGCGATTGCGGAGGCGGACAAATGAGCCGTCCTGCTTTAAAACCAGAGCGTACTGGTTGTTAATTTCTACGACAACGCTTTTCATCGTCTCATTTCCTCCTTCACAGGGCCTAGATACTCTGCCAAAAGTGGATAATCGCCAGTCATGATCTCGACAGCTGCTATTATATACTTTCGATGAGCTTCCATGGTTTTTCGGGGTATCGGCAGATGTTCTTCTAAATACTTAAGCGGGAGATTCTGATGCTTTTTGACCTGTTCAATGAGATTGGGATCTTTCAGGATCCTGACAATAATTCGGGCACATGCGTTTTTGGTTTTCGCTGACTTCGGTGAACTGTCAGCCAAATCCTGAAAGCTGATATGCTGATGCTTCAGTGCATCGTGCAGGGAATCGATTTCCCATTTCAAGGTGAAATCTTCCACATGAGCAGGGACTGAAAAACGAAGAAAAGAAGGTTGATTATCATCCTGAGAGTCGGGTTTTTCGCCTGTGAAATGAGAAGGCTCCACCAGGAATTCATTGTTCTTGTGTCGTTGGTACTTAAAATAATCAATTAAACGTCTGCGAATGACCAGATAGGCAAAGGATAAGAAAGACCCTTTTTCTGGCTGAAACGACTGGACCGCTTCAACAAACGCTTCCAGTGCAATGGAATACTCATCGTCATGAACCGTGGCAAAACGGTGGGTAAGGCGAAAAATTGAATGAAGAATGAAGGGATCCATCTCCATAAGCAGCGTCTCCAGCTCCCGGGGGTCTCTGCGAGATGCTGCTACCTGATCATTGATTTCGGGCACTATCATCACCTCGGTCAATCACACGTTACTTAATTCGTCTAAATCATCCGCTTTTTCAGGGTCGAGTTTACTATACCACAGAAAATCAATGATTCAAAGGTCATAAATTCTCCAGAAATGTCCTACTGAAAGAAAAAATGCAATCATAGAATGTTAAAGAAAGGATATGGTCTCACAATCTCGAATTTGCTTGATAATGGGATCGGATCATACACGAATGGAATACGTGTATGCTTTCGGTGCCAGATAGAAAATGATCGTGATTCGGATCGGATAGGGAAGAGCCAACCCATACTATCATCCAAATAGCGGGACCGATCATTCGCTTGAACATGCTTGAATGGAAAAATCAAGATCTTCATGTAACGGATTTATACCTCGCCCTGTAGAAGCCGTGATCATGATTCCTTGGGATACGGTTGGCATACAGCGAGGCTATGATTGCATATCGACATACGGGAGGGTGACTATGAGTATACTGAAACAAATCTTCAACACAGAAAAACCACTGATTGGAATGGTGCATCTGCCGGCTCTGCCGGGCCGTAACGGGTATGATCCCGAAAAAGGTAACAGTTTCATTTACAGCCGGGCTCGACAAGACTTGTTGAACCTGCAGGATAATGGAATTGATGGGGTCATTTTCTGCAATGAAGGAGATCTACCGTACTCTCTTCATGTAGGGACTGTGCAGGCTGCAACCATGGCAGCCGTGATCGGCCGGTTATCGGCAGAAATCAAAGTACCGTTTGGTGTGAATCTGCTCTTTGATCCGACGGCTACATTAGCTGTAGCCAAAGCGGTTGGAGCTCGATTTGTGCGAGAAGTGTTTACCGGAGTATTTGAAAGCGACATGGGCTGGATGAGTCCAGATCCAGCTGCTTTGTTTGATTTTAGAAGGCAGATTCATGCTGACTCAGTGGCCATCTTCAACAACATTTGCCCCGAGTTTTCCTTGTCGCCTGCGGCCAGACCGGTTGGTGACCGTGCAAAGATCGCGGAGTTTTTCCATTCCGACGCGATTTTAGTATCCGGAATTGCAGCAGGCACACCGGTGGATGTATCGATCCTGAAAGAAGCCAAGGAGGCAGTTCGAATAACGCCGGTCTTGGCCAATACGGGGGTAAACATGGATAATCTGGAACAGATCATGCAGATTGCAGATGGGATGATTGTGGGAACAGCGTTGAAAGAAGACGCATATACTTGGAATGCCGTTGATCCTCATCGGGTCCGGCAGATGGCAGATAAAGTACAGAGAATACGATCCTCGATGAGCAATCATTGAGGAAAGACCATTGAAACGGGGTTGACTGCATGAAGGAACTTATGCTGGTTCTGGACGTGGGGACATCCAGTGTTCGATCCGTTGCATACGACACAAAAGGACGGGTCGTTTCTCAGGGGAAAAAATCATACCAGACGCAATACCCCCATCCCGGGTGGGCGACACAAGATCCGGCTGACTGGGAGAAATCGGCCTCATTTTCCCTGAAGGAGATGGTCGACAGCATTCCCACAGGATTTACCCCGTTGGTTTTAACACTTACGGGTCAGTGTCCGACCTATGTTCCATTGGATCGATCCTTGCGACTGGTCAGTGATGCGATGATTTATCAGGATAATCGAGCTGTCGCTGAAGCGGAGGAATTAGAATCTCTCATGGGGGCAAAACGGTTTCACCAGATCACCGGACACAGTCCCTGGGCGTTCTATATTCTACCGAAAGTAATGTGGCAGAAGAAACACCAACCCGACTGCTTCGAAAAGATCGAGAAGATTGTTCAACCAACGGACTATCTGGCGTATATCTTGACGGGTGAACTGGCTACGGACCAAACCCATGCCAATGCGACACTGATGTACGATATTCATAATGAAAACTGGTCAGATGAAATATTGACCAAGGTGGAGTTGAGCAAAAATATGCTGCCGGCAAGGGTCTTGAAACCTTGGCAGCAGGTTGGAACTCTCACCCGTACCATGGCAGAAAAGACGGGTCTTCCATGGGGATTACCCGTATTTATCGGTGCTGCGGACAGTCAGTGCAGCTGCCTGGGAACCGGAGCATTGGATCCATCAGTCATCAGTGAAATGTCTGGGACTTCGTCCTGTTTAAACAGTACAGTAGCTTCTGTGCTGGATCATCTTGCCGTCGGCCACTACAACCATGTCATACCCAATTGGCTCAGTACGGAAATGGGGCTGAACACCACCGGCGCGGCCGTGAAATGGTTTCTCAACGGTGTTTTAAAGTGGAAATCAAAGCCCTATGTGAGGGCAGAAAAGTATGCTGAAGGATCGCCTGTGGGCTGCGGAGGTTTGTGTTTTATCCCTTATCTGTCAGACGGTGAGAGAGATACTCCCGGAGTCAAGGGAGGTTTCTACGGGCTGACTATGAACCACTCACAACCGGAAATGATCCGCAGTGTCTTTGAAGGTGTAGCCTTTTCTATTCGTAAACGCGTTGATCTCCTGGTTGAGGCTGGGTGCTCTTTTCAGGAGATGAGAGTGTCAGGGGGCGGTGCGAAATCTGATTTTTGGAATCAGATGAAAGCCAATATTCTGAAGTTCCCCGTCAGGTCGATTGCGGATGTGGACGGTGCGGAACTGGGGGCTGCGATGCTGGGTGCCATTGGAGCAGGTATTTTCCCATCCTGGGAGACCGCTGTGGAAAATTGTGTTCCTGAAGGAAGAGTATTCATTCCTCAGGAAGATGCAGTCTCTCCCTACGAAGATTCCTATCAAACCTTTCTTTTCGTAGAGAGAATGCAAATGTGAGCTGGAAAAAGGAGCTGTCAGCCATGGACATTCAACTGGGTATCAATAACTGCTTTGCTGTAAAAAGATGGCCAGAACCGCATCACTGGGCGGCTCTGATCGCCGAAGAGCTATCCATTTCCCAGGTACAGTTCTCTCTGGATTTAATCGATTTGGGAATGCCTATCCCTGAGCTGGTTCGGAAAGCGAAAGCTATTCGAAGAAGCTGTTCTGAAGCCGGGATATCCATCCATTCTGTATTCACGGGGCTGTCGGCATACCAAAGCAATCTGATGATGTCGCATGAAGAATCGGACCGTGAGTACTGGAAACAGTGGTATGAGAAAGCTGCATGGTTTACCGGCGAGCTGGAATGCAGCATTCTGGGCGGCCATGTGGGAGCCTTGAGTATCGCGGATTTTGCCAATGATACGAAAAAAGATGAAATCATTCAGTCATTTCTTCAAAAGATGCAGACGATTACCGAATTCGCCAAAGCCGTGGGCATCGAGAATTTTGTTCTGGAATGCATGCCCGTATACAGAGAGTTAACAGCCACAATCCACCATGCCCAGTATATGATAGCCAAGGTAAATGAGTCTGCTAGCATTCCGGTTTTTCTGTGTCTGGATACAGGGCATCAGTGTGCCGTAAACAATGAGGGGCCTGAGCGACTTTTCGAGACATGGTATCAGCGTCTTTCTTCATGGGTCAGTATGATTCATCTTCAGCAAAATGACGGCCTTAGTGATCAGCATCGCCCATTTCAAGTATCAGAGAACGAACAGGGTGTAGTAAGGGCCGAAAAAATTCTGGAACTGATCCACCGAAAACAACCCGCTCTATTTTTGGAGGTCATTCCTGCACACGAGGCAGACGACAAAAAAGTATTGGATAGTCTGAAAGAATCGGTTCTTTACTGGCAGAAGGCGTCAGCAATATATCGTTAAAATAGATCAACTGGAAAGAGGATGACCATGGAGGCGCAATATTCTGGAACCCGAAGTCTTTTCAGAAATCGAAATTTTGTTCTGCTTTTTCTAGGCAGAATGGTGTCAAGGGTGGGGGATTCCCTGTACAGCCTGGGAATAACCTGGTTTATTCTGGATCTGACAGGTGCAGGAACAGTCATGTCTCTGTACTTGGCCACCGGTATGATGACTTACCTGCTCATGGGGCCGCTGGCTGGTGTATTGGTGGATCGCTGGAATCGAGTCCGCATTCTCTATATCACCGATTTGATTCGTGGGATTCTGATTGGAATGGCTGGGATCCTCTATGTACTGGGCGCAGCGGATTCGATTTTCCTGCTGCTGCTGTTTTTGATTACCATTGGCACAAATCTATGCAGTGCTCTATTCAATCCGGCAGCGACAGCCATAACGCCCATGGTTGTTTCATCGGAACATTTAACAAAGGCAAATTCAATGAAGTCCGTTGTGGACTCAGGTTCATCCATATTTGGACTTGTCCTGGGGGGTATTGTGTATACATGGGTAGGAATTCAGGGAATATTTATGATTAACGCCATATCCTTCCTGCTGTCCAGTTTCTCAGAAATGTTCATTTCCATTTCGCCTGTAGCGGGAAAAGGCATTGTGGCAGAAAAGATACTCGGTGTTGGTGTTGTAATCAAGGAACTGATTGACGGGTATAAATATATCCGCAGAGAAAACTGGCTCTTTATTATTACGATGTTCTCATTCTTTATCAATATTTTCATCAACCCGATCATGACCATATATTTTCCGTTTATCGTCAATCAGATTATGAGAATTGAACCAATCTATCTTTCCTACATTCAGGCTGCCATCGGATCCGGCATATTGTTGGGATCATTGGCAATGAGTGTCCGACCTCAGAGAGATAAGATCTGGGCTGACTTGCGAGGAGCTTTTACCATCATGATGTTTCCCCTGGTATCTATTGTTGCCGCCTTCTTTCTTTTTTCAACGCAGCAAATGGAACCGATGTCTGTGATCGGAGTATTTGTTGGCGCTGCTTTTGTTATGGGTGTGATGATTGCTTTTGTCAATATTCCAGTGAACGTATTAATCCAGCGCCGTGTTCCCAATGAACTCCTTGGGCGGGTAGATGCGGTTTTCAGTACACTGCTGATGGCCGGAATCCCTGTAGGAACGATTATCGGGGGGATTGTAACCGACCGTTTTCCCATGGTCTGGATCCTGGCACTGACGTCGGGGGCATTGGTGAGCATAGCGGTGGCTGGATGGATAAAGAAAGACGCTTTGGATTTCTGAGCAGGATCCGTATAAGCCATATCCAACAGTTCCAGGCTTCATTGAAGCGCGTGTACAAATGTGATACAATGAACATGCAAGGTTCCTGGTACAACATTATAGGATGTGCTGGGCGGGATATCCCAAAATATGATTTGAACAATTCATGATTCCATGATTTAGTCCGGTTATTACGAAGCGTCGTGGCTATCCATCATAATAACGATTGCTAAAGTCAGCACTCAGCGGAAAATCCCGCCGGAGTGTTTTTGCTTTTTTTCGAGGATCTGATATGAACCATAAGCATTATCTTAACCGAACTGGCTGTGTTTTACTGAGATTCTACGTCAGTACTTTATAAACCACCCTCAAAGCATTGATAAATATGCGTTCCTTCAAAATTCAGCTTTCACCCATTGGGTGAAAGAAAAATGCTCAAAAATGTGTTGAATTATCAGCTTTTATGAGTCGATATATGGTACAATAATAGTAACAAAAGCAGAAAAAGGGGTTTAAATTATGATTAATAAAATTGATTTCACAGCTAAGAATCTAACATCAAATGCAGGTCTTTTTCTTCTCCTTGAGAACGCAAAAAGTAATGAGATTTTTGATCTAGTTGAAAATGACCTCGTATTTGATAATGACTCCACAAATAAAATCAAGATGAATCATATAAAGACGATGATCTGTGGTCACTTTATTGGTATAGACAAGCTAGAAACGTCTAAAGCTCCTTCAAAATGATCCACTCGTTAATGAATTTGATATTTCCGTAAAAGAACCTGAAACAGTGTCACGGTTTTGAGGAAACTTCACCTTTAGACAACACAAATGTTTAGAGACATTAATTTTGAAGTCTTTAAAAAACTGCTCACTAAAAATTGACATCCATTACGATTGATATTGATAGTAGTGTAATCAATGAAGGTCATCAGAAGGTACGTAAAAAGGATATAATCCCAAGAAACTAGAAACCGATGCTACAATATCCAGTTTGCATTTTGCGACGAATTAAAAGCCTAAATCACCGGATTTATGAAAGTGGCAATGCTTACACAATAACGTTTGCATCTGAAATGATCAAAGAAATAGTAGCCAACATCAAAACAGATGATTTAGAGATTTTATTTCGAATGGATAGTGGCTACTTTGATGAAAAAATTATTGAAACACGATAGAATCTCTTGGTTGCAAATATTTAATTAAAGCCAAAAGTTATTCTACGCTTGCATCCCAAGCAACGAATTCATCAGTTGTATTCGTTAAAGGTGAAGAAGGCAGAGAAACTACAGAACTGTTTACAAAATTAGATAACTGGGAGAAAGACAGAAGGTTTGTTTGTGTCTCTAGGCATTGCTGAAACCAGAAAGAAAACCTAAATATCCCGCTTTTAGAAGGCTCTGAGTACGAATACTTTTTCTTTGTGACAAACACTACATTGCTTTCTGAAAAAGTAGTTATATCCTATGAAAAGCGTGGCAATGCTGAGAACTATATTAAAGAAGCCAAATACGACATGGCGGTGGGTCATCTTTTACTTAAATCATTTTTGGGCAAATGAAGCGGTGTTTCAAATGATGATGCTTTCATATAACCTGTTTTTGTTATTCAGTTGATTCATAGAGCAGCCCCGAAATGCAATTGGCAGCAAATAAAGACCTTTCGTTTGAAGTATGTATTTCTTGCAGCCAAAATCATTAAAACCGCAAGAACTGTAATTGAATTTGTCAGAAAACTATCCGTACAAGGAAGTGTATGAAAAATGTCTGGTATAATAAAGACTATCATCTTGAAAATCGAGTGTTGCTCTGTGGATACTTGCAGGATTTAATAAGTATCTTTACTCCAAAGTTGCAATCAATAATTTATTGAAAAAGATTGAAAGGTGGTGGTAAATAATGTTACAATGTGGGAAGTATCAGTTTAAATTCTTCTTGAAATAGTGTTCTTTTAATGGCAAAAAATGCGTGGAATTTAGGTTTTAACAATCCAGGATCTGTTGGATTGAAATCCATTCGACTACGAAATGGGAGGGTCAGAGGATGAAAAGGAGAACAGTTCAAAGAAAACCTTACCGCTCTGGGGCTCAAACAAGTACTTTCTTATCTGGATGATTCTCCGGAAAAGAACATTCAACGACTGATTCATTGGGTAGAACTATTCAATCCTGAAGGGATTGACGTGAAGGCTGGCATGATTTCGCAATGGGTTGCACGACTCCCAGGGGGAATTGGTATCTGCTGGTGAAAAGCTTATGGACAGATATTGAATCGAGTGTACGGAAAAAAATATTCGAGAATTTTGTCGTCAATATACACATGCATCGGCAGTGCAAGGCGAAGAAGCTGAGAGAACAGCACGGGTGCAACATCCCATGGGCCATGTTGATTGACCCAACATCGGCATGCAACATGAAATGCAAAGGATGTTGGGCGGCAGGGCATACGGGCATCAATTGACCATGGTTAGATACCCTGGACAGCACATAATCCAGCAGGGAAAAGATTTGGGCATCTATTTATCTGCTATTCCGGCAGCGGTACCAGAGTAAGGAAAAGAGGATATTTTGAGACTCTGCCGAGCACAGTGATTGCCTGTTCATGGCCTTTACCAACGCTACTTTAATTGATGAGAATTTTTGCTCAGCGGGTTTTTGAAAGTCAAGAATTTTGTTCCAGCCATCAGTGTGGAAGGATTTGAGTCTGAAACAGATCAGCGCGAGGACCTGGAGCGTATGCAGCGATGATGAAGGCCATGGCCATTCTGAAGAACTTACCGGCTGCCATTCGGATTTTCAACCTGCTACTCACCGCGAGAATCTGTCGACAGTATCCAGTAAGGCGTATTTCGATGAAATGATTCAGCGCGGCTGCAAATTCGGTTGATTCTTTACCTACATCCCTGTGAGAGCAGGAGCAGTACGGAGCAGTGGTAACTGACGAACAGAGAGCATATATGTATCACCAAGTGCGAAAATTCCGACAGACAAAACCGTTGTTTACCATGGATTTCTGGAACGACGCAGAGTATGCTAAGGCTGCATTGCCGGTGGACGGCGGTACCTCCACATTAATGCAAATGGAGATATTGAGCCGTGCGCATTTGTACACTACGCGGACTCCAATATACAATCGATCCATTATCGAAGCCTTGAAATCCCCCTTGTTTATGGAGTTTCATCAGCATCCAGCCATTTAATGAAAACCATCTTTGTCCCTGCCCACTGTTGGATAACCCGGATCAGCTGATTCATGTGGGTGGAAGCGACAGAGGCAGTATCCACCGATATTCTTCATGAAGAACCGGTGCGGGATCTCTGTGATAAGTGCCAGGAGACTGCCCTACGATGGAAATCAACAGCTGATCCAATCTGGGCCAAGCAGCAGGAAAACATAAAAATGGCGAAGAAGAATGCAGCTATATAAATTCTGCCATTCCATGCAGAAAGGAGAAGTGCCAGTTGGAAATCTCTGTACGAACGATCTATTTCTCACCCACCGGTACCACCAACCGCATCGTAGAGGCCATAGGGCAATCCCTGGGGCGAGTGGGATTCTGTGGATCTGACTGGGCAGCGGGGTGATTTTCCTGACGGTCTGAGGTTTCAGCCGAATGATGTGGTTATTTTCGGGACCCCGGTTTACAGCGGACGCGCCCAAAGGATGCACTGAAAGCCCTGGAGAAGATGAACGGGAACGGGGCCAGGATCGTAGCTGTGGCCATTTATGGGAATCCGGCATATGAAGATGCTCTGGTGGAGGTACTGGATATGGCGCGCAGAATAGTCGAGTTTGTCCCCGTTTTGCCGGGCTTTGTTGGTGGCATTCACGCATGTCGGAGATTATCCCTGGCCATGGGCCGGCCGGACCAGAGGTCTGATGAAAGCGAAAGATTTTGGCGGTGCGCAAAATATTCAACAATCAGGACTTGAGTATACGAATCCGTTCCTGGCAATCGCCCCTACCGTTCTGTATCGAGACGGGAACAAGCACCTCTAACCGACGAACATCGTTGCATTCGCTGTGGACGATGTGTCAGCCTGTCACCCCAACCAGACTGATGGAGCCACAAGAACAGTGTACTTCAAACAGTTGTCTGTGATGTGCTGTGCATGCATAAAGAACCTGTCCGACCCAGGCCAGGGGTTTGGATCCGGAAATGGAGGGACTGGCCGAAAAGCTTTATCAAGGCAATCGAGAAAGAAAAAGAACCGATTTGGTTCCTTTAGTCAATAAGAGAGTCGGTGAAAACCGGCTCTCTTCCAACCAATTAAGTGCACATCACTGATTGAGCCCTAGGGAATTAGAGAACGTCCCCTAGTAATTTAATGGATTTTGCGATTCGAAATATTCTGAAGGGTGGAGATTTGGGTTAGGTTTTGTACCAGCATGGACTCCGCATGCCCAAGAAAAAGGGTACACCCTTGATTTTGAGGAGGAAATTGTTCGTTCCATCATCCATTTTGGCATCAACTCTATCATCAAGTGAAGCAGGTTTTTGGGACATAAACAGTCATTAAATCATTCATGCTGCAGTCCTGATGCTGTGCTTCCATCAGATCCAGTATTCCGGAATATCCCTGGGATCCGTGACCGTCTTTTTCATGAGGTATCCTGCAATCAGAATGATGAAGCCGATTACGAGGAACAATGCAGTAAAAGAAACCTGGTTGGCAATCACCCCGGCTGCAAGCGGCCCAACTACTCCTGACAGACCCGATATGATGGATGCTATGGCAATGTAAATGGGTCGGTTGTCGGCGTGTCCGAATTCCATGATCAGATTGTCAAAACTGAGGAATATACCTCCGGTGAGGAAACCCACACCGATAAAGAACAGGAAGAAAGACACAAAAGTATTCAAAAACGGACTCATAAAATAGACCAAAGCCATTAGGATGGATACATTGTCAACCAGTCGTTTGAAGCCAATCCGATTGGCAATTTGTCCCGACACAAAGGTTCCCAGGGATAGAGAGATCAAATTCACGGCTGTAAAAATACCCAGCATCGGACCCGTTACTTCAATACGGTTTTTAGCAAAGACAATGATAAATGAGGCAGTGTAGAAACTCAACGAGATCAGTGATCGCAAAACGCAGTATTTGGAGAAATTTCGATCCCCCTTCAGAACCGATGGAATCTGCCGAATGGTGTCACTGACCGTGGTCCGCTGTCCCACCGTCAATGCCGGCTCTTCCTTGATTCTGGACAATGCCCATAAGTCCACGGCATGAACCAGAAATGCCATGAAAAAGCAAAGTGCATACCCTAAGGGCAGTAAGTACTGAGAGCCATTCTGATATGAGTACTGCCCCACCAAAAGACCGGCTGCATATCCGGCTCCTGCCTGGAAAACAATGGATAGAGAGTTTCTCATGCCAAAATAGGTTCCCCTTTTTTCGAGAGGGATTACTTTGGACATAAAATCGAAAAAGCTGGATATATACAAACCATTAAAAAATTGAAGAAAGAAATATGCAATAATGACAATACCCAGTGTAGTATTCGGGGGGAATACCAGGAGCGAAAAGCCAATAATGAACCAAGGTACACGACTCACAAATCCAAACCACAGCATCGTTTTCTTTTTGAAAGCGAGATGCTGCAGCGCAGAAGGAGCGAAAAGCTGCGCTGCCGTATAGCCGATGCTCATGATCGTGGCCATCAGTCCAACAATCAGTTCGGACTGACTGATGTCATAGACAAAACTGGCAAAGATACTGCCATAATTGTAGAATCCCATCCCTGCATAGTAAAATACTCCCTGAATCAGCCCCATGGGAAGATTCCGCTTAAAATTATCCCTGACCTTGGCCTGATAAGTCGCTTTCTGGTTATCTTTTTCCTCCATCACAGCAGCACACGCCTCCCTAATTTGCAATATCGATCCCACCGTATCTTACTCCATAATCATCATTCTTCTTGCGTGCGCCAAAAGGACTGATTTCTTATTCATCTCAGGATCATCCAGGACCATTTCCAGCAAATATTCCAAAGCGGACTTAACTGCCGGCCCTTGGACCCATCCCTGTTCAATCAAATCATGACCTGTAACGGCCAGATCCGAGATCCCCACCGGCTCATCATTCAAGAGTGTCTGCTGTATTTTGGATACCCATCCAGCTGTTACTTCGGAAGGATATCCCAGCAGAGCCCCCGCAGCAGAAAAGAAACCAAAATTTTGAGATGCCGCTTCTCGGCCAATCCGGTTGACAATTCTTCGAGCATCACTGTCTTTAAAACAAGGAAGACGGGGGACTTCGGACAGCAAATTGACCACCGGAGTCACAATGCGCTTTGGAAAGGAGAGCTTCGTCAAAAGACCTCTTATTGGTTCTTTCCCCCCATGGGTAAATCCTTCTGATAGGATACAATCCATGCCAAAAAGAAGCAATAAAAACACAGCCAGACGCGTAACCATTACTTTTTCCATTTGATCCACGAGTCCCCAGTCCACAGATTTCAAAGTCACATTTTCTAACTCAGGAACCTGGATAATGAGCTGCAGGATCCCCGATGCACTCAGAAGGGCCAGTCCGACGCTGGGGTGGTCACAGAGCAGGATTCGTTCCATTTCCTTACGGATTCTCTCCCGGGAAACTCGACAGATTATCTCAGCCAGATTGACTACACTGTCCCATGTTTTGGAATCTATTGAGAAGTCCAGCTCAGCGGCCAGGCGTATTGCTCTCATTAACCGAAGACCATCTTCTGCAAATCTTCGGTCAGGGTCTCCGACACAACGGATGGTTTTCAGATGAAGATCCCGCAATCCGGATGTGAAATCAAACAATTTCGTACCGTCGAATGCCAAAGCGTTTATGGTAAAATCCCTGCGCAGCATATCATCGGACAGTGATTTGTGGAAAAAGACAGTATCCGGTCTTCTTGCATCCCGGTAATCATCTTCACGGCGCATGGTTGTAACTTCTGCACTTATGCCCTCATGCTGAACCATTACTGTCCCAAATCGTTTTCCTACATCAAGAACAGAATGAAACAAACTCTCTGTTTCTTCAGGTTCAGCCGATGTAACCAAATCAAAATCGGCAGGCTCTTTTCCCTGAATCAGATCTCGAACACAGCCTCCCACCAGAAATGTCTGGAAGCCGGAACTTTGCAGCCTTCGAATAATATTGTGTACCCCAATGGGAACTCTCATCGCCATACTGCTCAATTCCACGAATACCACCTACCTGTCAGGGCTGCAGACCATTACAAAGATATTTCCGGATATGATTATTCTTTCCTGCTGTTGTTGTCAGCTGAATCAATACCCCGATCTCTTAGAACACTGCTATGCAATCATCCATACCTCCCTATACAAAAACCCCGTTGCTGAAAACGCCCGCTCTTATATATTGGGCCCGGATATTGGATCTTCTGTGAATGTGTCTTCCAAACCCCGCACTTCAGCAAACCGATTCTCTTCTCAAATGGAGTTCAGTTTTGGGGTATCCCCAAAGCAGCCGGCTCATCCCTTTTCGATTCATCATCCAATCACCCGAATGCTGAGAAATGAACTGGCTCTATCAATGAAAAGTGGTCAACAACATTTCATTCTTAGTCTCGTGGAACGGTCCATTCATAAATCATCTAGATTGCCAGTACATACTCTTGCGCTGTCCAGTGTTGTCCCCACTGATGCACCTTTGTTTCCTGGGTTTTGCAGAAACCGAATCGTGTATACAATGGGATCGCGGGTGAGTCAGAGGCTACATTTTTCAAGACTACCTGATGTATTTTTTTCGCTCTGCAGTATTCAATGGCTTGTGTCATCAGTGCCGAACCGATCCCTTCTCCCTGTCTGGATGGGATAACATAGATCCAGCGAATTTCTGCCTGAATACTGCTGATGGTGTGAACCGAAATGGTTCCCAGAATGCTGGCATTGTCTTCAGCGACCCAAAAACCTGCTTCATTTTGATGATAGAGTTGGATAAAATGGATGATGGAACGAACAATTTCCTCCTCAAAATCAAGGGTGTACCCTTTTTCTTGGGCATAGTGGAGTCCATGCTGGTACAAAACCCAACCCAAATCTCCACCCTTCAGAATATTTCGAATCGCAAAATCCATCATTAGGATGCTCCTTTCAATTCCCTAGGGCTCAATCAGTGATGTGCACTTATTCGTTGGAAGAGAGCCGGTTTTCACCGACTCTCTTATTGACTAAAGGAACCAAATCGGTTCTTTTCTTTCTCGATTGCCTTGATAAAGCTTTTCGGCCAGTCCCTCCATTTCCGGATCCAAACCCCTGGCCTGGGTCGGACAGGTTCTTATGCATGCACAGCACATCATACATAACTGTTTGGAAGTAATAATTCGTTCTTGCAGTTCAATGGCCTGGTTGGGGCATATGTTGACACATCGTCCACAGCGAATGCAACGATGTTCGTCGGTTAGAGGTGCTTGTTCCCGTCTCGATACAGAACGGTAGGGGCGATTGCCAGGAACGGATTCTTGTATACTCAAGTCCTGATTGTTGAATATTTTGGTGCGCACCCTGCTGCCAAAATCTTTCGCTTTCATCAGATCTTCCGGGTCCGGCCGGCCCATGGCCAGGGGATAATTCGATGATGCAAAGGAATGCTCACCAATAAAAGCTCCGGCAGCAACGGGGACAAACCCGACTATCTCTGCCATATCCAGTACCTCCACCAGAGCATCTTCATATGCCCGATTCCCATAAATGGCCACAGCTACGATCCTGGCCCCGTTCCCGTTCATCTTCTCCAGGGCTTTCAGTGCATCCTTTTGGGCGCGTCCGCTGTAAACCGGGGTCCCGAAAATAACCACATCATTCGGCTGAAACCTCAGACCGTCAGGAAAATCACCCCGCTGCCCAGTCAGATCCACAGAATCCTCCACTCGCCCCAGGGATTGCCCTATGGCCTCTACGATGCGCTTGGTGGTACCGGTGGGTGAGAAATAGATCGTTCGTACAGAGATTTCCAACTGGCACTTCTCCTTTCTGCATGGAATGGCAGAATTTATATAGCTGCATTCTTCTTCGCCATTTTTATGTTTTCCTGCTGCTTGGCCCAGATTGGATCAGCTGTTGATTTCCATCGTAGGGCAGTCTCCTGGCACTTATCACAGAGATCCCGCACCGGTTCTTCATGAAGAATATCGGTGGATACTGCCTCTGTCGCTTCCACCATATGAATCAGCTGATCCGGGTTATCCAACAGTGGGCAGGGACAAAGATGGTTTTCATTAAATGGCTGATGTTGATGAAACTCCATAAACAAGGGGGATTTCAAGGCTTCGATAATGGATCGATTGTATATATTGGAGTCCGCGTAGTGTACAAATGCGCACGGCTCAATATCTCCATTTGCATTAATGTGGAGGTACCGCCGTCCACCGGCAATGCAGCCTCCTACATACTCTGCGTCGTTCCAGAAATCCATGGTAAACAACGGTTTTGTCTGTCGGAATTTTCGCACTTGGTGATACATATATGCTCTCTGTTCGTCAGTTACCATCAGTTCTGTACCTGCTCCTGCCCCTACAGGGATGTAGGTAAAGAACCAACCGAATTTGCAGCCGCGCTGAATCATTTCATCGAAATACGCCTCACTGGATACTGTCGACAGATTCTCGCGGGTATAGCAGGTTGAAAATCCGAATGGCAGCCGGTGTTCTTTCAGAATGGCCATGGCCTTCATCATCGCTGCATACGCTCCAGGTCCTCTGCGCTGATCTGTTTCAGACTCAAATCCTTCCACACTGATGGCTGGAACAAAATTCTTGACTTCTAAAACCCGCTGAGCAAAATTCTCATCAATTAAAGTAGCGTTGGTAAAGGCCATGAACAGGCAATCACTGTGCTTCTGGCAGAGTCTCAAAATATCCTCTTTCCTCATCAAGGGCTCGCCGCCGGAATACAGATAGAAATAGATGCCCAAATCTTTTCCCTGCTGGATTATGCTGTCCAGGGTATCTAAATCCATGGTCAATTGATGCCCGTATTCTGCCGCCCAACATCCTTTGCATTTCATGTTGCATGCCGATGTTGGGTCAATCAACATGGCCCATGGGATGTTGCACCCGTGCTGTTCTCTCAGCTTCTTCTGCCTTGCACTGCCGATGGCCGTGGCATTGACGACAAAATTCTCGAATATTTTTTTCCGTACACTCGATTCAATATCTGTCCATAAGCTTTTCACCAGCAGATACCAATTCCCCTGGGAGTCGTGCAACCCATTGCGAACTGCTGCCAGCCTTACTGTCATAACCCCTTCAGGATTGAATAGTTCTACCCAATGAATCAGTCGTTGAATGTTCTTTTCCGGAGAATCATCCAGATAAGAAAGTACTTGTTTGAGCCCCAGAGCGGTAAGGTTTTCTTGAACTGTTCTCCTTTTCATCCTCTGACCCTCCCATTTCGTAGTCGAATGGATTTCAATCCAACAGATCCTGGATTGTTAAAACCTAAATTCCACGTGCATTTTTTATTAGCTTAAAAGAACACTATTTCAAGAAGAATTTAAACTGATACTCCCACATTGTAACATTATTTACCACCACCTTTCAATCTTTTTCAATAAATTATTGATTGCAACTTTGGAGTAAAGATACTTATTAAACCCTGCAAGTTATCCACAGAGCAACACTCGATTTTCAAGATGATATCTTTATTATACCAGACATTTTTCATACACTTCCTTGTACGGATAGTTTTCTGACAAATTCATAATTACAGTTCTTGCGGTTTTAATGATTTTGGCTGCAAGAAATACATACTTCAAACGAAAGGTCTTTATTTGCTGTCTGTATTCTGAAGGCTCTAAGGAATCAATCTTGAACAACAAAAACAGGTTATATGAAAGCATCATCATTTGAAACACCGCTTCATTTGCCCAAAATGATTTAAGTAAAAGATGACCCACCGCCATGTCGTATTTGGCTTCTTTAATATAGTTCTCAGCATTGCCACGTTTTTCATAGGATATAACTACTTTTTCAGAAAGCAATGTAGTGTTTGTCACAAAGAAAAAGTATTCGTACTCAGAGCCTTCTAAAAGTGATATTTGTGCTCTTTCTTTTTCTGGTTTCAGTACGCGAGACACAACAAACCTTCTGTCTTTCTCCCAGTTATCTAATTTTGTAAACAGTTCTGTAGTTTCTCTGCCTTCTTCACCTTTAACGAATACAACCGATGAATTCGTTGCTTGGGATGCAAGCGTAGAATAACTTTTGGCTTTAATTAAATATTTGCAACCAAGAGATTCTATCGTTTCAATAATTTTTTCATCAAAGTAGCCACTATCCATTCGAAATAAAATCTCTAAATCATCTGTTTTGATGTTGGCTACTATTTCTTTGATCATTTCAGATGCACCGTTAGCTGTGTAAGTATTGCCACTTCTTACAAATCCGGTGACGTAGGCTTTTAATTCGTCGCAAAATGCAAACTGGATATTGTAGCATCGGTTTCCTAGTTTCTTGGGATTATATCCTTTTGATGCACCTTCTTGATGACCTTCTACGTTGATTACACTACTATCAATATCAATCGTAATGGATGTCAATTTACTTTTAGTGAGCAGTTTTTTAAAGACTTTAAAATTAATGTCTCTAAACATTTGTGTTGTCTTAAAGGTGAAGTTTCCTAAAAACCGTGACACTGTTTCAGGTTCTTTTACGGAAATATCAAATTCATTAACGAGTGGATCATTTTGAAGGAGCTTTAGACGTTCTAGCTTGTCTATACCAATAAAGTGACCACAGATCATCGTCTTTATATGATTCATCTTGATTTTATTTGTGGAGTCATTATCAAATACGAGGTCATTTTCAACTAGATCAAAAATCTCATTACTTTTTGCGTTCTCAAGGAGAAGAAAAAGACCTGCATTTGATGTTAGATTCTTAGCTGTGAAATCAATTTTATTAATCATAATTTAAACCCCTTTTTCTGCTTTTGTTACTATTATTGTACCATATATCGACTCATAAAAGCTGATAATTCAACACATTTTTGAGCATTTTTCTTTCACCCAATGGGTGAAAGCTGAATTTTGAAGGAACGTATATTTATCAATGCTTTGAGGGTGGTTTATAAAGTACTGACGTAGAATCTCAGTATGTGTGATTTTCAACGAGTACAAGAGGACATCAGCTAAAGGGGGTAAAATCTTGATCGAACTAGAAGGTGTATCAAAGAGTTACAACAAAGGATCGGTGAAGGCGGTAGACAACCTAAGCTTGTTGACGAAACCGGGCGAAATTTTTGGCTTTTTGGGTCCCAACGGAGCAGGCAAAACGACCACCATTAAAATGATGGTGGGCCTGCTGAAGAAAGACAGCGGAAAAATCACAATCAATGGTGTGGATATTGATAAGGATCCATTGGCAGCCAAAAAGTCAATCAGCTACGTTCCGGATACTCCTGAAGTGTATGAACGACTCACTGGCATCGAATATTTAAATTTTATGGCGGATGTCTACGGGGTGGGGGCAGAAGAACGGAAAGAAAAGATTCATCGTTTTTTACAGATGTTTGAACTGACCGGAGCAGTGGGGGATCTGATTCAAAGTTATTCCCATGGTATGAGGCAGAAGATTGTTCTAATCGGCGCGCTTTTGAATAATCCCGATGTTTTTATCCTGGATGAACCCATGGTAGGGCTGGATCCACGTTCATCCAGCAACTTGAAGAATTATATGCGCGAACATTGCGATCAGGGGAAAACAGTTTTTTTCTCAACCCATGTACTGGAAGTTGCGGAAAAACTTTGCGACCGGATTGGAATTATTCGGAAAGGCAAACTGATTGCCTGCGGAACCATGGATGAACTGAGAAATCAGGCAGAAAACAAAGAATCTCTGATCAATATATTCCTGGAGTTGACTGAATCATGACCATCATAAAACTGATCAAGATGCAGCTTAATGTGGCGTATGGTCTTTCAGTACTGCGCTGGTACTGGAGCCATAACAGAACTAAATTTTTGATGAACGTCGGTTTGTTTCTTCTGATCCTGGTCAGCCTTGGCCCAATTTTTTATCTGTACTGGCGCATTCTGGATGGATTGTATCTGGGAGCGGCTATGTTCGGGCAGGGGCAGGTTGTAATTACAACAGGAGTTGTGGCAGGAAGTTTGATCGTATTCTTCTTTGGATTTGCCTATATTATGTCCACGCTCTATTTTTCTCGTGACTTGAACTTTTTGCTGGCTCTGCCATTGAAGCCGTCTGCGGTGATGGCCGCGAAATTTTCTGTGGTACTTCTCAGCAATTATATCACAATCATACCTTTGGTATTGCCGGCACTGCTGGTATACGGTTCATACAATGGATTTACTTTATCTTTCGGGATCATCAGTCTTGTCATCTTCTTGCTGGTTCCATTTCTGCCCCTGGCGCTGTCTACCATTCTTGTCATGCTTCTGATGCGCTTTACCAACTTGTCGCAGCGGAGGGATGCAATCCGAATGGCGGGGATGATTTTTGTCCTGGTTCTGATTCTCGGTCTCAACATTTTCTTAACCCAAATCCCTGAGGGGATGGAAGCGGAGTTTATCCAGAATATCCTGCAGGAAAATGAGGGGCTAGTATCCTACATAGGTCGGACATTCCCTCCGGCAATATTGGCAACCCGGGCTTTGGTCAATCATGGTTTCTCATCGCTGATCAATCTAATCTACTACATGGGAAGCAGCGCTGCCGCAGTCTTCCTTGCGGTGATGATTGGGGACCGGGTTTTCTATCAGGGACTGATTGGAGGCAGCGAAGTGACTGCCCGGAAATCCGTTTCGTCCGAGGTCTTAAATCAGAGACTAAGCCGTGCCAGGCATCCGGCTGTCGCCATTGCTTCCAGGGAAATCAAGTATTTATTAAGAACCCCTATTTACTTTTTCAATAGTGTGGCGGTTGTGATCCTGCTACCGGCCGTGATGATTATCCCGCTGATTGTTGGTGGAGGGTTATCAGAAATTCAACAGGTTCTGGCAATGCTGGATTCCCGACTGCTGCTGATTCTTGCAGCCGCTGCTGTTATGGCCGGGACGGCGATGTTTGCCCCAGCCTCTTCCAGTTCATTTTCAAGAGAGGGGAAAACTTTTTGGATATCAAAAGTGATTCCCGTAGCTCCGGGCGTTCAAATCATGGGAAAGATACTCTATTCTGTACTGATAAGCTTACTGGCCGTACCGTTGGTCATTATTCTGGCTATTTTTCTGGTACCCATGAGTCTGCAGGAATTGCTGTTATCCCTGGGATTGGGCTTCATCCTGACGATTCCCGTGATTACCATTAGTCTTCTCATTGACTTTATCCGACCGTATCTCACCTGGGATGATCCTCAGCGTGCCATCAAACAGAACATGAATGTGCTGTTCGGGATGATTGCTGCCAGCATCCTGTTGTATGGCATCTATCTAGGCGTTCAAATGGCCATACGCTGGGGCTGGGGAGATAGGACCATTATTCTGGCCGTTGCCGCTGCCGGGCTCATTCTGGGAGCAATCCCTTATGTGGTTATGCTGCGGATCGCTGCGGATCAGTTTAGCCGCATAGAGATCTGAAGACTCTGTGGGATCGGATAATCTCCGGTCCCTTTTTCAGGAGTTAGAGATGAAAAGAAGTTTTTTTGGTATACGAAGAAGGATTTTTATAAATTAAAGAGAATATTTATGCGCCATACAGGCAGTGCCTAAGTGCCAATACTAAAGGAGGATTTGTATGAGTAAAGATGATGTGCTGTATGAGGTAAAAGGACCGAAGAATATCCATGAGATGACCGCATTCGAGTTGAAAGACAAACTGGCTGAAACTGATCTTTTTCTGATGTCATGCGGAGCGACTGAAAATCACTCGTTCCACCTGCCCATCGGTTCGGACAACTATCAGGGAGATTATCTGATCCGCCGTACTGCAGAAAAGCTGAAGGAGATGGGTATTGAATCGATTCCGGGGTTTTCAGTTCCTTTTGGTGTGGACAGCAATAGCTTTGAAAGAAATTCGCTGTTTGGCAACTGCTCACTAAAACCATCCACGCTGGTCACCGTACTGAAAGAATTAATTTTGAGCCTCCACCGGCACGGATTGAACAAATTTGTTATGATTCTCAACCATGCGGAGAACTGGGGGCCGATGCAGACAGCAGCCCAGGAGCTGTATGTAGAAAATGGCATTCAGTGCCTCTGTGTGAACTGGATACCGCCGATGAATGATTTTTGGCCGACCGTTCTAAAGAACACCAAACACCAGGGCCACGGTGGCGAAGATGAAACCGCATGCGTCATGGCTGCTGTTCCAAATCTGGTCCACAACAAAGACGCAAAACCGTATTATCATGATGATGCTGCAGGTGAAGATGTGGAGTACTCAGGGCTCTTCTATTACGGAGGAGCGGCAGGAATATATGCTCCGATGAAGGAAGATCACAGTCCTGGATACATCGGAGACCCGGCGTCTGCAACGGTGGAAGCTGGAGAAGCGTGTTATGCGGCCTACGCAGAATGGATTGCCAAAGTAATTAAAAAGTACTTCTATTGATGATTCGAATTTTTGATTGTGTTGGAAGAAGCAGGTGTTGAACCTGCTTCTTTTGCGTTGTTGGCAGGGATCGATCCTGTTTCGGAGAAATATACATAATCTCAATATCAGGAGGATCGAAGGGATGAAATCTTCTCATAAGTCATGGATGTGGGTATGGATTCTTTTCATACTTGCTGCTGCGATCGTACCGATTTTACCCGTCTCAGCGGCAGAAGATGAAGGGGAACTGGAATTTGCCCGGGTTACAAAAATTCTATCGGAGGAGGAATTGCGTGATTCCGAATCCGGATTCGGATATCCTCTGACTCTTATGACCGTTGAAATGACCATTCTATCCGGGGATTTTGAAGGTGAAGTCATCCAGAGTGAGCACATAATTGACTACAACTATGCATACAACGTGTTTGTTGAAGAAGGCGATGAATTTTTAGTTGTTATTGAACGAACTGAGGACGGTGCCCTGCAGAATGCATTTATTGTAGAAAAGGCTCGGCAAAAATATCTGGTGTGGCTGGTGGTTCTGTTTGTCCTGGTGATGGCGCTAATTGGCGGGAAGAAAGGGATTCGGGCTCTGATCGCATTGGGCCTTACCGGTATTGCAGTAGTCAAATTGTTCTTACCGATGATTTTGGCTGGGCGGAATCCCATTTTGGTGTCCCTGGTAATTTGCATCGGTGTGATTATCGTATCACTATTGCTGATTAGTGGATGGTCCCGGAAAACCCTTACGGCGATTATCGGTACTTCCGGTGGTTTGGCGGCGGCCGGCTTCTTGGCATTGGCCACAGGCAGAGCGGCCCAACTGACCGGATTGGGTAACCAAGAAGCGCAAATGCTTTTGTTTATTCCTCAGGGAGTCCCTTTTGACTTCCAGGGGATTCTATTTGCAGCCATCATATTGGGCGCTTTGGGAGCCGTTATGGATGTGGGAATGTCCATAGCCTCTTCCATGTGGGAGGTGTCTGAAGCAAAGCCGCACATTACTCGCAGAGAGTTATTCAGAGCTGGTATGAATGTGGGTCAAGACTTAATGGGGACCATGTCCAACACCTTGATTCTGGCATATACGGGAGGGTCAATGCATCTTTTACTCCTTTTTTTGTCGTATGAGATTCCTTTGGTAGAGATTGTGAACCAGGATATGATTGCATCTGAAATTGTCCGGGCTTTGGCCGGCAGCATCGGGCTGGTGCTGACAGTACCGATTACAGCATTTGCTTCTGTTACTGTGGGAAGAAAAAAGCACATGGAAGAGAACATACCGGTGATTCGCCATGATTAAGAAAAGTAAATCTTCCACTCCCTCATCTGCGTCGATTGCATCGATTTTTCAAGCGGAAAGAGCTACCGAACTACTGGCACTTCTTTTGGAAAAGTACCCCCAAAAGAAGAAGAAGATTAAAGCTGTATTGAAAGCAGGTCAGGTCTCTGTGAACGGGTATCCTATCCGGCAGTACAACCATCCTGTGGCACCTCACGATCAGATTCAGATTCAATGGGAGCATACGGTAACAGACATACTGACTGCAGCAAAACTCACTCTGATTCATGAAGATCGGCTGCTCATTGCTGTCAACAAGCCGGCTGGACTTTTGACAGTAGGAACGGAACAAGAGAGTCATGATACTGCATATAGGTATGTCAATTTGTATCTCCAGGAAAAGGGAATGTCGGAAAAAGCATTCATTTTGCATCGGCTTGACCGAGATACATCGGGTGTCCTTGTCTTTGCGAAGAACATTCAAATGAGGGAGAAAATTCAAAAGGACTGGACCAATCTGGTCAAAGAGAGAGTATATTACGGAATTATAGAGGGGCATATGAAATCTAAGAGCGGCCAGCTGGAACACTGGATCTACGAGGATTCTCGAAAAGTGATGCAGGTGACCAGCAATCCTCAGATGGGGAAAAAGGTAAATATGACATACCAAGTATGTCATGAAAGTGACCATTACTCATTGGTTCAGTTCCTTCTGCTCACAGGCAGAAAGAATCAGATACGAGTGCAAATGAAAGCCGAGGGGCACCCCATCCTTGGCGATAAAAAATATGGCAGTTCCTACAATCCGTTAAACAGGATGGCTCTGCATTGTGAAAAGCTGAGCATGCGGCTTCCTGAACAGGAATCGTATCTCACGTTCAAAGCTGCCGTTCCTCGCGAATTCTATCAGCTGGTTGGCATGAGCCAACCATCGGATAGATAACCCGAGGAATGGTTTCCGCGGTGCTGTATGCAAATACTGATTGATTGATGTTGTTATTGGGTATCCATAAGGAGGAGATCAGAATGTTGAATACCGTTCCGCTAACACCATCGGTTACAGAGATCCAGGTACCGGATCCTCAATCGACTTTTCGTGTGTTTATGATTGAAACCAGATGGGGGAATATAGTTGTCGATTCCGGGGTCAGCGCACAAGCTGAAGAACTGGTTGAAACCATCCTGCCGTACCAACCCTGCTGCATTGTATTAACAGAGAACCATTGGGATCATGTGGACGGCCTAACCATCATCAAGGAGAGAATGCCGGATTTAACGATTATTTCTCATCGGGAAGAAGCGGCTGGTATTCCTGTTCATGTGGATCGGCTCTTGGACGATCAGGAATACATTGTTCCGGGAGTGAAAGCCATTCATGTACCGGGTCACTCCGTCGGCAATATTGCGATTTTACTGGAGGAGGAAAGAACGCTGATTGCAGGGGATTCGATTTTTGGCCAGGGGGATTACGCAACAGAATTGTGTCCCCCGCCGCAGCGCTTTAGTAAAGATGTTCCTCAGGCCATCGAGAGCATCCGCTATCTGCTGACATTTGATTTTGACACACTGATTCTCAGCCACGGTGTCCATGAACTGGAAAATGCCAAAGAAAAGGTCGCTTCTATCGTATAAAAAAAGGGGTTCCACCATGATGCAGAACCCAGGCTAGACTGTGACCTCCCGTTACACAAGATGCATAGTGATATTTCTTTGGTGAGGATTAAAAATATATGGATCGAACTTTTTCTGCGGTCTCGCCGATACGGTTTGAAACTTGAGGGATGGCATAACCGACATACAAAGGAGATGTGACAAACCGGGGCATCAGTTTTGCTGCGACAGTATTCTCCCATTCATAAAAGAAAATATTATAGCTGGTGCAGTTTTTATTATAGTGGTTCAGAATAAAATGAGCGGCTGTCTGAAGATAATCGGAGAAAGTTTCGATTTGGCTGATGTCTGTGGTAACTATGTTGAATTCAAAGAACCCTACTCGCGGTTTGGAAGATAAATTAAACTGGACACTGCCTTTTTCAGCAATTACCTCTCCCAGGAACTGATCGGGGGAAACGGTGCGGTGATAATCATATTCCTCTAGTCCGACGATCTGCATATGCGGATGCCGAATAGTACCTCCGGAATACAGACCGTGGTTTTTAAAAAAGAGGACTGATGCGAACCGACCGGATTCTATCATGGCAAACCAGTTGCGAAATCCAAAATTCATGACCTTATACAGGTGCTCTTTAGGGTATTCCGACAATTCAGAATCACAGATGTCCGTTTCAATGAGAACAGTTTGAAATGTTTTTTCCAAAACCGGGTATTTATTTTTGACTAGGATGATGGAACCGTCTTCATCCAGAATCTCTTCTAATCGTTCACGGGAGCAAAAGGGACAGGCAGGATTGTCTTCAATGGTTTCAACTCGCTTGACCTGCCCAATATGGGAGTTAAACATAAGATGGCTGTTCAAAACGACACCTCATTTCAAGTAATGTGCACCAATCATTATTCTACCTTTTTTCGATTGGCATGTCTACACAGTTTGATTAAGTTCAACCGATGCAACATCCATCAGATGGAGGAGGTTCTGCAATGATTGACAAAGACGAATGGGAATCCCTAGTTCAGCAAACCATGGATCAGTGGCATATCCCCGGGATGATCGTGATGCTCATTCAGGAAGGGGAGACCGTAGTCGGAAGTGGGTACGGCTACCGGAACATTCAAAGGCAGGAGCCTGTGGATCCAGATACCATGTTTGTCGCGGCGTCCACCACCAAAGCATTTACATCTGCGGCATTGGGTATCCTGTTTGAAGAGGGTAAGCTTCAATGGGATGTACCCATTTATGAGTATATTCCGGACTTTGCTCTTTGCAGCGAACTAGTCCAGCGTCATGCAACCATCACGGATCTTTTAAGTCATCGGACCGGGTACCCCCGTCATGATAAAGTATGGTATGGATCCAGCAAAAATCGGGAGGAAGTATATGATTCTCTTCGCTATGTGAAACCCAACCGGAGTTTTCGAAGTGTGTGGCAGTATAACAACTTGATGTACATGGTAGCAGGGCGTGTTGTTGAGGCACTCTCCGGCATGCCGTGGGAAGCATTTATACAAGAGCGTATTTTTGCACCTTTGAAGATGGAGCGCAGCACAATGGTACCTGCTGCCGCCAAAACCATGTACAATCACGCAACCGGATATGCCTGGAGAAAGAATCAGTATGTTGAAGTTGCAATCAGAGATTCACAGAACATCGGTCCAGCCGGATCACTTCATACTTGCGGCAGCGATATGGCAAAGTGGATCCAGTTCCAACTGGGTTCTGGGCATTCAGGCACACAGAAAATTCTGTCAAAAAATACATTGGAGAAACTTCAGTCACCAGTCATTCCGGCACCATCTTTCTTGCCGGGACAATATCCTGAGATTCTGCATACGCAGTATGGGTTGGGGTGGTTTTCTGCAGTCTACCGGGGACACAAAATGGTCTATCATGTGGGAAATTTAGATGGGTTCTACGCACTGGTATCGATGCTGCCGGATCAAAAAATCGGGCAGGTAATCCTAACCAACATGACGCCCAATCGGGGGGCGTACGCCTTATCATACAGCTCGTACGACAGAATGCTGGGATTATCACCGTTGGATTGGAATCAGAAGATCAAAGAAAATGTAGAGGCTCTTGAATCTGCTGAGAAAGAAGTTATTCTGAAACGAAAAAAAGAGAAGGTGTCCGGGACAACCCTTTCTCATTCCAGAGACAGCTATGAAGGAGAATACTGGCATCCGGGGTACGGGTCGGTGCGGGTCACTGACTGTGAGGGAGGTTTCAAGCTCCAATTCAATGAATTTACTGCAAAATTATCGCATATCCATTATGATATGTTTTTATGCGAAGGTCCTGAAAATGGATTCCCTGGATACATGACTGCAACATTTATTGGCAGTGGACAGGGGCAAATTAAAGAGGTGCACATTCCATTCGAGCTTTCTCCCGATGCACCCCCTATTGTATTTCGAAAAAAATGACCCCAATGAAGAAGCACTGGAACTATTGATCCAGTGCTTCTTCTGCTTCACGAACAAGCTCTTCCATTAACTTCGGCACAGTTGTCATTTCTGTTAGTCGTGCCGCATTATATCCCGCAAATACAAGTCCTTCATCCACATCACCGGTAACAGAAGCAATCAGAGCATTGGAAATGCAGTAGGGGGTTTGCCCGGGTACGCACATCTTGATACACTTGTAACAATAAGTCAGGGGGTCGCGGGCCCCATCCTCTTGTTTAATAACGAAATGATTGCGAATGGCACGACCAGGCATCCCAATGGGGCTGACAATGATTCGGATATCATCATGGGTGGCTTTCAAGTACGCTTCTTTAAAGTGGATATCTGCATCGCATTCTTCTGTGACAACAAACCGAGTAGCCATTTGAACCCCATCGGCTCCATTTTGCAATTGCTCGGCAATATCTCTTCCGGTAAAGATCCCCCCGGCAGCAATGATAGGAATTTTTTTCTTATATTTATCCATATACGGCTGCAGTGCAGCTCGTACTTCCTGAACCAGTGTAGTTAGAGCAGGAGGATGGCTGCTAACCAGTACTTCCTGGGTGAATTCCAAATGGCCCCCCGCCAAAGGACCCTCTACCACAACGGCATCTGCAGCGAAATTGAATTTCTTGTCCCACATTTTCGAGAGCACAGAAGCTGCTCTGCCTGATGAAACAATTGGAACGACTTTGGTTTCAGATCCAGCAACAATTCCCGGGAGTTCGGTGGGAAGACCAGCACCCGATATGATGAGGTCAATTCCTGCCTCAACACAAGCCGCGGCGGTTTCCTTGTAATGGTTGATGGCTGTTAAAATGTTCACACCAATAATCCCATTGGGAGCCATGGCACGGGCTTTGCGGATTTCTTTCTGGATACCGCGGATATTGGCCGCCAGATTGTCCGTCTTGAAATCGGGTTCACGGTACCCAGACTGAACTCCGGTGATACCGCCAATACCGCCTGTGTTGGCCACTGCTGCAGCGAGCCGGCTGCCAGAAACTCCAATGCCCATTCCACCTTGAATAATGGGTATTTTGGCGATCAAATTACCGATCTGTAAAGGATTTAGTTTCAATCTGACATCTCCTTTATGAAAAAGTCCCTTCGTAACATATATGAAAATAGATTACCATAAACCATCGGATAATGCAATGAACCGGAACACAAACACGGGATCTTTAAATCATACCATAAGAAATCATCATACTCGATTGTGAATCGGATAATACGGATGCATTGTATTCTCTAAATCATCGTACCAGCCGTTTTTCTGATAGAAATCCGAAAGTGACTGTTTTAGTCTTTCAAACTTGCGGTTTTCTTCTTTGAACCGGGCAGCATAGTCTGGAGACAATGACTCCGTCAAGTGAGCAGCAATTTCCTCTTTATCTACATTGAGGTGTTCTCCATCCTTATAAATCAAGCGGCCGCCTACAATCACAGATTGAATATGTTGGGGTGCGCCTCTGTACAGGAGAATATCCATGGGTGAATGCTCGGTGTAAGTATATGGATAGATCATCGGTATGTAATTCATCAGTACAATATCGGCATTTTTGCCCGGATGAAGAGTCCCTGACTGGGTAAATCCAATGATGCCAGCACTCCACTCGGTTGCCATCCGAAAGCAAGTAGAAGAAGAAAGCGGTTCATCCAGCATACGGTAGGCACCCAACCGGTGCAGCCGTGCTGTGAGTCTCATTTCGGAAAAGAAATCCTTCTGGTCGTTCAAAGTCTTATCGTCCATTCCCAAACCCACCCGAATTCCGGCATTGAGAAGTGCACGAACGGGGGACAAACCACTTTGGATTCGAAGGTTACAGCTCGAATGGGTGGTAACGGAAGTCCCTGTTTCTGACAACCGACATATATCTTTCTCCGTCAGCCAGATGGCATGACCGCAAGTCGTTCTTTCACCCAGCAATCCAACGTCGGCAAGGTAATCAATCATCGAACCGGGTAGATACCTTCGGGCATACTCTCTTTGCAGAACTGTTTGCAGCACATGAATGTGAACACGCAAATTATGGTCATGGGCATGTCCGGCAATGGCTTCCAAGGATTCCTGGGTGCACCACTGGGGAGCCAGGGGAGCATGAATGATCTCAACAAAGTTATTCTTTCGAGTCTCCATTAATTCTTCTACGGCGGACAGGTACTGGGCTAAACCAAATTGGCGGGTTTTCTGCTCGATGGAAAGAACTATCGCGGCAGTGTCCGGATGCGCATCCCGCAAAAATTTATCTCGGTCTCCGTAGAGGACGATGTGATCGTCAATGAGAGTGGGTGCAAAAGCAACACGTAAGCCAACCGCTTTATAAGCATCTATGGCAGTATGAAATTCATCCATAAATGCCCCAGGATTGGTTAGATTGTGATTGTGCATGGTGGATGTAATTCCGGATTCCACCATCAACATGGCCCGCCACATCGTATCGTAGTATGAGTTGACGCCCGGGTAAACTCTGTATTTCCACGCTTCCAGAACATCATCTTTTGTGCCCAACTGAAAATCAGTCAATCCCCTGCCGTGACCATGGGCATTCACGAATCCAGGTGCGACGATGACATCATCCGATCCATACTCGCAGCTGCAGGAGTACTGTTCCCGAAGAGTATCATAGTTTCCCACCTGGAGTATCTGATCACCGGAATACACAATCGCCCCGTTTTCGATTACAGTCTGCGCGTCAACAATAAGAAATTTTCCATGAACCATAGTAAATGACACAAGAGCCAACTCCTTCACAAAAGCACTGCCCCGGCTGGAGCAGTGCTTCTGTTCTTATTTCTGATAGGTGATAGCACCTTTCATCATGGTCATTTGCACCGAAATATCTTTCAGATCATCCGGTGCGACAGTCAGCGGGTTTTCTGAAACCACAATCAGATCTGCATCGAATCCAACACGAATGGATCCGGCGCAGTTTTCTTCAAAGGAAGCATACGCAGCATCCGTGGTATACCCTTTCAGTGCTTCCTCCACTGGAATATTTTGGACATCATCGAAAATATCTCCGGACATGGTCTTCCGGGTAACGGCAGCGTAAAGACCAACCATAGGATTTCCATCACAGATGGGTACATCGCTGTTGGCAGGTGCAACAATTCCCCATTCTTTGAATGTTTTTTGCGGATAGACTCGTTTCAGTCTTTCCCTTCCGAGATTCCGAATATAGCTGTCACCCAGCCAGTAAACGAAACCTACCGAAGACCCTGCAATCAGTTCAAGCTCTTTCATCCTTCGCAAATGATCATCTGTAGGTATTGCACAATGCTCAATACGATTGCGCATGCCGCGGATTTGAACATGCGAATTTGCGTGTTCAATGGCATTCAAACATATTTCAATGGCACGTTCTCCAATGGCGTGAACAGCAACACGAAGCCCATTGGTAAGCGCTTTCTTTGCTTCTGCTGTAAAGGGTTCTTCGGGCATAAACAAAATTCCCCGATTATCCTTTTCACCCTCAAACGGATCTGCCATGGCAGCTGTCCGTCCACCGACGCTACCATCGAGCATTAGTTTAACTCCTTGTACACGAATCAAATCATTGCCGAACCCGCTTTTCATACCCAAAGCAATAAGATGGTCCAGCGAAGGATCCCAGTCCATCTGCTTGAGAGCCCAGTACCACGGACGCATTTTAACATTCAGGTCTCCGGTTGACATCAGATCAAGATACGCAGACATATTCATCCCGGTGCAGGACATGTCGTGAACGGTTGTAAAACCCCATTGAGCGAATTCATCCAAAGCCATCTTCAATCCCTTTTTCAGGTCGTCAGATGAGCGCTCCGGGATGCGGAAGAGTTCAATCGCCCGTTCCTCCATGATTCCAGTCGGTTCTCCGGTTACAGGGTCTCGCGCTATATGCCCGCCTTCCGGGTCCGGGGTATCTCGTGTAATCCCAGCGGCCTCCAGTGCTTTGCTGTTGACGACGGCGACATGACCGCAAGTTCTTTTCAGCATAACGGGATGGTTGGGAGCTGCAGCGTCCAGATCCCAACGGGTGGGGTTTCGGCGTTCTTCAAGCTTGCTGTCATCCCAGCCCCATCCTTTCAGCCATTCCCCCGCAGGGGTTTCTTTCGACTGGTGATGCACTCTTTCTGCCATTTTTGGAATCGTATCTGCCAGGGCAGGCCTGCAGTCGATTTCCAGCAAGAAAAGTCCGTACAATGACGGATGCATGTGCGTATCCATAAATCCAGGCAATACCGTCCGACCTTTCAAGTCGATGATTTCGGTTTCCGCACCTTTAAAAGGATCCAGTTTTTGCTCTTCATGGCCCACATAAACAATCTTTCCATCACTGATTTTTAAAACACTGGCTGTCGGCATGCTCGGATCCATGGTAATAATGTTCCCATTGTACAGAAGATAATCTTTCGAATTGTAAATGGCTCCCATCTCAACACCTCTTTCATGGTTTTTGAATATTCTGCTCACAGTCTTTTAACCACATTAAGATTTGATCTTTGGTTTTGTCCGCTTTGGGATGGATATGATACCATGGAGAAAAAGCCTTTTCGTCATCACTGTCGCAAAGCATTCTGTCTTCTGACTGGTCTTTGCTTAAGTCTGCCTGAAAAGCCAATGCCTGCATTTCTTTTACGAAACTGATGGATTTACCCAATAAGTCTTCCGCTCGGGTTTCTGCACTCTGGCTCATGTCAGGCGCCGAGTCCTCAATATATTTCTTACGAGCGTAATCCAAGATCTCGTTTTGATTCAACTCCCAGCTATCGGAAGGAAAGTGTGCCACTACATCACTCATGAATTGCTCATAAAAGACATCAATGGAAAGCAGTCCTACAGCATCCACCAGCAAAGAATATGCCAGAACAGCTGCACCCTCGCCTTCAAAACCCCAGTCAAATGGAATTTGACCGTCTCCGTAACTGTTTGCCAGCAGTTCAGTGTTTTCATGACTGGATTCTTGAACATGCACAATGGTTTGATCGCCGGATCTTCGGCCCAGGTAGTTTCGCATGTCACCACTCCCTTATGGAATCATATTACAAGATATATTCAACCAATAGAATAAAATACCCTTTCACATCGGAAAAACATCAATCCCATCTTGGATTTTACTCGTCTGTATGGTACGATAGTACAAACTGAACAGCATTCTTCGGGGTATGTGATGAGGGACAGCCTCAGATTCATAACCGGCGGTAATCCAGTGATACTGGTAAGCCCGCGAGCCTTTTAGGTTGATTCGGTGAAATTCCGAAGCCGACGGTACAGTCCGGATGAGAGAAGAATTTTGAGTGCCTGATTTCGGAGATGCTGTTCCGAAATCATTTTATTTGGAGGTCGAGTATGAGAAAAGATGGATTTCGAACCAAGGAGCTTGTACGCATTGCATTGTTGGGGGCGATGGGGTTTGCACTGATGTATCTGGAATTTCCTATTCCTTTCTTGCCGGTATTCTTAAAGTATGATTTTGGAGATGTCCCCACATTGTTCGCGGGATTTGCCATGGGTCCTGCTGCTGGTTTACTCTCACAATTGATTAAGGTGCTTATTTTCTTTCTATCCGGGAAAGGAGATGCCGGTCTTATCGGAGCCGCGGCTAATCTGGCCGCCGGCGGCTCATTGACTTTGGCTGCTGGTTTCATATACCACAGGATCAGATCAAAGAACAAAATGATTCTGGCATTGATCGCCGGAATTGCTGCAATGGTGGGGCTAACGACAATGGCTAATATCTATGTGTTCCTGCCTTTGTACGGGATACCCGCAGACCAGATCATGCCATTTGTTGTCGCAGGCACTATTCCTTTTAATCTGATCAAAGGGATTCTGACATCATTGGTAACCTATTTGCTTTACGGCCGCTTTCGCAGAACTCTTCTGGCATGAATATTAAAAGAGGAAAGAATGATTGCATGTTGAAATTCTCATAGATAAGGAGAGGGGGAATGGCTATGAATATCAGTGTAGTGTGTCTGCCATACAATGTTCAAGGCAGAGGAGTTGGTGGAGCATCCGGTCCGCGGGCACTGATTGAGGCGGGATTGCTGGATATTATCCGGGAACAGGGGCATGTGGTTGAAGATATTCACTCGGTTAAAATGACGGAGGATGAGGAAAAACAGTACGGCGGCTGGAATCGTGTTGGCTTGGCCGGCGCCCATCTGAGCAAGGCGGTTAGTCATTTCCGTGAGCAAGATCGATTTGTTCTGGGCCTTTTGGCGGACTGCAACGGTGTCCTGGGCATGCTGGGTGGTTTGCAGAATCCGGAAGGAAGCGAAGATCCGGTTCGAGTTGGACTGGTGTACATTGATGCTCACGGGGATTACAACACCCCGGAAACGAGTCCTAGCGGAATGCTGGGGGGTATGCCGGTTGCAGTACTGGCGGGTAAAGCGCTGCACAGGCTGCGGTTACAGAACGGATTGAATTATCCCCTTCAATCACCGGACATCAAGATGGTTGGAATGAGAGATCTGGATGAGCTGGAGAGAGAAGCGATTGTCGGTGACGGCCTGGAAATTATTCGCGAATCGGATCTTATCGAGAAAAGTCCTGCCATTAACCGGATCATGGATAAGCTGAGTGCTCGGGAAGATGTCATATACATTCATATCGACTTGGATATTCTGGATCCGAAATATGCACCCGCTGCGGGTCTTCCATCTTCAGGTGGTTTGTCTGGAAAGCAGCTGGGAGAAGCCCTGAAAATCATGATGGCTTACCCGAAAGTGAAGGCGTTGGCTGTGGTATCATACAGAGCTGATGCGGACGGGGATAAGCAGACTCTCCAGGAAGTCTTGGATACAATTTTGGGAGGTACGGATGGCCTCGCCAGATAGGCAGGAGTTATAAGAATTATTTGATGGGGGGGTGAAATAATGCTTCAGTTCAGTAAAGATAATTTTGAAGTTGAAGTCCTGAAATCCGATTTACCGGTTTTAATTGAATACTGGAATCCAGGGTGAAAATCATGCGTTACCATAAAGCCTCAGTTGGAGGCTTTGCAGAAAAAGTATGAAGGAAAACTGAAGGTCGGGGAGATCAATACATTGGATGGCAATATGCGATTTGCCATCAGTCAAAATGTAATGGGGCTGCCGGCAGTGCATTTGTTCTCAAAAGGGACCAAGGTATTTGAGATATCCGGTTCCATTGACATGCAAAAACTGGAAGAGAAAATTATCGAAGCTGTGGAATGAGCAACGAATACGCCGGCCTTCGGGCCGGCGTAGATTTCGTAAACCAACGGGGTGAACAGGATAATGGAATACAATCGTGACACGGTCAATTCCCTACGGATAGAATTGGGTTCCTTGCTTCAGGTGGAAAATGGTATAGTATTTATGCATACGCCGGAGGACGGCATACCGATGAATATCGAATTCAGAATCGGTGGAATATTAATTGTCAGCAAAGCCCATAATCTCGCCGAGAGATTCAATCTTAGGGATATTCAGAGCGCCAATATTGAACCTGTATATCTAAATCAAGGTGAAGAAATGAAATCGGTTGTAGCCATTGAGGTCAGCCATCGCGATTTTACCGGCAAAGTTTATCTGGAGGTGGAGTATCCGGATTTCGTGCTAATGAGTCTTAAAAAAATGATTACCGATAACCAGAAATTGATGGAAAAAGAAGAGGGAAAGAGAAACCCCAGTACCGTTCTCAGAGAGCTCAACAATCTTTTTCAAGAGGGTATAATCTCGGAAGATGAATTTAACGAAAGGAAAGCCGAAGTTTTAAAGAAAATGACAGAATTATAGGAGGTATGAATCAATATGATTATTCAAAAATGGTCAGCCAGGATCAAGCCCATGCAGCTGCGTCCTTTTTTGCAGACACTCTCTGCATTGCAGGAATTGTATAAAGAAAGCAACCGGGTGCCCTGGGGCAGGGCTCATCACCGGTTGTACAGTGGCCATGAAATTATCATGGAAAGAGAATTTTCCACCATTGAGGAATTGAATGAGGACGAAACCCGCTCCCAGCTTCCTGAGATTCGGGAGTTAAAAACCAAGCTTCTGGAATCAATCGTTCCCGGAACCGTTCTGATAGAGCTATATGAGACACCGGCTTAAGACCAATACTCTCGAATATCGCGAGGGTCAATGACTTTTCGATTCATAAAGAAAGCGGCTGTTACCATGAGAGAGGCGAATAGATAAAAAAGTGCCACATAGGTGTAATTCTCTGCAACATATCCAGCGAATACAGGAACTGCGGCACTGGTTAGGCCTGAAATCAAGGTAGATACGGCTATATAAGTGGGCCGATTGTCCGGACGGCCAAATTCCATAAGGAGATTATCGAAACTCAACATCTGCCCTCCGGCAATAAAGCCGGCAATCATGAAAAATATGAAGAACAGGGTATAGCTCGTAATCAAAGGGCTCAGGAAATACACGGTAGCCAGCATAATTGTACTGATTTCCATAATCCGTTTAAAACGGATCCGGCTCGATATTCGTCCCCACAGATACATCCCCAATGACCAAGAGAGAAGATTGATGGAAGTCAATGTTCCTAAAGTAGTACCTGTGAAGGTCAGCTGTTGTCTGGCGTAACCGATCACAAAAGGAGAAATTGTAAAACCGGTCTGAAGCAGGGACCGAAGGATGCAGTATCGGGCATAGTTTGGATCTGCCCTTAAGAATGCAGGTATACCCAAGATCTTTTTTAGCGCAGAGGTTCTTTGTCCAACGATAGGTGACGGTTCCTCTTTGATCATTCGTAGGGCTCCCAGATCCAGAATATGGGCCGCAAAAGCCAAAAAGAAGCAAAGAGCATACCCAAGGGGTGCTGTATAAAGATCCCCGCCGCCGTACGAAAAACGACTGACCAGTGTTCCGGCTAAAAAGCTGCAGCCTGCCTGCGAGAAAAGCGATATGGAGTTTCTGAGGCCAAAGTATGGGCCTCTTTTTTCTTGGGGAATTACTTTCGCCATCATATCGAAAAAGATCAGAATGTATATCCCATTGAAGATCTGACCGATAAAAAAGAGGCCGATGGATACATACAGAGCCGTCTTTGCAGCCAGAGTCACGGAAGCGATTCCAATGAGAAGCCAGCTTGTTCTGAAAATGGTTCCGAATAGGAGCAAAGCCGGTTTCTTCTCTTTCAGATGCTCAACTGCAGCTGAGCCAAAAATTTGTGAAAACATAAATCCGATGTTCATGGTCGAGAGCATGAACCCCACGATCCAGTCAGAATTGCTAAGATCATAGATGTAATTGGTAAAAATGGTTGAATAGTGATAAAAACCCATTGCCGCAAAGAAAAGAATCCCTTGGGCAATCCCGTAAGGGAAATTGCGGGTGTAATTCTGTCGAATTCTTTCCTGGTACTTGCTAATCTCCTCAGCGGATACGGTTGCGTTGTTCACATAATTCACTCCCGGGTGATGGATAGGAATAGGACGAATCTAAGAACCACTGTGGTAAGGAAAGAACACAAAAAAGGATGTTCCTGCAGGACCTGTCTGAAACTCGATTCTGCCTTTATTGGCCTGTGCTTTCTCATAACAGATGAATAAGCCAAGGCCGGTTCCGCATTCTTTGGTGGTCATATACGGTTCAGCAATACTTTGAATCAGGTGATCCGGGATGCCTGAACCTTCATCATGCACTGCCAGGCATGCTTCGTGAAGGGTTGGATATACTTCAACTGTTATTGTACCATCGTTATCCATGGATTCATAGGCGTTCTTAACCAAATTCAAGACAATTTGATGAATATCTCTTTGATTAGCATAAATTGGCGGAGTGTCTTCAACTCTGAGCAAAAAGTCGATGTGGGCAGCTCTTTTTTGGTTCCGCAGCAACGGTTCAAGGTTTTGAATCAGTTCATTTAGACAGAAACATGCATGGCAATCTGAACGCTCAGAGTACCTTTGAAGATCTTTAGCAAGATCTTGAGAGCGGTGAAGTTCCGACTGCAGTATTTGGTACGATTCCGGGAACTCGCGAAATACATGATGCTGGTGAAGAAATTCCAGATATCCGGAGACTACAGTCAGAGCATTGTTGACCTCGTGGCCCAATCCTCCGGCAATGAGGTTCAGCTTTTCCTGGATGGTGCCGAGATGGTCTTCAAGGGAAAAGAAGGCTGGTATGCCCTGTGATGATTGAATGTGAAACTGAAAAAGATAATGGTCTGATTGGTTGAACCGAACAGGCAAAACGGAAAACATTCCGGATTGAAATGTGTCTTTTGACACTGAATGTACATAAGGGATCGATGACCAATACTTTTTCCATGGAACAATGTCAGAAAACTGCAGAAATACTTTCCAAACGCACACGAATTGAGGGCTGCTGTCACTGGAATCAGAAAAATGATGGTAGTAACTACGGTTTGCCAGAACGATTCGGCCGTTGCCCAAAGAGCACAGGCACATGGGCACAGGGCTAGAGACAAGGATTTTCTCTATTTGCATGCTATTAGGTTCTGCAAAATATTGTCCATCGGCAATAAATAAAACATTGCGAAAGTATGCAACAACCTGCCCGGAATCTGTAATGGGACAGTGAGAATACTGAAGAGAATATTCATGGGCATCCACAGAATCATGATGAGGAAGCAGAATAAATCCTCGGCGGTTTTTCCGGTGCTGCAGCACTTCCCTAATATGAGAATAAAAAGCCAAAAGAGGGTCTTCTGGGGAAAGATTTCGGGGCAAACTGTTGGATTGAATATTTCGAATCAAATGAGTATCCGCATCTTGAGATGCATAAATCAACTGAGCATTGTGATCAAAGAAAACAAGAAAGTGGTATGAATTCTGCTGCATCTGAACAGGATTTTCTAGAATATTTTTTTCTGTCATCGATTCACAATTCATCCTTCCATTGACTGAAATTAAGTGAGCGGCCGAACCCGACCGCTCATCTTTCTCCAAGTTATTCAGATCCTATTTCCAACTCTGATACTGGTATTTTCGGTGGGATACACAATAGTGATGCGATAATGGCCAGAGCGGCGAAGCCCCATGCAAAGATTAAAATATACAAGTAAGTTCCAGTGGTATCGAAGAAGTACCCAGCCAGGGGGGGCGCAAATGCTGTGATTAAAGACCCAATGGGTGTTGTAAATCCACTAATTGAAGCAAATGATTTTGGTCCGAAGTAATTACTGACCATCAGTGAGCGGCATAGAAATGCAGTTCCAAAACCGATCCCCGACAGGATGGGATAGAAATAGGCAATCCAGGTTCGTTCCGGAGAAGCAAACCAGAAAGCAATGCCGCCGAAAAGAATGCAGGCGATGCCAACGGCATACAGATAGCGGGTTTCAATGTAATCACCGATGGCTGCAATTCCAAAGCGACCGATAATACTGCTGCCAATGGCCAGACTATACAGGAAAGAAGCAAAGGAAGCATCGTAGCCTCGGTCTTGAAGATGGAACGGGCCTTGGCTTTGCATAATATGCCACAGAAACAGGTTTCCGGCACTGGCTATGATAATCAGCCACAGTGTGCGGGAACGGATGGCATCTTTCACCTTCCAGTTAACCTGACTGCGATAAGTGGTTGGTCTTTTACGCGTGGTTTCCACTTCTGTACCGGGGGTAATCCCGTCCGGATACTGTCCGATATCAGACGGCTTATTCTTCACCAGTATGAATGTTAAAACCAAAACAATCAAAGAAGCCGCAGCACAGGCAAACCACCCTACACGCCAGGCTCCACCACTGGTTTCAATGATCCAGGTGACAATCTGTGGGAATACAAAACCGCCAATGGATCCTCCCCCGAGAACAATTCCAAGTGCCATGGCTCTGCGGATTTGAAACCAGTTAATGATGATGGTCTGTGTAGCCAGCAAAGATGCCATGCACAGTCCCAGTCCGTTGAGGATACTCGGCGCCATATAAAGAGGATAGACGGTGCCGACAAGACCCATCAGCGTATTGGTCACAATGATAATCGCCGCCCCGGCTATTAATGAAACCTTCGGGCTGTAGCGGTTAATGATAATGGCCACGACGGGAGAAGCAAATCCGAAAAGCATGGAAGAACCGGTATGCCCCAACATAATCTGCGCTCGGGTCCATGGGAGTTCGTTGAGCATAAAGGGATAAATAACAGAACGGCTGTATAATGCGAATCCCATTTGTACTGCATAAACGAACATTAGAAAAAACATTAACTGATTTCCGTAAAAACGTTTCGTTTGTGTTTCGGTCATGGATATCTCCCTTCCTCAGGCAAAAATGAATATATGATGTCAAAGTACAAAAATAAACACGGAATATATTCTGTACAAATTGCGTTTTTCCTTTCCAAATACGAGCAAAAATGAAAAGTTTTATATTAAAAGTAAAATGAGAAATTAAATACCGCACAACTGCTGTGCGGTAAGAATTTGGTGGAGAGGGCTGGATTCGAACCAGCGAAGGCATTGCCAGCAGATTTACAGTCTGCCCCCTTTGGCCAACTCGGGTACCTCTCCAAAATAATCACTGTGGCAGGGGCGGAGGGATTCGAACCCCCAACACGCGGATTTGGAGTCCGCTGCTCTACCGTTGGAGCTACACCCCTAAAGTGTTTTCATAAAATTGTATCGAACTTTATTTTATATCAATCGACGTATGATGTCAAGGTGCTTCAAATGAAAATGTAGTTATTCTGTGATAATGTCATGTTGAATTTATTCTGATAAAATGTCACCTATGAGAAGGGAGATATTCACGATGATTCAGCAAAAAGTCGTAAGACACCGAATCATTAACCAAACGATTGATCAAGTGAGACCCGATAACTCAGCGGCTGAGTTGTCGGGCCTCAGTGAATGGCAAGGACGCTGTTAATAGGATGGGTTTTAAATCACGGATCGTCGCTTGAAATGGGGATATCCGTTAACACAAAGATCCTGGATGATACCGATGATCATATTCTGTGAATCATTAAGTTTACATTGGCAGAACCGGCAATAGTCCAGTGTATAAAGTTTGAATCATGCTCCATGATGGAACCTGAATGTAGGAGGAAAAACCTCTTTTATCAAGAAATATCCGTAAAAAGGAGGAGATGCAATGCCAGCCAAATGGTTATCAGAGAATGACGCTGAGAGGATTTTGACTGAAGGATTTTCTGGGAGATTGGCAACTTCCGTCGACGGGTATCCGTATATTGTATCACTGAACTACTGCTTCTTGGACGGAGCGATCTATTTCCACAGCCGGGTAACAGGAAGAAAACTGGAAAATATCAAAAGGAATCCTCAGGTTTGTTTTGAAGTCAGCAATATAAGGAAACTAGTCAAGAATAAGAAACCTTGTGACTTTGGGGTCCGGTTTGAAAGTGTGTTGGCATTTGGATCAGCAAAAATCCTGGATGATGAGGAAAAGAAAATGAAAGCAGTCCAGCATTTGATTGCGAAGTATGCCGGGGATATGACATGTGAGGATATCACACTTCAGCAGCTTAATTCCATTGCTGTAGTTGAAATAACTATCGATAAGATCGAAGCAAAACAGAATGTGGATCCCGAAGAACTATAAGTGCTCCTGGTAGTAGATCCTTTCGATTAACTCGGATTTTTCAAGAAGTGAGATCGCCTGTTCAGCAATGGCCGGATCAAACTGAAGACCTTTGAGCCTTTCAAGTTCTCGGATAGTCTGATTTACAGTTTTGGCTTTCTGATAGGGTCGGATAGACAGCATGGCATCTACAGCATCTGCCACGTTGATTATTCGCGCACCTAAAGGGATTTCATCGCCGCGAATCCGATCCGGGTACCCATGCCCGCTGTACCATTCATGGTGATGTTGAATGCTGGGATACAACTCTTTTAGGATGTTATACCTGCGCAAAATATCGACGCTGTACCGGGGATGATTTCGTATAGAAATCATCTCTTTTTCTGTTAGTTTCCCCTTTTTCTGCAGTATAGCAGGAGGTATATCAATCTTCCCTATATCATGGAGCAAAGCTGCAGCCGCAATCTCTTTTCTTGTCTGAGCAGGCAGACCCATTGTGTCAGAGATACATTTTGAGATTGCTAAAACGCGAATGCTGTGGCCTAAAGTATACTGGTCCTGTTCCTCACATGTGATCAAAAGGATTCGTAAAGCGGATAGAGTATCAGGCAAGATTAAGTCTTTTGAGAATTCGGTGATGGATGTCCAGAAATCTGGGAGATCCAGAATTGAGAAATCCATTCTGGAAGATTCATCAGGTTTGCGTATGAAGCCGGCAGAACGGTTCACCGCGGCTAAGACCAGTAAAAAAAGTGAGCTGGCTACCAAGACAACAGCAAAAGAAAGTATTTGAGTATTCAAAGACGGAACGAGCGCCCAAGGCAAAAGCTCGCTTCGAAATGATAAGAATGGTATGGCCGCAGGGAACTTGACGGGGAAATGAGTATTCATTGTGAGGATAGGATCAATCATTCGAGAGGCTTGCAGGATCATGTGTACCGGAAGGGACCATGGATCTGCAGAACGGGGCAGATTATAGCAGAACAAGGTTCCCTTATGCAGGGAAGAAGGCAGAAGGTGAGTTTGCAGGAACATGAACGGTACAATATTGACTTGCATGAAAATACATGGGACAATACAAAATCGTGAGAATGAGAATAGTCGGATATGATCCCGGACTTTTGAATCAAGGCATCGAATGTGGCTGCGTTTAGGCTGCATAGGGTCTCCTTTTCTGGGATATATTAAAATCTCATTTGTATGTATTATAATGCAATTATTGCTCTACTGTACAGGACTTTTCAATATGCCCGCGATTTCCATACAAAGACGAGAAAACCTTTGCCCGACAGTCGAAAAAAATGAAGAAACTCCTGAAGCACAGTTCCTGGCGGAAGGAATCAAACACTTGATTTTTCTGACTAAATTGAGTATATTTTGTTGACAACATTCTATAAAACCTGTACAATGAGATTTGTTAGAGCCGAAGTGGTGGAATTGGCAGACACGCGGTGTTCAGGGCGCCGTAAGCTTATGCTTGTGTGGGTTCAAATCCCACCTTCGGCACCAAAAAGAATTTGGCAGTTATACTGCAAAAACCGGACAATGTCCGGTTTTTTTAATTTCCCTATTTCTCCAAATCATCGATTGGATGATCCAGTAAACTGTGATTGAACATCGTTGGATGAGGGCTCTATTCTTCATCATGAAATAGAATTTCTCCGTTTTCCAAGCTTTCGATTCGAACCAGGGAATCCACGCGTAAACCCTTGTTCCGGAGCATTTTCCCTCCAAGTTGGAATGATTTCTCAATCACGATGCCTAAACCGGCCAATGTGGATCCTGCTTGCTTGACCAGATCCACCATCCCTCGGGCGGCTTCTCCATTGGCCAGAAAATCATCGACAATCAATACCACATCCTGAGATGTCAAAAAGCGGGTAGACACCATCAGAGGAACTGTTTTCTTCTTTGTGTAAGAGAAAATCTCGCTCTGGAAAAACGCTTGCCCTAAGGTTGTGGGAGCTTGCTTTCGGGCAAAAACAACCGGGACTTTCAAAACCAGACCCGTCATAATCGCTGGGGCAATACCGGACGACTCGATGGTCAGTATTTTGGTAATGCCCTGATCCCGGTACATGGAAGCGAAGGTCTCGCCAATTTCGTACATAAGAACAGGGTCAATCTGATGATTTAGAAACGAATCTACTTTCAGTATTTGGTCAGAGATAACAATTCCTTCGGAACGAATCAGTTGCTTCAGCTTTTCCATTCTCCACACACTCCAATCTAACACTATCGTTCTTCTCGATCATAGGAAACACTCAAAGCAGCCGGGGCTGAGGACCTTTTCTTATTCTGTGCATTGGTCAGTATTAACACTGCAATGGTAAGCAGGTATGGAAGCATCCTGAGAAAGTAAGAAGAAGCATTGATACCAACTACCTGGAGGCGAAATCCCAGCGCATCAATACCTCCGAAAAAGTACGATCCAGCCAGTGCTCTCAGAGGGTTCCATGCTGAAAAAATAACCATTGCAACTGCGATCCATCCTCTGCCAGCCGTCATGTTTTCCAACCACGCTGGAGCGTATGACAGAGAGAGGTAGGCACCGCCCAAGCCAGCCATCATCCCGCCGAAGAAAGTAGCGGCATAGCGTATGCGAAAAACATCAATCCCCATGGCATCCGCTGCAGCGGGATTTTCACCGACAGAACGGATTAGCAGACCCGCTCGAGTTTTGAATAGGAAAAACCAAATTGCGACGGCCAAAAGATAGGAAAGGTACACCAGAAGATTCTGGCGGAAAAAAACGGGCCCAAGAACAGGAATGTCAGAAAGCAGGACGATGGGTACAGGTCGAAATACAGATGACGCAGGAATTCCAATTAAACTTTTTCCCAGATACGCACTGAGGCCTGTGCCAAACATTGTGAGGGCAAGTCCGCTGACAACCTGGTTTGCTTTCAAAGTGACGGTCAACAAGGCATGAACCAAAGCCAGTAAACCGCCCCCCATCATGGCAGCAACAATCCCCAGCCAGAGAGAATCCGAACGATATGCAACCATGAAACCTGCTACTGCACCGGTTAGCATCATTCCTTCTACGCCAAGATTTAATATCCCGCTTTTTTCAGCCACAATCTCGCCCAATGCAGAAAACAATATGGCAGTACCTGCTGTCACAGCAGCTGCCAGCAAAGAAATGATCTGAGCACTATTCAAGGGGGTTCACCTCACTGGATTCCGGGTTTTGGGGTGGGTTGGGATGGACCGGAACCCACCGATAATACGTAAATAATTCACCGCCTAGAATGAAAAACAGAATAAGTCCGTGCAGCAGTGAAACCGTTGCAGCAGGCAATCCTGCTGTTTGAATGGCAAAGCTGCCAACCTGAAGAGCTCCGAACAAGAATGAAGTAATCACAATATTCCATGGATTTAATCGAGAAAGCCAGGCGATGATGATTGCTGTGTAGCCATACCCAGAACTTATTCCGGGCTGGAGGCGATGTGCCAATCCCGAAACTTCTGCCATGCCGGCAATACCCGCCAGACCACCGCTGAGAAACATCACAAGCAAAATGTTCTTCACAATACTCATGCCAGCGTACCGAGCAGCAGAATTGCTTTCTCCGATCACACGAACGGTATAGCCCCATTTGGTGTAGCGAAGCACCAGATACAGAGAGACTGCTGCAATTAAACCGAATACAATGCCGAAATGAATGCGTGTTCCGAATAAGGTTGGAAGAATAGCAGAATCCGAAAAAACGGCTGTCAGAGGAAAATTAAAACCTTCGGGATCTCGCCAAGGTCCGTAAACGAAATAATTTAAAAGCAAAATGGCTACATAATTGAGCATGAGAGAAGTGATGGTTTCATTCACATCCAAGAAATCTTTCGGTATAGCTGACAACAGTGCCCACAAGGCTCCGCAGGCAAATCCGGCACCGAACATCAAGGGAAGCAGGACGGCCGCCGGAAGGTCGGGAAAACTTAAAGCAAACCAGGTAGCACCCAGGGCCCCGGCGTGAAACTGACCTTCTGCACCAATATTCCATAACTTCATTCGGAATGCTACAGACACACCGAGACTGCAGAGCAGCAAAGGAATCGTTTTCACAATGGTTTCTGAAATCGCATATTTTGAACCAAATGCGTTGCGCCACATTAATGTGAATACTCTCGATGTATTGTACCCGGATAATGAGAGAAAAAGAGCACTTAATGCAAAAGCCAACAGTATGGAAACAATGGGTACCAAGACGCTAGAGTATGGCGATGGGAGGATCCCTTTTATCAACTTACGCTGATTTTTATTGGCAGCAGATTCATTTTCCTGTGTCAATGGGTTCGTCCTCCTTTCTTTTTTTACCAAGCATCATCAAGCCGATTTCCTCAAAATTGGTTGCATTTTTATTGACTGTTCCCATGATTTCACCTTCAAAGAGAACAGAAATCCGATCCGACAGCTTAAACAATTCCTCCAGATCCTCCGATACAAGCAAAACAGCAGCTCCTCTGTTTTTCTGATCCATCAGCAGTTCATGTACCTTTTCAGTAGCTTCAATGTCCAATCCACGAATCGGGTAAGAGGCGATGATCAGTTTGGGGTTGTCGGCAATTTCTCGGGCAAAGAGAAGACGCTGGAGATTTCCGCCCGATAAAAGCTTGACGGGGGCGTTGATATCACTGATCTTTACTCTGTATTTATCCAGGATTTCACGGGTATACTGTTGGGCCTTGCGATAGTCAATGAATCGGCTGGCGCTAGTGTCTGCACCATAGTGGTCCTTGAGGATAATATTGTCAGTTACATTCAATCCTGGCACCAGCCCGGTGCCCAGACGGTCATCTGGAATATATGCGACACCTTTGCGGATCATTGACAGAGGGGTCGGTTTATCAACGATAAGCCCATCTATAGCGATATTGCCGGTCACCAGAGGGCGAAGCCCCGCCACCATATCACAGAGAACTCGTTGTCCATTGCCAGCAACGCCAGCGATACCGTGAATCTCTCCGGATCGAATGGTAAGATTCACATTCTTCAGACCCAGATAGCCCTTGTCGTTCATAGCGGATGTGTTCTTTAATTCCAGGACGATACTGCCAGGGTCTGAGTGTGAGTATGTAGTTGAACGTAAAAAATCTTTCCCAACCATCAGTCGAGCCAACTGATGTTCGTCTACATCGGCTCGATTGACATCAGCAATTTTCAAACCGCTGCGTAAGACGGTAATCCGATCAGCAATTTCCATAACTTCACGCAATTTATGTGTGATAACAATGACCGACTTGCCGGTCTTTGCCATTTTTTTCAGTGTAACAAAAAGATCATTGGTTTCCTGCGGAGTCAATACAGCAGTCGGTTCATCGAGGATTAAGATTTGTGATCCTCGGTACAATGCTTTTAGGATTTCGACTCGCTGCTGCTCACCGACTGAAAGCTGAGAAACTGTGGCAACAGGGTCGATGGAAATGGAATACTCACGAGCAAAAGAAAGGATTTCCGCTCGAATCTTGTTTTGATCAAGAATAAAAGGCACAGAAGGGTGCCCCAAAATCACATTCTCAAGAACTGTCATTGAATGAACGAGACGAAAATGTTGATGAATCATACCAATGCCTGCCTGGATGGCATCTTTCGGGGAATGAAAATTAACTTTTTTTCCGCGAATAAAAATATTCCCGGTATCCGCTTTATACAGACCGGTTAAAATATTCATCAAAGTGCTTTTACCGGCACCGTTTTCACCGAGGATTGCATGAATTTCTCCTGCCCGAACATCCAAATCAACATTGGTATTGGCAGGATTGCCAGCAAAACTCTTTGATATACCGATCATTTGAACAACAGCCGGTTCCTGCACAAAGAATCCTCCTTGATAAATAGAATGAGCCACTGCAGACACGAATCTGCAGTGGCTTGAATCATGTGTCTACTCGATGGTTCCCTGTACTCCAAATACGAACCAGTCCATGCTGAGCATTTCTTCATCCGTCATCGAGGTTCCTTCCGCAACAACGATATTTCCTGCCTGGTCGCGGATGGGACCGTCAAATACATCAAATTCGCCGTCAATAATTGCTTGTTTCTTCTGGTTGACGAGTTCAATTACATCTTCCGGCACCATAGAGCCAAAGTCGGAAAGACCGACGATACCGTCACCTAGATCTCCCCAATACTGATTACTTTCCCATGTTCCATCAAGGATAGATTCTACAGTGGGAATGTAGTATTCTTCCCAGTGCCAGATCGGGCTGGTCAATACTGCTTCAGGAGCAAACTCTCTCATATCGGTGTTATAGCCCACACTGTATGCACCTTTTTCTTCAGCTGCCTGCTGGGGGAAAGGTGTATCCTGATGCTGAGCAATTACATCTACGCCGCCTGATTCGAGCAAGCTGACAGCTGCATCTTTTTCGGCTACAGGATCATACCAGGTATTGGTCCAAACGACTTTAACAACAGCATCCGGATTGACGGACTGTACACCTAATGCAAAGGAGTTAATTCCGCGAATAACTTCAGGAATCGGGAATGCAGCAACATAACCGATGGCGTTGGTTTCAGTCATCTTACCTGCAACTACACCCGACAGATATCGAGCCTGATACATACGGCCAAAGTAAGTACCGACATTATCAGCGGTTTTGTATCCGGAACAGTGCAAGAATGTTACATCTGGATTCTCTTCTGCAATTTTGATAACACTGTCCATGTACCCAAAACTGGTCGCGAAGATGATTTCATTTCCGTCAGCAATCAGGTCATTCAGCACTTTTTCGACATCGACTGGATTTTCCAAAACCGATTCAATGTAGGTGACTTCCAGATTCGGAATGGCTTCTTCCATAGCCAATCTGCCTTCATTGTGTGCATACGTCCATCCACCGTCACCGATGGGTCCAACATAGATAAAGCCGATTTTGGTTGTTTCTTCGTCGGTCCCCTGGGATGTACAACCGGCAGCCCCAATGACCAGGACCAGTGTGAGGACAAGTAAAACTCTGAAAATACTGCTTTTTTGCATTCCGCTTCCTCCTCATAAAATATTCAAAAGTAGGATATGCCGATTATAAAGTACGGCATACAATCCGAATGGTACATAGTTTTCGATGTTATATGACAATATCCTGCCTGAATGTGGAACAAAAAAAAGAAATTTTTAATTAATGTTCGCATTTTTCTATTTTCGATGCAAGAGAATTTGCCATAAATATTGCATGAACCTTTAGCATCCAAGAAGACTAGAATTGATTGATAGCACTGAAAGCAGATTCTTTGGGGATTATGCACAAAGGTTCAGTGCACCTTTAAATGAAGAAAGAGGAGACCGGAATCTCCTCTTTCATAAGAGTTAGCGTTCGAATACGATTTTTCCGTCAACAATGGTCATCAAAACCTCAACATTCAGCAATTCTTCCTCGGAGCATGTATAAATGTCGTGAGAGAGAACAGCCATATCCGCACATTTACCGGGTTCCAGAGATCCGGTGAACGAATCCATATAGCCCAAATGAGCACTGTTGATGGTAAAGAGCCTGAGCATATCTTCACGGCTGATTTTCTCTGCGTCACCTAAGCTTCGGCCTTGACTGGTTTTTCTGGCTACAGCGGCATACATCCCTACGAAGGGATTAAAGTGCGCCGATGTCATATCAGAGTTGGCGGCTACACGAATGTTATGGTCCAAGTATGTTTTCAGAGGCTTAAAGTAATCGATCTGCTTCTGGGTTAAGACATCAAAGTAGATATCTCCTTCCACATACATAAACCCAGGCTGAACAGAAACACCAATATCGTATTCTTTCATCAAATCGAGAGAATACTGAGAGGGAAGATATCCATGGACAATGTTGTGGCGCATTCCCGCTCGGGGGAAGGCTTTTTGTGCAGCAACAAATGCATCGACAGCTATGTCCTGAGCTCTGTCTCCGCACGTATGGACACCCGTAGACCATCCCATCCGATGACCCTTAATAATCAAATCCTTCATAATATCAAGATCTAAGCGCAGCGGAATCTCTGTAATGGAGCCGTCCAGCCATGGTTCATTCATCATAGCGGTTTTGCTGCCGACACCGCCGTCAATGGCCATTTTTAAAGCACCCAGGTTCAGCCATTCGTCGCCAAATCCAGAATCAATACCTGTGTATTTCAAAAGACCTTCGGTATAATCCGGTTCATACGATCGCAGACCATAGCAGTCGGGCATCATATTCAGGCGAATGGGAAGGGCTTTCTCCTTATGCAGTTTCCGATAGGTTCTCATAGTGGGTATGTCGACCCCGGGATCAAGGATCCCTGTAATCCCATATTTTAGATATTCATTCATGGCTGTCTTGATGTAGTACTCAATTTTCGCGATATGTTCTTCCTGGGTTCCCATGGGAATGATATCCCTCACCAGAGACTGGGCTCCATCCCGCAATACACCGGTTGGTTCACCGGTTTTCGGATCTCGATCGATGGTTCCACGCTTGGGTGGCGGTGAATCTTTTGAGATTCCTGCAAGCTCCAGGGCTTTGCTGTTGACGACAGTGCGGGCAAACAATCGATTTAAAAGAACCGGGTGATCGGGGGATACTTCGTCCAAATCCCATCGTGTAGGCATCCGATATTCTTTGAACTGGCTTTCTATCCAGCCTCCACCTAATATCCATTCACCTTTGGGAGTTCTATCAACCTTCTCTTTGACTTTGGCTTTGACACCATCCATGGTATCTACCCCAAACAGCATAACACCGTCCAGCAGTATGCCCGCTGCCGGTACATGGTTATGTGAGTCGAATACACCGGGTATAAGGGTCTTGCCTTTCAGATCAATGACTTTTGTCTGTTCATCTGTCAACGGTTCCATATCTGCATTGCTGCCGCATGCAAGCACTTTATTCCCACACAATGCGATGGCACTGCAGACACTATTATGAGCATCCACAGTCAGGATTTTGCCACCTTGAAGAATAACATCTGCCTTAGCTCCTCTTGCATATTCTGTATTCAATCACTGCACCTCCATTGCGTATACTATCCACTGATTCTTAAAGTTTTTCCTTCTTGTCTGAACCGCATTTTATGCAGATTTCGTTGACAAAAGCCTGTTTTGAACAATAGCTGGGCTCAGGCTGTTTGCAGCCAACAATACTGCAAACTGTGCATTTGTAAAGCGGTTCAGAACATTTAGCCCCATTTTTCAAACGACCGCCGCATGTGGCCATCCGGGATCCTCCTTTCCAGTCAGATACGATAGACATTCTTCGTTGCCATTCGTTATCCTTTTGCAGAGTGATCAAATAAGTCATGAAAAATAGGAATATAAGAAATGTCTACAGGAGTACGCTGATAAAAAATTTGGTTGTCAATAACTTGAGAAAATGTCACCTAGAATTGGTTTAATTAACTTGAGAAAATGTCACCCCCGGATACAGGGAATATGGGGCTCTGCCCCACACCCCGCCCTGCCGGGAAGCGAGGGCCTGTACGACAGACCCCCGCAAAAAGGGTTTGAATGGACGAGGGAATCAAGGGTCAAGATGAACTCGTGGGACTCGCCCTTGATTCCCGCATAATCAGGCATATTCTTTGAGGAAGATGTCTTCAAGGATTTGGATGATATCCCGGTTGCTTTCATCAAAAGTGATCCTTGGCCAGGCGATGTGGCCGTATTTGAAGTAATGTTCATCGGGAAGAGAAGTATAGATCTGACGAGCAGGAGCCTTAGGTTTGGGATTTTTTCGGCTTGATAAAGGGGATCACCTGGTAAAAATGCTGATGATGCTGCACCTTAATACCAAAGGCCGGACTGATAAGGACACGGACCGGAGTTTTGGGAGCCAGGGCAGCCTGAAGGATCTGGAAATGGCGATGAGAAAAAGAGAAGACATGGCCTGCGTCAATGATGCGCTGGTGTTTGACACAAAGGGTGTGATCCACCAATGTGGAGTCGGGAACATCCCTAAAAGCGGAATCCGGTTCAAGAGGAGCCACTGCAAAACGCTCGTTGAAACGCTTGATGTAGGCAGGGAGGAAGGCATTGGCGTCACCGATATTTGTGATACCGGCGATTTTAAACTCGACGGGAGACGGCTTTGGAGAGTGTCCCAGAGTTTTTCCACTCGTCCTTTGGCCTGGGGTGAACGTGCTTTATGCATGGTGATACCCAGTTCATCCATCGCCCGGCTGAATTGGGTGTGGGGGATCTGCTGGCCGTCAAGCTGATCCTGGATGGAGAGGGAGGCGGCTTTGGGTGAGACAAATATGGAGTGGCGGTCCGTGTAGAGGCTGACAGGAATACCGCAGTTGAGAAGCATTTGTCGGGCAACAGCAAAGTACCCCATCAGGCATTCATGGGGGTTAAAAAGGCTCCCACAATCTCACCGGTGGCATCGTCAACGGCGCCGTGGAGAGTAAACTTCTCAGGGGTGGAAAACCATTCAAAGGGGAGTGGCATCCATCTGAATCAGAGTACCCCTGCGGGCCTTGCGCTTGCGGCGGTGGTGGGATTTGCGTTTGCGCCTCTTTGGGACTTGCTAGTCCGGCTTCCGTGAGGATTTTGTACAAGGGAGTATAGCTGATGTGAATCTGTTCATGCTCTGCCAGGAGTTCCTGAAAGTGAGTAAAGTTCGCGTTGATGAAAGGCTCCTGTCCTTTGAGACGAATGATGGCAGCCTTGAGCTGGTCGGTCACTGCGTGAGAAGGTTTACGCCCGGTATTGCTGTGAATGAGGGATTCTGGTCCCTGTTGTTGCACTCCTTTTTTCAGTCTTTTGATTTGGCGCTCACTTAAATCTAGATCTTCCGCAGCTTGCTGGATCGTCACCTTACCTTCGATGACAAGGGATAGTACTTTAAATCTATTCAGTTGTTTTTGGGTCATGAGAAATCGCACCTCGTCCATAGTGACATTTTATCAAGTTAATTACGAGGTGACATTATCACAAGTTAACCTAAATTGAAATAATAAGTGCAAAATTCATAGGGAACCAGGCAATAGCTACTCTTTGTACCAATGATTGATCAAAAATGATGAGTGTGCCGGCTGTCAGGGGCCGGCGAAGCCGGGACGAAGTCTTTACCCTTGACAGCCTATCCGTCTAAAACCCTATTTGGGACCGTCGTGCATAGCACGGCGGAGCGCCTCCCGGCGGGGCGGGTGTGGGCAGAGCCCACAATCATGATAGTAAAGCCAGTTGTGCTGCAAATGCCTCCTGTGCCGACAGATAGTCCAAAATACGCCTGGGCAAGGAATTGATCCAGTTCTGAATACGCAGCAATACTTCATTGCTCAGAGCATCCAGCGCCCGGCCTTTGGGGAGAAATCTGCGAATCAGTCCGTTGACATTCTCATTGGATCCCCGTTCTCCGGAACAATATGGATGGGCATAAAAGATCATGGTTCGCTTCTTCCCGGTATGATCGGGTCTTTCCATCTGAGATGTGAAAGCAAACTCGGAACCGTTATCGCTGGTGATCGACTTGAAGATCTGCGAAAACCGTTCCCCGTAGGTGCAAGCCATTTCATCGAGGGCCTGCACCACGGAGGCGGCCGTTCTATCCGCTAGCTTGACAATCAGCGCCTGGCGAGTCATGCGTTCTACCATAGTGAACAATACAGATCCTTTCGCTCGTGTCCTAGCCAATGTATCCATTTCCCAGTGACCAAACTCTCGCCGTTCGTTGATGAAAGCTTCCCGCAGATCAATACTGTTCTCCCGAGTACTCTCTCGGATGGGCGGTGATCTGCGCCGGCGCCGACGTCGTACCTGCAGATGCAGATCCAAAGGCTTTACTCGACTCAGACCCATGCGAATGTATGTATAGAGCGTTCTGGTTGTGACCGATGGGTGCTGCATCATTCCCTGCCGCCGGAGATAACCGACAGCAGCATCCGGGGACCACTTGTTTGTCAGAATCAAGTCCTCGATGGTCTGGAGCAAGGGAGTTATGTCAGCAAGTTTGTAGTGCGGCCGCAATTCTTGCGGGCTCTGACATACTTTTTCTGGGCTGAGTCCGCATAGTATACTTTGCCCACCTTCAAAAGAGTATCCATCTGGTCAACAGAATTAGCTTGAGCTCGCGATAGATGGTCGAGACATCCCGGCTCAGTGCCTGTGCAATGGCTGCTACATTCACTTTGAGGGCTACCATGGCTTGAATCTGGCCTCGCTCTGTCTCTGAAAGATGTTTATAACATCGTACTTTTGTGGTCAAATGAGTTTGACTCATAGGTCACCTCCGATTAATGTTTGTGTAGTAGCTACATTATATCTGGAGTGCCTATGAGTTGTCATTTCTTATTGCACTTGATTTTTCAATTCAGCTATCACAAGTTAAACACACTGATAAAAAATTTGGTTTGCGCCTCAACAGAGAATATAGTATAATACTGTTTGCACATGCGTGCGCCTGTAGCTCAGTGGATAGAGCGTTTGCCTCCGGAGCAAAAAGTCGTAGGTTCGATTCCTACCAGGCGCGCCATTTTTATTCTCTCAGGTTTTCCAATGATATACAGCAGGGGGATCGCTGGAGCATCTTTCAAGGATCATTTTGATTTTGGCTCTTTTTGCTAGTTTCAGAAGGAATTTCAACAAAAAAACCGTATTAATCCAGTAATCAAATAAATACTGGATGAAACAGCTGGGAGAGTTCCGCGAACGCGGACGCCGAAGGAGTAAGGCAGGCACAGCTAGGTGTCTGACTGAAACTCTCAGGCAAATGAACCAGTTGAAGACAGACCTCTGGAAAGATCTATCCAGACTGGGTAGACACCGAAGGAGCACGGCTTTTGGCCTTATCTCTCAGGTATCAAAGACAGAGCAGTCCGATAGCGTTGCTATTTGACTGCTCTTTTTTGTGGAATAGAAAGTAAAACGAGGCGATACTATGCGTTTTATGATCACAAACAATCCCGAATTTGCCAATGAATCGAAAGACAATACGGTCATCTTGCTTGATGATCCTGAAAGTGTTTTTATCAGAGCCAGAGATATGATCCATCAGGGATACAAACTGCTGACTCATCCTCAATACGGAAACTTGCAGTCTCGCCACTGGTATTACCGAACACTTCTTTTATCGGGTGAAAGAGGAGATTCCCTTGATTATGTTTCTCTGCAGCTGATTGAAGATGTCATACATAAATATCTCGATCCCAATCAAAAAAGATCAGATATCTCTGCAACGATCCTGGAAGATTATCGGTTGCTTGATCGGGATTTGATCCATCATGCTTTGGATCATTCAAGCTCTATCAACGAAACCCAACTCAACTATGAGGGGAGGTGAAAATATGAAACTTGACATTGGACAGATCCGAATTGATGATGTGCAGTTTGGAGAGAGAACCCTGATTCGCGACCATATTCTGTTTGTTAATAGAGAAGAGCTGGCTCAGGTGCTGGGCAAAGATGAAAGGATCCGTTCTGTTCAAATTGAAATAGCACGCCCCGGCGAGAAGATCCGTGTCATTCCAGTGAAAGATGTCATCGAGCCCCGGGTCAAGGTAGAAGGTTCCGGAGGAATTTTCCCCGGGCAGATATGCAAAGTCAATACTGTAGGATCCGGTCGTACCCATTGTCTTAAAGGGGCTGCGGTGGTCACAACCGGAAAGGTAGTAGGGTTCCAGGAAGGGATCATTGATATGGATGGACCCGGCTCTGATTTTACCCCCTTTTCCAAAACCAATAACGTAGTAGTCATCTGCGAACCGGTTGACGGACTGGTGGCTCACGAGCACGAAGAAGTGATCCGGCTGGCGGGATTGAAAGCAGCAGCCTACCTTGGAGAGACAGGAAAAGGCACAGACCCTGACAGTGTTGAAGTGTTCGAGTACAGAAATGCCGGCGCTGAGAGAGCGGGATCAAACGGATTGCCTCGGGTGGTTTACGTGTACATGCTGCAAAGCCAGGGGTTGCTCCATGATACTTACGTATACGGAGTGGATGCAAAACGCATCCTGCCTACATTGATTTCACCAACTGAAGTCATGGATGGAGCCATCGTTAGTGGGAACTGTGTTTCGGCTTGCGATAAAAACACCACATACCACCATCAGAATAACCCAGTGATTCAAGAATTGTACGCTCGGCATGGTCATGACCTTGAATTTGTCGGTGTGATTATCACCAATGAGAATGTAACGCTGGCAGACAAAGAACGATCGTCCAACATGGTTGCAAACCTCGCATCTTTTTTAGGCGCTGACGGAGCGCTGGTCACCGAAGAAGGTTTTGGCAACCCGGACACGGATCTCGTGATGAACTGCACTAAGCTAGAAGAGATGGGAATAAAAACGGTTCTGATTACTGACGAATTTGCCGGTAGAGATGGTGCTTCACAATCTCTTGCAGATGCCAATGTTCGGGCAGACGCAGTTGTCACAGCAGGCAATGCCAATGAGATTGTGCATCTTCCGCCCATGGACAGAATTCTGGGGCATTTACCCGCCGCCAACATAATCGCCGGTGGATACGTAAAGAGCTTGTCGGAAGACGGTTCCATTAGTACTGAATTGCAGGCTATTACAGGTGCTACCAATGAATTGGGTTTCAGTTATTTGTCCGCAAGGAATCGAAAATAGGATATCGCAAGAAGGAGGACAAGAACCATGCTAAAGGGTAAAAAAGTGATTGCTTTGGGAGATCGCGACGGGATTCCCGGACCTGCATTGGAAGAATGCATTAAATCAGCAGGGGGAGAGATTGTTTTTGCAGTTACTGAGTGCTTCGTCTGAACGGCAGCAGGAGCAATGGATCTGGAAAATCAAAAAAGGATCATGGATTTGACTGAGAAGTTCGGCGCTGACAATTTGATTGTCGTATTGGGTGGATCGGAAGCTGAAGCATCCGGTCTGGCTGCTGAAACAGTTACAAACGGTGATCCGACATTTGCCGGTCCATTGGCCGGAGTCCAGTTGGGACTTCAGGTATACCATGTTTTTGAGGAAGAGATCAAACAGGACATCGATGCACAAGTCTATGATGATCAAGTGAGCATGATGGAAATGGTGCTGGATGTGGATGCCATCACAGTGGAAGTAAGCAACATTCGCAAAGAATACAGCAAGTAGTTTGATTCGGAATTTGTCGGGGAAGGAGGGAAGAGAATGACTGATTCCATTCGTGTAGTGCATTATCTAAACCAGTTCTTTGGCCAAGTCGGAGGAGAGGACAAAGCCGGAACGCTTCCAATGGCCAAAGAAGGTTCTGTGGGCCCGGGAACAGCATTTCAAAGTTACTTGAAAGATCAAGCGACGATAGTCGGGACAGTTATCTGCGGAGATTCGTATTTCAATGAAAATACAGAAAAAGCCGGAGCCGAGATTATCCGCCTGATTCGTGATTTCAGTCCGGATTTAGTGATTGCAGGCCCTGCATTCAATGCCGGACGCTATGGGGTTGCCTGCGGTTGGGTAGCAAAGGCAGTATCGGAGCAGCTGAATGTTCCGGCCGTTACTGGAATGTACGCGGAGAATCCTGGCGTTGAGCTGTATCAAAAATCGGTATATATTGTTCCCACCACGGATTCGGCAGCCGGGATGAGAAAAGCGGTTCCCGCCATGGCTGCATTGGCAGTCAAGTTAGCCAAAGGGGACGAGATAGGTTCTGCTGAAGAAGAAGGATACATGGACCAGGGAAGTACACGGGAAAATTTTTTCAGAGAAGAAAGAGGCGCAAAAAGAGCCGTGGATATGCTGATAGCCAAGCTCTATGGACAGCCCTATACCACGGAGTACCCGATGCCCGAATTTGATCGGGTATTTCCTCAACCTGCTATCACCGATGCGAGAAAAGTAAAAATTGCTCTGGTCACATCCGGTGGGATTGTTCCCAAAGGGAATCCAGATAAAATTGAAGCATCCAGCGCTTCAAAATTCGGCACCTATCCCATTGAAAATGTCATGGATTTAACTAAAGAAACATACGAAACTGCCCATGGTGGTTATGACCCGGTGTATGCTAATGATGATCCGGATCGAGTTCTGCCTGTCGATGTAGTAAAGGAATTGGAAGCCGCTGGGGAAATTGGCTCTATACACCCTTACTTTTATTCAACTGTTGGCAATGGTACTTCGGTGGCCAACGCGAAAAAGTTTGCGCAGAAGATCGCTGCAGAACTTGTGAATGAAGGAGTACAGGCAGTTATCCTGACATCCACGTGAGGTACCTGCACTCGTTGCGGAGCAACGATGGTGAAAGAAATAGAACGAACAGGGATACCGGTTGTGCATGTTTGCACCGTGGTACCCATATCATTAACGGTTGGAGCGAATCGCATTGTGCCAGCAATTGCGATCCCTCATCCTCTCGGGAATCCGGAATTAAGCGGAAAAGATGAGAAAAATCTGAGGAAGAAATTGGTTCGAAAAGCATTAAAGGCTTTGGAAACAGAAGTTGATCACCAGACGGTGTTTGAGGAAGAATAATATATGCTGGATGCAGATGGGTAATGTCGGTCATTGCCCATCTGTGTCTGTCTACATGGAGGTGCCATCAATGTTTCCTGTGATTAAGGGAGCATCGTATGTATTGGTTCACACTCCCCATCTACTCGCAATGAACGGTACGACACAGACGATGGAGAGAATGCGGAATCCGGATTCTGAGTATCTGACGAATCTGAGTACACATTTACGGGAGTACCGGGATGTATTATCTTATCCACCCAATCAGGTCTTTATTGGGGCTTATGAACCGGGAATTCTTGATACAATCCAGCGACCCTGGTATTTGCACGGGATTGAAGGTTCTCGGCGTTACGCTCCATACGGTGAAATTATGCCGGAAGATGAATTTTTTGGTGTGATGAAAATGGTTGATTCCTTTGACCTCGTTTTGCTGGAAACAGAATTTGCCCGTCAGGTTAGTCACAAGCTGAAGGGACACCCGAGCGTAAGTGAAAAGATGTTGGAAAAAATCAGCAACGGATCGGATATGGGTATCATTGATAAAGCAGTGAACGACGATGGGGCAGAGCCGCTAATGGTGAAGCAAAAAACAGTCGGCTGCGTACGCAGAGCCCATGCAGTGGATGAGAATCTTTCGTCCGGCATAATGACGGAAAACATTGCTTCAAAAGCTTCCGCCCACATTGCTGTTTGCCATTTGCTAAAGAATTTAGATTTGAATCCCGATGGAATTGACTATATTATTGAAGCTTCAGAAGAAGCCTGCGGCGATATGAATCAGCGTGGGGGAGGAAATTTTGCCAAAGCTATTGCGGAAACGGCAGGATGTTCCAATGCAACGGGGGCAGACACCCGTGCTTTCTGTGCCGGTCCAGTCCATGCGTTGGTTCAGGCTGCAGCACTAGTTCAATCGGGGATTTTTGAGAATGTAATTGTCACCGGAGGCGGTGCTTTGGCGAAGCTGGGTATGAACGGGAAAGAGCATGCAGCAAAAGGGCTGCCTGTTCTGGAAGATGTAATTGGAGCATTTGCCGTGCTGGTTTCAAAAAATGATTCCATACACCCTGTAATTCGAACCGATATGATCGGACGGCATCGGATCCGCTCGGGATCATCTCCCCAAATGGTCATTCAGTCCATGGTAACGGATCCTTTGGACTCCGTCGGCTTACAGATTAAGGATATTGATAAGTTTTCCGTTGAAATGCAGAATCCTGAGATCACTGAACCTGCAGGCGCAGGGGATGTCCCGAAAGCGAATTACAAAATGATTGGCGCATTGGCAGTCAAACGCGGAGAAATTGGCCGAGATGAGCTCAATGATTTTGTTACCAAGCATGGGATGCCTGGATTTGCGCCTACCCAGGGGCATATTCCGTCCGGGGTTCCATTCATAGGACCGGCTGTGGATATGATCATGAGCGGTCAAATCAACCGGGCCATGATCATCGGGAAAGGAAGTTTATTCTTAGCCAGGATGACCAATCAGTTTGATGGAATGTCGTTTGTGATGGATCGCAATGAGCAGGTTCAACCGGATCTTCCCGTACCTTCGGATGATACTATGACACGAAAGATTCTGGCACAGGTCCTTCGAGATGCAGCATCAAAACTGCTTTTGGATGAGTGAGATCGTTACGGGGAGGTGATGGTATGACAGTTCAAGAGAAAAGAAAACTGGCAGAAACGCTGATGGACATGGCCGACTATCTGGATGGAATAGGACATGGAAACAGAAAGGTCCGTATTGGAGTAACAGTGCATGGAAGTGAACTGGGCGACAGTGAGATATGGCATGGAATTGAGTTAGCCAATCATAAGTATCCCGATATCGAATGCATTCCCATCGAGGCAGAAACCAGACAGATTGAAGGATCTGCTTCCTGTGAGAAAGAAATTCACTTAAAAATGGACGGCCTTTTTAAGAACCACCGAATTGATGCTGCGGTAACTATGCATTATCCGTTCCCTATCGGGATTGCCACAGTGGGAAGAGTGCCGGTGCCGGCAAATGGCCGGGAAATTTTTATTGCGACGACGACGGGATCTGCATCTTCAAAGAGAGTTGAGTCCCTGGTTCTCAATGCAATTTGTGGTATAAGTGCTGCAAAAGCATGCGGAGTGAGTGATCCCACAGTGGGTTTTTTGAATATAGATGGAGCCAGGCAGGCAGAAAAAATTCTCAGTACGATCATGCAAAACGGCTACCCTGTTCGATTCGGTACTTCGTCCCGTTCAGAAGGCAGCCAGATTCTCCGCGGGAATGACATTTTAAACGGAGCCAGCGATGTAATTGTTGCGGATTCTTTGACAGGAAATATTATCATGAAGATGATGTCTGCATTTCACACCGGTGGGAATTACGAATCTGTAGGGTACGGGTACGGCCCCGGGATCGGTAGCAATGCTGAACAGATTGTGGGAATTGTATCGAGAGCATCCGGAGCTCCAGTGATCGCTGGAGCGATCCGGTATGCAGCAGATGCATACAGGGGGAAAGTCCTCGATATCTACTCTCACGAAAAGAAACTAGCAGATCGGGCTGGTCTGATGAAAGAAATCGACAAAATGAAATCCTCAGCAGAAGCAGATTCTGATCGTAAAATGATTCAGCCACCACCTGAAAAAGTGGTGACCGAAGAGATTGCAGGGATCGATATTCTCGAGCTCGATGAAGCTGTTCAGCAGTTATGGGGAGAGGGTATATTTGGTAAGACCGGAATGGGATGCACTGGTCCTGTGATACTGGTAGCAGAAGAAGATAAAAATCAAGCATTGTCGATCCTGCAGAAGGCTCGGTATATATAAATAAAGGATCAGCATAAGACCAAAGACCATGATTAGCAGATTCTTGGGAGAATCTCATCTGGAAGCATTTCAAGAATACGGGTACCCCCATACCGTGTTTTCATCCAGGCATGTGGGCCTTCGTCGGTAACATAGCCAATGACAGCCGGTTCTGAACCTATCTGATCGTGGCGAATGGCATCGATAATTGTCTTGCTTTGGCCTGGGCTGCAAATCAGAATGAACTTTCCTTCGTTGGCCAAATACAAAGGGTCAATTCCCAGAATATCACATGCTCCTGCCGTTTCTGTTCGAATCGGCACTTTTTCTTCATAGATGGTTAGAGATTTTCCCGAGTCCTGTGCAATTTCTGAAAGAACCGTAGCTACGCCGCCCCTGGTTGGATCTCTCATAAAGCGGATTCCCGGATACGAGGCTATCAACTTCATGATTGTATGATGTAGGCAGCGGGCATCGCTGTGAATCTGAGAAGAAAACTTCAGCCCTTCGCGTTGAGAAAGTATTGCGACACCGTGGTCGGCTATATATCCATTAATAATAATATGGTCACCCGGCTGTATCAGATCCATACCCAAATGAGCTTCGGGATGCTTCCAGCCGATACCGGTTGTATTGATAAAGATCTTATCACCTTTACCTTTTTCAACAACCTTGGTGTCTCCTGTGATAATTTGAACACCTGCGTCGCGGGCTTCTGTGCCCATGGATGAAGCGATCCGTTCAAGGTCATGGATAGAAAAACCTTCTTCAAGAATGAATGAGGCAGTCAGGTATTTTGGGATTCCTCCTGAAACAGCGATATCATTGACAGTTCCGCAAACTGCCAGACTGCCGATATTGCCCCCGGGGAAAAATATGGGGTCGATGACGAAACTATCTGTACTTATCAGAATTTCATCGTTCGTATCTGATACTATGGTGGCGGCATCATCCATTTTGGCGATTTCTTTACTGTGAATATGTTTTTGAAATACATCCCGAATCAGCCTATAACTCAGCAAGCCTCCTGACCCATGCGCCAGACGAATTACTTGATCATTTCCCATGGTTGTCGGCAGTCTCCTTTCGCAGAAAATGACGGTCATATTGATAATATGCGGCGCAAGCACCTTCACCGGAGACCATGCAAGGGCCTTGCGGGTTCTCCGGTGTGCAAATATTTTTGAAAAGGGGGCAGGCAACGGGTTTCATTTGCCCGGTGATAATAGCTCCGCAGCAGCACTCTGTGAGTGATGGTGTGTCATCCGGCAAGGAAGGCTGGAATTTCTGTTCGGCATCCCAAAGGGAGAAATCCGGTCGAATTCGCAGACCGCTGTTTGGAATATCGCCGAGCCCTCGCCACTGGGCATCCGATTGGTAGAACACATCGACGATTTCTTTTCTGGCCAAAGGGTTTCCGGATTGCGTGACAACTCTCGGATATCCATTAATGAGTTTGTTTTCATTATTCTGAACCATCTGGGTCAGCAATTTGACCGAATGGAGTATCTCCACTGGTGTGAAGCCTGTCACGACAGAAGGCAGTCGATGCAATTGGGGCAGAAAAGAAAATGGCTCCAATCCAAGTACAGCTGCAACATGGCCCGGAAGCAGCAAACCATCTATCCGATGATGATTAGAAAAAAGAGCATGGAGTGCTTCAGGCACTGTCTTATGGAGAGATAAGACGGAATAATTTTTTGTGTTTTGACGCATAGCATGCTTGAGGCTGGCAGCTACAACAGGCACTGTAGTCTCAAACCCTACGCCAAAGAAAATGACCTGCCGGGCTGGATTATCCACGGCAATTTTGAGAGCATCCAGAGGAGAAAAAACTACACGGATATCTGCACCTTCGGCTTTGATTTTGGCCAGAGAAGAATGGGTGCCTGGAACACGCAGCATATCCCCAAATGTAGTGGTGATGGTATCAGGTATTCTCGCATAAGCAATCATCTTATCGATATCTGCTTGAGTTGTGACACAGACTGGGCATCCAGGGCCACTGATAAAATCAATATGGCCATCCAGCGTCTGTCTGAAAGAATATCTGGAAACAGCGTGCGTATGGGTCCCGCACACCTCCATAATTCGGAGAACGCGAGGGGTTTTACTTCGGATGGTCTCCAGAAGGTTTTGTACATGAGCTGGATCATTCAAAGGATGTGTCAAGTTCGTCCATCTCCTTTAGAATATCCAATGTTATTTTTGCTTCTTCTTCGGACATAAACTGCAGTGCATATCCGGCATGAACCATAACATAATCGCCCGGTTTTGCCTCGGGCAGCATGCTGATATAGGCACGAAAGAGGTTGCCGTTAATATCCACTTCGGCATAATCTCCGGTAATCGAAACTATTTTCCCCGGTAAAGCTAAACACATGTAGACTCCTCCTCGGTGATCAAACTGTCATTCAACTTGGCAGCAGCAATCACTGCTTGCCCGAAGGCAATCCCGCCATCATTGGTAGGAACCTGGCGGTGAATATATGTAGAAAATCCATCATTCTGGAGCAGATTGAGTAAAATGGACAGCAGCCATTCATTTTGAAAAACCCCACCGCTCAACACCACCCGGGAACACCCTGTCTTTTCTCGTCCGTTTTTCAGGCAGTTTAAGACCATGGATGCGATAGTATGATGGAATCTTGCGGCAATCGTTGAAACAGGAAGGCCATCTTGAATATCTCTGATGATTCCTTGAATTGTGGGTTCAGGAGAAATCTCGTCCCCATTTAATAGGAAGGGATAGGGATCAAATGTCAAGTTGGTATTCGCCGCTTCCATTAACAGAATGGCTGCCTGGGCATCGTATGTAATTTCCGTACAAATAAGCAACATGGCAGAAACAGCATCAAAAAACCTTCCACAGCTGGAGGTAAGGGGAGAGTTGACCTTTGCGTTCCATAAGTGGTATAAAGAGTCAATCTGCTGAGAGTATTTGCTGAAGTGGTTTTTAATGAAATCATTACTCAAAGATGTATACTGCCAAAGGTAACTGCAGGCCATACGCCACGGGTGAAGTACAGCGGCATCTCCTCCAGGCAAAGGCACATTTTTCAGATGGTATAGTCTTCGGGCCTGCTGATAATCCCCATGAAGGATTTCGAATCCCCATATGTTCTTGTCAGTACCATATCCGGTTCCATCGAGGACCACACCCAGCACAGGGTTTCTGCCATCGAGACCGTTTTCTGCCATGCACGCTGCCATATGGGCATGGTGGTGCTGAACAGGAACCAAACTGTCCGGATCGACGGCAGACTGGGATGCCACCTTGGTAGACATATATGTTGGATGTAAATCATGAACGGTTAGAGTAGGATGAACATCAACAAATATTTTCATATCCTGATACGACCGGACAAAATAGTCGACGGTTTCCTGGTTGTACAAATCTCCAATATGAGGGCCCAAAAAAGCTTGGTTTCCTTTGAGGAGGCAATATGTGTTCCTCATGTCGCTTCCCAGTGCAAGTACGGGCTTCCGAGATTCGAATGGTATCGTTATGGGCAAAGGAGTGTACCCTCGGGATCGACGATAAAAATAAGGTATATCTTTAAAGACACTGACAACAGAATCATCACAGCGATTTTGAATGTCTCTGTCATGAACCAAAAGATAGTCTGCCAGGCCATTTAGTTCTTCAAATGCATGATCGTTCCGATATGTCAAAGGGAGACTTTTTTGATTCCCGCTGGTCATGACCAGTGTTTTTATATGCTCTCCAAATAAAAGGTAGTGCAACGGTGTATAAGGTAGCATGACTCCCACAGTAGAGAGTTGCGGAGCAATTGCATCCAGTGCTGGACTCTTTTTACGGATCCGAAGAAGTACGATGGGTGCTTGTGGGCTGGTGAGCAGCTTTTCCTCAGCCTGGCTTACTTCCGCAAACGAACGAATGGTGTCCAGATCACGGCACATGATAGCAAAGGGTCTATGAGGACGAGATTTTCTTTTTCTCAACTTTTCAATGGGAGCAGGATTATCTCCCAAACAGGCTAGATGAAATCCTCCCAGACTTTTGATCCCAAAAATGGCACCGTCCAATATTTTATCTGTAAACTGATCCAGCCAAAATCCAGGTACTTTTTTTTGATCCATTGAATAAAGGTCAATCTGAGGTCCGCAAACAGGGCACGCATTGGGCTGAGCATGAAATCGACGGTCGGCAGGATCATGATATTCTGCGTTGCATTCTGGACACATTGAAAATGATGACATGGTTGTAAGGGCTCGATCGTAAGGAATATCCCGAATAATGGTATAACGAGGCCCGCAGTTGGTGCAATTTGTGAAAGGATACAGAAAACGTCGATCTTTCGAATTTAGAATCTCATGTCTGCAGTCGGCGCAGATAGCTGCATCCGGAGAAACCAGAGTCTGTTTCGGCACATCGGAGTTGCTCTTCACGATGACAAAATCGGACATTCCTTCAACAGGAAGTTCCGTGATCGAAAACCCGTGAATCTGCGAAAGGGGCGGCGGAGATTCCTGGATCCGTTTTGCAAACACATCTAGCGTTATAGGATCCCCTTCGACATGAATATAAACACCATCGGATGTGTTGCAGACGGTGCCGGATAGATTCATCTCCTGCGCTAGATTGTAGATAAAAGGCCTAAAACCAACACCTTGAACAATCCCTGTAATATGAAAAAAATAGTGCTTTGTCATAGTTCCTCCATAGGAGTAAGAATCGTTACGCTCCTTCAATATAGTCGATATAAAATTCTTGACCCTGTCCCATCTCGACATTTGTTGAACCGCATATTGGACATTGGAAACAGTACATATCCGGATGAAACTGGTGATTACATGCAGTGCAGGTTGCAGCAATGGGAAGCCTCTCAAATTCAAGTTTTGTGTTGCTAAATAACGGCTCATCTTCCCATGCTTCGAAAGCTGCTTCCATAGCTTGCGGGGACGCAGCAGTTATCTCTCCCAGTACGATCCGTATGGTTTTAATGGATGTGAAATGATGTTGTCGAGCAGTTTCTTCGACAATGCTGACAACGCTTTCCATTAGTGACAGTTCATGCATAAAAACGACTCCTTCCACAAAACTATGACTTAATAATACCATCAGGTAGTAGAATTTTATTGCATTGTAAATAAAATTCTGCGATAATTTAGAAGGATAATGGCAATCAGAAATGAATATAAATTAGATATTCGAACTGAATGCCTTTAGTATAACGCAAGTAGATTTCGGTGGCAAGCTTAGACACCTGAAAGGTGTAATGGCGTTTTCTGTCCGCTGACCCGGACAGATTTTTAAGTGGTGGGCTGTTCGATCATTAGAGATACTATTAGAAAAGGAGGGGTGTTGGTAGTGAACTTTCTGGTCGCTTCATTTATTGCTTTCTTGACTTATTTATCATTAACCGTTGGGTCAGGTTCAATTCTGGGTTTATGGAGTATCCATGAATTTGGTCTCGGAATTATCGTGGCCGTCATCGCGGGGTGGGTAGCGCGCAATGTCTTTTTCTTCTATTCAGGGAAAGAGATTGCAAAGACGACCAATCCATTACGATGGATTAAGTGGATTGTGTATCTTTTCGGCCCATTTGCTCTTGGACTGATTAAAGCAAATATCGACGTCGCCGGGCGAGTGATTACGGGGAAAATCAATCCGGGAATAGTAAAAGTAAAAAGCAACCTGGAGTCGGATTTTGCTGTCACCATGCTGGCAAATTCCATTACGCTTACACCAGGGACATTAACTGTTGATCTAGACAATAGTACAAACGAACTGTATGTACACTGGATTGATGTGAAAAACTCAGAACCATCGCCGCAGGATATTTACGGTAGCTTCGGTGACTGGGTAAGGAGGATTGCAGAATAATGCAACAACATTTTCTTCTAGTCGGGATTGTAATGACTTTGCTGACGGTTGTAGCAGCATTACGATGTTTCATCGGGCCGACTCTTCCGGACCGGGTTGTGGGGTTGGATACAGTCAACACGCTGATCGTAGCAATAATGGTCGTATTAGCAGTTGGCTTGGATCAGGTTATTTTTGTGGATATAGCGATCGTATATGCACTTCTTTCGTATGTCACAACCCTCTTTATCGCTAAATACTTGGAGGGAGGGCTATAACAGTGGAGATTTTGCAGGTACTGATTTATGTTTGTTTAGCAATCGGACTGGTATTTAATCTGTTGGGTTCTGTGGCGCTTTTCCGTTTCCCGGATGTATACACTCGTTTGCACGGAGCCACAAAATGCACTACTTTCGGATCAATATTTATGGTTTTTGCTGTCGTGCTCTATAGTATTTACAGCCGTGGTGATGTGGTAGGTGGCAGGAATATTGTAATGGGCGTTCATGCTGTTCTCGCATTGGCAGCCTTGCTTCTAACAAATCCCACGGGTGCTCATGCAATAGCTCGTGCAGCTCACCGGTCCGGAGTCATGCCAAAATTTGCGGTTGTGGACCGTCTTGCTGAGGACGAGAGGGGGAAAACCGATGACTGAGTTTCTGCTGATCATCGGTCCTGTTCTGATTATTGGAGTAGGTGCTTTGGTCGTTTATTTTGATGATCTACTGGCTGCAATTGTCACACTGGCTGTTCTCAGTCTTTTGGTTTCGCTTCAATTTTATTTAATGAGAGCACCGGATGTTGCGATCACAGAAGCAGCAATCGGCGCAGCATTGGGAACAGCAATTTATTTACTGGCCCTGAAAGCAATTGCCAGAAAGGGGGCTGACAAGGTTGAATAAGGGTATAAAATTTGTGTTTCTGCTGTTTTTTGCAGCAATGATTTTGGCAGGTTTGCTTCTCATTCACCCCTTCGGCGATTTGGATAATAGCGATATGGATGATTATTATATTCAAAACGGCCAAACCGAACTGGGTGCCAACAATATTGTAACGACGATTGTATTTGACTACCGAGGATTTGATACTTTGGGAGAAGCTACCGTTCTGTTCGGTACAGCCGTCGGCGTTCTCACTATCTTTCGGGGGGTGGGACGATGAAATCCATGAGCAAAATTGTCGTGATGGTTTCTCAGATCACTTTCCTATTTGCAGTGGTTTATGGATTCTATATCATTTTCCATGGGCATCTGACACCTGGCGGAGGGTTTCAGGGCGGAGCGATTTTGGCATCCGCTGCTGCTATGATATTGGTTGCATTCAGTCGCAAAGATGTGATGAAACTAATGCCGCAGAATTTGAATCACATATTTGTTATGCTTGAATCTTTCATGATCATCTCCATCGGTATGCTGCTGTTTTTGCCTGAAGCGGCAAAAGTGGACGGTTCGATCTCAGCTGCGATCTATAACGCCATTGCAGGACCGAACGGTCTGTTTGGATACAAATTTCCTGCAGGTATAAACGATGGATTTTTCAACACCGGCGGCTTATTGGGTCCAAAGAGTATCGTCACTGGAATGGAAGTTATCGCAGCATTGTACATTATCGTGAAAGTAATGTACCGGGCGCATGAAGAAGATTTCAGCAAAGATGACAGTGGCCTGATGAACCCGGGGGGTGATTTGCATGATTAATATGATCTACATTGCGTCGGGTGCTATGTTTGTATTTGGTCTGTATGTCATTCTATTTCAGAGGAATCTGATCAAAATAGCAATTGGCCTCAGTTTACTCGAATTGGGTGTGAATCTGTTCCTGGTTTCTCTTGGATACAGAGAGGGTGGAATTGCTCCAATTTATACAATGGCTCCACTTACTGGTGAAATGGTTTTACCGATTCCCCAGGCTCTAACCCTGACAGCCATTGTAATCGGATTTGCCACAACTGCTTTGATGCTGGCAATTATCATCGGCATCCACCGCCACTATGGAACTCTTGATATTGCAGAAGTGAGGAGGTTGCGTGGATGAGTGGATTACTCGAGCATTCAGTTATATTGGCAATAGGGTTGCCCATGTTTGGAGCTTTCATCACTCCTATTGTGAATTCCATCAGTAAAAAGCTCCCGAAGTTCTGGCTGATTTCAGTATTTTCTGTAACATTTGCAACTGTTTGTTACAACCTATACAAAGTAATGAATTTTGGAACTCAAATATATGTTGTCGGTGGAGAGAATATCTCCATTCCTCTTGTTTCGGGAATGTCGATTCCCATTCGCATTATTATCCATCTTGATGCAATGAGTGCTTTTATGGCTTTCTCGGGGACTCTCGTTGCACTAGCAGCTGCGATCTACTCAGATGCTTTTATGAATAAATCCAGCGCAACAGATGAATATGACACACTGTTTATGTTGCTTCTTGCAGCAATGATGGGTATGGTAACCACCGGTGACGCATTTAACTTCTTCGTTTTTCTTGAGATTGCCGGGATATCCATTGCAGCGTTGGTAGCATTTTGGAGAAATCGTGCTGAAGCCTTCGAAGCTGCTTTAAAGTATACCGTTATGGGATCCATCGGTGCTTTGATGTTCCTTGTGGGTGTCGCTTTCCTTTACTCACGCTACGGGGTACTTGATATGGCAGCCATCGCAGGCAGTATGAATATCGGCAACGTGGACAAAATAGCTTTGGCACTAATGGCCATATCCTTGGCAATGAAAGCCGGAGCTGTCCCCATGCACATGGCAACCCCAGACGCTTATCAGCAAGCACCTGCATCGATTACTGCGTTTTTGGTATGTGTTAGCCAGGCGAGCCTGTATGGATTGTTCCGTGTGCTTTTTACAGTATTCGGTCTTTCTATGAATGTTGAAACAATGGGATGGGTCATTATTATTCTGGGAGTACTTTCTATGTTCGTTGGAGTAACGATGGCGCTGAAACAGCATGATATTAAACGGCTGATGGCATACCACGCAGTCTCTCAGACCGGATATATGCTGTTGGGAGTCGGAGTCGGACTGGCTGTTTTGCGTATTCCTGAAGCGTTTGCTGCATTTGGTCTGACTGCAATGCAAGGCGGTATCTTCCATATTATCAATCATGCGATGTATAAGAGTCTGTTGTTCTTAACAGCAGGAGCTGTATTCTATGCAACCGGAAAAACAGCCTTGGATGAAATGGGCGGTTTGGCTCATACTATGAAATATACAACCATATTCTTTATCATCGGAGCAGCTTCCATAGCTGGGATTCCTCCCTTTAACGGATTCGCCTCAAAATTGATGATTTATGAATCTGTGTTTGCTTTCAATCCTCTGTTGTCCGTCATCGCGATGGTTGTCAGTATTATGACGCTGGCCTCGTTCGTCAAAGTGTTCCAGGGAGCTTTTCTTGGACCGAAAAAACCGGAGTTCAAAAATGCGAAAGAAGTACCCAACAGCATGCTCGTCGGCATGGGAATTCTGGCAGTAGTCATTCTCATATTTGGTCTTTTCCCGAATCTAGTGGTGGATATCCTGGTCAATCCCGCAGTTCAGGCGTTAGTGGATCGTGCCGGATATATCGGTATTATTATCGGAGGAGGGATATAATATGGCATTGTTCACGAATACCGGATCATGGGATCCCATATTCTGGATCGTCAGTTTTCTCATTGCAATCGGAGTAGGTCTGGTCATTGTCAGAGGAGCACCTGTAGGAAAGAAACTGACCGGAGACGCCGGCATGCCATTCCTTTCCGGGAACCCTGAAGCAGTTGAGAAAAATATCAAAGTTTCCAATATGTATTGGGGCTTGATGGAAGCATTGAAAGGATATTACAAATTGCTGGATGACATGCACACAGGGATCATGCAGGATTATGTTTTCTGGTATGTTGCAGCAATGGCAGTTGCATTAGTCATTGTACTGTTTTAGTTTGAGGGGGTGTAATTATGGCAAAACCATTGAACGAGTATTTTCAGCGCTCACTTTGGGTATTTCATGTGAATACTGGCTCATGCAACGGCTGTGATATTGAGATTCTGGCTGCTCTGACACCGAGATACGATGTTGAGCGTTTTGGGATTAAAAAAGTAGCGTCGCCGAGGCATGCGGATGTACTTTTGGTCACAGGACCGGTTGTCAAGGGAATGGATGAAAGGCTAAAACGAATTTATGCACAAACCCCGGATCCAAAGGTTGTCATGGTTGTAGGTAACTGCGGATCAAGCGGCGGTGTCTTCTATGATTCCTACAACACAGTTGGCCCTGTCGATCAGATTCTTCCAGTTGCGGTGTATGTACCCGGTTGTCCGCCAAGACCTGAGGCGATATCTTACGGAGTTGTCAAAGCTTGGGCGATTTTGGAAGAGCTGCGGGGTGTAAAGGCATGAAAGGAGGCTGTGCAATGAAAAGGTTGAATGCTGAGGAATTTGTTCAGTTCATTCAAGAGCGCATTGGTGACAAGCTGCAGGAAAGCCGAATCAAGACCAAAAAAGCAGGTTTAGCCCAGATTGAATACGAAGTTGTATGGCTAACTGTTGATCGGGAAGCGCTTGTTGACACAGTGCGAGCGATGAAAGAACTGGACTATCCGATGTTATCCGTAATGTCAGGATACGATGACGGAGATCATGTGGTGATTCTTCACCATATGGCGTTGTTCAGAAGGTTAAAGAACGCCACTCTGCATGTGGAACTGGTCACCAAGGCGCCCAAAGATGATCTATGGATACCAACAATAACCAAAGAGATTCCCGGAGCTGCTGTAACCGAGCAGGAAAAAAGAGAAATGCTGGGGATCGAGATACGCGGATTGGGAGACATGGATAATGTATTTCTTCCCGTTGATTTCCCCAAAGATATTTATCCGTGGAGAAAAGACGAGACAGGTATCGATGCAAAAATGCCAAAACGAGCAGGAGGTGAGGATTAATGGAAACGCAAGAATATTCATATCGAGTCCCCATAGGTCCCAATAATCCTGCTTTGAAAGAACCTGTATCCTTCGATCTGAAAATTGAAGGTGAAGAAATAGTAGACGTTGTTGTGAAACCGGGCTGGGTGCATCGCGGTATTGAGTACCTGGCAACAAAACGCAATCCAATCCAGGTAATTTACCTGGCAGAGCGGATCTGCGGGATTTGTTCCGTAACCCATGCATTCAATTTTGTTCGAGTCGTTGAAGATGCTATGGACATGGAAATCCCTCCCCGTGCTGAGTATATTCGCACCATTGTGGCAGAATTGGAACGAATCCACTCACATATCCTATGGGCTGGGTATGCGGGACACATCATGGGTTTTGATACGCTGTTCCATTACTCTTGGAAAGAAAGAGAGAGCGTATTGGATGTTTTGGAAGCCATGTGCGGCAACCGGGTGAATTACGGGATCATGACTATCGGAGGTGTCCGGAGAGATATTACTCCGGAGATCGAAAAAATGACTCGTGAGAGCATAAAGCGCTGGGTTGAAATATTCAAGCATTATGCCGAGGCATTTTTGGAAGACCCCATGATTTACGCGAGAACACGAAATGTGGGAATCCTGACAGAAAAGGATGCATACGAACTATGTGCTTTGGGGCCGACCCTGCGTGGTTCGGGTATTCCGGCAGATATTCGGCAAGATCAACCCTACGCTGCGTACGGAGACATCGGATTTGAAGCCATTGTCCCGCAGAAAATTCATGGGAAGGTAATCGGGGATGTGTACGACAAGATCACCGTACGATTGTATGAAGTTAAACAAGCGTGCGAAATCATCGAAAAATGTCTGGATGCTTTGCCCGAAGGAGACATCGTGGTTGAACCCAGAGTTGCCCGAGTTCTTCCCATGTTGAAAAAAGCGTCGGGTGAAGGTATCAGCAGCATAGAAGGACCGCGAGGCGAGGATTTCCATTATGTCAAGCTTGAAGAAGGTAATGAGAACATTACTGCGTGGAAAGTTCGTGCCCCAACTTACTCAAATCTAATGACATGGAAGCCCATGATGATTGGCAGCCAAATTGCAGATGTTCCTTTGATCGTAGCGTCTGTGGACCCCTGCATGTCTTGTACGGACCGTGTTACTGTCACGGACGTTCGTAAAGGAACCTCTTCTATCCTTACAGAAGAAGATCTGCGCATAATGAGTGTTGAGAAAACAAGGAGGCTGATGAGATAATGAGTTCAGCTATGGAAATCGGCCTGAAATTGCTCTACGGTGTGCTGATTGCATTTCTTTGTATCTTTGTTGGCCTCATATTCAAAGGGATCGATCGGAAGATTCATTCCAGGATGCAGGGCAGGATTGGACCGCCAATTTGGCAGCCATTCTGGGATCTACGCAAACTTATGATTAAGGACAGCACAGTACCAGAAAATGCAGTTCCTTGGTTGTTCAACATTGCCCCACTGTTAGGGCTGGCAGCTACCATTACCATCTTGTTTTACATGCCCATCGGCGGCTTTGCCCCCATTGCTGAAGGTTATGGAGATATGATTCTGATCCTGTATCTCCTTACACTTCCGGCAGTCATGATGGTTATTGGCGGATTTGCTTCTGGGTCTCCATTTGCGATCATCGGAGCGCAGCGTGAAATGGTTATGATGATGAGTTATGAGTTTCCGCTGGCAGCCGTGATCGTAACAGTTGCATGGAAACTGAATGCGGCTTTGGGCCCTGTTTTGCAGGCTGAAGGGTTAAAAGCGTTTTCTCTTGGTACACTGATGACATACCCGGTGTGGGGTCTGGTGGGTGTTGTAGGTGCCATTGGATTCTTGATTACGCTGGCTGTTATGCTCATTATTACACCGGCCGAATTATCAAAAGTACCTTTTGATGCACCCGATGCCCATGAAGAATTGTCCGGCGGATTTTTGGTCGAATACTCAGGACGCAATTTGGCGATCTACTACCTGATGGATGCAGCCAAAACTGTGGCAGTTACAAGTTTGACTGTGGCGATCTTTTTACCGTACGGACTGGCTGCACCCTTGGGAATTGCCGGCATCGCGGGTCAGGCTATCGATTTTATGTTCTTTTGGGTTAAAGTGTTCTCTGTAATGTTTTTTGCCATTACAGTGGTTCGCTAAAGTATTGCCCGATTCAAAATTGACCAAATTGCTCATGTCTTCTGGGCTCCAGTGTTAATTTTAGAGCCTGACGGACTTTTCTTGGTGGCACTGGATCACTTCCTGTTTTTCTAATTGATTTGTATTCTTTATAAATCAATGGTCGAACACTTTGATGGTCCGAAAAGATTATGAATCAGGAGGTGACTCAAATGACTGTGATGATGCGCGAAGTATTGAAACAGCTGGTTAGTAAACCGAATACAAATCCATTTCCAGCTGTCTATGCACCTCATTCGGTAACAGCTTATTTGAAAGCTGTGGGTGAAGGGAAGGCTGCGATCCTGCCGCCCGTTGCTGTTCCCAAAGGAATGAGGGGGAAAATTGACTATAATAAAGCAAAGTGCATCGGCTGCAAACTTTGCACTCAGGTTTGTCCAGCGCGAGCGGTAGTATTTGTCCCTGAAAAGAAAAAGGTAAAATTCCATGTTGACCGTTGCACTTTCTGCGGCCAATGTGCGGAAATATGCCCGGTAAAAGTTATTACAATGACTGATAATTTCCTACTGGCATACTACGATCGAATGGGACCGGATGCCATCATAGATCCCCCCGATGAAGTACCTGCTGAAAAAGCTGAAACAGAAGAACAATAGATAGAAAATCAAAGGACCGGTGACTCCGGTCCTTTGCACGTCTCATAAGTTCTTCATTTGTTAAGCACTTGTTTACAGGTAGGGAATGAGATCAACTTCATCGTTTAATAGAATTTCTATTAATCTCTCTGCACTACTGAGTACTTCTGAAGATAGCGGGGTGCCAAGAGCCATGGAGTGGGGCTCAATGCCGATCAGCGTAGCATCGCTGCACTCTTCTGCTATATAATCCATGAAATGCGACAAGGACATAGTATGAGTAGAGAAACCAACTTCTTTTATTTTTGTTGAATCAATTCTTCGGATAGAACCTGCGGGAAGATCCATCAAAGCAGCGTCAACGACTAACACCCGGGATGGAGAGTACCGGCTTACCTGGCCGGAAAAATTTTCGGGTGCAGTAGAACAGTCGATTGCTGCCCACCCAATTTCACGCATTTTCTCTGCGATATAGCAGCCGACACCATCATCACCATTTAAGATATTTCCAATACCCATCAGAAGGGTAGTATTCTTTTCCATGCGCATCTCAAGCCCTCCAAAGATCCCACATCAGCCAAAATTAAGTCTATCTGCTGTAGCGATGAACTAATAGATGGCATACATGACAACACCCGCTAAAAGACCCAAAACAATGATACTGGAAAACATCACTAGGAATCCGGCTTTGGCCATATCCGTGCTCCTAAAATATCCCGCGCCGTATGCCACCGCATTGGGGGCTGCATTCGCCGGGAACAAATAGGCAAAAGAAGCAGATATCCCTGCCACAACCCCAAAAGCAGTTGGGTTCCAACCAAAGCTGGAAGCAAGACCGATCGCAATGGGAACAAATGTTGATGCTGTTCCGCTGAGGCTGCAGAAAACAGTGATACCAAAACCAGTTATAGCAGAGAATAACGCAACGGCCGTACGGGGATCGAGTGAGCCGAGTCCGGAAGATAACATACCGGCAAGCCAGTCAATAACTCCAGTCGCCCGCAGACCAATTCCCATTGACAAGCCTCCACCGACCAGGAATAAGATATCCCAGCCGATTTCCCTTTGAGCTTCCTTCCAGGTCATAAACCCAATCTTTGGCATGACAATGAGCAGTGTCAGTAATACAGCAACCACATAAAGCCAGCCTTCCATGATTGGAATAAAGGAATCCAGAAGCCAGAGAACGATGGCTGTAGAAAACAGCGCGATGACTTTCTTCTCTTCACCGCTCATTTTACCCATCTCTTTCAGTTGGTGTTTTACTGAAGCCAGTCCTCCTTCGACCACTTTAATCTCTAGAGGGAAGACTTTAATGAGTATGAACCAAGAGATCGGGACCATGATAACGACAAATGGCATGGCTCTAATCATCCAGTCTAAGAAACTCAGCTTTACTCCGGCCAGTGTGTCCAGAAAAGCAATGGTTATCAGATTTGCAGGAGTACCGGTTGGCGTACCCATGCCACCGATATTGGCAGCAAAAGCGATACCAATCAGCATTGCTCGTCCCAGATTGCTTTCCAGCGGTTTTGCTTTGGCCATGGTCAAAATGCCAATAGCAATCGGCACCATGATGGCAGTGGTGGCCGTATTCGACATCCACATGGACATAAAAGCAGCAGAAATCATGATGCCTAAAATTAATCGATCTGTCTTTTCTCCCATACGGGCAATGATGTTCAAGCTAATTCTCCGATCCATACCAGAACGTACAAGACAGCCTGCCAGCAAATAGCCTACCAGAACCACTGCATTGACAGGATGAGCAATAGAAGCCAGCCCTTGCTGCAGGCCAACGATTCCTGAAACAGACTGCACAAAAATGATTAGTAAACCGGTGATTCCCAAGGGGAGGGCTTCAGTAACCCATAAAATGGCAGCGCCCAATGCGATAAAAAGCATTCGCAGACCTTCAGGAGCCAGACCTTCCGGTGGTGTAATGAAAAAGGACGATAAAAACAGCAGTGCGACTCCACACAATATGGCCAGTTTTCTACTTTCTTCGTTCATTCAGCAGCCTCCTTATCGAGCATGAATAACAAAAAATTAACTTCTACATCCTTCGCCAAACTCCTTGTATATTCTTTGAATTGTTCGATAAAAAACAGTCTCGCGTAAGAGTATGAAAGAGGTTAATTGCAGATAAATCAAAGAAAGTCGTATCCTTGTCAGTTATATCCCTGTATAGTATAATTGTTGTAGTTTATGTGAGGAGGTCGTCATGTGGAAACTTTGTGGGCAAACGACAAAGAGAAGACACTTCCGTTGCGGGAGAAAGTATTCCAATTTCTTCGTAACAGCATCCTTGATGGAAAGATCGAACCGGGAGAGAACCTGGTCGAAACCAAATTGGCTGATGATCTTGGTGTAAGCAGAACACCAATCCGGGAGGCATTTCGAAAGCTGGAACTGGAAGGACTGGTTTCCAGCGTGCCCAATAAAGGGGTCGTTGTCAAGGGAATATCTAAACAGGATACCAAAGATATTTTCAGTATACGAATGCATCTTGAACCTCTGGCAGCCAGTTGGGCAGCGCTAAGGATTACGCCGGATGAAATAACAAAATTGGAAGAGAATCTTCAACTAATGGAATTTTATATCAAACGAGGCGATTTGCATCAGGCTAGTAAGAAGAATACGGATTTTCATGCGATTATATTTGAAGCTGCAAAAAGCAACCCGTTGAAACAGATTTTAAATAGCTTGCAGGAATATGTGCACCTTGCACGTTTGGCATCTCTGAAGAATCCAGGCAGACCTGAAAAGGCTCTGGACGAGCACAAGTGCATATTTGATGCAATTAGTGCTGGAAATCCTGACTGTGCAGCAGAATGCATGAAACAGCATGTTCTTCGTTCCAGTGAAAGTGCCCAAAAGAGGAATGAACCATAATGGTTTTATGAACATCATGAAGATACTGGAAAATTTCTGAGCAGCAAAGGAAATGTGGTGGTGATATTGTGTCTGAACTGCATGTTATCCATATCGATATGGATGCATTCTTTGCCGCTGTTGAACAAAGGGATAAGCCGCATTTGAAGGACCAACCGGTGGTTGTAGGAGGTAGCAGCCAATCCAGGGGGGTTGTTTCCACGGCTTCCTACGAAGCACGAAAATTTGGCATACATTCTGCCATGTCCATCATTGAAGCAAGAAGACTATGCCCAGACGCTGTATTTTTGCCGGTCGATATGAACAAGTACAAAAAAGTATCTGTTCAGTTGAGAAGGATATTCTCTCGCTATACGAATCTGGTGGAGCCTTTATCCATCGATGAGGCATTTTTAGATGTTCAGGGGCAGGATGCTGTTGAAGTGGCCAGGAGCCTGAAAGCAGCCATTAAGGGGGAGCTCCTATTAACTGCCTCTGTGGGGGTATCATACAATAAGTTTCTGGCGAAACTCGGATCCGATATGGATAAGCCGGATGGCTTTACCGTCATAACGGTTGATCGGGCCCAAGAATTACTTCCTTCTTTACCGGTTCGCAAAATCTGGGGAATCGGACCGAAAAGTGAAATCGAACTGAATCGCCTTGGTTTGTACACTTTTGCGGACATCGCTACGGCTGATGTGCTGCTATTGCAAAAAGTTTTGGGGAAGCGAGCTCATGAGGTGAAACTCCTGGCCAGAGGGATCGATCAAAGGCCGGTGGAGCCCAACCAAGCTGCGAAATCATTTGGAGAGGAAACAACGCTAAACCATGATACGGGGGATCAAGATATTTTGCTCCACTATTTGCAGGATTTTGCCAAAGCACTTTCTGAAAGACTGCAGGTGCCTAGTATCAAGGCAAAAACGGTCACAGTTAAGATCAAGTTCGATGATTTTTCTGAATGCAGCCGAAGCAAAACTACCCAAGACCCTGGGAATACAGCAGAGTACATCTACACTGCAGCAAGCAGACTTCTGGAGACAATGATTAAAGAGGGTCACCGGGTTCGATTAATCGGACTTCAGGTCTCAGGATTTCTGATGCCGGATGAACCTGAACAGATATGGTTTGATTTCCTACACTAAAGTGTAAAGGAGGTGCTTCCGATGCCATTGGTCCATATTACTCTCATTGAAGGCAGAACGGTTGAACAAAAAAGGGCTGCTGCAAGAAAGATTACCGAAGCGATCGTTGAATCATTTGCATGTTCGCCAGATGCAGTGAAAATTGCATTTCACGATATTTCCAAAGAGGATTATGCTTCTGCCGGTGTTCTGCGCATTGACCAGAAATAGGATTCGGTCAGGGTAGTTGCTTACCCTGACTCATTTTTTTCACTGATGGAGGGACCGGGATGCTTCAGGCCCCATATTGTGATATTGAGGCGGTTATCCTGGCTGGAGGGGAAAGCAGAAGATTTGCAGTCCCACTCGATAATGATCTGGCTGTTCTCAAAAAGGAAAAGGCATTGGTCCCTTGCGGGGGGAGAAAACTGATTGATATTGTCGCGGAAAACTATGCCAAAGTCTTTCATCGGGTAACAGTTTTGGCCAACAGCCCTATGGAACTGGAGAATGCAAACATCCAGGTGATCCAGGACCAAGTCAACTACGGGTCTCGCAGCTCTCTGGCAGGATTGTACAACGCACTGCTTGTTACAGAGGCAGAAAGAGTATGCATTGGTGCATGTGACATGCCGTTTGTTCACCCTGCATTGCTCCAACTGCTCAGGGACTATAGTTCGGAGCGGGATATGTTGATTCCGCTGATGAATCAGTATTTGCAGCCGTTGCCGGCTGTATATCGAAGAACTTGCGTGCCTTTGCTGAGAAGTCAAATGGAATCGGGCAATTTCCGCATCCTGGACTTTTTCAGATGTGTATCCATGGACATTCTTCCAGAAGATCAACTTATTCAGGCAGGAGTAACAAATCAAACTTTTTTCAACATGAATACCTGGGATGATTATTTGCATGTTTTGGCAATTTACAGCGCGAAGACTGAGACAGAAAATTCAATATTAGCGGGAGGTTTATATGAAGATACTGATTTTGACCAAAATGAAACCCGGGAAAGCAGTTCTGGAGGAGATGAAAGCAATCGCTCCTGAGGCCGAAATAATCCAGGCCGACGACTGGCATTTGATTGATCATGACTTGGAAACAGCAGAGATAATCATAACAACTCGCGATTCACTGCCGCCAGAAGCAGTTCGGAAAGCAAAAGAGCTTAAGTGGGTTCACTCATTGATGGTTGGTGTGGAATCATTTCTATACCCGGAGTTTCAGGAAAGAAATATTATTTTAACGAACCCGCGTAGAGCTGCGGATGTAGGAGTGTCAGAGCACGTATTTGCTATGATTATGGCATGGACTCGGGGATTGAAACGGTCAGTACTGCTTCAGGATCAGCGCATATACGAACGGGTACCTGTTACCCATCTAAAGGGGAAGACAATGGGTATCATCGGCCTGGGCAGTATTGGCAGAGAGATTGCACGCAAAGCGGTCGAAGGGTTTGGCATGAAAGTGGTGGCCACGAAAAGACGAGTAACAGAAGAAAAATATGTTGAAAAACTTGTTGCTCCTGAAAATATGCATGAGATTTTAAGTATTTCTGACTTTGTCATTGTTGCGGCGGCAATGACCGAAGAAACCCATCATTTAATCGACACGGATGCCTTTGAAGCCATGAAACCAGAGTCTTTTTTTGTCAATATTGCTCGAGGATCTATCGTTAATGAACAGGCACTGATTCATGCTCTGCAAAACAATCAAATTGCAGGAGCCGCTCTCGATGTATTTGAAGTAGAGCCTCTTCCGGAAAACAGCCCGCTATGGTCAATGGATAATGTGATCATTTCTCCGCATATTGCCGGCCTCTCCGGAATCAGTTTGGCGGATTTACGAGTTGCTGTTTTTAATGAAAATTTGATAGCATATATCCGCGGAGAAGCACTACCAACAGAAGTTGATCAGAAGGTGGGATATTAGTGAATAAAGAAAATAAACAGCATCCGTTGAATATTTTAATTATGAGCAGGCTGGCATTCAAGGAAAGGCACAGAGCACAGGTAGAAAAAATGGTTCCTACAGCAGAAGTTCACCTTGCACTGAACGCAGAAGAGGCCGGAGATTTTCTCGAAAAAGCGGATATCTTGGTTACTTCCAACTGGGATTTCAAGCCCGAGATTTATAAGAAGGCGAAGAATCTGAAATGGGTTCACGCCATCAGTGCCGGAGTAGAAGATATGCTGTTTCCCGAGATGGTGAACAGCGAAGTGCTGTTGTCAAACGCAAGGGGTATTTTTGATACTCCTGCGGCAGAGCATACCTTGGCCGTTATGCTATCTTTTTCGCGCGGTATGATCGAACTGATCCGCAGCCAGAATCGAAATCATTGGAACCGGGTGCAGGTAAGGGATTTGCAGGGAGCAACATTGGGTGTTATTGGTCTTGGGAGTATTGGGAGAGAAATTGCACGAATGGCAAAAGTAGGGTTCAATATGAAGGTCATAGCGACGAAAAGGCATATGACTGATGAAAAAAATGTGGATATTCTTCTTACACCCGATGGACTGCCGAAACTATTGTCCGAGTCCGATTTTGTTGTTTTAGCAGCTGCACTAACTCCGGAAACTGTAAATCTGATTGGCAGTAAAGAATTGCAGATGATGAAACCAACAGCAGTACTGATCAACATTGCCCGAGGACAATTGGTGGATGATCATGCTTTGATCCAGGCACTGCAGGAAAGATGGATTGCCGGTGCAGGTCTCGATGTTTTCAGGAAAGAACCGTTAACAGAGGAGAACCCATTTTATGGTGTGGAGAATCTGTTGATTACAGCCCATCGTGCAGGCTTTACCCATCACATGCTTAACGATGAAAGAATTGACAATTTTTGTGAAAATCTGGGAGATTATATTAGTGGTAAACCATTAAGGACATTGGTAAATAAGAGCATCGGATATTAAATATTCGGGAACATTTCATGTTCAGGTGCGTCACTAGGATTGTGAGTCAAAATGATTTGTTTTTGGGAGGTAAAAGAAATGAAGAAATTGTACCGTTCCAACCGCGACAAAATGGTTGCCGGTGTATGCGGAGGCATAGCAGAGTATTTTCATGTCGACTCATCACTGGTCCGACTTCTCTGGGTGCTGATGGTAGTTCTCGGTGGTACTGGGGTCCTACTGTACATCATTGGTTGGATTATCATTCCGGAAAGGGAAGACAGCGAAACGGTGGAAAGCCCGGTTATTAGCCCAGAAGGGCAAACTAAAACCTCGAGTAATTTGTTTGGAGTTCTGTTGATTGGTGTTGGTATCATGCTGTTATTAGACACTATGGTCCCTTGGCGCTCGCTGGCTAGATTCTGGCCGGTTGTATTGATCATTGCCGGGTTATTAATGATTGTTAGTTGGAGGGGTGATCGGTCGTGAAATCAGGATATCTGTTTCGCGGGGTGCTCCTCGTCATCGCAGGAGCGTTACTGCTAATGGCGAATTTTGGGTATTTGAAACCGACCTTTTGGTGGCAGCTTATTCAGCTGTGGCCGGTAATGCTGATTGCTCTGGGAATACGCATGATCGGCAAAGACATCCCATATGTGGATTATCTGGTTATCCTGTTAATTTTTGGGGTGATCGGCTATGCTGCTTGGGGATCCTATACAGGAACAGCTGCGGGCCCGAAAGAAACAATCCGATTCAAACAGCAGTGGACCGATGGTATTGATGAGATGGATCTCACTGTTAATTTTGGAGACGGCTCATTAATTATGGGCTCAGGAGATACCGATCTGATTCTTGGAGATTTAGATTATTATGCTGATCAACCTGGATGGGATTTTGAGCTGGAAGGAAATCGGGGTACTTTGGAAATTTCCCAGGAAGAATTTCCATCAGGCAGCATCAGCATGCCGTGGGTGAATCGCCAGGGGCGAAGGTGGTCTTTAGATTTACATCGCGAACCAATTTGGTCCATCAACATGAATTCTGGTGCGTGCGACATCAAAGCCGATCTCCGGGATATCAGCATTCGAGATATGGAGATCAATACTGGAGCCAGCAATGTGGAAGTAAGAATGGGAGAACTAGTAGAAGACTGTGACGTGGTCATAAAAGCAGGCGCATCTAATATCAAGCTGTATTTTCCAGAAAGAACCTCAGTAAAGATCAATTTGAGCGGTGCGCTAAGCAGTGATAATCTGGAGGAAATAGGGTTCGAGAAGAATGGAGATACCTATTATTCGCCATTTTATGGGGAAACAGAATTCAATTATGAAGTGGATATCTCCGTCGGCGTCAGTAATGTTGATGTATTGTTCTACTAAACGGGAGGCATACGAGTGGATGAAAAGTGGATTGCACACACTGTGAAAAAAGCCAAAACGCTGCATTGGCAACGGTTTAGCTGTTCTGAGGCTGTGTGGCTGGGCTTAAACCAAGAGCTGGATCGTGATCTGTATCGATTTGGTTCGAAATTAGCTGCTGGATTCGCCGGAGGAGTTGCTTCCGGGTCTCTTTGCGGTGCGATTGCCGGTGGTGCCATGTCCATATCTGCTTGGTTTTCTCACTATCCGGAAGAGATACGTTCAACGATTCTGAGAGATTTAGAAGAGGAATATTACAAGAGAATGAAAGAAGCTCTCGGTTCTGCCTACTGTCGGGATTTAAAGCCCACTGATACAACGCAGCGTCGTGTATGCAATCGGATTATCGCCAAAGCATGCGAGATTGCCGCAACACTGATTGTTGAATACCAGGATAAGATCCACACTGATCTCCATCGATACAGCATCAGCAACATCGATTAAGTGATACAAAAAAACGCCGAAGCATTGCATATGCTCCGGCGTTTTTAATTAATTATTTTAGAAAATCAAACTCATATTCTTTTGCTTTTTCCTCTCCGCGCAGGACGCGGAGGGCGCCATAAGCCAGAGATTCCAGTTCTTTTTCACCGGGATAAATTAGAACGGGGGCAAGGAATGATATTGAGTCTTTAATCCACCCCGTAAACAGACTGGAATAGGCAATTCCTCCAGTAAGTGCAATGGCGTCAATTTTCCCTTCCAGAACAGCTGCAATCGCACCGATGGCCTTTGTTACCTGATAGGCCATAGCCTTGTAGATCAACAGTGCCTGTTCATTGCCTTCTTCAATCATCTTTTCCACTTCCCGTGCATCTTTCGTTCCTAAATAGGCATAGATACCGCCTTCACCAAAGAGCTTTTTAATGACCTCTTTCATGGAATAGGTTCCAGAAAAACAAACTCGGACAAGGCCGGAAACTGGGGGCACAGCTCGCTCCGGAGTGAAAAGTCCGCCTTCCTCAATATTTACATCAATGACTTTACCTTTCCGATGAGCACCCACAGAAATACCTCCACCCATGTGGGCAACAATCAGGTTGAGGCTTTCATAGGGTTTACCAAGATCGTGTGCCGCTTTACGGGCGATGGCTTTTTGATTTAGTGCATGAAAGCCACTGCGACGAGGCAATTCAGGCCAGCCGGAGATTCGCGCAACATCTTCGTATTCATCGACAGTAACCGGGTCAACAACAAAGGCAGGGATATTCAGCTCGTTTCCCAGATCGTAGGCAATGACTGGTCCCAAATTTGCTGCATGCTGTCCGGGCTTCGACTTCGTTACCATGGCCTCATTGACAGCGTATGTACCCGAAGGAATGGGCCCCAAATCTCCTCCGCGGCCGGCGACTGCACTCAACGAACTCAATTCTATGCCGTGTTCTTTCAAAACACTGATGATCTTTCCTTTCCGGAAGTCATACTGATCTGCCAATCGCTCAAAAGGAGCCAGATCTTCAGCACTATGATTAATTGTTTCCTGCATAACCAGTTCTTCGTTGTCATAAACAGCGAACTTGGTTGTGGTTGAGCCGGGATTGATGGACAATACACGAAATACAATGCTCATTCGTAAACCTCCTCTGGAAATATTGATTCTGAAAGGATATAATGACATAGAAATCAATTTCGTCATAGGTTGGACAGAATCCTTCAAACTTATGGTCGAATCAGGAAATGGTGTGAAGAAGTGAAACTGATGAAGATATTCGCCAATCACAACGAAAAAAATGAAAAGGACCCATGTTCATGCAAGCGGCTATTCACTACCTTCTTTAAGATCGGAGCTGTAACATTCGGTGGTGGATTTGCCATGATCCCGTTAATTCAAAAGGAGATTGTGGAAGAAATGTGTTGGATGAGCCAGCGGGAATGTATTGATATTCTTGGCGTAACGCAGGTTGCTCCGGGTGCTGTTGCAATTAATTCATCAATTTACATCGGATATAAGCTGAAGGGTGTTAGGGGAGCGCTGGCAGCGGCTGCCGGGATGGTACTGCCCTCGTTTTTGATAATTACGCTAATAGCCATGATATTTACCCGACTGCAGGAACAGTCCTTCGTTCTTGCTTTTTTCCAGGGAGTGCGACCGGGGATTGTTGCAATGATCGCTTATGCCGCATATCGTATGTCGACACACGTGCTGAATAAATACTTCAATTGGATTGTAGCTGCTTTGGCTTTCATTGGAGTGGTCTTGGTTCACATTCATCCGATTGCTGTTATCATTACCGGTGGCCTGGCAGGTTATTTGAACGGAATTTTCTTTGCAAATGAATCTGAGGATTAGAATGGGGCGGTCTGTATGATCTGGGATCTCTTTGTATCGTTTTTTAAAATCGGAGCATTCAGTTTTGGTGGTGGGTATGCTATGATCCCCTTAATTCAAAAGGAGATTGTAGAAACTCACGGGTATCTGACAATGCAGCAATTTGGCGATATTATTGCCATTGCAGAAATGACACCCGGCCCCATAGCTGTTAATTGTGCTACGTTTGTCGGATACAATGTAGCTGGACTCCTCGGTGCTATAGTCAGCACAGTAGGGGTCGTAATGCCTTCGATTCTGGTGGTTTTGGTACTGGCTGCATTTTTTATCAGTTTCCAAAATGACCGGAGAATTAAAAGTATATTCAATGGTATTCGGCCCGTGGTCATTGCGCTCATAGCATCCGCAGCCCTTTTTCTGGGTACCATCGCGATTGTGGATATCCGCAGTGTAGGGATTGCTGCATTTGTTTTCATTGTTCTCCGATACCAGAGAATCCATCCAGTCTTGGTCGTATTGGTTGCTGGTTTTTTGGGGGTACTGTTATACGGTTTTGCTTAGAGCAAATTGTCGATTCTATTCTGACAGAAAGTTTTTTTGCGCATCAGTAGATACAATCTGTATATATCGTCAAAGAAGTATATGGGCTGTTGCATGAATGATTTTCTTTTATGTGGGTAAAAAAGCACCGAGCCTTTTTGAGGCTCGGTTTTCCAATCCATCGTCTTCGAATCCAAGGGCGTAATGATTGATTAACTGGGATAAGTTCTGGCTTTTTCTTCGCCCTTAAGAACTCGCAGGGCACCAAATGCCAGGGATTCCAATTCTTTTTCACCAGGGAATATTTTGATCGGAGCAATGTACTTCACATTTTCAGTGATCCAGTCGGTTAGCATTTTGGAGTGGGAGCAACCGCCGGTGAGAACGATGATGTCTACATCACCTTTCAAAACAGTTGCCAATGCACCGATTGCCTTACTGACTTGATATCCCATGGCCTTGAAAACAATTTCTGCTTCCTTATTGCCGTCTTTTACCATCTGTTCTACTTCACGCATGTCTTTTGTACCAAGGTGAGCTTGAATGCCGCCATTTCCCAACATCATCTTCATAATTTCATGCTGGGTATATTTTCCAGAGAAGCAAACGCGCACCAGGCTTCCTACGGGCGGGCAAGCTCTTTCGGGTGTAAATAAGCCGCCTTCTGCAATATTCACATCGATGATTCTGCCTTTGCGGTGGGCGCCGACAGATATGCCACCGCCAATATGGGCTACAACGATGTTCAGATCCTCATAGGCTTTGCCCATCTCTTTAGCCGCTTTGCGGGCTACAGCTTTGTGGTTCAGAGGATGGAAGCCGCTTTTTCGGGGAAGTTCCGGCCATCCGGAAATCCGTGCGATATCTTCAAATTCATCCACGGATGTGGGATCAACTACAAACGCAGGTACACCCAGTTCTTTGGCAAACTCATCGGCAATCAATGGACCCAGCACGGATGCATGGCCACCGGGCGAGTTCTTGATATCGGTAATCATTTCTTCATTAATGGCTAATGTACCGCTGGATACAGGTTTCAGGCCACCGCCTCGGCCGGATACTGCATCAATTGAATCCAAACTGATTCCTTTTGCACCCATCAGTGCGAGTATGGTATTTTTACGCATCTCATACTCGTCGGTTACCTTCGTATATGGTGCAAGATCCTCTGCAGAATGGTGAATCGTATCCTGCATCAGCAGCTCTTCATCCTCATACACAGCTACTTTTGTCGAAGTTGAGCCGGGATTAATCGCTAGAACTCGGTACTTTTTACTCATAGTAATCCTCCTTGATATTCATTCGGCTTCATATTCACCGGTTGGGTAGATACGAGCTTTTTCTTCGCCTGTCATGACTCGCAATGCACCCATGGCCAGGGATTCCAATTCATTTTCTCCTGGGTAGACCATGATTTTGCCTAAGAAACCGCAGTAATCCTTTATCCATTCAACAAATCGTTTCGAATGAGCAATGCCTCCGGTTAGAACGAGAGCATCGACATCTCCTTTTAATACAGGGATGCATGCACCGATAGCTTTTGCCACATTGTATGTCATGGCATGATATACCAGTTCGGCTTCTTTGTTGCCTTCATCGATCATTTTTTCAATATCCCGGATATCTTTTGTACCGAAATACAAGAAAATACCGCCGGATCCCATGAGAAGCTTACTGATTTCCTGCTTGGTATATTTTCCTGAGAAACACATCTCCAGCATGTCAAAGGCACGAGGCTGTACTCGTTCCGGAGAGAACAAAGTTCCTTCAACATCTACACATCGTCCTTTTTTATGCGGTGCAACTGAAATCCCGCCACCAACATGGGCAACGATCAGGTTCAGGTCTTCGTATTTTACACCCAAGTCTTTCGCTGCTTTTTTGGCTGTTGCTTTATGATTCAATGCATGAAAACCACTTCGGCGGGGACGATCCGGCATTCCGGAAATCCGAGATACATCATCATACTCATCCACATTCACCGGATCAACCATAAAAGCGGGGATATTGAGTTCTTTCGATAGTTCGAATGAGATCATCGGGCCAAGAATCGATGCATGCTGAATCGTTGCCTTCCGAGCATCATCGACCATAGCTTGATTGACGCGGAAAGTACCGCTGGGTACAGGTTTACCTCCGCCTCCGCGCCCGGATACTGCATCCAGCGAAGATAGTTCAATGCCATTGTCTTTCAATGCGGCCATAACTGCATTCTTTCGATACTCATACTCATCAGAAACTCTTTCAAAGGGAGCCAGGTCGGCATGAGTATGATTCACAGAAACCTGTGTTTTCAGTTCTGTACCATCATAAACTGCAATCTTGGTTGATGTAGATCCGGGGTTGATGGCAAGAATCCGATATTTTTTCTCCACACTGTTAACCTCCTTAATGGTTTTAATACAAACATATATTCAAATTCTTTTTCCAACGGCAATATCCTTCTTCATGAAATCCACAATATAAATTTAGAAGAGCATTTTACGGTAGGGAGATTATTACTTGACCATGAGGCAGAATGAAGTAATTAAATAATTCCTGTAAAACTCCGGCAGAATTTTGCAGAATCTTCGAATCCGATAAAGAGCTCTTTACATCCATTTCATGAACACATGAAAACCATCGATTCATTACGATCGAAATTCGAATCCGTTGAAAAAGCGATATATGTATTGAGTTTTATGCAGCAATGGAGGACTTTGAACTTATGAGAATAAATATTAAATACAAATCTACTGATTAGTCCCGTATATAATTTGACGGAATGTATCCACAGAGAGGAAATGGCGAGCTGCCCGAGGGATAATGACGCTCTCGGAGAGATCGATGAAGACTTTGGATTAGATGTTTCTGTGATGAAGATTGGGAATCTCAGTAACAGTTCGGGGAATTCGAGTCGATGTTTTGAAGATCGGGGATATTGTGATACAAGGATTTTCGGCACTCGCAATGGCAGGATGTGAAAATGTCTGATCATTGATTCCCACTGCATCGAGTTTTCTGGACATTTCGTTGACCCGAATTCCATTGACCCGTTATGGTATGTTCGAAGGGATTTATTGAATTTTGAAGGATTATTTTATTACTCCAACAAAGAACACATCAAAGAATAAGCCCGTTTGGACAGAATTGTTTCCCTGACCACAATGCATACAATAGAACTTCTTTGGATATCGCACATTCACTTTGGAAAAAGAATTTTTCACCCAAGCCCTCAAGAGTAAGCAAATGGAGGGATTGCACAAGATCGATACTAAACACATCCCTTGGTTGGAGATTCTAGCGAATAGGTTCATACTGGATCACCACCGATCTTATTCTGGAGGATAAGCTATGAATAAGAAATTAGAAGATATTTTCAGGAAGGGCAGCAGAACTTACTTCAACGCCAGCCTTTTTTTCCCAAGATCCATTCGAAGTGACATCGTTAGTCTTTATGCCTTCGTTCGTACCGCAGATGATTTTGTTGACGGAGTACCGGCAGATCCTCAAGGGTTTTTGCATTTCAAAAACCAGTACGAGGAAGGGCTGGGGGGGTTTCGTACAGATAATCTGGTTATTGACTCATTTCTGGAACTATCCCGAAAATATCAGTTTGATCCTCAATGGGCGAAAGCTTTTTTGCAATCCATGGAAAAGGATCTTTACCTTTCAAAATATTCATCTCTTCGAGAGCTCCAAGACTATATGTATGGGTCAGCAGAAGTAATCGGAATGTATATGTCCAGCATACTCCAACTGCCAAAAGATGCGGTTTTCTATGCAAAAACGCAGGGTCGGGCTATGCAGCTGATCAACTTCATTCGAGATCTGCAAGAAGACCGCCGGCTGGGGCGAGAATATTTACCAGAGGAGAATCGCAGAGCGGGATTGCTTGCTGAATACAATGCTGTGGAATATCCCGATGAATTCAAAGAGTTTATCCGATCCCTGATTGACATCTACAGAAGATGGCAGCAAGAAGCAGAAGTCGGGTATTCATGGATTCCAACACGGTATCTGATACCGATCAAAACTGCTGCGGATATGTACCGGTGGACCGCCGATGTCATCTATCGCGACCCTTTTGTGGTATTTCGGCGGGAAGTAAAACCGGACAAACTCTTGATATATAAAACACTGCTTGCCAATGCCATATCATTGTACTTGGGGAGGAAAGATTATGCTCGATCAAATTCGAAGCGCACGTGAAGAAATACGCCAGTACATGACTGGTTTTCTGAAGAGAAAGAAAGAAGACCATGGGGATCTGAATTCTTGGGCGGGTGATGCACTGGTTCGATTGGATGGATTCATTCGTAATGGGAAGATGCTCCGCGGAGGGATGATCCTGGTAGCACACGATCTTTTAGAGGGTCGAAACAGAGAAGCTGCTTTGATGAGTGCAGCGGCTATGGAGCTGATCCACAGCGCATTTTTGATCCACGATGATATTATGGATAACGATCAACTGCGCAGAGGGAGTGAAACCATCTATTTTCAATATCAAAAAGCGGGGGAGAGTGACCATTTCAAGAAGCCTAATTCATTCGGACAAGCCATGGGAATATGTGCTGGTGATGAAGCATTTTTTTTAGCTTATGAACTTCTGGCGGATCTGCCTGTGCAGCCATCTGTCATGAGAAAAATAATCACTCGTGTTACAATGGAAATGAAGCGTGTGGGTTTTGCACAGATGCAGGACGTGGTTTTCGGGTACAGTGATGAAAACCCGTCCCTGGAAGAAATTCTGAATGTGTATCGGTACAAAACAGCGTATTATACATTTTCGCTGCCTCTGCATATAGCCGCTGTTCTGGCGGATTTAACAGAGTCAGAAATCAGCAAGCTGGAAAGCATCGGCGAATCGTTGGGAATTATTTTTCAATTAAAAGATGACGATATTGGAATTTTTGAATCGGACGAAATAATTGGCAAACCAACCGGATCGGATATTCGTGAGGATAAAAAGACTGTTTTTCGTCATTTAATTAAAAACGCGGTCAGCGGTCGTCAGGGAGAGCAAATCGACCAAATATTCGGCAAATCTGATCTGGATGATGACGATATTCAATGGGTACGTGATCTGAGCATCCAAAAAGGTGTCCGCAAACAGATCGAACAAATGATTCATCATTATGAGCTAATCATTCAGAAAGATGTTCAAGAACTGGAAGATGCGGTGAAATTGAAACCAATGATTCTGTCTCTCTTGGACTACAGCCTGAAAAGAACTTTCTGAAGAGAAACCATAGTCTTGTCTGTGATTGAATCTGTCAACTGCGTTAATGCCTCTGTGGCATTCTTTGGAGTCAATGTGCGATATTTCTGATATTGGCTAGTATTTCTTTTCATCGCTTATTTCTCAGCCAAAACAGCAAGATTACAGCGCTGACAGTATTTAGCGGGACAGTGGATATGTTGAGAGTGTAGTCGAAACCAATGCTGACAATGGGTATTATCGGCTAGCTGATGTGAATTTCGCATATTCCATATGTTATTCAAAGGATTCTCGATTCTCATTCCCATAAAAAAGAGTAATGTAGAGCAATAATGAGAGTCCGATTCGAAAACCTATCAGGAGAATTATTTTGATAATTTTGTTATGCTCACGCCGTATTTATCGGATATGTATTCAGGCAAAGCTGATTTTCTTGCTCGAATCAATAAAATAAGAAAGCTGGAAGCAATTTTGATGAATTGCTTCCAGCTTTCTTATTGGATTAGATATGTATGGCTAGCGATATTTTCGAACCAAGAGTGCCTGGGCTGAATCTGAAAGGGCTAAACTTGGCAGGAATCGATCTAAATCTTCTTGATTCCCTTTGCCCGAGACCAGCCCATTGACCTTTGCAACACTTGGGGAATCATTGAAATCGGAGAAGTAATTGAAGTAGCTTTCAAACTCTCGCAGCAATATGGATGTATTTTGCAGATAGTATTTCTGATGATAATCTTCGGCAATGTAAAATGTGTGAACGGGTTCGATGATAGTGGCTACTTTTTTATTATGGATCTGCTCCAGCGCTTTTTGCTTCTGTTCAATCACTGCGCGTTGTGAGTCAGTATGGTAGTATACTGCTGCCTGGTATTGTTTGGACCAAGAGCGATCCCAAGGTATATGATCTTCCCAAAACAAATCCATTATCTTTGAAAAGCTGATTTTCTTCGGATCAAAATCGATTTGAACCGATTCGGTATGGTCGCCCAAATGATAATAATCGGGGTCACTGGTGGTTCCTCCAGTATATCCAACTCGCGTTCGAATAATACCATCAATCAGCCCGTACCGGGCCTCAGGTCCCCAAAATCAGCCCAGGGAGAAGGTGGCTACCTCAAGTTGAGATGGAATCATTCGATCCAGTGGGGGGAGCTCACGTTTAAATCTCGCTGTGTTATTCATGATGGTTTCCTCTCAAATAACATCGCTGCAGAGTACAAACCTTCTGCAAAGGTCGGATGGATCGGGAGCATATCCTGCAGATCAAAGATCGTTCCCTTGAGGCGCATGCACATCATGACAGTGTGGACAATTTCACCGGCATTGGCACCGATAATCTGAGATCCGATGATGTGTCGTGTATGATTATTTAGCAGAATTTTGATAAATCCTTTGGGTTTGGATGTTGCACCGGCACGCCCAATATTGGAATAGGGCAATTTCCTCACGGAGAATGAATATCCTTTTTCACCAGCTGACTTTTCAGTTTCTCCGACTATAGCAATTTCCGGGTCTGTGAAAACAGCCGACGGAATGATTCGATCTTTGTGATGGCTTATGGGATTGCCTGTAAGCAGGTGGTCGGATAAAAGCATTCCGTCGTGACGGGCTTTGTGAGTAAACATTGCGCCTCCGATTATATCTCCAATGGCATATATACCTTGGATATTGGTCATGAAGTTTGTATCAATTGAAATGAAGCCTCTGGAATCCAGCTGGACGCCCGCTCTGTGAAGGTCCAAATAATCACTGTTGGGCTTTCTTCCTGTTGCAACAAGAACTTTTGATGAATGAAGGACTTGCTGATCATCGCCGTTGCTGATGAAAATATTTGTGCTGCGCTCGTCTTTGGAGAGTTTTACTACCTTGTGGCCGGTCAATACTCGAATCCCTTCTTCTTCCAAAGTGCTTTTCAGCTCTGCTGCAAGATCATCATCGAAGCCGCCAAGGATCTGTTCGTTTTGTTCTACGATCGTTACTTTCGATCCAAGGCGTGCAAATATCTGCGCAAATTCGACGGACAAAACTCCACCGCCCAGAATTGTGAGCAGATCAGGAAGAGAGGGCAACGCCAGAGCTGTCGTGGAAGTCAGATAGTCGATATCCTCAATGCCGGGTATGGGTGGAATAAAGCTCCTTGCACCAGCAGCAATAATAATTCGATCTCCTGAAATTTCCTCCCCACCAACTGAGATTGTTTTCCGATCTATGAATTTTGCTATGCCTCGATAAAACTTCATGTTATCAAATTGCTTGGGATAATTTTCGCTGCCACTGCGCAGTTTCGCAACGAACTGATCCATTCTTTTGCGAACAGCCAGCCACTCTCCCGAAGCTTCAGGAATTTGGAGGGCATATGCATCGGCGTGTTTTGCAGCATGAAGAAGATGAACCGAAGCCAGAAGTGCTTTGGTAGGCATACATCCAACATTGGTACAAGTGCCTCCCATAAAATCTTTTTCAATCATGGCGATTTTCCAACCTTGTGCTGCGGGCCCTCTGGATGAGGTAATGCCAGCAGCACCGCCTCCAATGACAATGAGATCAAAATGCTCCATTGGTAACTCCTCCCAGGTTTATAATTCGAACACTTCAAAGTGGATTCGATCTTTTGGAATCCCATCACCTAAAAGACTCTTTAAAACGGCTCTGGTCATCGGCGGAGGACCGCAAAGGAAAAAGTGAGTATCGCCGTCAAATGGATGGTATTTCTTCATTAGACCCGCATCGATATACCCTTTTTCTCCTGGCCAATCTTTTTGATTGGACATCACCAGTACGATCTGCAGAGCCGGGTTATCGTGCATGATATCCTCCAATTCACTCTGGAAAGCCAGGTTGCCCTCAGACTGATTCCCCCAGAAAAGAGTGATCCTCTTTTCCAGTTTTGAGTCATGCAGATATCGGAGCATACTCATAAACGGTGTGATGCCAATTCCACCAGCTGCAAAAATATAATTGGAAGCCGGATGATTGAGAATGCTGAAAACACCGTAGGGTGCATCAATCATAGCGAGATCCCCAGTCTTTGTATCTTTGATCGTTTGCGTAAAGTCGCCAAGTTCTTTTATGGATACAGACAAATTCTTCGAAGTAGGACTTGAGGAAATGGTGAATGGGTGAGGAGCATCTCGCTGTCCACCGCGTATCAACTGGAGGATCATGAACTGTCCCGGTTTATATTCTTTGGGCTTCCCGGTAAAATAAAGAGACCATAGTTCATCATTTTCCTTCTTCACTTCGGTAACCGTGTAAAGATTGGATCTTAGAGACAGAATATGTCCCGCTTTTTGAAAGAGAATGATTGCGTATCCAATGCCCATGAGGATCCACAAATAGTAAAAGAAAGATCCGGGATCCGAATTGTTGTAGACGTGAAACAATGCAACCGGGAAGAGGATGTAATTGAAAAGATGTATATTTTTCCAGATTTCGTATTTCAGCTTCAGCAGTTTATAGGTAGACGCCAGGCCGGCAGTGACCATAAGTCCTAACAGAGCAACCAGTCCGACAGCTATATTGAAAGATATGCTGATGGATCCATTGCGAATCCACTGACTTAAAAAAACCAACAGTCCGTGGAGTGTGAAAAAGGCTACAGCGATTCTTCCAGCGTATCGATGCAACTGCAGCATCCGATCAAGGCCAAAGCCTTCCTCGATGAAACGGGTGCGGATACTCAAAATAAACTGTGCGAAATAGAATATCATTCCCAACACTGCAAACAAGTTCAGTACGGGGCGCAAATTTCGCTGCCATGTCGGGCCAAATTCCGCATTGGTGAACCAAACCCCCAGCGAAATAACCAGCAAAGTGATGAGTATAGCATTAAATGTTTTAGCTTTCATGTGTTCTAACCTCCAAGCATAATAGGATGGGTTCAATCTGATGAGTCATTCACGGGACAATTATGTAAGTCATCTATAATAAGCTTGATTAATTAACACAGGGTATATATCCATGTAAAAACCCCGACATACCCAAGTATTCCTGTTTGACATTTGGTACGAAATCCGCTAAAATATCCTTTGTCGAGGTGTGGCTCAGTTTGGTAGAGCGCCGCGTTCGGGACGCGGAGGCCGGAGGTTCAAATCCTCTCACCTCGACCATTATTTTGCCCATTTTTCGCGAAGCGATATGGAGAAGATAGGTTGATCACATTGTATTGTTAGTGTGATTATATCATATCTTTTTTGTTCAGTGGCGATGATTTGCCATCTTCGGATGGTTATGCGATGAGGGTTCATCCTTCCGCTTGGCCAATTAGAATGTAGACATTTAGCTGACATGTATCATTGGCCGGCTTTTTTTGCACCTTTATAAGCGTATTTGAGAAGATAGCAAAGAAAAAAAGAATTATTTATCATATTTGGTATCTAATTTCCTTTTATTCGTTCAGATTGTGGTATCATAAAAAGTGTTCAAAATTATTCCTCCAAAGGAGACCTACTATGAGGATCATTCGACAATCAAATTATGATGGCATGAGTCAGAAGACAGCAAGCATTATTGCAGCACAACTGATTACAAAACCCGATTCAGTACTGGGACTGGCAACCGGTTCATCCCCCATCGGAACCTATGAGTATCTGGTTAAATGGCACAAAGCAGGGTGCTTGGATTTTGCCCAGACCAAATCAGTTAATCTGGATGAGTATAAAGGTTTAGCACCGGATCATGATCAAAGCTATTCTTTTTTTATGAGAAAAAATCTGTTTAACCATGTGAATATCAAAAATGAAAACATTCATATTCCAGACGGAAATGCACCGAATGAAGATTCCGAGTGCCTACGGTATGATCGTGTCATAGAAGCAGTTGGTGGCATCGATCTGCTGCTTCTGGGAATTGGACACAATGGCCACATCGGGTTTAATGAACCAAGCTGCGTGTTTATGAGAGATACACATTGTGTTGCATTAAGCGATAGTACTATAGAAGCCAACGCTCGATTGTTCCCGAGGGAAGAGGATGTTCCGCGCTTTGCCTATACGATGGGTATGCGTCCAATAATGCAGGCAAAAAAAATTGTGATTATTGCATGGGGGGAAGGCAAGGCAGAAATCATACAGAAAGCGTTCAGGGGCCATATTACACCGAAAGTTCCTGCGTCCATACTTCAACTTCATCCGCATGTAACATTGGTTGGTGATACGGCAGCTCTGGAGAAAATTGATTGGTAATGCAAATGCAGAGTTCATGATCGAAACTCTTTTGAAAGGACACTTCTATCTGATTAGAATGGATTGGATTTATGCCAGTTCATTTTTTAGGGATCAGAATGAGCTGTGAAGCTTTTCTTGGTAAGATACCAAAGCTTCAGTAAATAGATCCTTCGGCGAGAAGGAAAAGAATAAGAAATGGGGAATAAAACAGCGGAAGGGGTGATGGAAATTGACTGACAAAACAATTCCCTGCTCTTTATGCGGCAAAGATGTTATTGACAGCCATGGGCTGATTGTGTTCGTAAAGGGGATACAACCGGGAAAGATTACCGATGTATATCCATGCTGCCGGGGTAACTGTGAAATAGCTTTGAATGAATCGCGAGTCGGTCAGGATGAGATTGACTTTTCCATTGAAATCTCCGATATATCATCCCCTGAAAAATTCTACCAGATTGTTACTGGCTTTATGGATAGGCTCTATGAAGGTTTGAAAATTGACCCGGTAGCCTATCGAAAGCTGCGCTCGATGATGGACATAATGGCAGAAAGAGTGATTAGTGATTTATCTCGCCAATGACCGATAGATTCAGTGGATTGAAGCAAGGCTGCGGAGAGTCTGCAGCCTTGCCGTGTTTTGATACGGATGACTACCTTCGTTAAGGAGACTGAGCATGGGAACGATAATGGCTGCTGCAGTTCTGTTGATATTACTGGGTATGGGCATGGCGAAACTGGGTGTAATTCGCAGACAAGATGTGCAGGTTCTCAATACACTCATAATTACGGTAGGGATGCCTTCGCTGATCTTTTTAGCAGTCTGGCGATCAGAATTGAATACCGAATTGCTCAAAATACCTATATTGGCCATTATGACTGTATTTGGATGTCTATCGATTGCATTTGCTGTGACACGATTGATCAGATCAAATCCTGCCACAGCAGGCGCATTCATTATTGCATCAGGATTTGGCAATACTGCATTTTTAGGGTTTCCGCTGGTAATCAGTGTATTTGGGGCGGAGAATCTGGTGTATGCTGTCTTTTATGATCAGTTCAGCACTGGATTAATTGGATTGAGCTTGGGTGCTGGGATTGCTGCGGCATTTGGAAAAGGGCGTACAACAGTTAAGGAAATTTTGGGTAATATTGTGCGATTTCCCCCAGTATGGGGATTAATCCTAGGTTTTCTTGTTCAGGGAGCGCCCCTTCCTGAATTTCTGGTGAAAACCCTTGAATATTTAAGCTCATTGGTGGTCCCCCTGGTGATGATTTCTTTGGGGTTATCATTAAGAACTGACGCATTGGGAAAATCACTGCCGCTGGCCTTCTGTGCAGCGGGAATAAAGCTGATTATTTCTCCGCTAATTTTGGTGATCTTGGCTCGAGCTTTCAATGTAACGGGGATACCATTTCAGGTCTCGCTTTTAGAAGCCGCTATGCCATCTATGATGATGACGCTGAGTTACGCTATTCGCTATGAGCTGGATGTGGAATTGACGGCATCCATCATTCTGATCACATTGCTGCTCAGTACGATCACTTTGCCATTGATCCTCAGCTTCATATAGAAAGGGAGTGAAGCGATATGTTGGAGATGATTGCAGATAGAACGGGATATATTCCCGGAGCAGTCAACGTCGGAGTATTTATGCTGCGTGATGAAGGCTGCGTTTTAGTAGATACCGGTCTGGACGACCGATCTGCAAAAAACATCATGAAAGTTTTGGAGAGTAACCGGTTATCTGTAAAGAAAATCTTCATCACCCATTCCCACGCGGATCACATCGGCGGTGCCTCCTGGCTGCAGCGACATACCAATGCGGAGGTATATACCAGCCAGTGGGAGTCATCCTTCATGGTAAATCCAGGGCTAGAACCATTCTATCTGTATTCTGCGTCTCCCATTGCGGAACTGACAACGAAATTTTTCCAGGCTAAACCATGTACCAGCGTGAATGCTGTGGTGCCGGGTGAAGAGATGGACGAGATAGACATTCTGGATCTTTCCGGGCACTCTCCCGGAATGATTGGATTTCGCACATCGGATGAAGTAATTTGCACCGCAGATGCTTACTTTTCCAAAGAAGTACTGGATAAATATTTCATACCATATTTTGCTGACATTGAAAAATCCTTAGCAACTCTGGAGCGTCTGAAGACCATGGATGCCCGGTGTTTTCTGCCGGCTCATGGCTGCCCGTCGGATCAGATTGAATCCCTGATCCAATACAATCAAGAGAGAATCCTTACGATCCAAGAGGAGATCGTACGCTATCTGACTGAAGTTAATTGCTCCCGGGAGCAGCTGATTGCCCGCTTTGCTGTAGACAGAAAGATTGAGTTAAATGCAGGGCAATATTTTTTAATCTCTTCAACGATTTCCTCATTTTTAGCATTCATGGCCAATCAAGGTCAGATCCTTCTATCATGCAAAGATGGGTATCTCCAGTGGGGACTTTCACCTGAAACGAGGGATATGCAGTGAAAAATGGTGCCAGGATTGTGGCAGGTGTGGATGTAGGGGGTACAAAAACCGCTGTTGCGGTGGCTGACGAAAATGGGCGAATGCTGGCTCGCTTTCAGACAAAGACCGATGATAATCCTGCAGTTACAGTGAATTGGATTTATTCGGTTCTCACGGACTGGGGCTCAGAATCAGGTCTTGGTTTTTCTCGAATTTCTGCTGTTGGTGCTGGCTGTCCCGGTCCTCTGGATTATGAGAATGGTGTTATTTTAAAAGCACCAAACCTGAAACAGTGGAGCGGATATCCTTTACGGTACAAGCTGTCTGAGATCTTGAATCTGCCTGTCTATCTAGAAAATGATGCGGATTTGGGTGCTATTGGAGAGCATCGCTACGGTGCCGGACAGGGTTTCCGCGATGTCGTTTACATGACCGTAAGCACAGGGATCGGCGGAGGTTTAATCGTTCAAAACCAGCTATTGCGCGGGGTCGGGAACAGTGCCGGCGAGATCGGTCATATGACCATTGATCCTCATGGACCGATATGCGGCTGTGGGAACCTTGGCTGCCTTGAAGCGTTGGCCTCAGGGACGGCGATTGTCCGTGTTGCCCAGGAGAAAATGAAAGAAGGTTGGCAACCGAATTTTGAGGGGATGGGTGACTCTGTAACAGCAAAATCTATTGCAGCGATGGCTGAAAAAGGGGACTGTATCGCTGAGAAAATTATTCACCAGGCCATGACCTATCTCGGCATTGGTGTTGCAAATGTAATCACAATCCTCAGTCCTGAAGCTGTAATAATCGGTGGAGGTATTGCAAATCTAGGCCAACGCATGTTTGAACCGGTCCAGAAAGAAGTTTCAATGCGAGTCAAACTCGTTCCATTCGAAAAGATTTCCATCCGATCAGCAATGCATTTAGATGATGCCGTCCTGTTCGGAGGTATATACTTGGCTCTTCATGAAAATATGCATCAGAATTCTCGCAAGGAGTGATAGGAATGGCTTTCCAAAATTTAACGGTGATTGATTATCATGCGCATTTTCCTTTCGGACGTCGAGGCGGAACTCAAAACGAGGTTCTGTTAGAATACAATCGCAGACGGCAAGAAAGGTTTCGAAAGGAATGGGACTTTCCAGAACCGGAGTTCTCCGGAGAATCCAAGGAGAAGATTGCGGAACGCTGGGTCCAGGAATTGCATAAATACGGCCTTCGGCATGTCGTTTTTATGACGGGGGGCGGAAATGATGCTTTGGCAGAGATCGTGAGTTTGTATCCGGATCAATTCTCAGGATTTGCCCATCACGATTTGGCAGCTCCCGATTCCGCTCAGGAATTGAAGCGGTCCGTAGAGAAACTGAACCTAAAGGGATTCAAAATCCTGGCCCCGAGGCTGACAGTGTCATTCGACGATCCCTCTTTGATACCGGTCTGGGAGTATTGTGCCGAGAAGGAACTGCCTCTGATGATTCATTTCGGACTTCTTGGCACCGGAGGTGGGATTGCGCATCATCCCATGATCAGCCCACTGTCTATTTTCAATGTCGCGCATCAGTTCCCGGAAATCCCTATTGTCGTTCCCCATTTTGGATGCGGCTACTGGCAGGAACTGCTGCATTTATGCTGGAGTTGTCCCAATGTGTATGTGGATACATCCGGTTCCAATCAATGGATGCGGTGGATGCCGTATGAACTGACTTTGGAAAGTTTGTATCGCAAAGCGTATGAAACTGTCGGTTCAGAGCGCATCGTCTTTGGTACAGATTCAAGTTGGTTTCCACGAGGCTTTTCGATTCGCTATCTTCAAGATCAGTATCGTGTCTGCCAATGGATTGGCATGAAAGACGAAGACATAGAGAATATTTTTGTCAATAATGCAGCGCACCTTTTGAAATTTCCCAGAGAAATCAGATAGGGAGACATGAATGTGAATAATCGCAGCATCATAGAGGGAGGAATTATTGCTTTTTTGCTTTCTTTCCTCGCTGGAATAATTGTTGTTCTTTTTTTAGGTGGGATCTCAGCCGGGTTTTTGGCTGTCATTCTTGTAGGGGTCAACTGGCTTTGCTTGCTGGCGGGAGGCTGGTGGGCATCGACGCGGGCTAAAAAGATCGGGCTGTTCCACGGAGCTCTGTCAGGGCTGGTTTATGTCAACATATCCATCCCTTTGAACATTTTTTTGAAAAATACGCAGGAACTGAGTATACCGATTGTTTTGGTATCCCTTCTAAATAGTACTTTATGGGGGGCCATTGGCGGGTTTTTGGCGGAGCGAAAGTACAAACGATGAAAGTGTGTTGAAAGGAGGTTTTTCCATGAGCCTGACATGTGGACTGGTTGGACTTCCCCTCAGTGGAAAGACAACACTGTTCAATCTATTGACCAAAGCCAATGCTGAAACGTCCAGTTTTCTGACAGGAAAAACAGAGACGAATCGAGGGACTGCATTTATTCCGGATGAGCGGATCGACTATCTTTCGAATTTGTATCTTCCTCGCAAAACCACATACGCCAAGATAGAATATGTGGATGTGCCTGGTTTGAAAAAAGAAGGCGACACCGGTCGCCGTGGGGCCAATCAATTCTTGACTACAATCAGAGATGTGGATGCTCTAGTATACGTTCTTCGGGTTTTCGGGGATCCGGGGATAGAACATGTGGATGGGGTGTTGGACCCATACCGGGACTGGAATACCATTGAAATGGAATTGCTGATAGCAGATCTGGATATTATTGAACGAAATATCGAACGCATTAAAAATGGACGAAAGATCACCAAGGAGAACCAGTTACTCCTGGATGTTTTGACCCGCTGCCAAGAAACACTTGAGGCAGGCATCCCGATACACACCCTGGCTTTTAATGACCAGGAGAGTGCTGTCCTGCAAGGGTACTCATTCTTCACTGGAAAACCCTATTTGGTTGTTGCCAATGTGGATGATGAGCAGCTATTAGCCAACGATTACAAAGGGAAGAAGCAGCTGATGGACAAGGCGAAAGAAGTACAGGTCCCACTGGTAGAATTAAGTGCAAAGATAGAAGTGGAGATTGATCAGCTGGACCACCAAGATAAGCAACTTTTTATGGACGAGCTGGGGATCACTGTACCGGGGATTAATCTATTGGCGCAAGCAACATACGGCTGTTTAGGATTAACTTCATTTTTCACGGTGGGAGACGATGAAGTCAAGGCATGGACCATCGAGCGCGGGATCAACGCCAAGAAAGCAGCCGGTAAAATTCATTCAGATATCGAAAAAGGTTTTATCCGGGCTGAGGTAATCGGCTATGATGACTTGCATAAATGCGGAAATGCTCAAAAAGCAAAGGAACAAGGACATTATCGTCTTGAAGGGAAAGAGTATATTGTTCTGGATGGAGACATCATCAATTTCCGATTTAATGTTTGATGGAACCAATAATGAATAGAATGGAGTTTAAGCAAAGGGGTTGTCAGCTGACAACCCCTTTGTTTCTTAAGGATCTATTTCATAAAATCGCAGGGATCCTCACATGAAGCGCAAGGACGTTTTGAATCGTTTAGAGCCGGTTCCCCTTTGATCGTATTCTTAATGAATAAGAATGCATTTTTGATGTCTTCGTCATCACCGGAAATTGCAATGGTAACTGCCCCGGCGGAATCTCCCGATCCACCCGAACTAAAGTGGACAGCTTCCACATCGAACAAAATATCGAAAGATTCCAACTCGGTAATAACCTCAGCATCGGGTATCGCCCAGAGAGAGCAGCGCATGCCCAGCGAATAATCCCAGTCAAACATGCCACCTGCCTCCGCTGCTTCCAGAACAGAAGGGACTAGCTTTTCCAGCCCGATTGGAACAATGAGTTTAGATTTGCGGGCTGCCAGGATGGGGTATGCGCCGCCAATTGTGCCGCCAACCGGACTAGCAACCATCACACCCACATAACCATCCGTGTCGACTGCATTTCCTCCTTTGATATACACATCATTATTGGTAAACTCTTTTAATAAATCTGCACCTGATTTTGTAGTGGGTTTTCCCTTCTCCAGGCAAAGAGGAATATTGTCTTTCCGATTTTCTGCTGCAGTTAGACAGTGGAGGCCTTTGTTTACTAATCCAAATGTGTAATTGGCTTTATCAATTTTGGTATGTGTCAATTCTTCTACCACATACCCGTTGGTCGTTCCTCCTCCCACAATAATCCGCCCATCTTCCAGGGCATTTTTGACCCATGGATGGGCAGCTACTGCTTTGGCAATTAATCGTTTTGATTCGGCAGAAGTCAGTGTTATGAGCGCCTTCATAGATAATTCCTCCCTAAGTGTATGTAAGTGATGTTTCACCCATTCTTCATCCGTAAAGATGAATCCTTCCTGCCCAGGATTGGTTGAATGCTCTGAAGATGAAATGTATCAATATTGCATGGCGTTTTTATGGGAGACAACTTTTCTCTCATTGGATATGTGAAATTTAATATTGTCAAAAGCCAAGATTTAAAGAAAAGTTCATGTCAATAACTTGAGAAAATGTCACCTAGAATTGGTTTAATTAACTTGAGAAAATGTCACCCCCGGATACAGGAATATGGGGCTCTGCCCCACACCCCGCCCTGCCGGGAAGCGAGGGCCTGCCGACAGACCCCCGCAAAAAGGGTTTGAATGGACGAGGGAATCAAGGGTCAAGATGAACTCGTGGGACTCCGCCCTTGATTCCCGCATAATCAGGCATATTCTTTGAGGAAGATGTCTTCAAGGATTTGGATGATATCCCGGTTGCTTTCATCAAAAGTGATCCTTGGCCAGGCGATGTGGCCGTATTTGAAGTAATGTTCATCGGGAAGAGAAGTATAGATCTGACGAGCAGGAGCCTTAGGTTTGGGATTTTTTTTCGGCTTGATAAAGGGGATCACCTGGTAAAAATGCTGATGATGCTGCACCTTAATACCAAAAGCCGGACTGATAAGGACACGGACCGGAGTTTTGGGAGCCAGGCAGCTCAGACGGATCTGGAAATGGCGATGAGAAAAAGAGAAGACATGGCCTGCGTCAATGATGCGCTGGTGTTTGACACAAAGGGTGTGATCCACCAATGTGGAGTCGGGAACATCCCTAAAAGCGGAATCCAGTTCAAGAGGAGCCACTGCAAAACGCTCGTTGAAACGTTTGATGTAGGCAGGGAGGAAGGCATTGGCGTCACCGATATTTGTGATACCGCGATTTTAAACTCGACGGGGAGACGGCTTTGGAGAGTGTCCCAGAGTTTTTCCACTCGTCCTTTGGCCTGGGGTGAACGTGCTTTATGCATGGTGATACCCAGTTCATCCATCGCCCGGCTGAATTGGGTGTGTGGGATCTGCTGGCCGTCAAGCTGATCCTGGATGGAGAGGAGGCGGCTTTGGGTGAGACAAATATGGAGTGGCGGTCCGTGTAGAGGCTGACAGGAATACCGCAGTTGAGAAGCATTTGTCGGGCAACAGCAAAGTACCCCATCAGGCATTCATGGGGGGTTAGAAAAGCTCCCACAATCTCACCGGTGGCATCGTCAACGGCGCCGTGGAGAGTAAACTTTGTGGGTGGAAAACCATTCAAAGGGAGTGGCATCCATCTGAATCAGAGCCCTGCGGGCCTTGCGCTTGCGGCGGTGGTGGGATTTGCGTTTGCGCCTCTTTTTGGGGACTTGCTAGTCCGGCTTCCGTGAGGATTTTGTACAAGGGAGTATAGCTGATGTGAATCTGTTCATGCTCTGCCAGGAGTTCCTGAAAGTGAGTAAAGTTCGCGTTGATGAAAGGCTCCTGTCCTTTGAGACGAATGATGGCAGCCTTGAGCTGGTCGGTCACTGCGTGAGAAGGTTTACGCCCGGTATTGCTGTGAATGAGGGATTCTGGTCCCTGTTGTTGCACTCCTTTTTTCAGTCTTTTGATTTGGCGCTCACTTAAATCTAGATCTTCCGCAGCTTCCTGGATCGTCACCTTACCTTCGATGACAAGGGATAGTACTTTAAATCTATTCAGTTGTTTTGGGTCATGAGAAATCGCACCTCGTCCATAGTGACATTTTATCAAGTTAATTATTGAGGTACATTATCACAAGTTAACCAAACTGAAATAATAAGTGCAAAATTCATAGGGAACCAGGCAATAGCTACTCTTTGTACCAATGATTGATCAAAAATGATGAGTGTGCCGGCTGTCAGGCCGGCGAAGCCGGACGAAGTCTTTACCCTTGACAGCCTATCCGTCTAAAACCCTATTTGGGACCGTCGTGCATAGCACGGCGGAGCGCCTCCCGGCGGGCGGGTGTGGGCAGAGCCCACAATCATGATAGTAAAGCCAGTTGTGCTGCAAATGCCTCCTGTGCCGACAGATAGTCCAAAATACGCCTGGGCAAGGAATTGATCCAGTTCTGAATACGCAGCAATACTTCATTGCTCAGAGCATCCAGCGCCCGGCCTTTGGGGAGAAATCTGCGAATCAGTCCGTTGACATTCTCATTGGATCCCTGTTCTCCGGAACAATATGGATGGGCATAAAAGATCATGGTTCGCTTCTTCCGGTATGATCGGTCTTTCCATCTGAGATGTGAAAGCAAACTCGGAACCGTTATCGCTGGTGATCGACTTGAAGATCTGCGAAAAACGCTCCCCGTAGGTGCAAGCCATTTCATCGAGGGCCTGCACCACGGAGGCGGCCGTTCTATCCGCTAGCTTGACAATCAGCGCCTGGCGAGTCATGCGTTCTACCATAGTGAACAATACAGATCCTTTCGCTCGTGTCCTAAGCAATGTATCCATTTCCCAGTGACCAAACTCTCGCCGTTCGTTGATGAAAGCTTCCGCAGATCAATACTGTTCTCCGAGTACTCTCTCGGATGGGCGGTGCCGGCGCCGACGCCGTACCTGCAGATGCAGATCCAAAGGCTTTACCGACTCAGACCCATGCGAATGTATGTATAGAGCGTTCTGGTTGTGACCGATGGGTGCTGCATCATTCCCTGCCGCCGGAGATAACCGACAGCAGCATCCGGGGACCACTTGTTTGTCAGAATCAAGTCCTCGATGGTCTGGAGCAAGGGAGTTATGTCAGCAAGTTTTGAGCGTGCGGCCGCAATTCTTGCGGGCTCTGACATACTTTCTGGGCTGAGTCCGCATAGTATACTTTGCGCACCTTCAAAAGAGTATCCATCTGGTCAACAGAATTACGTTTGAGCTCGCGATAGATGGTCGAGACATCCCGGCTCAGTGCCTGTGCAATGGCTGCTACATTCACTTTGAGGGCTACCATGGCTTGAATCTGGCCTCGCTCTGTCTCTGAAAGATGTTTATAACATCTTACTTTTGTGGTAAAATGAGTTTGACTCATAGGTCACCTCCGATTAATGTTTGTGTAGTAGCTACATTATATCTGGAGTGCCTATGAGTTGTCATTTCTTATTGCACTTGATTTTTCAATTCAGCTATCACAAGTTAAACACAACCCATGGTATTTTCCCCTGTCAATAACTTGAGAAAATGTCACCTAGAATTGGTTTAATTAACTTGAGAAAATGTCACCCCCGGATACAGGGAATATGGGGCTCTGCCCCACACCCCGCCCTGCCGGGAAGCGAGGGCCTGTACGACAGACCCCCGCAAAAGGGTTTGAATGGACGAGGGAATCAAGGGTCAAGATGAACTCGTGGGACTCGCCCTTGATTCCCGCATAATCAGGCATATTCTTTGAGGAAGATGTCTTCAAGGATTTGGATGATATCCCGGTTGCTTTCATCAAAAGTGATCCTTGGCCAGGCGATGTGGCCGTATTTGAAGTAATGTTCATCGGGAAGAGAAGTATAGATCTGACGAGCAGGAGCCTTAGGTTTGGGATTTTTTTTCGGCTTGATAAAGGGATCACCTGGAAAAATGCTGATGATGCTGCACCTTAATACCAAAGGCCGGACTGATAAGGACACGGACCGGAGTTTTGGGAGCCAGGGCAGCCTGAAGGATCTGGAAATGGCGATTAGAAAAGAAAAGACATGGCCTGCGTCAATGATGCGCTGGTGTTTGACACAAAGGGTGTGATCCACCAATGTGGAGTCGGGAACATCCCTAAAAGCGGAATCCGGTTCAAGAGGAGCCACTGCAAAACGCTCGTTGAAACGTTGATGTAGGCAGGGAGGAAGGCATTGGCGTCACCGATATTTGTGATACCGGCGATTTTAAACTCGACGGGGAGACGGCTTTGGAGAGTGTCCCAGAGTTTTTCCACTCGTCCTTTGGCCTGGGGTGAACGTGCTTTATGCATGGTGATACCCAGTTCATCCATCGCCCGGCTGAATTGGGTGTGGGGATCTGCTGGCCGTCAAGCTGATCCTGGATGGAGAGGAGGCGGCTTTGGGTGAGACAAATATGGAGTGGCGGTCCGTGTAGAGGCTGACAGGAGATACCGCAGTTGAGAAGCATTTGTCAGGCAACAGCAAAGTACCCCATCAGGCATTCATGGGGTTAGAAAGGCTCCCACAATCTCACCGGTGGCATCGTCAACGGCGCCGTGGAGAGTAAACTCTCAGGGGTGGAAACCATTCAAAGGGAGTGGCATCCATCTGAATCAGAGTACCCCTGCGGCCTTGCGCTTGCGGCGGTGGGATTTGCGTTTGCCTCTTTTTGGGACTTGCTAGTCCGCCTTCCGTGAGGATTTTGGTGTACAAGGAGTATAGCTGATGTGAATCTGTTCATGCTCGCCGGAGTTCCTGAAAGTGAGTAAAGTTCGCGTTGATGAAAGGCTCCTGTCCTTTGAGACGAATGATGGCAGCCTTGAGCTGGTCGGTCACTGCGTGAGAAGGTTTACGCCCGGTATTGCTGTGAATGAGGGATTCTGGTCCCTGTTGTTGCACTCCTTTTTTCAGTCTTTTGATTTGGCGCTCACTTAAATCTAGATCTTCCGCAGCTTGCTGGATCGTCACCTTACCTTCGATGACAAGGGATAGTACTTTAAATCTATTCAGTTGTTTTGGGTCATGAGAAATCGCACCTCGTCCATAGTGACATTTTATCAAGTTAATTACGAGGTGACATTATCACAAGTTAAACACAATTTAAAGAAAAGTTCATGGTATTCATCATAATAATATGGTATAATGTTGAAAATTTATCGGAATACCTCGGTTTGAAGAACCTAAAATAGGGGGGATAGCATGGACTTTACAGAGAAATTCGGGAAAGAAGGGTTGACTTTTGACGATGTCCTAATCGTCCCCGCAGAATCATCGATTTTACCGCGACACGTGGACGTTTCGACACAGATCACAAAAAAAATTCGCTTGAGTATTCCACTGATCAGTGCTGGCATGGATACTGTTACAGAATCAAGAATGGCTATTGCCATGGCTCGAGAAGGTGGTTTGGGGGTAATCCATAAGAATATGTCCATTGAACGGCAAGCGGGTGAAGTAGACAAGGTGAAACGATCTGAACACGGAGTCATTACTGATCCCATATTCCTGGGAAGAGACAATCGGGTGATGGAAGCTGTTAAGCTGATGGAGAAATACCGAATTTCTGGCGTACCGATCACTGAAGGAGGAAAACTCGTTGGGATATTGACCAACCGGGATATTCGGTTCGAAGAAAACTTCGAAAGGCCTATCGATGAAATCATGACGAAAGAAAATCTCGTGACAGCACCGGTAGGAACCACACTGGAGGAAGCCAGAAAAATATTAGGCAAACATAAAATCGAAAAGCTTCCCCTCGTCGATGACCACTACAATTTAAAAGGGCTCATCACGATTAAAGATATTGAAAAAACAAAGAAGTATCCGAATGCTGCAAAAGATGAACGGAAAAGGCTGTTGGTAGCAGCCGCTGTGGGTGTCAGCGATGAAACTATCGAAAGAGTCAGTGCACTGGTGGATGCCGATGTCGATATGATCGTTGTAGACACTGCTCATGGACATTCCAAAGGGGTATTGAACAAAGTCCGAGAAATTAAAAGCCTGTACCCAGAGCTCGATGTGATTGCAGGAAACATTGCCACAGGCGATGCTGTAAAAGCGCTGATTGATGCCGGAGCCGATGCTGTTAAGATTGGGGTGGGCCCGGGGTCTATTTGTACCACTCGCGTCGTAGCCGGGATTGGTGTACCGCAAGTCACAGCAATCTATGATTGTGTAAAAGTAGCTTCTCAGTATGGAATTCCAGTGATCGCAGACGGGGGGATTCGTTTATCGGGGGACATTACCAAAGCCATTGGAACGGGAGCCGATGTGGTGATGATTGGCAGCCTGTTTGCAGGAACCGATGAAAGTCCCGGTGACCTGGAAATCTACCAGGGCCGAAGTTACAAAGTGTATAGAGGTATGGGCTCGTTATCGGCCATGAAGGATGGAAGCAAAGACCGCTATTTCCAGGAGAATATGGAAAAGCTTGTTCCGGAAGGGATTGAAGGCAGGGTCCCCTATAGCGGTCCATTGACAAATATCGTTTTCCAGCTGATTGGCGGTCTCCGAGCAGGGATGGGATACTGCGGAGTTCGAAGCATCGAAGAGCTGAAAGAGAAATCGGTATTCGTGAAGATTACCAATGCCGGACTGAGAGAAAGTCATCCCCATGATGTTACCATTACCAAACAAGCTCCTAATTACAGTGTTTAACCCGGGCAACCGGGTTTTTTTCTGGATTGATATCCATTAGAGGGTATTTTAGTCAATTTAGCGAAAATTAAAAGATATTTTTAGAGGAGGTTTGTGTAATGAATCCTAAGACCAAGATACTGTTTTTATCAAACATCTCACAAAAACACATGGATCTGATTGAGTCATCCCATCCTGGAATTATTGTGAAGAAAGGTAAGAACACCGTTGAGTCATTCGATGAGCTGGAAGATACCGACGTGGTGGCCTCACTGGGGTGGGAGTTCCCACAAGATGCTTTTATAGCTGCCAAAAGACTGAAATGGATCCACGCTTTGAGTGCCGGTGTGGACGCACTGTTCTATCCTGAATTTATTACTAGCGATGTTGTACTAACCAATTCACGAGGAGTGTATGATATCCCTGTCGCCGAGCACGCCTTTGCTCTGCTGACATCATTAACACGTGGCATCGATCGTTTTCATTCGATGCAGCTAGAGAAAAAATGGAAACGAAGTTCCATAACGGAGATGGAAGGGAAAACTCTGGGAATTATTGGCTTGGGAAGTATAGGTCGCGAAATTGCTCGAAAAGCAAAAGAAGGGTATCACATGAAAGTACTGGCTACGAAAAAGAGGGTTCATGGTGAAGAACCCTATGTGGATACTGTTTTGCCTGCGGACCAGTTGGATGAACTTCTAAAAGAATCAGATTTTGTTGTGGTTGCCGCAGCGCTGACCAAAGAAACAGAAGGACTGATCGGTGAACGCCAACTGCAGATAATGAAAGATTCATCCTACATTGTGAATATTGCTCGTGGGAGAATTATACAGAGTTCAGCGATCATAAGAGCTCTGCATGAAGGGTGGATTGCCGGTGCAGGACTGGATGTAACGGATCCGGAACCACTTAGCCCTGAGGATCCCATGTATGACGCACCCAATCTGATCATCACCCCGCATATGGCAGCAATGGCTCCGGCGGACCGGCATGAAGAAAGAATCGTGAAAGTATTCATGGCGAATTTGGATGCGTTCCTAAAGGGAGAACCCATGCCCACCCACGTGGATAAAGAGAGAAGATATTGAGGAGTTGATGAACATTGAATACGCTTCGCAATCGGGTTGAACAGATCCTGTCCAGTCAAACAGGCCGCTGGGGTGTAGCAATTCATGATCGTACCACAAATGAGCGCCTGTTTATCAATGAACAGTTGCTGTTTTCAGCTGCCAGCATCATTAAGATCCCAATCATGATGGAAGCCTACCGCCAGGCTGATTTTAAAAAAATCTCACTGGAAAAAGAGATGGTGCTAAAAGAAGAAGATATTGTCGGAGGCTGCGGTGTCCTGCAGGGTATGCATCGGGGGCTGGAATTGTCGATTCGGGATATAATCGTACTAATGATCACTGTCAGCGACAATACAGCGACCAATATGATGATTGATTTGCTGGGTATAGAATCCATCAATCAGATGATGCGAAATCTGGGGGTTGAAAACTCGATCCTGCGTCGCAAGCTGATGATGCCTGAACTTGCTCGACAGGGAATTCGAAACGAATTAAGTGCAAAAGACGTGGTGCTTTTGCTGGATCAGCTGGCTGACGGTACATTCGTTTCGAAGGAAGTTTGTGATGACATGCTGAGTATTTTGAAACTGCAGCAACTGAATCACAAGATTCCGTTGCTTCTCCCAGAGGATGTATCGATTGCTCATAAGACTGGAGAAGATACAGGAATTACCCATAATGCCGGTATCATTGTCTATCATGAAAAATCGTTGTCTATGTGTGTGTTGTCTGAGGATGTCTCAGACATTCCGGAAGGACATCTTGCGATTTCCCGGATAGCCAGAGCGGCATTTGATGAGCGATTAACTTAAATTAAAGCAGGGAGTGTGTTTTCATGGGATGCCGGATTACTGTGGATGGTGAGCATCGTCTGGTATTGCCAGAGGATCTGGTGGACAAATTGAAGATTGAACCCGGCAGCGAGTTGATCTATCGTATAGAAAGCAATTGGTTAATCATTGAGTTTCCTCACCAAACCGAGGTGGAACCTGATCGAGTTGAATACGATATGATTGAAGCCGGATTATTCTGGACTGCCGTTGAAATCGCCTACTTCAAAGATCACGTTCGAGTTCGATGCAAAGATCCCAAAATTGAAGCTTGGGGTCAAAACAAAGAGACCGCAGTACAGTCTTTCAGGCAAGAAGCGAGCAGCCATAGGCATCCGGCAGGCGAGCAAGTATAAGGAGGGAGAAAATGCCCGGGTATGATGAAAAGTATCAAATTCTGAAAGAGAGGCTGAAGGGTAAGAATGTGGCAGTGATTGGACTGGGGAAGTCCAACAGGCCTTTATTAAGGTTTCTCATCGAGATGGGCTGCAGTGTAACCGCTCGAGATAGAAAAGAGAAGGAGAAACTCCTGGATTTGATGGAAGAGTACAACTCCGATGCCATTCAGTTTCGCTTGGGTCAGAGCTATTTATCCGAACTTGAAGAAGAAGTGCTGTTTCTAACACCGGGAATGCCCAAAGACTTACCGGAGATTCAGGCTGCAGTAAACCGTGGAGCAGTAATTGATAGTGAAATGGGGTTGTTCTTATTTCTCTGTCAAGGAAAGACCATCGGAATTACAGGCAGTGTGGGCAAGACGACAACCACCAGCATCACGGGTGAAATATTTCTGGAAAGTCAACTCAAATCATATATCGGTGGCAACATTGGAAATCCACTCCTGTCCAAAGCAGTTGAAATCACAAAGGACTCTTATGTGATTTTGGAACTAAGCAGTTTCCAATTGGAGATGCTTACGCAGAGTACTGAGATATCGGTTGTATTGAATTTGTTTCCCAATCACCTGGATCAACACCGGTCCATGGAAGAATATATTGAAGCAAAGAAGAATATTTTCCGATTCCAGAAAAATGAGGACTTGTTGATTGTTAATGCCGATAATCCCATCACATTGAAGATGGTGAATGAGGCTCCAGGAAAAACATTTCTGTTCTCTGTCAAGCGTGAGATCGTTGAATCAGATGGAATATTTTTAAAGGACGACTCCATTATGTTCCGTTTCAATGGGATCACCGAGAAGGTATGCAGTACAAAGGATATTCGGCTGCCAGGAGCTCACAATGTCAGCAACTTCATGGTGGCGGCTGCGATCTCAAGATTGTGCGGCATTGGGATTGCTCCGATAGTGCAAGTGGCCAAAACATTCCAGGGGATTGAACATCGCATTTCGTTTGTTCGCGAGCATCGCGGTGTTAAGTATTACAATGACTCCAAAGCAACCACCCCTGAGTCAACCATTACGGCGATAAACGCTTTCTCAGATCCAATCACCTTAATCGCCGGTGGATACGACAAACACATATCTTTCGCACATTTAGCCGCAGAGATAAACCGAAAAGTGAATAAATTAATTCTTATCGGTGTGACAGCGGACCAGATCGAACGAGAAGTCAAAGAGCTACAAGGAGAACCAATGCATCTGCCAACGATTATCCGCTGCGAATCCTTGGAGGAAGCTGTATCCGAAGCAGCGAAAACACTTCCTGGAGGGGTTGTGCTTCTATCTCCTGCCTGTGCCAGTTACGATATGTTTTCCAACTTTGAAGAAAGAGGACGTGTGTTTACTGATTTGGTGAACAATCTGTCCTGATAAGAGCTTCCAGAAGCCGTTATTAATTGAGGAGGGACTAGCAATGAGCAAAGTGGATAAAATTGTTATTGGTTCGATTGTTTTGGGAGAAGATACGATTCCCAAGGGGTATGTGGCCATCCAAAATGGAAAAATTGTATCTATTGGACAACTGGAAAATGCTCCAGATGCATCTGAAATCGTCGATGCAGGGGATGGACTGATATTGCCGGGCTTTATTGATGCCCATGTGCATTCTTTTGGTACCCCGAATGAAGGGATTACCAACTCAACCCGGGCAGCTGCAGCTGGAGGGGTCACGACCATCGTTGACCATCCGCTGGATCTTCCCAGTGCACCGGTTACAGTGGCTGAATTGGAAGAGAAAAGAAAAAGGTGTTTGCAGGAAGCTGTTGTCGACTTTGCTTTGCTGGGAGCGGTAACCCCTACCAGCATTGACCAAGTCGAGCATACCTCCAAAATGGGGTTGGTCGGTTACAAACTCTTGATGTCCGATACAGCTCCAAATCGTATGAAGCGAGTCAATGATGGGCAACTGCTGGATGCCTACTATGAACTTGGGAAGCATGGAATGATCGGCGGTCTACATGCTGAAAATGATGACATTTTGAAGCATTTCGAAGCCAAATTCAAAGAAGCCGGACTCGTTCATCCAAAAGCCCATGCTGATGCCCACCCTCCGGTATCTGAAACGGAAGCGGTATCCAGTGCCATCTTATTTGGCAAAGCAGCTGGAGCGCATGTACACTTTTTCCATCTAAGCCTCCCCGAAAGCGTCGAGATTGTCCAAAGGGAAAAAGCAAGCTACCCACATATCAGCTGTGAAACATGTCCGCATTATCTGGTGTTGTCGGTTGATATGATGGAAAAAATGGGTGCTCGGTCCAAGATCAATCCTCCATTGCGGGAGCGAGCTGCGTGCGAAGGTTTATGGAAACAGCTCAGTGAGAATAAACTTGATTTGATCACTTCGGATCATGCTCCGCATCCTATTGGAACAAAAATGAATGAAGAGAATATTTTTATGAATTCTTCCGGAGCACCGGGAGTGGAAACCATCGTTCATCTGGTACACAGTGAAGGAGTAGTAGCAGGACGGATTACTCTGGCCCAGATGATTCATTATCTATCAACAAATCCAGCAAAGCTTTTCGGATTGTATCCCCAGAAGGGGAGTTTGCTGCCAGGAGCAGATGCGGATCTTGTTATCTTTGATCCCAAGCACAAATGGACACTGGGTGTTGATTCTCTGCATTATGTTGCAGGTTGGACACCCTATGAAGGGATGGAAGTGCAAGGGAAAGTGATGAAGACGATATTACGCGGTCAGGTTATATATTCTGATGGCGAAATTTTGGCACAGCCAGGGTTTGGAGAATTCGTTGGGCGCAGAACAAAAGAATGACGATGTCGCAATCCAGTGTTGACGGAAGTACGAAATTTGTGTATACTTTAACTTGCCAATGAGTTCGGAATATGGGCGATTAGCTCAGCTGGGAGAGCGCCTGCCTTACAAGCAGGATGTCGGCGGTTCGATCCCGTCATCGCCCACCATATATATGCGGAGGCGTGGTGTAGTCGGCTAACATGCCTGCCTGTCACGCAGGAGATCGCGGGTTCGAGTCCCGTCGCTTCCGCCATTTGTTTTGCCGCGGTAGCTCAGTTGGTAGAGCAGAGGACTGAAAATCCTCGTGTCGCCAGTTCAATTCTGGCCTGCGGCACCATGATGAATAGCAAGCGGAAGTAGCTCAGTGGTAGAGCATCGCCTTGCCAAGGCGAGGGTCGCGAGTTCGAATCTCGTCTTCCGCTCCATAAATTTATCGGCGACATAGCCAAGCGGTAAGGCAGAGGACTGCAAATCCTCTATTCCCCGGTTCGATTCCGGGTGTCGCCTCCAGTATTCAAACTCTTCTGGTCCCACAGAAGAGTTTTTTATATGCGAATGAATCAAATCGTGTTCAATCTGTATTTGGGATGATTCGATGAGCCGATGTGTTGAGTAGCGCTACTAAAGCATACGCCATAGAGACTCACTTGGTTGTCGCCGTTTGAACGATGAATAGCGGATGCACAGAGGGTAGGCAATTGCCAGTCCAATCAGCCAGAATATCCACATGGTAGATAAAGGCAGATTACGCAGCCCGGCTATCATCATGGCAATATATATGAAATGATGGATGACATAGAAAAACAGGGCGCTTCGGCCGAATACCAAAAGTACTCGGCCATAGGCAGCAATGAAAGAAGAAGTTTTTTCAAAAAAGTATAGAATAATCAAATTCAATGAGAGCATCAACAGGGCAAAGACAATACTTGGCGGATACTTTGTCAAACTGAGAAAAGAGATCAAGTTGGATCTGCCGCCGGCCTTAGATTCCCAAACCTCCAACGAACTATCACAAAAAGGATCAACGCTGCTGCAGAAATCAATGGAATTCTTGCCATTGTATCTGCTCGATCCCGGTACAACAATTTCCCAAACAACAGACCAGCGAAACAAAAACCGATCCAGGAGAATAGGGTGTAGTATACTGTATGATTGCCCATGGGCCCGGGAACAAACAACAGCTGAAGAATGGGATGAATGCGTTGACCAAATTCAACATAACGGCCCAGGATCAGCTGGGGAATGGTGAATGAGATCAACGACAAGGCAGCCAGGGTACTGGGAGCGGCATGGATCAATAAGGCTCCCACTTGCATTGAAAGACCTAGAATAAAAAGAACGTTAAATACAATTCCAAAATTACCTTGCATTAATCTAGGAACAGCCGTGATCAAACTTAATGCAAAATGAATGAGAATAATCACTGAGCCCCGAATAAAGAAATAGTGACGGATTTGATGGTCCGTCCATTTTTTTTGACGACGCGAGCCTGCAAGGTAAATCATGCTGATACCCATCAGAAAGAAGAAACCGGGCGCACAAAGATGGGTAACGAATCGCACCAGAAAATCTGCACTGGTTTCAAATTGACGAAGCGCACCGCCCCAAAACTCACTGGAAGAACCAAAGGATAGAAAACTGTTGGCATGATCCAAAGCCATTAGTATCATTATGAATCCACGCAGTGCATCAATCGACAGGATCCGATCCCCGGATGCGGTTGTGCTGGGTCTTGTATTCTCCAAGAAAGGATCACCTCCATAGATGTGATATTTAGAGTAAAAAGTATACTCTGTCAATGGAATGAGCGTATCCCAGGTCATGAAGCATCTCAAATTGATAATCGTTAAATACAGGGATCCTTAATGAGAAGTCCGATAAATCAATTCTGCACAGAGATTTGCATTATACTCCGGCTGATTTGAATGATGCTTACTGGCATCTGTTCATGGCTAAAATTATTGCATCCTAATTAAGTGAGTGTCGTAAAAAAAGAGGAAACTGCGTACGCAGTTTCCTGACTGTTAGATTCGAATCTGATGATAGACTTTTTTCCCTTTGCGGATTAATATTTTCCCATCGTCCAGATCCTCTGTGCTAATGATTTGGTCTTCACTTTCGATTCGGTCCGCATTTATGTAAATGCCGCCTTGGCGGATCAGCCGTCTCCCATCGCTGCGGGACGAAGCCAAACCGGTTTCAACCAGAATGCTGATGATATCGACACCCTCATCGAGCCGTGTTTTTTCGATTTGGGTAAACGGAATATCATCTGATTCTTCAGCTCCAGCAAAAAGGGAGCGAGCGGCGGTTTGAGCTTTAATTGCCTCTTCTTCGCCGTGGACCATTTTGGTGACTTCATAGGCGAGAGTTTCTTTGGCTTCGTTAATGGCCGAGCCTTCCAGAGATCCTAACCGCCGGACTTCTTCCATGGGGATAAAAGTGAGAAGAGCCAGGCATTTTTCTACATCGCGATCGTCCACATTGCGCCAGTACTGGTAAAATTCATAGGGCGGTGTTTTTTCGGCATCCAGCCATAATGCCCCGGACTCTGTTTTCCCCATTTTCTTTCCTTCACTGGTAGTCAGAAGAGAAAATGTTAACCCATATGCCGGTTTCGCCTCAACCTTGCGAACCAAGTCTGCCCCGGCAATAATATTGGACCACTGGTCATTGCCGCCCAACTGCATTTTGCAGTTATGCAGGCGGAACAGTTCCAGAAAATCATAGGCTTGCATAATCATGTAGTTGAATTCCAAGAAAGTCAAGCCTTTTTCCATCCGGTTTTTGAAACATTCTGCAGAAAGCATTCGGTTCACATTGAAATGCACACCAATCGTTCTGAGAAATTCGATGTAATTCAAATCAAGCAGCCAATCAGCATTGTTGACCATAATGGCTTTGTTCTCGCCGAAATCAATAAATCGCGAAAACTGTTTTTGAAACAAACGTGCATTATTTGCAATACGTTCTTGTGTCAGCATTTTCCGCATATCGCTTTTCCCGGATGGGTCTCCCACCATGGCCGTTCCTCCGCCGAGAAGAGCAATAGGACGATGGCCAGCTTGCTGCATATGCATCATAACCATGACCTGGATGAAGTGGCCTACATGAAGACTGTCTGCGGTAGGATCAAAGCCAATATAGAAGGTAACAGACTCTCGACCCAAAAGATCTCTGATTTCTTCTTCGGCAGTAGCCTGCTCAATGTATCCTCTTTCCATCAGAATGTCGTACACATTTTTCATACATAGATTCCTCCTCTGAAATAAAATAAGATCGCCTCGTTTAAGGACGAGCGATCGTGGTACCACCTTAATTTGCATTCTGCGCACAGAAATGCCTCTGGCCAGTGTAACGGCTGGATCCCGCAATAGTTTGTATTGGACTCCAGAGTGTAATTGGTCTTCAGATGTACTGCGGGTCTCGCATCGGCCGACCTGCTTTCTGCGTTGTAACCACCGAAGACTACTATGTTCTTTCATCGCCATGATACAGTATGAATTTTCCTATATCGTAATACAGCCCAATTGTTTTGTCAATATTTCATTTGCGTAAAAACAAAGGGATGTGAAGAAAGGACAATTGCCAGAACACATGTTCGATGATATAATAAGAAATAAGGAATGATCAGCATCTCAGGAGTTGAGTTCGATGAGGAAAAAACAACCCGTCGTGTTTCATATTGATGTAAATTCTGCTTATCTTTCCTGGGAAGCAGCATATCGGATTCAGCATGGGGATACTCTGGATCTACGGGATATCCCATCGATTGTCGGTGGAGATCCGGTTACAAGGCACGGGATTGTACTGGCTAAATCGATTCCGGCGAAAAAGTTTAAAATACAGACTGGGGAAGCTGTGGGTGCAGCACTGCAGAAATGCCCACATCTGGTTATCATAAAACCGCGGTATCATCTGTATAAAGAATGCAGCCAGGCCATGCAGGATATTCTTAAAGAGTATTCTCCACTGATCCAGCAGTATTCAATCGATGAATATTTTTTGGACTACTCCGATATGGAGAACCATTTCCCGGATCCTGTGACAGCAGCGGAGACGATTAAACGGCGAATATCCGACGAATTGGGATTTACAGTCAATATTGGCATATCGACCAATAAACTATTGGCGAAAATGGCATCGGAGCTGGAAAAGCCGGATAAAGTTCATACGCTGTTTCCAGAAGAAATTCCGGAGAAAATGTGGGTCCTTCCGGTTGAGGAAATGTTCATGGTCGGAAGAGCTACTGCTCCTAAATTGAAAAGCAGAGGGATCATGACGATTGGTGATTTGGCTAAAGCAGATCCTGCTCTCATGCGCTACTGGCTAAAAAGCTATGGAGTCATGATTTGGAATTATGCTCACGGTATTGAATCATCCACGGTGCGGCCGGGCAGGATTCCGATTAAAGGAGTCGGCAATTCAACAACGATTGCTTTTGATGTGGATGAACGAAAAACAGCGCATCAAGTACTGCTTTCGCTTACGGAAATGGTGGCAGAGCGGCTTCGTCAGACGGGTTTGTTGGGAGAGGTCGTGTCTGTTTCGTTTAAAACAAATGAACTGTTTACTTACTCTCATCAGAAGAAAATGGAGTTGCCGACTGACTGCACCAATCGAATATACGCTGAAGCGGTTACCCTTTTTGATGAGGCTTGGCGCGGTGAACCGATGAGGCATTTGGGGGTAAGGGTGTCGGAATTATGCAGCGATGATTTTTTGCAGCTGAGTATTTACGATAAAATTTTTGAAAAACAGAAAAAAATGGATTCAGTCATTGATCAAATCCGCACGAAACATGGACCGCAGTCCATATTCCGTTCCTGTTTCCTGCATGCGGACATAAAACCCATAAGCGGGGGTGTCATTGAGGAAGAGTATCCAATGATGTCCAGTATTCTGTGAGCATAACCATACGAAAGAAGATTCTAAGGCAGGGGATGAAAGTGGATGTACGAAACAAAGGTGTGGATATTGTTGGATGGTTTTCAGAAAAGGGAGAGCTTAACCCGCAGCACTGTCGGTTGCAGGAAAATCGCGATGAATACATAAAAATGGAGATACAGAAAGTGTTAGAAACCAGAGAAGAAAAGCGTGGGAAGAAGAGGATTCTTATTTATCGGTGCCAAAGTATTGTTAATGACTGCTGCAAAGAATATGAGCTGACCTATGATGTAACTGACTGCCGGTGGGAACTGAAAGCAAGCTGGTAATGGTAAATACAACATCCAGTATATCAAAGAGTGAAAAGTGAGGCGAAAAAAGTGCAGCACGAAAAGCGATCATATTTGTCAGCGACAGAAGTGGCCCAATTGATGAAAGTTACGGTGAAGGAAGTCCACAAAATGTCCGAAGAAGGCATTCTGCCATATGCAATGGCAGCCAGTGGGCAGTATCGATATAGAATGGAAGATATCGAGGATCATCTGGATAAGGGAACGATGACCCTTTTGAATGAAAAGAAAAAAGATTCCCTGATTATCCAGACGGGTCATACAGTGCAGAGGGTATATGTAAAACAGGCCCAATCGATGACAGAGCTTGAGGATGATTCTGTGCATCTGGCCATAACTTCACCGCCATATTTCAACGCAAAACTCTACTCTCAAAATCCGGCAGAAGGCGACCTGGGGAATATTCATGCTTTGGATCAGTGGTATCGGGAGATAGAAAAGGTCTGGCGCGAGGTATATCGGGTCTTGCAGCCCGGACGCAAATTTTTCTTAAATATCATGAATCTGCCGGTTAAAGATGGCTCTTCGTACCGTACTTTAAATCTGACTGGACAAACCATTGATCTGTGCGAAAAGATCGGTTTCATTTTTAAAAGGGACATAGTGTGGCACAAAACCAATGGGGTAAGAGCCCATTTTGGAACGTACCCGTACCCTGGAGGTATACTGCTAAACAATATGCACGAATTCATTCTTGAATTTAATAAGCCCGATCAGCCCGGTCGAAAAAAATATCTGCACGTATCAAAAGAGCAGAGGGAACAATCCAGGCTGGATAAAGACTTTTGGCTTTCACTGAAGAATTCAGATGTGTGGCTGATCAAACCGGAAAACAGTGGAGACGGTAGAAAGCATATAGCGCCATTTCCTTTGGAAATCCCGCATCGCCTGATCAAGGCGTACAGTTATGTGGGTGAATTAATTTTGGATCCATTTTGCGGCGCAGGTACAACTCTGGCGGCGGCTGCCCGATTGGGCAGACACGGCATTGGATATGAGATCAATTCGGATATTGGAATCATTGCAGAGCAAGAGATTATTCGACGATATGCAGAAAGTGATCTGGAATAACTGGAACCCATTCCGTTCATCTTGCTTTTCACAAAAATCTATTGTATAATTACATGCAGATTCCGCATAAACGCCGGGATGGCGGAACTGGCAGACGCAAGGGACTTAAAATCCCTCGAGTTTCACAACTCGTACCGGTTCGATTCCGGTTCCCGGCACCAGATGTGCGTCGTTAGCTCAGGGGGAGAGCACTACCTTGACACGGTAGGGGTCAGTAGTTCAAATCTACTACGACGCACCATTTTTACGTCCTTTTTTAAGTTCATACTGCATAGCCTTCTTTACGGAAGAATATCAAAGAAACTGCAACATTATGGGAGAAAAAACGAGATAAAACAGGCATAAAAATGAAAATGTACCAAAGTTGCATTGATTTATAGAGGAATTAGCAAATCGGTGTAGAATACCGCTTCGAGAGTAAGAAATAATATTCTGACAATAGGAGGTGTCTGTACAGTCTTCCTAAAGGTAATTGACAGAATAAATTTAAAGTGAAGGGGGAAACGTGATGTCAAGAAAATTGTCTCTGTTTCTTGTGATCGCACTGCTGGTGGGTATGGTCGCAGGATGCGGACCGACAGAACAGGCTGGTGGAACGTTGATCGTCGGGGAAAACAGCCTGAAGGGGATTTTTAATCCAATATTCTACGATGATGTGTACGATGGTTATGTTGTGGATCTGATCTTCCCCGGTCTGATCACTAATGACCCGGCTGGAAACGTTATTCCGAAGATTGCGGAAGAATGGGATGTTTCAGAAGATCGCCTTACCTATACTTTCACACTCAAAGATGGCGTAACATTTTCTGACGGAACTGCACTTACAGCTGAAGATGTCAAATTTACCTATGAATGCGTCGCTCATCCGGATTATGATGGATCCCGCGGTTACTGGGTGTCCGATATTGTGGGTGTCGATGAATTCAAAGCCGGAACAGCAGACACCATCAGCGGTATTGTGGTAACGGATGACAAAACAATCAGTTTTACCATCAAAGAACCCAATGTAGCGAAAATCTGGGATTTCGCAACAGGAATTTTGAGTAAAGAATACTATGCTTTTGAAGATTATTCTGAACTCAAAGCCAAAAACACAACTCCGATGGGTGCCGGGCCGTTCAAATTCGTCGAATTTGTACCGGATCAGTATTGCGAACTGGTACGCAATGACGACTATTATGATGGTATGGCAAAACTGGATGGCGTAATTGTCAAAATCGTACCGGAAGAAACAAAAATTGCTGCTGTAGATGCCGGTGACATCCACTTGGCTCAACCAACAGCCAACATTGATAACTACAATGCCATCGAAGCAGCTGAAAATGCAGAAGTTCAGCGGTATGTTGGGAATGGATACAACTATATCGGTCTGAATCTGGTTAATCCGAAGCTCTCTGACAAGCGGGTTCGGCAGGCACTGGCGTATGGCCTCGACCGAGAACAATTCATCGAAAATGAATACAAGGGATTGGCTGTTGTCTGCCAGGGTCCGATTTCCCCTGTATCATGGGCATATCCCGATGTCTCTGAACTGAATGCCTACGAATACAATCCAGAAAAAGCCAAAGAACTTTTGGATGATGCTGGATGGGTAGTCGGCAGTGATGGATTCCGCTACAAAGACGGTCAGAAATTAACACTGAAATGGACAGCTTACACCGAAGTTGCCTGGCCGCAGAATCTGATAGCACTGGCAACGGATAACTGGCGCGAAATCGGCGTTGAGTTAACCAGCGAGCTGCTTGATTTCAACTCAGTGGCCACCAAAGTATTTGACGAACAAGATTTCGAAATGTGGAACATGGGTTGGAGTTTGTCCATTGACCCGGATCCATCAGGAATCTTTGGTGAAGACCAGAAGGCAAAAGGCGGTTTCAATGCTGGACAGTTCACCAATGAAAGAGCCTATGAAATCTTCGATCTGCAGAAGCAAGAATACGATCAGGAAGCTCGTGCTGAACTGCTGAAAGAATGGGCTATGATTGCCAACGAAGAATTGCCGTATATCTTCATGGCAATCCGGGAAGAAATCTGGGCAGTCAACAAGAGCGTTTCCGGTCTGGAACTTGGACCATATTACAACTGGGTAAACAACACCATGGATATCAGTATTGCCGAATAATCTTCACTATTACTGAAGACAATAGCCCGGCATTTGCCGGGCTATTGTCTAATATCGGAGGAGACCGATATGAGGACATATATCATTCGAAGACTTCTGCAGATGATTCCTGTTTTTCTAGGTATTGTGGTACTCGTGTTTTTTATTGTGTATAATGCTCCGGGTGGACCCTATGCCACATTGATGGATCCACGGATGACAGCAGAAATGAAAGCCGAGTTAAACGAAAAACTAGGTTTGGATAAACCTGTGTATGTCCAGTTCTACAACTGGGGTAAAGAAGCTGTGCAAGGTAATCTTGGGTATTCGACCATCTATCAGAGGAATGTGGCTGATGTCATTGAAGCGTATATAGGGCCTACTTTCTTATTAACCTTTGTAGCATTGCTTTTTAGTTTGCTCGTGGGAATCCCTGCCGGGATTATTTCCGCGACTCGACAATACAGCAAAACAGATCATACTTTGACAATATTATCACTGATAGGAATATCGATGCCAAGCTTTTTCTTCGGCCTTTTGCTGCTGCAGTTCTTCACCATTGACTTGGGATGGACACCTTTTTCCGGGATGAGAACTGTAGGTGGAAGTTATCCCAACATACTTGCATATTGGGGAGATGTAGCCTGGCATATGTTACTGCCGGTGATTGTTTTGGGACTCGGGTCAACCGCTAGTTTCATGCGCTATACCCGGAGTGCCATGTTGGAAGTGATCCGGCAGGATTATATTCGAAATGCCAGAGCAAAAGGGCTGAAGGAACAAGTGGTAATATACCGGCATGCACTGCGCAATGCACTCATTCCGATCATCACACTGTTGGGTTTTTGGGTGCCGGGCCTTTTATCAGGAGCAGTCATTACAGAATCCATTTTTGGGTGGCCAGGTATGGGCAGGGTGGCAATTCGTGCAGCTATGAACAGGGATTACCCGCTTTTGCTGGGGATCAACATGCTTCTAAGCATTTTGACATTGTTCGGAAATCTTTTGGCTGACATATTCTACGGAATTGCCGATCCTCGGATCAAATATGACTGATAGGAGCAGCGACGATGACAACATCAGTGAATTCAATGGATAATAAGAGTGAATATATGAGTCAGTTTACCATGACTGTTACTCGGATAAAGAAGAATAAACGGGCGACCATCAGTTTTTTTGTATTGGTTGTAACTGTTCTGATGATTCTGTTGGTACCTCTTTTATCTCCGTATGATATTCTAGACACTGATTTGGGCAGTACCGATCAACCTCCATCCAGTCAACATTGGTTCGGTACAGACAATCTGGGCAGGGATCTGTTTACTCGGTTGTGGGCCGGAGGCAGGATGTCACTGCTCATCGCCATCGCAGTGGTAGCACTCGAGGTCATCATCGGGATTGTATTGGGATCCGTCGCCGGATATTATGGCGGGAGAACGGATTCTGTAATTATGAGAATTATCGATATATTTATGTGTTTTCCGTTTCTGATGATCTGTATCACGGTCATCGCCATATTTGGGAGCAGCATACCCAATCTGATTCTTGTTCTGGCAATTCTGGGATGGCCTGGAATTGCACGTATTATTCGAGGTCAGATTCTATCCCTAAAAGAGCTGGAATTCATGGAAGCCTGTGAGGCTCTTGGTATCAGCGATTACAAAAGAATCTTTAAGCATTTGCTGCCTAATGTAATGGCTTCCGTCATTGTCTTTGCAACACTGGGTATGGCCAGTGTCATTTTAACTGAAACGGCCTTGAGTTTTCTCGGCCTGGGGGTTAGTGCTGTTACACCTACATGGGGTAATATGATTCAAGTGGCTAGAAATCTCTATGTAATTCAAGGTCGATCTTGGCAGTGGATTCCTCCTGGAGTAGCCATTTTTGTTACTGTATTGGCTTTCAATCTTCTGGGTGATGGATTGCGAGATGCGTTGGACCCAAAACTGAAACAATAGGAGAAGCGCCATGGAAAACAATGAGGAACTTCTTTTGGAATTGAAAGATGTGCGCGTCCAGTTCAACAGCATAGATGGACTGGTTAGAGCAGTTGACGGAGTATCATTCCAGGTGAAAAAGGGTGAAACTCTCGGAATTGTTGGAGAATCGGGATGCGGGAAAAGTGTAACAGCGCAGACAATATTGCGGATCGTTCCGATTCCGCCCGGTGAGATTACTCGCGGAGAAGTATTGCTTGAAGGGATGGATTTGCTGAAACTTCCGGAAGAAAAGATGAGAAGAATACGAGGCAATGATATCTCCATGATATTTCAAGAGCCAATGACCAGCCTGAACCCTGTATTTACCATCGGGTTTCAACTGAGCGAGGTGTTGAAACTTCATCGGGGAATGAATAACAAAGAAGCTTTGCAGGAAAGTATAAAGATGCTGGGTTACTGTGGTATTCCCCGACCGGAAGAGGTAGTTTATGAATATCCATTTGCACTATCCGGCGGAATGAAACAAAGAGCCATGATTGCAATGGCATTGGCCTGCAATCCGAAAATACTGATTGCAGACGAGCCCACCACTGCACTGGATGTAACCATACAAGCTCAAATACTGGATCTCATGAAGAAGCTGCAGAAAGAGTTTGATTCCGCTATTCTGTTCATTACGCATGATCTGGGCGTTATTGCAGAGATGGCAGACCGGGTTATCGTCATGTATGCTGGTTTAATCGTTGAAGAAGCATCCGTGGACGATCTGTTCGAAACCCCACTGCACCCCTATACCATCGGACTGATGAATTCAAAACCGGATTTAAATATTCGAGAAAAGCGATTGAATGTTATCCCGGGGAATGTACCCAATCTAACCAATCTGCCATCTGGCTGTGCATTCCATCCAAGATGTGAGTTTGCAACGGATCTATGCCGTCAGCAGAGGCCAGAATTAATAGAACATAGCCCGGGACGAAAAGTACGCTGTTGGGTGGTGAATGAGGGTGAGTGGATTGATGACTGAGAAAAAGCTGCTGGATGTTAAGAGATTAAAGAAGTACTTTCCGATAAAAAAAGGAGTTTTGAAAAGAACTGTTGGTTATGTTAAGGCTGTAGATGATGTATCGTTTTCCATTCAAGAAGGGGAAGTTTTGGGTTTGGTTGGTGAGTCCGGATGTGGGAAAACCACCATCGGACGAACCATCCTCAATCTGGTTCGTCCTACAGAAGGCCAGACGATATATGATGGCAGGAATGTGTATGATCTGTCGCCGAAAGAGAATAAAGCACTTCGAACAGAAATGCAGGTAATATTTCAGGATCCTTACAGTTCTTTGAATCCAAGATTGAGTGTCGGCGAAATTGTCGGTGAAGCAGTTCGGGAACACAAACTAGCCAAGGGTCGGGAAGTACAAAAAAGAGTCGTGGACATGCTGGAAAAATGTGGTTTGACTGCCGGACAAGTACGTCGGTACCCGCATGAGTTCTCAGGTGGACAGCGGCAGAGAATCTGCATCGCCAGAGCATTGGTTCTGGAACCCAAATTTGTTGTATGTGACGAAGCAGTATCTGCTCTGGATGTATCTATTCAGGCACAGATCATCAATTTGCTAAAAGGTCTCCAGGAGGACATGAAGCTGACATATCTATTCATATCACACGATCTTAGTGTAGTTCGCTTCATCAGTGACCGTATAGCCGTTATGTACCTGGGCGAAATCGTAGAATTGGCGGACAAGGCAGAACTGTTCGATCATCCTCGACATCCTTACACTCGGGCGCTTTTATCAGCAGTTCCTGCACAAACACCCAAAGAGCGAAAGGATCGGATCATTTTGGCAGGGGATATTCCTTCGCCGGCCAATCCACCCAGCGGATGCCGTTTTCATACACGGTGCTTGTACGCTCAAGAAATATGCAAGGTAGAAAAACCTGTTTTTGAAGATCAAAACGACATGCATTACACTGCGTGCCATTTTGCGGGGGAGATATAGATGGCATTTTTTAAATCAGAGGATATTTTCCGTGAGTATGAGAAGGTAGATCCTACCATGATACCCCAATTTTCAGTGCAGGAAAGATTCTCATTGATCATTGCTGCATTGTCCATAGTGATGCCTTATTTTCTGGGAATTATGGGAGGGGTTTGGGTTATTATCCTAATTCTAAAGTTTATTCTGTAGCAATTGATACGCGATAATATTGCAGAATAGATAAATGAAAAATTTGCGTCAATTGCAGACCGCCTTTCGGTTAATGGGCGGTTTTTGTTTTCACTGCAGCTTGAGCAACTGATTCCAATGTAGATTGCCGATCTACCCGATGTTATCGAGCATCCTTGAAGAAGGACAAAAAAGAGCGGCGTGGAACTTAGAGATGAACAGTCATCGAAGCGCCTGATAAGTGTACAGAAAAGCAAGAGGTTAATACCATGGTCATTGAAATTTACATAATGGTCCAGGAACATTTTATTCTGCAGCAGCTCCAGACAAGTTTAACCGATCCATGTTTTTAACTAGCAGTGAATTATTAAGTCAATCCGAGGAGGGATTCATTGTGGAATTGTCAGTTGAAACTCGGCTGGGTACTACACCCATTCAAGCATCTAGAGTGTGCTTTGGTACAGAGCATATTAATGTTTATACCCCCGATTATGGCGGAAATCTATTGGCGGATGCTGCGAAGCTATATAATGTATACTTCTGGGATACAGATATGGTTTACGGGAGCCACCCTCAGGTAGCTTCGGGTCTGAAAAAAGTGGACAGGGAAAAAGTAGTCGTCTGCAGTAAAACTTATGCATTAACAGAGAAAGACTGCCGGAAAGACATTGAAAGAATCTACCGGGAACTGGGTATTGAATATCTGGATATCTGTCTGCTTCATCGCGTAACCGTATCTGAAAAGCAATATCGGCCGGCACTGGATGTGCTCCTGGAGGAAAAAGAAAAAGGGCGCATACGATCTGTTGGTTTGTCTACCCACTACGTTCAGGTATTGGAAGAATGCGTTGCAGTCCCCGACATTGAGTTAGTCTGTGCTCCTCTGAACAAAGAAGGTTCAAGAATTGATCAGGGCAACAAAGAGAATATGATCCATGCCTTGAAATCAGCTCATGATGCGGGGAAGGGTACTTATGTGATAAAGATTCTGGGTCGGGGGGATCTGGTGGGCGATGTGCGGGGAGCTCTCGAGTGGGTTTTGCAGTATGAATCATTTATTGATGTGTTTAACATCGGTATTTCAAATCTGGCCGAACTCAAACAAGACGTGGAAATTGTTAACCGGTTTCTGAAAGGGGAGAGATAAAAGATGGGGAAATTGCTGATCAAAGGCGGGATGATAGTCACATTTATCAATGAGGCATACGAGGCTACCCGCATTGATAACTCTGACATTCTTGTTTCAAATGGAGTGATAGAAAAAATCAGACCAGACATCGAGCCTGAGGCGGGAGATGAGGTTATACGTGTTCCTGGGCAGATCATTGTACCCGGATTCATTAATGCTCACAATCATACCTTGACAACTGCTGTCTGCCGCGGGATGACCGATGACTACAACCGCGAAAACTATGGAGGATCCGCTCTCTACACCCGGGTATTTCCGTTAAAGAGAATTGCTCTTCAATATCTGGATTCTAAAGAATTGAAAGCCTTACTGAAGATGGCAATGATCGAAATGATTGATTCAGGAACAACTACGGTGGGTGAACAGTGTACCGGAAAAGAAGTGGAAATATTTATTGAACTTCTGGACGAGCTTGGATTGCGAGCCAGTGTATGTCCGATGTATACCAGCGGCGAACATTTGCCCGAAATGCAATCCGATGGGAGAATCGAAGTAGGTACGATACGGGAAGAGATGAAAGTTCTTCTTGAGAATGTCCGTCTATTTGAGCGATATAATGGAGCAAATCAGGGATTGCTGTCCATTTGGATGGGGCCTCATGCCCCGGATTCATGTTCTACAGAATTACTGATAGAAACGGCCAAAGCAGCGTCTGATCTGGACACCCGGATCATGATTCATCTTGCCCAAACTAGAGTGGAAATTGAAAAAATTAAAAATCGTTGTTCCCGCAGTTCTGTGGAGTATCTGGATGAAATTGGCTTTCTATCTCAGCGCGTTGTAGCTGCCCATGGAATTTTTACAGATGATATGGATAAGGATATTGTAGCCAGGGAAAAAACCACAATCGTGCACTGCCCTCAAGTTTTTGCTAAAGGAGGAATGTTAGCTCCTTTTGAAGAGTACATACAAAAAGGTGTCAGTGTGGCTATTGGGACCGATAGTTATAGTATGGATATGATGGCCGAAATGAGGATGGCGGCAATCGTAGGCAAAATAAAGGCAGGAAATGCTCATTCAGTATCAGCCAATGATGTTTTCTTTGCGGCAACGGTAGGGGGAGCCAAAGCATTCAACCGGTCAGATATCGGGCGTATCGCAGAAGGTCAAACTGCTGATATTGCGATTATCAATGCAAGTAAGCCGCACATTCAGCCGATTGCAGCGCCCGTCATCAATATGGTATACCATGCAAATGCCTCCGATGTTACCTATGTTCTAGTCAACGGCCATGTAATTAAAGGCCCGGATGGGGTACGTCATGTCGACTATGAACAGGTGGTTGCAGAGGGCTGCAAAGTTGCCGAGAAAATCTGGGCCATTGCCCGAAGAGAAGGAATTCTCTAGTTCCAAGTCACAGGAGGACACCCTATTCCGGCAGGTATTCAAGGATTCAATACAGAATAGTATTCTCAAATTGAGATACGAAGCGTTAGCATCATAAAAACAAGGAGGTAATTCTGTGAGAAAAACCTATCGTTTGGAACTCTGCGGACTGATCAGAGATTTGCCGATCATTGCTGTGGCACCGGGTGTCAGCATTGCCAGTTTTGTCATCTTGGGAGATACCGAATTGGTCACAAAAGTGGCTCCTGAGATTGTGGCCAAACTGCCTGAGATCGACGTCATCATATCTGCAGAAGCGAAAGGAATCCCTTTGGTTCATGAAGTATCCAGACTGCTGGGCATGAACTATATTGTTGCTCGTAAGAGTGTGAAAGCGTACATGGATGGAGCCGTCATTGAAGAAGTTGTATCCGATGACTCGTATAAAACGGATGATGTTTTGTGTTTAAACGGAAGTGATGCAGAAAAAATTCGGGGAAAGAGAGTAGCAGTTATTGATGACATCATTCGTACTGGAGCTTCTATGGAGGCGATCGAGCGTCTGGTGAAGCAAATAGGCGGGCATGTTGTTGCCAAGGCAGCCATTTTGGTACAGGACGATACCATAAAAGATGATGGATACATCTATTTGGGAGAACTACCGGTCTTCAAAGAGTAAGCTTTCAGTGTGAAACGGCGGTCCTGCTTTTTGGGGTCACGCCTTTCCTTTGTTTCATTTTTAATAAGGAGGTATGGCTTTTGGCTGATCAGAAGAAAATACCGATGATAACAATTGATCCTGTACGCTGCAAACAGTGTGGAATCTGTGTTGCATTTTGCCCAAAGAATGTGTATGACCGGGACCGCGTGGGAAGTCCTCTGGTAAGCAGAATACAGGATTGTATTTGGTGCAATATGTGTGTCTTGCGTTGTCCGGATTTTGCCATTGAGATCAGGGAGGTGGAGTAATGGGTAAAGAGCGGATAGCATTCATTCAGGGAAATGAAGCCATGGCGCATGGGGCATTTGCTGCCGGGGCGAAGTTTTATGCAGGGTATCCGATTACCCCATCATCCGAGGTAGCAGAAATGGCCGCCCGGCATTTGCCGGAACTGGGTGGTGTCTTTATCCAGATGGAAGATGAGATTGGCAGTATTGGAGCGATGTTGGGAGCATCCATGGCTGGTTTGAAATCATTTACAGCTACCAGCGGCCCTGGCTTCTCCTTGATGCAAGAAAACCTGGGAGTAGGAATCATGGCAGAAGTTCCATGCGTGATCATCAATGTACAGCGGTCCGGCCCCAGCACGGGTCTTGCGACTAAACCGGCTCAAGGAGATGTGATGCAGGCTCGTTGGGGCACCCATGGGGAGCATGCAATAATTGCTTTGAGTCCAGTATCCGTACAAGAGTGCTTTGATCTGACTGTTCAAGCTTTCAACTTTTCTGAAAAGTATCGAACACCTGTGGTTGTTCTGGCAGATGAAATCGTGGGACATCTTAGGGAAAAGGTGGTTCTAAGAGATCCAGAAGAATTGGAAATATGGGAACGCAAGCGTCCCACCGGGGATCCTGCCCAATACTTGCCTTATCAGCCGGACGAAGATGGGATTCCGCCGATGGGTGATATCGGCAGTGAATACATCCAGCATTCCAATGGATCCATGCATGATGCAACCGGTTTTCCGAATTCTTCACCCGATAATGCCGATCGGATAATCCGCCGATTGTACGACAAAATCGAAGGGAAAAAAGACGAGATTGTCATAACAAAAGACTGGGATACAGAAGATGCAGATATTTTACTGATTGCGTACGGCTGTTCTGCCCGATCTGCCAGAGAGGCAGTAGAACAATCACGGCAAGGCAATCGGAAGGTAGGACTGCTCCAACTTACAACCATCTGGCCGTTTCCAGCTCAGGAAGTACAAAAATGTATCAGTCGGGTCAAGGCAGTCATCGTTCCAGAGCTAAATTTGGGGCAGCTGATTGGAGAAATTCAGAAGCTATCATGCAATAGTGTGCCGGTGGTAGGTGTAAACAAAGTAAATGGCGAGATGATTACGCCTCGTGAAATTTTGGATAAAATTGAGGAGGTGTCCATATGTCTGTAATCGAAAAATCCCATGAGTATTTGAGAATGGACAAACTCCCGCTGTTTTGGTGCCCAGGATGTTCGGATGGTATTGTTCTGGGTGCCATTGCCAGATCGTTAGCGACTTTGGAACTGAAAAAAGATAAAGTTGTCATCGTTACCGGGATTGGCTGCTGGGGGAAGGCCGACGATTATGTGGCCACTCATACTGTTCATGTAACCCACGGGAGAGCTCTGGCTTTTGCCACAGGCATTAAATCTGCCAGACCCGACCTGCATGTATTGGTTTTGATGGGCGATGGGGATTGCTCAACCATCGGCGGTAATCACTTTATTCATGCGGCAAGGCGAAATCTTGATTTAACAGCGATTGTGGTTAACAACTACAATTACGGCATGACAGGTGGGCAGTATTCCGCTACTACGCCGGAAGGCAGCATGACCAGCACTTCGATATTGGGAACTGTTGAACCTGCATTTGATCTGTGCGAGCTGGCCACAGCAGCAGGTGCATCGTTTGTGGGCCGATCAACGCCCTATCATGTGATTCAGCTTCAGGATATGATAACAAAAGGGATTGGCAAGAAGGGTTTTTCGTTCATTGATGTAATGAGCACCTGTCCTACCCATTACGGAAGAAGAAACAAAATAGGCGATGCCGTGGATATGATGGCGTGGCTTCGAGATCACAGTGCAACCCAGGAAGAATTCGACCGGATGAAAGAAGAAGATCGACAAATGAAGTTTCCGATTGGGATTTTTACGGATCGTGATCAGGAAGATCATTCTACAAAATACAGAAGACTCATCATGAAATAGTCCAATCTGTAAACTAGATGGATGAGGGGGGAGCTGCAATGAACAAAAAGAAATGGCAGGTTGTCTTCAGCGGCGCCGGCGGCCAAGGACTGATTCTGGCAGGTACGGTGCTTGGTGAAGCAGCAGCCATAAATGAGAATCTGCATGCCGTTCAGACACAATCATATGGGGTAGAATCGCGAGGAGGTTATTCAAAAGCAGAAGTAGTAATCAGCGGTGATGAGATTGCATATCCAAATGCTGTTGACCCCGATGTAATACTGGCTTTGACAGAAGAGGCCGCCTCACGAGCTGATAAATTGGTCAAGGACCATACGATACTCCTGTACGATTCAGATCTGGTGAAATCAAAAACCCCGGGGGAAAATGTTTTTGGATACCCGTTTACCGAAATTGCCCGAGAATTGGGAAACCCGGGTGTGGTTAACATGGTAGCATTGGGGGCCATAATCGGACTGACCCATATGATACAACCTGAATCGATCCGCAGTGTGCTTCAGGAAAAATATCCAAAATTTCTCATTAACGTGGATGCTTTTGATAAAGGGCTGGAATTAACAGAAAAATGATTTGACTATAGAAAGAGGGATGAAATTTATGGACTGGGAGACAATATTTTCTGATCTGGGGAATCATTTGCAACCATCGGCACTGACTGAATTGATGGGGTTTATCTCAAAAGATGCTATTCCACTTGGCGGCGGCCTGCCGCATCCTGCATCTTTTCCAGTGGAACAGGTCATCGAAGTCATGAATGATGTATTGGTCAATGAGCCGGTAAATGCCCTTCAGTATGGTGCTGTCCGGGGATACGACAAGCTAATTGGATTTCTGCAGAAACGGTCCGAACAAACAAGGATTGCCTGTTCTCAAGAGAACTTTTTGATTACGACAGGATCCCAGCAGGCTTTGGACCTTCTGGCAAGGGTATTTATTGATCCCGGTGATGAGATCATCGTTGAATCACCCACATACCTAGGAGCTTTGGGCCCATTTTCCAATCAGAAAGCGGTTTATACCGAAGTATCCATGGATGATAATGGGATTATTCCTGATGAATTGGAGCGGATTCTGATTCAGAAGCAAAACCAGGGCAAAAGGATTAAGTTTATCTATCTGATTCCAACCTTTCAGAATCCAACTGGCGTAACCTTGGATGGGGAACGGAGGAAAAAAGTAATATCTCTGGCCAAAAAATTTGATGTATTGGTTATAGAGGACGATCCGTACGGTGAATTGCGATATACAGGGGACCCTGTGCCCACTTTGAAATCGTACGACGAGGATGGGCACGTAATCTATCTATCCACATTTTCCAAGATTTTTTCACCTGGAGCCAGAATGGGATGGGTGATAGCTCACGAGAAAGTAATTGAAAAAATGACCTTTTTAAAAGAGACGGTCGATCTGCATACCAGTACATTGGTTCAAGCTCTGGTCTATGAGTATTGCCGGAGAGGATATCTGGATAAGCACATCCAGAAAATCCTGCCCATTTATCAAACGAGACGTCAAGCGATGATCGATGCAGCAGAAGAGTTCTTTCCGGACGATGTAACTTTTACTCGGCCGGAGGGGGGATTCTTCCTTTGGGTTACTTTACCCGAATACATGGATGCCAAGACCATGCTCCCCAAGGCTGCAGAAAACATGGTAGCTTACGTGCCGGGTTATGCTTTTTATCCCGATGGGCGCGGCAAGAATACTTTGAGGTTGTCGTTTTCTGCAACCGATGAAGACCGGATCCGGGATGGAATTCGAAGACTGGCTCAGGTGATCGAAGACCATAGAAAATAAACAGGGTACCGGATGAATTGGGCAGTACTGTCAATAACTTGAGAAAATGTCACCTAAAATTGGTTTAATTAACTTAAGAAAATGTCACCCCCGGATACAGGGAATATGGGGCTCTGCCCCACACCCCGCCCTGCCGGGAAGCGAGGGCCTGTACGACAGACCCCCGCAAAAAGGGTTTGAATGGACGAGGGAATCAAGGGTCAAGATGAACTCGTGGGACTCGCCCTTGATTCCCGCATAATCAGGCATATTCTTTGAGGAAGATGTCTTCAAGGATTGGATGATATCCCGGTTGCTTTCATCAAAAGTGATCCTTGGCCAGGCGATGTGGCCGTATTTGAAGTAATGTTCATCGGGAAGAGAAGTATAGATTTGACGAGCAGGAGCCTTAGGTTTGGGATTTTTTTCGGCTTGATAAAGGGGATCACCTGGTAAAAATGCTGATGATGCTGCACCTTAATACCAAAGGCCGGACTGATAAGGACACGGACCGGAGTTTTGGGAGCCAGGGCAGTACGAAGGATCTGGAAATGGCGATGAGAAAAAGAGAAGACATGGCCTGCGTCAATGATGCGCTGGTGTTTGACACAAAGGGTGTGATCCACCAATGTGGAGTCGGGAACATCCCTAAAAGCGGAATCCGGTTCAAGAGGAGCCACTGCAAAACGCTCGTTGAAACGTTTGATGTAGGCAGGGGAGGAAGGCATTGGCGTCACCGATATTTGTGATACCGGCGATTTTAAACTCGACTGGGAGACGGCTTTTGGAGAGTGTCCCAGAGTTTTTCCACTCGTCCTTTGGCCTGGGGTGAACGTGCTTTATGCATGGTGATACCCAGTTCATCCATCGCCCGGCTGAATTGGGTGTGGGGGATCTGCTGGCCGTCAAGCTGATCCTGGATGGAGAGGGAGGCGGTTTGGGTGAGACAAATATGGAGTGGCGGTCCGTGTAGAGGCTGACAGGAATACCGCAGTTGAGAAGCATTTGTCGGGCAACAGCAAAGTACCCCATCAGGCATTCATGGGGGTTAGAAAGGCTCCCACAATCTCACCGGTGGCATCGTCAACGGCGCCGTGGAGAGTAAACTTCTCAGGGTGGAAAACCATTCAAAGGGAGTGGCATCCATCTGAATCAGAGTACCCCTGCGGGCCTTGCGCTTGCGGCGGTGGTGGATTTGCGTTTGCGCCTCTTTTTGGGACTTGCTAGTCCGGCTTCCGTGAGGATTTTGTACAAGGGAGTATAGCTGATGTGAATCTGTTCATGCTCTGCCAGGAGTTCCTGAAAGTGAGTAAAGTTCGCGTTGATGAAAGGCTCCTGTCCTTTGAGACGAATGATGGCAGCCTTGAGCTGGTCGGTCACTGCGTGAGAAGGTTTACGCCCGGTATTGCTGTGAATGAGGGATTCGGTCCCTGTTGTTGCACTCCTTTTTCAGTCTTTTGATTTGGCGCTCACTTAAATCTAGATCTTCCGCAGCTTCCTGGATCGTCACCTTACCTTCGATGACAGTGATAGTACTTTAAATCTATTCAGTTGTTTTTGGGTCATGAGAAATCGCACCTCGTCCATAGTGACATTTTATCAAGTTAATTACGAGGTGACCTTATCACAAGTTAAACACAGGATGAATTGGGCAGTACTTGACAGCATTTCGCTGAAGAAGTATAATGATTCCAAATTCATATGGAAAATGCAATGATCAGGTCGAGTATATCTGGAAAGCTTTCAGAGAGTCGGTTAAACCGCTGAGAAGCCGATAAGCAGAACAGATTGAAAACCCCCTGCCAGCAGTGACCCGAAGTTCAGTAGGAGTCACCGGTCACACCGTTATCGTGTTAAGCGGCCTTTTTAAGGCAAATTAGGTGGAACCGCGGAATGGCTTTTCGTCCTTGTGATAGAAAAGCCATTTTATTTTGTAAGGGAGGAATATTTATGAGTAAAATAATCATTACTCTTCCAGATCAATCAAAGAAAGAGTACGAATCGGGTGTTACGATTGGAGAAATTGCGTATGATATTGGAAAGAGGCTAGGTAAGGATGCGATTGCAGGTAAGATCAATGGGAAACTGGTTGATTTAAAAACTGAGGTTTGTAATGATTCTGAGATTGAGATCATTACCTTCAGTAGTCCAGAGGGTCCAGATGTATTCAGGCATACCACATCCCATATATTGGCTCAGGCTGTCAAACGATTATTCCCAGAGGTGCAGCTGGCAATCGGTCCTGCGATCGACGACGGATATTACTATGATTTTGCTACCAGCCAGCCATTCACTCCGGAAGATCTGGAGAAGATCGAGCTGGAGATGAATGAAATTATCCGGCAGGATTTGCCGGTTGAACGGCACGAAATATGCCGCGCCGATGCAATCAGAATGTTTCAGGAAAAGGGAGAAAAATATAAACTTGAGTTGATTGAGGATTTGCCTGAAGATGCGCAAATTTCTTATTACACCCAAGGTGAATTTATGGATTTATGTGCCGGTCCTCATTTACCTTCAACAGGTAAGGTTGGTGCTATTAAATTAACCAGTGTTGCGGGCGCTTACTGGCGTGGTGATGAGAAAAGAGGCATGCTTCAGAGAATTTACGGGACTTCGTTTTTAAGTGATAAGGAACTGAAGGATCACTTAGAACGGATAGAGGAGGCTAAAAGAAGAGATCACCGAAAAATTGGTAAAGAGCTGGATCTTTTCAGCCTTCACGATGAAGGTCCTGGGTTTCCCTTTTTCCATCCCAAAGGAATGATCATCCGGAACGAACTGGAGAATTATTGGAAAAAAGAACATATTAAACGTGGATATCAGGAAGTAAAGACGCCTATAGCGCTTCATGCAGATCTTTGGAAGCGATCGGGTCATTGGGATAACTATCGCCAGAATATGTACTTTACTGAAATTGACGAGCAAGGTTTTGCCATAAAACCCATGAACTGTCCAGGGGGTATGCTCCTTTATAAGCGCGACATTCACAGTTATCGTGATTTCCCGCTTCGGGTGGGAGAACTGGGATTGGTTCATCGGCACGAATTATCGGGGACCCTCCACGGGTTGATGAGAGTGCGCTGTTTTACACAGGACGATGCCCATATCTTTATGCTCCCTACTCAAATTGTGGATGAAATTCAAAATGTAATCAAACTGGCCGATGAAATGTATCGAGTATTTGGTTTTGAGTACGAAGTGGAATTGAGTACGCGGCCGGAAAAAGCCATGGGGACGCAAGAAGAATGGGATCTGGCCACGTCAAAGCTGCAGGAAGCGCTGGATTCTATGGGAATGTCCTATAAGATCAATAAAGGCGATGGCGCATTCTACGGTCCCAAAATCGATTTCCATTTAAAGGATTGTATTGGCAGAACATGGCAGTGCGGTACGATTCAGCTGGACTTTCAAATGCCCGAGAGATTTGATTTGACGTATATTGGTGCAGATGGTGAAAAACATCGGCCGGTCATGGTTCATCGCACGATATTTGGAAGTATCGAGCGATTTTTGGGCATCTTGATTGAACATTTTGCAGGAGCATTTCCAACCTGGTTGTCTCCGGTTCAAGTCAGAATATTGCCAATAGCAGATCGCCATGTGGAGTATGCAATGAAAATCAAGCAAGAGCTGTTCAATGATGATATTCGGGTGGATGTAGATGATCGAAATGAAAAAGTAGGCTTCAAAATTCGAGAAGCCCAGGCAGAAAAAATACCATACATGCTCGTTGTAGGTGATAAAGAAATGGAATCCGGCAATGTGTCTCTGCGAACAAGGGAAGCCGGGGATCAAGGGTCCATATCTACCCAGCAGTTCCATGAAATGGTGGTTGCAGATATCCGAAGCAAGCGAAATCCCTTGACATGCAACACTTAGTATGATAATCTAAAGCAGTTATAACACATAAAAGTAGAAGCCATCCGCTTCTCACCTTTCGGCGCTTCGGCAGCTGACTGGTCAGCAAAACTTAATCCTCGTCTTGAGGATAGTGTATGCGCGCGGGTGGAAACACCCGCTTTCTTTTTGTTCTAATTTAAGGAGGGGATAGATTATCAGCAAAGATCTCAGAGTAAACGAAGACATTCGTAGCCGGGAAGTACGTGTGGTTGGAAAAGATGGTGAGCAATTAGGGATCATGTCCGCTCGTGACGCTATCCAAAAAGCGTTTGAGGAGAAACTTGATCTTGTTGAAGTTGCTCCCACAGCAAAGCCACCGGTCTGTAGAATCATGGACTATGGACGGTATCGGTATGAGCAAAGTAAGAAAGACAAAGAAGCCAAGAAAAAGCAGAAGCAGATCACTGTGAAAGAAGTAAAGGTCAGACCCAACATTGATGAACATGATTATCAGGTCAAACTGAAGAATATGCTGCGCTTCCTGTCCGATGGTGACAAAGTTAAGGTGACAGTCACTTTCCGGGGCAGAGAAGTTACACATTCAGAAGCGGGTCGAACCATTCTCAAGAGAATGGCTGAAGCTGCGGCTGATAGCGCTAATATTGAACGTGAACCAAAGCTAGAGGGCAGAAATATGATCATGATTTTAGCCCCCAAGCAGACATAGAGAGGAGGAAAAATTATGCCTAAAATGAAAACCCATCGGGCGGCAGCCAAACGGTTTAGCCTCACAGGGACTGGGAAGATCAAAAGAAACAAAGCGTATAAGCGACACAAGCTGGAAACAAAATCTTCCTCTCGTACCCGCAGACTCAGCGGTCCCGGGTATGTACATGATGCTGATCACAAAAAGGTACTGAAACTGATTCCATATAAGTAAGATCTTTTATCCAATGATCCATTGTGAAATATTTTCGAGGAGGAAATTGAAATGCCAAGAGCAAAAGGTGGATTCAAAACCCGCCGAAGACATAAGAAAATTTTGAAACTGGCCCGAGGTTACTGGGGTGGGCGAAGCAAGCTTTTTCGTGTAGCGAATCAATCGGTTATGAAAGCACTGAGTTATGCGTATCGGGATCGACGCACAAAGAAAAGAGATTTCAGAAAGCTCTGGATCACCAGAATTAATGCTGCTGCTCGTATGAATGGTATTTCATACAGTCGTATGATTGATGGTCTGAAAAAAGCTGGCGTAGAAGTAAATCGAAAGATGCTGGCTGATATGGCTGTCAATGACTTTCCCGCTTTTGAGCATCTGGCTCAAAAAGCAAAAGAACAGTTTTAGCGATGTGAAGCCATGGTGTTCTTGCGAGAGAATATCATGGCTTTATTTAAAATGATGAAGTGTCTTTTCAATTGCATCGAAAATGAAGAGTAATGCGGTGATGACATGATCAGCAGCATCCATAACGATGAAATAAAGAAAATCAAAAAGCTTGAAAGTCGAAAGTATCGGGAGCTCTGGGGGTTATTCATCATAGAAGGTAAAAATGCCCTGGAGATGGCACTGGACGCGCAAATAAAGATTGAGTCAGTCTACTATACGGAATCCCTGGCTGAATCTCTGAGAGGGCAGGAACTGCTGCATAGCATGGTCGACACAGGATCCAAAGCGATACTGGTAACCGATGAAATTATGCAGAAAATGGCAGACACACAAAATCCTCAAGGCGTTCTAGCAATTGCTCGAATCAACAAGAATGAAGACTGGGCAGATTCTATTCAGGGTGGTACGATATTGATTTTGGACCGGATCCAGGATCCCGGGAATCTGGGAACGATAATTCGAACAGCCGACTCTGCGGGAGTGGAACTGGTTATTGCGCTTCAGGGAACTGTTGATTTATATAACTCCAAGGTAATTCGCAGTTCATCCGGGTCAATATTTAATGTGCCAATCATTGCTGGTATTCCCCTTGCTGATGTGCATCGGATATTGAAAGATAAGGGATATCGCTTTGTCGCCGCGGACATGAACGGATCAGTAGTATACTACAACGAAGACCTGAGCGGACCACTAGCGTTCATTTTTGGGAATGAAGGTCAAGGACTTTCATCCGAGGCCAGAAAACTGGTAGACAGCACAGTTATGATTCCCTTGCTGGGAAAATCGGAGTCTTTGAATGTCTCAATTGCATGTGGTGTGTTATTGTATGAACAGATCAGACAAAAGGAAGTGAATCGCCGGTAGATGCTGCTCAACTTGTCAGCAGCACTAGATTGTGGTATAATCCATCTGTAAAATGTACGATGTTTTGAAGGAGTGTGATTGCATGCTTCGCGCCCAACTATTTTGGAGGGTATTTGAACTGACTGGTTCTGTGACTGCATATCTGCTCTATCGGCATTTGAGTATTCAATAATACCCAATGAAGGATGATTGTCATCGATCGAATCAAAAATTCATTTCTTTTTTGTGCGCAGATTTTGATATCAGCCTCATCAATGCTTCCTGTTTAGGGCATTTGCAACACGAATTTGCAGAACAGCACATGGGATATCTGTATGATTCATAAGACTGTATATCCGCTCCTCACAGGGCGGATTATTTTTGTCCGTGTATTCTGACCGGTGAACGAAAGGAAATATTCGAAACTTCAAAGTATAGGTCTCAAACTGAACGGATTTTCAATGTTAAAATCCACTAAATGAGATTAATATAATAAAGCGGCTATTCACTTAAGTGATCGCGGAAGCTTACAATAATCGAAGCCATGAGGAAACAGACAATCTACTCCGGATGGCAAATGGAACCCAGCAATGCAGCAGGGATGCCCTACGATGACGATGGAGGGTTTTATTTGCAGAATTTGGTCATTCATGCTACACTAATGACTAAGAGAATACAATGCCATGAGTGGTTCCAAGAAAGGGTGGAGGGATGTTCATGGATCAGAAAAAAACCCGAACGGCTGTAGTGATTTACGGCGAAGAGTACAATATTAAAGGGGATATGACAGCCGAACACATTGAGGCTCTCGCAAGATATGTGGATAGAAAAATGCGCCAAATCGGTGGAAGTGAGCCTAGGTTGTCCATGAGCAAAGTTGCCGTCCTGGCATCTTTGAATATTGCTGAAGAGTTATTCAAACTGCAGCGAGAATACAACCGCATGATGTCGATCATGGAACGAAGAGAGAAAGCGGGCATCAAGACTGATTGATTGAATCGGGGGCATTCCCATGAACACATTGGACGTAATTCTGATAATACTAATCGGATTGAACATCTATGGCGGAATTCGAAAAGGATTGATTCGTCAAATTGCAGCCTTATTTGGAATCTTTTTAGGGTTCTTCATAGCCTATCATTATTATCAAGAACTGGCAGAACTCCTGGGAAACCGTTTTGGCTTGCGGGATTTCTTTCTAAACATAACCGGAACCGCCAGCCAGCTGTTTCCTGGACTACCGGATGCTCTGGTTATTTCAGTTAGTTTAATATTGATATTCATTGCTACAGCTATTGTTGCGGGAATCTCCGGAAGTGTTCTTGCAAGGATGATGAAAGTTGTTAAACTATCATTTGTGGATCGTCTTGCGGGGGGCGGGCTAGGTTTGTTTAAAGGGTTGCTCATTGCTTTGATCATAGCTCAGATTCTACTGCTAGTACCGATGACCTCAGTAGGTCAAATGGCTGAAGATTCTTACATAGCACCAAGATTATCAACCTATGCACCCCAGGTATTCGATGAAATCAGTGAATGGATTCAGCAAAGAATTCCGGATAATGGGCAGTAAATTTGTAACCTGTGTAAAATAGTGACAGCTGTACATCGGTGCAGCTGTCATTGTGTGTAAAGAGATCCTCTGTACCGGCTCGATGCGAAGTAGTTCTAAGCATTCGAAAAAGTAATCAGGAAATCATATCAATTCACATAATCTGAGGAGACATGAGAATGACTGCAATCAGTTTCATCTTTGTTGATGGGATAGGTATTGGGAACAAATCAAATGATACAAATCCTTTAGTACAGGCACGGACTCCATTTTTTGATGCAGTAACCGCGAATCGTGGCCTGGTAGCGCCGTTTGATCCGATTATTCAAGATTGGTCAGCCGTTGTGCCAACTGATGCATGTTTAAGTGTTCCCGGACTTCCCCAAAGTGCGACTGGGCAGACAGCTTTGATGACCGGCATCAATGCACCACTTCTTACCGGACGACACATAAACGGATATCCAACTCGAATGCTAACTTCTATGATTAAAGCCAGCAATATTATGATGACTTCAGTGCAGTCAGGGTATAGCACATATTTAGTCAATGCATACAGTCCCGAGTACTTTGACATGATTCAAACTAGAAAACGAAAACATGCAGCCATTGCCCTGGCTGCAATAGCGGCAGAAGTCCCTTTTTGTTCATTGGAAGATATCGGGGAGCAGAAGTCCATCTATCAGGATATTACCAATGATCTCCTTAGAAAATGGGGACATGGCATTCCTCAGATGGAATCAAAAAAAGCAGGTAAAATATACGGTCAGATACTGAAGAATTTTAACTTTAGCTTGTTTGAATACTTTCAGACTGATGCAGCAGGTCATAAACAAGATATGGGAAGAGCTGTGTATATTATTGAAACCCTGGATAATTTCTTCTCGGGGATTATGGAGAACTTTGATACTGATGAAGATGTGTTGATTATCTCCAGTGATCATGGCAATATTGAGGATCTTTCTATTGGGACACACACCAGGAATCCAGTCCCAACTATTATTATCGGAAAGAAGGCTCTGCCGTATGTACATATGGTCCAGAATATTACTGATATTGCATTCTTGATAAGAAAATTGCAGTACAGCAACTAACACAGTATGGAGGAAAACGGAATGGTTGAGAGAGGATTTGAATTACTAGCACCTGCGGGTACATGGGATGCATTTGTGGCTGCGGTGAACAACGGAGCCGATGCAGTATATCTCGGCGGGAAATTGTTTAATGCAAGAAGCTCAGCAGGGAATTTTGATTTGGATGAAATCGAATCCGCTGTGCATTATGCAAAGCAAAGAAAAGTGAAGATCTATGTTACTGTTAACACGCTTGTTCGTGATGAAGAGATGAACGAAGCGTTAGAATTTGTGGGCAACTTGTATCGAATCGGCGTTGACGCTGTTATTCTGCAAGGACATTGGGCTGGCTAGCATGATTAAAGAATTGTATCCCATTTGGCTTTATAAAGCACTCAGATGACGGTTCATAACCAAGAAACCGCTTTGTTTCTTCAAAAAATGGGATTCAGTCGGATTATTATGGGCCGTCAGATGACAATGTCCCAATTGGTCGCTGTTCGCGGAGCAGTGGATATCGAAATTGAAGCAATATTTGCACACGGAGCACTGTGCATTTCATATTCGGGACAGTGTTTTGATGAGTAGTATGATTGGCGGAGCGAAGCAGCAACCGGGGCCGATGTGCACAGCCCTGTCGTTTAAATTATGACTTATGTGGAAAAAAGAGTGGTTTAATTAACCATGACGAAGGGGCGCATTTACTCAGCACCAAGGATTTGAATCTCATTACTGTGCTGCCTGAACTCTATCAAAACGGGATTAGCGGAATTAAGATTGAGGGAAGAATGAAACGCCCCGAATACGTAGCTACAGTTGTTCGTATTTACCGGGAAGCAATTGATAGATTGCTTCAAACACCTGAAGAATACTATGTCGGTGCTGATGATTTGCGTCAGCTGGAGCAAATCTTTAATCGCGATTTCACAAAAGGATTCTTGTGGAATGAATCAGGCAAGAAACTTATGAGCCTGAAACGACCCAACAATAGAGGAGTGTTCATAGGAAGGATTGTTGAAATCGATCCACCGAAGAAGATCATGAGAATTAAGTTGGAAAAAGATTTGTCTGTTGGGGATGGAATTGAGATTTGGGTATCCGTCGGAGGCAGAGTGGGTACAACCATAGAAAAAATGTATGTCAGTGATTCTGAAAGATCCGATGCTTATACGGGCGAAATTGCTACCATTTATGCAGAAGGAAATTTTCGTGTCGGTGACCGAGTTTTTCGGACTCATGATGAAAAGCTAATCTCAACCGCCCAAAAAACCTATATTGATGTTGAAACTGCCAGAAGGATTCCTCTGGAAGCCGACGTGAAGTTGAGACTCGGTGAACCGATGATCTTGACACTCAAAGATCCCAAAGGGAACATCGTACGAGAGGAATCGGACAGGATCAGCGAGAAGGCATCCGCTTACCCGATGACAGAGAAACAAATAGAAAAGCAATTGGAGCGAACTGGGAATACCTCCTTTTCGATTAATACCTACTCCTGGAATATTGAACCGGGACTTTTTATGCCGGTCAGTATTATCAATGAACTTCGAAGAAAGGCCGTCAACAAAATGGAAGCCCTGTACGCACGTGAGTATGAGCCTTCAGGTTGGAATATGGCTGAAAAGAGATTGCGATCCTATCTATCCCAATCGCCGTTTCGCAAAGGAAAAGAAGTGAAAAAAGTAATTCCAAGGCTGTCGGTAACAGTGGATGAATAGGATGCCTTGGAAGCTGCGGCAAGATCGGGCGCCGATATAATCTATTGGGGTGGCGATTTATTGAATTGGAATACATCCGTCAGCTGGCCCGAGTTACAAAGTAGAGTTGATAAATCCAGCAGTAATCACGTGGAGTTAGTATTTGCCTATCCACGGATCACGAAAGACGAAGAGCAGAAGGAGATCGAAGAACGATTTCTGTCAGATCGTGATTGCTTACCGAATTGGATTCGTATAGCGAATTGGGGGCAGCTAGCTACTGCAAATAATTTGAAAGCGTTGGTTTCAGTGGATTATCCAATGTACGCCTTTAATAGTGCTTCCCTTGAATTCTATCATAAGATGGGAGCTTCAAGAGTTACGATTTCTCCGGAGCTGACGCTGGACCAGATTGCTGCTTTGCAGAAGCCGGATGGATTGCAGATTGAAGCACTGGTCCATGGGCAAATACCAGTGATGATTAGCGATTACTGTCCCATTAGTACTGTCATGGATGGAACGCAAAGTCCTGAAAAGAAATGTTCTCAATCATTGTGCAGAATCGATCGATATTCGCTGCGCGACAAACTTGGATATAATTTTCCAGTTATAACCAATAGTAGCTGTCGGAGCTTTATCTTCAATTCAAAGGAATTATGCCTGTTCGATAATTTGGAAGAGATTATAAGATCGGGGATTTCAATACTTCGTCTGGAGGCGATCCAAAGAGGTGCTTCATATACGGCACAAATCGTATCCGCATATCGACATTGGATAGACCGACACGAGAAAATGGTTCCTTTATCGGACAGTGAGAAGGACCATGTGAAGTCTCTTTTGGTTGACTTGAGTTTTAACGGAATTACTAAAGGTCACTATTTTAGAGGTGTGGAATGATCTGGGGGTGTATGTATGGATCAGCGTTCATTGAGAATCTTAGAGTATCATTCAGTTATTCGACTTTTAGAGGAACAAGCAGTAACAGATCGAGGAAAAGAGCTGGCACGATTGCTGCTGCCGCTGAATGATATTTCTGCAATAAAAGAAGTGCTTCAGGAAACTTCGGAGGCTAGGTACTTGCTGCGCGGGTATAGCGGTATCTCTTTTGCAGGTGTTCATGATGTAAAAAGCCTTTTGCACCGAATTGAAATCGGCGGTTTGGGTGAACCATCAGAGCTGCAGGATTTAGGCGACACATTGGAAGCTGCTAGAAAGCTTAAGAATACTATTGCTGAAAGTGATGAAGATGCGCCAATTCTTAAAAGGGAAGCTGCCCGTATCGGTCTCTTCCAAGATATCGAAAATACCATCGATGACAGTATCAATGACATTGGAGAAATAAAAGACAGTGCCAGCCAAGAGCTATCCGGGATCAGAAAGCAAATGAGGAGTTTGAATGAACGAATCCGGCAAAAACTGGATTCGTATATTCGCTCCAGCGCATACCAGAAAATCATCCAGGAACCCATTGTCACACAAAGAGAAGGAAGATTTGTGATACCAATCCGCCAGGAAAGTCGTGGTCAGTTTCCCGGTATTATTCATGATCAATCGGCGAGTGGGGCAACTCTCTTTATTGAACCCATGGCAGTCGTTGAAGCCAATAATGATCTGCGTCAGTTAACTAAAAGGGAACAGCAAGAGATCGAAAGAATCATACGGATGATATGCAC